>NZ_JBIRHH010000004.1:0-429236 GCF_044328425.1 Streptomyces sp. NPDC017943 | reverse complement strand
GAAGAGGGTTCCCCTGCCCGGGAAGTAAGTGGCGACCATCTTTTCCAGCTCTCTCCAGGTCTCCTGGACCGGAGTGTTCTCCAGTCCTACTTCAAGCCATTCGCACCAGTACTTCGCTGTGGCCTTGTCGAACGACCGCATTCCGCGGGCCAGCATGTCCAGTATGGCGGGGGCGTTTTCGCTTTCGCTATGCACGATGGCCGAGAAGGTGGCCATCGCCGGTGCCCGGGCGACGAGGGACTCGTCGGTGATCTCCGGGACGTTGTCCGGGCCCAGGACGAACGGCCGTGTGGCCTGTGACGTCCACGTACCGACACGGCACTCGAAAGGCCCGGCCGCCCAGGCCGCCGTGGGCCGGTTCCGGCACACCGCGACGAGCAGCACCGGCAGGCCGAACTTCGCATGCAGGTACGCCACGTAGTACGCCCAGCTGAGCCCCTTGCCCCGGACCTTGCCGGTCTGGGCCTCGATGGCGATGAGGAAGCCGTCGCCCTCCGACGGCTCGACTCTCAGTACGGTGTCCACCCGGCGTTCCAGGGGCTTGATCTCCGTGGCGTCGGGCGTCAGCGCCTCGATGGTCGCCTTCGCGGGCGGCGGGAGTCCCAGCGCCTCGAAGACGGGGAAGAGAACCTCCGGATGATCCTGGAAGATCCGGTGCGAGGTCTCATGGGTTGAGGTGACCATACGGGCAAGGTAGGTCCGTCGATTGCGGTGTCGCGGGCCGGTCGGGGTGCGTTCACCCTTTCGAGGACGGCAAAAACGTTCCCTGTGCGCGGAGGGCTACCTCGCGACGAACTGGGTCAGGATCGCCTGGACTTCGTAGATGTCGACGCCCTTGGTGAAGGTCTTCTCGATCGGGGCCGGAGTGCCGGAGATCCAGATCTTCAGTTCCGCGTCGAGGTCGAACGTCCCCGCCGTTTCCACCGAGAAGTGGGTGATGCTGCGGTACGGGACCGAGTGGTACTCCACCTTCTTGCCGGTGATGCCCTGCTTGTCGACCAGGATCAGGCGGCGGTCGGTGAACAGGATCGTGTCGCGGATCAGCAGGAAAGCGGCGTGCACCTGCTCGCCGTGCCCGAGGAGACGGGCGTAGTCCTGCTGGGCCGAGGCCGGGTTCACGGTGTGCGCGTTGCCGAACAGTGCCATCGGTGGTTCCCCCCACTGAGTTGACCGGTTTCTCCCGATCATCTCAGTGCCGGAGGGAAAACGGCACCGCCCCCGGAGGGCGATTCCCTCCGGGGGCGGTGCGGGGCGCCGGTCAGGCCGGTTCGCCGCCGAAGCGCTCCTTGTAGGACTCCAGGTCGTCGTCCGTGAGCTTGGCGAACAGGACGGGCGGAATGGTGAACGGGGTGCCCGCGGGCACGGAGTCCAGCGACTTCGCCTCGTCGGCCGTCACCCAGCGCGCCGTGTCGTTCTCCAGGGAGAACGCCTCACGCATCCGCTGCGCCGACGTCGGGATGAAGGGCTCGGAGACCACCGCGTAGAGGTGGATGAGGTTCATCGCCGTGCGCAGGGTGAGGGCCGCGCCCTCCGGGTTGGTCTTGATCTCCAGCCAGGGGGCCTTCTCCTCCAGGTAGGAGTTGCCCGCGGACCACAGGGCGCGCAGCGCCGCCGCCGCCTTGCGGAACTGGATGGCCTCCATCTGGGACCCGTACTCCGCGAGCAGGCGGGCGATCTCCTCACCCAGCCGGGCCTCCGCCTCACCGGGCTCGGCGCCCGCCGGGACCTCTTCACCGAAGCGCTTCCTGGAGAACGACAGGACGCGGTTGACGAAGTTGCCGAGCGTGTCGGCCAAGTCCTTGTTGACCGTGGCGGTGAAGTGCTCCCAGGTGAAGGACGAGTCGTCCGACTCCGGGGCGTTCGCCATCATGAAGTAACGCCAGTAGTCGGCCGGCAGGATGTCGAGCGCGTCGTGCGTGAACACGCCCCGGCGCTGGGACGTGGAGAACTTGCCGCCGTAGTAGTTCAGCCAGTTGAAGGCCTTGATGACGTCGACCTTCTTCCACGGGGCGCGGGTGCCCAGCAGGGTCGCCGGGAACATCACGCTGTGGAAGGGGACGTTGTCCTTGCCCATGAACTGCGTGTAGCGGACGTCCGCGTCGGACTCCCACCACCAGGAGCGCCAGTCGCGGTTCTCCGGGTCCTGGTCCGCCCACTCCTTCGTCGCGCCGATGTACTCGATCGGGGCGTCGAACCAGACGTAGAACACCTTGCCCTCGGCGGCGAGGTCGGGCCAGGTGTCGGCGGGGACCGGGACGCCCCAGTCCAGGTCACGGGTGATCGCCCGGTCGTGCAGGCCCTCGGTCAGCCACTTGCGGGCGATGGAGGAGGCCAGGACCGGCCACTCGTCGGCGCGCTCGTCGACCCACGCCTCGACCTCGCCGGCCAGCACCGACTGGAGCAGGAACAGGTGCTTGGTCTCGCGGACCTCGAGGTCGCTGCTGCCGCTGATCGCCGAGCGGGCGTCGATCAGGTCGGTCGGGTCCAGGACGCGGGTGCAGTTCTCGCACTGGTCGCCGCGGGCCTTGTCGTAGCCGCAGTGCGGGCAGGTGCCGATGATGTACCGGTCGGGCAGGAAGCGGCTGTCGGCGTTCGAGTAGACCTGGCGGATCGAGCGCTCCTCGATGAAGCCGTTGGCCTTGAGCTCGCGCGCGATCTCCTGGGTGATCTCGTGGTTCTGCGGGGAGGAACTGCGGCCGAAGTAGTCGAAGGCCAGGCCGAAGCCGTCGTAGATCGCCTTCTGCTGGTCGTGGGCCTGGGCGCAGAACTCGTCCACGGGGACGCCCTGCTCCTTGGCGGCCAGTTCCGCCGGGGTGCCGTGCTCGTCGGTCGCGCAGATGTAGAGGACCTCGTGGCCCCGCTGGCGCAGATAGCGGGAGTACACGTCCGCCGGGAGCATGGACCCCACCATGTTGCCCAGGTGCTTGATCCCGTTGATGTACGGAAGGGCGCTGGTGATGAGGTGTCGAGCCATCGCGGGCTGCTCCCAAGTCGCTACGCGGGGTGACGATCTCGTGGTCTCGGTCGTCTACGGAACCTTGAAATCGTAGCCGACATGGATACGCCGCCCGCCTCCCCTTTTGCGGGGTGGGAAGCGGGCGGCGTCGTACGGCCGGGTGGAGCCGGTGGGGTTACGGGCGCCAGTTCGCCAGTACGCCCTCGTAGAGCTCCTTGTCCGTGAGCTCGCGGGGGGTCTCGCCGGCGAGGAAGTGGGACGTGTTGGGGGTCTTCAGCTTGCGGAGGTAGTCGAAGGCCTTGTTCTCGGGGTCGCCGAAGGCGACGAACGAGAAGTGGACGGCCGGGTGGGTCTTCGCGGCGTCCGTGAGGGCCTGGGTGGCGGGGGTCTTCGCGTCGGGGGCGCCGTCCGTCTGGAAGACCACCAGGGCGGGGCCCTCCGTGGTGCCGGACGCCGTGGCCTTGTCGTGGTGGGCGAGGACGGCCTCCACGGCGGCGTGGTAGCTGGTGCGGCCCATGCGGCCGAGGTCCGCGTGCAGGGTGTCGATCTTGTTCTCGTGGTCGCCGAGGGTGATCTCGCCGGTGCCGTCGAGTTCGGTGGAGAAGAAGACGACGGGGACGGTGGCCTCGGGGTCGAGGTGCGCCGCGAGGGCGAGGGTCTGCTCGGCGAGGGCCTGGGCGGAGCCGTCCTTGTAGTACGGGCGCATGGACGCGGAGCGGTCGAGGACGAGGTAGACCTTGGCGCGGGTGCCGGTGAGGTCGTTCTTGTCCAGGGCGGTTGCTGCGGCCTTGTACGCGGTGGTGAGGCCGGGGGCGTGGGACTTGACGCGGGTGAGGGGGAGGGCGGGGCCGGTGGGGGTGGTCTTGGCCTTGGCCTCGGCCTCGGCTCCGCCTTCGGCCGTGTCGTTCCCACCCGCACCACCCGTGCGGCTTTCGTCCGCGGGTGCGGATGGCCCCTGTGGGGCCTTCTCGCCGTCGGCGGCCGCGGGCTCGGGCGTCGCGTCCGGCTTGGTCTTGGACGTCGACTTGGACGCGGTCTTCGACGTGCTCTTGGACACCGTCTTCGAGGCCGACTTGGTCGCGGTCTTGGACTTCGCCGTGGCTGTGGCCTTCGTCTGCGTGGTCTTCTTCGCCGTCGCCTTGGCTGCGGGCTTCGCCTCCGCCTCTGCCTCTGCCTCTGCCTTGGGGGCAGGCTTCGGTTCGGCTTCTGCGGCGGGGGCCTCGGCCTTGGGCTCCGGCTTCGGCGTCTCGGACGCGGCGTCGGGCTTGTCCTCGGCCTTCGCGTCCGCCTTGGCCGCGGGCTTCGCCTCCGTCTCCGCCTTGGCGGCAGGCTTCGGTTCGGCTTCCGCGGCGGGGGCGGCGGCCTCGGCCTCAGGCTCCGGGGCTGCTTCCGGCTCCGGCTTCGGTTCCGGCTTCGCCGTCTCGGCCGCGGCGTCAGCCTTGTCCTCGGTCTTGCCCTCAGCCTTCGCCTTCGTCTTCGGCTCAGCCTCAGCCTCAGCCTTCGGCTCGGCCGCCACCGGCGTCTCTGCCGCCGGTTCGCGGGTCTCCCGCTGCTCCGGCTTCCCGTCCGACTCCGTCGACCGCGTGGGGCGGGGGACCGTCACGTTGTCGAAGGCCGCGGACACCAGGTCGTGTTCGTCGTCGGCCGTGGGGGACGGCGAGCCCGGGGAGACGCGGGGTTCCGGCACGCTCGCCGTCGGCTCGGGGGCCGGTTCCGGGGAGGGGGACGGGAGCTTGGGGTCCGTCGTGGGGGCCGGGGAGGCGCCGGTCGTGGCCTCCGGCTCGACCGTCGTGGTCCGCGCCGCACCCTCCGCCTCGGCGGTCCGTGACTTGCGGGACCGTCCGAACGCGTTCCGCAACCGAGTGAGAATGCCCATGTGCGCGCAACCCTTCGCGTGAGTTGAAGCCCGTCAATCCCTGGCCAGGACGGACACGTAAGGTTAGCGGCCCTCCTGGGTGATCTTGGGCAGGGTCGGGTGTGGGCGGCCCGGTCTGTCAAGGGCGCATCCGGTCCCGGTGGGTGTCGGCGGCTTGAACAGGTGCAACCCCCGTACAGCTGCCGCGGGTTCACTCGTTGTTCATCGGGGCGCCCGGCTACCGCACATACGTGCCCCTACGGTCACGCTGACACCAAGGGCATCCAAGGAGAGCAAAGTGCGCAAGCTGCTGCCGTTGATCGGAACGCCGTCCGGTTCGCACCCTGGTGGCCGGTCCGCCATGACCTGCCGGTTCCGGTGTGGTGACGCCTGTTTCCACGAGGTGCCCAACACCAGTGCCAACGCCTACGTCGGTGACGTGATCGCCGGGGCGCTCAGCCGGCGAGCGATGGTGCGGGCCGCGGCGGTCGTCACCGTGGCCGCCGCGGGCGCGGGCGCGGTGGGGGTCGCGCAGGCGCCTGCGGCGAGCGCCGCACCGGCCGCCTCCGAGAGCGCCCCGGCCGCCCGGCGCACGCACAAGGGCGCCCGCGGGCTGCGGTTCTCCCCCGTCGCGCCCAACACCACCGACGCCGTGACCGTGCCGGAGGGCTACCGGCAGAACGTCGTCATCCGGTGGGGCGAGCCGATCCTGCGCGGTGCCCCGGCCTTCGACCCGGAGCGGCAGAGCGCCAGGGCCCAGGCCGGGCAGTTCGGGTACAACTGCGACTTCCTCGCCCTGCTCCCGCTGCCCGGGGAGCGCGGCCGGCAGCTGCTCGTGGCCAACCACGAGTACACCGACGAGATCCTGATGTTCCGCGGCTACGACGCCGCGAACCCCACCCGCGAGCAGGCCGAGATCGCCTGGGCCGCGCACGGCCTGTCGGCCGTCGTGGTGGAGGAGGACCGCAGGAGCGGCCGGCTCACCGCCGTGTCCCGGCACCACCTCAACCGCCGGGTCACCGCCACCACCGAGTTCCGGCTCACCGGCCCCGCCGCCGGCTCCGACCTGGTCAAGACCTCCGCCGACCCGACCGGCACCAAGGTGCTCGGCACCCTCAACAACTGCTCCGGCGGCGTCACCCCGTGGGGCACGACCCTGCACGGCGAGGAGAACTTCAACCAGTACTTCGCCAACGCCTCGCGCGCCACCGAAAAGCGCTACGGGATCGGGTCCGGGGCGACCGAGCGCAAGTGGGAGCGGTTCGACGAGCGGTTCGACGTCGCCCGGGAGCCGAACGAGGTCCACCGGTTCGGGTACGTCGTCGAGTTCGACCCGTACGACCCCCACTCCACGCCCCGCAAGCACACCGCGCTCGGGCGGTTCAAGCACGAGGCCGCGACCGTGCGGCTGACGCACGACGGGCGGCCGGTCGTGTACTCCGGTGACGACGAGCGGTTCGACTACTTCTACAAGTTCGTCGGCAGCAAGCGGATGAAGCACGGCCACAGCCGCGCCGTGCGGGAGCACAACCTGTCCCTCCTCGACGAGGGGACGCTGTACGTCGCCAGGCTGACCGGCGACTCGCCGGCCCTGGAGATCGACGGCACGGGCAAGCTGCCCGGCGACGGGGAGTTCGACGGCGGCGGCGAGTGGATCCCGCTGGCCACCGCCACCGCCAAGGGCGCCGTCTCGCACGTGGAGGGCATGAGCGCCGAGGAGGTGTTCGTCTTCACGCGGCTGGCCGGTGACAAGGTCGGCGCCACCAAGATGGACCGGCCCGAGGACATCGAGCCCAACCCGGTCACCGGCAAGGTGTACGTCGCCCTCACGAACAACTCCAACCGCGGCGTCGGCTCCAACCCGAAGGCGGACGAGGCCAATCCGCGGCACGCCAACAAGCACGGGCACGTGCTGGAGCTGACCGAGCGCTGGAACCGGCCGGAGAGCACGCGGTTCGCCTGGTCGCTGTTCCTCGTCGCCGGTGACCCGGAGGACCCGGCGACGTACTTCGCGGGCTTCCCGAAGGAGGGCGTGAGCCCGATCTCCTGCCCGGACAACGTGGCCTTCGACCCGCACGGCAACCTGTGGATCTCCACCGACGGCGCCCAGCTCGGTTCGCACGACGGCCTGTTCGGCGTGGCGACCCGGGGGGAGCGGCGCGGTGAGCTGAAGCAGTTCCTGACCGTGCCGAAGGGGGCGGAGACCTGCGGGCCGATCATCCAGGACCGGCGCGTGCTGGTCGCCGTGCAGCACCCGGGCGAGATCGACGGGGCGACCGTGGAGAAGCCCGCCAGCAGCTGGCCCGACGGACCCGGCAGGTACGTCCGCCCGGCCGTCGTGGCCGTGTGGCGCGCCGACGGACGCGACATCGGCGTCTGACGGCCGCGCCACGGGCGGGGCGTCACGGGAGGGCCGTCACGGGCGGGCCGTCACGGGAGGGGCGTCACGGGAGGGCCGGACTCGGGGGCCTGCGGGGGCCGTCGGATGCCGGCCGGTCCGGGTGGCGCCACTCCCGGTAGGCCGGGGCCTGCCGGGCCACCTCCCCGTACGCCTCCTCCAGCGCGGGGTAGACGCCGTCCAGGTCCGTCTCGGTACGGGCCGCGGCGATCAGCCGCACGCCGAGCGGGTCGCCCCTCAGCCGGCGGACCGCCATGTCGGGGCGGGGGGTGCGGGTCGGCTGGCAGACGGTGACGACCTCGCCGGTCGCGACCAGGACGTCGGCCGTGTGGTAGTCGCCGTGCAGGAGGTGGGGGCTGACACCGGCGTCGCGGAACATCCGCAGGACGGCGTCCCACTCGCCGTCGACCGTGGGATCGATCATCCAGCGGTCGCCGGCCAGGTCGGCCACGTCGACCTCCTGCTTGACGGCCGCCGGGTGGTCCGCGGGCAGCGAGACGCACTGCGGTTCGCGCTCGACCAGGACGCGCAGCCGCAGTTCCGCCGGGACGCGCAGGGGACAGCCCTCCACCTCGTGCACGAAGGCGACGTCGAGCCGGCCCGCGGCGACCATGTGCAGCAGGGCGTTCGGGGAGACGTTCATGTGCAGACTGGGGTTGTGGCCGCGGGCGCGCAGCCGGCGCAGCCAGCCCGCCAGGGCCTTGCTGGCGGTGGCGCCGATGCGCAGTTCGGTGCCGCCGGTGGCCGCGGCCCTCGCCTCGGTGACCAGCAGGTGCAGGTCGCTCATCAGCGGACGGGCCCGGCTCAGGACCAGGCGCCCCAGCGGGGTGGGGCGGCAGCCGGTGTGCGAGCGCAGGAACAGCGGGCCGCCCAGCTCCTGCTCGATCCGGCGCAGTTGTGTGCTCAGCGACGGCTGGGAAACGCCCAGCTGCCGGGCGGCGCGGTGCAGACTGCCGGTGTCGGCTATGGCGCACAGCGCGCGGAGGTGCCTCACCTCGAGCTCCATGCTCTGTGAGGCTAAAGCGGAATCGCAGCGTTAACCAGCCACATAATTCACCGCTAAATCAGGTGAACTGGGCAGCCGATAGCTCCGGCCTATCCCCGGTTGCCATCATCACAGGCGGCGCACAGCCATCGAGACTCACCGGTGAGACTCAACCCCCACCCAAGGAGTCATCGATGCGCAAGTACACGTCCGCCCTGGCGGTCCTCGGTCTCGGCCTCGCCACGGCCGGTCTCGGTACGGCCCTCCCCGCCGCGGCCGCCCCGGTCGCCGAGCCGCACGCCGGGTTCGTCGCCAAGTCGTCCGCGCCGTCCGCCGGTTCGGACGCGAGCAGAGCGTTCTTCCAGGCGGTCCTGAAGTCCGTCGCGGAGAAGCGCGCCGAGAACCCGAGCGCCGCCGCGGCGGTCACCGTCGTCTACGACGCCTCCCGGGCGCCGTCGTTCAGCACCCAGATAGCGCGCAGCACCCAGATCTGGAACAGCTCGGTGACGAACGTGCGCCTCCAGGCGGGCTCCGCGTCGACGGCCGACTTCAGCTACCGGGAGGGCAACGACTCCCGCGGCTCGTACGCCTCCACCGACGGCCACGGCCGGGGCTACATCTTCCTGGACTACCGGCAGAACCAGCAGTACAACTCCACCCGGGTCACCGCCCACGAGACCGGTCACGTCCTCGGTCTGCCCGACCACTACACCGGCCCGTGCAGCGAGCTGATGTCGGGCGGCGGTCCAGGCACGTCCTGCACCAACGCCTACCCCAACTCCGCCGAGCGGTCGCGGGTGAACCAGCTGTGGGCCAACGGCCTGGCGGCGGCCATGGACAAGGCGCTGGAGAAGTCGGCGCGCTGAGACCCCCACGCGGATACGGCCGTCCCACCGGTGGGTGGGGCGGCCGTATCCGTGTCCGCGTCCGTGTCCGTGTCCGTGTCCGTGTTCGGCGTGAGTCAGGGGCCCTCGTGCAGGGTGAGGTCGGTGACCACGGCCCGGTGGTCGGTGCCGGACAGGTCCAGGATGCGGGTGCGGTCCGCGGCGAACTCCCCGGACACCAGGACGTGGTCGATCTGCGCGCCGAACGTCGGGGCGGTGCGCGCCGGCCAGGTGGCCGTGCGGTCGGCGCCGTCCAGGCGGGACGCGTCGCGCAGCCCGGTGTCGAGGATGCGGCGGAAGGCGGCGTGGTCCTGCGAGGCGTTGAAGTCCCCGGCCAGGACCAGGGGGGAGCCGGGGTCGGCGCGGGCCGCGTCGCGCAGGTCGCCCAGCTCCTTCTTCCACAGGTCCACCTGCCCGGGCAGCGGAGGCATCGGATGGGCGAGCTGGAGCCGTACGGCGTGGCCGTCCACGTCGGCGACCGCCCCGGGCATGCCCATGGTGGCGCGGACACCCGGGGCGGGCCGCAGCGGGAAGCGGCTGAGGATCACGGACCCCTCGGAGCCGCCGCCCTCGACGGCCCGGCGGTGCGGGTAGTCCCGGGCGAGGTCCTGCTTCAGCCGGGTGTCGCAGGCGTGGTCGCACTCCTCGACGAACACGAGGTCCGGCTGCTCGCGGCGGACCGCGGCGACGAGGGAGGGCGTGCCCTGCCCGAACTCGACGTTGGAGGTGAGCACCCGGAACGCGGCGACCGGTCGGCCCGCGGGCTCGTCGGAGGTGCCGTACGGCTCGATGTACCAGGCCAGCACGCCGAGCAGGGCGACGCCCCAGAGCGTGCCGGGCCACCAGCGGGCCAGCAGCGTGAGCAGCAGCGCGACGGCGGTGGGGGCGAGCAGCCAGGGCAGGAAGGCCAGGAGCTGCGGGACGGGGGTGATGCCGTCGGTGTCGGCGGCCCGGCAGCCGGCGACCACGCTCACTCCGGCGAGCAGCAGGGCGGCGCACCAGACGCCGAACCGCCGTCCGGCGGGGCGGCGCTCCGGTCCCTCGTCGGTGGCGGTCCACTCGGCGGCGGCGGTGTCCAAGGCCCGGCCCTTCCGTTCGTGCGGGTGGGATGCCCGAATCCTCCCTCAAGGACGAGCCGGGGCGGAGGAAGGTTGCCGCCGCGCATCGACGTGGGCGAGGAAGGCGGCCAGCGCGCGGTCGAACTCCTCGGGGCGTTCCAGGTTCGGCAGGTGGGCCGCGCCCTCGACGACGTGGAGCGTGGCGTCGGGCAGGGCCGCGTGCAGGGCGCGGGCGTCGGAGACGGGCGTGTAGGTGTCGTCGGCGCCCACCACGACCAGGGCGGGGACGTGCACGCGCGCCAGCAGGGCGGTGTAGTCGGGGCGGCGGGCGCGGGCGCGCAGGGCCGCTGCGGCGCCCTGCGGCGAGGTGCCCGTCATCATGGCGTGGACGTGCGCCTTGACCTGGGGGGACGCGTACGGCGCGACCATGCGCTCCAGGACCTCGTCGGCGTATCCGCCGAGGCCCTCGGCGAGGAGGCGGTCGGCCATGGCGTCGCGGGTGCGCACGCCCTCCGGCGTCTCCGCGGCGGGGAAGGTGTCCGCGAGGACCAGGCCCCGCAGGCGCTCGGGGAACAGGCGGTAGCAGTCCATGACGATCTGGCCGCCCATCGACAGGCCGGCCAGGACGCAGGTGTCCACCTCCAGCTCGTCCAGCAGGGCCTCGACGTCCCGGGCGAACCCGGAGAAGTCCGTGACGGCCGGGGCGGCCGGGGAGGCGCCGTAGCCCCGCAGGTCGGGGGCGACGACCCGGCGGTCCCGGGAGAAGGTCCGGATCTGCGGGGACCACATCGAGCGGTCGAAGGGGTGGCCGTGGACGAGGACCAGGGGGACCGGAGGGGTGTGCGGCTGCCGGGAGGAAGCGGGGCCCTGTGTGGGGCCTTTGTCCTCGTACGCGAGGAAGGGTGCCATGTGGACGACCCTAGGCGGCCCAACTGGTCGGTGCAATAAGATCTTTGCTCTCGGTGCAATCCTCAGGGGGACGGACGATGGGTGACTACCGGCGGATCGCCGACCGGATCGCCGACGACATCGCCGCAGGGCGGCTCACGCCGGGCCAACGGCTGCCGCCGCAACGGGTGTTCGCCCGGCGCAGGGGCATCGCCCCGTCGACCGCGGGCCGCGTCTACGGTGAACTGGTGCGGCGCGGGCTGGTCGTCGGCGAGGTCGGGCGCGGCACGTTCGTCCGGGCGACTCCGGTGCGCGCGGGCGGGCAGGCGCTCGTCGAGGCCGGGGAGGCCGTCGAGGGGGCCGGGGAGGCCGCCGCACCCGTCAACCTGGAGCTCAACTACCCCTCCGTGCCCGGGCAGCCGGAGCTGCTCGCCCCTGTTCTCGCGCCGCTGCTGCGGCCCGACGTGCTGGCCGAGGCGCTGGCGCCGGCGCCCGCCACCGGCACTCCGCAGGCCCGCGCGGCCGCGGCCGCCCTGCTCGCCACCCCGGACTGGCGGCCGGGCCCGGAGCGGCTGGTGTTCACCGGCAACGCCCGGCAGGCCATCGCCGCCGCCCTGGCCTCCCTGGTCCGGCCCGGCGGCCGGGTCGGCGTGGAGCAGCTCACGTACCCGCTGGTCAAGGAGATCGCGGGGCGGCTGGGCCTCACGCTGGTGCCGCTCGCCGGGGACGCGGCGGGGCTGCTTCCGGAGGCCGTCGCCGCCGCGCACCGCTCGGCGCCGCTGTCCGCCCTCTACGTGCAGCCGACCCTGCACAACCCGACGTCCCACACCACGCCCCGGCCCCGGCTGCTGCAACTCGCGCAAGCGGTGAGGGACTTGGAACTGCCGGTGGTGGAGGACCGCATCTGGTCCTTCCTCCAGGAGCCGGGCGACGCGCTCGCCGTGCACGCCCCGGCCCTCACCCATGTCGTGGACGGCCTGTCCAAGCGGGTCGCCCCGGGGCTGACGGCCGGTTTCCTCGTGGTGCCGCCGCACCGGGTGCCCGCCGTGGCCGACGCCGTGCGGTCGGGCGGCTGGAGCGCGGGCCGGTTCGCGCTGGAGGCGGCCGTGCGCTGGGCCCAGGAGGGCACCGTGGCGCGGCTGGTGGCGGACAAGCGGGCCCAGGCGGCCCGGCGGCAGCGGATCCTCGCCGAGGAGCTCTCGGGCTTCGCCGTACGGTCCGCCCCGGCGTCCTGCTTCGCCTGGTGGGAGCTGCCCGCGCCCTGGCGCGCCGACACCTTCACGGCCGCCGCCGCGGCCCACGGCATCGCCGTCACGCCCGGGCCGGCCTTCGCCGTGTCCCCCGGGCACACGCCCGACGCCGTCAGACTCGGCCTCGCATCGGCCGCGGAGCCGGATCTGCGGCGGGCGCTGCGGACCCTCGCGCGGCTCGCCGCGCAGCGCGGCGGGCACCGTACCGGCCCGTGAGCCAGGCGCCGAGCGCGACCGCAAGGCCGACGGCGCACAGCAGCCAGGACACCGTGCGCAGCGTGGCCGTCAGGGCGTCGTAGACGGCGCCCGCCGCCGGGCGGTGCAGCGGGTCGGGCAGGTCGGCGAGGGTCAGGCGGCGGCCGGCCGCGACGGCGAGCACCAGCAGCGCGCCGCCCAGGGCCGTACCGAGGCCGAGGGCGGTCACCGCGCGGCGGCGGCAGGCAGCCAGGGCGATCCCGGCGGCTGCCAGGACGGCGGCGGCGAGCGGCAGCCAGAGGGCGGCGGTCTCCAGCACGTGGTACCCCTTGCGCAGTCGGTCCGCCTCCTCGGCCGGGAGCAGCGCGATCCGGGTGTGCGTGACCGGGATGCGGTGGGCGAACGGCACATGATCGTCGGCGAGCTGCTGTTTGACGCGGGCGAGGACGGGAGCCGGGTCGACGGTGACCGGGGCGCCGTGTGCGCTGTCGTCGCGCAGCGCGCGCACCACGGCGTCGTGGACGGTCCGGTTCGTCGCGTCCCAGGCCGCGCGGAACGTCTCGGTGCGGGTGAAGGAGCGGGCCGCGTCGTGCACGAACGGGGCGATCGCACCGCGCAGCGACCCGGTGTCGAGGTCGTGCGCGGTCTCCCGCAGGACGCCGTCGCCGAGGGCGTCCGCGACCGCGAGGCGCACGTCCGGGTCGGCGGACAGCGGGGCCATCGCCCGGACGTAACGGCCGGTGTCGGTCAGGCCGTGGGCCGCCCAGGACGCGACCGCGCCGAGCGGCAGGAGCAGGCACGCGAGGACGAGCAGAACGGCCGACAGGGCGTTCCGCAGGCGTGGGGGCGCCTGCGCGGCGGCGGGCGCCCGCTGGGGCTCGGGCACCCTTCCAGGCAAGGCGCCCCCGTCCGGGCCCGCGACCGCTGCACCGGGGCCCGGCCCCGCCCCGCGGTCCGGTGACCGCGCTCACCTGCGTGAACGGGCGCCGGGGCGGCCACCGCCGGGCTCACCCGGACGGGTGGCCCGACGGGAGCCGGAACCGGCGCGTCAGGCGCGGTCGAGGGCCGCTCGATCCTCGCGCGTGAAGAAGCGGTAGACGTTGATCAGCAGGACGCCCACCCCGGTCACCAGCCCCACCCCGGCGGAGCTGAGGACGGACAGGTTGCTCTGGCTGGCGAGGAAACCGGCCGCGCAGCCGGCGAACACGAACCACACCACGGCGTGCGGGATGCGCCCCAGCCGTGGTGACACGCGCCAGAGGGCGGCGAACACCACCGCGAAGACCAGCGCGGTGACGAAGCCGAACAGCAGGTTCCAGCCGGTGATGGGCCCGCCGAAGCGCCGGTTGGCCGCGGCCCAGAAGCCGTAGATCAGCCCCAGGGCGACGGGCAGTGCCACGTTCAGGGCGGCGTGGGTGCGGGCGCTGAGGATGTCGGGCCTGCGCCGCTGCCGGGCCATCCTGCGTGGAGCGGGTGCCGCATGAGCCATGAGAGCTCTCCTCTCTGTCCCTGCCCCTGCTCTCCAGGGCACACCGGTGCGCCGGTACGGGCAAGTCGGCGGACGCGGCGCAACGGGATGCGGCCGGTGCGGGCCCGTGGTTCGCTGATGCGGTGAGCCGCCAGCGCACGGGGCACGGCCCGTTCGACCGGTACGCCCGGGCCGGCCGCGGGGACGTCGTGCGACGGCAGGAGCTGCTGCGGGTGCGGGGGCGCAGCGTGGCCTGGGCGCCGCCGCTGCTGCTGCTTGTCGCGATCCTGTTCGGCGACTGGAACACCACCGGCGACTTCCGCATGGTCTCCTGGATCGTGCTGGTGCCGGGCATCGCCGCCGCGCTGTGCGGGGTGGGGGGCACGGCCGTGTTCGCACTGCTGTCCCTCGTCGCCTACGTCCTGGCGGACGGGGCCTGGCCGCACGAGTACCAGGCCGGACCGGCCGACTTCGTCCTCGTGGCCATCGGCGGCGTCCTCGCCGTGCTGGCCTGCGTGGTCCGGGTGCGCGACGAGCACCGCGCGCTGCACCTGGGCGACGTCACCGACACCATCCGGCGCACGGTGCTGCGCCCGCTGCCACCGGGCTGGGGCGGGCTCGACCACGCCGGGGTCTACCTCACCGCCGACGCCCACGCCCGCGTCGGCGGCGACTTCTACGACATCCAGCCCGGCCCGCACGGCACCCGCGTGCTGCTCGGCGACGTGCAGGGCAAGGGGCTGGGGGCGGTGGAGGCGGCCGCCGCGCTGCTCGGCACGTTCCGGGAGGCCGCCTACCACGAGGCGGACCTGGTGACGGTCGCCGAGCGGCTGGAGACGCGGATGCTCCGGCACCGCCGGCACACGGTCGCCCTGGGCCGCTCGGACGGCGACCGGTTCGCCACGGCCGTCCTGCTCGGCTTCCCGGACGACGACCCGGGGGTCGTGGACCTGATGCTGTTCGGCCACGAGGCACCGCTCGCCGTCGGCCCGGGCGGGGTCCGCCGCCTGACGGCCGAGCCCGGGCTGCCGCTGGGCCTGCGGGACCTTTCGCCCGGCCCGCCCCGGGCGCGGCGGGTGCCGGTCCGCGCCGGGGAGACGCTGCTGCTGGTGACGGACGGGGTGACCGAGGCCCGCGACGCCGCGGGGGCGTTCTACCGGCCGGCCGAGGAGATCGCCCGGGCCGTCGCCGAGGACCCGGGCGTCACCGAGCCCGCCCGGCTCGCCGCGTTCGTCCGCGACGGCACGCTGCGGCACGGCGGCGGGCGTCTCGCCGACGACACCACGATCTTCGCCATCCGCCGCCGCCCCACCCCCGACACCCCCGCCCCCGGCGGCCACCCCCCGCCCTCCGGCACCCCCGTCTCCGAAGACTGATCCCCCGCCCCCGGCGGTCACGCCCCCGCCCTCCGGCACCCCCGTCTCCGGAGGCTGATCCCCCGCCCCCGGCGGTCACGCCCCGCCTGTGGCGTCCCCGCCTCCGGAGGCTGATCCCCCGCCCACGGCGGTCACGCCCGCGCCCGTGACGCCCCCGTCTCCGGAGGCTGATCCCCCGCCCACGGCGGTCACGCCCGCGCCCGTGACGCCCCCGTCTCCGGAGGCTGATCCCCCGCCTCCGGCGGTCACGCCCCCGCGCCCCCGGCACCCCCCGTCTCCGGAGGCTGATCCCCCGCCTCCGGCGGTCACGCCCCCGCCCGTGGCGTCCCCGCCCCCGGCCCGCGCCCCGGCGCCCCGTCTCCGGCGGCTAGCCCCCGCCCCCGGCACCTCCGCCTCCGGCCCGCGTCCGGGCACCCCCGCCTCCGGCGGTGGCGCCTTCGGCTGACGCACCCCGTCCGGCGCGCACGCGGCGCCTGCCGGGGGGCGTGGAGAGGCCCCCGGGAGGCGGACGTTGGTGGTCCGTTGCCCCTTCGCGCCGTCGCAGCGGTTACGGTGCTGCCGTAGGCGATCGACGCGAGGGGGAGGGACGATGCCGGGAACCGTGCTGCTGCTGGCGGCCTCGCCGGTGGGCCGAGGGCGTCTGGTCGACGCCGCCTCCGTGCTTCCCGTCCTTGCGGCCGTGCCGCCCGCCGTACTGGCCGGCACGGACACCGCCAACGTCGTCGAACTCGCCGATCCGCTGGAGCCGCAGGCCGTCCTCACCCGGCTGCGCGCCGCCGCCGCGGCTCCCGGCCCGCTCACCGTGTACGTCGCCGGCCAGCTCCAGCTCGACCGCCGCCAGCGCCTGCCCCACCTGGCGCTGGCCCGCACCACCGCCTCCACCGCCCGCTACACGGCGTTCCCCTGGCACTGGTTCCGCGAGGAGCTGCGGCTGCGGCCGGCCGGCGCCACCACCCTCCTGGTCGACCTGCACGCCGACGCCGAGACCTGGCAGCTGCTGCGCACCACCCCGCTGGACTCGGGGCGCGGCAACGCCGTCCACGGCCGTATCGCGCCGCCGCCGTCCCGGCGCACGGTCGCGGAACCCGCGTACATGAAGGCCGTCGCGACGATCCTGCGCAGCGGATTCAGGCCGCCCGCCGGGCAGTTGCACGAACAGGCGCTGGCGCGGATCGCGCCGGAGAGCGCGGACCGGGACCTGGTGCTGAACACGCCCGGCCCGGTCGGCGGGGACCCGCACGCCGCCCTGGCCGCCGCCGTGCGGGCCGGCCGGCACGCCGACGCCGACGCCCTGGCCGCCCGGCACGAGCAGGCCGCCGTCGCCGCGCACGGACCCGCCTCCGAGGAGGCCCTGCACTGGGCCGAGGTCCGCGCCGACGTGGCGATGCTCGCCGGGGACGCCGCCCGCAGCTGCCGCACCTGGCTGACCGTCGCCACCACCCGCCTCAACGCCGGGCAGGCACCCGACGCCCCCGCGGTGGAGTCCGCGGCGGACCGGGCCCACCACCAGTGGGGGCGGATCCGCGACCCGCTCCGCGCCCGCGAACTGGGCCCCGCGCTGGCCGTGTTGCGCAGCCGCGTGCCGGGCCGGCGCGAGGGGGCGCTCGACCATGTGCAGCGGCAGCTGCGGCAGTTGCAGACCCAGCCCTGAGACCCCGGGGGCACGTCACGGGTCTGCCGCCGGGCCCGGGTCGGGTGTCATGATGGCGGGATGACAGAGGGGGACCGAGTGGCTGTCTTAGGCGTACGCGTCCGGCTGGGTGCCGGCGCGACCATGGAGGACGTCAGAGCGCTGCGGGCGTGGCTGGAGCGTGACGAGCCGCTGGAGGAGCTGCTCTCGGGCGGTCACCTGCGCATCGAGGAGCGGACCACGGCCGACGGGCCGAAGGGACGCCTCGGGCCGGACGTGGAACTCGTCCTCCAACTGCTCGGCGACGTCGCCACGATCGCGGCGCTGACCGAGTACACCGCCCGCGCGGTGAAGACCTGGAAGAACAACCGCCGCAGGCTCCAGGGCGGCGAACCCGATTCGGACATCCGCCCGTTGGGACCCGACGGGGAGTAGCCGGGTGAGCCGCTTCGACCCGCGCGGCAGAGCGAACCGGGCGCTGCTGGCCGGCGTGTCCGAGTACGACCACACGGCACCCGACCCCCAGGGGGTCAGCGGACAGCTGCCCGCCGTCCGCCACAACCGCAAGGTGCTGGAGGACGCCCTGCACCGGGGCGGGGTCTTCCGCGCGGGCGAGATACGGGTGCTGGCGTCCCCGGCGCCGGACGACTTCACCGGCGAACTGCGCCGCGCCGTCCGCGAGACCGACGGTGTGCTGCTGCTGTACTTCGCCGGGCACGCCGTCGTCACCGACACCTCCGTGCACAAGCTGCACCTGCAGATGCGCACCGCGCGGATGGTCGCGGGCGAGGAGCTGCCCGGCGCGGTGAGCTTCGCGGGCGTGCTGGGCGAACTGTGCGCCCCGGAGAGCCGCCCCGAGCGGGTCCTGGTGATCCTGGACTGCTGCTACGCGGGTAACGCCGCCGCGATCTGGCACCGTTTCGAGGCGCCGCAGGAGCGCAAGGAACGAGTCCTGCTGCTGATGAGCGTGCAGCCCAACCGGTACATCCTGGGCGGCGATGCCGACGGTCCGACGCCGTTCACCCACGAGATGGCGCGCTTCCTCGACGAGGGCGGGGAGGTGTGGCTGTCCACGCTGTACCCCGCGCTGAAGCAGCGGATGGCCGCGGCGGGTTACCGGGCGGAGGACGACGACCTCCAGAAGCCGCAGGCCCTGGCCCCGCCCTGGAACCCGGACGCCGACGTGCTGCTGGCGGCCGGACCGGTCCCCGCGCCCCCCGCGCCGGACCCCGTCCTCGACCCGGACCCGCACCCCGCCCCGGACCCGCACCCCGCCGCGGGCCCGCACCCCGCCCCGGGCCCGCACCCCGCCCCGGATCCCGGCCGCGACCCGGACCCTCCGGGGCCCCCGCCCAAGCCCTGGCCGGTCAGGGCCGCCCGGGCCCTCGCCGGCCGGCTGGGCCGCACCGCGCTCACGCTGCTGCTGGCGCTGCTCGCCACCGGCGCCGGCGGCTACGGCCTCTACGCCCTGATCGGCGACTCCGGACCCTGCGGCCCGGCCCTGGAGCTGCGGCTGCTCGTCGACCCGGACCTGGAGCCGGCGCTGAACGCCGCCCGGGACGCCTTTCTCGCCTCCGGCGCCAACCGCACCGACGAGGGCTGCCGGCGCAGCGGCATCACGGTCTACAGCGCGGCCGCCGCCGACGTGGTGACCGCGCTGGGGGAGCGCACCGACGCCTGGCAGAAGCCCCGCGAGGACGTCAACCCGCAGCGGGACATCGGCCCGCAGCCTGACGTGTGGATCCCCGCCACCCGCGCGACCGCCGAGCGGGCCGTCGTCGACGCCGCCCGGCAGGACCGCGTCTTCGCCGCACTGGAACCGGACACCGAGCCGTTCGCGTACTCGCCGATCGTGCTGGCCCTGCCGGACGGCCTCGACACGGGCGTCGCACGGACCGGGCAGTCCGTGACCTCCCTGGTCGGCGCCCTGGAGGAGGCGGACCGGGCGGCCGAGGTGCACCGCCCGGACCCGGACTTCACCGACGCGGCCCTGCTGGCGACGGTGGGCCTGTACGGCGAGGACGCCCCCGCCCGGGGCGCCGAGCAACTGCTCACGCGCGCCGGACGGCCCGAGCCGTCGGCCGTGCGGCTGCTGTGCACGCTGCCGGACACCGACGCCGTGGACAACCGCAGTGCGGCCCTCGTGCCGGAGTTCCTGCTGGAGAGCGGCACCGGCTGCGACTCGGCCACCCGCGTCGCGCGCACCGCCGCCTACCCCGACGACGTGCCCCCGCTGGAGCCCACGTTCGTGCGGGTGCGCTGGGAGGACGGCGACCGGGACGCGGACGCGCGGGACGACGCGGTGCGCCGCTTCCGGGCCTGGCTGACGGGTGCGGAAGGCCGGGCGGTACTCGGCGAGCAGGGCTTCCGCTCGCCCTCCGGTGCCCACGCGCTCCTCGACCCGGGACGGGTCCCCGCGGGGTTCACGGCGTCCGTCCGTCCCGTGAAGTCGGCCGAGGCGGCGGCGCTGGATCTGACCCTGGAGCGGTACCGCAGGGCCCACGGGAACGGCCGGGTCCTGTACCTCCTCGACAGCTCCGGTTCGATGGCCCGGGTGTGGAAGGGCCCCAGCGGCGGCCCCGGCATCCTCGGGCAGACGCTGCCGGGGCTCGGCGGGGAGGACGAGTACGGCGTGTGGGCGGTGCACGGCACCGGCCGGAGCACCCACACCCAGGTGCTGGGCTTCGGCACCCACGCCCGCGCCGAGGCCGAGGACAGGCTCGACGCCGCGCGCTGGCGGGACGCGGAGGCCGACCCGGCCGCGGCGCTGGAGGACGCCCTGGAGTTCATGCGCGAGCGGGGCAGCGGCGACGACCGTCCGCAGCTCATCGTGTACCTCAGCGACGGCGAGGACGACGACCGGCTGACCGGCGAGGCCCTCGCCGCGGTCGAGCGGCGGGCCCGCACCTCGGGCGTCCCGGTGGTGATGGCGTCCCTGAACAGCTGGGGCTGCGACCGGAACCGCCCGGCGCGCAGGATCGCCGACGCCGCCCGGGGAAGCTGCCTGGACACCGGGGACGACCTCGTGGCCATGGTGCACGACGAGGTGTCCCGCATCGGATCGGGGGAGGAATGATGGTCCGCCGCGTGACGGCCGCCGCACTGTCCCTGCTGTCGCTCGTCGCACTCGCCTCCTGCACCGGCGGGGGCGCGCAGGAACAGCCGCCGGAGACCGACCCGCCCCGGATCGTGGTGGCCAGCGGGCAGGACGTCACCGGCAAGAACGGCATCCGCCAGCAGCTCATCGACGTGTGGAACGACCGCCAGGGCGAGCACGGCTACCGGGCCCGGCTCGTCGAACTCCCCGGCTCCGCCGACCAGCAGCGCAGCCAGCTGCTCGGCGCGCTCCAGTCCGGCAGCGCCGAGTACGACGTGGTGAACCTGGACGTGACGTGGGTCCCGGAGTTCGCCGCGGCCGGGGTGATCCGGCCGCTGACCGGTGCGGCCGTCGAGTCGCCCGGGGACATCATCCCGTCCGTGGACAGCACGGCCCACTGGGACGGCGAGCGGTACGCGGTGCCGTTCAACAGCGACGTCGGGCTGCTCTACTACCGCAAGGACCGGCTGCGGGAGATCGGCGCCTCGCGGACCGACCTGAGCGCGGGCGTCACCTGGGACGAGGTGCGGGAGTGGATCAGCACCGAACCCCCCGACCCCGCGCCGGAGGACTTCGGGGACGGCTGGACCACCCAGCTCGCCCCCTACGAGGGCCGCACCGTCAACGCGATCGAGGCGTTCGCCTCGGCCGAGCCGGACTTCGCGCTCACCGACGACCGGGGCCGCTACGCCGCCGACGCCGCGCAGCTGACGGCCGGGGTGACCGAACTGCGCGAACGCACCGCCCGGCCCTACACGCTGGAGGAGGCCGCCGAGTCCCGGGAGGCCGAGTCCCTCAGCGCCTTCGCCGAGGGCCGCGCGATCTTCCTGCGGCACTGGCCCTACGTCTACCCGGCGCTGCGCGAGACGTTCGGCGACGACCTCGGCGTGACGCAGCTGCCCGGCAAGGCGGTGCTCGGCGGGCAGAACCTCGCCGTCGCCTCCTCCGCGTCCGAGCGGCGGGCCGCGAAGGCCGCCGAGCTCATCGCGTTCCTCACCGACCCCGACAGCGAACGCTGCCTGCTGCGCGCCGGGTTCGCCGCGACCCGGGCCTCCGCCTACCTCGACTCCGGCTCGGCCCCGGAGTGCCGGCACGTCGCCGCCTACGCCGAGACGCCGTCGGCGTCCCCCACCGGCGAGAGCGCCGAGCACACGGTGCCCGACCTGCTGCCGTCCGGGGGCAGCTACTTCCGCCACGTCCTGCGGCCGGCGCTCCAGGAGGCCGTCCACCGCCCCCGCACCCCCCTGTACGGCGCGGTGACCCAGACCCTGATCACCGGCCTGGACCCGCTGTACGACCGCAAGAAGGACCGCCCCTCCGACGCGGAGATCGGACGCCGGCTCGACGCCGCCCTCCGCGAGATCCTGCCGGACTGACTTATCAGATTCGCCCCACCTGTGCGCAGCCGGGCGCTTACGCTCGGCGACGGAACGACAGGAGCGCCCCAGGGCGTTCGGACCCGGGGGTGACCGCTGCATGGCCAACGTCCGCCGACTCGACCCCACCGCGTCGCCGCTGGACTACTTCGGCTCGGAGCTGCGCCGCTGCCGCGAGGCCGCGGGGTTGTCCCAGAAGGAGCTGGGCGACTGCATCTACTGCACGGGCTCGCTGGTGGGCCAGATCGAGACGGCCCACAAGGTCCCGACGAGGGAGTTCGCGGAACGCGCGGACGCCGCCCTGATGACGGACGGCTGCTTCTCGCGGCTGGTGGGGTTGGTGCTGCGGAGCCGTTTGCCGACCTGGTTCCAGGCCTATGCCGAGATGGAGGCCCGGGCGACGTACATCTCCGCGTACCAGGGACAGTTGATCTACGGGCTCTTGCAGACGCCGGAGTACGCGCGAGCGGTCCTCGCGACTGGCATGCCGGGCAACGTCGACGACCTGGTGGCGGCCCGAATGGAGCGCCAGCGCCTCCTGACGTGCGGGCGATCACCGCTGATCCTGGTGGTGTTGGACGAGGCGGCGTTGCACCGGCCGATCGGTGGCCGAGAGATCATGCGGACGCAACTGGCCCACCTGCTGAGCTTCCGGGATCACCGCTGGGTGAGCATCCAGGTGCTGCCCTTCGAGTCCGGTGAACACGCGGGCCTCATCGGCTCCTTCAACATCCTCCGTTTCGACGACGACCCGGAGATCGTCTACACCGAGGACATGATCTCCGGCCACATGACGGCCAACCCCGACACTGTCAGGGAAGCCGCCCGCCGCTACGCTTCCTTGCAGGCCGCTGCCCTCTCGGTGAGGGACTCCGCGGCACTGATCGCTCACGTGATGGAGGAGCGCTATGGGGAGCAGCCGGAACGTGACCGAACCGCGGTGGCGCAAGTCGTCCTACAGCGGCAACACCGGCGGTGATTGCGTCGAGGTCGCCGAGCTCGGGTCCGTCGTCGCCGTGCGCGACTCCAAGGACCCCGGCGTCGGGATGCTCAGACTGTCACCGGAGGCCTACGCCGCCTTCGTCGGTCACGTCGCTGTGGAGTGACGGCTCGGGGCGGTGCTCCCCCGCCCTCGCCGGGCCCGCGTTCGCGGCCAGCAGCAGCGTGGCCACGGCGACGAGCGCGGCGGTGAAGCCTCGGGCGTACCGCTCGGCGGTGCGTGTGCGTTCGAGCACGGCGACCTCGCAACTGGGGCGGCTCCTGCGACGGGCAACGGATTAAGCAGGTTCGACAATTCTGCTTAACACTCCGTTTAACCTAGGGGCTGTTCCGGCCGAACGGCAAGAGGCACAAGGGGAGTTGGCGTGGGGGAGCGTGACGACCCGGGGACCATCGGGCGCCGGGTGCAGCGGTTGCGTGTGGAGCGCGGACTGACCCAGCGGCAGCTGGCGGAACCCGTGTACACACCCGCCTACATCTCCACCCTGGAGTCCGGCCGGGTGCGTCCCTCCGACGACGCCCTGCGGCATCTCGCCGGCCGGCTCGGTGTCGCGTTCGACGAGCTGGCCACCGGCCACTCCGCCCGCCTCGTGACCGAACTGCGGCTGCGGCTGACCGAGGCGCAGCGCACCCTCGCCCTGGGCGAGGCCGAGGCGGCGGCGGAGCAGTACACCGGGCTGCTCGCCGAGGCCGAGACGCACGGCCTGCCGGCCGAGCAGTCCGCCGCGCTGCTGGGACTCGGCGAGTGCGCCCTGGAGACGGGCGAGCTGGTGACCGGCCGGGAGCACTTCGAACGGGCCGAGGCCTGCCTGGCCGGTGCGCCGCTGCCCGCCCGGGTGCCGGCCCTGCGCGGCCGGGCCGTCGCGCACTACCTCGCCGGTGAACTGCGCTACGCCGTCTACCTGCTGGAGACGGCCCTGGACGAGCTGAACCGCGGCGGTCTGCACGACCCGGACGCCCTGCTGCTGCTCTACGCCAGCGCCATCGGCCCGTACATGGACATGGGCGCGCACGCCCGGGCCGCCCAGGCCGCCGAGTTCGCCCTGGCGCTCGCGCCGCAGTCCGGCGACCCGGCCCTGGTGGCCCGGATGCACCGGTCGGTGGCCCGCACCCTGGTCGCCGAGGGCCGGCTCGCCGAGGCCGACGCGTCCCTGGCCAAGGCCGCCGAGCTGTACCGGGGTCTGCAGATCCGCACCGAGCTCGCCAACTGCCACTGGATGCGCGGCTACGTCTACGCCCAGGACGGCCGGCTGGAGCGGGCGGAGGAGGAGCTGCGCGAAGCCCTCGGCATGCTGTCGGCCCGCCGCGCGGCCCTCTACAGCAGTCAGGTCGCCGTGGAACTGGCCGACGTGCTGCACCGGCGCGGCAGGTCGGCGGAGGCCGAGGCCCTGCTGCACGACGTGCTGGAGCACCTGACGTCCGAGCGCGGTGCCGTGCACTCCGCCGCCGCGCACCGGCTGCTGGGCATCATCGCGGAGGACGCCCGCCGCACCGAGGACGCCGAGGAGCACTACGTGCGCGCCCTCAGCCTGCTGGAGCGGGCCGGCGCCGCCGGTGACCTCGCCGACCTGTGCCGGCTGCTCGGCGACCTGCTGCGGCGCACCGGGCGGGTGGAGGCGGCCCTGGACGCCTACCGGACGGGACTGGGCCACCGTACGGCCCCCGGCACCACCACCCTGGGACCCGCTCCCGCGCAGCCCCCGCTGTGAGGGTTTTGCCCCACCGGCACCGGGTAGTCGGGCCGGGATCGCGGGATGCACGCACCGGCCGGGTGCCGGTGCGCGTGCGCCCGTGGCCCGTCGACGGTGTGTGCCGCGGTGATCGAAGGAGGCGGTGGCCCGTGCGGCCCAGGCACGACCCCCGAGGCGCCCCCGACGGCGAACCGGGCTGCGGCGCGGGCGGCGACCTGGAGGTGGACGGGCTCCAGGCCGTCGACGCGATCGCCCGGGGCGTGCGCGGCGCCGAGCCCGTGGAGGTGCCGGGGCGGCTGTGCCGGGTGGCCGTGGAACTGCTGCCGGTGACGGGTGCCAGCGTCTCGCTGCGCAGCGACGGCATGCCGGTCCAGCTCAGCGCCAGCAGCGAGGAGGCCGCGCACCTGGCGCACATCCAGGCCACCCTGGGGGACGGCCCGTGCCAGAGCGCGCTGGAGGACGGTGCGCCCGTGCTGGCCTGCGACCTGACGACCGGCGCGGACGCCGGCCGCTGGCCGGTCTTCGCCCAGCAGGCCACGGCGGCCGGGGTGCGCGCGGTCTACGCGGTGCCGCTCGGCAACGAATCGGTGTGCGTCGGCACCCTCGACCTGTACCGCGACCGGCCCGGCGGCCTGTCCGAGCGGCAGCTGCACGTCGCCCGGATCGTGGCCGGGGTCATGACCGTGGCCCTGATGTCCCTGCCCCGCGGGGACGACCCCGAGGTCCCCGACGGCGAGGCCTGGCTGAGCGGGCTCGGCGCGGACCACGACGCGGTCTACCAGGCCGTCGGCATGATCATGGCGCAGCTCGGCGTGTCGGCCGACGAGGCGCTCGCCCGGCTGCGGGCCGACGCCTTCTCGCGCGGCCTCACGGCCCTGGACGCGGCCCGCGACGTGATCACCCACCGCAAACGCTTCGACCGGGACTGACGGACGCGCCGGGGGCGCCTCAGATCTGTGCCCGGCCCGACCTGCCGAGGTCGGCCAGCCGCTGCGCGCCGACCTGCACGGCGTGCCGGGTGACCTCCTCGTACACCTCGCCCAGACCGGCGTTGGTGACGGTGACGGCCTGCTCCCCGACGCGGACGCCCGCGATGTCGAACGTGAGGTAGGTCGACTCCCCGTCCTCCGTCTCACCGGCCAGGGTCACCCGCAGGGCCCGGCGGGCGTCCCCGGCCGAGGGCAGCGGCAGCTCGGAGACCTGCACCTCCTGGACGCCGCCGCGGGAGGCCGTCGCCTCGAACCGGCCGCAGCGCTCCGGCAGCGTCCCCAGCCAGTCGAGGGCGCGGTCGGCGTCCGCCGGGCGGTGGACGGCGACCTGGTAGCGCAGCTGGGCGTCGGTCTCGTCGTCGTCGAGCGCCGATTCCGCGCGCGGGCCGCGGGGGGCGCCGAACAGCTCCTCCGTGTACAGGACGTCCAGCAGCCGCCGGCACTCCGGGTCCTCGGTGGTGCCCTTGAGCACGCCGTCCCGCCATGTCCGGGCGCCCCGCGTCGGCACCCACGGCTCCCCCAGGTCGGCCTCGGTGATCAGCGCGGCCCTGACCAGCGCCGCGGCGAGGTCGCCCCCCGGGGCGACGGGCTGCTTGCCGGCCGGTGACGCGGTGGTCGGCGAGGGCGGGACGGTGAACCACCGGGGCCGCGGTTCCTCCTGGAGCGAGCAGCCGGCCGCGGCGGGCAGGACGGTCAGGGACAGCGCGGCGAGCAGGAGGGCACGGGCGGCGGCCGGAGAACGGGTCATCGGGTGCCTCCTGAGGGCGGGCCGGGGCTCGGCCGGGATCTTCGGTGCTCTCACGGCACCACCGCGCCCGCGCGTCCACCAGCGTGACGGTCCGTCCGGGTGAGGAACGGCGGGGGAGCAGCGCGGCGGTGGCACCGGGCCCGGAAATTGCCTCGCCCCGGCCTCGCCGTGCCTGTTACGTTCGCGCCATGCAGCGCGTCCAGCCCTTCCCGTCCGCCACGACGACGCCGGAGAGTGTCCCGGCGCGCTGACAGCTGACCCAGTGTCCGAAGCCCCGGGGCGAGTGCCCCGGGGCTTCGTCGCGCGGTGCTCGCTCCGTCCCCCTGGAGGAGCCCTCATGCACGACCACCGCCGACTCGGCCGCGAACTGGACCTGTTCGACACCGACCCGCTGATGGGCGCGGGACTGCCGTACTGGCTGCCCGACGGCGCGGTCGTGCGGCACACCCTGGAGGAGTACGTCCGCGACGCGGAGCGCCGGGCCGGGTACCGGCACGTGTACTCGCCCGTCCTCGGCAAACGGGAGCTGTACGAGATCTCCGGCCACTGGGACCACTACGGCGACGACATGTTCCCGCCGATGGACCTGGGCGCCGAGCAGGTCCTGCTGCGCCCCAGCCTGTGCCCCCACCACGCCCTGATCTACCGCGCACGCTCCCGCAGCCACCGCGAACTGCCGTTGCGGATCGCGGAGGTGGGCGGCATGTACCGCTCCGAGCTGTCCGGGGTGCTGGGCGGGCTGACCCGGGTACGGGCCATCACCCTCAACGACGCCCACATCTTCTGCACCCTGGAGCAGGCCGTCGAGGAGGCCCGCGCCGCGCTGGAACTGATCGCCCGTGCCTACGCCGACCTGGGCATCAGCGCCTCCCGCCACCGGCTCTCCCTGCCCGGCGAGGGCGGCAAGTACGTGGCCGACCCGGAGCTGTGGCGGCGGGCCACCGCCCTGCTCCGCGAGGTCCTGGACGGCTCCGGCATCGCCTACGAGGAGGCCGGGGGCGAGGCCGCCTTCTACGGGCCCAAGATCGACGTGCAGATCACCGACCCGGCCGGGCGGGAGGCCACCCTGTCCACCGTCCAGATCGACTTCCACCAGCCCGAGCGCTTCGACCTGCGCTACGTCGGGCCCGACGGCGCCCGGCACCGCCCGGTCATGGTCCACCGGAGCGTCATCGGCAGCGTGGAGCGCGCGGTCGCCCACCTGCTCGAGGTGCACGGCGGCGCCTTCCCGGTGTGGCTGGCCCCGGTGCAGCTGGTGCTCCTGCCCGTCGGTCAGGAGCAGGCCGGGCCCGCCCACGACCTGGCCCGGAGCGCGCTCGGCCTCGGCCTGCGCGCCGAGGTCGCCGGTCCCGACCGGGGCACCCTCGCCGCGCGCGTCCGCGAGGCCCGGCTGGTGCCGTACCAGGCGGTGATCGGCGCCCGGGAGGCCACCGCGGGGCTGGTGGCGCCCCGTCTGCGCGACGGCCGCCGCCCGGGCGCCCTGCCCGCCGGGGAGCTGCTGCGCCGGATCGCGGAACGGGCCGCGGCGCGCGGGACCGGCCTGTGGGAGGGGGACGAGGCGGGCCCCGCACGGCCGTAGGGTCGCCGGTGGAGCCTCGGGCGTACCAGTGGAAGGAGCCCCGCCGTGACGGACGGTCAGCGCATCCCGGTGATCATCGACTGCGACACCGGCGTCGACGACGCCCTCGCCCTGCTGTTCGCGGTACGGCATCCGGCGCTGGACCTGCGGGCGGTCACCTGCGTGGCCGGGAACACGGACGTCGACGGGGTGGTCCGCAACACCCTGACCGTGCTGGAACGGGCCGGGGCCGGGGACGTCCCCGTCGCCCGGGGCGCCGAGCGGCCGCTGATCGAGGCGCCCCGCTCGGCCCGGCACGTGCACGGGCACGACGGCATGGGCGACCTGGGCCTGCCGGCCCCCGCCCGCGAGCCCGCCGGTGTCGACGCCGTCACCCTGCTGCGGCGCGAGATCCTCGCCTCCCCACGGCCGGTCACCCTCGTGCCCACCGCCCCCCTGACCAACATCGCGCTGCTCCTGCGCACCCATCCGGAGGTGGTGCGCAACCTCGAGCGGATCGTCTTCATGGGCGGCGCGGCGGCGACGGGCAACGCCACGCCCGTTGCGGAGTTCAACGTCTGGCACGACCCGGAGGCCGCCGCGATCCTGCTCACCGCCGGGGTGCCGATCACGATGTACGGGCTGGACGTGTTCACCCGGGTCGTCGTCCCGGCGGCGGACGTACGGCGCCTGCGCGCGAGCCGCGAACCGGGCGCGCGGCTGGCCGGCGACCTGCTCGCCCACCGCCCGGCCCACCCGGGCAGCCGCCCGGACGACCCCGCCGAGACGGCCGGCGGCCTCGGCGACGCGGGCGCGGTGTGCGCGGTCGCCGACCCGGAGGGCCTGACCACCCACCGCCTCCCGGTGGAGATCTCCCTCGCGCCCGGCCCCACCCGCGGCATGACCGTCGTGGACCGCCGCCCCCGCCCCGGCGAGTCCGAACTGCACGAGGGCATCCGGGAGCAGGCCCTGGTGGACGTCGGCCTGGACGTGGACGTGGAGCGCTACGTGAAGCTGTATCTGTCGACGGTCGTGGGGTGACGGGCGCCCCGGCACCCACACGGTGGTTCCTTTTTCCGGCATTCTGGACAGATTCAATGCTGTCGCCCGTATGCCCTGCCAAGGAGACCGCGTGACCGATCGCTCCGCTCCCGACCTGTCGTCCCGCGACCCCTACTGGTGGCGGCAGGCCGTCGTCTACCAGGTCTATCCGCGCAGCTTCGCCGACGCCGACGGTGACGGACTCGGCGACCTGCGCGGCATCACCCACCGCCTCGGGCATCTCGCCGCGCTGGGCGTGGACGCCCTGTGGCTGAGCCCGTTCTACCCGTCCGAACTCGCCGACGGCGGCTACGACGTCGCCGACCCGCGGGACGTCGACCCGCGCCTGGGCACCCTGGACGACTTCGACACGCTGGTGGCCGAGGCGCACCGGCTCGGCCTGAAGGTCATCGTCGACATCGTCCCCAACCACTCCTCCCACCAGCACGTGTGGTTCCAGGAGGCCCTGCACGCCGGGCCGGGCTCCCCGGCCCGCGACCGGTACGTCTTCCGCGACGGCCGCGGCGAGCACGGCGAACTGCCGCCCACCGACTGGCAGTCGGTCTTCGGCGGCAGCGCCTGGAAGCGGGTGCCCGACGGGCAGTGGTACCTGCACCTGTTCGCCCCCGAACAGCCCGACCTCAACTGGGACAACCCCGAGGTCCGCGCCGACTGCCGCACCACCCTGCGCTTCTGGTCCGACCGCGGGGTCGACGGGTTCCGCATCGACGTCGCCCACGCCCTCGTCAAGGACCTCGCCGAACCGCTGCGCGACCTCGGCCGGCCGGAGCTGAGCCGCGAGGAGGCCCTCACCGCGCTGCCGCCCGGCACGCACCCCTTCTACGACCGCGACGAGGTGCACGAGATCTACCGCGACTGGCGCAAGATCTTCGACTCCTACCGGCCGCCCCGGATGGCCGTCGCGGAGGCCTGGGTGCCCGGAGCACGCCGTGCGCTGTACGCCCGCCCGGACGAGCTGGGCCAGGCGTTCAACTTCGAGTACCTCCAGGCGAACTGGGACGCCGAGGAGCTGAGGCGGGTCATCACCGACTCGCTCGACACCGCCCGGGCGGCCGGTGCCTCGGCCACGTGGGTGCTGTCCAACCACGACGTCGTCCGGCACGCCTCGCGCCTGACGCTGCCGCCGGACACGGACCTCAACGCCTGGCTGCTCTCCGGCGGCCACGCACCGGCCGTGGACCGGGAGGCCGGGCTGCGCCGGGCCCGGGCGGCCACGCTGCTGATGCTGGCGCTGCCCGGGTCGGCGTACCTCTACCAGGGCGAGGAGCTCGGGCTGCCCGAGGTCGCGGACCTGCCCACCGAGGTGCTCCAGGACCCGATCTGGGAGCAGACGGGCCACGTCCGCAAGGGCCGTGACGGATGCCGGGTGCCGCTGCCGTGGACGACGACCGGGCCGTCGTACGGCTTCGGGCCGGCCGGGGCGTGGCTGCCGCAGCCGGGTGTCTTCGGGGAGCTCGCCGTCGAGGCGCAGGACGGGGTCGAGGGGTCGACGCTGGAGCTGTACCGGACGGCGCTGAAGCTGCGGCGGAAGCTGCTGGAGGGGGAGGAGCTGACGTGGGCTCCGGACGCGCCGGAGGGGGTGTTGCAGTTCGACCGCTGCGAGGGGTGGCGGTGTGTGGCGAACCTGTCCGGGGCGGTGGTGCCGCTGCCGGCCGGTGAGGTGCTGCTGAGCAGCGGGCCGCTGGAGGAGGGGCGGCTGGGGCCGGACACGGTGGTGTGGCTGGGCCGCTGAGCGCTTCGCGGGGTGGGGGTGAGGTCGGTGGGGGTGGCTGTTGGGCCTCGGGTGCGGCGGCGTGGGGGGTGTTTGCGCAGTTCCCCGCGCCCCTGAGGGGGGTGGGGGGCTGTGTGGGTGGGCGGGTGCGGCGGCGTCGTGGTTGATCGCGCAGTTCCCCGCGCCCCTGAAGGGGCGGTGGCGTCGTGGTTGATCGCGCAGTTCCCCGCGCCCCTGAAGGGGCGGTGGCGTCGTGGTTGATCGCGCAGTTCCCCGCGCCCCTGAGGTCTTCGCGCCCCGCGGGGCTCAGTAACGCACCGCTCGGGCGACGACCGTGTTGACCTTTCCGGTCAGGTCGTGGGTGCTGCGGGCGGTGGCCGTGGCGGACTCGCCGGGCTGGACGTGGTCCACTGTCACGATGACCGTGTCCTTCACACGGCCCCCGCCGTCCGTGAAGTTGATCTGGACGGCGTAGGAGCGGGCGCTGTCGTCCGTGTTGGTGACCGTCACCTCGGCGCGGGCGCGGCCGCCTTGGGTGACGGACGGGGCGGCGACCTTCACGTCGCCCTTGGCGTCGACGCCGTCCTGGATGTCGTCGAGGCGGCGTCCGGCCTCCGCCGTCGCCGACTCCACCGCCTCGGTGGCCTGCGAGGCGATCGAACCGACCGCGGACTCGGCCTCGCGTGCGGTGTCCGCGGGACTGTCGCCGCTGCATCCGGTGAGCGCGGCGGCGGCCAGGCCGAGGGCCAGCACCGCCCCCGTCGACGCCCGGCGCATCCGGTGGCGGGCAGCCATGTCCGTCCTCCCTGGGGTGCGGGGGCGCCGCCGGGAGACCTCCGGGTCTCCCGGCCTCACGGCATCACGTACGTCCGGAGCCGCCGCCGCCGAAGGATCCGCTGGACCCGGGCGACCAGCGGCGGGGGTTCTGGTCCTTGCCGGTCCTGGTGCTCGCGCGGTGCAGTTCGTGCGGCATGATCCGCTGCCCGTCGCGTGTCACGACCGGCATGTCGTCGGGTTCCCGCATCTCCCGCGTCTCGCGGACCGGCCCGGTGTCGGGGAGGTGCGGCTGTTCGTCGGGGGCGGGGTGGTGGGTGTCCTTGTCCATCACCCGCATCCCGACCCGGACGGCCCAGATCAGTGCGCAGGCCACGATCAGACCGGCGACGAAGGCGATGGTCACGGCGACCGCGTGATCCGACGACGCCGCCAGCGAGTCATACGCTGCCGTATTCATGCTCCGATTATCACCGACGTTCTGTGATAAAGCGCCCGGAATGTCCTGGTTCGCCGCGGTGCCCCGTTCGGATCGTCCCGGGAGGCGCGGGGGCGGCGCGGGTGGCAGATTGCGGCCAGAGGAAGACCGGGCCGGGCCGTCGCGTCCCCGCGTGTGCCGCTCGGGAGCCCGGCCCGGCCTTCCCGCCGACCTGACGTGCCGGGCAGGGCAGCCCGTTCCCCTTCGCCGGGAGCGGGCCGCCGCCGTTCGGCCCCGGGCGCGGGTTTGCGGAACCTTTACCCGGGGGCAGGGCGTTGGAGGAGTGCGCGCGCTGAGCGGGTGCGCCAGGTGATGCTGACGAAGACCGAGGTGGCGGCAATGGCAGTGTGGGACCGGCTCAAGGACCAGGCGAAGGCCCTTCAGCAGGGGCAGGCCGGGCGCGGTGCGGCGCCCGGAGGGCACGGCGCAGGGCACAGTGGCGGCGCGCGGTCCGGGGGCGGCGGCAAGGCGCAGCTGATCGGCCTGATCAAGTCGCAGCTCGGCTCGCTGAAGAACGAGCTGAAGAGCGGCGCGTACCGGGACGCGAGCATGGCGATGTGCGCCCTGGTCGCGGCGGCGGACGGGCAGGTGGACCCGTCGGAGCGGCAGCAGGTGGAGTCGATGATCCTCGGCAACGAGGTGCTGCAGAACTTCCCGCCGGAGCAGCTGAGGCAGCGGTTCAACAAGCACGTCGACCAGCTGACCATGAACTTCCAGCACGGCAAGGCCGAGGCGATGCAGGAGATCGCCAAGGCCGTGAAGAAGCCCACCGAGGCCCGGGCCGTGGTGCAGACCGGCATGGTCGTCGCCGGTGCGGACGGGCATTTCTCCCAGGCCGAGGCGTCAGTCCTGCGCGAGGCCTGTGCGGCGCTGGGCTTGTCCCCGGCCGAGTTCCAGCTCTGACCTCCCGGCGGGTCGGGTGCGGCGGACCGGCTCAGGGGGCGCGCAGGGCGTCCACGGCGAGCCGGGCCGCCGTGCCGATCACGGCGTCGGCGGCGGGCAGAGAGGGTGTCATGGGCGGCGGATCGGCCGGCCCGATCGTCCGCGGCCTGCTCGCCGCGGCGCCGGGCGACTCGCAGTGTTCCGCCCGCCTGCCGGCCGGTGCCCGGAACCGGCCCGGTGGTGCCCCCGAGTGAGGACAATCGCCGTATGACCGTCCACCCCTCCCCCTCGCCCCGTCGCGCCTTCCTGGCCGCAGCGGCCCTGCTGCCGCTCGCCGGGTGCGGCGGTGGCGGGGAGCGGACCCCGGCCCGGCCGGACCCCTCCGCCCCGGCCGGCCGCAGCGCACCCGCGCCGGGCCGCCCCCCGGTCCGCCGGCTGCACCTGGCCGGGCTGGAGCGCGAGTACGGTGCCCGCGTCGGGGTCTGGGCCCTGGCGACCGGCACCGGCGAGAGCGCCGTCCACCGGGCCGGTGAACGCTTCGCGTTCTGCTCGACCTTCAAGGCCCTGGCCGCGGCGGCGGTCCTGCACCACCGCACCCTGCGCGGCCTGGACCGGCGCGTCACCTACACCCGGGCCGACCTGCGCTCCACCACGCCCGTCACCGGCCGGCACGTCGACACGGGCATGACCCTCCGCCAACTGTGCGACGCGGCCGTCCGCTTCAGCGACGGCACGGCCGGGAACCTGCTGATGCGCGAGATCGGCGGCCCGGCCGCGCTCACCGCCTACCTGCGCCGGCTCGGCGACCCCGTCAGCCGCATGGACCACTACGAGCCGGACCTGCACGACGTGCCCCCCGGCGACCCCGGCGACACCACCACCCCGCAGGCGATCGGCACCGACTTCCGGCACCTCCTGCTCGGCACCGCCCTGCCCGCCCGGGAGCGCGCCCTGCTCCTGGACTGGCTCTCGCGCAACGCCACCGACGTCGGCGCCCGACGCATCCGGGCCGGGCTGCCCGCCGGCTGGAAGGCCGCCGACAAGACCGGCACGGGCGACTGGGGCCGCGCCAACGACGTGGCCGTCCTGTACCCGCCGCGTGCCGAACCGTTCGTCCTGGCCGTGCTGACCGACCGCCCGGGCCGCGACGCCGAGCCCTCGGACGCCCTGATCGCCGAGGTCACCCGGAGGACCCTCGCCGCCCTGGGCCACCGACCGTCGCCGGGGGCTATAACGGGGCCATGATCTATCACGTCGTACCGCACGCCGTCTGGAACACCGACCCCGGAGGGCCGTACGCCCCGGCCTCCCTCGCCGAGGAGGGCTTCGTGCACTGCTCCCCGGACGAGCCGACGACGCTGGCCGTGGTCAACGCCTTCTACCGGGACGCGCCCCGGCCGCTGCTGGTGCTCGCCCTGGACGAGACGCGGCTGAGCGCGCGGGTGGAGCGGGAGGCCGCCGCGCCCGCCCCACCGCCCGGGGTCGCCGGGGACACCCTGTTCCCGCACGTCTTCGGCCCGCTCGACCGGGCGGCGGTCGACCACGTCCTCGAAGTGCGGTGGGACGACCAGGGACGGGCGGTGGGGCTCGGTACGGCAGGGTGACCGGGTGACCCCCCGCCGGAGGGCCGCCGTGGGCGACCTGCCGCCGTCGTCAGCGGCCCGTCGTGCGCTCCCCGTCGATGCCCCGGCGCTCCGGTGACGGGACGGGCCGGACCGTCGTGGGGGTGGCGGACGGGGCGCGGGACGGGTCCGCCGGGGTCGGTGGCTCCCCGCGGTCGCGGACGGCGGGGCGGGACGGCACGCGCGATGCGGCCGGAGCGCGGGACTCGGCGGGCGCGTCCGAGGTGCGGGGAGCGCGGGACGGGGCGGGAGCCGGGGTCGCCGAGGGGCCGGGGGGTGGCGTGGTGGGGTCGGGCGGCGCCATGGGGATCGTCGCCGGGGCGGCGGGGGCGTCGGGCGCCGCGAGGCGCACCGGCAGGGTGACCAGCGCGGCCACCGCGCAGCACACCCCCGCTCCCGCCGCCGCGCGCAGCAGGCGCCGGCGGGCCGCCCTGCGCCGGACCGCGGTGAACCGGCCGGCGGGCGCGCCCAGGTAGTCGGGCGAGGAGGGGCGCAGCAGCACCGCGAGGGGATCGTCGCAGCCGCACCGCCCGTCGTCCGGGTCGCCGTCACACCGTGTGGTCAAGGCTCCTCCTCAGATGGACGCGCAGCAGTTCGCGGGCCGCGTGCAGATCGGCCTTGACGGTCCCTTCCTTGCGTCCGGTCAGCACGGACACCTCCCGGATCGGCATGTCAGCGTAGTAGTGCAGCAGGATCGGCACGCGCAGCCGTTCGGGAAGCGATTGCACCAGCATCCGCACCGACGGATCGGCCTGCTCGGCGTGAGGGCGTACGGCGGCCTCCGAGGTGACGCGGTGCAGGGCCCGGCGTTCGCGTTCCAGCTTGCGCCAGTGGTCGCGGACGAGGTTGGCGGCGGTGACGTAGAGGAAGCCGCGGGGCTCCTCCACCTTCGTCCAGCGCGCCCACAGCCGGGTGAAGGCCTCCGAGGCGATCTCGTGGGCCGTCTCGTCGTCGTCGACGAGCCGGCGGCACCAGCCGGCCAGACGCGGGTAGAGGGCGGCGAACAGGTCGGACGCCGCCGTCTCACGGGACCGTTTCAACGCTCTCCCCGGGTGGGGGGCTCGGTGCCGCTCAGCGCCGCGAACACGATCACGTTGTCGGCGTAGCCGTCACCGGTACGCGCGCCGCCGCACGTGATCAGCCGCAGCTCGGGGCGGTCCACGTCGCCGTAGACGTCGTCGGCCGGGAACGCGTCCTTGGGGACGGTCCGGACCGCCGTGACGGCGAACCACGCCGCCGTGCCGTTCTCCAGGCGCGCCACGACCCGCTCGCCCCGGCGCAGCCGGTCCAGGTGCCGGAAGACGCCGTCGCCGTACGGGCCGACCGTGACGTGCCCGAGGATCACCGACGGACCGGTGCTGCCGGGGGTGGGGGAGTGCCGGTACCAGCCCGCGCGGTCGTGGGCCGTCACCGGCGGCACCTCCACGGTGCCGTCCGCCGCCAGGCCCAGCCGGAGCAGCGGGGTGTCGACCCCGATCGCCGGGATCAGCAGCCGGACCGGCACCGACCGGGCGAGAGCCCGCCGGCGCCCGGCCGGCACCGGCGCGGACCCGCCGCGCCGCCGTGAGCCGGCTCCACCGGCGTCCGGCCGGGGCGCGCCGGCCCCCGGCCCGCCGCACGCCGTCAGCAGCGCCACCGCGGCAGCGGTCGTGAACGCGCGCCTGGAGAACGCGGTCATGCCCCGCTCGCCCGGCGACGCCGTACGACGACGACCGTGCCGCCGCCGAGGGCGAGCACCGCGGCCGCACCGGCGCCGACCGCCGTGCCGCCGCTCGCCGGGCCGGCGTCCGCCGTCACCCCGGTGTCGGGCGCGCCGCTCGGCACGACGGTCACCTGCCGGTCGGCCGGGGCCCGGGTCGGCGCGGGCCGCGCCGGGGTGGGACGGGCGGATTCCGGGCGGGCGGATTCCGGGCGGGTCGGCTCCGGGCGGGCCGTCGGCGCGGTGGTCTCGGCGGGCCGTTCCGATGCGGGCACCGGGGTGGGCGTGGTCCCGCCACCGGCGAACGCGGGCCCCGACCCCACCACGACGGCGGTGCCGGCGAGGGCCAGCAGGCTGAGAACAGTTCGGCGCATGGAATCGCACTCCTTCGTCGGAAACGGATCGTGCGCAGAGACGAGGCACCGAGGAGTGGGGTTGTAAAGAAACGGCAAAGCCGCCCGCGGGGGGCGGGCGGCTCGCGGGTGGTGCCGACGGCTCAGCGCGGGGTCGTGCCGAGGAGGTCGTGCCTCTCGTTGACGCCGTTGCGGAGTTCGGTGAGGGTCGTGCCCGTGGGGGCCTTGCTCGGGGTGACGGGCGGCGGCTGGGTCTCGTCCGCGCAGGTCGTGCTGCGGGGCGGGACGGTGCCGTCGACGAGGTAGCCCGTCACGGCGTCCGTGGCGCAGGCGCTGCGGCCGAACGCGGTGTGCCCCTCGGCCCGGAACGTCAGCAGCCGGCCGTTGTCGAGCTGCCGGGACAGGGCCACGGCGTCCTGGTACGGGGTGTCCGGGTCACCGGTGGTGCCGAGGACCAGCAGGGGCGCGGACCCCTCGGCCCGGAAGGACCCGGCGTAGCGGCTGGGCTTGTCGCCGGTCCACTGGGCGCACGTGGTGGCGTGCTGGTGGTCGTAGAGCGGCGGGCCGTAGGCGAGGGCCGGACCCAGCAGCGGGGCCGCCTCGGCGTTGCGGGTGACCTGCCGCTTCAGCCGGGCCGGGCTGCGCGGGTAGTCCTTGTCGACGCACTCGACCGCGATGTTCGGGTTGAGGAAGTCGTAGCTGGCCGGGGACGGGGGCCGCAGCAGGAACGACGTGGTGTCCCGCTGCTGGGCCTTGCGCAGCGCCTCGCCGAGGGAGGGCCAGATGACCTTGCCCTCGTTGATGTTGAACATCAGGCGGTAGACGACGGTGTAGCCGTTGGCCTGGCCGCCGTTGGCGGTCGGCACGGGGTTCGCGTCGAGGTCGGCCTTGAGCTTCTCGAAAGCGGCCCGCGGGTCGCCGTCGCCGAAGCCGCAGGTGGCCTGGTCGGTGCGGCACCAGTCGAGGAAGCGGCCCATCGCGCCGTCCAGGGCCAGGTACTGGGGGCGGTCGTAGGCGTAGGGCCGGTGCGCGTAGTGCCGCGGGTCGTAGGCGCCGTCGAGCACCAGGGCGCGGACCCGCTCGGGGAACATCGCCGCGTAGACGGTGCCGATGTAGCTGCCGAACGAGCGCCCGTAGTAGGTGAGTTGCTCCTCGCCCAGGGCCTGGCGCAGCAGGTCGATGTCGCGGGCGACGTACCCGGTGCCGATGTACGGCCGCAGGTCGCCCGCCCGGTCCTGGCAGGCCCGGTCGAACGCGGCGCCCTGGCGCACGGCCTCCTCGTAGGCGTCCGGTCCGGGCGCGCCCTTGGCGGCCCTGATGGCGGCGGTGTACGTCGCGTCGTCCCAGCACTCCACCTGCGCACTGCGGGCGACGCCCCGTACGTCGTACCCGAAGACGTCGAAGGAGTCCTTCAACCGGCCCGGCAGGTCGGCGTAGTTGTTGCGGACGAAGTCGACACCCGAGTTGCCCGGCCCTCCCGGCTGGAGGAACAGGGTGCCCTTCTTCAGGCCCTGGTCGGGGGCCTTCTTGCGGATCACCGCGAGGGTGAGCTTCCTGCCCTGCGGATCCCGGTAGTCCAGGGGCACTTCGGCGTTCGCGCACTCGAAGCCGCCCTGGCAGTCGGACCAGGTCAGGTTCGGTACGGCGGGCTGCGCCGGTGCCGGGTCCGGCTGAGCGGCCGTCGCCTGGACCCCGCTCCCGGCGACGACGAAGGCGGCCGCGGCGGCCAGGGCGATCCTGAGGCGCGGGACGCGTCTGCGTCCCCCGGGGCCGAAGCGGCCCGTCATGTGGTCGTGTGTGGTCACTCTTCCTGTTCCCCCTCGGACGGACGCGCCTGCGGGCACGTCCGGATGCCGACGTGTTTCCGCCGCATGTCTAGCCCAATCCGAGACGGACCGCGACCGGATCCGGCGACTCCTGTGCGCTATCTGCACAGCGCCTGACCGGAGTTGAGCCGCCGGTCACCCGCGGAGGGACGAACTCCGACCGCCGAAGCGGTCGGTGGCCTCCAGCACGGCCCGGGCCGTGCCGCCGCCGGACAGGCCGTGCCCCTCGCCGCCGATCAGCACCAGCTCGGCGTCCGGCCAGACCTGCGCCAGCCGCCAGGCGACGTCGGCCGGCCCGCTGATGTCCAGCCGGCCGTGGATCAGCACACCGGGGATGCCGGCGAGCCTCCCCGCGTCGCGCAGGAGCACTCCGTCGTCCAGGAACGCGGCGTGCCGCCAGTAGTGCGTGACGAGCCGGGCGAAGCGCATCCGGAAACGCGGGTCCTCGAAGCGGGGGTCGGGCCGGTGCCCGGGGTCGGTGGACACGTGCACGTCCTCCCATCGGCACCACTCCCGCGCGGCCCGTTCCCGTACGGCGGGGTCGGGGTCGGCGAGCATCCGGGCGTAGGCGTCCACCAGGCTGCCGTCGCGCTCCGCCGCGGGGACGGCGTCCCGGAACCGGGCCCACTCGGCGGGGAAGATGCGCCCCATGTCCCGTGTCACCCACTCCACTTCACGGCGGGTGGTGTTCGTGACGCTGAACAGCACCATCTCGGAGACGGCGCCCGGGTGCCGCTGGGCATAGGCGAGGGCGAGGGTCACGCCCCAGGAGCCGCCGAGGACGAGCCAGGTGTCGATGCCGAGGTGACGGCGCAGCCGCTCGATGTCGGCGACGAGGTGGGGCGTGGTGTTGGTGGCGAGCGAGGTCGCCGGGTCGGCGGCGTCGGGGGTGCTGCGGCCGCAGCCGCGCTGGTCGAACAGCACGATCCGGTACGTCCGCGGGTCGAACAGCCGGCGCCAGAACGGCCCGGCCCCCGATCCGGGCCCGCCGTGCAGCACCAGGGCGGGCTTGCCCGCCGGGTTGCCGCACGTCTCCCAGTGGACGAGGTTGCCGTCGCCGACGTCGAGCATGCCCTGCTCGTACGGCTCGACGAAAGGATGGAGCTCCCCGCTCATGCCTTTCCCCCTCCGCCCGGCCGCAGATCTGACAGCGCTGTTACATTAACAGCATGACCGGTCACCCCGACCCCTCCGCCGTCGGCACGCTGCTGCGCCATGTCCTGGAACTGCTCGACGGCGGCGTGGCCGAGGTCTACGCGGAGCAGGGCGTTCCCGAGTACCGCCCTCGCTTCTCCCCGGCGGTCCGAGCCCTGGTGAGCGAAGGCCCGCTGTCCGTGGGGGACTTGGCGGGAGCGATGGGCGTCACGCACTCGGCGGCGAGCCAGACGGCCGCGCAGATGACCCGGGCGGGCCTGGTCACCCACACCCCGGACCCCTCCGACGCGCGCCGCCGGCTGGTCGTCCTCACCGCCAAAGCCCGGGAACTCCTGCCGCGGATCGAGGAGGAGTGGGAGGCGACGAGGGCGGCGATGGCGGAACTGGACGCGGAACTGTCCGTACCGCTGGCCCGGGTGCTGACGGAGACGGTGGAGGCGGTGACCCGCCGCCCGCTCCGCGAGCGCCTCGCCTCCGCCCGGGAGCGGCGCGGGTGACCCGGCGCCTGCCGTTCGGAGCACCCCGGTGCCGCGGGGCCGGCCCCACCCACTTTTTTGTGCGTACTGGGCAGCGTGCGGCCGTCCGGGGAAGCTGGTGAGGGGCGTCCGGAGGCAGGGGCGACACGATCGGGGAAGGAGGCGGACACCGCTCAGGCAACCGGCCGGCCGGAGCCGGTGAGCCGCTCCAGGCGGCGGTGGCCCCAGTCGGCCAACGGGGCCAGCGCCTCGGAGAGTTCGCGGCCGAACCCGGTCAGGGAGTAGACGGTCTTCGGCGGCAGCACGTCGTACACCTGCCGGTGCACCAGTTCGTCCGCCTCCATCTCCCGCAGCGCCTCGGTCAGCACCTTCTCGGTGAGGCCGGGCAGCTTCCGGCGCAGTTCCGCGGGCCGGTGCGGGCCTGACTCCAGCAGCCACAGCAGGGCCGTCTTCCACTTGCCGTCGATCACCCCGATCGCGGCGGTCACTCCGCACACGTCCGTGTCCTGGCGTCGTCGCGTCATCCGGACCCCGTCTCCCGTTCGTTCCGTTCCGTGATTCCCGAGGAGTTCCTCCGTGTCCACGTACAGCACGTCCGCCTCCCCCGCGCATTCCGGCGCCCGGCCCGATGCCCCCGCCGCCGTCACGGTCCTCGGTCTCGGGCCGATGGGCCGGGCCCTGGCCGGGGCGTTCCTGGCCGCGGGTCTGCGCACCACGGTCTGGAACCGCACCCCGGGCCGGGACAAGGACCTCGTCGAGCGGGGCGCGCAGGGTGCCGCGTCAGTGGCGGAGGCGGTGGCGGCCAGTGCCGTGACCATCGTCTGCGTGGTGAACTACGACGCCGCCGACGCCGTCCTGCGCCAGGCCGGGGCCGCCGCCGCGCTCCGGGGCCGTACGGTCGTGAACCTGACCGCCGACACCCCGGCCCGGGCCCGCGACACCGCCGCCTGGGCCGCCGCCCACGGCATCCGCTACCTCGACGGCGCGATCATGACGCCGACCGACACCATCGGCACGGCCGACGCGGTCCTGCTGTACAGCGGACCGTCGGACCTCTACGAGGAAACGGCCCCCGTGCGGCGGGCGCTGGGCGGCAGCCACACGCATCTCGGTGAGGACGTGGGCCGGGCCGCCGCCTACGACATCGCCCTGCTGGACATCTTCTGGACGGCGATGGCGGGGTACGCGCACGCGGTGGCGGTGGCCCGGGCGGAGGGCGTCACCGCGGGCGAACTCGCGCCGTTCGCGCAGGGGATCGGCGCGATCCTGCCGCCGGTGTTCGCGCAGACCGCCGCGGACGCCGACGCCGGCACGTACAGCGGCGAGGGCAACCCGCTGACCTCCGCCGTGTCGTCGATGGCCCACATCGTGCACGTCTCCGAGTCGCACGGCATCGACGCGGGCGTCATGCGCGCGGCCGAGGGCATGGCCCGCCGCGCGGTCGGTCTCGGCCACGGCGAGGACGGCTTCCTCCGCATCGCGGAGGTCATCGGCCGCCGATGACGGCGGAGCCGCCTTCCCCTCTGTGAACGCCCGGCGGCTGTGCGACCGGCGCGAGAACGCCACCGAGCGGACCGGACCGACCAGGCGACGACGGCACCCGGGCCCTCGCCGTCACAGGGACCGACCGCCTCCCGGCCGCCTCCGGCCGGCCCACGGCCGAGGGTTCCCTGGCCGGGGTCCGGCGGCCTGCCCGGGCCCCGGTCGGCGTTCAGGGAGCGGACCCGTGACGGCGGTCGGCTCCCGGACGTGTCCGGCCGGTCCACGGCCGAGGGTGACCCGGTCGGGGTCGGGACGGCCCGGCCCTGGGCCCGGTCGGCATGCGGCGGCTCGGCCCGGCGGCCGATCCGCGTCACGCGCGAGCCGCCCGGGTGCCCGGGCGGCTCATCGGCCGGGGCCGGTGTCAGCGGCGGCGGCGGCGGGTCGGGCCGCCGCGGCGGGGGCCCTGGCCGGAGCCCGTGCGGGCGGGGCGGTTCTCGGCGGGCGGCGGGGTGAGGACGACCGGCACGCCGGACGGCTCCCGCGCGCCGGTGATGCGGCTGAGCTCGGCCTCGTCCGGACGGACCCGCGTGACCTGCGGGGCGATGCCCGCGTCGGCCATCAGCCGGTTCATCTCGCGCCGCTGGTGCGGCAGGACCAGCGTCACGACCGTGCCGGACTCACCGGCCCGGGCCGTGCGGCCGCCCCGGTGCAGGTAGTCCTTGTGGTCGCCGGGCGGGTCGACGTTGACGACCAGGTCGAGGTTGTCGACGTGGATGCCGCGCGCCGCCACGTTGGTCGCCACCAGGACCGTGACGTGCCCGTCCTTGAAGCGCTCCAGGGTCTTGGTGCGCTGGGACTGGGTCTTGCCGCCGTGCAGCGCCGAGGCGCGCACGCCGACCGCCAGCAGCTTCTTCGCCAGCCGGTCGGCGGCGTGCTTGGTGTCCAGGAACATGATCACCCGGCCGTCGCGGGCGGCGATCCGGGTCGTCGTGGCGTGCTTGTCGTCGTCCTCCACGTGCAGCAGGTGGTGCTCCATCGTGCTGACCGCGCCCGCGGACGGGTCGACCGAGTGCACCACCGGGTCGTGCAGGTAGGTCCGGACCAGCTTGTCGACGTTGCGGTCCAGGGTGGCCGAGAACAGCATCCGCTGGCCCCCGGGGCGCACCTGGTCCAGCAGCGCGGTGACCTGCGGCATGAAGCCCATGTCGGTCATCTGGTCGGCCTCGTCCAGGACGGTCGTGCCGACCTGGTCCAGCCGGCAGTCGCCCCGGTCCAGGAGGTCCTTCAGGCGACCGGGCGTGGCGACGACGACCTCGGCGCCGGAGCGCAGGGCGTGCGCCTGCCGGCCGATCGACAGACCGCCGACCACCGTGGCGAGCCGCAGGCGCAGCGCGCGGGCGAACGGGGTGAGGGCGTCGGTGACCTGCTGGGCCAGTTCCCGCGTGGGCACCAGGACGAGCGCCAGCGGCTGGCGCGGCTCGGCGCGCCGGCCGTCGAGCCGGGCCAGCAGGGCCAGGCCGAAGGCCAGCGTCTTGCCGGAGCCGGTGCGGCCGCGGCCCAGGACGTCCCGGCCGGCCAGCGAGTTCGGCAGGGTCGCCGCCTGGATGGGGAACGGCTCGGTCATGCCCTCGGCGGCCAGAGCGGTGAGCAGCGGCGCGGGCAGGTCGAGGTCGGCGAACGCCTCGACGGCCGGGAGCGCCGGGGTGACGGTGACGGGCGGGGCGAACTCCCGGCCGGCGGCCGGGCGGCGGCCACCGCCGCCGGAGCGGGGCGCGGGGGCGCGGCCCGTGTTCTTGCGGGTGCGGTGCCCGTGGTCCCGGGAGCGGGAGGGGTTGTTCCTGCGAGCGGTGCGGTCCATGGAAGGCCTTCCTCGATGCGGCACGTATCGGGGAATGCGCGACGGCGCCTGAGGGCCGCGGATTCGCAAGAGCGAGCCGGAACGGACGGAAAAGAACCGGGGCCCGCACCGCAGGGGTGCGGGCCCCGGTCAGGGCATGCGCGTCAGCGTCAGGCGGGAACGATGTTCTCGGCCTGCGGGCCCTTCTGGCCCTGCGTGACGTCGAAGGTCACCTTCTGGCCTTCCTGGAGCTCACGGAAGCCCGAGGTGGCGATGTTCGAGTAGTGGGCGAAGACGTCGGGGCCGCCACCCTCCTGCTCGATGAAGCCGAAGCCCTTTTCCGAGTTGAACCACTTCACGGTGCCGGTAGCCATAGGAATCTCCCTTGAGGGGCAGTACTCAGATCCGCACCTCGCGGACCCGTAGTCGCCGAAATGATCACCCTGTGGAGAGATCCGAAAATCCTCGGAAACAAAAAGAGTGCTCGTCGACGGAGGTCGAAAGAGCACTCGAAGTCTCTGGGAACCAAAACTGCAACGCCATCGAAGGTAGCACAGGCGTCGGCACATGGCCCGGGTTTGTCGTACCCGAGGCTGATCCGCAGCCCCGCCCCTACTGCGTTTCGAGTACCGCGGATTGTCGGCAGCCGCACGACGACGGGACGGCGGGCGAGCGGACAGGCTGGGCGGACGATCGACACCGGATGTGGAGACCCTCTGCCGTGGCTGAATTCCTGTATCGCGTGGGCCGTCTGGCCTTCCGGCGACGCTGGTCCGTCGTCCTGGTCTGGGCGGCCGTCCTGGCCGCCGTCGGACTGGGCGCCCTGAAGGCGCCGGGGCCCGCCGAGGAGGAGTTCTCGATGCCCGGCATCGAGTCCCAGCAGGCCTACGACCTGCTGGAGGAGCGCTTCCCCGGCACGACGGCCGACGGCGCGACCGCCCGGGTGGTGTTCATCGCCCCGGGCGGGGAGAAGGTGACCGCCGCCGAGCACCGGCAGGCCGTCGAGAAGGCCGTACGGGATCTCGGCGACGGCGCCCAGGTCGCGAGCGCCGTCGACCCGTTCCGGGCGAAGACGGTCAGCCGGGACGGCTCGACCGCCTTCGCGACCGTCACCTACGAGGTCGGGGCGGGGAACCTCACCGACGCCAGCCGCGCCCAGCTGGAACGGGCCGTCGAGCGGGCACGGGACTCGGGGCTGACCGTGGAGGCCGGCGGCGACGCGCTCGCCACCGAGGGCGGGCCGGGCGGCTCCGCCGAGGTGATCGGCGTCGCCATCGCCGCCGTCGTGCTCCTCGTCACCTTCGGCTCCCTGGCCGCCGCGGGGCTGCCGCTGCTGACCGCCGTCGCCGGTGTCGGCGTCAGCATGGCCACGATCCTCGCCCTGTCCGACGCCCTGGGTCTGTCCACCACGACCGGGACCCTGGCGATGATGCTGGGGCTGGCCGTCGGCATCGACTACGCCCTGTTCGTCGTCTCCCGCTACCGCGAGGAACGCGCCCGGGGGCGCGCCCCGCAGGAGGCCGCCGCGACCGCCGTCGGAACGGCCGGCTCCGCCGTGGTGTTCGCCGGTCTGACCGTCGTCATCGCCCTGGCCGGGCTGGCGGTGGTCGGCATCCCGATGCTCACCAGGATGGGACTGGCCGCCGCGGGCGCGGTCGTCGTCGGCGTGCTGGTCGCCCTGACCCTCGTCCCGGCGTTCCTCGGCCTGTGGCCCGACGCCGTGCTGAGCAGGCGCTCCCGCCGCGGCGGCCGCACCGGGCAGGACGGCCGGGCGAACGGCGGCACCCGCTGGGCCTCCCTGGTGCTGCGCCGGCCGATACCCGTGCTGCTCCTCGGCGTCGTGGGCCTCGGCGCGCTCGCCCTGCCCGCGGCCGATCTGCAGCTGGGCATGCCCGGCGACGAGGCCAAGCCCACCTCGGCCACCGAGCGACGGGCCTACGACGCGCTCGCCGAGGGCTTCGGGCCGGGCTTCAACGGGCCGCTGACCGTCGTCGTGGACGCCCGGGACGCCGCCGACCCCCAGGGCGCCGCCGCCAGGGTCGCCCGGGAGATCGGCTCCACCGAGGGCGTGGTGACCGTCTCGCCGGCCCGGTTCGACCGGAGCGGGGACACCGCCGTCCTCTCGGTGGTGCCCGCCACCGCGCCCACCGACCCGAGGACCGAGGACCTGGTGACGACGATCCGGGACGAGCGCCCCGGCATCGAGTCCGCCACCGGCGCGAGCTACGAGATCACCGGGACCACCGCCATGAACATCGACATCGCGGCGAAGGTGCAGGCCGCGCTGGTGCCGTACCTGGTGGTCGTGGTCGGTCTGGCCATCGTGCTGCTGATGGTGGTCTTCCGGTCCCTGCTCGTCCCGCTGAAGGCGGCGGTGGGCTTCCTGCTGTCGGTGCTGGCCTCCCTCGGCGCGGTCGTCGTGGTGTTCCAGCAGGGGCACGGCGCCGGGCTCCTCGGCGTGGAGCAGACCGGCCCGATCATGAGCCTGATGCCGATCTTCCTGGTGGGCATCGTCTTCGGCCTGGCGATGGACTACGAGGTGTTCCTCGTCTCACGGATGCGGGAGGCGTACGTGCACGGCGCCTCGCCCGGCCGGGCCGTCACGACCGGCTTCCGGCACAGCGCCCGGGTGGTCGTGGCCGCGGCCCTCATCATGATCGCGGTGTTCGCCGGGTTCGTCGGCGAGAGCGACTCCATGATCAAGATGATCGGTTTCGGGCTCGCCTCGGCCGTCCTCTTCGACGCCTTCGTGGTCCGCATGGCGATCGTGCCGGCCGTCCTGGCCCTGCTCGGCGACAAGGCGTGGTGGCTGCCGGCGTGGCTGGACCGGATCCTGCCCCGCGTCGACGTGGAGGGCGAGGCCCTCGGCCGGGCGCCCGCCGGACCGGCCGCGGACAGCGCGCCGGAACCGGAGCCGGCCCGCACCTGAGGCGGACCGGCCGCTCCTCGGGCCCTGCCCGGACCGCCCGTGGCGAAGGACACGGGCGGTCACCGGGCGGGCGCGCCCGCGGGCGGCCACGATGGTCGTCGGCCCACCCACCCGGAGAACCCCATGATCCTCACCCCGGAGCGGCGCTACGCGGATCGCCTCGGCGAGTTCACCGACCGCCACGCCTTCCTCGTCGACCTGACGACGGTGCTCGCGCTGATGGGCTGCGCCGCGTACGGCGGCTCGCTCACCCTGCCGGGCACGAACCCGCCGGACCGGGACGAGGCCGCCACCGTCCTCATGGTCGTCTCCTGCCTCGCCCTGCTGAAGCACCGCGCCTACCCGCGCACCGGCGTCGTCGTCACCACGCTGTGCACGGTCGTCGCGGTCGCCTTCGGCTACCTGATCACCCCGCTGCTGCTGGCGCCGGTCATGGCGGCGCTGTACTGGCTGGCCGCCTCCACCGATGCGCGGACCACGCGCGCGTACGGCGTCACCACCCTCGTCGCGGTGATCGTGGCCGCCGTGTTCGCCGACTCCATGAACCACCTGTCGCTGCTGCTGCGGACCATCGGCCCGTTCTTCTGGCTGATGCTGCCCCTCGCCGCCGGGCAGGGCACCCAGGCGCGACGCGCCCACCTCGCGTCCGTGCAGGCCCGGGCCGAGCACGCCGAACGCACCAGGGAGGAGGAGGCCCGGCTGCGCGTCACCGAGGAGCGGGTGCGCATCGCCCGGGAGCTGCACGACGTCGTCGCCCACCACATGGCCCTGGCCAACGCCCAGGCCGGCACCGCCGCACACCTGGCCCGCACCCACCCCGAGCAGACCCGCAAAATCCTCACCGACCTGACCGGTACGACGTCCTCCGCGCTGCGGGAGCTGAAGGCGGCCCTCGGCCTGCTGCGCGACGACGGCGAGACGTCCGGCCCGGCGGGCCTCGAACCGTCGCCGGGTCTGTCCCGGCTGCCCGAGCTGGTCTCCGCGTTCGAGTCGGCGGGCCTGCGCGTCACGGTCACCACCGACGGCGAGCCGCAGCCGCTGTCCCCGGGCGTGGACCTGACGGCGTACCGGATCGTGCAGGAGGCGCTCACCAACGTCAGCAAGCACGCCGCGGACGACGACGCCCACGTCCGCCTCGCCTACACCGGCTCCCGCCTGCTGATCACCGTCACCAACGAGGGCGCCGGGAGGCCGGAGGCCACGGGGCGCGGCTTCGGCCTGGTGGGGATGCGCGAACGGGCCCGGTCCATCGGCGGTGAACTGTGCGCGGGGCCCCGGCCCCAGGGCGGCTTCGAGGTGGCCACCGCGCTGCCGCTGCCACCCGCCGCCCGCCTCGTGGAAGGAACCACCCCCGCATGACCATCAGGGTGCTGCTCGCCGACGACCAGGCCCTGCTGCGGGCCACCTTCCGGATCCTCGTCGACTCCTGCCCCGACATGGAGGTGGTCGCCGAGGCCTCCGACGGGGCCGAGGCGGTCGAACTGGCGCGGGCCCACCGCCCGGACATCGTGCTGATGGACATCCGCATGCCGGGCACCGACGGGCTGACGGCGACCTCCGTGCTGTGCGCGGACCCGGAGCTGTCCGCGACCCGCGTCCTCATCCTGACCACCTTCGAGACGGAGGACTACGTCGCCCAGGCCCTGCGCGCCGGCGCCAGCGGCTTCCTCGGCAAGGACGTCACCGCCGACACCCTGCTGAGCGGCCTGCGCACGGTCGCCTCCGGCGAGGCCCTGCTGTCGCCCGGCGCGACCCGCTCCCTCATCACCCGCTTCCTCACCGCCCCCGCCCCCGGCACCCACCTGGCACCCCCCGAGCGCCTCGCCGACCTCACCACGCGCGAACGGGAGGTCATGGCCCTGGCCGCGGAGGGCCGCTCCAACGCCGAGATCGCCGACGACCTGACCGTCAGCCCGCTGACCGTGCGGACCCACATCCACCGCGCGATGACCAAACTCGGCGCCCGCGACCGCGCCCAGCTGGTCGTCATCGCCTACCAGACGGGCCTGGTCCGGGCGGCACCCCCGAACTGAGCGCTCCGGGGTCCACCCGTGGGCCGTCACCTGACGGCGCCGGGTCACGCGCCGGGTGCGCGGAAGACGACCTGACGGCGGGTGGCCTCGTCGATCTCGTCGAGGGAGAGGAGAGGGGTGGCCCGGGTGCGCAGGGCGCCGCTGGCCTTGACCGTGAGGCTGACGGCGGCCATGGAGACGGCGTCGGGGAAGTCCACGACGAGCACGACGTCGTCGCCCCCGAAGGTGAAGTACATCGCCTCGAGGCGGCCGCCGAGTCCGGTCACGACCTGCTCGACGGCGTCGCGCCGGCCGCTCGCGCCCTCCCGGAGCAGCCCCCTGGTGCCCTCGGACGTGTAGGTGGCCTGGATGAGGAACTTCGGCATGGGGGACCGTCCTGCCCGTCGAAGGTGCGGTACGCCCCACCTTTCCCCGTCCCCTCGCCGCCGCTCACCCCCCGACCCCGCAATTCACCCGCCGGCCCCTCATGGCCGGGCGCGGCGGCGCGCGCTACGGGACGAGGACGACCTTCCCGGCGACCGTGCCGGACTCGGCCAGTCGCAGGGCATCGGCCGCGCGGTCGAGCGGTAGCCGCGCGGCGATGTGCGCACCGACCTCGCCGCGTTCCAGCGCGGCGAACACCTGCGTGAGGTCGGCGTGCAGCCGGGCGCGGAAGCGGTTGCGGGACAGGGACCGCCCGGCCCAGACGTTGTAGAAGTACGCGCGGCGGCGGTTCGGCAGCGCGTTCCACAGCCACACCCGCCCGAGCAGCTTGAGCACGGGCCACTGCCTGGAGCCCTCGGCGTCCCGGGTGGAGGCGCTGCCGTAGGAGACGAGCGTGCCGCCGGGGGCGAGGAGCCGCCAGGAGTCGACGATGCCGCGGCCGCCGACATGGTCGAAGACCGCGTCGACGCCGTCGGGGGCCAGGGCGCGGATCCGGGCGGCGAGGTCGCCGGCGCGGTAGTCGACGGGCACCACCGCCTGGGCGCGCAGGGCCTCGTGGTGGCGGGGGGACGCCGTGCCGATCACCCGGGCTCCCGCCGCCAGGGCGAGCTGGACCAGCACCGAGCCGACGCCCCCGTTCGCCCCGTGGACGACGACGGTGTGGCCGGGCCGCACGCGGGCCTTGCGGTGCAGCATCTGCCAGGCGGTGACGCCGTTGACGACCAGGGTCTCCGCCTCCGCCGCCCCGATCCCGTCGGGCACCGGCACCGCGTCGGCCGCGTCCACCAGGACGTGGCTCGCCCAGCCGCCGACCTTGACCAGGGCGGCGACCCGGGTGCCGGCCAGCGCCGGATCGACGCCCTCGCCGGCCGTCAGGACCGTGCCGACGAGGTCGTAGCCCGGCACGAACGGGAACGGGGGCTGGTCGTAGTAGCGGCCGCGCCGCATCTGCTGCTCGGCGAAGGAGACGCCGGTCGCCTCCGTGCGGACCAGGACCTGCCCGGGGCCGGGGACGGGCACGGGACCGCGCCTCATGGCCAGTCCCTCGGGTTCGACCTTGCCCGGCAGGACGATCTCGACGAGTTCCTCGGTGGGGTTCATGACGGCCTCCGTGCGGCGCCTCGGATCTGAGGTGAGCTATTGCTTCTCGTGTTCGTTATAGGTTGTAACTCAGGCGTGGAGTGAGTGTCAATAACGAGAGTGATAGCCTCTAACCATGACGGAGGCAGAGAAGGGCACGACGCCCCGCGAGCGGTACCGCGCCCAGGTCCGGGCGGAGATCAAGCAGCGCGCGTGGGAGCAGATCGCCACGGCGGGGGCGTCCGCGCTCTCCCTGAACGCGATCGCCAAGCAGATGGGCATGAGCGGCCCGGCCCTCTACCGCTACTTCGGCGGCCGGGACGAACTGATCACCGAGCTCGTCCGTGACGCCTACCGCAGCCTCGCCGACACGATCGGCGGAGCCGCCGCCGACGGGGGCGCCGACGTGGCCGTCCTCGCCCACGCCCTGCGCGAGTGGGCCCTGACCGACCCCCAGCGCTACTTCCTCGTCTACGGCACGCCGATCCCCGGCTACCACGCGCCCGACGACATCACAGCGATCGCCTCCGAGGTCATGGCGACGCTGCTCGACGCCTGCGCGAAGCTGCCGGGGGACGGCCCGGGCACCTCCTTCGACGCCCACCTCGCCGGCCACCGCGACTGGGCCGCCGACCACCCCGCCCCGCCCGCCGTCCTCCACCGCGCCCTGACCTTCTGGACCCGCCTGCACGGCGTCCTCTCCCTCGAACTGGCAGGCCACTTCACGGGCATGGGCTTCGACCCGGCCCGCCTCTACGAGGCCGAACTCGACGCCCTCACCGAAGGGTCGTCCTCCGACGGCACCGCCTGACCGGCGCCCCCGGCGGGTGGGGCCGGCGGCAGGGAAGACGGGGGGAACGTTGCCGGGATCGGGCAATGTCCGCCGCCGCGCCGGCGTGTGAGCATGCGTTCACCACGGGGGAGCGGGCAGGGACCGCACGGGGAGGCGGTGAGAACGCATGGCCTGGTTTCTGGGTCTCGGTATCACGGGGGTCGTCCTCCTCGTGCTGTCCCTGGTCCTCGACGGAGTGCTCGAGGGCTTCCTCAGCGCCGTCGACGCCGTCGACGCACTCGACGGGCTGCTGTCGCTGCCGGTCGTCGCCGCCTTCGTCTCGATGCTCGGCTTCTCCGGGGCGATCGCGCTGGAGACGACCGGGTGGGGCGTGGCCGGTGCGATCGGAGTCGGGGTACCGGCCGGTGCCGTCACCGGCTGGCTCGCCTACCGCCTCGGGCGGGCGCTCATGGACGACCGGTCCGGCGCGGCACCGCGTGACGACGACCTGGTCGGCGTCTGCGGCTCCGTCGTGACCGCGATCCCGGCCGCCGGCTACGGCGAGGTGCTGGTCCGGCTGTCGGGGCAGCCCGTCAAGCTCGCGGCCCGCAGCGCGGTGCCGATCGCCCGCGGCGCCGAGGTGTGGGTCGAGCAGGCGCTGTCGTCGACCGCGGTGACCGTGCGCGTCGTCGAGCGGTAGACGGAGACGGGCCCGCTCGTCGGGCGCCGGACATCATCGGCCGGCCCGTCCGCAAGCCGGGACTCGCCGACCTCGGCCGGGGCGTCCCGTCCGTCGCCCCGCACCACCTGCCGCCGTGAGCCGCGGCACCGCCATCCCCACCGCTCATCGTCATCACCGTCCACATGGGCGGGCCGAAGGGACCCGGAATGAGTTCTGTCGTCATAGCCGTCGCGGGGGTCGTCGTCCTCCTCGTCCTCGTCGCCCTGGTCGTCGTCAGCCGGTACAAGGTCGCCGGGCCCAGCGAGGCGTTCATCGTCACGGGGCGGCGCGGCAAGAAGGCCACCGACCCGGAGACCGGGCGGATCTTCACCGACAACAGCGGCCAGAAGGTCGTGGTCGGCGGCGGAGTCTTCGTCGTGCCGTTCGTGCAGCAGAAGTTCACCCTCGACCTGTCCTCCCGGCACATCCCCGTCGCCGTGCGCGGCGCGGTCACCCTGCGCGGGGTGAAGGCCAACCTGGAGGGCGTCGCCATCGTCAAGGTCGGCGGCAGCGAGGACTCCATTCGGGCCGCCGCCCAGCGGTTCCTCATGCAGCAGGACGGCATCGTCGGCTTCACCCAGGAGGTGCTGTCCGGCGCCCTGCGCGCGATCGTGGGCCGGATGGCGGTCGAGGACATCATCCGCGACCGGGCCGCCTTCGCCGGGCAGGTCGCCGAGGAGGCCGAGGCCAGCCTGTCGGGACAGGGCCTCGTCCTGGACGCCTTCCAGATCCAGGACATCACCACCGAGGGCTCCTACCTGGAGGACCTCGGCCGGCCCGAGGCCGCCCGGGCCAAGCAGGAGGCCGACATCGCCGAGGCGGTCGCCCGCCGGGCCGCCGAGCAGGCCCGGCTGAAGGCCGAGGAGGAGATCGCCGTCGCCCAGCGCACGTTCTCCCTGAAGCAGGCGGAGATCAAGGCGGAGACCGACGAGGCCACGGCCCGTGCCGCCGCGGCCGGGCCCCTCGCCGAGGCGGCCCGGCAGCAGGAGATCCTCACCCAGCAGGAGAAGGTCGCCGAACGGCAGGCCGCGCTGACCGACCGCCAGCTCGACACCCAGGTCCGCAAGCCCGCCGACGCCCAGCGCTACGCGGCCGAGCAGGAGGCCGAGGCCCGGCGCGTGGCCCGGGTCAAGCAGGCCGAGGCCGAGCGGCTGGCCCAGATCGCCGCGGCCCAGGCGGAGGCCGAGCGGGCCCGGCTCACCGGCGAGGGCGAGAAGCAGCGCCGCAGCGCGCTGGCCGAGGCCCAGGCCGTGGAGGGCCTCAAGCAGGGCGAGGCCGAGCGGTCCCGGCGCGCGGCGATCGCGGAGGCCGTCCGGCTGGAGGGCGAGGCAGAGGCCGCGGCGACCGGCGCCAAGGGTGCGGCGGAGGCCGAGGCGATGCGCAAGAAGGCCGACGCGTTCGCGCAGTACGGCGACGCGGCCGTCCTGCAGATGCTGGTGGAGGTGCTGCCGCAGGTGGTCGCGAAGGCGTCCGAACCGCTCGCCGCCGTGGACAAGATGACCGTCATCTCCACGGACGGGGCGAGCCAGTTGACGCGCACGGTCGCCGACAACGTGGCGCAGGGCATCGAACTGCTCGGCTCCACCACCGGGGTCGACCTGGCCGAACTGCTCCAGGGCGTCACCCGGAGGGTCAACGGCGGCGCCCAGGCCGTCACCGGCTGACCCGCGACCCCGTCGGGAGTGGACCGAGGCGCCGTTCCCCGCCCGCACGCCGGGCGGGGCGGCGCCTCCCGTCCGGCCCCGGACCCGCCCCCTGGCAGAACACGTGAACGATCACCGTCCGTTGACGTGCGCTAGGATTCCGTCACGAGCCTCGTGCTCCGCTGAGCGCCACCGCGCCCCGTCGCCCGGCCGCTCGTTCGCATCGTCGCAAGGTGGTCGCCCGGTCCCGGGCCGGCTGATGAGGGAGCGTGACATGGGTCGTGTGATGCGCGTACGCGTCCACAACGCCGCCCGTGACGGCGTTCCCGATACCGACCGGGCCGTGTGACCCGCTCTTCCTCGGCCGAGGCGCGCACCCCGGCGGCGACCGCCGCGGCGATCCGCCCGCCCCGCTGAACGGCACGGCCCGAACGCCCCCGCGACGCCCCGGACCTGCCCGGCCGGTCCGTGCCCGGCCGGTCCCGGCTCCGCGTCCCGGACGCCGCCCCCGGCCCCGTCACCACCGTCGCCCGGCACACCCCACCGCTCGCCCAACGCTCACCCACGCCCACCGGCCGCAGCCCCGGTCACGCCACCGGCCCCGCGGCCGCCGCCGCCGCAGCCGCACCGCGGTGGGGTGCGCGACGCCCGGCCCCGCGCCCGGCCGTCGCCACCCGCCCCGGCACAGACGCCGCAGACCCGATCACGGAGGTCAGACGCCCGTGCACGACACCACCGCCCTGCTCATCGAACTCGGGGCCATCATCCTCGCCCTGGGCCTGCTCGGGCGCCTCGCCGGACGCGTGGGCCTCTCGCCCATACCCCTGTACCTGCTGGCCGGACTCGCCTTCGGTCAGGGCGGCATCCTGCCGTTGCAGGCCAGCGAGGAGTTCGTCGCCACCGGCGCCGAGATCGGCGTCATCCTCCTGCTGCTCCTGCTCGGCCTGGAGTACAGCGCCTCCGAGCTCGTCACGACCCTGAAGACGCAATACCCCTCCGGAGCCGTCGACTTCGTCCTCAACGCCGCCCCGGGAGCCGCCATGGCGTTCCTGCTGGGCTGGGGACCGGTGGCCGCCGTCGCCCTGGCCGGGGTCACCTGGATCTCCTCCTCCGGCGTCATCGCCAAGGTGCTCGGCGACCTGCGCCGGCTCGGCAACCGCGAGACACCCGTCGTCCTCGGCGTGCTGGTCCTGGAAGACCTGGCCATGGCGGTCTACCTGCCGATCCTCACCGCCCTGCTGGCCGGGGTGAGCCTGGCGGGCGGCGCCGTCACCCTGCTCATCTCGCTCGGCACCGTGGGCGCCGTCCTCTACGTGGCGCTGCGTCACGGTCGCCTGGTCAGCCGCGCGGTCTCCTCCGACAACGCCGAGATGCTCCTGCTGGTCGTGCTGGGACTGACCCTCCTCGTGGCGGGCCTCGCCCAGCAGTTGCAGGTCTCCGCCGCCGTCGGCGCGTTCCTGGTCGGCATCGCGCTGTCCGGCGAGGTCGCCGAGGGCGCCAGCAGCCTCCTCACCCCGCTGCGGGACCTGTTCGCCGCGGTGTTCTTCGTCTTCTTCGGCCTGCACACCGACCCCGGCGCCATTCCGCCCGTGCTGGCGCCGGCCCTCGCGCTGGCCGTCGTCACCACCCTGACGAAGATCGCCACCGGCTACTGGGCCGCCCGCCGGGCGGGCGTCTCGGCGCGGGGCCGCTGGCGGGCGGGCGGCACCCTCGTCGCGCGCGGCGAGTTCTCCATCGTCATCGCCGGGCTCGCCGTCGGCGCGGAGCCCCGCGTCGGTCCCCTGGCCACCGCCTACGTCCTGATCCTGGTGATCCTCGGTCCGCTCGCGGCCCGCTGGACCGAACCCCTCGCCCTGCGCCTGACCCACCGCCCCGCCCCGGCCCCCGGGACGGCAGTCCCGGACACGACGGCCGGACCGGACCGGGCCCTTGACCCGACCCCCGGGCCCGCCGGACGCACCGGACCCCCCGGACCCCCTGAAGGGGACGCCACCGCCGGGCGTCGGTCCGGGCCCGGTCAGGAGGTCGTCCATGCGCACCGCTGACACCGGGCGGCAGGAACTCGCCGGGACCGCCGAGGTCTTCCTCGACGGTTTCGAGGAGATCCTGCGGGACGCCTGCGCCACGGGCCGGCGCCTGACCCGCGACGAGATCGAGTCGCGCCGCGCCCTTGGTGCCCGGGCGGCCGAGGCCGGGCACGGCTGGCGGGCGCTGGTGCGCGCCCACCTCGCCGTCGGCCGGGCCTGCCGTCCCCCGGCCGCCGACCCGGACAGCGTCCTCGCCGTCGTCGAGCAGGCGGTGGACGCCTTCGCCGACGGCTACGAACGCGCGCAGCGCATCGTCGTGCGCAAGGAGGAGGCCGCCCGGCGGGAGTTCATCGACGACCTGCTGCACGGGCGGGGCGACCCGGGCCAACTGGCCGCGCGCTCCGAGCGGTTCGGGCTGCGCCTGTCCCGCGCCCACGCGGTCGCCGTGGCCGAGGCACCGGAGCCCTGCGACGAGACCGACCCCGTCGCCCGGCAGATCGCGGGCGAGCTGTTCGCCCGGTTCGAGAACCGCCGCATCCTGTTCACCACCAAGGACGGGCGCATGGTGTGCATCGCCCCCGGCGACCAGGAGGACGTCCTCACGCACTTCGCCCGGCTCGTGCACGCCGTCACCGGGGCCGGTCAGGTCGCCCTGGGGCGGCCGCGCAAGGGCGCGGTCGGCATCGGGCACAGCTACGAGGAAGCCCTCAACGCCCTCGACGTCGCGCAGCGCATGGGCTTCGACGACCCGCTGCTGCGCGCCGCCGACCTGCTGGTCTTCCCCGTCCTGGCCCGGGACCGGCAGGCCCTGATGGACCTCGTCCAGCACACGCTCGGGCCGCTGGAGCGGGCCCGCGGCGGGGCGAGGCCGCTGCTCGACACCCTCAGCGCGTACTTCGACTCCGGGTGCGTGGCCGCGGCGGCCGCCCGGCAGCTGTCGCTGAGTGTGCGCGCGCTGACCTACCGGCTGGAGCGCATCCACAGCCTGACCGGCAACGACGCCACCGACCCCGACCACCGCTACGCCCTTCAGACGGCCGTCCTCGGCGCCCGGCTGCTCGACTGGCCGGCCAGGGAGCTGTGGAGCGGGGCGGTCCCCGAGTCGTGACGGAGCGAACGGAGCGAACAGAGGGAACGGACCGGGGGCCCGGGTCGCCGTGCCGCCGCCGGGCTCCGGGACGGCCGGGCCATCCGGTTCGACCGGGCCATCGAGGTCGGCCGGTTCGGCTGGTTCGGCCGTTTCCGGCGAACCGCCGTCCTGGCACTCTGGCGAGCACCCGCGAACCGTCCGCCCACGCCCGGCGGACGGGCGGAGGGACAATTCCCGTGCAGGAGCACCGGAAGGGAGTACCGGCATGATCGAGTGGAAGCCGCTGGGAGCCGGAGCCAGACCCGTGCCGCAGCCCGTGGCCACCCCGCTGGTCTGGGTCGGGGCGGGCGTCGGGGCCCTGCTGCTGGTGGCGCTGCTGAACACGGTGGCCGGGCCGGGCCGTGCGGACCTCGCGCTGGCCGCGCTGTCCCTGCTCGCCGCGGTGCTGGGCCTGTGCGCCCGGTTCACGGCCGCCCCGGGGACGGCCGTCCTGTGCTGGCTGTTCCTCAACGGGTTCGCCATCCCGCCCGCCGGTGTCCTCACCTGGACCGGGCACCGGGACACCTCCTGGCTGGTCTGCCTGTGCACCGCCGCCCTCGTCGGCACCGGCCTGGCCCGGCTCGTGCACGCCCGGGCCGCCTACCGCCGCCTCGCCCCCGCCCGCCCCGGGCCCGGCGTCCGGGATGCGGACGGGCCGTACGACGCCTGAGACCGCCGGGGGCCGCCCGGGGCCGCGGCCGGGCGGCGGGGGGCCGCGCGGCGGTCCGTCCAGGGCGCACCCGAGCGCGGGAGCGCAGGCCACCGCCCCGTAAAGTGCCTCGGAGTCGTCCCCGAGCCCCGAGGTACCGAGCCGTGACCCGCGAACGCCCCGCCGACCCCGCCGCGCCGGCCGCCGTGACCGTCGTCGGGATCGGCGCCGACGGCTGGGCGGGACTCCCGGACGGCTCCCGAGCCGTGCTGCGCGACGCCGAGGTCCTCCTCGGCGGCCCGCGCCAGCTGGACCTGCTGCCGTCCGAGTGCGCCGGTGAACGCGTCGCCTGGCCCTCGCCCCTGCGCCCGGCCGTCCCCGGCCTGCTCGCCGCGCACGCCGGCCGCAGGATCGCCGCACTGGCCAGCGGGGACCCCATGTTCCACGGCATCGGACGCACCCTCACCGAAGTGCACGGGCCCGTCCGCGTGCTGCCGCACCCTTCCTCGGTGTCCCACGCCTGCGCCCGGCTCGGCTGGCCCGTCGAGGACACCGAGGTCGTCACCCTGGTGGGCCGCCCGGCCGCCCGGCTCGCCGCCGCCCTGCACCAGGGGCGGCGGATCCTCGTCCTGAGCGCCGGCGCTCACACCCCCGCCGAGGTCGCCGCCCTCCTGCGGGACCGCGGCTACGGGCCCAGCCGCCTGCGGGTCCTGGAGCAACTCGGCGGACCGGGGGAGCGGGTGGGCGACGCCGTCACCGCCGACGGCTTCTCCCTGGCGCCCGGCGACCCCCTCAACGTCGTCGCCGTGGAGTGCCGCCGCGCTCCGCACGCCCCGCGCCTGGGCGCCGCACCGGGCCTGCCGGACGAGGCGTACGAGCACGACGGGCAGCTCACCAAGCGGCACGTGCGGGCCGTCACCCTGGGCGTCCTCGCCCCGGCCCCCGGAGAACTGCTCTGGGACGTCGGCGGCGGGTCCGGGTCCATCGCCGTCGAGTGGATGCGCACTCACCCCTCCTGCCGGGCGGTCAGCGTCGAACGGGACCCGGTGCGGGCCGCGCGCATCGGGCGCAACGCCGAGCGCCTCGGCGTGCCCGCCCTGCGCGTCGTCACCGGCGCCGCCCCGGAGGCCCTGGCCGAACTGCCGCCGCCGGACGCGGTGTTCATCGGCGGCGGGCTCACGGCGCCCGGACTCCTCGACTCCTGCTGGGCGGCTCTGCCCGCAGGCGGGCGGCTCGTCGCCAACACCGTGACGCTGGAGTCGGAGGCGCTGCTCGCCGACGCCCGCCGGCGTCACGGCGGTGAGCTGGTGCGGCTCGCCGTGTCCCACGCGGTGCCGGTGGGCGGCTTCACCGGGTGGCGGCAGGCGATGCCGGTGACCCAGTGGGCCGTGCGCAAGGACGCGTAGGAACCCTCCGATCCTCCCAGGAGCAGACAGATGACCGTGTACTTCATCGGTGCCGGCCCCGGCGCCGCCGACCTCATCACGGTGCGCGGCGCCCGGACGCTGGCCGCCTGCCGGGTCTGCCTGTACGCGGGCAGCCTGGTGCCGCGCGAACTGCTGGCCGAGTGCCCGCCCGGCGCGCGCCTGGTGGACACCGCGCGGCTCGACCTGGACCAGATCACCGCCGAACTGGTGCGCGCCCACGAGGAGGGCCACGACGTGGCCCGGCTGCACTCCGGGGACCCGTCGGTGTTCAGCGCGGTCGCCGAGCAGATGCGGCGGCTGGACGCGGCCGGGGTGCCCTACGAGGTGGTGCCCGGCGTGCCCGCCTTCGCCGCCGCGGCGGCCGCGCTGAAGCGGGAGCTGACGGTGCCGACCGTCGGCCAGACCGTCATCCTCACCCGGATCGCCCAGCAGGCCACCGCCATGCCCGAGGGCGAGGACCTCGCCACCCTCGGCCGCAGCGGCGCGCTCATCGTGCTGCACCTGGCCGCCCGGTACGTGGACCGCGTCGTGGCGGAACTGCTCCCGCACTACGGCGCCGACTGCCCCGCCGCCGTCGTCGCCTACGCCTCCCGCCCCGAGGAGCTGGTCCTGCGCGGCACGCTCGACGAGATCGCCGGGCAGGTGAAGGAGGCCGGGGTGCTGCGCACGGCGGTCATCATGGTCGGCCGCACGCTGGGCGCGGAGCACTTCCGCGACAGCCACCTGTACTCCCCGGAACGCGACCGCCACGCCTGCTGAGGCACCGGCCGCCCCGGTTCCGGCCGCCCCGGTTCCGGCCGGGGTTCAGGGCCGGCCGGGACCCGGGCCGGCCACCTCGCTGCGTCCCACCACCGTGCCGGCCCGGTCGATGCAGATGACGTCCACCGCCACGGGTGCGCCGCGCAGGACGGCCAGTGCCTCGTCGCGGGCCGTCGTCGCGACCAGGTCGCCCAACGGGACCCCGGCCGCGAGGCACAACTGGAGTGCGGCGAGGCCGGTGTTGGCGTCGGCGACCTGGGCGGCCAGCGCCTCGTCCGCCCCTCCCTCGCGGGCCAGCGACGCCAGGAAGCCCTTGTCGACCTGGGAGCGGGCCGAGTGCAGGTCCAGGTGGCCCGCCGCCAGCTTGGACAGCTTGGCGAAGCCGCCGCAGATGGTGAGGTGGTCCACGGGGTGGCGGCGGACGTACTTCAGCACGGCGCCCGCGAAGTCGCCCATGTCCAGCAGCGCGTCCAGGGGCAGCCCGTACTCGGCGACGACCGTCTTCTCCGAGGTCGAGCCCGTGCAGCCCGCCACATGGGTACGGCCCGCCGCCCGGGCCACGTCCACCCCGCGCCGGATCGAGTCGATCCACGCCGAGCAGGAGTACGGCACGACGATCCCGGTCGTGCCGAGGATGGAGAGCCCGCCCAGGATGCCCAGCCGGGGGTTCCAGGTGGAGCGGGCGATCTCCTCGCCGTGGTCGACGGAGAGCGTGATCTCCACGTCCCCGGTGCCGCCGTGCCGCCCGGCGACCTCCGCGACGTGGTCGCGCATCATCCGGCGCGGCACCGGGTTCACGGCCGGTTCACCGACGTCCAGCGGCAGGCCCGGACGGGTGACCGTGCCCACCCCGGGGCCCGCCCGGAAGACCACCCCGGACCCCTCGGGCAGCAACCGCACGGTCGCCCGCACCAGCGCGCCGTGCGTGACGTCCGGGTCGTCACCGGCGTCCTTCACGATCCCCGCCATCGCCGACGCGCCGGTCAGCTCCTCCGCGGCGAGCGCGAACGCCGGGGTCTGCCCCTTCGGCAGGGTGATCGTCACCGGGTCGGGAAACTCACCGGTGAGCAGGGCGGTGTAGGCGGCCGTCGTCGCGGCGGTCGCGCAGGCACCGGTCGTCCAGCCGGGCCGCAGACCGGTGTGCTTGAGTTGGGCGCTGCGACCGCCCTCGGCCTCGCTGGTCACGGCTGGCTCTTCGGAAGGGACCGGACTGTCGTGCACGTACTCATCCTCGGCGGGACCACGGAGGCCCGCCGCCTCGCCGAGCTCCTGGCGGCCGGGGCGCCGCCCGGCACGCGGGTGACGAACTCCCTGGCCGGGCGGGTCGCCACGCCCCGGCTGCCGCCCGGCGAGGTGCGGGTGGGCGGCTTCGGCGGTACGGAGGGGCTCGCAGCCTGGCTGCGCGAGCATGAGGTGGACGCGCTCATCGACGCCACGCATCCTTTCGCCGGGACGATCAGTTTCCACGCGGCGCGGGCCGCCGCCACCGCCCATGTTCCCCTGCTCGCGCTCCGGCGTCCCGGCTGGGTCCCCGCGCCGGGCGACGACTGGCACGAGGCCGGCTCCCTCCAGGAGGCCGCGGCGCTGCTGCCCGCGCTGGGCCGGCGGGTGTTCCTCACCACCGGCCGGATGGGCCTGGCCGCCTTCGCCGGCCTCGACGGCCCGTGGTTCCTCGTACGGTCCGTCGACCCGCCCACCCCGCCACATCCGCCCCGCATGGAGGTGCTGCTCGACCGCGGGCCGTTCACCCTGGACGGCGAACGCGAGCTGCTGCGCCGGCACCGCATCGACGTGCTGGTGACGAAGGACAGCGGGGGCACGGCCACGGCCCCGAAACTGACCGCGGCGCGGGAGGCGGGCGTGCCCGTGGTGGTGGTGCGCAGACCCCCGGCCCCCGAGGACGTCCCGGTGGCCACGGACGCCCCCGAGGCAGCGGCCTGGATCACCCGCCTGGCCGCACAGCACGGCCCGACCCACTAGCCGCCCCGACGCCTGCCGGGCCTGCCGAGCCCGGCTCGGCCACGCGACCGCGTCTCCGCCCGGGCGCATGGGACCACAGCCCGGCCGATGGCACGGCCGGGACGGCGCGGGGGCGGGCCCGCGCCGTCCCGGCACGGTCCGGTCAGTCCTCCGGGTAGCGGCGCGGCGTCCAGGCGATCTCCTCGCCGCCGCCCCGGCGCACCACCCGGGTCTGGGTGGAGCCGACCAGCAGGATCGTGCGCATGTCGACCTCCTCCGGGACGAGTTCGCCGAGCCGGACGACGCGGACCTGCTCGCCGGGGCCGCCGACGTCCCGGGCCACGACGACCGGCGTCTGCGCGTCCCGGTACTCCAGCAGCAGGTCGCGCGCCTTGCCCACCTGCCAGGTGCGGCTGCGCGAGCCCGGGTTGTACAGGGCCAGCACCAGGTCCGCCGAGGCTGCCGCGCGCAGCCGCTCGGCGATGACCTCCCAGGGCTTGAGCCGGTCGGACAGGGAGATCGTGGCGTAGTCGTGGCCGAGCGGCGCCCCGGCCCGGGCCGCGGCGGCGTTCGCCGCGGTCACCCCGGGCAGCACCCGCACCGGCACGTCCGCGTACTCCTTCTGCGACGCGACCTCCAGCACGGCCGTCGCCATCGCGAAGACCCCCGGGTCGCCACCGGAGACCACGGCCACCCGCCGCCCCCGCTGCGCGAGCTGCAACGCGAACTCGGCGCGCTCGGACTCGACCCGGTTGTCGGAGCCGTGCCGCCGCTGCCCGGCCCGCACCGGCACCCGGTCGAGGTAGGTGGTGTAGCCGACGAGGTCGTCGGCGGCGGCGAGCGCGCCCCGCGACTCCGGTGTCAGCCACAGCGGCCCGGCGGGCCCGGTGCCCACCACCACGACCTCGCCCCGCTCCCGCACGACGGGCTCGGCGTCGACCTGGCTCGGCAGCACCGCGACCGCGAAGTACGGCACCGACTCCGGGTCCACGTCCGCCAGTTCGGCCAGCCGCTCCCCGGCCATCGTGGCCCGCTCGACGTAGCGCGTCTGCTCCAGGCGCCCCGAACTCTCCAGTGCCCGCCGGACCTTGGGGAAGGTGCGGCCGAGCTTCATCACCACCGCCACGTCCGTCGCGGCGAGCCGGGCCGTCAGCTCCTCCTCGGGCAGCGTGCCCGGCAGGATCGTCAGCACCTCCTCGCCCTCGGCCAGTGGCGTGCCCAGCCGGGCCGCGGCGGCGGACACCGAGGTGACACCGGGGATCACCTCGGTGTCGTAACGGTCCACGAGCCGCTTGTGCATGTGCATGTAGGAGCCGTAGAACAGCGGGTCGCCCTCGGCGAGGACGGCGACCGTGCGCCCGGCGTCGAGATGCGCCGCGAGCCGCTCGGACGCCTCCGCGTAGAAGTCGTCCATGGCGCCCTGGTAGCCGCCCGGGTGGTCGGTCGTCTCGGTGGTGACCGGGTAGACCAGCTTCTCCTCGATGTGGTCGGCACGGATGTGCCGCGCCGCGATCGAGCGGGCGATGGACCGCCCGTGCCGGGCGCTGTGATACGCGATCACGTCCGCCTCGGCGATGACCTCGACGGCCCGTACGGTCATCAGGGACGGGTCACCGGGGCCGAGCCCCACCCCGTACAGCTTCCCGCTCACTCTTCCTCACTCGCGATCGCGTTGAGCGCGGCGGCGGCGATGGCGCTGCCTCCGCGACGGCCCCGGACGACCAGGTGCTCCAGGCCGGAGGGGTGTGCGGCCAGGGCGTCCTTGGACTCGGCGGCCCCGATGAACCCGACCGGGACACCGATGACCGCGGCGGGCCGGGGCGCCCCCGCGTCGATCATCTCCAGCAGCCGGAACAGCGCGGTGGGCGCGTTGCCCACGGCGACGACCGAGCCCTCCAGCCGGTCCCGCCACAGCTCCATCGCGGCGGCGCTGCGCGTCGTGTCGAGCTTCGCGGCCAGTTCGGGGACCGACGGGTCGGACAGGGTGCACAGCACCTCGTTGTCGGCGGGCAGCCGCTTGCGGGTCACACCGCTGGCCACCATCTGCACGTCGCAGAGGATCGGCGCCCCGGCGCGCAGCGCCTCCCGGGCCCGGGCCACCACTGCCGGCGAGTAGGCCAGGTCCCGCACCAGGTCGACCATGCCGCAGGCGTGGATCATCCGGACCGCGACCTGGCCGACGTCGGCGGGCAGTCCCGCGAGGTCCGACTCCGCGCGGATGGTGGCGAAGGACCGGCGGTAGATGGCCGCCCCGTCCTTCTCGTAGTCGTACGTGGTCACGGTGGTGTTCTCGCTGCTCTCGGTCGTCGGCCTACGGCTCATGGGGTGATCGCCGCCAGGGCGGTGGCGAGGTCGGACGGGTCGTCCAGGGAGGCGGTGCGCGCCGGGCGGCCGGGGGTGACGGCGGACAGCTCGTAGCCACCGCCGGGCGCGGCCACCACGTCGATCCGGCGGCCCGGGGGGTGCCCGCACCGGCGTTCGCAGCCCGACCAGTACAGAGGGAGGGCGGAGCGGCCGGCGGCGGCCAGCGTGCGCGCCGCGTCGGCCCGTACGTCCGCCCGGGACTTGGCGCACCCGGGCCGGCCGATGCACGCCCCCACGCGCAGCCAGGGCGAGCCGGGCTCGGTGACCAGGCCGGTGGCGGACAGGCGGGGGAGCGCGGCGGCCGCGTCGCCCGGTGCGGGGACGGGCACGACGACACCGCGCCAGGGCGTCAGCCGCAGCTCCCCCTCGGCGACCTCCGTCAACTCCCGCCACTGCACGGCCGTGAGACGGCCGAGGGGGACATGCACGGACACGGCGGACCCGACGACCCCCGGCGACGGCGGCCCCGCGGTTTCGGCTACCCCTGGCGACGGCGGTCCCGCGGTTTCGGCTGCCCCTGGCGACGGCGGCCCCGCGGTTTCGGCTACCCCGGGCGACGACAGCCCAGCGGCTTCGGCTACCCCCGGCGACGGCGGCCCCGCCGTTTCGGCTACCCCGGGCGACGGCGGTCCCGCGGTCTCGGTGAGCTCCGGGACGCCGTCCCGGAAGGCGATGCCCGCCCCGGCCAGCCGGTCGCGAACCGCACGCAACAACACACCCGGCCCACCGGGCAGTTCGTCCACCCGCCACACCCGGGCCCCGCTCTCGCGCACGAGGTCGACGAACGCCTCCGCCGCGAGCAGCGCGGCCCGCGCCGCGTCGTCCCCGGACACGTACAGCACGTCGTCGCCCGAACCCGGCGCGAGCAGCGCCCCGCCGCCTGGCACCGCCCGCACGGTCACGTCGGCCCCGAGCCCGGCCACGTCCCCGCGCCCGTCGTCCAGCGCGAACAGGAAACGGCCCGACAGGGCGGTCGCGGACGCGCTCGCGCACAGGGCCGCGTCCAGCTCCGTCAGCCAGGACCGCACGTCCCGCAGGCCCCGCCCGTCCAGGCCCGACAGCGGTGAGGCGACGACGTTGCGCACCCGTTCGTGCGCGGGGGACGGCAGCAGCCCGGCCGCGTCCAGCAGCCCGGCCAGCTCCGCGCCGCACGACTCCCGCAGGCCCCGCAGCTGCACGTTGCCGCGCGAGGTGAGATGCAACTCCCCGTCGCCCAGCCGTCCGGCCGCCTCCGCCAGGGTCCCGGCCTGCGCGACGGTGAGCACACCGCCGGGGATCCGGACCCGGGCCAGCGCCCCGTCGTCCGCCGCGTGCAGCCGCAGCGTCCCCGGGCATGCGTCACCACGGGCCCGTGAGGCCGCTGTGGCCTGGGGCGATGGACGAGGGGCAGCCGTGGACATGGCGGCGAGCATACCGACCATCACACCGGCTGTACGCTCTGCCCTTTTCCCTCGCCCCTTACTATGCTCGTCGGCGGATCATCAGGTCCGTCACCACCGCCACCACGGCGACCAGGGGAGGAAGCCCGGTGTGAATCCGGCGCGGTCCCGCCACTGTGAACCCGGCCACAACCCGGGCAAGTCAGGAACTCCCTTCCCCCGGCTCCCCCCTCCGCAGGAGCCGGGACCTCACACCACCACCCGGGGCGCGGACACCCCGAGGAAGGCCGACGCCGCATGATCCTCCTGCTGTCGACGTCCGACACCGACCTGCTCAGCGCCCGAGCGGCGAACGGCCCGGTGCCCTACCGCTTCGCGAACCCCGCCCGGCTGCCCCTGGAGGACCTGCCCGGCCTCCTCGACGGCGTCGACCTGGTCGTCGTCCGCCTCCTCGGCGGCGTCCGCGCCTGGCAGGACGGCCTCGACCTGCTCCTCGCCGACGGCCGCCCGGTGGTCGTCCTCACCGGTGAACAGGCCCCGGACGCCCAGCTGATGGCCGCCTCCACGGTCCCCGTCGGCATCGCCGCCGAGGCGCACGCCTACCTCGCGCACGGCGGCCCGGCCAACCTGGAGCAGCTCGCCCGCTTCCTGTCCGACACGGTCCTGCTGACCGGCCACGGCTTCGAGGCCCCGGCGGCGGCGCCGACCTGGGGCCCGCTGGAGCGCGATGCCCGCACGTTCGACGGCCCCACGGTCGCCGTGCTCTACTACCGCGCCCACCACATGAGCGGCAACACCGCGTTCGTCGGCGCCCTGTGCGAGGCGATCGAGGACGCGGGCGGCCGGGCCCTGCCGCTGTACGTGGCGTCCCTGCGGGCCCCCGAGCCCGAACTGGTCGACGCGCTGCGCTCCGCCGACGCCATCGTCACCACCGTCCTCGCCGCCGGCGGCACCAAGCCGGCCGCCGCCTCCGCGGGCGGGGACGACGAGTCGTGGGACGCGGGGGCGCTCGCCGCCCTGGACGTGCCGATCCTCCAGGCCCTGTGCCTCACCGGCTCGCGCGCCGCCTGGGAGGAGAACGACGAGGGCGTCTCCCCGCTCGACGCGGCCACCCAGATCGCCGTCCCCGAGTTCGACGGCCGCCTCATCACCGTCCCGTTCTCCTTCAAGGAGATCGACGCCGACGGCCTGCCCGCCTACGTGCCCGACCCGGAGCGCGCCGCCCGCGTCGCCGGCATCGCCGTACGCCACGCCCGGCTGCGGCACATCCCGGCCGCGGACAAGCGCCTGGCGCTGGTGCTGTCCGCCTACCCGACCAAGCACTCCCGCATCGGCAACGCGGTGGGCCTGGACACCCCCGCCAGTGCCGTCGCGCTGCTGCGCCGGCTGAGGGCGGAGGGCTACGACTTCGGCGACGCCGACATCCCCGGCCTGGTCTCCGGCGACGGCGACGAGCTGATCCGCGCGCTCATCGAGGCCGGCGGCCACGACCAGGAGTGGCTCACCGAGGAGCAGCTCGCCCGCAACCCGATCCGCATCCCCGCCGCCGACTACCGCCGCTGGTTCGCCACGCTGCCGAAGGAGCTGCGCACGGCGGTGGAGGAGCACTGGGGCCCGGCGCCCGGCGAGATGTTCGTCGACCGCAGCCGCAACCCCGAGGGCGACATCGTCCTGGCCGCACTGCGGTTCGGGAACCTGCTCGTCCTCATCCAGCCGCCGCGCGGCTTCGGCGAGAACCCCATCGCCATCTACCACGACCCGGACCTGCCGCCCTCGCACCACTACCTCGCCGCCTACCGCTGGATCGCGGCCCGCGCCGAGGACGGCGGCTTCGGCGCCGACGCGATGATCCACCTCGGCAAGCACGGCAACCTGGAGTGGCTGCCGGGCAAGAACGCCGGCCTGTCCGCCGCCTGCGGCCCCGACGCGGCCCTCGGCGACCTGCCGCTGATCTACCCGTTCCTGGTCAACGACCCCGGCGAGGGCACCCAGGCCAAGCGCCGCGTGCACGCCACCCTCGTCGACCACCTGGTGCCGCCCATGGCCCGCGCCGACTCCTACGGCGACATCGCCCGCCTGGAGCAACTCCTCGACGAGTACGCCCAGATCTCCGCGATGGACCCGGCCAAGCTGCCGGCGATCCGCGCCCAGATCTGGACCCTCATCCAGGCCGCCCGCCTCGACCACGACCTCGGCCTGGAGGACCGCCCGGACGACGACGGCTTCGACGACTTCCTGCTGCACGTCGACGGCTGGCTGTGCGAGGTCAAGGACGCCCAGATCCGCGACGGCCTGCACGTGCTGGGCAACCCGCCCGCCGGCGCCGACCGCGTCAACCTCGTCCTGGCCATCCTGCGCGCCCGCCAGATCTGGGGCGGCACCACCGCCCTGCCCGGTCTGCGCGAGGCCCTCGGCCTGGACGAGTCCGCAGCGACCCGCACCACCGCCGACCAGGCGGAGGAGCAGGCCCGCGCCCTGGTCCAGGCCATGGAGGACGCGGACTGGGACCCGGCCGCCGTACCCGCGGTCGTGGCGGCCGGAGTCGACGCCGGACGCGCCGAACAGGTGGCGGCCATCCTGCGGTTCGCGGCCGGCGAGGTCGTCCCGCGCCTGTCGGCCACCACCGGCGAGATCGACCACGCCGTGCACGCCCTGAACGGCGGTTTCGTCCCGGCGGGCCCGTCCGGCTCGCCGCTGCGCGGCCTGGTCAACGTGCTGCCGACCGGCCGCAACTTCTACTCCGTCGACCCCAAGGCCGTCCCCTCCCGCCTCGCCTGGGAGACCGGCCAGGCCCTCGCCGACTCCCTCCTGGAGCGCTACCGCACCGACAACGGCGAGTGGCCCACGTCCGTCGGCCTGTCCCTGTGGGGCACCAGCGCGATGCGCACCGCCGGCGACGACGTGGCCGAGGCGCTCGCCCTGCTCGGCGTGCGCCCCGTCTGGGACGACGCCTCCCGCCGCGTCACGGGCCTGGAGGCCGTGCCGTACGAGGAGCTGGGCCGCCCGCGCATCGACGTCACGCTGCGCATCTCCGGCTTCTTCCGCGACGCGTTCCCGCACACCGTCGGCCTGCTGGACGACGCGGTGCGGCTGGCCGCGTCGCTGGACGAGCCGGCCGAGGCCAACCACGTGCGCGCACACGTCCAGGCCGACCTCGCGGACCACGGCGACGAACGCCGCGCCACCACCCGCATCTTCGGCTCCCGCCCCGGCACCTACGGCGCGGGCCTGCTGCAGCTGATCGACTCCCGCGACTGGCGCACCGACGCCGACCTCGCCGAGGTGTACACCGTCTGGGGCGGCTACGCCTACGGCCGGGAACTGGACGGCCGTCCGGCCCGGGAGGAGATGGAGACGGCGTACAAGCGGATCGCGGTCGCGGCGAAGAACACCGACACCCGCGAGCACGACATCGCCGACTCCGACGACTACTTCCAGTACCACGGCGGCATGGTCGCCACGGTCCGCGCGCTGCGCGGCACGGCGCCCGAGGCGTACATCGGCGACTCCACGCGGCCGGAGACGGTCCGCACCCGCACCCTCGTCGAGGAGACCTCGCGCGTCTTCCGCGCGCGGGTCGTCAACCCCAAGTGGATCGAGGCGATGCGCCGCCACGGCTACAAGGGCGCCTTCGAACTCGCCGCCACGGTCGACTACCTCTTCGGCTACGACGCCACGACCGGCGTGGTCGCCGACTGGATGTACGACAAGCTCACCGAGGCGTACGTCCTGGACCCGGCCAACCGCGAGTTCCTCCAGCAGGCCAACCCCTGGGCGCTGCACGGCATCGCCGAGCGGCTGCTGGAGGCGGAGTCGCGCGGCATGTGGGAGAAGCCGGACCCGGCGGTGCTGGAGGCGCTGCGGCAGGTGTACCTGGAGACCGAGGGCAACCTGGAGGACGAGGACTGAACCGGCCCGTCCGCCGGTCCCGCCGACGGTGGGGGCGGCCGCCGGCACGCACCGGCGGCCCGGCCACCCCACTCCACCCCACTCCACTCCAGGTCAGCCGCCGATCTGCCCACGGCGCGCCGGGCTGAGCGGGGGGCGTCGCGCCGCCTCCCCCCGCCGTCCCCGTCGGCCACGCGGCCGCTCGCCCGCGCCGCTAGCCCGCGCTGTGCGTCCGCGCTGCGCGTCCGTGCACGTCAGCGCACCGCCTGCACCGCATAGAGCGCGCCGACGGACGCGGCGAGGGTGCCGAGCAACAGCCTCAGGAACCGCTCGGGCAGGAGGGGCTGGAGGCGGGCGCCGAGGTAGCCGCCGGTCAGACCGCCCAGGCCGCAGGCGCACCCGAGCAGCCAGTCGGGCGCGATGTCCTCACCTCCGGTCAGCGACAGCACGGCGTACGTGCCGGCACCCACCAGCGAGGTCACGAAGGTCGCGGCGAGCGCGGCCGGGGCGACCCGGGCCACGGGCATGCCCCGGCCGACCAGCAGCGGCCCGAGCAGGGAACCGCCGCCGATGCCGTACACGCCGCCGACCACGCCGACCGCCACGGCCACCGCGCTCACCGACCGGCCGGACGGTTCCGCGGGCCCGCGCCGGCGGGCCGGGCGCAGCGTACGCACGACGAGCCACAGCCCGAGGGGGAGCAGCAGCACGGCGACCAGGGCCCGGAAGACGACCGGGCCGGGCAGCGCGAAGACGCGGACGAGCGCGCCGAGGACCACCCCGGGCACGGTCCCCGCGACGAGCCGCCGGGTGAGCGGACCGCCGAGCACCCCGTCCCGGCGGTAGCGCAGCAGCGCACCGGGACCGGCGACGACGTTGTACAGCAGGTTCGTCGGCGTGACCGACGGGCTGGGCACGGCGAGCACGCTGAGCTGCACGGGCAGCAGGAACACCGCCCCGGAGACCCCGACGGGTGCGGTGACCAGCGAGATCACCACGCCCGCCGCGAACCCCAACGCTCCGCTTCCCCACTCCACCGCGCCTCCTTCACCGCCCGGGCGGCCCGGACCGTTCGAGCCCGGCCCCTCGGCCACCCGGCCCCTCGGCCACCCGGCCACCCCGCCAGTATCCGGCCGCGGCGCAGGGCGGCCGGGCCGGACTCGTCGTTCCCGGCGTGGGGGACGACCTCCGCGGAGACGGCCGCACGGTGCCGAGCATCACCTGTCGAGCCGGTGACCTCATCCGTACTTATGGCGCTGATAGGGACTGAGTCACTGCCTTGACCGGTGACTCGCGGCGTGTCACAGTCGGGGCGTGGCACCGGTCGTGCGCAGGACGGCCGGGGAGAGGCGGATTCCCTCAGTCGGCGGGCGCGACGGGTGCCCCGGGGCAGACCACCTGTTCGACAGGTGACGTACCGCTCGGCACCCCGCGCCCGCACGACCGGTCACGCACTCGGCAGCACCCGAAGGGAGCTCACGCTCATGGATCAGCTCGGCACCGGGACGGACACCCGCACCAGCACCTTCCGCACCCCCGGCATCCCCCGCCCACCGGATGTCGCCGCGGCGGCCCGCCGCGCCCGGTTCGGCGCGCTGCCCGCCCGGATCAGGCCCGAGGACCTGGTCGAGGAGAGGCCCGCCGCCCCGAACGACCCGGCCCGGTACGGCTCGGATCCCGAGGGGTCCTGGCGGGTGTTCGCCTGCCTCGCGGCCGACCTCGGCCTGTGAACCCTCGCCTTGCCACCGGCGACGCTCACCGGCCAGGATGGTGATGTGAATCTCGATCATGTCTTCGTGTGCGGGAACCCGGCCCTCGACTTCGCGGCCACGCTCCGGGCGCGCCGGACGGTGCGGTTCGAGATGTTCGCGACGCCGGACCGGCTGAACGCCTGGTACGTGGAGTCCGGCGTCGTCGACGCGGTCTCCCCGTGCCGCGAGGCGGACGTGGAGGACGCGAAAGCCGTGCGCGAGGCCGTGTACCGGCTGGTCACGGCCCGCCGGCTCGGCGAGGAGTACGAGAAGACGGCGCTGACCGTCCTGAACAACGCGGCACGCAGGCCACCCGCCGTCCCCCAGCTCACCCCGGCGGGCCGGTGGACGCAGGCGACGCCCGAGGAGGCCCTGTCGACGGTGGCCCGGCTCGCCGTCGAGCTGCTGAGCGGCGAGGACGTGCCGCTGCTGAAGGAGTGCGGCAATCCCGAGTGCACCCGCGTCTACCTCGACCGCTCACGCGGGATGCGCCGGCAGTGGTGCGGGATGGACTCGTGCGGCAACAAGATCAAGGCGGCGGCGTACCGCGCGCGCAAGAAGACAGCCGCGGCCCACTGACGGACCCGTCCGGTCCGTCCGTGACCGCGGCTGCCGGGTCGTGCGGGGGGCGGCCGGTGTCCGGCCTGCGCCCGCCCGCGGACCCCGGGTCTGCGGGGCGCTGCGTCAGCCGCCCACGTACCAGCTGAATCCACCGTTGTTGGCGGCGACGGCCAGCAGGATCAGCCACAGGACGACGTCGACGACACCGAGGATGATGCCGGCCTTCGCCATGCCGGCGCCGTTCTTGACCGACGCCTGGCGGCGGGCGACGGCACCGAAGACGATGGCCAGCGGGCCCAGGATGATGTTCAGGAAGAACAGGCCGATGATGCCGCAGCACAGGCTCGCGATGGCCAGGCCGTTGGTGCGCGATCCGGACGCGGCAGAGGAACCGCCGTAAGTCGCCATTGGATACTCCCAGTTGTCGGTTGCACGGACCGAACGGGCCGCACTCTCCTCACTCTTGACGACATCCGAATGCCCCTGTGTGACGGTCCCATGTCCATGGATCCGCAACTGTGAAGCTCCTGCGGAGTGACGCTCGGGGCGGCGGCTCACTGACCGCCCGTGAGCTCACCGCTCAGCGAGCGGTGCATCCGGGCACTGGCCTCGTTCAGGCCGGTGATCTCGACCGCCTTGCCGCGCTGGGCGTACTTGGTCTCGACGGCGTCCAGTGCCGCCACCGACGAGGCGTCCCAGATGTGCGCGGCGGACAGGTCGATGACGACCCGGTCGGGATCGGTGGCGTACCGGAAGCGGCCGACGAGGTCGTTGGAGGAGGCGAAGAACAGCTCACCGGTGACGCGGTAGACGACGGATCCGCCGTCGGGGTCGGTGACCGCCGTGACGTCGGCGAACCGGGCGACGCGCCGGGCGAAGACGACCATCGCGGTCACCGAGCCGACGACGACCCCGATGGCGAGGTTGTGCGTCGCGACCACGCACACCACGGTGACGGCCATCACCGCGATCTCCCCGGCCGGCATCCGCCGCAGCGTCCTCGGCGCGACGGAGTGCCAGTCGAACGTCCCCACCGACACCATCACCATCACGGCGACGAGTGCGGCCATCGGGATGTCGGAGACCACCGGCCCGAAGACGACGCAGAGCACCATCAGGAACGCCCCGGCCAGGAACGTCGACAGCCGCGTCCGCGCGCCGGACACCCGCACGTTGATCATCGTCTGGCCGATCATGGCGCACCCGCCCATGCCGCCGAACAGACCGGTGACGATGTTGGCCACGCCCTGCCCGACGGACTCGCGGGTCTTGGAGGAGCGCGTGTCGGTGATGTCGTCGACCAGCTTGGCCGTCATCAGCGACTCCATCAGCCCCACCAGGGCCATGGCGAGCGCGTAGGGCGCGACGGTCCTGAGCGTGTCCAGCGTGAACGGCACGTCCGGCAGCCCGGGCACCGGGAGCGAGGACGGCAGCTCACCCCGGTCGCCCACGGTCGGCACGGCGATGCCCGCGGCGACGGTGAGGACCGTGAGGACGACGATCGACACCAGCGGCGCCGGCACCACGCGTGTGACTCTCGGGAAGAGGATCAGCAGCGCCAGCCCCGCGGCGATCAGCGGATAGACCGGCCAGGGCACGTCCGTCATCTCCGGCACCTGCGCCATGAAGATCAGAACGGCGAGGGAGTTGACGAACCCGACCATCACGCTGCGCGGCACGAACCGCATCAGCTTCGCCACGCCCAGCGCGCCGAGCACGATCTGCAGGACGCCGGCCAGGATGACCGCGGCGACGAGATGGCCGAAGCCGTGCTCCCGGTTGAGCGGGGCGATCACCAGCGCGACGGCGCCGGTGGCCGCCGAGATCATCGCGGGCCGGCCGCCGACGACCGCGATCGTCACGGCCATCGTGAACGAGGCGAACAGCCCGACGGCCGGGTCGACCCCGGCGATGACCGAGAAGGAGATCGCCTCCGGGATCAGTGCCAGGGCGACCACCAGCCCGGCCAGCACCTCGGTGCGCAGCACCTTCGGGTCGGACAGCCAGGACGGACGCCGCAGGCCGCGCAGCCGACCGGTCGGGGAGAGGGCGGGAAAGGACAAGACGAAGGACACCTGTCGTGCTCGGGCACCCGGCATCGGGACGGGCGCGCGGAGGAGGGATGCGGCGGACGGCGGCGGCGGGGGCGGGGGCGAAGTCGGCCCCGAGGCAACGCACGGCGGCGGGACGGCGTCCCGCACCATGAGGACCTGAGGACGCGACGGGAACGGACACGGCGGACAGCCGGCGGCCCCGACCGGGGCAACTCTACCCTGACGTTAGGGTAGAGATCGAAGCGGGACCTCCCGGCCCGGGGCCGGCCCGGCGAGAGACGAGGAAGGCACGGCGTGAGCAGCGAGCACATGCGGACCGGCGAGCACTTGCGGACCGGCGAGCAGATGCGGGCCGGCGAGCACTTGCGGACCGGCGAGCAGATGCGGGCCGGTGAGCAGATGCGGACCGGCGAGCACATGCAGATCGGCGAGGTCGCCGCCCGGACCGAGTTGTCGCTGCGCACCATCCGGCACTACGAGGAGACCGGCCTGGTCATCCCGTCGGCGCGGTCCCAGGGCGGATTCCGCCTCTACACCGAGGCCGACGTCGCCCGCCTCATGGTCATCCGCCGCATGAAGCCGCTCGGCTTCACCCTCGACGAGATGCGCGCCCTGCTGGAGGCCACCGACCGCCTCGACTCCGGCGAGGAGCTCGGCCCGCAGGCGCGCGGGGAACTCCTCGACCGCCTCCGCGGCTACGAACAGGCAGCCCGGCGCAGGGTGGAGGACCTGCGCGTCCAGCTGTCCCGGGCCGAGGACTTCGCCGCGACGCTGGCGGAGCGCCTGGCCGCCTCCGCGGGCCACTGACGCCCCCTTCGCCTCGCCGATAGCATGTTCGAGCCCGCGATGGCGCCCCCATCGCCTCCCCTCCACTCGGCGGTCCGCACGGACCGGCCGTCGGATCGACAGCAGGAGCAGCGCGCGTGGTTTCGCGAATAGGCGGCACGGCCTCGTCGGCCCCGTGGCGCCACGGACGCGCGGTGCTCTGGGGCGCGGCGGCCGTGGTGGCGCTTGGTTTCCTCACCGCACTGGAGATCGCCTCCCGCCGCTACGGCGAACCCGGACCGCTCACCACCCAGGTGAGCGCCCTGGTCCTCGCCCCCAAGCCGGGCCCGCTGTACGGCGGCCTGGTGCTGATGATGGTGGTGCTCACCTGGCGGCAGCGGTTCCTGGCGGCCGGCGCGGCGCTCGGCATCGACGCCGTCCTGCTGCTGGTGCGCTGGGCGGCGGGAGCCGAGGCGCCCGACGGCCACTCCGCCGGCACCGGCGCGCTGTGGGTGATGCTGGCCACGGCCTTCGTCGCCGTCACGCGCCGCACCGGCGAGGAGCGCGTCCTGCTCCTGAAGGGCGTGGGGCTGGGCCTGCTGCTGGTCGCCGCCCGCAAGACCGGTGACGCCTGGCTGTTCATCACCGCCAAGACCCGCCCGGCCGTGCTCGACCAGTACGTCGCGACCGCCGACCACGCCCTGGGCAACCCGTCGTGGCTCGCGGGCCGGATCGTCGAGGCGACCCACCCGGTCAGCACGCACGTGCTCCAGCTGATCTACGCCCAGCTCGCCGTGGCGGCCGTCGTCGTCGCCGCCTACCAGCTGCGCCACGTGACCGTCGAGCGCCGTTTCCCGCGCCACCACCTGGTCCGCACCTTCCTGCTCATCGGCCTTCTGGGGCCCGGCGTCTACATGCTCTTCCCGGTCGTCGGACCCGTCTTCGCCTACGGCCCGGGCGCCTCCGGCACGGGCGGCGTCGAGTGGGCCGTGGCCGACCTGTGGCCCCACACGTCACCGCAGCTCACGGCCCCGCTGCCCATGACGTACGACGGGCTCACCCCGCGCAACTGCATGCCCAGCCTGCACACGGCCTGGGCGGTGGCGATCTTCGTCCACACCCGCAGGGCCCCGCGGCTGCTGCGCTACGCCGGCACGTTCTGGCTGGTCACCACGCTCGCCGCGACCCTCGGCTTCGGCTACCACTACGGCGTCGACCTCATCGCCGGTGTCGTCTTCGCCCTCACGGTCGAGGCGGCACTGCGCGCCACGCAGCACGGCTGGGACCGGCGCGGCATCCAGCTGGTCGCCTACGGCACCGCCGTCTTCGTCGCGCTCCTGCTGTCGTACCGCTACCTGCCGATGCAGCTGGCCCGGTACCCGGAGGTGTCCGGACCCCTCCTCGTCCTGGCGATGGTGTCGGTCGTCTACGGCTACCTCCGCACGACCAGGCAGTGGGACCCGGCCCCCGCCCCGGCCCCGCGTCCGGAACCCCAACCGGAACCTGCCTGACGGCCTCCGCACCCCCCCGAGCCCGCACAGCCACCGCCCGGATGCTTCCGCTGGCCTCGAAAATCGAACACATGATTGAATTCGAAGCATGCGAACGTTTCCCGACGACCTCGTCCGAGTGCAGCGGGAGTGGAGCGCCACCTACCGTCAGCTCGCCGACCGCCCCGGCCGCACAGAACTGCGCCGGCGCCTGCACCGCCTCTCGGTCCGGGCGTTCTTCCACCCCTACTGGCGGCAGCGGCGCCCCAGCCCCGCCGCCTGGTGGGAACTGCGCGAGCTGGCCCACCGGGCCGGGGACACGTCCGGCCGGGTCGCCCGATGACGCGCCGGCATGCGGGTGACCACACCGCGGACGATCCTGAAGACATGGCCGGACCGATCCGGGTGATCGTGCACCCCCCGTCACCTTCCGGGGGCCGGCGCGTGCGCGTGGACGGCGAGATCCTCGGCCTCGCCCACAACCTGGCCGACGTGGCGGAGTTCCTCCGCCGGGCGGGCCTGGACGTGGAGCCGTCGGACGTGGCGCGGGCCCCGTGGATCGACTGGCGCGGCACGGGCCCGGACGTCTGGGGCCCGGACCCGACGGACTGAGCCCGCCTGTCCTACGGACGACGAGGGCGGTCGGTGTCCCAGGGCAGGAACCCGTTGACGGCGTAGCCGGTGATCTTCGCCCGCTGCTCCTGGACGTCGATCCGCCGGGCCTGCTCGATGAGCAGCCCGTCGGCGTTCTCCGTCGCGCTATTGCCCCGCCGCAGCAGCACGACGACGAGCACGACGACGATCCCCGCGAGCCCGCCGAACAGCATGCCGATCTCCAGCACGCGACTTCCCCCCCATCGGTCCGGCAGCGCCCCGCACGAGGACGTACGGGCAGCCTTCCCCACGGATGCGACGGCCACTCGCCGAAACGGGCGCGCCGGCTAAGGGGAGTCGTCGACACCGAGGTCGGCACGCATGGCGTCCTTCTGCGCCCCCACGCAGGGCCAGACCTGCTGATGCAGTTCGTCCTCGAGAGCCTGGAGCCCGGCCGCCGACCCGGACAGGGCGGGCGCCTGCTGCTTGATCTTCCCGTACGCGGCATTCAGCCGGTGCTTGGCGACACTGCAGGCGCGCAGCACGGGCTGTGGCGCGATCATCTGCGCCTCCGAGTAGCGGTCCCGGTAGGCCGCCCGACTGGCTTCCAACTCCGCCAGCGCGGCGTCGGCATCACCGTCGCGCCGAAGGGCGTGCAGATAGTTGTTCATGGTGGTCAGGAACTGCCGGGACGCGGTGTTCAGCTCGATGTAACACCGCCGCCGCAGGTCGAGGCTCTCGCGCTGCCGTACCTGGGCCTGCTCGGCCCGCAACAGCGCCTCGGCGTGCTGCCGTTCCTCACGCCGCTGCTCGGCGGCGGCCTGCAACTCCAGCCGCTTGGTGCGATCGGCACGGTTCTGCGTCAGCAGCGCGGCCCCCAGGGTGCCCACCACACCGACGACGGCGACGACCAGCCCGGCCCAACTCCCGCCCACGCAACCTGCCTTCCTCGCACGAAGACCCGCAAGAAGGCTCCAAGCTAGCGCTTCGAGAGCCGCCCGCGCCGCACCGATGCGGGCCGCGCTCGCACGGCCCACGTGTACACGGCCAGACCGAGCGAGACCCGCACCATGGCGTCGGCCCACGCCGGCACCAGGCTGCTCCAGGAACCCCACCCGAGGCTCCACAACGCGAGCAGACCGAGGGCGCCCGCCACCAGGACCGCGCAGCCGTACCGGACGAACGCCGAGCGGCCCCTGCCCCACCACGCGCCGACGAGCCCGGCGGGAACCTGCACGAACACGTGGAGACCCACGCACGCGACCGGCACGGCGAGAAGCAGAACAAAGGGAGCATCACCGGTAGAGCTACTGCCCGAGCCCGCGTAACCGGCATCCAGCATCCACAGCGGCGGCAGGAGGAAGGTGAGCAGCAGGACGACGCCGCTCAGATGCATGGCAAGGAGATGCCGGACCCATGGGACGCGGGCGCTTCGTTGCCCAGCAGCCGGTAGGCCAACTCTCACGCGCATCTCCCCCTTCGGCTGCCGCTTCACAAACGGTGCTGCATCTGAATACATCATTGTGGTACATGGACTACAATTAGTACATGTCCATGAAGCGCACCAACGTATATGCCGACCCCGAGGACCTGGCGATCATCAAAGAGGCCGCCAAGCGCCGCGGCATCAGCGAGGCCGAGATCATCCGTCAGGGCATCCACCTCGCAGCCATGGCGAACCGGGTCTGGGACGAGCCGCTGTTCTCCCGCACCTTCGCGGGGCCGGGGCGCACGCTGTCCACGTCGGACGTCCGGGACACGGTCGCCGAAGCCGTCCGACGCGAGACCGGCGCGGACTCCGGACCCGCAGCGTGATCATTGTCATCGCCGATACGTCCGGCCTTCTGGCAGCTCTGGACTCGGCGCATCCGGAACACCGGGCGGCGAACGAGGCGATCATGGCGGCCGGCCTGCTGGTCATGTCCCCGCTCCTGCTGGCCGAACTGGATCACGTGGCGACGCGTGAGCTTGGCAGAGATGCTGCCCTCAGTGCGGTCGACGATCTGCGACGCTGGATGAGCCGGGGCCGGGTCGTGATGCCGGAGATCACGGATGACCACCTCGGCGCCGCCCAGTCCGTCCGGGTCCGCTACCGCGCCCTGGACCTCGACCTCGCCGACGCGGTGAACGTGGCGCTCGCGGCCGACTACGACACGGACGCGATCCTCACCCTCGACCGACGGGACTTCCGAGCCGTACGCCCGTTGGGCCGCTACAAGGCGTTCCGAGTGCTCCCTGACGACCTCCCCCTCTGAAGCGACCCATCGGCGGTCAAGTCACCGTTCTGACAGGGGGCTTACGTATATGGAGGGGCAGGGTTCACGGTCGACGGACAGACCGCAGCGACGCCACCCAATGAAACAACCCCCGGGCCTCTGGCCTGGGGGTTTCGCATGGAGCGGGTGACGAGAATCGAACTCGCGCTCTCAGCTTGGGAAGCTGATGTTCTACCATTAAACTACACCCGCGTAAGACGCCGACGAGTCGGTGTCCGAGCGATCGCCACTTTACCTCATGTCAGGCCCCCGGTGTTGATGCCGTGGGGCCTGAGGCCGTTTCAGGCATGGGATGCGGCTGCGGGGGAACCGAGTTGGAGCGTACGGTGGTGCGGTCGAAGAGGCCCCCGACGGCACCGGAGTGCCGCCTGGAGGGCCGTCCCTTTGATCCCGTACTGTGGCTTTTGTCGTCAGGTGAGCAGCAGCCCGACGCGGCTCTTGGGGAAGGGACTCTTGGACTTGATGGAGCGCACCGTCGTCCGTTGTGCCGATGGGCACGTGTTCAGCACCGCTTCGTTCCCGATGCAGAAGGCCGAGCGACTCGGCCCCGGCCGGCTGCTCCGGTGCCCGCGTTGTGCGCGGCTTCGGAGCGTCGTGCCGGTGACCCTGCAGAAGCAGTAACCCGGCGGAGCGCAGGCGTAGCGGACAAAGCAGGCATACGCCGGCATACGGCAGTACACAGGCGCGTGGAGTCGTCCGGTTGCGGGCGCTCCGCGCGCCTTGCGTATCCTCGGGGCGTGCTTCTCTCAGACAAGGACATCCGGGCCGAGATCGACGCCGGGCGGGTGCGTATCGATCCGTATGACGACGCGATGGTGCAGCCGTCGAGCATCGATGTGCGGCTGGACCGCTACTTCCGGGTGTTCGAGAACCACCGCCACCCCCACATCGACCCGGCCATCGAGCAGGCCGATCTGACCCGGCTCGTGGAGCCGGAGGGGGACGAGCCGTTCATCCTGCACCCCGGCGAGTTCGTCCTCGCCAGCACCTACGAGGTCATCACCCTGCCCGACGACCTGGCCTCCCGGCTGGAGGGCAAGAGCTCGCTCGGCCGGCTGGGCCTCGTGACGCACTCCACCGCCGGCTTCATCGACCCGGGCTTCAGCGGGCACGTCACCCTCGAGCTGTCCAACCTCGCCACCCTGCCCATCAAGCTCTGGCCGGGCATGAAGATCGGGCAGCTGTGCATGTTCCGGCTGACCTCGCCCGCCGACTTCCCGTACGGCAGCGAGCGGTACGGGTCGCGGTACCAGGGGCAGCGGGGGCCGACCGCCTCCCGGTCGTTCCTGAACTTCCACCGGACCCAGGTGTGAGCCGACCGGTGATGAGCGACGCTGGCAAGAGGACGGGCGAGGGGATACCGGCATGAGTGACGTACGCGAGAACCTGACCTACGAAAAGTTCGGCGTCGCCGTGCGCGAGCTGGCGCAGACCATCGCCGACGACGGCTACGAACCCGACGTCGTGCTCAGCATCGCCCGCGGCGGTGTCTTCGTGGCCGGCGGGCTCGCCTACGCCCTGGACTGCAAGAACATCCACCTGGTCAACGTGGAGTTCTACACGGGCGTCGGCACCACCCTGGAGATGCCGGTCATGCTGGCGCCCGTGCCGAACGTGATCGACTTCTCGCAGAAGAAGGTGCTGATCACCGACGACGTCGCCGACACCGGCAAGACACTCAAGCTGGTGCGCGACTTCTGCCTCGACACCGTCGCCGAGGTGCGCAGCGCCGTCGTCTACGAGAAGTCGCAGTCGCTGGTGAAGTGCGAGTACGTCTGGAAGCGCACCGACGAGTGGATCAACTTCCCGTGGTCCGTCGAGCCGCCCGTCGTGCGGCGGGACGGGCAGGTGCTCGACGCCTGAGCCGAGCGCGGGGCGGTACGAGACGCGGGAAAGGGCTCCCCTCGGGGAGCCCCTTCCCGCGTGTGCGGGTGTCTCAGACCGTGCCCAGCTTCACGATCGACAGCAGGGCGATCAGCTGGATCGCCGACGCGCCGAGCGCCTTCGGCCAGGGCAGGTCGTGGGAGCGGCCGACCATGAGCGTGAGCAGCAGGCCGCCCGCGACCCAGGTGGCCCAGCCCAGCAGCTGCACGAACGTCGCGTCGCCGCCGGCGAACATCGCGAAGACCAGGCGCGGCGCGTCCGTGAGGGACATGATCAGCATGGACAGGCCGACCGTGGGCTGCCAGGCCCCGTCGCCGCCGAGCTGGCGGGCCAGGGTGTGGGTGACCACGCCCAGGACGAAGGCGCTGAGCACCATCGCGACGGCCGTCGTCAGCACGATGGGGATGGCGTTCGACAGGGTCGCGTTGATCGCGTCCTCGCGGGCGCCGTCGAAGCCGAAGACCGCGAGCAGGCCGTAGAGGAACGTCACGATGAGGGCCGGGCCCCACATGGCGTAGTCCCGCATCTGCAGGAAGGTCTGGTTCGGGGCGAGGACGATCCCCTTCAGCAGGGCCTTCCAGTGCAGGCGCGGGCCGACCGGGCCGGTCGGCGGGGCCGCGGAGCCGGCGCGGTAGGTGTCGCCCTGGGTGTAGGGGTCCTCTCCGACGGAGAAGGCCTGGGTGTGGCCCGGGTTGTTGGCCGCGTACGGGTCCTGCGGGCCCTGCGGGCCGGGCGGGTACGCGCCGTCGCCGAAGTACTCCGGCTCGCCGCCCTGCCCGCCGTAACCACCGCCGTGACCGCCGTGCCCGCCGCCGTGACCGCCGTGGCCGGCGTTCGGCTGCGGCCAGCCCGGGCCGCCGCCGCTGCCGCCGCCGTACGGAGGCTGCTGCGGGTACGGCTGCGGCGCCTGCGGGTAGCCGTAGGACGGCCCCTGCGGCGTCTGCTGCCCGTACGGAGGGTTGTGCGGTCGCGTCTGAGGAGCGCCGTTGTTACGGCCGCGTCCGATCCTGAATCCAGCCACGTCTTCGAACGTACCTGGTCCCGCGCGGTGGCGTGCCGGGCCCGGGGTTCCGGGCCCGGCTTTGCGGCCGAGCTGTGACATCCCTTAAGGGGCAGGGGCCTTGGGCGTCGGTGGGGCGTCGGGGTTCCGCCGTACGGGGGTCGCCCGGCGCCCGCCGGTGTGGGTTAGAGCATGTCCTGGCCGAGCCTCAGGTAGCCGGTCGTGGACATGCCGAAGGAGCCGGGGCCGAAGCTGACCGCGTTCTTCGTGGTGATGCCCGACGCGGATCCGCGCAGGCTGTAGATCGCGCCGGAGGGGTGGTTCTCGCCGTCGGAGCCGATCGACAGGTCGGCCTTGCCGTCGCCGGTGAGGTCGGACAGGCGGACGGCGGAGCCGAAGCGGTCGGCGGACTCGGCGGTGCCGGGGACGCCCTCGGTGTTCTGCGTGAACGACCGGGCGCCGGTGCCGGTCAGGCCGGCCGCCGAGCCGCGCAGCACCGTGACGCTGCCGGCGATCTTCGCCGAGCCGACGGTCTCGTGGATCGTGCCGACGGCCAGGTCGCCGTAGCCGTCGCCGTTCACGTCGGCGATGGACAGGTCGTTGCCGAACCAGTCGTCCTCCTCGTCAGCGCCCGGGACCCCGGCGGTGGCCTGGTTGATCGTGGTCTGCGGGCGGCTGCGGACGCCGTCGGCGCTGCCGGGCCAGACGCTGACCGAGCCGCCGAGGCTGCGGCCGTCGCCGCCGTAGGCCGCGGTGACCACGTCGGCGAAGCCGTCCTTGTCCAGGTCGCCGACCGCGGCGACCTCCCAGCCGCCGCTCACCAGGAACGTCTGCTCGGTGAGGCCGGAGGCGCCGCCCAGGTAGACGAAGCTGCCGTCCTCGTACGTGGACGCCCTGCTGCCGGTGGCGACCAGGTCGTCCGTGCCGTCGCCGTCGACGTCCCCGGCGGCGAGGTGCTGGGCGCCGCGGATGCTGTTGCCGGGCTGGAGGCCGGTGGCGAGCTCGACGCGGGCCGTGGAGCCCGAGGTCTTGGTGAAGGCGCGGTGGATCCAGACGTCGCTGCCGGTGCTGCCGGTCGCGAGGTCGGGGCGGTGGTCGCCGTCGAAGTCGCCGACGGCCAGGGACATGCCGTACTCGTCGTGGGCCGCCACGGCCGGGTCGGGGACGGTTCTGCCGCCGGACAGGCCGTTCTTGCCGCCCCAGACGACGGTGACGGAGCCGCCGTCCGCGTCGGAGCCGACGTCCTCGCCGGTGCTGCCGATGACGAGGTCGGCGTAGCCGTCGGCGTTCAGGTCGCCGGAGGTGAGGGCCTTGCCGAAGCGGTCGCCCTGCTCGGCGGTGCCGGGGATGCCGGTGGTGTTCTGGGTGAGGACGGTGCGCCGGGCGGCGCTGATGCCGTTCGCAGACCCGTAGGTGACGACCACGGCACCGGCGTCGGTCCGGCCGCCGACGGGGGCGTAGGGGGCGGCGGTGGCCAGGTCGCGGAAGCCGTCGCCGTTGAAGTCGTCGGCGTATTCGGCGGGTGCGGCGGAGGCCGGTCCGGCGAGGAGCACCGGGGTGAGCCCGGCCGCCAGCAGGGTGGCGGCCAGGGCGGCTGCTGTGTGCCTGCGCATGCGTGACCTTCCTGGTTGGGGGTGTGTGCGGGTGGGGGCCCCGACCCGGGCCCTAGCCCGCGAGGACGTCTCCGAAGGCGGCGCCCGTGACCGGGCCGGCCACCGTCGCGGCGCCGAAGGACGTGGACCCGGTGGCCGTGACGCCGGACGAGGTGGACTTCAGCAGCCACACCGCGCCGTTGCCGTCGTTCTCGAAGGGCGCGCTGGACACCAGCTCCGCGCGGCCGTCGCCGCTCGCGTCGGTGAGCCGCACGGCGGAGCCGAAGGAGTCGTAGGCCTCGGCGGTGCCGGGGACGCCCGCGGTGTCCTGGGTGAAGGACCTGGCGCCGCTGCCGGTCAGGCCGGACGCCGAGCCCCGCAGGACCGTGACCGCGCCCGCCTGCCGCCGCGAGCCGATGGCCTCGTACGGGGCGCCGACCGCGATGTCGGCGTAGCCGTCGCCGTTGCTGTCACCGGCCGACAGGCTCCAGCCGAAGCGGTCGTTCTTCTCGGCGGCGCCGGGCACACCGGTGGTGTCCTGGGTGATGCGCACGGGGGTGCGGGTGCTCAGCCCGCCGGCCGCGCCGTAGGTCACGGTGATCGCGCCGCCGGGTCCGCCGTTCGGCTCGGTCGCCGACTTCTCCATGAAGTTGCCGGTGACGATGTCGCCGAAGCCGTCCTTGTTCACGTCGGCGATGACGGCGTCGTAGCCGCCGGCGACCTTGCTGCCCGGCGTCAGCCCGGTGGCGGTGCCCTTGTAGAGCACACTGCGGGTGCGGTAGTCGTCGCCGGACGCCTCCTGGCCCATGACCAGCAGTTCCGCGCGGCCGTCGCCGGTGACGTCTCCCGCGACGATCCGGTCGGTGTTGACGCCGGACCGGGCCTGGGTGTCGATGCCGGTGTGTCCGGCGGCCCTGCCGGCGCGGGTGAACGGCCCCTTGAAGAGGTTCAGTTCGGGGGAGGCCACGTTGGCCGCGGCCAGGTCCGTGTCGCCGTCGCCGTCGAAGTCGCCGGTGGCCACGGACCAGCCCAGTTCGTTGCGGTACTCGGGGAGCGGACCGGTCAGGTCCGTCGCCGTCGTGAGACCGCCCGCACCGCCCCAGACGACGGTGATGACGCCCGAGTCGTCCGTGGAGCCGATGCGCTCGGCGTGCACGCCGACGATCAGGTCGGTGTAGCCGTCGCCGTCCAGGTCGCCGGTGGTCATCCGGTCGCCGAAGTAGTCCTGCGCCTCGGGCACGCCCGGGACGCCGTCGGTGGCCTGGCTGATGATCTGCCGCTTGGAGCTGTTCAGGCCGGCGGAGGTGCCGTACACGACGGCGACGTACCCGGCCGCCGTCCTGCCGCCGACCTTGCCGAGCGGCGCGGCGATCACCAGGTCGCGGTGGCCGTCGCCGTTGAAGTCGCCGGACAGGCCGGAGGGGGCGGTGGGCGCGGCGGTCGCCGTCGCCGGGAGGGCCGTGAGGAGGCCCGTGGTGAGGGTCGTGGCCAGGAGGAGGGTGCGGGTGCGCATCGGTTCGTTCGGTCCCCGTCGTCGGCTGTCTGGTCGTGGGCTGTCTTGTCGTGGGCTGTCTCGTCGGTGGCGCTGGTCGCGCTCGTCGCGCGGGTCGCCGGTGGGTCGGTGGTGTCGGCGTGGGCCGGTGGTCAGGAGTCGAGGGCCGTGCCGTAGCCCGGGGTGCCGGCCGTGGAGACGCCGGTCGCGGCCGGGCCGAAGCTCGTCGAGCCGGACGTCGCCGGGCCGGTGGCGGTGCCGCGCAGGAACCACACCGCGCCGTCGCCGGAGTTCTCGCCCGGCGCCGCGACCGACAGGTCGGCGCGGCGGTCGCCGGTGACGTCGGTGAGCGTGACGCGCTCGCCGAACCGGTCGCCCGGCTCCGAACCGCCGGGCACACCCGCGGTGTTCTGGGTGTACGACGTGGAGCCCCCGGTGGTGAGGCCGGACGGCGAGCCGTACAGCACGGTAACGGCGCCCGAGGAGTCGTTCTCGCCCGCGGTGCCGACCACCAGGTCGGCGTGACCGTCGCCGTCGACGTCGCCGAGGGCCACGTCGCTGCCGAACCGGTCGCCCTTCTCCGCGGCCCCGGGCACGCCGGGGGTGTCCTGCGTCAGGACGAGCGGCGCCCGGTCCGCGGCGAGGCCCTCGGGGCCGCCGTAGACGACGGTGACCTTGCCGCCGAGGGCGCCGCCCGCGTCGGCGGAGGCCTCGCGGTCGTTCCCCACGACGATGTCGGCGTGACCGTCCCGGTCGATGTCGCCCACGGCGGAGACCTGCCCGCCGGGCAGCTTCTGGAGCCAATCGTTGTAGTTGCCGATCTTCAGGTCGGCGAGGCCGGTGGCCGCGGCGCCGTCGTGCGCGGTGCGGCCGTGCAGCACCACGCGGGGGTGGCCGTCACCGGCGACGTCCCCGGAGGAGAGGTGGCTGACGCCCGCGGAGGAGGACCACCAGGAGTTGCGGCCGCCCGAGGCGCCCACGGGCGGACTCGTCCTGGTGATGGGCCCGTTGACCAGGGTCAGGGTGACCGGGCCGGTGGATCCGGCGGCGACGTCGAGGTCGCCGTCGCCGTCGAGGTCGCCCGCCGTCAGGGTCCGGCCGTAGCGGTCGTAGTCGGTGTCGAACGGGCTGTACAGCGAACGGGCGCCGCTCAGACCGGACTTGGAGCCCCAGACGATGGCGACCGTGCCGTTGTTGGTGTCGTAGGAGTCCTCGCCGGGGACGCCCACCAGCAGGTCGGCATAGCCGTCGGAGTCGAGGTCCGCGGAGGCCAGGGCCGAGCCGAAGGCGTCGTCGGCCTCGGCGGTGCCGGGGATGCCGGCGGTGTTCTGGGTGAGCAGGGTGCGCGTCGCGGTCTTCGGCCCGCCGGTGGCGCCGTAGACGACGCTCACCGCGCCCGCCCGGGCCTTCCCGGCGACGGTGGCGCCGGGTGCGCCGATCGCGAGGTCGGCGCGGCCGTCGCCGTTGAAGTCCCAGGGGGCGGCGGCGACCGGGGCGGCGTGCGCGGTGGCGGTGAGGGCGAGCGGGGTGAGGGCGGCCGCGAGCGCCGCGGCGGCGATACGGGTGCGCATGGGGGTGGGTGCCTCGCTGGGGAGTCGTCGGGGGGTCACGGGGCGAGGACGGAACCGAGGCCGGCGTAGCCCTTCAGACCGGCGCCGGTGGCCGTGATGCCCTGGGCGCCGCTCGTGGTCAGGCCGGAGGCCGAGCCGCGCAGCGTCCACAGGCCGCCCGTGTCGTTCTCGCCGCTGACGCCGACGGCCAGGTCCGCCTTGCCGTCCTTGGTCACGTCGGTGAGGCCGAGCGACGAGCCGAAGCGGTCCCCGGCCTCGGCGGTTCCGGGCACACCGGCGGTGTTCTGCGTGTACGACTTCACGCCGGTGGCCGTCCTCAGGCCGGAGGCGGAACCGAACAGCACGGTGACCGAGCCCGCGTCCCGCGCCGTGCCGACGTCCTCGCCGGGGGCGGAGACCACGACGTCGGCGTAGCCGTCGCCGTTGATGTCGCCGGTGCTCACCGCCGAGCCGAAGGCGTCGTCGGCCTCGCCCGCGCCGGGCACCCCCGCCGTGTCCTGGTGGACGACGGTCGGCTGCTGCGCCGGGTCGGGGCCGTTCGGGCCGCCGTACCAGACGGTGATCCGGCCGCCCTGGTGGCCGCCGGGCGTGAGGTCGGACGCGTCGCCGAGGACGAGGTCGCCGAAGCCGTCGCGGTTGATGTCGCCGATCGCACCGGCGTAGCCGTCCGCCGTCGTCAGCTCGTCCATCTTGTACGTCATGCCGGTCCAGCGGAACCAGTTGATCTGGCCGCCGGTGTCGCCGTCCACGTTGAACGGGTAGACGCGCTCGGCCGTCCCGTCGCCGGTGAGGTCGCCCGCGATCACCTCGAAGGTGGTGCCGACCTCGCCGACACGGACGTGGCTCACCGGGCCCGAGGTGCGCGTGAAGGGACCGTTGTAGAGGCGGGTGTGGCTCTGGCCGGTGAGGGTGACGTCCGTGTCGCCGTCGCCGTCGAAGTCACCGGTGGCGATGCCCCGGGAGAAGTTGCCGTACTCCGCGAGGGTGCTCGGCTGCGGCAGGCTCTTGCCGCTGGTCAGGCCGGACTTGCCGCCCCACAGGACGGTGCCGGAGCCGACGCCGTCGCGGTCGCCGACGCTCTCGTTGGAGGCGCCGACCACGAGGTCGGAGTAGCCGTCCCGGTCCAGGTCGCCGGCGGCGAGCGCGGAGCCGAACAGGTCGCCCGCCTCGGCCGTGCCGGGTACGCCCGCGGAGTTCTGGGTGATGATGGCCTTGCGGGCGGCCGAGACGCCGGACGACGAGCCGTAGAGCACGACGACGGCACCCGCGCAGGAGGCCGAGCCGACGTCGGCGCACGGGGCGCCGGCCGCGAAGTCCCGGTACCCGTCGCCGTTGAAGTCCCCGGAGAGCCGGGAGGGGGCGGCCGAGGCGGGGCCGGCGGTGGTGAGGAGGCCGGTGGTGAGGGCGGCGGCCAGCAGGAGGGTGCGCTTGCGCAAGGGAGTGCTCCGGTGAGGAGGGGACCGGACCTGGGCGGCCCGGCCCCGGAGGGGTGAACGGGGAGCTCAGTCGCCGAAGTTCGCGCCGAAGTTCGGGTAGCCGGTCGTGGAGACGCCCGAGGCGCCGGGACCGACCGCCCGCGAACCGGTCGCGGTGATCTTCGTGCCGGTGGACGGCAGGTAGAGGACCGAGCCGTCGCCGGCGTTCTCGAAGGTGCCGGCGAGCAGGTCGGCGCGGCCGTCGCCGTTGACGTCGTCGAGCTTGACGTCGGCGCCGAGCATGTCGCCCTTCTCGTCCGAGCCGGGGACGCCCGCGGTGCTCTGGGCGAACGACTGCGCGCCGGACGCCGTGTCGATGCCGGAGCCGGAGCCGTACAGCACGACCAGCTGCCCGGCGTCGGTGACGGAACCGATGTTCTCGCCCGCGACACCGATGACCAGGTCCTGCTTGCCGTCGCCGTTGACGTCGCCCAGGTCCAGCTCGTAGCCGAAGTAGTCGTTCTTCTCCGAACTGCCGGGCACGTTCCCGGTGTTCTGGGTGATGCCGGTGGTGGAGCCGACGCCGTCCGCGGCGCCGTAGGTGATCCACACCTTGCCGCCGTCGGCGGCGCCGGGGAACTCCACGCCGTCGTCCGCCTTGTTCCAGTACATGCCGCTGACGATGTCGCCGAAGCCGTCCCCGTCGATGTCACCGATGCCGGTGACGGGACCGGCCTTCAGCTGCCGGGCCCCGGCGGCGGACAGGCCCGTGCTCGTGCCCATCAGCAGGTAGTTGGCGTTCCAGTAGCGGCCGGTCTCCGTCTCGAAGCCGTCGACGACGAGGTCGGTGCGGTGGTCGCCGTTGACGTCGCCGGCGGTGAGGTTGATCGCCCCGCCCCCCGTGTCCACGGGCGCCTTCACCGAGGCGCGGCCCTTGACGGCGGTGCCGGTGGGGCTGATGCCGCCCTTGAGCACGTAGACGACGTTGGAGGTCGTGCCGACGGCCAGGTCCGCCTTGCCGTCGCCGTCGAAGTCGCCGGCGGCGAGCTTCCTGCCCCAGCGGTCGTGCTTGGTGGGGGCCGCGTCCGCGATGGTGACGCCCTTGCCGGTGATGCCCTGCGCCGAGCCCCACAGGACCGCGACGGTGCCGCCGTCCTTGTCGCTGCCGACGTCCTCCATGGGGGCGGAGACGGCGAGGTCGTCGTAGCCGTCGCCGTTGAAGTCGGCGTAGGCGCTGTCGGTGCCGAACACGTCGCCCGCCTCGGCGGTGCCCGGGGTGCCGGCGGTGTCCTGGCTGAGCACGGACCGCTTCGCGGAGGTCACGCCGCTCTTCGTGCCGTACAGGACGACGAACTGACCGGCGTCCTTCCTGCCGCCCACGTACGCGCCGACGGCGGAGAACGCCACGTCGCCGATGCCGTCGTGGTTGAAGTCGGCCTGCGGGGTGTGCGTCGCGTCGGCGGCGGCCGCCGTGCCGGCGCTGGCCGTCAGCAGGGTGCCGGTCAGCGCCGCGGCGGCGGCCGTCGCGAGGGCGAGGCGCAGGCGGGGGTGCAGGCCGAGGCGCGGGGAGGGGTGCGGGCGCCCGGCGGGGCGCTCGTGCTGGTGCATGCGAGGTCTCCTGCTGCATGCGGGGGATGTCTGGCCGACATCCGCAGTCGATGTGGGGCCGGTGCCGTCCGGTTCGCCGGGAGTTGTCCGGGCGTTCACGGGCGGTCGGCGATCAAGAGACCTGCGCGGGGGCGTAAGGGTTGTACGTGAGTTCGGTGAATTTTCGGACCCGTGGGGCGCGAGGCCGGCCGGCCCGACCCGAACGCCGACACCCCCTGCCCGATGACCCGGGCAGGGGGTGTCCGACGTGAGGTGGGCCGGGGTTACTTCACCGGCTCCGGCGTCGGCGTGTCCGCGGAGTCCGACGTGCCCGCCGGCGGCTCGCCGTCGTCGCCGGAGTCGTCCGGGCCGTCCTCGGCGGTCTCCGCCGGGACCGGCGTCTTCACCGAGTCCAGCAGCAGCTGGGCGACGTCGACGACCGTGATCGACTCCTTCGCCTTGCCGTCGTTCTTCTTGCCGTTGACCGAGTCGGTCAGCATGACCAGGCAGAACGGGCAGGCCGTCGAGACGATGTCGGGGTTGACCGACAGGGCCTCGTCCACGCGCTCGTTGTTGATGCGCTTGCCGATGCGCTCTTCCATCCACATCCGCGCACCGCCCGCGCCGCAGCAGAAGCCCCGCTCCTTGTGGCGGTGCATCTCCTCGTTGCGCACGCCCGGGACGGCGGCGATGATCTCGCGCGGCGGCGTGTAGATCTTGTTGTGGCGGCCCAGGTAGCACGGGTCGTGGTACGTGATGATGCCCTCGACCGGCGTCACCGGGATGAGCTTGCCCTCGTCCACCAGGTGCTGGAGCAGCTGCGTGTGGTGGATGACCTCGTAGTCGCCGCCGAGCTGCGGGTACTCGTTGCCGATGGTGTTCAGGCAGTGCGGGCAGGTCGCGACGATCTTCTTGGCCGACCTGGGCTTCGCCGACTCGGGGACGACCTTGCCCTCGTCGTCCATCTCCTCGCCGAACGCCATGTTCAGTGCCATGACGTTCTCCATGCCGAGCTCCTGGAACAGGGGCTCGTTGCCCAGGCGGCGGGCGGAGTCACCGGTGCACTTCTCGTCGCCGCCCATGATCGCGAACTTGACGCCCGCGATGTGCAGCAGTTCCGCGAAGGCCTTCGTGGTCTTCTTGGCGCGGTCCTCCAGGGCGCCGGCGCAGCCGACCCAGTACAGGTACTCGACCTCGGTCAGGTCCTCGATGTCCTTGCCGACGACCGGGACCTCGAAGTCGACCTCCTTGAGCCACTCCAGGCGCTGCTTCTTCGCCAGGCCCCAGGGATTGCCCTTCTTCTCCAGGTTCTTGAGCATCGTGCCCGCCTCGGACGGGAACGCCGACTCGATCATCACCTGGTAGCGGCGCATGTCGACGATGTGGTCGACGTGCTCGATGTCCACCGGGCACTGCTCGACGCAGGCACCGCAGGTCGTGCAGGACCACAGGACGTCCGGGTCGATGACGCCGTTGTCCTCCAGCGTGCCGATCAGGGGACGCTCGGCCTCGGCCAGGGCGGCCGCGGGCACACCCGCCAGCTGCTCCTCGGACGCCTTCTCCTCGCCCTCCATCGTCTTGCCGCCGCCGGCCAGCAGGTAGGGCGCCTTGGCGTGCGCGTGGTCGCGCAGCGACATGATCAGCAGCTTGGGGGAGAGGGGCTTGCCCGTGTTCCAGGCCGGGCACTGCGACTGGCAGCGGCCGCACTCGGTGCAGGTGGAGAAGTCCAGCAGGCCCTTCCAGGAGAACTGCTCGACCTGCGAGACGCCGAAGACGTCGTCGTCGCCCGGGTCGGCGAAGTCGATCGGCTTGCCGCCCGAGGTCATGGGCTGCAGCGCGCCGAGGGCCGTGCCGCCGCTCGCCTCGCGCTTGAACCAGATGTTCGGGAACGCCAGGAAGCGGTGCCAGGCCACGCCCATGTTGGTGTTGAGCGACACCACGATCATCCAGACGAACGAGGTGCCGATCTTGATCATGGCGACCAGGTAGACCAGGTTCTGCAGCGCCGTGACCGACAGGCCCTTGAAGGCGAGGACCAGGGGGTACGAGGCGAAGTAGGAGGCCTCGTAGTGGTCGACGTGGTGGAGCGCGCCCTCCAGGCCCCGCAGGACGTAGATCGCCAGGCCGATGGTGAGGATGACGTACTCGACGAAGTAGGCCTGGCCGGCCTTCGAGCCCGCGAAGCGGGACTTGCGGCCGGGCCGGTTCGGCAGGTTGGCCAGGCGGATCGCGATGAGCACCGCGATGCCCAGGACCGTCATCACGCCGATGAACTCGATGTAGAGCTCGAACGGCAGGAACGTGCCGATGACCGGGAGCACCCAGTCGGCCTGGAACAGCTGGCCGAAGGCCTGGGCCAGGGTCGGCGGCAGCGTCAGGAAGCCGATCGCGACGAACCAGTGCGCGACGCCGACGATGCCCCACCGGTTCATCCGCGTGTGGCCGAGGAACTCCTTCACCAGCGTGACGCTGCGCTGGTAGGGGTTGTCGGTCCGGGTGCCGGCCGGGACCGGCTGGCCCAGCTTGAAGTACCGGACGAACTGGCCGATCGCGCGTGCGAGCAGCGCGACGCCGACCACGGTCAGAACCAGCGACACGATGATCGCGGCGAGTTGCATGGGGGCTCCTCGGGCCTGCGAGGGGTTTCGTCGGGGTGACCTGTCGTTCTTCAGGCCTACCCGAAATTACTAAGCGGTAACTTATGCAGTCCGTCTGAGACTACCCCTATCTTCCGCCGCACTGTAGCCGGGTGGGCAGTGATCTGAATCGCTGAGGGTCGCCTCAGGAGCGGTGCGGAATCCGGTCCCGTTCCCCTCGTGTTATTCGTACCGAATTGTCATAGTGACGCCTAACTTATATCCGTGCTCTACGGGATCGTCGCCGCCGCCACCGCCCTGCTGCTCACCGCGCTGCTCGCGGCCGCCCTGCGGGTGCCCGCCCGGCGGCTGCGCCTGTGCGATCGGCGGTCCCGGCGCGAGGTGCCGCTGTCCGGCGGGGTGGCCGTCGTCGCGGTCACCGGGGCGGTGGTGGCGGTGAAGGACTGGTCGTCCGCCCCGAGCGGCGCGGGCGGGCTGCTCGCCGCCGGCGGCGCGGTCGCCCTCCTCGGACTCGCCGACGACGTCTGGCGGCTGCGGCGCCGCGTGCTGGCCGGCGGTACGGCGGTCGCGGCCCTCTGCGTCGCGCCGTACGCGGAGGCGGGCGTGGCGACGGGACTGCTCGGCGCGCTGTGGGTCGTCGGGGTGACGCTGGGCCTCCGGGGGCTCGATCACGCCGACGGGCTGGCCGGGGCCGTCGGGGTGGTCGCCGCCTTCGGGGCGGCCGCCTGCGCCGCCGTCGACGTCATGGACGGCATCGCCGGGCTGCTGAGCGTGCTGGCCGCCGCGCTGACCGGGTTCCTGCTGCACAACTGGCACCCGGCGCGCGCGGGGCTCGGCAGCTGCGGGTCCATGGCGGCCGGGTTCGTGATCGCCGCCGGTGCCGTGCAGGTCCGGGCCGGGTTCGGGCTGCTGGAGAGCGCCGGGGTGCTGTTCGCGCTGAGTGCCCTGGCCGGCGCCGACGTCGTCCTCGTGCTGCTGTCGCGGCGGCTGGCCGGGCGGCCCCCGGGGCGCAGCGGGCCGGACCACCTCGCCCACCGGCTGCGCCGGCTCGGGCTGACCGTGCCGGGCGTCACCCTGCTGCTCGGCGCCCTCGCGTTGTGCGGGGTGCTCGCCGGGGTACTGGTCCATGCCGGGTGGGTCGGGGCGGATGCCCTGTGGTGGGTGGCGGGAGCGGCCCTCCTGGTCGCGTTCGCTCTTTCGCGTGTCCCTGTGTACGCCCCTCGACGCAGCGTATCGCCGCAGGTCGGAGCGCCATTGCGCGTAAGGAACGGATAAGAGTTGAGCCCGCTCGACTCAGCTCTGTTGACCGGTCGCGAACCGTCGTGCACACTTGAGTCCGTTGCACTCAAGTCAGCTGGAGGAACCAACCATGGCACGTGCGGTCGGCATCGACCTGGGCACGACTAACTCCGTCGTCAGCGTTCTGGAGGGCGGCGAGCCCACCGTCATCACCAACGCCGAGGGCGCCAGGACCACGCCGTCCGTCGTCGCCTTCGCCAAGAACGGTGAGGTGCTCGTCGGCGAGGTCGCCAAGCGCCAGGCGGTCACGAACGTGGACCGGACCATCCGGTCCGTCAAGCGCCACATGGGCACCGACTGGAAGATCGAGCTCGACGGCAAGCCCTTCAACCCGCAGCAGATCAGCGCCTTCGTGCTGCAGAAGCTGAAGCGGGACGCCGAGGCGTACCTGGGCGAGAAGGTGACCGACGCGGTCATCACCGTCCCGGCGTACTTCAACGACTCCGAGCGCCAGGCGACGAAGGAGGCCGGCGAGATCGCCGGTCTGAACGTCCTGCGCATCGTCAACGAGCCCACCGCGGCCGCCCTGGCGTACGGCCTCGACAAGGACGACCAGACCATCCTGGTCTTCGACCTCGGTGGCGGTACGTTCGACGTCTCGCTGCTGGAGATCGGCGACGGCGTCGTCGAGGTGAAGGCCACCAACGGTGACAACCACCTCGGTGGTGACGACTGGGACCAGCGCGTCGTCGACTACCTCGTCCAGCAGTTCCAGTCCGGCCACGGCGTGGACCTGGGCAAGGACAAGATGGCCCTGCAGCGTCTGCGCGAGGCCGCCGAGAAGGCGAAGATCGAGCTGTCCTCGTCCACCGAGACCTCGATCAACCTGCCCTACATCACCGCCTCCGCCGAGGGCCCCCTGCACCTCGACGAGAAGCTGACCCGCGCCCAGTTCCAGCAGCTGACCGCGGACCTCCTGGAGCGCTGCAAGACGCCGTTCCACAACGTCATCAAGGACGCCGGCATCTCCATCAGCGAGATCGACCACGTCGTCCTGGTCGGCGGCTCGACCCGCATGCCCGCCGTCGCCGAGCTCGTCAAGGAGCTGACCGGCGGCAAGGACGCCAACAAGGGCGTCAACCCGGACGAGGTCGTCGCCATCGGTGCCGCCCTCCAGGCCGGTGTCCTCAAGGGCGAGGTCAAGGACGTCCTGCTCCTCGACGTCACCCCGCTGTCCCTCGGCATCGAGACCAAGGGCGGCATCATGACCAAGCTCATCGAGCGGAACACGACGATCCCGACCAAGCGGTCCGAGATCTTCACCACCGCCGAGGACAACCAGCCGTCCGTGCAGATCCAGGTCTACCAGGGCGAGCGCGAGATCGCGGCGTACAACAAGAAGCTCGGGATGTTCGAGCTGACCGGTCTGCCGCCGGCGCCCCGCGGCGTCCCGCAGATCGAGGTCTCCTTCGACATCGACGCCAACGGCATCATGCACGTGACCGCGAAGGACCTGGGCACGGGCAAGGAGCAGAAGATGACCGTCACCGGCGGCTCCTCGCTGCCGAAGGACGAGGTCGACCGCATGCGCCAGGAGGCCGAGCAGTACGCGGAGGAGGACCACAAGCGCCGCGAGGCCGCCGAGACCCGCAACCAGGGCGAGCAGCTCGTCTACCAGACCGAGAAGTTCCTCAAGGACAACGAGGACAAGGTCCCGGGCGAGATCAGGACCGAGGTCGAGGAGGCCGTCGCCGAGCTGAAGGAGAAGCTCAAGGGCGAGGACTCCGCCGAGATCCGCACCGCCACCGAGAAGGTCGCGGCCGTCTCGCAGAAGCTCGGCCAGGCCATGTACGCGGACGCCAATGCCGCCCAGGCCGCCGGCGGTCCCGCCGGTGACGCCGGTGCCGCCGCCGGTGGCGCCAAGGCCGACGACGACGTCGTCGACGCCGAGATCGTCGACGAGGACCGCAAGGACGGTGCCGCGTGACGGAGGAGACCCCGGGCTTCGACGAGCAGCAGCCCGACGTCCCTTCCGGCGCGACCTCCGACGACGCCGAGCCGAAGGCCGCCTCCCCCTCCGCGGAGGAGGGGGCGGCCCCGGCCGGGGACACGGGCCAGGACGTGGCCCTGGTGGCCCAGCTGGACCAGGCCCGCTCCGCGCTCACCGAGCGCACGGCGGATCTCCAGCGCCTCCAGGCCGAGTTCCAGAACTACCGCCGCCGGGTCGAGCGCGACCGGATCGCGGTCAAGGAGATCGCCATCGCGAACCTCCTGACCGAGCTCCTGCCCGTGCTCGACGACATCGGCCGCGCGCGCGAACACGGCGAGCTGGTGGGCGGCTTCAAGTCCGTCGCCGAGTCGCTGGAGAGCACCGCGGCGAAGATGGGCCTGCAGCAGTTCGGCAAGGAGGGCGAGCCCTTCGACCCGACGATCCACGAAGCCCTGATGCACAGCTACGCCCCGGACGTCACCGAGACGACCTGCGTGGCGATCCTGCAGCCCGGGTACCGGATCGGCGAGCGCACCATCCGCCCCGCGCGGGTGGCCGTGGCCGAGCCCCAGCCGGGCGCGCAGACGGTCAAGGCGGAGGAGTCCGCCGACGCCGACGACAAGGAGAGCGGTGGCCCGGACGAGGGCTGACGTCACGTACGAAGGGAAGGAGGGGCGTCGGGGATGAGCACCAAGGACTTCATCGAGAAGGACTACTACAAGGTCCTCGGCGTCCCCAAGGACGCCACCGAGGCCGAGATCAAGAAGGCGTACCGGAAGCTCGCCCGCGAGTTCCACCCGGACGCCAACAAGGGGAACGTCAAGGCGGAGGAGCGCTTCAAGGAGATCTCCGAGGCCAACGACATCCTCGGCGACCCCAAGAAGCGCAAGGAGTACGACGAGGCACGCGCCCTCTTCGGCAACGGCGGGTTCCGCCCGGGGCCGGGCGCGGGCGGCGGCTCCTTCAACTTCGACCTGGGCGACCTCTTCGGGGGCGCCCAGGGCGGGCAGGGCGCCGGCGGGTTCGGCGGCGGACTCGGTGACGTCTTCGGGGGCCTGTTCAACCGCGGCGGCGCCGGCCCGGGCACGCGGACGCAGCCCAGGCGCGGCCAGGACATCGAGTCCGAGGTGACCCTCACCTTCACGGAGGCGATCGAGGGCGCGACCGTCCCGCTGCGGATGTCCTCGCAGTCGCCCTGCAAGGCCTGTTCGGGCACCGGCGACAAGAACGGCACACCGCGCGTGTGCCCGACCTGCGTCGGCACCGGGCAGGTCGCCCGGGGCAGCGGCGGCGGGTTCTCCCTCACCGACCCCTGCCCCGACTGCAAGGGCCGCGGCCTGATCGCCGAGACCCCCTGCGAGGTCTGCAAGGGCAGCGGCCGGGCCAAGTCCTCGCGGACGATGCAGGTGCGCATCCCCGCGGGCGTCAGCGACGGCCAGCGGATCCGGCTGCGCGGCAAGGGCGCGCCGGGCGAGCGCGGTGGTCCGGCGGGCGACCTGTACGTGGTCGTGCACGTCGACTCCCACCCGGTGTTCGGCCGCAAGGACGACAACCTCACCGTCACCGTCCCGGTCACCTTCACCGAGGCGGCCCTCGGCGGCGAGGTCCGGGTGCCGACGCTGGGCGGCCCGCCCGTCACGCTCAAGCTGCCCCCCGGCACGCCGAACGGCCGTACGATGCGCGCCCGGGGCAAGGGCGCGGTCCGCAAGGACGGCACCCGCGGCGACCTCCTGGTCACCGTCGAGGTGAGTGTCCCGAAGGACCTGACGGGGAAGGCTCGTGACGCGCTGGAGGCGTATCGCGAGGCGACCGCGGACGAGGATCCGCGGGCGGAGCTGTTCCAGGCCGCGAAGGGAGCATGAGGCAGATGGACGGTCGTCGACGCAACCCGTATGAACTGACCGAGGAGACCCCGGTCTACGTCATCTCGGTGGCGGCCCAGCTGTCCGGCCTGCACCCGCAGACCCTGCGCCAGTACGACCGGCTCGGCCTGGTCTCCCCGGACCGTACGGCCGGCCGGGGCCGGCGCTACTCGGCCCGCGACATCCAACTGCTCCGGCAGGTGCAGCAGTTGTCGCAGGACGAGGGCATCAACCTGGCCGGAATCAAGCGCATCATCGAACTGGAGAACCAGGTCGCTGCGCTCCAGGCCCGGGTCGCCGAGATGCAGGACGCGCTCGACGGCGCGGCGGCGGCCATGCGCCAGCGCGAGGCGGCGGTGCACGCCTCCTACCGCCGTGACCTGGTGCCGTACCAGGAGGTGCAGCAGACCAGCGCCCTGGTGGTGTGGCGGCCGAAGCGGCAGCAGCAGACCGACTGAGGCGGCCGCGCCCGCGAAAGCATCGCGGAGGGACCGGGAGTTGACCCCCGGTCCCTTTCGCGCGTCTTGAGACGGTTTCGCCCGTCCTCCTGTCGATGACCGTGTGGTGCAGAGCACTTGGAGATGATTCCGCAGAGTCTTCACAACTGCTGCGGAGCGTGGTGTTGCCATCTCGTTAAGTGGTTCCGCTTGACGCTGGGGGCGCGTCGGCGTTGGCTTTTCAGTCACATGGGCCACAAAGCTGTGCCCACGTCCGAATCACACGCGAAGTGAGCTTCCCGATGCGTCGTATCGCCATATCCGTGGCAGCCGCCACGATGTCCGTCACGCTGGCCGGTTGCGGCGTGCTCAACGCGAGCGGGAGCAGTGACGACGCGAGCCCGGCCAAGGGCGACGACATCACCGTGGGCCTGCTGCTGCCGGAGAAGGCGAACACCCGGTACGAGAACTTCGACTACCCCATCATCAAGCGCAAGGTCGAGTCCCTCACCAACGACAAGGGCCGCGTCGAGTACGCGAACGCCGAGGCCAGCGCGGACAAGCAGGCCGACCAGCTCCAGCAGATGATCGACGACCGGGTCGACGTGATCCTGCTGGACGCGGTGGACTCGCATGCCATCGCGAGTGGCGTGAAAAAGGCCAAGGAGGCCGGCATTCCGGTCATCGCCTACGACCGGTTGGCCGAGGGCCCGATCGACGCGTACATCTCCTTCGACAACGAACTCGTGGGCGAGGTGCAGGGGCGCACCCTGCTGGAGGCCATCGGCGAGGACGTGAGCGTCTCCGACAAGATCGTGATGATGAACGGCTCGCCGACGGACCCGAACGCCAAGCAGTTCAAGGCCGGTGCCCTGTCCGAGCTGAACGGCAAGGTCACGATCGCGAAGTCCTACGACACCACGGACTGGAAGCCCGAGAACGCCCAGGCGAACATGGCCCAGGCCATCGCCGCCATCGGCAAGGGCAACATCGCGGCCGTCTACTCGGCCAACGACGGCATGGCCGGCGGCATCGTCAACGCCCTGGAGGCCGCGGGCGTGACCAAGCTGCCGCCCATCACCGGGCAGGACGCGGAACTGGCCGCGGTGCAGCGGATCGTCTCCGGCGAGCAGTACATGAGCGTGTACAAGTCGTACCCGCAGGAGGCCGAGAACGCCGCGGAGATGGCGGTCGCGAAGGTCCAGGGCCGGGACATCCAGTTCGCCGCCCTCACCCGCGACCGGGTCGACAGCCCCACGGACAAGGGCATCCCGGCCCAGCTCGTGCCGGTGGTCGCGCTCACCAAGGAGAACATCCAGGACACGGTCGTCGCCGACGACATCTACAAGGTGTCCGACATCTGCACGGCGAAGTACAAGGCGGACTGCGCGGCGGCGGGCCTGAAGTAGGCGGGGGCCCGGCACCTCCGGGCGGCTCTCCTCCCTTCGCTGCTCGTCCTCGGCGCACGCCACCACCCCCCTCCGTAGGGTTCGCGGCGGCTCTGCCCGGCACGCACCGGTGCCCCGTAGGGTCGCCGCCGACCGCCGTCCCCGGCGTTGAAGCAGGCCGTCGACGGGCATGCGGATACCGGATTCAAACGGGTGGAAACGCATCGCCGCCGGGACGGAGCCGTGTTGCGGACCACCGTCCGGCCGCGCATAGTTGCCGCTGCGGCGAGACGCGAAACCGGGGGTGGGATGGGCGATGGCCGGGCACGGGGCGGAGCAGCATCCACATGGTGCCGACCGACTGTGCGAGGCCGGGGATCGCGTGTATTCCCGGGCCGTACGGCGCGGCCGGGTGCCGCGCCGGGACGCGGAACCGGTGCCCTGCCTGCTGGAACTCGCCCTGCTGCACCCCGACCCGGACGACATGGACTGGCTGGTGCCGACCTCCCCGCAGGAGGTCATGACCCGGCTGCTGCGCGGGATGTACGACGAGGTCAGCGCGAACCAGCGGCGGGTGGGCTCGGCCGTGGCCGCCGTCGAGTGGTACGCCGGACTCGGCCGCCAGGTCCGGCCCGCCCCGTCGGCAGGTGAGGGTTCGGCGATCCGGGTCCTCGACGGACTCGCCCGTATCCAGGCCGCGATGGACGAGGCCACCGAGGCCTGCACGACCGAGGTGCTCACCGTCCAGCCCGGTGGCATCCGGCGCGAGGCGGAGCTCTCCGAGGGCCTGCACCGGGCGCTGGCGCTGCGCGGCAGGGGCGTGCGGATGCGGGACCTCTACACGCACGTCGCCCGGCACGGCCAGGGCCTGCTGACGTATCTGGAGATCATGGGCGACGCCGTGGAGGCGCGCACGCTGGACGAGGTCATCGACCGGCTGATCCTGTTCGACCGGACGGTGGCGTTCGTCCCCGCCAACAGCGACCGCACGATGGCCCTGGAACTGCGGCACCCCGCGCTCGTCGCCTACCTCGTGACGGTCTTCGAACGGCTCTGGCGCCTGGCGATCCCGCTGACCGCGCCGCTGCCCGACACGGGCATCGAGGGCATCTCGCACCGGGAGCAGTCCATCGCGGCGCTGCTGGCGGAGGGGCACCAGGACGCGGTCATCGCGGAGCGGCTGGGCATCAGCGTGCGGACGTGCCGGGCGCACATCGCGCGCCTGTCGGAGACGCTGGGGGCCGCCAGCCGTACGCAGTTGGGCGTGCGCATCGCCCAGGCGGGCCTGGACGGGCCGCGGGCGGGCGCCTCGCCGACGCTCAGTGCCCCCGGTCGAGGATCCCGGACCGCCCGATGAGATAGCCGAGCTGGGCCCTGCTCCCGCTCCCCAGGGCCGCGGCGAGCTTGGCGATGTGGACCCGGGCGGTACGGACGTTCATCCCGAGCCGCTCGGCGATCACGGCGTCGGTGTGCCCCTCCACGAGCAGCGCGGCGATGGCGTGCTGCCGGGCGGTGACATCGCCGGGGGAGGGCTCGGGGGCGGCTTGCGGGTGCATGGGTGTCGCGAGTCGCCAGAAGCGGTCGAACGTGGTCGTGAAGTGGCTCGTGAGGGCCGGATGGCAGACTTCCAGGGCGAGGCCCGCGTCCTTGTCGGCGGGGATGAAGGCGACCGAGCCGTCCACGACGATGAGGCGGTCGGTGACCTCGTCCAGCGTGCGGGCCTCGACGTCCCCGCGCAGTCGCTCGTAGCGGGCCAGGGCGATGGGCACATGACGGATCGTGTGCGGATAGAGCGTGCGGATGCGGCCGCCTCGGTCCAGCAGGGCCTGGTCACGGGCGAGAGCGACGGGGTGGGCCGCCTGCCCGCGCTGATCGCTGTAGTGCGTGTTGGGCTGGATGCAGAGCAGTTCCTCCGTCGCGTCGGCCATGGCCTCGGTGATGGCCCGGTTGATGCGCTCCGGGCCGCTGAGGAGGGTCAGCGAGGGAGTCTCACCCGTACCGGCGGCGGTGTCGATCCGCATCAGCGGCTGGAACAGCTCGGCGAGCCGCTCCTCGCGCAGGCGCTCCCGGGCTATCCGGTGCGCGGAGACCCGCAGCAGGCGGTGCAGCGCGACAGCCGGTGCGGCGGGCTCCAGCCGGCTCGGATCGTCGGCCGCCGGGTGCAGCAGACCGAAGTCGATCAGACACGGAGCCGTGAGCGCTTCTCCGGCGGGGACGCGACCCTCGCGCAGGGCATGTGCGTACAACTCCGTTCCCGCTGCGCACAACTCGTCGTCGTCATGTGGCCGGTGGGCCGATGGGGTCAACCGCCGAGTCCTTCCTCGTCCTGGTTCAGGATGCCGGACTGGGCGATCAGGTAACCGAGTTGGGCACGGCTGCCGCTGCCGAGGGCGGACGCCAGCTTGGCGATGTGGGCCCGGCAGGTGCGCACGTTCATGCCGAGCCGCCGTGCGATGGCCTCGTCGACGTGTCCTTCGACGAGAAGCTTGGCGATGGAGTACTGGATCTCCGTGATGCCGTCGCGGGAGGTCCCGTACGGTGTGCCGGTGCTGAGCGGCACCGACCGGTCCCACAGGTACTCGAAGAGCTTGATGAGGTAGCGGACCAGGCCGGGGTGGCGCAGTTCCAGGGCGACCTGCTGGTCGTCGCGGGCGGGGATGAAGGCGACGGACTCGTCGCAGATGATCAGGCGCTCGACGAGTTCGTCGATGGTCCGGTACTCGGCCTTGCCGTTGGAGAGCTGGGCGGCGTAGGCCAGTTGCTCGGGGTTGTAGCGCGCGGTGTGCTGGTACAGGGTGCGGATGCGCACACCACGTTCGATCAGCGGCCGGTCGCGCTCCAGGCCGAGCAGGAGGCTGCGCTCCGACATCCGGTCGGTGGGCTGGACGGTCAGCATCTCGGTCTGGCACTGCAAAGTGGCCATGTTGAGCGCCGCGTTGATTCGTTCGCCGCCTTCGAGGACAGTGATGGAGTCACTGGTGGCGGTCAGCTGGGTACCCAGGGCCATGAACGGCTCGAAGGTCTCGGTCAGGCCGGTCGCCAGCCGCCGGCGGTCGGCTATCTCCTGCTCCAGCGGGTTGAGCTGCCGTGACAGGGCGACGGCGGGCGGGACCGGCCGCAGCCAGCCCGGGTCGTCCGGGTCGGGGTGGAGCAGGGCGAACTCGATCAGGCACGGAGCCGGTGCCACGTCCTCGCGTGCGATGCGTCCGGCGCGCAGTGCGGTGGCATACAGACGGCCGCCCTCGTCGCACCAGTGAGTCATCGCATGGGGATGTGTCTCCTTAGTCCGATTTGATGTCAAATCTCCACCCCCCAGGGTCCTGAACATGCAGGAACATGATGCATCGATTGTGTGGCCATGACGTGCCCGAATGAGCCATCGTCGTACTCGACGGGGGAAAAGGGGACCTTCAAGTGAGGACGAAGCCGACTATGCGTAACAGAATGCTTCGCTCGGTGCTTGTCGTTGCCTTCTCCGCCGTTGCAGCCCTCGGCGCGCTGAGTGGCTTCTCCGATGTGAAGGACGATGCCCGGGCCAACAGCAGCTGGCCGTCCGTCGCCGTGAACAGTGCTCACGGAGCCGAGAACAGCAGCTGGCCGAGTCCCGGGTCCGACGGAGCCGGGGGCTGATCGTGACCACTCCACCCGACGACCGCTCCTTCCGTCGTGAGATGGCCACCGCCTACCGCTCCGGCTGGCACTTCATCGACCTGGTCACCGCCATCCCCCACAGCGGTGACTCCCTGATGGTGACCGTGTTCGGAGAGCCGGTCGTCGTCACGCGGGACGAGGACGGCGACGTACGGGCCTACCGGTGTCTGCGGCGGCCCCGGGGGGCGCCGCAGCCCGTCCGGTGCGCCGTACGGTACGGAATGATCTTTGTGAACCTGGACCAGCGGGACCATCAGCAGGTGGAGGCCGACTCCCCTGTCCCGCGGACCATCTCTGCCACCCCCCGCAGTGCCTGACGCGATTCCCCCGTCGTAACAGATCGCTCAGGTGCTTCCCCCCGCAGCGGCGTCACCGTGACCTGAACACGGTGACGCCGCTGCAGTTTTCCGGGACATGTCCGGGTATCGCCGCCGCCGGGCCGCCTCGCGCGGTGGCCGGATCCGGCCGGTGCCGGCCCGGGGGCGTCCTCGTGGCTCAACCCCGCCCCAACGCCCGCGTCAGCCGGATCTCGATGACCACCCGGGCCGGATTGGGCGACGGCGTCCTGCCGTAGCGCTCCGCGTACCGCCGCTCCGCCTCCGCGACCCGCTCCGGTTCCCGGCGCACGACGGCCCGGCCCTCCAGCGTCGCCCAGCGGCGGCCCTCGAACTGGCAGACCGCGACGGCCGCGCCCTCCTCGCCCGCGGCCAGCACGTTGCGCACCTTCCTGCTCGCCCCGTTGGCGATCACCCGAGCCAGACGGGCCTCGGGATCGTATGTGACCCCGACGGGTACTACGTGCGGTGTGCCGTCCGGACGCGGAGTCGTCAGGGTGCACACGTGCCGTTCCCGCCAGAAGCCGAGGTACGACGGGTCGGGCGCACCCGGATCGACGGAGTACTTGGTCGCCATGGACGGAACTTAGCGCTCCGACCCTCCCGGGATCGGCCTTGAGTGGAATAGACTCAACTTTGTGGACGTTGGCCCAGTCAGTACGGACTGCCCGAGGAGACGTCGCACACCGCTGCACGCAAGGAGGAGAACGCGAACGTGGACGCCGAGCTGACCAACCGGAGCCGGGACGCGATCAACGCTGCCAGCAACCGGGCCGTGACCGAGGGGCACCCCGACCTCACCCCCGCCCACCTGCTCCTCGCGCTGCTCCAGGGGCAGGACAACGAGAACATCACCGACCTGCTCACCGCGGTCGACGCCGACCAGGCGGCCGTGCGCGCCGGGGCCGAGCGCGTGCTCGCCGGGCTGCCCAGCGTCGCCGGGTCGACCGTGGCGCCGCCCCAGCCCAACCGCGAGATGCTCGCCGTCGTCGCCGACGCGCAGTCCCGCGCCAAGGAACTGGGCGACGAGTACCTGTCCACCGAGCACCTGCTCATCGGCATCGCCGCCAAGGGCGGCGCGGCCGGCGAGGTGCTCGCCCGCCAGGGCGCCGAGGCCCGGAAGCTGCAGGCCGCCTTCCAGAAGACACGAGGACAACGCCGCGTGACCACCGCCGACCCCGAGGGCCAGTACAAGGCCCTGGAGAAGTTCGGGACCGACTTCACCGCCGCCGCCCGCGAGGGCAAGCTCGACCCCGTCATCGGGCGGGACACCGAGATCCGGCGGGTCGTGCAGGTGCTGTCCCGGCGCACCAAGAACAACCCGGTGCTGATCGGTGAGCCCGGCGTCGGCAAGACCGCCGTCGTGGAAGGGCTCGCCCAGCGGATCGTCAAGGGCGACGTGCCCGAGTCGCTCAAGGACAAGCGGCTCGTCGCGCTCGACCTGGGCGCGATGGTCGCGGGCGCCAAGTACCGGGGCGAGTTCGAGGAGCGGCTGAAGACCGTGCTCGCGGAGATCAAGGACTCCGACGGGCAGATCATCACCTTCATCGACGAGCTGCACACCGTCGTGGGCGCCGGCGCCGGCGGCGACTCCGCCATGGACGCCGGGAACATGCTGAAGCCGATGCTCGCCCGCGGTGAGCTGCGCATGGTCGGCGCGACGACCCTGGACGAGTACCGCGAGCGGATCGAGAAGGACCCCGCCCTGGAGCGCCGCTTCCAGCAGGTGCTGGTCGCCGAGCCGACCGTCGAGGACTCCATCGCGATCCTGCGTGGACTGAAGGGCCGCTACGAGGCCCACCACAAGGTGCAGATCGCCGACAGCGCGCTGGTCGCCGCCGCCACCCTCTCCGACCGGTACATCACCTCCCGCTTCCTGCCCGACAAGGCCATCGACCTCGTCGACGAGGCGGCCTCGCGCCTGCGCATGGAGATCGACTCCTCGCCCGTCGAGATCGACGAGCTCCAGCGCGCCGTCGACCGGCTGAAGATGGAGGAGCTGGCGATCGGCAAGGAGACCGACGCCGCCTCCCGCGAGCGGTTGGAGAAGCTGCGTCGCGACCTCGCCGACAAGGAGGAGGAGCTGCGCGGCCTGACCGCCCGCTGGGAGAAGGAGAAGCAGTCCCTCAACCGCGTCGGCGAGCTGAAGGAGAAGCTCGACGAGCTGCGCGGCCAGGCCGAGCGCGCCCAGCGCGACGGAGACTTCGACACCGCCAGCAAGCTGCTGTACGGGGAGATCCCGACCCTGGAGCGGGACCTGGAGGCCGCCTCCGAGGCCGAGGAGGAGGTCGCCAAGGACACCATGGTCAAGGAGGAGGTCGGCGCCGACGACATCGCCGACGTCGTCGCCTCCTGGACCGGCATCCCCGCCGGGCGGCTGCTGGAGGGCGAGACGCAGAAGCTGCTGCGCATGGAGGACGAGCTGGGCAAGCGGCTCATCGGCCAGACCGAGGCCGTGCGCGCGGTGTCCGACGCCGTACGCCGTTCCCGCGCCGGGATCGCCGACCCCGACCGCCCCACCGGCTCCTTCCTCTTCCTCGGCCCGACGGGCGTCGGCAAGACCGAACTCGCCAAGGCCCTCGCCGACTTCCTCTTCGACGACGAGCGGGCGATGGTCCGCATCGACATGTCGGAGTACAGCGAGAAGCACAGCGTGTCCCGGCTGGTCGGCGCCCCGCCCGGGTACGTCGGCTACGAGGAGGGCGGCCAGCTCACCGAGGCCGTGCGCCGGCGTCCGTACTCCGTCGTCCTGCTGGACGAGGTGGAGAAGGCCCACCCCGAGGTCTTCGACATCCTGCTCCAGGTGCTCGACGACGGGCGCCTCACCGACGGGCAGGGCCGCACGGTCGACTTCCGCAACACCATCCTGGTGCTGACCTCCAACCTCGGCAGCCAGTTCCTGGTCGACCCGCTGACCAGCGAGACGGAGAAGAGGGAGCAGGTGCTGGAGGTGGTCCGGGCCTCCTTCAAGCCGGAGTTCCTCAACCGCCTGGACGACCTGGTCGTGTTCTCGGCGCTGACCAAGCCCGAGCTGGAGCGCATCGCCAAGCTCCAGATCGACCGCCTGGCCAAGCGCCTGGCCGAGCGGCGCCTCAGCCTCGACATCACGCCGGAGGCCCTGGCGTGGCTCGCCGAGGAGGGCCTGGACCCGGCGTACGGGGCCCGGCCGCTGCGGCGGCTGGTGCAGTCCGCCATCGGCGACCGGCTGGCCAAGGAGATCCTGTCCGGGGAGATCAAGGACGGCGACACCGTCCGGGTGGACCGCTTCGAGGACGGCCTCCTGGTGGGACCGGCCACCGGCGGCAAGACGCTCTAGGAACGGGCCCCGGGGCCGGACGTCACATCGTGAACGCCGAGAAGCGCACCAGCGCCGTCTCGGCGTTCTCGTGCTCCACGCGCACCTGCACGACGTGCGCCCCGGCCGTGCCGGGCAGCCCGTTCTCCCGGGTCACGTCCAGGCAGAGGGCGCCGCACACGCCCCCGCCCGTGCGGGGCCGCGGCGCGTCCGGGTACGTCGCGCGCAGCCAGCCGCGCACGTCCGCTCGGGGCATGCGCAGCACCGCGCTGTAGGAGGTGTCGATGCCGCGCTGCACCGTGCAGTCGCGCACGGTCGCGCCCGGCGGGCGTTCGGCGGCCCCGAAGGCCAGGGCCTCGGCGCAGGGGACCCCGGCCGCGGCGCCGGTACGCCCGCCGTCCGTACGTCCGCCGTCCTTACGCCCGCCGTCCGTACGTCCGCCGTCCTCGTCGCCGGTGAACGCGAACAGGGCGATGCCCGCGACCAGGGCCCCGAGGACGATCACCGGCACCGCGAGGATCGGCAGGAGCAGCTCCCACCGGGTACGGCCTCGCTCCGGTGCCGCCATGACCACCGCCCCCTTCCTCCGCCACCCGGGAGGACGGTGCCGCGGGGGCGGAGGTTGTCCGGCCCCCGGCGGGTGACCGGATCGTGTCAGCCGAGGGCTGACAGGGCCTGTCGGGGCTTGCCACCCCCCTCCCCGCATGGGGGAGGATGGCGGGATCCGTACGAAGGGAAAATCACGGTGACCATCGACCCGTCCTCGATTCCGAACTTCGGGGGCCAGCCCGAGCCGCAGCCGCAAGGACCGGCGGGCCCCGTCGTCCCGGATCAGGACCTCGTGAAGCAGCTCCTCGACCAGATGGAGCTCAAGTACGTCGTCGACGACGAGGGAGACCTCGCGGCGCCGTGGGAGCAGTTCCGCACCTACTTCATGTTCCGTGGAGAGGGAGACCAGCAGGTCTTCTCCGTGCGGACCTTCTACGACCGGCCCCACGAGATCGAGGCCAAGCCGCAGATCCTGGAGTCCATCGACGACTGGAACCGCCGCACCCTGTGGCCCAAGGTCTACAGCCACACCCACGACGACGGCACGGTCCGCCTGATCGGCGAGGCCCAGATGCTGATCGGCATGGGCGTCAGCCTGGAGCACTTCGTCTCCTCGACGGTCAGCTGGGTCCGCGCCGCGATCGAGTTCGACAAGTGGCTCGTCGAGCAGCTCGGCCTGGAGCAGGAGATCGACGAGGCGGACAAGCCCGGGGACGACGAGCAGTAGTCCCGCGGACGGCCTCTCACGGCGCGTCGGCACGCACGAACCGTGCGCGCCGCACGCGCCGTCTGCCGTTCCGCACCCCGGGCGCCGGGCGCGTCAGCCGCCGGCGACGCCCTTCAGCCGCCGCACCGCCTCCTGAAGCACCTCGGTCCGCTTGCAGAAGGCGAAGCGGACGAACGGGGCGCCCTCCTCGCGGTGGTCGTAGAAGACCGCGTTCGGGATCGCGACGACCCCGGCGCGTTCCGGCAGGGCGCGGCAGAAGGCGAACCCGTCGCTCTCGCCGAGGGGCCGGACGTCGGTGGTGACGAAGTACGTGCCCGACGGGCGGAAGACCCGGAAGCCGGCCTCCTCCAGTCCCGCGGCCAGCAGGTTCCGCTTGGCCTGCATGTCGGCGCGGAAGTCCGTGAAGTACGACTCGGGCAGCGACAGCGCCTCGGCGATCGCGTACTGGAGCGGCCCCGCCGAGACGTAGGTCAGGTACTGCTTCGCCGAGCGCACCGCCGTGACCAGGGCCGGGGCCGCCGTCACCCAGCCGACCTTCCAGCCGGTGAACGAGTAGGTCTTGCCGCTGCTGGAGATCGTCACCGTGCGCTCGCGCATCCCGGGGAACGTCGCCAGCGGCACGTGCTCGGCGTCGTCGAAGACCAGGTGCTCGTAGACCTCGTCGGTCACCACCAGCAGGTCCCGCTCGACCGCCAGCTCGGCGATCGCGGCCAGCTCCGCGCGGGTGAGGACCGTGCCGGTCGGGTTGTGCGGCGTGTTGACCAGCAGCAGCCGGGTGCGATCGGTGACGGCGTCGCGCAGCTCGTCCAGGTCGAGGCGGAAGCGGCCCTCCTCGACGTCGGCGCGCAGGGTGACCGGCACCCGGCGCCCGCCCGCCATCGCGATGCACGCCGCGTAGGAGTCGTAGTACGGCTCCAGGGCGACCACCTCGTCGCCCGGCTCCACCAGGGCCAGCAGGGCGGCCGCGATGGCCTCGGTGGCGCCCGCGGTGACGAGGACCTCGGTGTCCGGGTCGAGGGACAGGCCGTAGCGGCGCTGCTGGTGGGCGGTGATCGCGGTGCGCAGCTCGGGGACGCCGGGGCCGGGCGGGTACTGGTTGCCGCGGCCGTCGCGCAGGGCCCGCACGGCCGCCTCCCGGATCTCCTCGGGGCCGTCGGTGTCGGGGAAGCCCTGGCCGAGGTTGATCGCCCCGGTGCTCAGGGCCAGGGCCGACATCTCGGCGAAGATCGTCGTCCCGAACTCGGCGAGCCGGCGGTTGAGGAGGGGGCGCGCGCTGGAGGTCATGCCGGCCATCCTGCGCCGAAGCTCTGGAGTTCCTCAACTCTGCTTTGGCGCGCGCGGCGGACGGGCATCTCCCGGTCACGCAAGAGCGAGGCGCCCACGGGGGGCCGCTTCGGGGGAAACGGAAGGAGGGTGACGCCATGTTCCTCGGCATCATCCTGGCGGTGATCGCGATCCTGTTCGTGGGGGCGCTGGTGTCGCTCGCCCGCCGGGGCGGCTCCCGCCGTCCGGCGGCGGCGCGGACGGGCGGCAGGTCGTCCCGCGACAGCGGCAGCACGAGCTGGTGGGCGGGCGGGGGAGACACCGGCACGTCCGGCGGTGGCGACAGCCACCACAGGGGAAGCTCCTGCGGCGGAGGCTCGTCCTGCGGAGGCGGGTCGTCCTGCGGCGGAGGCGGCGGCTGCGGCGGCGGAGGCAGCTGACCGAGCCGCGCCCTCCCGGCCGGAGGGCCGGGCCGCGGCCACCACACGCGGGGCCCGCACCTGGGGCGGACCCCGCGTCGCCGCGCCCGGACGCCACGCGGACGCGCACCGGCGGCGCACGCTTCCCGGCCGGTCGCTTCCGTGCGGCGGACGCTTCAAGGCCGGTCGCTCCTGTGCGACGGTCGCCTCCCGGCCTGCCGCTCGCGTGTGGCGGGTGCCTTCCGGCCTGCTGTTTCTGTGCGGCGGTCGCCTTCCCGGCCTGCCGCTTCTGTGCCGCGGACGAGGCTCGGCCTGCCGCTCCCGGCGGTGCATGTCTCCGGGCCTGTCGCTCCCGGGTGGCGGACGCCGCTGGGCCTGTCGCTTCTGTGCGGTGCACGCATCCCGGCCTGTCGCTTCTGTGCGGTGCACGCATCCCGGCCTGCTGCTTCCGTGCGGCGGGCGCTTCCGGGCCGGTCGCTCCTGTGCGGTGCACGCCTTCCGGCCTGCTGCTCCCATGTGGTGGACGCTTCCCGGAATGTCGCTCCCGTGCGTGCATGGGTCTCGGCCTGCTGCTCCCATGCGGTGCATGCCTCCGGGCCGGTTGCTCCTGTGCGGTGCACGCCTTCCGGCCTGTCGTTCCCGTGTGGCGGACGCCTCCGGGCCTGCCGCTTCCGTGCGGTGCACGCCTCCGGGCCCGCCGCTCCCGTGCGGCGCACGCCTCCCGGGCTGTCGCTCCCCGTGCGGCGGATGTCTCGAACCTCTGGCCCCATGCGTCACGGGTGGGCCCGCGGTCGTGTCCGGGCACAGGGGCGGCCCGGGACAGGGACGCGGGGCCCTCGCCGTCGCCTCGGCAACTACGGCTCGTGGCCGATGACTTCGGCCGGCCACCGGTGCGTACGGGCGTCCGTCCCCGCCCGCCGCGTGCGCGGCCGCGCCGCGCACCGGCGCACGCCTCCGGTCCCTGCGCGCGCCGTTGTTGAACAGGTGAGCAAAGGAGCCCTCTGAGGGATGGAAACCCTCCGAACTTGGGTAAAAACGCTGTGACGAGGGCAGGGTTCATGATTCCCTCTGAATCAACCGACGCAGCCTCTCGGACGTTCTGCGGACACCTCCCAGTAACCGGCCGACCGCGCTGACCGGGCCGACATCCTCCGGTACGTCCGGGGCGCCACGGACCCAACTCCCCTCCTCGCTCTCCTTGTGTGCTTGCGGAGCCGATCGATGCTCACGACCCTGAACACCTCCTACACCGACACACGCGCGGACGATCTCGCCTGGGCCCTGGGGCGCGAGCCGCTCCCGGCGCTGGCCACGCTCGACCTCGAACTGACGGGCATAAAACTCCAGTTGAGGCTGCTCGGCGCGTCGCACCAGGTCGTACTGGAGGAGCAGGGCGGCATCCGCTCGGAGACGGTGGCCTGCATCCCGGGCAGCAGCGCCCCGCTCCCGCTCGGCGTCGCCAAGCGGGTGGGCGACTGGGAGTACGAGTTCGCGGCCCGGGTCGAGGTCCTCTCGCCCGGCTCCTTCGCGGGCCGGGCCCAGGAACTGCTCGACCTGGTCTCCGACCACCCGCACGGGCTGGCCGGAGTCTTCCCCGGCAGCCCGCACGCCTTCACCGCCCTGCTCGCCCAGCACCACGAGGGGCAGGTGCACTGGCGGACCTGGCACGCCTATCCGCAGGAGGGGCAACTGGTGGCGACCCGGACCCGGGTGGGGGTGCGCAGCCGGACGGCCGTCCCCGTCCTGTGACACCCACGGCCGGGGAGTGCGGAAGGTGCCGGGCGGTCCGGACGCCCCCGTACCGGCGGCCGGCCATGCAAACCAGCACCACTCCTGTGGGTGACGAACCGTCGTCGGTGCGTGACGTAACGTCGCAGGGTGATCGAGCCGCACGCGCCCGCCCCGCCCGGTTCCCGGCTGCCCCGGAGCGACTCGGGCGGCCCGGTGGGCGGGCTTCCGCACGCGGCGGGCGGTCCGGCGGACCCGGTGCGGCTGCCCGTGCGCCCCGGCACCGGACGGTTCCTCGTCCTCGCGGGCGTGTTCGTCTGCGCGGCCTGCGGACTCGTGTACGAACTGGAACTGGTCGCCGTCGCCTCCTACTTGATGGGCGACTCCGTCACGCAGGCCTCCGTCGTGCTGTCCGTCATGGTCTTCGCGATGGGCCTCGGTTCCCTCGCCGCCAAGCGGCTGCGCGGGCTGGCCGCGGCCGGGTTCGGCGCCGTCGAGGCCCTCCTGGCCCTGGTCGGCGGCTCCAGCGCCATGGCGCTGTACGCGGTGTTCGCCTGGACCGGAGACGGGGGTGGCATGGAGGGCGACGGGTCGCGCGGGCTCCTGGTCGCCTTCTCCCTCGCCACCGGACTGCTCATCGGCGCCGAGATCCCGCTGCTGATGGAGCTGATCCAGCGCATCCGCCGCCAGGACCCGGGCGGCGCGGTCGCCGACCTGTTCGCCGCGGACTACGTCGGCGCCCTCGTCGGCGGACTGGCGTTCCCCTTCCTGCTGCTGCCCTGCCTCGGCCAGCTGACCGGCGCGCTCCTCACCGGTGCCGTCAACGCCGTGGTCGGCTGCGCCCTGGTGTGCGGCCTGTTCCGGCGGGACCTGAGCCGGCGCGCCCGCCGGCTGCTGCTGCTCGCCAACGTCCTCGTCCTCGCGCTCCTCGCCACCGCGGCCCTCCTCGCCGACGACTTCGAACGGGCCGCCCGGCACGCGGTGTACGGCACGGACGTACGGGTGGCCCTGCGCAGCGGCGTGCAGGAGATCGTCCTGGCCGGGGGCACCGGCGGGCGGCCCCTGCACCTCTTCCTCGACGGGCGGCTGCGGGCCGGCGGGCCCGACGGGCGGCGCCACCACGAGGCCCTGGTCCATCCGGCCATGGCCGGGCCGCACGCGCGCGTGCTCGTCCTCGGCGGCGGGGACGGCCTGGCGCTCCGCGAGGTGCTGCGCCACCGGGGGGTTCAGCGGATCGACGTCGTCGACGCCGACGCGGAGGTGGTCCGGCTCGCCCGCACCGACCCGGGCCTGTCCGCGCTGAACCGGCACGCCTTCGGCGACCACCGCGTACACGTGACGATCGACGACGCCTTCGGTCGGCTGCGCGCCACACCCCCGCAGGCGTACGACGTCATCGTCTGCGACCTGCCGGACCCGGACCTCACGCCCGGCACGAAGCTGTACTCGCAGGAGTTCTACGGCCTGGCACGGCGCGCCCTGGCCCCCGGTGGCCGGCTCGTCGTGCACGCCGGGGGCGTCACGGCCGGGCCGCGCGTCTTCTGGACCGTCGAGGCGTCCGTCCGCGCCGCCGGCCTGCGCACCGCCCCCTACGGCGTGAGCGCGCCCCGCCCCGGCCGGGCCGGGCGCCCCGGGCCTCCGCGTGACCACGGCTTCGTCCTGGCCGCCCGGGCACAGCCGCGGCCGCGGATCGACCCGGCGGGGCCGCGGCCCGCGGTCCTGACACCGGCCGCGCTGCGGGCGGGGACCCGGCAGGTCCGCGCGACGCGGGTCGGCGGCCTGCCGGCCTCCACCCTGCTGCACCCCCGGTACTGACGGGACGCGCGCGGCGCGGCCTCGCGAAGAGGGGCGGGAGCATACGCCCGGTGGGGGTGGATCGGGGGTGAATCCCTCGGTCGGGGGTGCGATCCGGCGCGTGCTGGGTAGAGTCCGTCGACATGGAGCACGAGGTGTTCGTTCCGGTCCCGGCGGAGCGGCTCAGGGGGGTGCTGGACGACCCCGCGCGGGTCGCCCGGGCCGTTCCCGGGCTCCAGCAGGACGCGGGCGCCGAGCCCGTCGCCGGCCGGCTGAAGCTCCGGGTCGGCAGTCACTCCGTCACCTACCGCGGTGCCGTCCGGCTGTCCCGGGGGGACGACGGTTCGTACACCGCCGACGGGCAGGCCGAGGAGGCGCGCGGCAGCGGTACCGTCACGCTCGCGCTGCGGATCGCCCTGCGGGAGTCGGAGGACGGCTGCACGGTCGTCTTCGACGGCACGGCGACCGCCGACGGCCGCATCAAGGACCTCCCGGCGGACGCGGTGGACAGTGCCGTCACCCGGCTGCTGAACCGTTTCGCGGAGCACCTGGCCGGGGCCGCCCCCGAGCCGGCGGCCCGGCCCGGGCCGACGACACCGCCCGTCACGCAGGACTTCGAACCCCGCGCCACGACCGATCACGAGACGACCCCCGACGCGGACGACCCGCCCCCGCCCCCGGCGCCCTCGGGGCAGGACACCGCGGCCGGGGAGGGCGACGGCGAGCCCGCCGGGCCCGGTCTCACCGAGGAACCCCGCCCCGCCTTCGGCGCCGGACTCCCGCCCTCCGCCGCCGCACCGCCGGGGGAGGACGACGACGAGGACGAGGACGGCATGGCCGAGGCGGCCCACGCCCGCCGGACCATGATCGGGCGCAGTGCCGAGGAGGTGGACCACGCCCCGCCGCGCGGCCGGTACGCCCCCGTGCCCGCCCCGCAGACCGTGTCGCCCCCGGCCCCGCTGCGCTGGGCGGCCCCGGCGGCGGCCCTAGCCTTGGCCTCGGCCGTCGTCGCGGTCCGGGCCCTGCGCCGCCGCCGTTGACCCCCCCTCCGGCCGCGGACACCCGCCATGAGCCCGGGCCCTCTTGATCCACCCCAGTAGGGTCGTCCCGTGAGCGACGAAGAGATCACGCTGACCGCGGGTGACGCGGAGGCGACGGTGCAGCCGGGCAACGGCGGCCGGATCGGTGGGCTGCGCATCGGTGGTGCGGAACTGCTGCGCCAGGGCGAGCGGTTCGGCTGCTTCCCGATGGTGCCGTGGTGCGGACGCACCCGCGACGGCCGCTTCCTCGACGGCGCCGAGATGCGGCAGCTGCCGCTCAACGCGCCGCCCCACGCCATCCACGGCACCGTCCGCGACACCGCCTGGCGCACCGCCCGCCGGTCCGCGTCCGAGGCCGTCATCACCTGCGAGCTCACCGACCCCTGGCCGCACCCGGGCCGCGTCACCCAGGTCGCCGCCCTCACCCCGGACTCCCTGACGCTGACGATCTCGGTGGAGACGTACGCGTCGTCCTTCCCGGCGCAGATCGGCTGGCACCCCTGGTTCAACCGCAACCTCGGCGGCGAGGACGTGACCCTCGACTTCGCCCCCGCCTGGCAGGAGGAGCGCGGCGACGACCACCTGCCCACCGGCAACCGCCTCGACCCGAAGCCCGGCCCCTGGGACGACTGCTTCGGCATGCCCGGCGGCGTCGAGGCCACCCTGACCTGGCCCGGGCAGCTGGAGCTGACCGTGTCCAGCCGGGCGGAGTGGGTCGTCGTCTACGACGAGCAGCGGGAGGCGGTGTGCGTGGAGCCGCAGACCGGCCCGCCCAACGGGCTCAACACCCTGCCGCGCCTGGTCACGCCCCTGGAGCCGCTGGAGGCCACCACCACCTGGAGCTGGCGCCGCCTCTAAGCTGGGCGGCATGACGGACACACGCGGCGCGCTGCTGCAGCAGATCAAGGACAAGGCCGTGGTGCACGGCAAGGTGACCCTGTCGTCGGGTCTCGAGGCCGACTACTACGTGGACCTGCGCCGCGTCACGCTCGACGGCGAGGCCGCCCCGCTGGTCGGGCAGGTGCTGCTGGACCTGACCGCGGAGCTGGACTTCGACGCCGTCGGCGGGCTGACCATGGGCGCCGACCCGGTCGCCGCCGCGATGCTGCACGCGGCCGCCGCCCGCGGCAGGCGCCTGGACGCCTTCGTCGTGCGCAAGGCCGCCAAGGCGCACGGCCTCCAGCGCCGCGTCGAGGGCCCGGACATCGCCGGCCGCCGCGTGCTGGTCGTCGAGGACACCTCCACCACCGGCGGCTCCCCGCTCACCGCCGTCGAGGCCGTGCGCGAGGCCGGGGCGGAGGTCGTCGCCGTCGCGACCATCGTCGACCGGGCGACCGGTGCCGCGGAGAAGATCCGCGAGGGTGCCGGTGTGCCGTACCTCTTCGCCTTCTCCAAGGACGAGCTGGGCCTGGACTGACCAGGGCGTGGACAGCGACCTGGACCTCCCGGCCGAGTCTGGAAAGATGGGGCCGACGATGACGTCGCACCCCAAGGTCTAGGTCAGGGCCGTTAGACACAGCAGTACGTCAACCCGCAGATACAAGGAGCGGACGCATGCCCATCGCAACTCCCGAGGTCTACAACGAGATGCTGGACCGGGCGAAGGCAGGAAAGTTCGCCTACCCGGCCATCAACGTGACCTCCACCCAGACCCTGCACGCGGCCCTGCGCGGGTTCGCTGAGGCGGAGAGCGACGGCATCGTCCAGATCTCCACGGGTGGCGCCGAGTTCCTTGGCGGCCAGTACAGCAAGGACATGGTCACCGGCGCCGTCGCGCTGGCCGAGTTCGCGCACATCGTCGCCGAGAAGTACCCGGTGAACATCGCGCTGCACACCGACCACTGCCCCAAGGACAAGCTCGACGGGTACGTACGCCCGCTGCTGGCCCTGTCGAAGAAGCGGGTCGAGGCCGGCCTGGCCCCGCTGTTCCAGTCGCACATGTGGGACGGTTCCGCCGAGACCCTCGCCGACAACCTCTCCATCGCGCAGGAGCTGCTGGAGCAGGCCCGCGCCGCGAAGATCATCCTCGAGGTGGAGATCACCCCGACCGGTGGCGAGGAGGACGGCGTCTCGCACGAGATCAACGACTCCCTCTACACCACGGTCGACGACGCGCTCCGCACCGCCGAGGCCCTGGGCCTGGGCGAGAAGGGCCGCTACCTGCTCGCCGCGTCCTTCGGCAACGTGCACGGCGTGTACAAGCCGGGCAACGTCGTCCTGCGCCCCGAGCTGCTGAAGGAGCTGAACGAGGGCGTCGCCGCCAAGTACGGCAAGGCCGCTCCGTTCGACTTCGTCTTCCACGGCGGCTCCGGCTCCACGGAGGAGGAGATCCGCACCGCGCTGGAGAACGGCGTCGTGAAGATGAACATCGACACGGACACCCAGTACGCGTTCACGCGCCCGGTCGCGGACCACATGTTCCGCAACTACGACGGCGTGCTGAAGGTCGACGGCGAGGTCGGCAACAAGAAGACCTACGACCCGCGCACCTGGGGCAAGCTGGCCGAGGCCTCCATGGCCGCCCGCGTGGTCGAGGCCTGCGGCCACCTGCGCTCGACCGGCACGAAGATCAAGTAGTCCCCGGTCCCGCTCGCGTCGAGCCCGGCACCCGGCAGGGTGCCGGGCTCTTCCGTATGCTCCCTGCATGCCCGACGTCCGGCTGGCCTCCCCGCAGGGCAAGTGGGTCCTGCTCACCACCGTGCTCGGCTCCGGCATGGCGATGCTGGACTCGACCGTCGTCAACGTCGCCCTGCCGCGCATCGGCCGCGACCTCGACGCGGACCTGGCCGTCCTGCAGTGGACGGTCAACGCGTACATGGTCACGCTGGCCGGGCTGATCCTGCTGGGCGGGGCGCTCGGGGACCGGTTCGGGCGGCGGAAGGTGTTCGTCGTCGGCGTGGCGTGGTTCGCGGCGGCCTCGCTGCTGTGCGGGATCGCGCCGAACGCGGGCGTGCTCATCGCCGCGCGGGCCCTGCAAGGGGTGGGCGGCGCGCTCCTGACGCCCGGGTCGCTGGCGCTGATCCAGGCGTCCTTCCACCCCGACGACCGGGGGCGGGCCGTGGGGCTGTGGTCCGGGTTCGGCGGGGTCGGCGCGGCCGTCGGGCCGTTCGTCGGGGGCTGGCTGGTGGACGGGCCGGGCTGGCGCTGGGTGTTCCTGCTGAACGTGCCGCTGGCGCTGGTGTGCGTGCCGGTGGCGCTGCGGCACGTCCCCGAGTCGGGCGGCGGCTCCGCCGGGCCGGAGGGCGCCGGGGGAGGGCGGGCCCACGGGCGGTTCGACGTGGCGGGGGCGGTGCTCGGGGCGCCGGCGCTCGCGTTGGTGACGTACGCGCTGATCAAGGCCCCGGAGGGCGGCGCGGTGGTGGTGGTCTCGGGGGTGGCCGGGCTGGCCGCGGCCGTCGCGTTCGTCGTGACCGAGCGACGGCGGCCCGACCCGATGCTGCCGCCGGACATCTTCGCGTCCCGGCAGTTCACGGCCGTCAACGTGGTGACGCTGTGCGTGTACGCGGCCCTCGGCGGCTTCTTCTTCCTCGCCGCGCTCCAGCTCCAGGTCGTCGTGGGCTACTCGGCCCTCGCCGCCGGTACGGCCCTGCTGCCCACGACCGCGCTGATGCTGCTGCTGTCCGCGCGCTCCGGGGAACTGGCCGACCGCATCGGGCCGCGGATCCCGCTGACGGTGGGGCCGCTGCTGTGCGCGGCCGGGATGTTGCTGATGCTGCGGGCCGGGCCGGGGGCGTCGTACGTGCCCGACGTGCTGCCCGCGCTGCTGGTGCTCGGGCTGGGGATGGTGACGCTGGTGGCGCCGCTGACGGCGGCGGTCCTCGGGTCGGTGAGCGTGGCCCGGGCCGGGCTGGCGTCCGGCGTCAACAACGCGGCGGCCCGCGCGGCGGGGCTGGTCGCGGTGGCGGCGCTGCCGCTGCTCACGGGAATGGGCGAGGAGGCGTACCGGGAGCCGGAGGCCTTCGACGCGGCCTTCGGACGGGCGATGGGGTGGTGCGCCGGTGCGCTGGTGGCAGGCGCGGTGGTGTCCGCCGCGGTGGTCCGCAGGCCGCCGCCGGGGTGCAGGCGCCCGGAGTGCCTGCGGCACGCCGGCGTGACGGCACCGCCCCTGGAGGGCGAGCCGGCGAGGAGGAGGCTGGGGTAGGGCGGGGGCGGTCTCGCCCGCAACGCGCAGCCCGCAGCCGGTGGCTCGTCGCGCGGGCAGCACCGGCCGGCGGCCTTGGGCCGCTGCCGGGGGGGAGGGGCTCGGGCAGGGGCGGCAGCCCTCTCCGCGGGGCGGAATCGCCCGCAGCCCGTGGCCGTGGCTCGTCGCGCGGGCCGGATCGGTCGGCGAACCGGGGCTGCCGTCGAGGCGGAGGGGACCCGGGCCGGGGAAGGCCTGCCCACAGCTCGCAGCTCGCAGCCCGTGGCTCGTCGCGCGGGCCGGATCGGTCACGGTCCGGGGTGGGGGAGGCCCGGCAGGGGCGCGGGCCTCTTGCGGGTGCGAGGGGCCATGGCCGTCCAAGGGGCGGTGCCGGGTGGCCTCGGCGGTCCCGGCGGGGCGGATGCCGCAGACTTGGGGCATGTCCATTCACGAGAACCTGCTCGGGGGCCCGCCCCCCACCCATCTGCCCGACGACCCCGGGCCGCGCGAGATGCTCGCGTCGGGTGCCGCGTCCGCCGAGGTCGCCGCCGCGCACCCCACCTCCTCGCTCGCCTGGGCGCAGCTCGCCGACGAGGCGTTCGAGCGGGGCGCGGCCGTGGAGTCGTACGCGTACGCCCGGACCGGATACCACCGCGGTCTGGACGCGCTGCGCCGCAACGGCTGGAAGGGACACGGCCCGGTGCCGTGGGAGCACGAGCCGAACCGCGGCTTCCTGCGCGCCCTGCACGCCCTCGCCCGCGCCGCGCAGGCGATCGGCGAGCAGGAGGAGTACGAGCGCTGCGCGCAGTTCCTCAAGGACTCCTCGCCCACGGCGGCGCAGGTCCTGGGCTGAACGGCCCCCCGGCGGTATGAGGCCCGTCTCTCAGGAGGCGGGCCTTGCGGTTCCGGGGCACGATTGCGGAGTATTCCCCGTGGGGACCGGGGCCCCCGTGCCGGCATCGGCAGGGGCGGACCGCTACCCGGAGTTATCTGCAGGAGACAGCGATGTCCCACGAGGCTCACGAGCCCGAGACCCCGCATCTCGACTTCCACGGCACGACGCCGTACGAGGACTACGTCAAGGCGGACGTGCTCACGCACCTCCAGCACACCCTCTCCGACGATCCCGGGGAGATGGTCTTCCTGGTGACCACCCAGGTAATGGAGCTGTGGTTCACGGTCATCGTCCACGAGTGGGAGACGGCGGCCCGCGCGCTGAGGAGCGACGACGTGCCCACCGCGAGGGCCGCGCTGAAGCGGTCGGTGCGCGAGCTGGAGGCGCTCGACGCGTCCTGGAAGCCGCTCGGCCAGCTCACGCCGGCCCAGTTCAACTCGTACCGCAGCGCCCTCGGTGAGGGGTCCGGCTTCCAGTCGGCGATGTACCGGCGCATGGAGTTCCTGCTCGGGGACAAGTCGGCGTCCATGCTCGTCCCGCACCGCGGCTCCCCGCGCGTGCACGCGGAGCTGGAGAAGGCGCTGCACGAGCCGAGCCTGTACGACGAGGTCGTGCGGCTGCTCGCCCGCCGCGGGTACGACATCCCCGAGGCGGTGCTGAAGCGCGACGTCGCACGGCGCTACGAGCCGGCGCCGGAGGTGGAGGCCGCCTGGACGGCCGTCTACTCGGGGGACGAGAGCGACGAACTGGCCCGGCTGGGCGAGGCGTTGAGCGACGTCGCCGAGCTGGTGTGGCGCTGGCGCAACGACCACCTGGTCGCCACCCGCCGCGCGATGGGCGCCAAGACCGGCACGGGCGGCTCCGCCGGGGTGGCCTGGCTGGAGAAGCGCGCGCAGAAGAACGTGTTCCCCGAGCTGTGGACGGCGCGGTCGTATGTCTGAGCTGAGCATGCGCGCGGAGAAGCTGGACTCCGTCGACGAACTGGCGGGCAAGCGGGCGGAGTTCGTCACCGACGACGTCGTCTACCTCGACGGCAACTCCCTTGGCGCGCTCCCGGCCGTCGTCCCCGGCCGGGTGGCGGACGTCGTGCGCCGGCAGTGGGGCGAACTGCGCATCCGGTCCTGGGAGGAGAGCGGCTGGTGGGCCGCGCCGGAGCGGATCGGCGACCGGATCGCCCCGCTGGTCGGGGCCGCGCCCGGGCAGGTCGTGGTGGGCGACTCCACCAGCGTCAACGTGTTCAAGGCGCTGGTGGGCGCGGTGCGCCTGGCCGGTGAGGGCCGGGACGAGATCGTCGTGGACGCCACGACCTTCCCCACCGACGGGTACATCGCCGAGTCCGCCGCGCGCATGACCGGCTGCACCCTGCGGCCGGTGACCCCCGCGGAGGTGCCGGGCGTGCTGGGCGGGCGGACCGCCGCGGTCCTGCTCAACCACGCGGACTACCGCACCGGCCGGCTGCACGACCTGCCGGCGCTGACGGCCGCCGTGCACGCGGCCGGGGCGTACGTGGTATGGGACCTGTGCCACACCGCCGGCGCGCTGCCCGTGGGGCTCGACGAGCACGGGGTGGACCTCGCGGTCGGCTGCACCTACAAGTACCTCAACGGCGGGCCGGGTTCACCGGCCTTCCTGTATGTACGCGCCGAGTTGCAGGACCGCTTCGACTCGCCGCTGCCCGGCTGGAACTCGCACGCCGAGCCGTTCGGGATGCGGGCGGGGTACGAACCGGCCGCCGGTGCCCTGCGCGGCCGGGTCGGCACACCCGACATCCTCTCCATGCTCGCCCTGGAGGCGGCCCTGGAGGTGTGGGACGGGGTGTCCGTCGACGCGGTGCGGGCCAAGTCCCTCGCCCTGACGGACTTCTTCCTGGAGTGCGTCGCGGAGTACGTGCCCGAGGGACGCGTCGAGTGCCTGACGCCCCTGGCCCACGCGGAGCGCGGCAGCCAGGTCGCGCTGCGCTGCCCCGACGCCGGGGACGTGATGACGTCCCTGATCGAGCGGGGTGTGGTGGGCGACTTCCGGCCGCCGGACGTGCTGCGCTTCGGCTTCACGCCGCTGTACGTGGGCTTCGCCGACGTGGAGCGGGCGGCGGGCGTGCTGGCCCGGACCCTGGGGTGAGCGGCCGGGGCCGGGAACGCGCCGCGCGGACCCGGCCCCACCGCCCGCCGGCGGACCGCCCAACCCGTCCTCACCGAGCGTGACATCCCCGGGTCCGCGCATGTCACGGGCCTGGTACCGTCCCGGCCAACGGCGCACCCCCCTCGACCGGTTCGCCGTGTACGGCTCATCGCTGGAAGGGTGGAGCATGACGGACGACGCCGCAGCGGCACGGGCCGCCGCCGAGGAGGAGTCGGCCCTCTCCCACGCGCCCGTAGACCCCGACGCCACCGCGGCCTACGGCGACCACCCCGACCAGGTGATCGACTTCTTCGCCCCGCGCGGCGAGGGCGGCCCGGGCGGTCCCGCCCCGGTCGTGGTGGTGCTGCACGGCGGTGCCTGGCGGGCGCCGCACGACCGGCGGCACATCAGCCCGTTCGCCGGGTTCCTGGCCCGGCACGGCTTCGCCGTGGCGAGCGTCGAGTACCGGCGGGGCACCGGCGACGCCTCCGTCGCGGGCCGCTGGCCCGACACCCTCGACGACGTGGCCGCGGCGCTGGACGCTTTGCCCGCGCTGGTGCGGGCGCAGCTCCCGCAGGCCGACCCGCGCCGTACGGTCCTCACCGGCCACTCGGCGGGCGGCCACCTGGCGTTGTGGGGTGTGGCCCGGCACGTCCTGCCGGCCGGCTCGCCCTGGCGCAGCGGCACCCCGGCGGCCCTGCGCGGCGTGGTCGCCCTCGCCCCGATCGCGGACCTCGGCGTCGCCGACAAGCTCGGCGTGTGCGACGGCGCCGTACGCCAGCTCCTGGGCGGTGACGAGCACGTCGCCGAGCGGCAGCCGTACGCGGACCCGGCCCTGCTGCTGCCCACCGGCATCGCCACCACCGTCGTCCAGGGCCGCGCGGACCTCGACGTGCCGCAGGCGGTCGCCGAGTCGTACGCGGACGCGGCGGCGAAGGCCGGCGAAGTGGTCGGGCTGACGCTGCTGGAGGACGTGGGGCACTTCCCGCTGATCGACCCGGTGGCCGACGCCTGCGCGGTGGTGGTCGAGGAGATCGCCCAACTGGCCTGGTGAGCAGGGCAGGCGGCGCGCCGGTGAGCCGGCCCCGATGAGCCGGCCCCGGTCATACCCGTAGTACCTGAGAGCCACCCCGCGGGTGAGCTCCGCGGCGGGACGCGGACGACACCGCCGCCTCCGTACCTTCCCTTCCATGCCGCCCGACCGCCGGGCGCGCGGGAGGGGGAACGAGCGTGGGACGCGCACACGAGGACCGCCGCGGGGCCGGACGGGGGCGGCGGGCGGCGCTCGCGGCGCTGGTCATGGGCGCGCTGGTGCTGCCGCTGACCGGGGCCGTCCGGCCCGGGATACCCGCTCCGGCCCCCGCCGCCCTCCCCCCGCCCGGCGCGACGACGCTGGAGGCGGCGTACGCGGCCAACCGGGCCAACGCCGCCGAGGCGGCCCGCATGGCCGCCGCGCACCACGACCGGCACCGGGCCGCCGCCGACCGGGCCCTGGCCGCCCCGGCCCGCCGGCTCCTGGCCTTCGACGGCCGCGGCCCCGGCCGGGTGACCGAGGTCCTCGGCGACCTCCGCCGTGCCGAGCGCGTCGCCGTCCTGGTCCCCGGCTCCGACACGAGCCTGGACACCTACGGCCGGTTCCGCGCCGCCGCCACCGCCCTGCAACGGCAGCTCGCCCGGCGCGGCGGGCCGGGCGGTCCGCGCACGGCGGTGGTGGCCTGGCTCGGCTACGCGACGCCCGGCACGGTCAGCACGGCGGTCGCCACCACCGGCCGGGCCGAACGGGCGGCCCCGCGGCTGCGCGCCCTGGTCGCGGACCTGCGCGCCGTGACGGGCGGCGCGGCCCGCGTCTCCCTGCTGTGCCACTCCTACGGCTCGGTGGTGTGCGGGCGGGCCGCGCCCGGCCTGGACGTGGACGACATCGCGCTGGTCGGCAGCCCCGGCACCGGCGCCGACACCGCCGCCGCTCTGGGCACGCGCGCCCGGATCTGGGCGGCGCGCGGCGGCGACGACTGGGTGGAGCACGTCCCGCACCTCGACGCCGGCCTGTTCGGCACCACCGTCGGCTTCGGCACCGACCCCGTCTCGCCGGAGTTCGGCGCCCGCGTCTTCACGGCGGGCGACGGCGGCCACAGCGACTACTTCCGGCCCGGGACGGACTCCCTGGCCAACCTGGCCCGGATCGTCCTGGGCGAGACCGGGGCGGTGACCCGTGACTGACAGGCGAGCAGGAGCGATCCGGCGGGTGCTGCACGCGCGCGCCGCGCGGATCGACGCGGCCACACCCGCGGGCCGCGACCGGGCCGTGGACGGCCTGCGCGCGGCCGCCGTCCTCGGGGTCGTCCTCGGGCACTGGCTGGTCACGGCGCTGGTGTCGGACAGCGGCACCCTGCGCGCGGCGAGCCCGCTCCAGCACCTGCCCGCCCTCGCGCCCGTCTCCTGGGTCTTCCAGACCCTCGCCGTGTTCTTCCTGGTCGGCGGGCACGTCGCCACCCGCGGGCACGCCGCGGCGCGGGCGCGCGGGGTGCCGTACCGCCGCTGGCTGGCGGCCCGGCTGGCCCGGCTGTTCACCCCCGTGGCGGCCGTCCTCACCCTGTGGACGGGCGCCGCGCTCGCCCTGCTGCTGTCGGGCGCCGAGTTCGGGACGGTCCGCACGCTGGTGAAACTCGCCCTGTCCCCGCTGTGGTTCCTCGTGGTGTTCGCGGGCCTGACCGCGGCGACCCCGCTGCTGGCCCGGCTCTCCCCACTGTGGCCGCTGGCCGTCGTCCTGCACGTGGACCTGCTGCGCTTCGGCCCGGGCGGGCCCTCCTGGCTGGGCTGGGCGAACGTGGCGGCGGGCTGGGCCGTGCCCTACACGCTCGGCGCCGCCTGGAGCCGGGGCGAGCTGGAGGGCCGCCGCGTGGGCTGGATCCTGCTGGCGGGCGGGGCGGTGACGACCACGGCCCTGGTCGCCCTCGCGGGCTACCCCGCGTCGATGGTCGGCGTCCCCGGCCAGGACGTGTCCAACCTGGACCCGCCGACCCTGGCAGCGGTCACCTTCGGGCTCGGCCAGTGCGGCCTCGCCCTCCTGCTGCGCGGGCCGCTGCGCCGCGCCCTGCGCCGGCCCCTGGCCTGGGCGGCCGTGGCGCTGCTGAACCTCTCGGCGATGACCGTCTTCCTGTGGCACCAGACGGCCCTCATGGCCACCACCGCCACCGGCCTGCTCGCCGGCCGCCTCCCCGGGCTGCACACCGTGCCCGACGGCCCCGGCTGGGTCGCGGCCCGGCTGCTGTGGCTGCCGGTGTTCGCCGCCGCCCTCGCCCTGTGCGCGGCCGCGTTCCGGTCCTTCGAGCGGGGCGGCGGGCCGGGCGGTGGGTCACGGGTGGTGCGCGCGCACCGGCCCGCCGACCGGGGTGCGGCGACGGGGGTCCGCCATGTCTAGGCTGAGCCGTGTGACGGACACGGGGGTGGGCCGCGCGCTGCGGGCGCGCGCCGGCGGTTGGCTGCGGGCGCTGCGCGCGGACCTGTGGACCGTCCGCCGCGATCCGCTGCCGCGCTCCACCTGGTTGCGGTGGCTGCCGCACGGCCTGCTGTGCCTGGCGGCGTTCGGTGTCACGGTCGGGAGCGCGGCCGACCTCCAGGGCAACGGGCATCTGGACTTCGGCCCGGCCCTGCTGGTCGCGATCGGGCAGGGCGGTTCCGTCGTGCTCGGCCTGCGGCGGCCGGTCCCGGCGTGGTGGCTGTCGCTGGGCGTGTTCGTGCTGTGCGCCGCGGTGGTGCGGGCCCGGCTGGGGGACGGCCCGGAGACCTACACCTGGCCCTGGACCGCGGCGGCGATCGTCGCCGGGCTGCTCGTGCTGCTGCTGCTGGCGCTGCGGGTGCCCACCCGCGCGGCGGTGGCGGCCCTGGCCGTGACCGCACTGGTCACCTGGCTCGCCCAGGGCGCCGCGGCCGGGGTGGCGCACGACGACACCGGGCCCCTGATGCTGTCCCTGGCGACCGTCGTCGTCGTCGTCGGCACCGCCCTGCGCGGCCGCCGCGTGGCCCGGGCCCAGCTCGTGGAGCAGACCACGCTCACCTCCGAGGAGCGCACCCGGCGCACCCTGCTGGAGGAGCGCACCCGCATCGCCCGCGAACTGCACGACGTGGTGGCCCACCACATGTCGGTCATCTCCATCCAGGCGCAGGTCGCCCCGCACCTCGTGCAGGACCCGCCCGAGGAGCTGAAGGAGAACCTCGCGGGCATCCGGCAGAACGCGCTGGAGGCGCTGACCGAGCTGCGCCGGGTGCTGGGCGTGCTGCGCTCGGAGCACCCCGGGCCCGGGGACGCGCCGGCCGGACCCGGCGAGGAGGCCGTCCCGCACGCCCCGCAGCCCACCCTCGACCGGCTCGGCGCGCTGGTGGAGAACACCCGGGCCGCCGGCCGCGAGGTCACCACCGAGATCAGCGGCGAGCGGCGCCCTCTGCCGCAGGGGGTGGAGCTGTCGGCGTACCGCATCGTGCAGGAGGCGCTGAGCAACGCCCTGCGGCACGCGCCCGGCGCCGCCGTCACCGTCCGGCTCGGCTACCGGCCCGACGGCCTGCGCGTGGAGGTCGTCAACGGCCGCCCCACGGCGCCCCCGCCGCCGTCCTCCGGCGCGGGCCACGGGCTGCTCGGCATGCGCGAGCGCGTCGCGATGCTGGGCGGCACCCTGACCGCGCGCCCGGCGCAGGGGGGCGGGTTCGAGATCGCCGCGTTCCTGCCCGGCACCCCGCCCGCGGACACCCCGGGCACCGGCCGCACCACCACCCCCAGGAAAGGACGACCATGACGAGCCGCACCGGCGACCCCATCCGGGTCCTCATCGCCGACGACCAGGCGATGGTCCGGCAGGGCTTCACCGTGCTGCTCGGCACCCAGCCGGACATCGAGGTCGTCGGCGACGCGTGCGACGGCGCCGAGGCCGTGACCCGCACCGCCGAGACCTGCCCGGACGTCGTCCTCATGGACATCCGCATGCCGGGCATGGGCGGCATCGAGGCCACCGGGGTGATCACGGCCGCTCACCCCGGGGTGCGGGTGCTGGTCCTCACCACCTTCGACCTCGACGAGTACGTGTACGAGGCGCTGCGCGCGGGAGCCTCCGGGTTCCTGCTGAAGGACGCCTCCGCCGAGCAGCTCGCCGAGGCGGTCCGGGTGGTGGCGTCCGGGGAGGCGCTGCTCGCGCCGGTCATCACGCGCAAGCTGATCGCGGAGTTCTCCCGACTCGACGACCGGCCCCGCGCCCCGCTCAAGGACCGCGTCGGGGAGCTGACCGGGCGGGAGACCGAGGTGCTCGCGCTGATCGCGCAGGGCCTGTCGAACGCGGAGATCGCCCGGCACCTGTGCGTCGCCGAGCAGACCGTGAAGACGCACGTGGGACGCATCCTGGTGAAACTGGGCCTGCGGGACCGGACGCAGGCGGCGGTGTTCGCCTACGAGTCGGGGCTGGTGCGGCCGTCGGGTTACTGACGCCCCGGGGGAGCGCGTAGTACCTGAGAGGGACCCGCGGTGACCCCTCTCACTGGGGACGACCGCGACCCCGGGGTGCCCCTACCGTTCTGTACGTGACCGAGACGACTCACCTGCACAGCACCGCGCCGGGGGACGGGACGCCCTCGCGCAGCCCGGAGTACCGGGTGGCCGTGGACTCCCTGCGCGGACTGCGGCAGGACCTCTTCCACGACGCCTTCGCCTACCGGCCGCTGCCCCGCAGGAGCCCGGACGGCCGGTGGGTGCGGCGGCTGCCGCCACGGCTGCGGGAGTACGCGACCTGGACCCCGCACGCGCTGATCGTCACGGCGGCCCTGTTCTGCCTGCTGCTGGGGACCGTCGACGGCCCGGTGCTGTTCATGGCGCTGCTGACCGTGCTGCCGGTGCTGGCCACCATGGTCCGGCCCGTGATGGCGTTCTGGCTGTCCATGGCCGCCACCCCCGTCGCGGGCGCCCTCGGCAGTACCTGGAGCGACTGGCCCTGGCAGGCCGGCAGCTTCCTGTGCCACCTGACGGTGCTGACGGTCGTGGCGATACGCACCCGGCCCCGCACCGCCGGCTGGATGTGGGCGCTGACCGCGCTGTACGCGCTGATCGCGGACGCCGGTATGGGCTCGAGCCACATGTACGGCACCAACTCGGCGCCCATGCTGATCCTGTCGGCCCTGATCCTGCTGTGCGTCACCGTGTGGCACACCCGCCGGAGCGCCGCGCAGGAGGTCACCGCCCAGCAGACGGTCACCGCGCACGAGCGGTCCCGGCGCACCCTGCTGGAGGAGCGCACCACGATCGCCCGCGAGCTGCACGATGTGGTGGCCCACCACATGTCGGTGGTCGCCATCCAGGCCGAGGCGGCCCCCTACCGGGTGGAGAACCCGCCGCCCGAGCTGGAGAAGGCGTTCGTCACGATCCGGGAGAACGCGGTGGCGGCCCTGACGGAGCTGCGCCGGGTTCTGGGCGTCGTGCGCGCCGAGGACTACGAGGCCCCGGACGCCCCGCAGCCCACGCTCGCCGACCTCGACGCGCTGCTGGCCAATGTGCGCGAGGCCGGGACGGCCGTGGACAAGGCGGTGACCGGCGCCGTGCGGGAGCTGCCGCCGGGCGTGGAGCTGTCGGCGTACCGGATCGTCCAGGAGGCTCTGAGCAACACTCTGCGCCACGCCCCCGGCGCGACCGCCCGGGTGGAGATCGGATACGTGCTCGGGGGCCTGGGGCTGCGCGTCGTCAACGGCCCGCCGCCCGAGCCGGGCCTCATCAAGCCCTCCCCGGGCGCCGGGCACGGCATCACGGGCATGCGCGAGCGGGTGACGATGCTCAACGGCGAGATGACGACGGGCCGCACGGACGACGGAGGGTACGAGGTGACGGTGTTCCTGCCGGTCGCCCTGCCGGACGAGGACGAGGCATGACGATCCGCGTCCTGATCGCGGACGACCAGATGATGGTCCGCGAGGGCTTCTCGGTGCTGCTGAACGCGATGCCGGACATGGAGGTCGTCGGAGAGGCGGTGAACGGCCTGGAGGCCGTCGCCAAGGTCCGCGACCTCGCCCCCGACGTCGTGCTGATGGACATCCGCATGCCCGAGCTGAACGGCATCGAGGCGACCCGCGAGATCGTCGCGGCGGACAGCGCGGCGAAGGTCCTGGTGCTCACCACCTTCGACCTCGACGAGTACGTGTACCAGGCGCTGCGGGCGGGCGCCTCCGGCTTCCTGCTGAAGGACGCCTCGGCCCGCCAGCTCGCCGACGGCGTCCGCGTGGTGGCCTCGGGCGAGGCCCTGCTGGCGCCCTCGGTGACCAGGCGCCTGATCACGGAGTTCTCCAAGCTCTCCGAGACCCCGCGCCTGATGCCCTCCGCCCAGGCCGCCTACGGGGACCTCACCGAGCGGGAGACGGAGGTGCTGGTCCTGATCGCCCAGGGGCTGTCGAACGCGGAGATCGCCGGGCGGCTGGTGGTCGCCGAGTCGACGATCAAGACGCACGTCAGCCGCATCCTGGTGAAGCTGGGCCTGCGCGACCGCACCCAGGCGGCGGTGTTCGCCTATGAGGCCCGGCTGGTCACCCCGGGCTGACGGGCGGGAGGGGCGGGCGCCACCCCTGGTCACCGCGGGGTGTGCCGGGCTAGCGTCCGTGCATGGCAGCTGTCTCCGACACCGGGTTCGACCCGTGGGACCCGGCGTTCCTGGCCGACCCGTACCCCGCCCTCGCCGAGCTGCGGGCCGCCGGCCGCGTGCACCGGTTCGAGCCCACGAACCAGTGGCTGGTCCCGCACCACGCGGACGTCTCGGCCCTGCTGCGCGACCGGCGTCTGGGCCGGACGTACCAGCACCGCTTCACGCACGAGGAGTTCGGCCGCAGCGCGCCCCCGGCCGAGCACGAGCCGTTCCACACGCTCAACGACCACGGCATGCTCGACCTGGAGCCGCCGGACCACACCCGCATCCGCCGTCTGGTGTCGAAGGCGTTCACCCCGCGCACGGTCGAACGCCTCAAGCCCTACGTGCGGGCCCTGGCCGACCGGCTGGTCTCCGCCCTGGCCGACGCGGGCGGCGGCGACCTGCTCAGGGACGTCGCCGAGCCCCTGCCCGTCGCCGTCATCGCGGAGATGCTCGGCATCCCGGAGTCCGAGCGGGCCCCGCTGCGGCCCTGGTCGGCCGACATCTGCGGCATGTACGAGCTGAACCCGTCCGAGGAGACGGCGGCCAGGGCGGTCCGCGCGTCCGTGGAGTTCTCCGCCTTCCTGCGCGAACTGATCGCCACGCGCCGCAAGGAACCCGGCGACGACCTCGTCTCGGGTCTCATCGCGGCCCACGACGAGGGCGACCGCCTCACCGAGCAGGAGATGATCTCCACCTGCGTCCTGCTGCTGAACGCCGGCCACGAGGCCACCGTGAACGCCACGGTCAACGGCTGGTACGCCCTGTTCCGCAACCCCGCCCAGCTGGAGCTGCTGCGCGCCGACCCCTCGCTCGTCCCCTCCGCGGTCGAGGAACTGATGCGCTACGACACCCCGTTGCAGCTGTTCGAGCGCTGGGTCCTGGACGACATCGAGATCGCCGGCACGACGATCCCGCGCGGCGCGGAGATCGCCATGCTGTTCGGCTCCGCCAACCACGACCCGGCGGTGTTCGACGACCCCTCGGCCCTCGACCTGACCCGCCGGGACAACCCCCACATCTCCTTCAGCGCCGGGATCCACTACTGCATCGGCGCCCCGCTGGCCCGCATCGAGCTGGCCGCGTCGATGGGGGCCCTGCTGGAGCGGACCCCCACGCTGCGCCTGGCGGCGGAGCCCGTCCGCAAGCCCAACTTCGTGATCAGGGGGCTGGAAGGGCTGGCCGTCGAGGTGGCGTGACCGGAGCGGGGGCAGACGGCTCACGCGACCAGGTCCCGCCGCCGCAGAGCCGCCAGCCCACCCGCCACGAGCACCGCCGCCAGCCCGGTCAGCGGGCGGTACCGCCCGCCGGTGCCGGTGGTTGGTCGCCCAAGGGCCCGCGGCCGAGTCCGCCTCACGCCCTCGCCGGGTCCGCCTCACGCCCGCGCCGGGTACCGCCCGCCGGCGCCGGCGCCGGTGCCGGTGCCGGTGCCGGTGGTCGCCCAGGGGCCCCGCGCCGGGTCCGCCTCACGCTCCCGCCGGGTCCGCCTCACGCTCCCGCCGGGACCGTCAGGCTCCACGCCCCCTCGCGCACCACCCAGGTGCGCGTGCGCACCGGGCCCGAGACCTGGGTGTCCGCCCGGTAGCGGAAGTGCGCCCCGGAGACCGTGACGGTGCGGCCCTCGGCGAGCAGCGGTGAGGCCTCCGCGCCCACCGACACCGGCCTGACCTCCACCGCTGCCACGCCCGAGGCGGACGGGGCCACCGACACCGCCTCCACCGGCTGGTTCAGATCCACGAGGGTCTCCCCGTCCACCTCGACCCGCAGCCGCGACGGCCCGGGCTCCGGCGGGGACACCGGCCGCGCGGGGCGGGACGCCGGGACCAGGGTGCGCACGAGCGACTGGCAGGTCCGCAGCCACGGCCGCCCCGCGGCGTCCTCCGCGTCGGCCACCGGCTCCCGCTCGCCCGCCCCGCCCGGCGAGGGCGACAGCGGCGGTATGCGCAGCGCGCCCAGCACCACCCCGTCGCTGTCGTCGACCATCAGGTCCATCCGCCGCTCGACCCCGTCGAGCACCGCCCGCGCGGCCGCCACCGTCCCGGTCGGCACCCCCAGGGACCGGGCCAGGGACAGGGCGCCCCCGACCGGCACCAGCGACAGTCCGCACGCCGCCAGCTCCCGCTGCCGGTGCAGCACCGACACCGCCCGCAGCAGGGCCCGGTCGTCGCCCACCACCACCGGGCGCCGGGCGCCTCGGCGGGCCAGCGCCCGGGCGAACTCCTCCGGGCCGTCCGGCAGGCACAGCTTCATGCCGGCGCCCGCGCCGAGCACGTCCTTCGCGATCCGGACGGACTCGCCGTCCGACCTTCGGGCGACCGGGTCGACCACCACCAGCAGCTGCTCGGACGTCGTGGAAGTCGCCACCTCGGCCATGCCTCGCTTCCTCGGGTAGCATCTTTGTGCAAGAGCCCCTTGCGCTATTGCGCCAGGGGCTTCGTCTATTCCGGGGCATCCGGTCCGACGGTTGGCGGCCAACGGTGGTCGCGGTGCACGCGGCGGAGACCTCCGCGTACGCCCTCGACCATGGACATGCCCCGCCCGGAAGGGGTGTACGCGCGTGCCCGCACTTGTGCTGCTCGGTGCTCAGTGGGGTGACGAAGGCAAGGGAAAGGCCACCGACCTGCTCGGTGGCTCGGTGGACTATGTGGTGCGTTACCAGGGCGGTAACAACGCCGGCCACACGGTGGTCGTGGGCGACCAGAAGTATGCCCTCCACCTCCTCCCTTCCGGAATCCTGTCCCCCGGCTGCACGCCGGTCATCGGTAACGGCGTCGTCGTCGACCCGTCGGTCCTGTTCTCCGAGCTGAACGGGCTGAACGAGCGAGGCGTCGACACGTCCAAGCTCCTCATCAGCGGTAACGCGCACATCATCACGCCGTACAACGTGACGGTGGACAAGGTGACCGAGCGCTTCCTCGGCAAGCGCAAGATCGGTACCACCGGACGCGGTATCGGCCCGACCTACGCGGACAAGATCAACCGCGTCGGCATCCGGGTGCAGGACCTCTACGACGAGTCGATCCTGACGCAGAAGGTCGAAGCGGCCCTCGACGTCAAGAACCAGATGCTCACCAAGCTCTACAACCGGCGGGCGATCGCCGTGGAGCAGGTGGTCGAGGAGCTGCTGGGCTACGCCGACAAGCTCGCGCCGTACGTCGCCGACACCGTGCTGGTCCTCAACCAGGCGCTGGACGAGGACAAGGTCGTGCTGTTCGAGGGCGGTCAGGGCACCCTGCTCGACATCGACCACGGCACGTACCCCTTCGTCACCTCGTCCAACCCGACGGCCGGCGGCGCCTGCACCGGCGCCGGAGTCGGCCCGACGAAGATCAGCCGGGTCATCGGCATCCTCAAGGCGTACACCACCCGCGTCGGCGCCGGTCCCTTCCCGACCGAGCTGTTCGACGAGGACGGCGAGGCGCTGCGGCGCATCGGCGGCGAGCGCGGTGTCACCACCGGCCGCGACCGCCGCTGCGGCTGGTTCGACGCGGTCATCGCCCGCTACGCGACCCGCGTGAACGGCCTGACCGACTTCTTCCTCACCAAGCTCGACGTCCTCACCGGCTGGGAGCAGATCCCGGTCTGCGTGGCCTACGAGATCGACGGCAGGCGCGTCGAGGAACTGCCCTACTCGCAGACCGACTTCCACCACGCCAAGCCGGTCTACGAGATGCTGCCGGGCTGGAGCGAGGACATCTCCAAGGCCAAGTCCTTCGGCGACCTGCCGAAGAACGCCCAGGCGTACGTGAAGGCGCTGGAGGAGATGTCCGGCGCCCCGATCTCCGCGATCGGCGTGGGCCCGGGCCGCGACGAGACGATCGAGATCAACTCGTTCCTCTGAGCCGCTCCGCGTCCGCCGGCCGCTCCCCTGCCCAGGGGGGCGGCCGGCGCTCCTTCCCGCCGGGTGGCCCGCCCCGAACGGGCATAGGCTGAAAGCGGCACCCCCGCGTGCGTCGACACAGAGGAAGGTGAGTGCGATGCGCGTACTGCTCAAGGCCTGCATGGACACCGAGAAGGCCAACGAGGCCATCCGGAACGGCACCATGGGCAAGCTCCTCCAGGAGTCGCTGGAGCTGATCAAGCCGGAGGCGGCGTACTTCACCTCCGAGAACGGCAGGCGCACGGCCTTCATGGTCTTCGACATGCAGGACAGCGCCCAGATGCCGGTCCTCAGCGAGCCCTTCTTCCTCAACCTCGGCGCGGAGATCACGTACACGCCCGTGATGAACGTCGAGGACGTCCAGAGGGGCCTGTCCCAGCTGGGGCGCTGAGCGCCCGGCTCAGCTGAAGACGATCATCGAGCCCTGCGCGAGGCTGCGGGTCGCGGCCGCGTGCAGCCCGAGCCACACGTGCCGCTCCCGGGCGAAGGGACTCGGGTCGTAGGGCGCCGGGACGGCGGGCTCCTCCAGCTCCGTGGGCGCGAGCGGCGGCCGGGGAGCCACCGGCGGGTTGGCCGGGTCGATGCCGATGGCCGGGCCGACCACCTCCAGCTCCCGCAGCAGCGCGTGCGAGGAGCCCAGCGGGCCGCCGCCCGCGAGGAGGTCGTCGTCGGCGAGCGGACTCGGGAAGTCGACCGGGACGTAGGCGCCCGCGTGGTCGTAGTGCCACACCAGGTGCGACTGCTGGGCCGTCGACTCGAACATCTCCAGCAACTGCTCGTAGTCGCCGCCCAGTTCGTCCACGGGCGTCACCGGCAGCCCGCACACCTGCAACAGGTAGGCGCGGCGCAGGAAGTGCAGCGCGTCGTAGTCGAAGCCGGCGACCGGGGCCACGTCGCCGGACAGGCCCGGCATGTACTGGTACACCGGCACCGGCGGCAGCCCGGCCTCGGCGAGCACCTTGTCGTATTGCGCGAGTTCCTCGGCGAAGGGGTTGTCCGGCGTGTGGCACAGGACGTCCACGAGCGGTACCAGCCACAGGTCACAGGCCAAAGAGGGCTCCTCGCTCAGCGCGGTGGTCGGGTAGCACGGTGGTCAAGAAGGGTAGCGGTGCGGCACGGTCACGGCTCCCGCCGTGCATGTCCCATACCCATACGGACCGCCTCGACGCCGGTCACCGGGGGGCGAGCCGCTCGATCAGCGCGAGCGAGTGCGTGTTGTAGGCCGTGAGGATCGCCCGGGCGGCGTCGTGGTCGCCCGCGATCAGCGCGTCGACCAGCTCGGTGTGCCCCGCCCACAGCGCGCCGCGCAGGTCGGTGAGCCGGCGCAGGTGCTGCACCGCGCACACCCAGGTCTGCACGCGCAGCCGGTTCAGGAAGTCGGCCAGGTAGGGGTTGCCGAAGCAGGCGCCCAGCTCCCGCCAGAAGCGCAGGTCGTACCCGATCAGCACGGTGAGGTCCCCGGCGGCGGCGGCTCGCTGCGCCTCCTCGCCGCGCCTGCGCACCCCGGCGACGACGGAGGCGGCCCGCGGGTCGTGGGGCCGCACGGCGTTGGGGCGGCCCTCGGACAGCGCCAGGAACATCCCCTCGATGACCAGGCCGCGGGCCTCGATCATGCCGCGGAAGTCCTCGGCCGAGTACTCGTGGACCCGGAAGCCGCGGTGCTGGTCGGCGTCGAGCAGCCCCTGCGCGGAGAGGTCGACGAGCGCCTCGCGGACCGGTGTGGCGGACACCCCGTACTGCTCGGCGATCTCCTTGACCGTGAACTCCTGCCCCGGCTGGAGCCGCCCGGCCAGCACCTCGTCGCGGAGTGCTTCGGCGATCTGCTGGCGCAGGGTGCTGCGCATCACGGCGCCGTTGCCGGTGCTGCCGGGCATGGTCAGGGCGTCTCCTCGTCGCGGGGGGTGGCGTGCTCGTCCTTGACTACGAGCACGCCACCTTACGCGTTCGAACGACGTCCGAGCTTGTCGCCCACTGACGGGTTGTGTCCGTCTACGCGGTGTATTCGTCCGCGACCGACAGCGCCGCGTCCAGCGCCGCGAGCCCTTCCTTCAGCTCCGCCTCGCCGATGTTGCAGGGCGGCACGACGTGCGTCCGGTTCATGTTCACGAACGGCCACAGGCCGTTGCCCTTCGCGGCGGCGGCGAAGGCGGCCATCGGCGCGTTCGCCTCACCGGCCGCGTTGTACGGCACCAGCGGCTCCCGCGTCTCGCGGTCGCGCACCAGCTCCAGCGCCCAGAACATGCCGACGCCGCGCACCTCGCCCACGCTGGGGTGCCGCTCGGCGAGCGCCCGCAGCTCCGGCTCGACGACGGACGCGCCGAGCCGGGCCGCGTGCTCCACGACGCCCTCCCGCGCCATCACGTCGATGGTCGCGACGGCGGCGGCGCACGCCAGGGGGTGCCCGGAGTACGTCAGACCGCCGGGGTAGGGGCGCTTGCCGAACGTCTCCGCGATCGCGCCGGAGATGGCCACGCCGCCCAGCGGCACGTACCCGCTGTTCACGCCCTTGGCGAAGGTCAGCAGGTCGGGCGTGACGTCGAACAGGTCCGCGGCGAACCACTCACCGGTGCGCCCGAAGCCCGCCATGACCTCGTCCAGGACGAAGACGATGCCGTACGTGTCGCACAGCTCGCGCACCCCGGCGAGGTAGCCGGGCGGCGGGACCATGATCCCGGCGGTGCCCGGGACGGTCTCCAGGATGATCGCGGCGATCGTCGCGGGGCCCTCGAAGCGGATCGTCGTCTCCAGGTGCTCCAGCGCCCGGGCGCACTCCTGCTCCTCGGTCTCGGCGTAGAAGCGGGAGCGGTAGAGGTAGGGCGCCCAGAAGTGCACGACGCCGGCCGTGCCGGTGTCGGAGGCCCAGCGGCGCGGGTCGCCGGTGAGGTTCACGGCCTGCTGGGTGCCGCCGTGGTACGAGCGGTACGCCGAGAGCACCTTGGGGCGGCCCGTGTGCAGCCGGGCCATCCGGATGGCGTGCTCGACGGCGTCGGCGCCGCCGTTGGTGAAGAAGATCTTGTCCAGGTCGCCCGGGGTCCGCTCGGCGATCAGCCGGGCCGCCTCCGAGCGCGCCTCCACCGCGAAGGCGGGTGCGAACGTCGTCATCCGCGCCGCCTGCTCCTGGATCGCGGCGACGACCGCGGGGTGCTGGTAGCCGATGTTGGTGTAGACGAGCCCGCTGGAGAAGTCCAGGTAGCGGCGGCCTTCGTAGTCCCAGAAGTACGACCCCTCGGCACCGGCGACGGCGAGCGGGTCGATCAGCTCCTGCGCGGACCAGGAGTGGAAGACGTGGTCTCGGTCGGCGGCCTTGACGGCGGCACCGGCCTCGGGGTTCGGCTGAGGGGTCATGCGGGCGAGCGTAGGCGCCGGGGGGCGGGCGGTGACATCGGCGGCCTGTCTGCCGTCGGCGGCAATTGGCGACAGGTTGTCCAGGCGGACCGTCCGACAATTGACAGCGTCCTGTCTTGATGGCAGCTTGCTGTCAAGAGGGCGCGGTCGCAGGGCCGCACCCCCCGGCAGGGTCCGAGGAGGAGCCATGCAGCCCACCGCAGAGCACAAGCCCGTCCATCTCGCCGTCTACGACACCCTGGCCGACTGGGAGACGGGCCACGCCACGGCCCAGCTCGCCCGGGCGGGCCGGGAGATCCGCACGGTCGGACCGGCCACCGCCCCCGTCCGCAGCACCGGCGGGCTGCGCATCCTGCCCGACCTGGCCCTCGACGACGTACGGCCCGAGGACAGCGCGCTGCTGATCCTGCCGGGCGCCGACCTCTGGGACACGGGCGACGACCTGGCCCCCTTCGCGCGCACGGCCCGGTCCTTCCTCGACGCGGGTGTGCCCGTCGCCGCGATCTGCGGCGCCACCGCCGGACTCGCCCGCGAGGGCCTGCTCGACGACCGCGCCCACACCAGCGCGGTCTCCTTCTACCTGGCCGCGACCGGCTACGCGGGCGCCGGGCGGTACGTCGAGGCGGACGCCGTCACCGACCGCGGCCTGGTCACCGCCGGACCGACCGAGCCGGTCGCGTTCGCCCGGGAGATCCTGGGCCTGCTCGGGGTCCACGAGGGCGAGGTCCTGGACGCCTGGTACCGGCTGTTCCACGACTCCGACGCCGCGGCCTACGGCGTGCTGGAGAGGGCCGGGGCGCTGTGAGCGGCGAGCGGCAGGACCTGCTCAGCCGCAGTGCCCTCGGGGTGTTCCGGCTGAACGGCCAGTTCCTGGGCGTGGCGGAGGAGCTGGCCCGGCCCGCCGGGCTCACCGCCGCCTGGTGGCAGGTGCTGGGCGCGGTCCTCGGCGAGCCGCTGCCGGTCTCCGGCATCGCCCGCGCCATGGGCATCACCCGGCAGAGCGTGCAGCGCGTCGCCGACCTGCTGGTGGAGCGGGGGCTCGCCGAGTACCGGCCCAACCCGGCGCACCGCCGCGCCAAGCTCCTCGCACCCACCGTCGAGGGCCGGGCCGCGGTGGCCCGGATCGACCCCGGGCACGCGGCCTTCGCCGACCGGCTGGCCGAGGCGTTCGGGGAGGCGGAGCTGGCCCGGGCCGTGACCCTGCTGGAGCGGCTGTCCAAGGTGCTCGACCAGGTGGGGCCGCCCCGGGGCCCGGCCGCCGCGCCTGTTACGGAACCGTAGAGATCGCCCGGGCCGCCCCGGCCCGGCCCGGCACTATTCTCGATCGATAGAACGACCAGAGGGATTCGCGCAGCTCAGGGGCCATCTAGGGTGGCACTCACGGGCTCCTCTCTCACAATCTCTCACGACTCGGCGGTATCTACGCTGTGGAAGGCGTCCCACGCGGTCGCCGCTGAGCGCAGTTGTTCGACGTCCGGCTGGACGTACTTGGCCTTGGTGAAGGTGGCCGATGTGTGCCCCGCCCAGCGAGCCAGGACGACGTCCGGTACACCGTTGACGGCGAGGTAGGTCAGGCACGAGTGCCGCGCGTCGTACAGCCGCACCCGTCGCATGCCCAGCTTCCGCATGAGCCGGTACGCGTAGTCGCGTAGCTGCCGCGTCGTCAGCGGCACCCCAAGCTCGGTCACGGCCACGTAGGGCGACTCGCTGTATGCCTCGCCCGCGGCGAGCTTCTCCCGGGCCTGGAGGGCACGGAACCGCTTCAGCGCGTCCAGGGCCTTGGACGGCAGCGGCAGGACCCGCTCACCGGCTTCGGTCTTGGCGTCCTTCTCGATCACCCGAGGGCCGAGCATGGTCCGGGTGTTCGCTGTCTCCAGCGTGGCCAGCTTCAGGTCGATGTCCGACCAGCGCATGCCGACCACCTCGGCCGGCCGCAGCCCCATGAGGCTTAGCAGCAGGGGGGCGTACAGCCGATCCTGCTCGATGCCTTTGATGAACGCTTGTACCTCGGCGACACCCCACGGCTTCTCGCGCCGGTACTCCCTCCGGTCGCGCTTCTTGTCCGCGAGGGACACCTTCACGAACTGCGCAGGGTTCGAGACGATCACCTTGCGCACGACCGCGCGGGCGAGGCACTCGCGGAGCCGCTGCAACGTGCCGTTGACGTACGTCACGCGCAGGGTGCTGCCAGGCTCCCCGGCGCGCTTGCGGCCGCCGGTCACCTGCTGGTCGACGAACGCTTGCACGTCGTCCTCGGTGAGCGCCTGGACCCGAATGTGCCCGAGCTGCTCGCGGGCCGGGGTGAGCGCGTAGCGGTAGGTGCTGAGGGTGGTCTCCTCGATGTCGCGTGCCTTCAGCTTCAGCCACTCGTCAATCCACTCAGCCAAGGTCAGCTTGCTGGGGAGTACGAGACTGCCGGCGTCGCGCTGGTGGCGGATGCGGTCGCGCTCGGCGCGCACCTCCTTGGCGGTGTCCCGGGTGATGGTGAGCTGAATCCGCTTGCCGTGCTCATCCCGGCCCGCGTCGACCACCGTGCGGTACCGGGTCTTGCCGCTCTTCAGCGTGACCTTCTTGATCTCCGCCACGACTCCCCCTGCTGCCCCTGCTACGCCTCTTCGCCGACTGTTCCATCAGCTCGCATCCACTTCACCAGGGCAGCGGTCAGCTGCCGGGTGATGTGACCTTGCTTCGCCTGGCGCTCTCCCACTGGGAGGTCGCCGAGTGCGGCAACCCGGCGGTCGCGTTCCTCTGTGAGGCTGCCGGTCCACATCTGCTCGGCGGCCTTCACGACGTCACGGACATCCACGCCGTACCGCTCCGCAAAGGCAAGGTCTGCCTCGATCGGGATGTCCCGTCCTTGCCGGCGGAAATGATCGAGCGCGGCTCGCACGTTCTCGCTGCCCATCACGGTGAGGCTTGAGTCCTCAGCGGCAAGCCAGGCGCGCAGCTGGGCGCGGCTCGCCTTAGCCCAGGACTCCGGGTAGCTAGACCGCGGGGTGAGCAGTACGTCGCTGTCCCCCGCGAAGAAGTCGCGAAGCTCCACACCGAGGGTCTGCCCGAGGATCACGAGTGTTCCCAGGTCTACGGTCTCGCGCCTACCGCTCTCAAGGTCCGAGACCTGCGTGCGCTTCCAGGGGAGGCCCATGCGGAACAGTTTGTCGGCCAGGGCCCCCTGGGTGATGCGCCTCTCCTGGCGCAGGGCTCTCAGGTTCTCTCCGACGACCCTGCCCACTGTGGGCGGCGCTTCCGACTCATCTGCCATGCCCCTGAGCCTGCCATATGGCGTGCGTTTTCACAACGCAGGAAAACGCATTTTCGTCCGCCGCTTGACTCGGCGATCCATGTGGGGCACTCTCAATCCAGATCGTCCGCGTTCTGACACGTACAACGAGCCTGAAGATCGATCACGCAACCGAGAGGGCTGCCTGATGACGCCGCCGACACTCGATGAAGTCCGCACTTGGCCAGCCACGGTGGACATGACCAGGGCCGCGCTCGCTCTCGGGATCTCCCGAAGCCAGATGTACGCGCTCGTGAAGCGCGGCGAGGCCCCCGTCAGGGTCCTCGACTACGGCGCGAAGCGCGTGGTCACCGCATCGCTCGTGCGACTGCTCGAAGCCGCGTAAGGCGGGCCCCCACCAGGCCGCAGGTGTTCCAGCACCCACGCGGCAGGGGCCCATTCCATCCCACACACAGCCGAAGCCCCGGGACTAATCGCTGGCCGGCGACCCCGAGGCTTCAACTGAGACGGAGACACCATTATGCAGAACACCAGGGCCCGCATGCTCGCCGCTGTCACACCGACCGGCCGGCCGCACCCGCTCCTCGCGGCCGAGGCCGCCGAGGTCACCCGGGAGCGCGCCGACCAGCTGGCCGCGGAGTCGGCTGACCGGTACATCGCCCGCGAGTACCCGCACGTGGCCGCGCTCCTCGCCGAGCCCGCCGCAGGGGGTACCGGTTCGGTACAGCCCGCCGGCCTGCTCACCGTGCCGCAGCAGACCCTCACCTACGACGACGGGCTGGGCGCGTGGCGCACGGCCCCGATCGAGTCGGCCATGCGGGACATCGACGACCAGCACACGACCGAGGAGAACGCGGGCGTGCCGCTGTTCTCCGCCGAGGTCGTCGTGAGCGACTGGAAGACGCTTCCGCCCGTGGAGGTCGACGGCCGGTTCGTGTCCGGAGGATCGGTGGACGGCCGGTTCACGCAGCTGTGGCTGAGCTATGGCGACACCACCGGCACGGTGACCCCGGCGAAGGCGCGGGAGATCGTCGCCGAGATGCGGTCGTTCGCCGCCCGGCTGGAGGCCCTGTGCGACGTCGCGGACGGGATCGCCGCGGACGACTACGAGGCCGGCGCGTGACTGCCCGCTCCGCTCGCCGAAGCCCTGGCGCCCACCGCGGCGCCGGGGCCTCCGGCATGCGTGACGCACTCCTGCACAACCCGTACGGGCTCACCCTCCGCGAGGTGAAAGCCGAGATCCGCCGCCTGTCCGCCCATGGCTGGCAGCTCTGGGAGATCCGCTACCGCTTCGCCGACGACCGCAAGGACCGCACCACGTGAACGCCTTCAACCGGCTCGCCGACCTCCTGCGGGACAAGGGCGAACCGACCCTGTACCGGGGCGGGGCCATGCGCACCCGGGGCATCTGCCACGACGGAGACGCCCCGGACACCGTGGCCTTCCGCCCCGGCAACAACGGCTCCCTCGTCATCCACTGCCACAAGTGCGGCGGGAACACGGAGTTCCTCGCCGCGATCGGATGGAACGAAGCGGACCTCTACGACGAACCCCTCCCCGAGCGCGATCGGCCGGCGGATGACTCATGGCTGCCCTGCGGCCGGCATGGGCACAAGCGCGTCGCCCAGTACGTCTACCGCGACGCCGACGGCGCCGTCGTCCACGGTGTCACCCGATGCGATCACAAGGACTTCGCGCAGTGGCGCCCCGACACGTCCACCCGGTCCGGGCGCCGCTGGTCCCTCAACAGCCCGGACGGCACCCGCCTCGTGCCCTTGGTGCCGTACCGGCTCCCCGAGCTGCTCACCGCCAAGGAAGCCGATCGGGTCATCTGGATCGCCGAGGGGGAGAAGGACGTCCATGCGCTCGTCGACCACGGACTTCCCGCCACCTGCAACGCGGGCGGCGCCGGGAAGTGGACTGCCGAGCACGCCGCCTACCTCGACGGCGCAGACGTCACGATCGTCGCCGACCGGGACGGGAAGGGTCGGGAACACGCTGTAGCCGTCGTGGACAGCCTCCGCGGGCTGGCTCGCACGGTGTACGTCGTCCAGGCACGCACCGGCAAGGACGCGTACGACCACTTCGCCGCCGGCCACACCGACACCGAGTTCCTCCAGGTGTGGGCGCCGGTCCCGCACCCGCAGGACCCGGGGGTGGCCGCATGATGAAGAACCCCGAGTGGGCCGAGGACGTCAAGGCCGAATCCGACGCCCACACGGCCGCCGAGAACGCCCCGGAGGAGGACCTCCTCCCCAAGTCGTTCACCCCGGGCGGCACGTTCTTCCTGCACGCCCCGGAGACGCCCCCGGCCATCTGGGGGGACGGCGGTGACGTGCTGTGGGCAGAGGGTGAGTCACTGATCCTCGCGGGCCCCCAGGGCGTCGGCAAAACCACGATCGCCCACCAGATCATCCGCGGCCGCCTCGGGCTCCAGGACAGCGTCTTGGGCATGCCTGTGCAGCCCGGCAGCAAGCGCGTCCTCATGCTTCTCATGGACCGGCCCGCGCAGGCACGCCGGGCCGGTCGCCGGATCTACGGCGAGGATGACGAAGCCTTCCTTAACGAGCACCTCGTCATCTGGGAAGGGCCGCCGCCGTACGACCTGGCGAAGCGGCCCGAAGTCCTCGCCGCAATGTGCGAGCGCGCCGGAGCCGACACGGTCCTGGTCGACTCCATCAAGGACGGTGCGATCGGCATCTCGACCGACGAGGTAGGCGCCGGGTACAACCGCGCCCGGCAGAAGGCCCTCGCCGAGGGCGTCCAGGTGCTGGAGAACCACCACACGAAGAAGGCCGGCACCAACGGCGGTGAGCCCAACAAGCTGGAGGACGTCTACGGCTCCACCTGGATCACGGCCGGTTCAGGGTCCGTGATCATGCTGTGGGGTGAGGCGGGCGACCCCATCGTGTCCTTTCGCCACCTCAAACAGCCGATGAATGAGGTCGGGCCCTTCCAGCTCTTGCACGACCACCCCTCCGGCATCACCACGGTCCGGCACACCGTCGACCTCCTCGACATGGCCCGGATCAAAGGCGTCCACGGCCTCACTGCCGTGGACGCCGCCGCAGCCCTCGCCGAGACCAAGAAGCCCACCGCGTCGGACCGCGAGAAGGCCCGCCGCAGGCTCAACAAGCTCGTCGACCAGGGCCTGCTGACCAAGGTCGACCCCACGGCGCCCGGAGACCCAACCCGCTGGTTCCCCGGGCGGGCGTACGTCCCGTCACAGCAGGCGTCATGACCCTCACGGACCCCCTCACGCACCCCTCACCGGGCGAGAAGGTCACGCACCCCTCACGCACCCTCACGCCAAAACGGAAACCGCAGATCACAGCCTCACGCCCCCCTGCACGCACCCTCACGCACCAGGGGTCTCACGCTCCCCCCTCCTCTTAGAAGGAGGGGGGCGTGACCCCCCCCTCGAAACGGAAGTCCACATGACCGACCTCATCCCCGCGGCCCCCGGCTGGTACGTCCACTTCCAGGGCGACGGCGCCGGCGAACTCGAACCCGTCATCGCCTGGCAACCCGACACCGACCACGAGGGAAACCCCACCCTCCTACCGATCCTCCCCGACAGCCGAGGCATCACCCCCTGGCTCGTTCCCGCGCAGCGCTTCGCCGAGTTCGAGCTGAAGGTCGTCTACCGCCCCAACCACGACCCCGCGGAAGAAACGGAGTCCTGATGAACCCCGAGTCGAACTCAGCCGTCGAGCAGGCCGTAGCCGCCCGCATCGCCGCCGCCAAGATCCGCGTCCAAGCCACGAAGAAACGCCGCGACGAACTCACCGCCGCCCGCCGCCGAGGACTCGCCGCACGCCACGCCAACAAGCTCCGCCGACAAGCCGAAACCCGAAACCAGCCACCCACCGAGCCATGACCAACAGCCCGACCACCAACCGCCGCGTATCCGGTTCCGCTGCCCCCGCGCGTGTCGCCCGCGCACATGTACAAGGAGGACGTCCCGTGCCCGACACCCCGACCCGCAGGCCCCACTACCCCGGCCGTGACCAGCTCGACGTTGCGAACACGCGCTTCCGCCGCGCGGTCGCCCGCCTGAACCGCGAGGCCGGCCGCCACGACCCGAAGCTCATGCCCGAGGTGGAGCGCATCGTCAGGGAGGCCGCCGAGACCCTCGGCCGCCTCGCCGCCGACGCTGAGGCCGCCGAGAACACGAGCGCCCGCCACCAGGCCGCGTTGAAGGTGCAGGAAGACAAGCTCAGGGCGCAGCTTCGGCCCGCCGCCCGCCGCGGCGACCATCGCGCGGCCGGCATCCTCGCCCGGCTGGATGAGCGGTCGTCTGGCCGCCGCACCGTGGCGCCCGACGATGACGACGCCGCCTGACCCGGGCATCGCCCGCCTGCTGCGGCCGGACGGCTCCGTGATGGTCCCGGCCTCGGTCGCGGGTGAGGTGCTGCGGGCCCTCGTGCGGGACCTGACGGCCCGTGCGCGGGCCGACGGGGGCGAGGTGTCCCCCGGAGCCCGCCGCGTCCTGCACGCGCTGCACGCCGCCGCCGTGCAAGGCCAGGGCGCCGGACCCGCTTTCGTCCCCGAAACCCCCGCCCTGACTGCTGCGAGCGTGGAACTGACCGCGCGACAGGTCGCCGAGATCCTGGGGTGCTCAGCCCAGTACGCGCGGACGCTGGCCCGGTCGGGCCGGGTGCGGGCCCGCCGCGCCGGCCCGGCCTGGCTCATCGACTCCGCGTCCCTGGACGCCTACCGAACCGGGAGAAGCCCATGAGGGACCTTCAGGAGGCCATCGGCCGCCACTACCAGGGCAAGCCCACACGCCCCGTCGCAGACCCCGAGCTGCGGCGGGGCGTCGCTGCGGTCATGGCCATGAGCCGCGACACCGGCCGGGCCCGGAAGGAGAACACGAAGTGAGCACCATGACCCCGGCCGAGGCCGCCGCCGCGATCCGCACCGCGCACGCCGACAAGGAGAAGGCCGAGCAGACCGCCGCCGCGCTGGAGGAACGCGTACTGAACGGCGACCAAGACGTCACCGCGGCGCAGCTCGCCGAGGCGCACCAGGCCGTCCGCTTCGCCGAACTGCGCATCACCGCCGCCGAACGCAAGCACGCCGCCGCGCAGGACGCCGCCCGGCACGAGACCGCCCGCACCGTCGCCGAGCAGGCCGTGACCCTCGTCAAGAACGACGACGCGGGCGAACTGGCCGACGCCATGCGCAACGCCGTGGCCGCGATCGGCCGCCTGTGCACGATCGGGCAGCAGCGGCACGACCTGATCACCGGACTCGGCGCCGAGCTGACCGCCATCACCGACCAGCTCGGCGGGGACTTCCGCATCATGCGCGAGCGCTACGGCGTGGCCGGCGACCGCGAACAGGTCATCGTCTACAACCCCCGCACCGTGGCCCGCACCGTTCCGCCGGCCGTCCTGCTCGCCGCAGCCGTCCACCTCGGCGCCCACTCCAGCGGCCTGGCCCACGCCGTCGGCGAGGCCCTGGCCGTCCCCGAGCACCGCGTGCAGCAGGTGTTCACCGCCGTGCCCACGCTCGCCGAGCAGGCCCACGACACCGCCCGTCAGCCCACCGCCGAGGACGCGCCCGCGTCCACCGCCGCATAGTCAGGAGCCCCCGTGAAGAAGGTCACCGCCCCCGCTGGCCCGGTCGTCCACGGCCCAGAGAACACGCTGCACGGCGCTGAGGCCCTGTGGTGGGTGCACGGCGAGATCTACACCGACGACGCCGAGGCCATCGCCCGATTCGCCGACCTCGGATACCCCATGGAGGACGTCGCCGAGGCCCCCGCCGAGTACCTGACCGGCGTGGAATGGATGAAGGAGAAGGCCGACCGCGAGGGCTACGCCTCCGCCGTGGCCACACAGGACGCCCTCGACCCCGACCGCCGCAACTACTGACCAGGACGGCCCCCATGGACCTCAACGCCCTCTCTCAGCGCTACCTGGTCACCGCGGCCGACGCCCTCGACCACGTACGGCAGATCACCACCACGGTTCTGCCGCAGGCTCAGCAGCGCGTCACCGACGCCGCCCGCACCGCGCAGGGCTTCACCGACCCCAACCTCTCGGCCGAGGGCCTGGACGCCCGCCGACGGGAACTCGCGCAGCAGGCGCAGCAGCTCGGCGCCACGCTGGCCGACGGGATCGGCCACGAGGTGGAGCGGGCCGCCGCCATCGCCCGCGACGCCTACGAGCGGCACTCCGCCCCCGGCGACACCCAACAGCAGCTCCTCGCCGAGATGCGGTTGTCCCGCGCGTGGGAGCGGGCGCGTGGCCAACTGGACGCGGGCGCGGCCCTGTCCGAGGTCATCGAGGGCGCCGACGTGGACACGCTGCGCGCCCTGCGCGCGGAGTACCCGGCGTACCTGCGGGCGCAGGACAAGCGCCAGGGCATGGACCGGGCCCAGGGTGACCGCCCGGACCCGACGGCCGCCGTACGGGCCTTGGACGAGGCCCTGGCGCCGCTGCTGCCGGGGGAGGCCGGGAAGGCACTGGCCGCCACCCTGGCCGCAGAGAGCGCCCTGACCGCCACGCGGCAGGCCCTCGACGGGTTGCGGCTCACCGGGGCGGGCTCCGCCACCCCGCTGGACACCCTCACCGCGGCGTACGCGGCGAACGACGCCGCCCGCGCGACCGCCCCCGCTGCTGCCTGACCCCATACGCACCCGCGCCCGGCTCCTCACCTTCGAGGGCCGGGCGCTGCTGCGTCGCCGAGTGTGCGGGCCTACTCGGGTGGCCGGTTGTACGAGGCGAGCGTGCCCTTGTCCGTGGACGTGTCCAGGAGCCGCAGTTCCCACGGCCCGGTGTTCACGTCGAACTCCTTACCGAAGCCCACCCACTTGCCGGCCATGCGGCGGCCGGTGGGCTCGGCGAGCATCTGTAGCGCGCCGAAGTACCGGGCGCCCCGGTAGTAGCCCTCGCTGGCCGTCTGCTCCGTCCACGTGCCCGTGACCGTGCCCCCGTCGACCTGGAGGTCGAGCGTCAGCGGGCTGTCCGGGTTCAGGGAGGCGCCGGGCAGGCTGCGCCCGGTGAGCCGGTTGCCGTGCTGGAGCAGCACGACGTGGTGCTTGCCGGTGAACACCTGGTTCCCGCGCCCGCTGGAGACGTACTCGTAGGTGCTGAGCCAGATCCCCGAGTAGTTCCCGCGGGGCGCCGTCTGCGGGGCCGGTGAGCCGTTGGCGACCGGCACGCCCAGGGGCGAGCCCTGGAGGTCGTGGCCGCCGTGCCCGTCGTCGGCGATGCGGGCGAGGGTGACCGGGGGGAAGCCGAGGGCCTCGATGGGCAGGCCCGTGACGGCTTCCAGGGCGCGCGCGTACACGGGGCGGGGCGCGGTGGTGGTGCCGGACTCCCAGCGCTGCACGAGCCGCTTCGAGGCGTCGTTGGGGGCGCCCGCCTGGTCGCCGGCCTCCCGGATCGCACGGGCGAATTCGTCTTGGGACATGAGCAGACCCATACGGACCGCTCGGAGGGTTCCGTTCGGAGTGGCCATGCCTCGACGGTAGCCCGATCACGCTCAGAGTGACACCGAAATGACGCCCCGCATGTCGCCGGTATGACGCCCCCTGTGTCGTCGCGCGCCCTGAGTAACCACGCGAACGTGATCCGTGACACAGCGCCCCGGCGACCGCGCGAACGGCCCCGGGGCTGGCCGACTACCAGGAGTCGACGTGACGCACCGTACAGCCGCCGCACCCCAGCCGTCAGAAACGCCCAGAGCTTCCCTCGAAGTACCCGCCAGCGTGGTAGCCGCCCTGCTGCTGCCCGCCGCCGCGGACGCCACCGAGGACCAGCTACGCGGCGCCCGCTGCGTGTGGTGCGAGGACGGCCCCCTGGAAGCGGCAACGGCCGTCGACCTCGGCGAGCAGAAGTCGCCGGCAGGTAGCTGGTTCCCTCGCGCCTGCCAGCGCTGCGCAGCCGCGTGGGCGCACCGCGGCCTGTTCGAGCACGCCCCCGTGTGCGAGCAGTGCACGGACGACGCGAGCCGCTGCGAAGTCGGGCTGATCCTGAACCGGCTCATTCGCCAGGGGCGCCGCCCGTAACCCCTCAAGCTCCCCGCCCGGGCCGGCGAGTCCCGCGAAGAACCCCGGCCCGGGCGGGGCCATCCCCATCCGCACGAGCGAAGGAGATCACTGTGACCGTACCCCCGAACCCCGGCCCCGGCCCGACGCCTCCCGACGCGTTACCCGAACTGGCCCGCATGCTCATCACCGACGAGCAGTTCAGCAGCGTCCGCGGCACCGTCATGGACGCCAACCCGGACATGTCCGAGGAGATGGCCGGCCGGATCGTGGACGAGGCCCTCAAGTTCGTCGCGGCCTGCGCGAAGAACCCCGGCGTCGGCCTCGCCCCGTCGCGCATCGTGGACGAGGGCTGGCACGCCCTCATCCTGCACACGGCGATGTACGCCGATCTGTGCGAGTCGCTCGGCGGCTTCGTGCACCACTTCCCGGGCTACGACCCCACCAACTACGATCCGCCGATCCTGGACCGCACCCGCGAGAAGATCGCGGAACTCGGGTGGGAGGCGGACGGCGAGCTGTGGTGGCCGCCCTCGGATGAGACACTCGCCTCGGTCGCGGCGAAGTGCCAGCACGCCCCGGAGTGCACCATCGTCGTCACGCCCAAGCCGAAGCCCGGAGTGGCATAGCCTGCCCGTGAAGGGAGGCGCCGTGTCCGAATGGATCGACGCGCGGTATGCGGAGATGGTCGCAGCGTGGAAGCGCGCGCAGCAGCCGGAATCCCGTGACCCGCAGCCCAGGCCCGCGCGAGGGTTCGTCATCCCGCCGAAGCCTGACCAGAAGTAGCCCCCGCGGCCCGCGCGACGGGTACAGCACTAGGAACGGCCCCCGGTACGCCCGGGGGTCGTTCCGCGTTACGGATACGCGTGACAGACACTCCCACCCCGAGTACCGTTACGGCTATGCGTGAGAGAAAGTGCCCCATGTGTGAGACGGCCATCGAGGGCCCCGGCTACCTCGTCGACGGCGCCACCAAGCACCGGCGCCAGTTCTACCGCGCCCTGCTGCTGATCTGTCAGCCCTGCTACGACCGCGGCATCGACCCCGACACGGGGCTAACCCGAACGGAATCGGAGCGACGGACGGCGCGGCACGTGTGGACGCGCATGGTCGGCCGAGGTGACCCCCTACCCCCCACCCCGTGTGCCGCCTGCGGGCATCCGGTGGTGCGCAACGGCGATCCCCTGCTCAAGCGAGTGACGTGCTCGCGGGCATGCTCCACGTCTCTCACGCGTAGCCGTAACGGAGGGAAGGGGAGCGGGCGGCCGTGCGCTGCGTGCGGCCAGCAGATCACCACCGGCCGGGCCGACTCCCGGTACTGCGGTCCGGCGTGCCGCCAGAAGGCGTACCGCGACCGCAGGAATCCGCACGCGTAGCCGTAACGCGACTGGCCCCCGAGGCGGACAGAATCTCCGCCTCGGGGGCCGTTGCCGTGGATGGGCACTACAACCGTAGTGCGTGCGTCCTACCGGTGCGGGCAGTCCCGCACCCACCAGCCGCAGTGCTCGCAGTAGTCGTAGGCCGCGGCGAGGAGTCGAGCGATCATCGGTTCACCTCCTCGGCAGGCGCCGGACCGGTGACGTACTCGATCTCAGGGAAGATCGTGATCCCCTCCCCCGGCCCCTGCCGCACTTCGCGCACACGAGTGCTCTCAACTGCGTATTCGTCGCCAGAGAGGGGCTCAGAGGGCGGTGGGGGAGGGGAGGACCAATCGGACATGTGCCACGCGGTGACCGCCCACACGACGGGGGCCGCGTAGATCAGGTGCGGGGCGTAGGTCAGCGTCCCCGCGTAGAACAACGCGGCGAGCAGCGACAGCACCAGCCGCACGACGACGACCGCCAGGCGCACGACGCCAGACCGGTCCTTGTGGCTCGCGCCGGACAGCCACCGTGCCCACGCCTCGAACGAGAACCAGGTGCCGCGGGCGAGCGTCCGGCCCGCCTGGCCGGCCTTCACACCAGCCCCGCGACGAGGTCACCGAGGTAGCTCACCACGGGCGCCAGGACGTACCCGGCGAGCCCGGCGACGCTGGACGCCAGACCGAGGCTGATCCCGGCGAGGACGCCGCGCACGAAGTCGAGCCGGAAGCCGCGGCGGGAGGCCACGGCGAGCAGGATCACGGTGGCGATGATGACGACCGCGTGGCCGCCCGGGGTGAGCGCGAGGAACGAGGAGCGGGTGACGTTCGGCGAGGTGCCGCCGACGCCGTACACGAGGATGGCTTCGCCAACCTGGTTGGTGCCCCACAGCGACCAGTCGGCGGCAGCGCCGATGAGTCCGCCGGCCGAGAGGATGAGCAGCGTGCCGTAGGCCATGCACGCGAGGAACGGCAGCAGCTGGCGCAGGGCCTTGATGGTGAATCGCTTCTTGTGGGAGGCGAACCAGCAAGTCACGTCCCATCCGGCGAGGGACAGGCCGACGGTGACGCCGCCGAGGGAGACGAGCCCGTAGGTGGGGATGTCGAGCGGAGGCATTGCGGGTCCTATCGGACGAGGGCCACGCCGAGCGCGGCGAGGGTGAGGATCAGGGCGCACGTGCCGCTCACGGGGGGCACGGTGCGGGTGTCGACCAGGACGAGGCCGACGAGGGCCGCGAGGGCGGCGAGCGCGAAGCAGGCGGCGGGGATCACGAGTCGCCTCGGGCGGTGCGCAGCAGGCGCCGGCCGTAGCCGTCGGAGACTCCGAGGCGAGTTCCGATGTCGCCGCCGGTGAGTTCCGGTTCCGTCTGGAGCCAGTTCCGCACGGTCTCTACGCGCTTGCCGAAGGTGGTGTTCGCGGTGTCCTCGGAGACGATGTCGGCCGCGCCGGTCCCGGTCGGCGGAACTGCGGGCGGAACTGGTTCCGTTGCCGGTTCCGCCGGGGCCTCGCCGATGGCTTTGCGGACAGCCGCGAAGTGATCGCCGAGCAGGTCAGGGCCGGTTCCGCCGGTTCCGCCCGCGAGTTCCGCCACGGGCTGCCAGGGGCCGAGGACGGGCCCGACGGGGGCCATGTCGACAGGCTCCGGGGCGCGCTCCACGGTGATCGGTTCCGCCGGTTCCGGTGCCGGTTCCGCCACGGCCGGAACTGGTTCCGCCGCCGGTTCCGGTCGCAGCTCCGAGAGCCGGTGCACGCGCCACAGCACGAGCGGGGCGACCGCCGACACGGCCACGACGAGCGCCACCGACACCGGTAGCAGACCGACCTCGACAAGGTGGGAGGCAGCGTTCACGGCGATCAGCGAGAGCACCACCGCGAGGACGTCACGGCGGGCCCGCAGGGCGGCGAGGGCGTACACGTCCAGCGCGGCCGGCACGCCCGCGGCCACGTAGGTGCCGAACCCGCACGCGCGGGCCAACTCGTACTCAGCCGAGGCGAGCACGGTGAGCACGGCCGCCGTGGCGACCCAGAGCAGGGGGTCACGCTTCACGCCGCCACCCCCATCTGCTGGCGGGTGAGCCACGGCCGCAGTGCGAGGAGCAGCCCGAGCGGCAGTGCGTCGCCCTTGCGGAGGTTGCACGAGCCGCAGGCCAGGACGAGGTTGAAGGCCTGGTTCGTCGGCCAAAGGGCGTACGGCACGTAGTGGTCGAACGTTGCCTCGGCGGCCACGTCGCCGAAGGGGGCGCGGCAGTAGAAGCAGCGCGCGCCGTCTCGTGCGGCGAGGCGCAGGCGCTTGCGGCGGCCCTTGGCGCCGCGCATGTGGCCGCTGCCACGGGGGCGGTGTGTGCCCATCACCACTCACCCCCGGCGAGGATCACGGCCAGGCGGCGGGCGAACTCCCGCAGCACCTCGGCGTGCCGCTCCAACTCGGCCGCCATGTCCTCCAGGCGGTGCAGCTGCGAGGGGTAGCTGTCGCCGTTGAAGCCGACGGACACGAACGGCCGGGTGCCGGGCCACGTCTCGGTGAAGGGCCGCTCCTCCAGGGCGACGACGAGGAGTTCGGCGTACCCGCCGCGTACGGGCAGGGTCAGGCTGTGGTCAGGGCCGCGGTGGGTGATGTCGACGCGGTACTCGGGGATGGTCTCGTGGCCGGCGCACCAGTCGGGCTCCGGGAGGGTTACGGGGCCGTGGTCGATGGTGGGCAGCGTGATGCTGCGGATAGGGTCCTGCACGGGTCTGCTCCTGGTCTCGTCAGGTGTCGGACTCAGGCCCCGGCCGGTGTTGGAGTCACCGCGTCGGGGCCGCCCCGTCTCACGTCCGTCTCACAGACGGCACTTCACGGGGTGGACTTTGGGCCTCTGGCCTGGACTAGATAGACGGCGAGAACTGCTACTTAGGGCGCCTGGACGTCCGGTAGAGTCCTCGATCCGTTGCTCGCGTGTGGGGGGAAGGCGGCTGAGCGATGGAGAAGCTGGGGGGCGCCGATCCGCAGCGGATCGGCGCGTACCGGTTGCTGGCGCGGCTCGGCGCGGGCGGCATGGGGCACGTCTACCTGGCCCGCTCGGAGCGCGGCCGGACCGTCGCCGTGAAGCTCGTGCGCGAGGAACTGGCCGCGCAGGAGGAGTTCCGGGAGCGGTTCCGCCAGGAGGTCCGGTCCGCGCGGCGGGTCGGCGGGTACTGGACCGCGCCGGTGCTGGACGCGGACACCGAGGCCGCCGTGCCGTGGGTCGCCACCGGGTACGTCGCCGGGCCGAGTCTTCAGCAGGTCGTCGGCCACGACCACGGGGCCCTGCCCGAGCGGTCGGTCCGCATCCTCGCGGCCGGGCTCGCGCACGCGCTCGAGGACATCCACGCGGCCGGCATCGTCCACCGCGACCTCAAGCCGTCGAACGTCCTGGTCACCATCGACGGCCCGCGCGTCATCGACTTCGGCATCGCCCGCGCCCTGGAGACCGTCACGGACGGCGGGCTCACGCGGACCGGCGCGCTCGTCGGATCGCCCGGCTTCATGGCGCCCGAGCAGGTGCGGGGCGACCGCATCACCCCGGCGTGCGACGTCTTCTGCCTCGGCTCGGTCCTCGCCTACGCCGCGACCGGCGCCCTGCCCTTCGGCACCGCCAACAGCGGCGTCCACGCGCTGATGTTCCGCATCGCCCAGGAGGAGCCGGACCTGGAGGGCGTCCCGGAGGGCATCGCCGACCTGGTCCGCGACTGCCTGCGCAAGGACCCCGCCGCCCGGCCCACCCTGGACCAGGTCCTGGAACGCACCGGCGCCGACGACACCGTCGCGGACGGCCGCGCCCTGGACCCCTGGCTGCCGAGCGCACTGGTGGCCCAACTGGGCCGCCACGCCGTGCGGTTGCTGGACGCGGAGAACCCGGAGGCGGACCCGGCGGCGGCAGGGGCCGCCGGTGCCCTTCCGCCGGCCGGCCAGGGCGGCGACGCGGGGCAGTCCGGTCCCGGCGGGCACCCGGCCGCCGGCGGTCGCCCCGGGCCCGGCCCGTCCCCCGAGCACGCCGCCGTGGCCGACGAGCCGTCCCGGCCCGCCCTGCCCCCGGCCCCCGCGCTGCCCCCCGGGGCCGCGGCCGGAGCCGCCGTGCCGCCCCCGGCGGGCCGGCCCGGCGACGGGCCGGCGGTGAACCATCTGCCGACCTTGGTCGCGGGGCCGGGCACGACCCCGCCGCCGCACCCCGCGTACGGCTACCCGCAGCAGCACCCCCAGCCGGGCGCCCCGGCGCACCCCGGCTACGGCGGACCCGGCTCCACGCCGCCGTACGGGCCGCCGCCCCACGGCCCCACCCCGCCGTACGGGCCGCCCCAGCCGGCGCGCAGGGACGGCCGGTCCACCGCGCTGCTCGTCGTGATCGCCCTGGTCGTCGCGCTGGCCGCGGGCGGGTCGGTGTACGCCCTGATGCAGGGCGGCGGCCACGACACGTCCGGCGGCGACCCGTCCCCCACCCGGAGCACCGGCGCGCCCCCGACCACCCCGGGCCCCGGGCCGACGACCACCCGGCCGGACGTCTCGGCCTCCCCGCAGGACGGCACGATCCCCACCGGGTACCTGGGCACCTGGACCACGACCATCGACAACGCCGACGGGCAGCACAGCCGTTCGCTCACCATCGAGCAGGGGGAGCCGGGCGACACCGTGCTCTCCCTCGTGGCCGACGGCCCCACCCGGGGCGGCGGCTCCTACCACTGCGTGTTCGAGGGCGAACTGGTCACGGCCCCGGGAGCGGGCGGCTCCCTGAGGATCGGCCCGTCCACCGTGACCGTCGGACAGCCGCGCAGCGCCTGCACCCCGGGCGCCGCCACCGAGGTGACCCTCCTGCCGAACGGCACGCTGGAGCGCCTCAACACGAGCAGCGGCGAACGGCTGACGTACACGAAGCAGTAGCCGAATCCCGGTGCCCGGCACTCCGGTCGACCATCCGGCGGTGGTCGCCGACCGCCGGGCGACGACGGGGTCGCTCCCGTCGTCTCACCTCGGCTCGGGCGGACGCTGCCGGGGCATGTTCGGCCGGGCGCCGCCCGCCGGCGGAACCGCGAAGCGGCCGTTCACGCTCCCCGCCTCCACCGGGCGGCCCGGCCCCGGGAACACCACCGTGTGCAGAGCGGCCGTCGTGGCGCCCCCGGTGCGGAACTCGCCCATCCAGTCCGCCGTCTCCACCCGCACCAGCTCGGTCACGTCCTCGGAGAACCTGCGCAGCACCCCCAGGCACCGCTCCGCGGCCTCACCGGCCGTGCCCTCCGCCGGACCCAGCACCTCCCGCACGCTCTCCGCGGCCCAGTCGAACTGGAGCGCCTGGAGCCGGCGCTGCACGGCCTGCGCGGTGGCCACGTCCCGCATCCAGCCGGACGTCACCCCGAAGTACCGGTCGACGGCCACGCACGCCACGCACAGCAGCAGCGCCAGGCACCCCCAGGACGCGATCCCGCCCGCCACGCCCGTCAGGTCCAGCAGGGGCAGCGCCAGCCCGGTGACCGCGCCGGCCAGCGCCCCGCAGCGCAGCACCCGCGCGCAGCGCCGCTTCCACATCCGGTCCGCCAGGTACCAGGCCGCCGTCCTCAGCGCCCCCCGCTCCACCCACCGGTACAGCTCGTCCAGCCGGACCGCCGGCTCGCCCCAGTCCCCGAGCGGGAAGGCCCGGCCGGTCAGGTCGCCCGGCCGCAACCGGGCCGCCGCCCCCTCGCCCCGCCCGTCCTGAGGTGGCCCCTCGGGCTGCATCTCCGGCTGACCCACCCGGCACTCCTCACCGACCACGAATGACCACGTACGGTTCACTCACCGATCACGCTGCGCGACGGACGGACGCGGCGTGCTGCCGCGCCCGACCCTTCCTACCCCCCAACGGGTGGCGAAGATGAAGCTTTCGCCGGTTTTCCGCCCGGAAGTATTCCTTGATCGGTTATGGGGCGCGAGAGGGCATCACTCGAAAGAGTGCTGGGGCGGTGGCAGGTCGGACCACGTAGGCTCGTGCCGAGCGGGAAAACCCGTACCGAGCAAGGAGCTGATCGTGATCCCCGGTGGTGGCCAGCCCAACATGCAGCAGCTGCTCCAGCAGGCCCAGAAGATGCAGCAGGACCTGGCGAGGGCGCAGGAGGAACTGGCGCAGACGGAGGTCGACGGGCAGGCCGGCGGCGGCCTGGTGACCGCGACCGTCACCGGCGCCGGCGAGCTGCGCGCCCTGAAGATCGACCCGAAGGCGGTGGACCCGGAGGACACCGAGACCCTCGCCGACCTCGTCGTGGCGGCCGTCCAGGCGGCCAACGAGAACGCGCAGGCGCTCCAGCAGCAGAAGCTCGGCCCCCTCACCCAGGGCCTCGGCGGCGGCGGGATCCCCGGTCTGCCGTTCTGACCCGGCGCACCGCCTTCCTCCGGGAGGCGGCTGACAACTACGGTACGTACGGGTGGGTGCGTACCGACCCCGAAGACCCAGGAAGGGCAGTCCGTTGTACGAAGGCGTGGTCCAGGACCTGATCGACGAGCTGGGGCGGCTGCCCGGCGTCGGTCCGAAGAGCGCCCAGCGGATCGCCTTCCACATCCTCCAGGCGGAACCGACGGACGTACGGCGGCTCGCGCAGGCGCTGATGGAGGTCAAGGCGAAGGTCCGCTTCTGCGCGACCTGCGGCAACGTCGCGCAGGAGGAACTGTGCAACATCTGCCGCGACACCCGCCGCGACCCGGCCGTCATCTGCGTGGTCGAGGAGCCCAAGGACGTCGTGGCGATCGAGCGCACGCGTGAGTTCCGGGGCCGCTACCACGTGCTGGGCGGCGCCATCAGCCCGATCGACGGGGTGGGCCCGGACGACCTGCGCATCAGGGAGCTCCTGGCCCGTCTCGCCGACGGCACGGTCACCGAGCTCATTCTCGCCACGGACCCGAACCTGGAGGGCGAGGCGACAGCGACGTACCTCGCCCGCATGATCAAGCCCATGGGCCTGAAGGTCACCCGCCTGGCCAGCGGCCTCCCGGTGGGTGGCGACCTGGAATACGCGGACGAGGTCACCCTCGGACGCGCCTTCGAGGGGAGACGACTCCTAGATGTCTGACGCCACGCTGCACGCGACCGACCGGAACCCGGACGACTTCGCGGTCCAGATCGCGGACCAGATCGAGAGCTTCCTCGTCGCCGTGACGGAGGTCGCCAAGGGCGACGAGCCGGAATCGGCCGTCCCCTTCCTCCTCCTGGAGGTCTCCCAGCTCCTGCTCGCCGGGGGCCGGCTCGGTGCGCACGAGGACATCGTGCCCGACGAGCGCTACGAGCCCGACTCGGGCCCCGAGGCGGACGTCGACGAACTGCGCGAGAACCTGGCGCGGATGCTCGACCCCATCGACATCTACTCCGAGGTCTTCGACCCCTACGAGCCCCGCAAGGCCCCCGTACCGGCCCGGATCTCCGACGACCTGGCCGACGTCATGGCCGACCTGCGCCACGGCATGTCCCACTACCGCGCGGGCCGCACCACGGAGGCCCTGTGGTGGTGGCAGTTCTCCTACTTCTCCAACTGGGGCTCCACCGCGTCGGCCACCCTGCGCGCCCTGCAGTCGGTCCTCGCCCACATCCGCCTGGACCAGCCCCTCGCCGAGCTCGACGGGCTGGACACCGACCAGGGCATGGGCGACGACACGCTGGAGTTCGAGGCGGGCCGCGTGATGGTGGAGGAGATCGCCCGCCCCCTGGGCCTGCGGCAGACCAAGTGACCCGCCGTCAGGCCCGGCCGGCCGGATCCGCCGCACCGGCCGGATCCGCCGCCCCCACCGCCTGACGGACGCTCCGTCAGATCCGGACGGCCCGGCCCGTCACGCCGATGCCCTCCTGCGGGCCGGCCGGCACCGACACGGTGAGGGTGCTCGGCCGCCCCATGTCCTCGCCCTGGCGGATCGTCAGGGTGGCCGGGGGAGTGACGAGTCCGAGCTCCCGCAGGTAGCCGCCGAACGCGGCCGCCGCCGCGCCCGTGGCCGGGTCCTCCACGACACCCCCGGGCGGGAACGGGTTGCGGGCGTGGAACACCGTGGGCGACTCCCGGTGGACCAGGTCGACCGTCGTCCAGTCCCTGCGGGCCATCAGGCCGGCCAGGGCGGCCATGTCGTAGTCCAGGCGGGCCAGCCGCTCCCGGCTCGCGGTGGCGATGACGGGGTGCCAGGCCCCGGCGTAGGCGACGCGGGGCGGCAGCAGCGGGTCCAGATCCTCCGGGGACCAGCCCAGGAGCGACAGCAGCGTGTCGAGGTCGGCCTGTTCGAGCGGGACCGTGCGTGGGGCCACGCTGACCAGGGTGGCGACGAGGCCGCCGTCGGCCGTCCGGTCGGTGGTCACCGGGACCGGCCCGGCCGGTGTGCGCAGCAGCAGGCGGCCGGTGCCGTGCCGCTCCGCGTGCGCCACGGCCGTGGCGATCGTCGCGTGCCCGCAGAAGGGGACCTCGGCGAGCGGGCTGAAGTAGCGCACGGCCAGGGAGCCGTCGTCGCGGGCCTCCGTGACGAACGCGGTCTCCGAGTAGCCGACCTCGGCGGCCGCCGCCAGCATCGCCGCGTCGTCGGCCCCGGCGGCGTCCAGCACCACCCCCGCCGGGTTTCCGCCCTCGGGATCCCCGCTGAACGCCACATAGCGCAGTATCTCCATGCCCGCACGGTAGCGCCCGTCCCGCGGCCGTACGCCGGCCTCGCGTGGACTCGGCAGCGGGCCGGAGCCCTTGACCAGCGGTTGTGACGCCGGGCACTTTCCGCGTGGCCCGTGCCCAGATGGGCATGAGCCACTCTGGACGGGCGCCGGGGTCTCACCATGCGATATCGCGGAGGGGATTTTCGGACGCTCGTTAGACTGAGCCGACCGCGGTACGAATGCGTATGAGCGGACAGAGACGGATTGAGCGAGGAGCGCACGTGGGCCTTGTCGTGCAGAAGTACGGAGGCTCCTCCGTAGCCGATGCCGAGGGCATCAAGCGCGTCGCCAAGCGGATCGTGGAAGCGAAGCAGAGTGGCAACCAGGTGGTTGCCGTCGTTTCCGCGATGGGCGACACGACGGACGAGCTGATCGATCTCGCCGAGCAGGTTTCCCCGATGCCTGCCGGGCGCGAGCTCGACATGCTGCTGACCGCCGGAGAGCGGATCTCCATGGCCCTGCTGGCGATGGCGATCAAGAAACTGGGCCACGAGGCGCAGTCGTTCACCGGCAGCCAGGCAGGTGTCATCACCGACTCGGTCCACAACAAGGCCCGGATCATCGACGTCACGCCGGGCCGCATCAAGACCTCGGTGGACGAGGGCAACATCGCGATCGTCGCCGGTTTCCAGGGCGTCAGCCAGGACACCAAGGACATCACCACCCTCGGCCGCGGCGGCTCCGACACCACGGCGGTGGCCCTCGCGGCCGCGCTCGACGCCGACGTCTGCGAGATCTACACCGACGTGGACGGCGTATTCACCGCCGACCCGCGCGTGGTGAAGAAGGCGAAGAAGATCGACTGGATCTCCTTCGAGGACATGCTCGAACTGGCGGCGTCCGGGTCCAAGGTGCTCCTCCACCGCTGCGTGGAGTACGCCCGCCGGTACAACATCCCGATCCACGTCCGGTCCAGCTTCAGCGGACTTCAGGGCACGTGGGTCAGCAGCGAGCCGATCGATCAAGGGGACAAGCAGGTGGAGCAGGCTCTCATCTCCGGTGTCGCGCACGACACCTCCGAGGCCAAGGTCACGGTCGTCGGCGTGCCGGACAAGCCGGGCGAGGCGGCCTCGATCTTCCGTACGATCGCCGACGCCGAGATCAACATCGACATGGTCGTGCAGAACGTGTCCGCCGCCTCCACGGGCCTGACGGACATCTCCTTCACGCTGCCGAAGACCGAGGGCCGCAAGGCCATCGACGCGCTCGAGAAGAACAGGGCCGGCATCGGCTTCGACTCGCTGCGCTACGACGACCAGATCGGCAAGATCTCCCTCGTCGGCGCCGGCATGAAGACCAACCCGGGCGTCACGGCCGACTTCTTCACGGCCCTGTCCCGGGCGGGCGTGAACATCGAGCTGATCTCGACCTCCGAGATCCGCATCTCGGTCGTCACCCGCGCCGACGACGTCCCCGAGGCCGTCCGCGCCGTGCACACGGCCTTCGGTCTCGACTCCGACAGCGACGAGGCCGTCGTCTACGGAGGCACCGGCCGCTGATGACCGGCCTTGGAGGGGCCGGCCGGTCCGGCCGGCCCACGCTCGCCGTGGTGGGGGCGACCGGCGCCGTCGGCACGGTCATGCTGCGGATCCTGTCCGAGCGCGCCGACGTCTGGGGCGAGATCCGGCTCGTCGCCTCCGCGCGCTCGGCCGGCCGCAAGCTGGCCGTGCGGGGCGAGGAGACCGAGGTCGTGGCGCTCACCGAGGAGGCCTTCGACGGGGTCGACGTCGCGCTGTTCGACGTCCCCGACGAGGTCGCCGAGCAGTGGGCGCCCGTCGCCGTCGCCAAGGGCGCGGTGGTGGTCGACAACTCCGGCTCGTTCCGGATGGACCCGGACGTGCCGCTCGTCGTGCCCGAGGTGAACCCGCACGCCGTGCGCATGCGCCGGCGCGGCATCATCGCCAACCCCAGTTGCACGACGCTCTCCATGATCGTGGCGCTGGGCGCGCTGCACGCCGAGTTCGGCCTGCGCGAGCTGGTCGCCTCCTCGTACCAGGCGGTCAGTGGCGCCGGGCGCGAGGGCGTGGCGACCCTGCGCCGCCAGCTGTCCCTGGTGGCCGGCACCGAACTGGGCACCCACCCCGGGGACGTGCGGCGGGCCCTCGGCGACCGCACCGGGCCGTTCCCGGAGCCCGTCGCGCTGAACGTCGTGCCGTGGACCGGTACGGCGTGCGAGGACGGCTGGTCCTCGGAGGAGCTGAAGGTGCGGGGCGAGACCCGCAAGATCCTCGGGATGCCCGAGCTGCCGGTCGCCGTCACCTGTGTGCGCGTCCCCGTGATCACCACGCACTCGCTGACCGTGCACGCCCGCTTCGAGGGCGAGGTCACCGTCGACAAGGCGCGCGAGATCCTCGCCACGGCGCCCGGGGTGGTGCTGTTCGACAACCCGGCCGCGGGGGAGTTCCCCACCCCCGCCGACGTCGTGGGCACCGACCCGACCTGGGTCGGGCGGGTGCGCCGGGCCCTGGACGATCCGACCGCGCTGGAACTCTTCGTGTGCGGGGACAACCTGCGCAAGGGATCCGCGCTCAACACCGCCCAGATCGCCGAACTGGTGGCCCGGGAACTCTCCTGAGAGCGGCTGCCACGCCCCCGTGACCGCCCGCCGGCCCGGAAACTCCCGGGCCGATGTCGGTGCCGGTTTGTAGGATCGGTGCACCCCGCATGTGATCCGGTCGATGATCCGGACCACTTGTGGCCTGGGGCTTTCGCGACGGAGGATTTATCTCCCCGCTCTCCGCAACCACGCGGAGGGCGGGGAGCGTCTTTGCGGTCGCCCTTCGGGCCGTGAGAGCGCTTGTCAGGCGTGGGGACGCCTGGAACCGGACGTGGGGACGCCCGGTCACATCTGGACATAGGGGAAGAGCGGGACGCATGAGGGCATTTGATGCACCATCGGTTGTGCTGCCTGACGCGGGTAGACCGTCGGTGGCGGCGGTCGGCACGAAAGTGACGCCCGGCACGTACAACCCTCACCGGGGTGAGCGTGTCCAACAAGCGTGGCAGAGGTACTCGACTTCAGCGCGGCACGCGGCACGGTCCTCAGACCGCCCCGTCCGGCGGCTCTCCGACCCCGCATGCCCGGCGCGCCCGGTGGCATGCCGGTGATCGCGCCCGTGCCCGCAGCGCGGCCGGCCCGCATCCCCAGTCAGCGTGACGGCGCCGAGGACTCGGTCGCGGCCGGGACGACCGTCGATCACCTCACCGAGACCTACCGCGCGCACTACCGCTCGCTGCTGGGTCTCGCCGCCCTCCTCCTCGACGACACGGCCTCCTGCGAGGACGTCGTCCAGGAGGCGTTCATCCGTGTCCACTCCGCCCGCAAGCGGGTCCGCGACCCCGAGAAGACCCTGGCGTACCTGCGCCAGACCGTCGTGAACCTCTCGCGTTCGGCGCTGCGCCGCCGCATACTCGGCCTGAAGCTGCTGTCCAAGCCCATGCCGGACATGGCCAGTGCCGAGGAGGGCGCCTACGACCAGCTGGAGCGCGACTCCCTCATCACGGCGATGAAGGGCCTGCAGCGCCGCCAGCGCGAGGTGCTCGTGCTGCGCTACTTCGCGGACATGACCGAGGCGCAGGTCGCCGAGACGCTCGGCATATCGCTGGGCTCCGTCAAGGCGTACGGCTCGCGCGGCATCGCGGCGCTGCGGGTCGCCATGGAGGCGCCGGCATGAGCGACGGCGACGGTGCGCCCCGCGACGGGCGCGACCGGCACGAGCCCTTCGAGTGGCACGAGCCGACAAGGCTGCACGGGCAAGATCCGAAGCAATCGCACGCTGGGAACGGAACTGTGAACCACGGCCCCGACGACCAGAGCCCGGACCGGCTCGACTCGGACGAGCTGGACCTGCGCAGGCTGCTGCAGCAGGCGGTGCACGAGGTGGAGCCGCGCGACGGCACCCTGGACTACCTGCGCAAGGCGGTGCCGCAGCGGCGCGCCCGCAAGCGCCAGGCCCTGGTGGGCATGGCGGCGGCCGCGCTGTTCGTGGGCACCGCCGTCCCCGCGCTGGTGCACGTCTCCAACGCCACCGGCTCCGACGCCAACCCCTCCGCCATCGGCCACGCCTCCGAGACGCCCGGCGGCTCGGGCGGGGGCAAGGACCCGGACGGCGGTGAGAACTCCTCGGGCAAGCCCTCCGACAAGGTCGAGGAGAAGGAGAAGCACGGCAAGAAGGACAAGGACAAGGGCAAGGGCTCCGGCGCCTCCAAGGGTGCCTCCAGCGGCGGCACCGGCCCCTCCTCCACGACCGGCGCCGGCGTCGCGGCCTGCACCGCCGCCCAGCTCGGCCCCGCCTCCGGCAGCAGCGGCGCCCCGGACTCCACCGGCGCGGTCTCCGGCTCCTTCCGCGTCGTGAACGTCTCCGGTGCGGCCTGCACGGTCACCGGCCCCGGCTCGGTCTACGCCGCGGCGCAGGGCGGGGCGGACCCGGCGAAGGTCGGCACGCTCCGGCACGCCGCGGGTGACGCGGCCGCCGGTCTGCTGCCCGACCCGTCCCTGGAGGCGGCCGGGCTGGTGCTCCAGCCGGGCACCGGCTACGAGGTGAAGTTCGCCTGGGTCCCCTCGGAGACCTGCGGCACCCCGGGCGGCGGCACCGGCGGCCCCGACCCGAGCCCCGACCCCACCCCGTCGGGCGACCCGGCGGCCACGGCGGGCACCTCCACCGGCGGCGACACGGGCACCGGCACGCAGCTCCTCCGGGAGGACGGCACGGCCGACGGCAGCGTGGCGGTGACGTACACCCCGGGCACCGGCTCGGGCGCGGGCTCGGTCACGGTGTCGAACGCGTGCGCGGGGACCGTGTACTGGACGGGGGTCCTGGCGGGGTGATCCCTGCCGGGCCCGGCCGGGGCTACTTGGCGGCGGCGGTCTCCACGGTGGCCGCTTCCCCGTCCGGCACCAGGCCCAGCTCCAGGTCGCGCGCGAGTTCGGTCTCGCGGCGCAGCAACCGGAACCACATGAAGATCACGAACCCGACGAAGGCGAACCACTCGGCGGTGTACCCGAGGTTCTGGAACGCCTTCAGGTCGAGCCCGGAGTCCGGCGGCGCGGCGGCGGGCACCGCCTTCATCCCCGCGTCGCCGTCGGTCAGCGTCACCCACGCGTCGTACACGTCGTAGGAGACCAGGTTCACCAGCGACGCCGCGCTGATCGCCGCGGTCTGCCCCGCGGGCAGCCCGCCCCGCGCGCTGACCCCGTTGTCGCCCGGGGTCTCCGACGCCTGGAGCACGCCGGTGACCGTGACCTCGCCGCGCGGCGGGGCGGGCGCCTTCGCCGCGTCGGCGGTGCCCGGCAGCCAGCCGCGCACCACCGGAAGCGCCTCACCCGCGTCGGTGCGCAGCAGCGTCAGCACGTAGAAGCCCTGCCGCTCGTCGAGCTTGCGGTCCGGGACCAGCAGCTGCTTGCCGTAGCGGCCGGTGGCGGTGACCGGCTTGCCGGACGTCGCCTTGGTCACCGGCAGCATCTCGCCGAGCGGCCGCGGCGCCTCGCTCCCCGCCCGGGAGACCTGCTCGGTCGCGGTGCGGTGGTCCTGCACACGGTCCTCGAACCGGCCCAGCTGCCAGGACCCCATGAAGATGCAGAAGGGGATGGACAACAGCACGAAGACGTTGATCCCCCACCATCGGGGCGTCAGCAGAAACCGGTACACACCCCCACGGTACGGGGCCGGGGGGCGTCCCCGGCCCGCGGGGTGGGCAACGGCGGTCCCGCCGCGGGGACGCTCCCGCGGGCGCCGCGGCCGGCCGGGCGCCGAGGGGGACCGTCGCGGGTTTTCCACAGGCTGGGGACCTCGTCGGCGAACAGGTGGCCTGTGCGTGCACTATGGGGCCATGACTGAGAGCAACGGGTCCGAAGCGCGGGATCAGCGGGACCAGCAGCGAGGGGCGGCGTCGGGGCGGCAGGAGCCGATGCCGGACTGGGAGAAGCGCTTCCGGGCACCCCGGGTGTCCCTGCCCGACTGGGCGCTGGACGCGCCGGAGCGCTCCCTGTTCGTGTCCAACGCGACGGGGACCTACGAGCTGTACGCCTGGGACCGGGCCACGGGCGAGCAGCGCCAGGTGACCGACCGGCCCAACGGCACGACGGACGGCGTGCTGACGCCCGACGGCGCCTGGATCTGGTGGTTCGACGACAAGGACGGCGACGAGTTCGGCGTCTGGCGCCGTCAGCCCTTCGAGGGCGGCGCGGACGAACCGGCCGCCGACGGCCTGGACGCCTCCTACCCGGCGGGCCTCGCCCTCGGCCGCGACGGCCGGACGGCGGTCGTGGGCCGCTCGACCGACGAGGACGGGACGACGATCCACCTCGTGCGCACCGGCGAGAGCCCCGTGGAGATCTACCGCCACCGCGAGTCGGCCAGCGTCGGAGACCTCTCCCACGACGGCTCCCTGATCGCCGTCGAGCACACCGAGCACGGCGACGCGATGCACTCCGCCCTGCGCGTGCTGCGCCCCGACGGCACGCCGGTCGCCGAGCTCGACGACACCGAGGGCGGCACCCGCGAGCTGGGCCTGGAGGTCCTCGGCTTCGCGCCCGTCGACGGTGACACGCGTCTGCTGATCGGCCACCAGCGCCGCGGCCGCTGGGAACCCCTCGTATGGGACGTGGCCACCGGCGAGCAGACGGACCTGGCGCTGGAGCTGCCGGGCGACGTCGGTGCCGAGTGGTATCCGGACGGCAGCGGCCTGCTCATCGTCCACAGCTTCGAGGCGCGCAGCGAGCTGTTCCGCTACGACCTGGCGGGCCGCGCCCTGTCCCGGATCCCCACCCCGCCCGGCACGGTGTCCGGGGCGACGGCCCGCCCGGACAGCAGCGTCGAGTTCCTGTGGTCCTCGGCCGCCGAGCCCCCGGCCGTGCGCTCCACGACCGGCGGTGTGGTGCTCGACCCGCCCGGCATGAAGTCGCCCGGCTCGGTGCCCGTGCGGGACGTGTGGGTGGAGGGCCCCGGCGGCCGTATCCACGCCCTGGTGCAGAAGCCCGAGGGCGCCACCGGCCCGCTCCCCACGGTCTTCGACATCCACGGCGGCCCCACCTGGCACGACAGCGACTCCTTCGCCGCGGCCCCGGCCGCCTGGGTCGATCACGGCTACGCGGTGGTCCGCGTCAACTACCGCGGCTCCACGGGCTACGGCCGGGCCTGGACGGACGCCCTGAAGCACCGCGTGGGGCTCATCGAGCTGGAGGACATCGCCGCGGTGCGCGACTGGGCCGTCGGGTCCGGCCTCGCCGACCCCGACCGCCTGATCCTCACCGGCGGCTCCTGGGGCGGCTACCTCACCCTCCTCGGCCTGGGCGTGCAGCCCGGCATGTGGGCCCTCGGCATCGCCGCGGTCCCCGTCGCCGACTACGTCACCGCCTACCACGACGAGATGGAGGCGCTGAAGGCGATGGACCGCACGCTCCTCGGCGGCACCCCGGAGGAGGTCCCCGACCGCTTCGAGGCCTCCTCACCGATCACGTACGTCGACAAGGTCACGGCCCCGGTGTACATCTCGGCCGGCGTGAACGACCCGCGCTGCCCGATCCGCCAGATCGAGAACTACGTCGCGCGCCTGGAGGCGCGGGGCGCGGTCCACGAGGTCTACCGCTACGACGCCGGCCACGGCTCGCTGGTCGTGGACGAGCGGATCAAGCAGGTGCGGCTGGAGCTGGAGTTCGCGGAGCGGCACCTCAAGGAGGTGACGGGCGCCCGGTAGCCCGGGAGGCGGGGGTGGTGCGGCGGCCGCGGGCGGGTGCCGGCCGGCCGGGCGGTGCCCCGCGCCCCTCGGGTCGGTGCGCTCCCCCGGGCGTCCGCGCCGAGGGCGGGGCATCGCCCGGCGTCACGCCCCCGCCCGCTCCCGCCGTCTGCGTCCCAGCAGCTCCGCGAGGCCCCGCCGGGTCGCGGCCAGCACCACCCGGTCCCCGGCCCCCAGCACGTACGAAGGAGGCAGGTCCCACACCAGTCCAGAGGTCGCCGCACCGTCGTCCTCGGCGACCTCCCGCTCACCCCGCCGGCCCCCGGAGGGCGCGGTGTTGAGCGCCAGCACCCGCCAGGCCCCCGGCCGGAACGCCTCGCCGACCGTGCGGCCCTCCAGTTGCGGGTGCCCGCCCACCTCGATCTCCGCGAAGAGCAGCACCCGCCGCTCCACCGGGATCGCCCCGAGGATCTGCCGCCCCATCATCGCCCCGGCGAAGGCGGGCGCGGCCAGGTGGGACACGCTGCGGCTGCGCGTCAGGGCGGACGGGTGCGCGGCCCGCAGCGTCCGGTAGACGGCGGTGGCGAAGTCGTCGTCGTACAGGCGCAGGACGACGCGCAGGTCGGGCCGCAGGGACCGGGCGTACAGCGACGCCTCCAGGTTCGTGGTGTCCGCGCTGGTCAGCGCCAGCAGGGCATGGGCCCGGTGGATCTTCGCCGCCTCCAGCACGCCCTCCTGCGTGACGTCGCCGAGCACCACCGGCACCCGCAGGCGCCGCGCGGTGGCCATGCCGCGTGCCTCCGGGTCGGACTCCACGCACACCACGGGGATGTGCAGCTCCCGCAGCCGCGTCAGCACGCGGGTCCCGATCTTGCCCAGTCCGAGCAGCACCACGTGACCGCCCAGCCCCCGCGGCGGCTTGCGCAGTGCCGACGCGCTGCGGAAGGTGCCCAGGGCCTCCAGGACCGCGGCCAGCAGCACCGGCAGCAGCAGCAACCCCACCAGCCCGGACAGCAGTTGCAGCACCTGCTGGCCCGTCGGCTGGTGGAACGCGGGGTCGTTGATGCCGAACAGGTCGAGCAGGGTGACGTAGGTGGCGTACAGCGGGTGCTCGCCGGTCACCAGCGTCAGCGCGACCGCGAGGGCCAGCACGCACCCGATCAGCCCGGCCAGCGACCACCGCAGCCGCCGCGAGAACAGCGAACCCAACGGCGGTACGCCGCCGCGCCCGTTGGCCAGGGCGGGGCCGGAGTACGACACCTGCTCCAGGACGACGGTCCCGCGCCCCGTCGCCGCCGCCACCGCGGCCTCGTCGGGCAGCAACTGCGGCCCCTGCTCCCCGCTGCCCTCCGAACCGTCGGCCCCGGCCGGGTCGTTGCTCGTCGCGGACAGCAGGGCCAGCGTGCACAGCCCCGGGTCGGCCACCTCGCCCGGCCGGGGCGGCTGCCGTTCGACGGCGCGCAGGACGAGCCCCTCGGTCTGCACGACCTTGCTGGTGCCGACCAGGGCGGTGGCGGCCAGGGCGGGCGCGGCCGTGTCGGCGTCCGACAGCACGGTCGTCGACGTGTCGAAGCCCGGCCCGCCGCCCGGGCCCGAGCCGGAGGCCAACGCGGCCGTCTGGTCGAGGAGTTCCTCGATGTGCTGCCCCAGCCGGCGGTTGTACAGCCGCAGGACCAGCCGCAGCCGGGGGTTGAGGCGGCGGGCGGTGAGCGCGGCACGGATGTTGGTCTCGTCGTCGTCGTACACGAGGGCCAGGGCCGCCGCCCGTTCCGCCCCGGCCTCGCCGAGCACCGCCTCGGTGACCTCCGCGGCCTCCACGACCTGTTCGATCCCGGCCGGTTCGCCCCCGGCCCCGCCCGTCCCCGCCCGGTTGACGGCGGCGCTGACCCGGTCGAGCAGGGCGGCCGAGGCGGCCCGGGCCCGTCCGACCACCGGCTGCCGCACCCGGCGTCCGGAGGGCGGCACGACGAGGGTGACCTGTTCGCCGTACACACCCCGCAGTTCGGCGGCGAGGCGGTGTGCGAGACCGTCGTCGCCGCACACGATCATGTGCGTGGCCGGTTCACCTGGCTGACCTTGGTTCGGAACGCTCCCCACGGGGAGAAGACTGCCCCACCCGGCCGGACGGTTCCAGAAGGGGCCGCCGGTGCGTGAACGCACGGGCCCGCCGGCACGTACGCACGGGGAGGAAACGGGGAACGCCCCCGCGCACCACCGGAGGTACCGGGCCCGTGACCACCACGAAGAGCGCCCCCCGCGACGGCGGCGAGCGCGCGTCCACCGCGCCGGACGGGAGCACCCCGCCGGCGACCCGGCGGCTCGACTCCCCGCTCCTGCTGATCCTGCTGCTGATCACGGCGGTGATGTTCCAGGACCCGGTGCGCGGGGTGCTGGCCGCGCCGGTGATGCAGAGCTGGATGACGGTGTTCGTCGCGGTCCTGGTCCAGGCCCTGCCGTTCCTGGTGCTGGGGGTGCTGCTGTCCGCGGCGATCGCGGTGTTCGTGCCGCCGTCCTTCTTCGCCCGCGCCCTGCCCCGGCATCCGGTGCTGGCCGTGCCGGTGGCGGGCGCGGCCGGTGCGGTGCTCCCGGGCTGCGAGTGCGCGTCCGTGCCGGTGGCCGGTGCCCTCGTGCGCCGCGGGGTCACGCCGGCGGCGGCGCTGGCGTTCCTGCTGTCGGCGCCCGCCATCAACCCGATCGTGCTGACGGCGACGGCCGTGGCCTTCCCCTCGAACCCGGAGATGGTCCTGGCCCGTTTCGCGGCGAGCCTGCTCGTGGCCTGCGCCATGGGCTGGCTCTGGCACCGGCTCGGCCGCGCGGACTGGCTGCGACCCCCGGCCCGGGCCTCCTACGAGGGGCAGGGCAAGGGGGCGGCCTTCTGGGGCTCGGTCCGCCACGACGTGGTGCACGCGGGCGGATTCCTCGTCGTCGGCGCGATGGCCGCGGCGACGCTGAAGGCGGTGGTCCCGGCGCACTGGCTGGGGGCGGCGGCCGGCCACCCGGTGCTGTCGGTCCTTGTCCTCGCGGCGCTGGCCGTGCTGCTGTCCCTCTGCTCCGAGGCGGACGCGTTCGTCGCCGCGTCCCTCACCCAGTTCTCCCTGACGGCCCGGCTGACGTTCCTGGTCGTCGGCCCGATGATCGACCTGAAGCTCTTCGCGATGCAGGCGGGCACCTTCGGCCGGGCCTTCGCGCTGCGCTTCGCCCCCGCGACCTTCGCCCTGGCCGTGCTGGTGTCGGCCCTGACCGGAACGGTCCTGCTGTGAACCGCCTCGCCCAGTCGGCCCTGCTGTTCCTGCTCGGCGCGACGCTCCTGCACGCCGGCACGACCGACCTCTACCTCCGCTACGTCAAGGAGGGGCTGCGCCCCCTGGTGCTGCTGGCGGGCGCGGTCCTGATCGCCACGGCGGCGGCGACCCTCTGGTACGACCGCCGCCGCACCCCGGCGGACGGGCACGGGCACCGCGAACCCCGCGTCTCCTGGCTGCTCGTCCTGCCGGTCTTCGCCCTGATCCTGGTCGCACCGCCGGCCCTCGGCTCCTACAGCGCGACCCGCACCGGCACGGCCCTGACCGAGCCCCTCGGCTTCCCGCCCCTGCCCGCCGGCGACCCCCTGCGCCTCGCCGTGGCGGACTACGCCGGCCGGGCCGTCTACGACGACGGCCGCTCCCTGCGCGACCGCGAGGTGCGGATCACCGGCTTCGTCGCCCTCGACCGCGCCGGCACCCCGTACCTGGTCCGCATGGGCCTCAACTGCTGCGCGGCGGACGCCCAGCCGGTCAAGATCGCCCTGACCGGGGACATCCCGCCGGTGCTGCGCCCGGACACCTGGCTGGAGATCACCGGCCACTACACCCCGCGCCGCACGGAGGACCCGGTCAACGGCGGCCCGATCCCCTACGTCGACGTCACCGCCTCCCGTCCCGTCCCGGCGCCGAAGGATCCCTACGACGAGACACCGAACGGCTGAACTCCGGTGTGGCGGGCCCCGATCGGGGTACTCGGACCTGCCGCACTCGGATCTGCCGCTGATCAGCGAGGGGGGCTGATGACCACACTCGAGACCCGGCGAGCGGGAAGCGGAGTCACCGCGTCGGCGAGGCGCGAGCGGGCGAGGGCCGACGGCCGGGCGAACCTGGTGCTGGCCACCCTGGGCGCGGCGCTGACCGCCCTGCTCACGGCGATCACCACGGGCGTCCTCACGCCGGCCCAGTACGCCGTGCTGCCTCAACTCCTGCTGTGGACCGGCTGCGCGGCCTGCGCCCCGTCCCTGTTCCTGCTGAACCTGGCCGCCGGCCCCGGCCCGACTGTCACGGCGAAGCACCGCCGCACACGGCACGCGATGCTCTGGGGCGCGGCCTTCCTCGCGCTCACGGCGGCGGGCACGCTGACCGGGACGCTGACCTGACCGCCGGCCGTCACACCGCCAGACGTCACACCGCCGGCCGTCACACCGCCGGATGGATGGCGAACACCCGGGCCGGGAAGCCGGAACCGCCGTGCGGCCGGGGCCAGGAGGCGACGAGCAGCGAGCCCGCCTCGGGGACCCGGTCCAGGTGGGCGAGCAGTTCCAGCTGCCAGCGGTCGCGGGCGAGCACGTACTCCTCCAGGCCGTGGTCCCCCGCGGAGGCGGCGAGCCCCGGGTCGGTGTCGGCCTGCTCGTGACCGATGGCGGTCACGCCCGCGTCCTCGAACAGGTACCGCAGGACCTCACGCGACCAGCCCGGGGTGTGGCGGACGCCGTCGCCGTCCCGGTTGTCCATCGCCTCCGGGTCCGGCCAGCGCCGGCTCCACCCGGTGCGCAGGGCGACGAACGAACCCGCCGGGACACGCCCGTTGCGGCGCTCCCAGGACGTCACGTCGTCCAGGGTGGGGGTGGCGTCGGGGTCGGCGGCGACCCGGGCGGTGATGTCGAGCACGACCAGCGGCAGGACCATCTCCCGCACCGGGATGCGGTCCAGGGTGCGGGCCCCGGCCACGAAGTGCGAGGGCGGGTCGACATGGGTGCCCCACTGGCCGGCGAGGGTGTAGCGGTGCACGGTGAAGCCGTCGCCGCGTGCCAGGTCGAAGAGGGTCTCGCGCCGTTCGTCGCCGAAGCCGGGGAAGTGGGGCTGGCCCGGGCGGAAGGCGTGGGTGAGGTCGGTGAACACGGTGCCCTCGGTCAGCTCACGGTGCAGGGACCACAGCCGGGGCTCCTCGCCGCTCACCGCGATCCCCCCGCTGCGTCCTGCCGTTGCGCGGAGGCGGGCGCGGAGTGCGGGACGGTCCCCGGGCCGTCGCCACGGGCCCTGCCGGCGCCGGCCCGGGTCATGGCGACACCGGCCAGGACCACGGCCATGCCGAGCACCACGCGGACACCGACCTGCTCGCCCAGGACGACCACGCCGAGGAGGACGGAGACCACCGGCAGCAGGTAGCCGACCACGGCCGCGTTGGTGGCGCCCTCGTCGTTGATGATGCGGTACGTGAGGTGGAACGTGACGGCGGTGCAGAACACGCTGAGGACCACGGCGGCCACCAGCACCACCGGCGAGAGGTCCACCGGCTCCGAACCGCCCACCGGCAGGGCCACGGCGGTCAGCCCGCCGGCCGCCAGCAGCTGGGCGGACGACAGGGAGAGGGTCGGCGTGCCCCGGCGGACCAGGGTGCGGCCCATGTAGGTGAACGCCACGGCGTAGCTGGCGGCCGCTCCGAGGATGGCCAGGGCTCCCCAGCCGATGGCCTGGGAGGTGTGCCAGGGGGCGAAGATGACGATCGTGCCGGCGAAGCCGAGCAGCAGCCCGCCGAGCCGGACCGGCCGGATCCCGCGTTCCGAGCCCAGGACGAGACCGAGCACCACCGACCACAGCGGGGTCGTGGCGTTCAGGACCCCGGCGAGTCCGGAGCCGACGGTCTGCTGGCCCAGGCTGAACAGCGCGAAGGGGAGGGCGTTGCAGAAGAAGGCCGCGACGACCAGGTGACGCCAGACGGCGGCGCCTCGCGGCAGCCTCCGGCCCGTCGCCCGGGCCGCGCCCAGGAGCACGAGCGCGCCGAGGAAGCAGCGGACGAACGTGACCTGCAGCGGGGAGAGCCCGCGCAGCGCCAGTTCGATCCACAGGAAGGTCGAGCCCCACAGCAGGGCGAGCACGGCCACCCGCACCCCGCCCCGCAGGCCCCTTGTCCCACCGTCCACCACGGCCCTCCTTCGCCGGGCCCCGGCAGGCCCGCACCTTCGACGGTGCCCCAGTAGTGGATTGAGCACAAGCAAATGGTTCTGCACATTCTGTTAAGCTGCATTACATGCTCGACGTGAGGCGACTCCAGGTCCTGCGCGCGGTGGTCACCAGCGGCACCGTCACCGCCGCGGCGGCCCACCTCGGCTACACCCCGTCCGCCGTCAGCCAGCAGGTCGCGGCCCTGGAGAAGCAGGCCGGCACGGCGCTGCTGGAGCGGGTCGGCCGGGGCGTGCGGCCCACGCCCGCCGGTCTGCTGCTCACCGAGCACGCGGCGCTGATCGGTTCGGCGGTCGCCCGGGCGGAGTCCGCCCTGGCCGACCTGCGGGCCGGCCGCACCGGACGCCTGGCGGTGCGCTACTTCGCCACCGCCGGCTCCACGCTGGTCGCCCCGGCCCTGGCCCGGCTGCGGGCCGAGCACCCCGGCGTCCGGGTCGACCTGCGGCTCACCGACCCGGAGGACCCGTTCGAGGACGTGGCGCGCGGCCGGGCCGACCTGGCCGTCGTCGTGCAGGCCCCGGGCCGCTCGGGCGAGGGCTTCGAGCTCGTACGCCTCCTCGACGACCCGTACGCGGCGGTGCTTCCCGCCGGCCATCCGCTCGCCGGCGAGGACGTCGTCGACCTGCACGAGCTGGCCGGCGAGCACTGGGTGGGCAGCGAGCCGCCCGGGCCGTGCCTGGAGCCGGTGACCGAGGCCTGCGCGGCGGCCGGCTTCAGCCCCGACTTCGTCATCCAGAGCGAGGACTACGCCACCGCGCAGGGCTTCGTCGCGGCCGGTCTCGGCGTCGGCCTGATGCCGCGCCTGGGGCTGCGCACCCTGCACCCCGGTGTCGTCGTGCGCCCGGTCCGCAACCCCGAGCCGGTCCGGGTGATCTCGGCCGCCGTCCGGAGCACCGCGCTCGAACAACCCGCCCTGCGCGGGCTGCTGGACGCGCTGCGGGACGCGGCCACCACCGCCGACCCGCCCCTCGACGGCCCGGACCGGGCGCGCGTGCGGGGGGAGCGGGCGGTGGTGGACCACGCCCGTGTCACGCGGCGCGGCCGGCGGTGACGGCCGGTACCGCGGCGAGGCTCACCACGCTGGAGAAGATCTCCCGGTCGTGCTGCCATGCGCCGACGCGCACCAGCCCCGGCTCCGGAAGCCGCTCGGTCTCCAGCCGGCACGGGGCGTCCATCTCCGCGTACTTGACGAAGTCGGAGTCCATGCCGGTGACGACGGCGGAGTGCGGATGGGCCGTGGCCAGGGCCGCCTGCCGGGCGGCTTCGAGCAGCAGCATCCCCGGGGCGTGGTCCACGACATGGTCGAAGAAGAAGGGGTGGGTGGTGTCGACGCGCAGCTGCCAGCGGTCGGGCAGGTCCGTCGCGGCCAGCACCACGTCCTCGAACCGGTCGCGGCCGAACGCCGTGAGACCGGCCGGGGGCGGCAGCGGAACGGCCCGCGCGGTGGCCGCGGCGGCGTCGGCGTAGGCACCGCGCAGCCGGTTGTAGACGGTGCGGTCCTGGATGGTGAACCGCGAGCGTGCGGTGGCCAGTCGGCGGCCGTCGCGCTCCACCTCGGCGCGCAGCGAGATGCCGGCCGCCCGCTCACGACGGTAGGTCACCTCGTCGCAGGTGATGTGCACGTCGAGCTCCGCCGGGTCGCCGTCGGCGTACGCGACGCCGGGGTCGAGCGTCCAGTCGAAGTCCTTCCACAGCAACTGGTGCCCGAACGGCACCTGGTAGGCGCCGTGGGACAGCAGCGGCAGCGTCTGGCGGACCGTCTCGCAGAGCAGGAGCGGATCGTGCAGGCCCAGGCGGTTCCCGTAGAACGGGTGCGCGGCGGGCCAGACGGCGGTGACCGTGAAGGAGTCGGACGCGGTCCGCCGCCAGGTGCGCAGCAGCACTTCACTCTCGTTCGTCTTGTGGGTGAAAGACGGAGATATCACGTTAAAACGGCTGTCGTCGAGGCAGTGCTGGGCGATGTCGATGGACACGAGGTCCCCCCTGGATGCGGTGGCTCTGCGAATGGGCACGCGCAACTGAAGCGGCGTCGTTGGTCGTGACAGGCCGACGCCGACGTGAATAAAATAGAGGTCGTTCTTTTTGTTTGTCTACGGGTACTAGGGAGACTGCCGATGGCACGGCAACGGCAGGAACGCGCGGAACGCACCCGCGCCACACTCATCCGCGCGGCCGCCGAGGTGTTCGACCAGGCCGGTTACCGCGGTGCGGGGCTGAACACGATCCTGCAGCGGGCCGGCATGACCACCGGAGCCATGTACTTCCACTTCAAGTCGAAGGAGGAACTGGCGCGCGCCGTCATCGTCGAGCAGGCCGCCGGGCTGCGCTGGCCCACCGGGACGAAGGGCCTCCAGCAACTGATCGACGTCTGCCGGTACCTGGCGGTGCAGATGCGCTCCGACGTCCTGTTCCGGGCCGGTGTCCGCCTCGCCGTCGAGCAGAGCGAGGTGAACCTCCTCGACTACTCGATCTACGACTGGTGGGCCGAGCGGTTCGGGATCTACCTGGCCGAGGCCCGCGAACTCGGCCAGCTGCACCCGCAGGTCGACGAGGCCGCCTTCGCCCAGGTGCTGGTCGCCTCCTACACCGGCACGCAGATCATGTCCCGCCTGGCCAACAACCGCGACGACCTGCCCGGCCGCATAAACGAGATGCTGCGCTGCCTGCTCCCGGCCATCGCGCCGCCGGACGTCGTCGCCACGCTGCGGTTCCCCGCCGACGACGGCCGGCTGCCGGAAGAGGCCGCCGCCGACGTCGCGGACGGGGCCGCTTCATGAGACCGGTCCGGGTGCTGCTGACGGGCTCGACCGGCTTCGTCGGCCGGGCCGTGCTCGACCGGCTGCGCAAGGAGCGCGCCCTGGGCCGCGACCTCGAGGTGCGGGCCCTCGCCCGGACCGTGCCGGAGGGGCCGCGGGAGCCGGGGGTGGAGTGGCTGCGCGCGGACCTGTCCGACCCGGACGCGGTGGCCGGGGCGGCGAGCGGCACGGACGTCCTCGTCCACCTGGCCTGCCGGGTGGACGGCAGCGACGAGCAGTGCGAGCGGACGAACGTCGACGGCACCCGCGCGATCGTCCGTGAGGCCCGTCGCGCCGGCGTGGAGCGCATCGTCCAGCTCTCCACGGCGGCGGTGTACGGCCCCGGACCGCACCGCGGCATCCCCGTGGACGGCGTCGTGCCCGCACCCGTGTCCGCCGCCAGCAGGACCCGGCTGGCGGCCGAGGGGATCGCCCTGGAGGCGGGCGCCGTCGTCCTGCGCCCCGGGCTCGTCCTCGGTGCGGGGGACCGCTGGGTCGTGCCCGCGATCGGCGAACTGCTGCGGCGGGTTCCGGCCCGCTGGGACGGCGGGCGCGCGCTGTTGTCCCTGGTGGCCGTCGAGGACCTGGCCCGGCTCGTCGCGGCCCTGGCCACCGGACCGGAACCGGCCGGCCCGGGCGTCTTCCACGCGTCCCACCCGGTTCCGGTGCGCAACGGCGACCTCATGACGAGGCTCGCGGAGCTGGACGTGCTGCCCGCGGCCGGACCCGACTGGCCCTGGGACCGGTGCGTGGAACGGCTGCGGCAGGCACCGGGCCGCATCAGCGAGCGGCAGTTCGCCCTGCTGGCCCGTGACCACTGGTACGCCAGCGAGGAGATCTGGCGACTCACCGGCTGCGCCCCGGGCCCCGGTCCGCTCTACCGACTGGCAGCGGCGGCCCCCTGGTACCGCCGGCAGGCACCGGCGGCCTGAGAGGGCCCCAGCGGGGCTTCGGCGACACCCCGGTTCCGGCGGCCGCCCGGCGAGGGCCTCGGTGACGCCCCGGCTACGGCGGTGCCAGGCGGCGGAGTTCGTGGTGCCCTGGTACGGCGGAGCCGGCGCGCTCCTCACGGTGCCCTGGTTCGGCGAGGCGGAGCCCGGGGCCCGGCGGCGGGTCGGCGGTGGCGCGGCGGTCGGTGGCGGTCGGTGCCTGTTCGCCGCGGCGCGGCGGCTTGCCGGGGTGGGGTGGTCGGCCTCGCCCGGGGTGTGGTGGCGCGGGCCGGGACGGTGCTGGCCGGGTGCGTGTGCGGGGGCCGTGGGGAAGTCGCGGAGATGGCCGTCGACTTGGTCAAGCCGTTCCGGGTTCGTGCGCGGTGGGAGTCCGCGGCGGCGCCCGGCGGTACGTTCGCAGGACCGGGCCCATGGGGCGTCCGCCGCCCCCCGTGCGGGCGGGCCGGAGCCCTCGCCGGGCCCTCCCCGGGCACGTGGAGCGCGCACCCGCCGTCCGGGCGGCCCGTGGGATTCAGTCCCCGCGATGGATACCGAGGTCAAGCCCATGGTGAAGCAGGTGAGAGCGGAACGCACCCGTCAGGCGCTGATCGCGGCGGCGGCCGAGGAGTTCGACCGGCAGGGATACGCCGGCACCTCGCTGTCCGCCGTGCACCGGGCCTGCGGCGTGACGATGGGGGCACTCACCTTCCACTTCCACGCCAAGGCCGACCTGGCGACCGCCGTCTGCCGCGAGGCCGAGGACCTCACCCGGCGGGCCCTGGCGTGTCTCACGCCGGCCGAATCGCTCCCGCCGGTCGCCGAGTTCACCTTCGTCGTCGCCCGGCTGCTGGAGGAGGAGGTCACCGTGCGCGCCGCGGCCCGGCTCGCCCGGGAACAGGCCGTCACGCCCTGCTGGCAGACCGTCTGGCGGAGCGCCCTGCGCGAACTGGTCGCTCCGACGCGGCGCATGGCCGCGGGCGGCGGCGAGGCGCTCGCCGACCGGCTGGAGCTGCTGGCGGTCTACCTCACGGCGGGGGCCGAGGCGGCGCTGCGGGCGGGCCGCCCGGGCCGGGACGTGCAGACCGAACTGGTCCGCCTGTGGGCCCTGGTGCTCGTGCCCGGACCGCTCCCCGGCATGGACCGGCGCCCGGCCGCCGTCACACCCCGCCCCGAGCCCTCCCGGACCCCGTAGGGCCCGCCCTCGCACCGCCGTTCATCCCTTCACGAAAGAGCTCACTCCATGACTCGACGCTGCGCGCTCGTCACCGGTGCCTCCCGGGGCATCGGCGCCGCCATCGCCCTCGAACTCGCCGCCGCCGGGCACCGCGTGGCGGTGCACTGCCGGGCCGACACGACCGCCGCCAAGGCCGTGCTCGACTCCCTGCCCGGGACCGGCCACGCCCTCGTCACGGGCGACGTCGGCGCCCCCGGCGCGGCCAGGGAGGTCATCGGCTCCGCGGTCGAGCAACTGGGCACGGTCGACGTGCTCGTCAACAACGCCGGGCTGTACGCCGAGCAACCCGTGGCGACGACGTCGTACGAGGACTGGCAGGCCGCCTGGCGGCGCCTGGTCGACGTCAACCTTCTCGGGCCGGCCGACCTGATCTGGTGCCTGGTCGACCACCTGCGCCACCGGATCCAGGGGCCCCAGGGCGCCTGCGTCGTCAACGTCGGCTCCCGCGGCGCCTATCGGGGGGAGCCCGACGCCCCCGCCTACGGCGCGACGAAGGCCGGCCTGCACGCCCTGACCCAGTCGCTCGCCCAGTCCCTCGGGCCGCTGGGCATCGCCGTGTCCGCCGTGGCCCCGGGCGTCGTCCGCACCGACCTGACCGAGCCCATGCTCGCCGGTGACGCCGAGGAGGCGATCCGCCGGCAGAGCCCGCTCGGCAGGATCGCCGTTCCCTCCGACGTCGCCGCCGCGGTGGCCTGGCTGAGCAGCGCCCCCGCCGAGTGGTGCAGCGGCGCCGTGCTCGACGTCAACGGTGCTTCCCACCTGCGCTGACCACCGGCCCACCCGACCACGCACCCCTCGAGGAAACGGAGACACCGTGCGCGCCGCACTCCTTCAGATCGCCGTACGACCCGGGGAGCCGGCCGAGGAGCGGCGGCTCCGGGCGGCCGCCCTCGTGCGCGAACAGCGCACCGCCGACCTGGTGATGCTGCCCGAGCTCTGGACGGTCGGCGCGTTCGCCTTCGAGGCGTTCGCCGCGCACGCCGAGCCGCTGGACGGCCCGACGGCCCGGGCGATGGGCGCCGCCGCCGCCGACGCGCAGGTCTGGCTGCACGCCGGCTCGATCGTCGAACGCGACCCGGCGGGCGGCCTGTTCAACACCTCGCTGGTCTTCGACCCGGCCGGCCGGCTGCACCGCACCTACCGCAAGATCCACCGCTTCGGCTTCGACCGGGGCGAGGCCGCCCTGCTGGGCCGGGGCGAGGAGGCCGTCACGACCCCGCTCGGCGCGGGCCCGACGGCCGGTCTCGCCACCTGCTACGACCTGCGCTTCCCCGAGCAGTTCCGGCTGCTCGTGGACGCGGGGGCCGAACTGCTCCTCGTCCCCGCCGGGTGGCCCGCCGCCCGCCGCGCCCACTGGTCGCTGCTCGCGCGGGCCCGGGCCGTGGAGTCCCAGGCGTACGTCCTGGCCTGCGGCACGGCGGGGGAGCACGCCGGGGTGGCACAGGCCGGCCACAGCGTCGTCGTCGATCCCTGGGGCGAGGTCGTGGCCGAGGCGGGCGCGGGGGAGGAGACGCTCCTCGCCGAGCTCGACCCCGCGCTCGTGGCCAGGACACGGGCCGAGTTCCCGGCTCTCGGCGATCGGGTGCTCGGTGTGCCGGCGCCCCGCTGACCTGCCCCCGGCCCCCGGTGCCGTCCTCCTCGCACTGAGCGGGGAGGGCGGCATCTGCCGTCCGGGCAAGCCGAGTTGGTGTTTCTCCGGCAACCTCTTGCGGCTGATGCGGCAGACGTGTAACACTCTTTCGCGAAGGAGTGTGTCCGCTTCCGGGCCCCTTCGCATCGTCACCGCGTCGCCCTCGGGCGGCGCTTTTTTGTTGCCCGCGCGCGCTGTCGCCGCGGTGCCCTTTTCCTCGCACGGTGCCCCTTCCCGCACCCTGCCCGACCCTCTCCCGGTGAGGCGACCAGTGACCATGGCAGACCCGACCACCTCCGACTCCCCTTCCGGGGCGTGCACGTCACGCCGATGCCGCCGTACGGCCGGCTCCGGCGCGCTGCGGCGCAGGCCCGCCCTGTCCGGCGCCCGGCTCTGCGGCTCCTGCGCGCGCGCCCTGCGCGCCGACCTGGCCGCCCTGCCGGAACTCCACCAGGACAGCGAGGAGCACCTGGTCCTGCCCGCCCGGCAGGCCGGACTGCCCCGGGTGACCGGCCACCGGCCGCAGGCGCCGCCCGTGAGCGAGGAGGCGCTTCAGGCCCGGCACGACACCGTCGTGCGCCTGGCGTTCTGGGCCCGGCTGGTCCTGGAGGAAGCCGAGCCCGCCCCGGCGGCGCCGGAACGGACCGTGTCCGCGCTGGCCGCCTTTCTCGGCCGGCACGCCGACGTCCTGGCCGCCCTTCCCGCAGCCGGCACGGCGGCCGACGAGATCGCGCACACGGCCACGGCCCTGCGCCGGATCGTGGCACCGCCCCGGCCCGCCCTGGTGCCGCTCGGCCGGTGCGTCGAGCCGGGCTGCGAGGCCGAGGTGTCGCTGCCCGGGCGCGGCGATGACGGACTGGTCCTGCGCGGACCGATGTGCGCGGCCGGTCACGTGCTGACCCCGCGCCAGTGGCTCCTGCTGAGCCGGCGACAGCAGAACTCCCCCGACAAGGAGACGGCATGACCGGCGACCGGACCACCCGCGGCGTACGTGTTCCCACCTCGCTCGCGGCGCTCGCCCTCGGCGTCCGTGAGGGCACCATCCGCCAGTGGGCGCGCCGCGGCAGGATCACCCGCTACGGCACCAGGCGCCAGGCGCTGTACGACCTGAACGAGCTGGCCGCACTGGTGGCCGCGGAGGACGCGCCCGCGAACGGCGTCCCCCCGGCCCGCACCGCCTGACCGGATGGAGTCCGCTGGCTCGCACCACCTGATCGGGCGGAGTCCGCTGGCTCGCTCCGCCTGATCGGGCGGAGTCCGCTGGCTCGCTCCGCCTGATCGGGCGGAGTCCGCTGGCTCGCCCCGCCTGATCGGGCGGAGTCCGCTGGCTCGCACAGCCTGATCGGGCGGCACCCCCTGGCCCGCACCGCCTCACCGGACGGAGCCCTCCGGCCCGCACCGCCTGACCGGGCGGTACCAGCCCGCCCGGCAGTGCCCGCATCCCGTCCCACCCCGGGCGGCACCACCCCGCCCGGCAGCACCCGCACACCATCCCACCCCACCGTCCGGCGCATGCGCCGCGCGGCGCCGACGCATGCCCCGAAACGGGCCGCCGGCCCCTTCCACCGAGGAGTGAAGCAGCAGTGGAGACCTCGCACACGTCACCGTGGCAGCAGAACTGGCAGGCACGGCGCGACCCCTTCGCCGAGGAGTGCTTCGCGGCACGCGACAGCCTGCTCGCCGACCTGAAGGACCCGGCCGCCGCACAGGCCCGCGTCCTGGACGACCTCATCGACATCGGCGTGAGCGCGCTGCACTGGAAGGAGCGCGGCTACGACGTGGTCGCCGCCGACCCGTCCCGCTTCCGGTCGGTCCTGCCGGTCATGCGCTACGACGACTTCGCCGAGCAGATCGACCGGGAGACCCGCACCAAGGGCGGCATCCTGTCGTGCAGCCCGGTCCTGCGCTGGCTCAAGACCAGCGGCACGACCGGCGACCCCAAGCGGGTCCCCTACACGCTGCACTGGCTGCTGACGTACCGCATCCCCGCCATGAAGGCCATGTGGGGCACCTACCTCCAGCACCACCCCGAGATCCTGGCCCACCCCTGGGCCACCCTGGACACGCAGACCGTCCGCGAGGACGTCTACGACTTCGTGCACGGGGTCGAGCACCAGGCGATCAGCAACCGGCACCCGCAGATCAACAGCCGGGACTGGAACCCGCCGTGGTACGACTCGCCCTGGTTCGGCCCCGGCACGCCCGCCGGCCACGCCGAACGGATGTACCACCGCGTACGGCACCTCGTCGGCAAGGACCTGCACTACATCTCGGCGATCAACCCCAGCACCCTCGTGTCGCTGCGCGACCTCATCGCCGAGCACGGTGACCGGCTGGTGCGCGATCTGCGCGACGGCACCCTGGACGGCCGGCCCTGCGCCGAACCCGACGAGGAGGCGGCCGGTCACCTGGAACGGGTGCTGGCCCAGGGCGAGTTCAGCCTGGTCGACGTCTGGCCGTCGCTGACGCTGTACAGCTGCTGGCTCTCCGCGTCGGCCGAGCTGTACCGGCCGCGGCTGGACGCCGTGCTGCCCGGCGTGGCCAAGCTGCCGTTCATGAGCTGCGGGACGGAGGGCGTCACCACCATCCCCGTGGACGACACCCTGGACAGCCAGCCGCTCGCCGTCAGCCAGGCGTACTTCGAGTTCGTCCCCGCCGAAGTGCCCCTCGGCACCCTGCTGGACGCCGGTGAGGAGATCGAGACGCTGCTCCACCACGAGGTGGAGGCGGGCCGCGACTACCACCTGATCATGTCGCAGGGCAACGGCCTGTACCGCCTGTGGACCGGCGACATCTACCGGGTCGACCGCATCGTGGACGGCACGCCCTGGATCCACTTCACCCACCGGGACGGGGTCTTCCACTCCTTCACCGGCGAGAAGATCACCGAGAGCCAGGTCACCCAGGCCATCCGGCAGGGCCTCGCGGCGAGCGGTCTGGACACCGGGCTGTACATGTGCGGTCCGCGCTGGGACGAACTGCCCTCCTACACCGTCGTGGTGGAGGTGCCTGAGCCGAGTGCCGCGCTGGACGGCGCGCTGTCCGCGGCGATCGACCGCGAACTGTCCGTCATCAACATCGAGTACGCGTCCAAGCGGGACAGCGGCCGCCTCGCCGGGCTGACCGTGCGGACCGTGGCACAGGGCGCCATCGCCGGGTACGTCGAGTCGCGGCGCCAGCAGGGCAACGCCACCCAGTACAAGTACAAGCCCTTCCAGAAGGACACGGACTTCGCCGACGAGATCCTCGCCGGCTGACCCCGCGCGGCACGGCCCCACCGACCACCCCTCACCTCAGGAGAACCCGTCATGATCGAGACCCTCAGGCCCCCGCAGAACACCCGCCGGGAGATCGTCGACCTGCCGTGCGGAGACACCCGCCTCGCCCTGCACGTGTGGCGGCCCGAACGGATCAAGGGAGCCGTCTTCTACTTCCACGGACTGCAGAGCCACGCCGGGTGGCTGTGGGAGGTGGGGCCCCGGTTCGCCGACAACGACATCGCCTTCTTCGTCCTCGACCGGCGCGGCAGCGGCATCAGCCCCGGCCCACGCGACGGGATACCGGACGCGGACACCCTCCTCGGCGACTACGCGCAGGCCGTCGCCCACGTACGGGAGATGATCGGCGACAGCGTGCCGCTGTCCCTCTTCGGGCACTGCCTCGGCGGCTCCTTCCTGGCCGCCCTGCTGTGCCACGAGGAGTTCACCACCTCCTACGACGCGGCCGTCTTCTGCTCCTCCTGGCTCGGCCGGATGCACGCCACCCTCGACGCGGACGCCCGCGCGGCCGTCGCCGAGGACACGAGCGAGGAACCCTGGGACGCGGGCCTGAAGTCCGCCGACTTCACCGACGAGGTGAAGTACCAGCACTTCATCGACCACGACGACCTGGCCGTACGGCAGTTGACGCGCCGCTCGCGGGCCGTCCTGCTCGACCTGGAGCGGCGCTACCTGAGCCGGGGCCGCGCGCACCCGAACGTCCCCGCGGCGACCTTCGTGTCCGGCATGACCGACCCGATCGTCGACCTGGACGCCGCCCACCGCGTCTTCCAGGACCTGGTGTCCGGGCGCGGGGCGATCGTGAAGTTCCCCACCGACCGGCACTACCTCTTCTACACCGACGTCAGCGGTGACCTGGTCGACTGGACCTCGACGTACACCCTGCTCCGGGGCGTGAACCGTGGCGCCTGAGGGCGGCCGGGCCCGGCTGTACCACGTGCGGCTGCCGATGCGGACGCCGTTCGACCACCCCGCCGCCCGGCGCCGCAGCTCCGACAGCCTGGTGCTGAGGCTGTCGGCGGACGGCACGGACGGCATCGGCGAGTGCGCGCCCCGGTCGTACGTCACCGGCGAGACCACCGCGAGCGTGCGCACCGCGCTGGGCCAGGTGGACCTCGGGGCCCTGTCCCGGCTGCTGACGGGCCGCCCGCCCGCAGAGACGCTGGGGCTGCTGCACCGCGACGGGTTCGCGCGGACCTTCGGTGTGGACGGCGGGAACAACCTGCTGTGCCTGCTGGAGACGGCCGTCCTCGACTGGCTGGGCCGCCGCACCGGCGCGGGCGCCCGCGCGCTGCTGCCCGGGACGTCACCGGGGCCGGCGACCCTGCCGGTGTCGCAGGTGCTCGATCTCAGCCTGGACGCCGAGGAGTTCCTCGCCGGCCGCGGTCCCTTCCACTTCGTGAAGATCAAGGCGTCGGACGACATCGAGCGCGACGCCCGCACGGTCCGCACGATCCGCGACAAGCTCGGCGACGGCGTACCGGTCATGGTCGACGCCAACATGAGCTGGAGCCCCGACGACTGCGTCGGCCACGCCCGCCGGCTGGGGGAGGCCGGTGCCGACTGGGTCGAGGAACCGCTGCCCCGCAAGTCCTGGCAGGCGCTGCGCAGGCTGCGCCGCGAGGGCGGGGTGCGGATCATGCTGGACGAGTCGGTGTGCACGGAACGCGACGCCCGGGCGGCGGTCGAGTCCGGTGCCTGCGACGCGTTCAACGTCCGCGTGTCCAAGAACGGCGGACCGCTGCCCGCCGCCCGGCTCGTCGCCCGGGCCCGGCAGCACGGTCTCGGCTTCCAGTTCGGCGTCCAGGTGGCCGAGGTCGGGCCGCTGATCAACGCGGGGCGGGCCCTGGCCTTCGGCCACCCGGACGCCCTCACCGTCGAGGCCGGCCAGTCCGACCGGTTCTTCCCGGAGATGATCGTGGTCCCGCCCCCGGCCGTCGACCGGCACACCAACACCCTGTCGCCCGCGGGCGGCACCGGCTGGGGCATGGACCTCGCCCCGTACGCGGAGCGCTGGGCCGTCGCCGACCTCTGAGACCGGCCACCTCCCGCACCCTTCCGCCCCCCTTCAGCGCCACGCCCCTCACCCCTGCCCGAAAGGCTGGACAACCATGACCGTCCTGTTCGAATGCACCTACCGGGGCCGCCGCCTCGCCGGTCTCGGCCTGCCCCGGGCCGGTGAGCCCCTGCGCCTGGCCGCACTGCCGGCCGGGGAGCCGGCGCGGGCCCTCGCCGAGGGCCGTGACCTCACGGCCCTGTTCGCCGGCGCGCAGGAGGTGACCGTCCCCGCGGAGGAGCTCGACGAGGTGTCCTTCCGGCCGCCGCTGCTGCCGGAGCATCCCGGGGACGCCATGGTCGGCGGGTTCATGCAGACCCACAACGTCAAGGTGGACGCGGACACCCCGTCCCAGCCGAACTGGTTCCTCAAGGGCCTCGGCGACGTGCTGCGGACCTCCGGTGAGGATCTGCGGGCCCCCGCCGGTGCGGTGGCGCTCACCGAGGAGGCCGAGATCGTCCTCGTCCACGTCACGGCCGCGGACGGCACGCCCCGGTACGTCGGCCACACCTTCGGCAACGACCTCACCGACATCGGCCGCTTCCGGCGCCACCGGGGCCACCTCTCCTACGCCAAGCTGTGCGACGCCGCCGTCGCGCCGTGGCTGTTCCTCGGCGAACCGCCGCGCCACGTCACCGGCCGCGTGACCGTGGAGCGGGACGGCGAGACGCGCTACCGGGGCGAGTTCACCACCGGCACGAAGGCCCTGCACTACGGGCTCGACGCCATCATGTCCGAACTGTTCTCCCACGACGCCCTGCTCGCCCCGGGCCGGGTGCACTACGTCTACATCGGCGCCGACCGCAGCAGCTTCCACGGCGGCTACCGCATGACCGACGGGGACCGGGTCACGCTGGACTTCACCACCCACGGCGTCACCCTGTCCAACACCGTGCGATGTGCCTCGCCGGCGCTCGCGGCCGCCGCACGCGAGGCATCGTGAGGCGGGACGGCCAGGCCCCCGGGGCCGGTGACCGCGTCCGCGGACTCAGCGACACGGAGGCCCTGTTCGCCTACGCCCACGCCCTCACCGGGCAGGGCCGGATCACCACCTCCTTCACGGTGGACGGCCGGTTCTCCCGGGGAAGCATCGAGCGGGCCGTGCGGCAGTGGACGGGCCGGCTGCCCCTGCTCTCGCTGCGGATCGCCGGCACCGGGGACGGGCTGTGCTTCCGCGGCCCGGCGTCCGGGCAGGGCGCCGAGGACGCCGAGGGCGCCGAGGACGTGGCGGGGTCCGGCGGCGGGGAGCGGCTGTGGGACCTGCGCGTCGGTCACGGACCGTCCGGGGACACCCGGTTCGCCCTCAGCCTGCACCCGGCGATCGGTGACGCGTACTCCACCGGACGGCTGGTGAGGCTGCTGCTGGACGCGCTGCTCGGCGCCCCGCACACGGGCTCCGCCGGTCCCGCCCGGGAGGCCCTGCCGCCCGATACCGACGCGTTGACCTACGAGCCCGGCGTCGGCTGTGCGTGCGGCGGCTGCGGGTCCGCCGTGCCCGGCGTGCCCGGCGTGCCCGGCGGCCCCGGCCGGGGCCGCGGTACGGCACCGGCGCGGCACGGGCTCGGGCCGGTGCCGGGCAGCCGTGCGGACGATGCCGTGACGCTCACGCTGACCGCCCGGGAGAGCCGCCGGCTGCGGGACTGGTGCGCGCAGCGGCGGGTGACGGCCGGCGGGTACCTCACGAGCGTGCTGGCCGAGGCGCTCGCCCGGGAGACCGGTCGCGGCGAGGTCGCCGTGGCCACGGCGATGTCGCTGCGGCGGCGGTACGCCGAGCGGACGCTCATCACCGAGCCGGGGTGCGTCCAGACCATGGTCGGGGCACGGTTGCGGGCGGGCACCGGCGGAGAGCCCCTGGGGCGGGCCCGGGCGCACACCACCGCCCTGTGCTCGGCCCGGCGTGCCTGGCGTCCCGCGCGGTGCGGGCACGCCGCGGTCCGCCGGGCGGTCGAGCGGGCGGCGGAGGCCGGCGTGCCGGAGCTGCGCGTCACCGACGCCGGATGCGTCGACACGGCGCTCGGCGCGCACGCCGCGCGGGTCACCGCGCTGCGCACGACGGCCGGCCACGGCGGCGCGGGGCCGGGCGGCTCGCTGTATCTGTCCACGTTCAAGGGCGGGTTGACGCTGGCCCTGTCCTCGCGCGGACTCGGTGAGGGCTGGGCCGCGCGGGCCGAGCGAGAGCTGTGTGCGGCGCTGCCGCCGCTGTCGGTGCTCTCCGCCCCGGTGGGCGGCCGTCCGTGACATCGCAGGTGAGGGCGTCGGCTACAGCCGGACTCCACTAAGTCGCAAGCGTGGCCGGACTTTTGCTTTGAAAACAAAGAGATCACTCTTTATTGTTTTGGAGCGGGCCTCGCACCGGGGGGTCCGAGCGCAGCGACCACGACCCGTCAGACCAGAGGAGGGGGAACGCGTCATGGTGAGAGCGTCGTCCACGCCCGCGTCACGTCCCCGGGCCGGTTCCGTCGCACGGCACGCCGCCTTCGACGGCTTCACCGCGGAGCTCTTCGACCGGCTGCCGCGCGCGGACCAGCGCAGATGGGCGCAGGCCTACATCCGGGGCCTGCTGGTCACACCGGGCCGCAAGACGGTACGGCGGCTCGCGGCCTGCGTGTCCGACTCCGCCACCGCCGCGCAGGCGCTGCATCAGTTCGTCAACGCCAGCCCCTGGGACTGGGAACCGGTCCGCGCCCGTCTCACCGACTGGGCCGCCCGCCGGTCCACGCTCCACGCCCTGGTCCTCGGCGCCGCCGTGCTGCCCAAGCGGGGCGACCGCTCCTGCGGGGTGCACCGGCGCTTCGTCCCCGGCGAGGGCCGCACGGTCAACTGCCAGGTCGGCATCGGCGCGTTCCTCGCCGTGGAGGGCGGGACCGTCCCGGTCGACTGGCGGCTGCTGCTGCCCGGGCCCTGGTCCCAGGACCCCGAGCTGCGCGGCCGGGCCCGCGTCCCCGGCTCCGCGACCGGTGACGAGGACTCGGCCTGCGCCCAGGCGCTGGCCCTCGTCGACGCCTACATCCGGCACCGGCGCGCGACCGGCCCGGAGCCGGCGGTCGGCCCGGAGCCGGCGGCCGGTGCGGACACCCTTCCGGTGGTGGCCGACCTGTCCGGGTTCGCGGACGCCGCCGCCCTGGCCGCCGGACTCGCGGCCCGCGGACGGCGGTTCGTGCTCGCCGTACCCGACGGGCTGGTCGTCGTGCCGGAGCGGGCCGCCCCCGTCGACCGGGGCGGGGCGCCGGCCGGTGTGCGGGTGGGGGACGTGCCCGTCTCCCATCGGTCCCGGCCGTCCCTTCCCCGGCCGGCCGCCGTGGCGACGGGGAGGGTGCGCCTCCCCGGCCTCCCCGTCGCCCTCCGGCTGGTCGCCGAGCGGCTGCCGGACGGCACCGGGGAACGGATCTGGCTCACCGACCTCGTGGACCGGCCGCCCCGTGAGGTGGTGGCACTGGGCCGGCTGGCGACGGACGCCGCCCGCACGGTGGACCGGCTGGCCGAGGACTTTGGACTGCGTGCCTTCGAGGGGCGTTCGTACCCCGGCTGGCACCACCACATGACCCTGGTCTGCGCGGCCTACGCCTACGGCACCCTCGGCTCCACGCCGCCGCCCGCCCCCGTCCCGTCCCGGTCCGCCCGCGGCCCCCGCGCCGGCCGCCCGCCCCGCGGCGCCCGCACACCGTCCGCCCCGGCCAGGACCGCACCCCCGGCCACCGCCCCGACCCCGACACGGCGAGACCCGGCAGCCCCGACGCCGTTCCCGGCACATGACCGCCCCGCTACGACGACCGCGACCACACGGCCGCAGCGCGATCCGTGGGACGCGGCGGTGGCGGGAGCGCGAACGCCCGGTTCCGCGAACGGCGCTGGCGCCGCGCTGCCGCAGCGCGATCCGTGGGACGTGTTGGTGGCGGGAGCGCGAACGCCCGGTTCCGCGACGGCCACCGACACCGCGCCGCCGGACCACGATCCGCTGTACGCGCCGGCGTTACGAGCGCGGACGCCCGGGTCCCCGACGGGCACCGACACCGCGCCGCCGGACCACGATCCGCAGGACGCGTCGGCGAAAGCGCACGCGTCGGCAGTTCGTACGCGAACGCCCGGATCCCCGACGGGCACCGGCACGGCGCCGCCGGACCACAGTCCGCAGGACGCGTCGGCGAAAGCGCACGCGTCGGCAGTTCGCACGCGAGTGCCCGGTTCCGCGAGGGACACCGGTGCTGCGCCGCTTGAGCACCATCCGCGGGACGTGCCGGTGGTGGAAGCGCGAACGCCCGATTCCACAAAAGCCGCTGGCGCCGCCCTGCCGGACCACAATCCGCAGGACGCGCCGCGGTTACGAGCGCGAACGCCCGGGTCCTCGACGGGCACCGACACCGCGCCGCCGGACCACGATCCGCAGGACGCGCCGGCGTTACGAGCGCGGACGCCCGGGTCCGCGACGGACCCGCAGGCGCTCCGAGCGCGAACTCCCGGGTCACCGGCGGAGGTCGGCACGGAACGTGCCCGGAATCTCGCCGCGGCCGCACGCACCCCGCAGGGCGTGCCGCCACCCGCCGGGCCCCGTGCCCCGGCCACCCCGCCCCGCCATCGGCAGGACCCCACCGGGTGCCCGCCGGCCCCGACACGAACGGACTGCTCCTGATGGCCCTTCCCCAAGCGTTCTGGCTGCTGTGGTGCGGGCAGACCGTCAGCCGGCTCGGCACCCTCGCCCCCGCCTTCCTCGTCCTCTACCTGGAGCAGGACGGCCTGGTCGCCCCGGGGACGACCCCGCTCGTCGTCGGCCTCTTCGGCGCGGGGGTCGTGCTGTCCGGACTGGTGGGCGGCGCGGTCGCCGACCTGATCGGGCCACGCCGGACCATCGTGGCGGCCCAGCCCGTCACCGCCGCGATGGCCCTGCTGTTCGCCATCGCCGACCACGTGGTCGCGCTGTGCGTCCTGTCCCTGATCACCGGCTTCCTGTCGTCCGTCGACCGGCCCGCCGGGGCCGGGCTGATCTCGGCGATCGTGCCGCAGGAGCAGTTCTCGAAGGCGTACAGCCTCTTCCTCGTCGGCTTCAACATCGGCATGTCGCTCAGCCCGGTCGTGTCCGGCTTCCTGCTGGCGGTCAGCCCCGGCGCGCTGTTCGTCGTCTGGGCCGCCTCCAGCCTCGTCTACGCGGCCCTGGTGTTCGCCGTGCCCGCCGACGCGCCCCCCGCCGCCGACCGGCCCACCGGGGCGGCCGCCGCCCTCAAGTCCGCCGCGCGCGGCATCACCGAGCCCTTCCGCACCCCGGTGCTCCTCGGCTTCCTCCTGCTGACCTTCCTGCTGGCCTGCATCTACCTCCAGGTCAACTCCGCCCTGCCCCTGGGCATGCGGGACAACGGCCTGACCTCCGGCGACATCGGCTTCGTCCTGGCCGTCAACGCGGTGCTGTCCGTCATGCTGCTGCCGCTCGTACCCCGGCTCGTCGGACGGCTGCGCGCCCACGTGCCCCTGATGCTGGCCGGCGCCCTCATGGCCGTCGGCTTCGGCGCCAACGCGTTCGCCGGGGGCGTCGTCTCCTTCACGATCACCACGGTCGTCTGGACGCTCGGCGAGGTGCTGTGGGCACCGATGTCCGCGACGTTCATCGCCGACCGGGCACCCGCCGGGCGCAGCGGCACCTACCAGGGGTCGTACTTCTTCGCCTGGAACGCCGCCTTCGTCGTCGGCAGCCCCGCCGGACTGGCCCTCGCCCGGGTGCACGGCTACGAGTCGCTGTGGATCACCGTCCTCGGCCTCGGCCTCGTCGTGACGCTCGGCTTCGCCCTGCTGCCGCGCCTGGCCGGGTTCGCCACCGAGCCGCGCACCGACGCCGAACCCGAGACCACCGCCCCCGAGACCACCGCCCCCGAATCCACCGCCCCCGCATCCACCGCCCTCCAGCCCACCGCCCCCGAACCCACCGAAGCGCTGACCCAAGAGAACAGGTGACCCCCGTGTCCGCACCGCACACCCCCCGCACCGCCCTGCTGATCGGCGCCGCCGGCGGCATCCTCGAGGAAGTCGCCCGCGAGCTGGCCGAACAGGGGCACACCCTGGTTCTGTTCGACCGCGACGCCGAGGCCCTGGACCGCCTCGCCACGCGGCTCACCGCGATCACCAAGGTCGAGGCCGTCGTCGGGGACATCACCGACATCCCGGCGGCCGAACGGCAACTGACCGACATCGTCGACCGGTTCGCCCCGTCGATCCTCGTCAACGGCGTCGGTGGCGACACCCGCGTCATCGGCTACGCCGACCTCACCACCGACCACTTCGACCAGTCGTTCCTGGAGAACGTGGTCAGCAGCTGGATCGCGGTCAAGGTCTGCGCCCCGCGCATGGCCGCCGACGGCTACGGCCGCATCGTCAACTTCGCCTCCGCCGGCGGCCGTACGTACAGCCACTTCAACAACGCCGCCTACGTCGCCGCCAAGGCCGCCGTCATCGGCATGACCAAGCAGATGGCCTACGAACTGGCCGCCAGCGGCGTCGTCCTCAACGTCGTCGCCCACGGCCCCATCGCCACCGCCCGGGTCGCCGGTGCCTGGGAGCGGCGCGACCCCGCGCAGAAGGAGGCCGTGCTCGCCCGGCTGCCCATGGGCCGGATGGGCACCGTCTCCGAGGCGGTCGGCAGCGTCCTCCACCTGTGCTCCGAGAGCGCCGGCTACTCGACCGGCTCCGTCATCGACATCAACGGCGGCCTCTACATGTGAGGCCCGCCCCCGTCCCCGACCCGGCAACCGCCCGGACACCCCAGGAGGCACCCATGGCGACCTTCGTCGTCGAGTTCGAGTACAACGTCGACCGCGAGGGCCGGGAGCACCTGCACCCCGCCCACACCGCGTACCTGCGCGACCTCACCGACCGCGGCGTGCTGCTGCTCGCCGGTCCGCTCAAGGACGTCAACGGCGGCCTGCTCGTCTACGAGGCCGACGACGCCGAGCACCTGCAGCAGATCCTGGACGCCGAGCCCTACGTCAAGGGCGGCATCGTCTGCCGCGTCCGCATCCGCCGGTGGGCCCCCGGCAAGGGCGCGATGCTCGCCGCCCCGCAGCCCTCGGCCGCCTGACCCCACCGCGACCCCGCCCGGCCGCCCCTCCCGTTCCCCAGCCCCGGAAGGAAGCAACTGACGTGCTCGTGACGCCAGTTCAGCCCGACACCGCCCTCCGCCGCGAAGCGCTGCACGCCGGCATCGTCGATCCGGACATGGACTCGATGCGCCTGCTCAGCGAGACGGCGATGAAGTTCCCCGACGCCCTGTCGTTCTCCTCGGGCGCCCCCCACGACGGCACCCACGACCTCACCAAGCTCTCCTACTACGTCGACCGGTACCTGACCCACCTACGGGACCAGGGCGTCCCCGAACAGCGCATCACCCGGCTGCACTTCCAGTACGGGCCGGTCAACGGCTTCATCCAGGACGAGGTCGTGCGGATGCTCGCCAAGGACGAGGGCATCGAGGTGCCGCCCGAGGCCGTGATGATCACGCACGGCTTCCAGGAGGCGGCCCTCATCGCCCTGCGCGGCCTGTTCCGCTCGCCCGACGACGTCCTGCTGTGCGTGTCCCCGGCGTACGTCGGGATCCGGGGCGCCGCACGCATGCTGGACATCCCGGTCAAGGGCATCACCGAGGGCCCCAGCGGTCTGGAGCCCGAGGCCGTGGCCGCCGCGGTCCGCGCCGTCCGCGCCGAGGGCCGCCGCCCCACCGCCCTGTACCTGGTCCCCGACTTCTCCAACCCCTCGGGCACCGTCGTCCCGCTCGAAGCGCGCCGGCGACTGCTGGAACTGGCCGCCGAGGAGGGCTTCACCATCCTCGAGGACAACCCCTACGGCCTGTTCGCGAGCGACGAGGAGCGGCTGCCGACCCTGAAGGCGCTCGACACCCGCGGCGACGTCGTCCACCTCGGCTCGTTCGCCAAGTCCGCGTTCCCCGGAGCCCGCCTCGGCTTCCTGGTCGGTGACCGCACGGTCGTCGGCGAGGACGGCGTGCGGCGCACTCTCGCGCAGGAACTGTCCAAGGCCAAGGCCATGTTCACCGTCGGCTCCTCGTCGCTGTCCCAGGCCGCGATCGGCGGCATCCTGGTCGACGCCGGCCACGACCTGCGCTCCGCCACCCGCGAACTGGCCGCCGTCTACAAGGAGCGGCTCGCCGCCACCCTCGACGCCCTCGCCGAGCACTTCCCGCCGGAGCACTACGCCGAGCACCAGGTGCGCTGGAACCGGCCGCGCGGCGGCTTCTTCCTGGTCGTCGAGGTGCCCTTCGAGGCCGACCTGGCCGCCATGGAACGGTCCGCCCGCGACCACGGCGTCAGCTGGGCGCCGATGAGCATGTTCCACCTCGACGGCGGCGGCGAGCGCGCCCTGCGCCTCGGCTTCAGCAACCTCACGCCCGGCGCGATCCGCGAGGGCGTCGCCCGCCTGGCCGGGTTCATCAAGGCCCAGGCCGGCGACCCCGGCACGGCCCCCACATCCCCGATCGTGCCGGAGGCCCACTCGTGACCAGCACATCCACCGGACCGGGCAGGCGCCGCGTCGCCGTCGTCGTCGACGGCTACTCCGCAGGCAACTTCTACCCCGTTGCCTTCGCCGCGTACGACACGGACGTCGTCCACGTGCAGAGCACGCCGGAACTCATCCCGGCGATGGCACCGCCCGACCTCACCGCGTACCGCGAGAACATCGTGTCCTCGGACGAGACCGCCCTCGTCGCGGCGCTGCGCGCGCTGGACCCGGTGTGCGTGATCGCCGGCCAGGAGTCGTCCGTGCCCCTCGCCGACCGGCTGAGCGAAGCGATCGGCGTCCCGTCCAACGGCTCGGCGCTGTCCCCGGCCCGCCGCGACAAGTACGAGATGACCGAGACGCTGCGGCGGGCCGGCGTGCGCTGCGCCCGCCAGATCAAGACCGCCGACCCGGACGCGGCCGTGGCCTGGGCCGAGGACCACGGCAGCTACCCGGTGGTCGTCAAGCCGCTCAGCTCGGCCGCCTCCGACGGCGTGGTCGTCTGCGACGGCCCCGACGCGGTGCGCGCCGCCGCCCGCGCCGTCCTCGACGCCCCCAACATGTTCGGACTGGCCAACACCGAGATCCTGGTGCAGTCCTACCTCAAGGGCACCGAGTACATCGTCGACACCGTCAGCTGCGGCGGCGAGCGCTACGCCTGCGGCGTCTGGGAGTACGAGAAGACGCTGCTGCCGTCCGGCAAGAACATCTACAACCGCGATCTGCTCGCCGACCCGGACACCACCCCGCTGGTTGCCGACCTGATCGGCTACGTCGACCAGGTCCTCGCCGCCCTCGGCATCGCCTGGGGACCGGCCCACGCCGAGGTCATCGTCACCGACGAGGGTCCCGTCCTGGTCGAGATCGGCACCCGCCTCAACGGCAACATCAACGCGCCCTTCCACGACGTGTGCCTCGGTCACAACCAGGCGGCGCTCACCGCGCAGGCGTACACCCGGCCCGACGAGTTCCGCGCGCAGCACGCCGGCCGGACGTACGCCCGGCTGCAACCGGCCGTCGTGTACAACACCCCGACCGCGCTCGACGGCGTGGTGGAGGCCGTCGACGAGACGGCCGTGGCGGAGATCCGCTCCCTGGAGAGCGTGTTCTTCACGGCGGTCAAGTTCCCGCCCGGCTCCCGCATCCGCCCCACCGTCGACCTGCTGACCAGCTCGATGCGCGTGTACCTCACCGCACCGGACGAGGCCGCGCTCACGGCCGACTACGAGAAGGTCCGCTCCCTCAAGGACGCGGTCTACCGGCTCGCCTGACCGGACACCGTCCGGCTCCCCGACCTTCCTTTCCCTCATCACGATCCTTCCCGGAGGCTCACTGTGCACAGCCGTATCGGTCTCTTCCTGTCCCCCGTCCACGAGACCGGCCAGGACCCGCACCTGGCGATCCGCCGGAACCTCGACCTCGTCGAGTACGTCGACGACCTCAACTTCGACGAGGCGTGGTTCGGTGAGCACCACACCCTGGGCTGGGGCCTGGTCGGCGCACCCGAGACACTGATAGCCGCCGCCTCGCAGCGCACCCGCCAGATCAAGCTGGCCCACGGTGTCGTACCGCTCTCCGGCCACCACCCCTTCCACGTGGCCAGCCGGGCCGTCCACCTCGACCACCTCACCCGCGGCCGGTACATCCTGGGCGTCGGGCCGGGCGTGCCCTTCGACGCCAAGATGTTCGGCCTGGAGCAGCCGGTGCAGCGCCGCCGCCTGGAGGAGGCCCTGCCGACCGTCCTGGAACTCGTCAACGGCGAGGAGCGCATCACCCAGCAGACCGACTGGTTCGACCTGCGCGACGCCAAGCTCCAGCTGCCGCGCTTCAGCCCGCAGGGCATCGAGGTCGCCGTCGCCACGTCCGGCACCTCGCAGTCCAGCCCCCGGCTGATCGGGCAGTACGGGCTGAGCATGACCTCGTTCGCCCTGCCCTTCGCCCTGCTGACGCCGGGCGCCCCCGCGCACATCAATCTGGCCCACCAGTGGAAGTACGCCGAGGAGGCGGCGGCCGAGCACGGGCAGACGCTGGACCGCGACAAGTGGCGCATCGCCCTGCCGGTGCACGTCGCCGAGACCCGCGAGGAGGCCTACGCGGACGTGCGCGAGGGCTACGACCGCTGGCTGTTCGAGTACTTCGGCAAGGCCGCCGGCCGCGAGGTGCTCAGCCCGGACGTGCCCCGGGAGCGGGCGCTGGAGGCCCGGGTCGAGGCAGGCGGCGCGCTCGTCGGCTCCGTCGACGACGTGGTCGCCGGCATCGAGCGGCTGCACGAGATCACCGGCGGCTTCGGCACGCTGCTCGTCTACGTCGCCGACTGGACGTCGTGGGAGAGGACCAACCGCAGCATGGAACTGCTGGCCCGCTACGTCGCCCCGCGCATCACCGGCTCGGCGGCCCGGCCGCAGGAGGCGGTCGACTTCGCGATCGCCGGCCGCCGCAAGTAGCCCGCGGAACCACCGCCGACCGGGACCCCGCCGCGGCACCGCACCGCCGCACGGGGCCCGGCCGACGGGCGGGGGCGCCCGACGGCCCCGGCCCACCCCCGTGCCACGCCACGCCTGCACGCACGCCATCGGAGAGAACTCATGCTGGAGCAACGCTCGTTCCGCGACATACTCGGCCGGTTCACCACCGGAGTGGTCCTGGTCACCGCAGATACCGCCGAGGGCCCGAAGGGCATGGCGGTCAACTCCTTCACCTCCGTCTCCCTGACACCGCCGCTGGTCGCCCTGTGCGCCGCGGACACCTCCTCGACCTGGCCGGCCATCCGCGAGCACGGCACGTTCGCCGTGACGATCCTCGGGGACGGTCACGCGGACCTGTGCCGGCTGTTCAGCACCAAGGGCGCGGACCGGTTCGCCACCGGCCGCTGGTCGTCGACCCGGGCCGGGCACCCCATCCCGGCCGACGGCCTGGGCTGGCTCGACTGCCGCATCAGCACGCTGCACCGGGCGGGCGACCACGAGCTGGTGATCGCCGAGGCCCTTGAGGGCGACCTCACGGAGCAGGCCGGACCCCTGGTCTTCCACGCTGGCCGCTTCACGGCGCTGGCAGCGGCCTGACGCACGGCAGCGGCGTCACCGGCCGCAGCGCGTCGCCCAGGAGCCACCGCCCCCGGCACCGTCGACCGCCCCGGGCCGAAGCCCTCCGGACCCTCGGCCCACCCCGAACGGGTTCTCCGGGCCGGGCTCGCCCCACTCGGCCTGGATCGACCCACCCGCCTGCTCGTCCGCTCGGCTTGTCCGGCTCGGGTCGGCTCACCTTTCCTGCTCGGTCTGCTCACCCGCTCGACCTGTTCGGCCTGGGTCGGCTGGCCCGTCCTGCTCGTCCGCTCGGCCCGTCCGGGCTGAGTCGGCTGGCCCGTCCTGCTCGTCCGCTCGGCCCGTCCGGCTCAGCTCGGTTCCTCGGCCGCTCGGCTGCTCGGTTCGCTCGGCTCGGCTCATCGGTCCGCTCGGTCTGGCTCGCCTGCCTGCCCTGCTCGGCCACCCGCCCTGCTCGGCCACCCGCCCTGCTCGGCCCGCCGGGCCTGCCGAGCTCGTCGTGAGCCGGCCCGGCCGAACCCGGCCGGTCCTGCCGAAACACGACCGACTTCTGCCGGACAGGGGCCGGACCGGACCCGGCCGGGCACGGGCCGGTACCCGCACCCGGTCCGCCCCGGCAGGACCGGACCGGCCGAGCGCCCGGCCGGGTCCGGTACGCGCCCGTGCCGACGCCCACGAGAAAGGCAACCCGCGTGTCCCTCACCGACCCCACACCCACCCTGCCCCTGCCGCCGGATGCCAGGGGCGAGGCCGAGCTCCGCTTCGTGCGGACCGCACCACGCCATCTCGTCGACCGCACGGCGGTCGCCGAGGTACTGATCACGGACTGGCGCCGGCTCGGTTCCGACACCTTCCGCCTGGGCGCGCAGTGGCCGCGCGGCCACCACTTCTACGCGCCCGTCGCCGGTGTCTGGTACGACCCGCTGCTCGCGGTGGAGTCGCTGCGCCAGGCGTCCGTGCTGGTCGGCCAGACGTACTACGGGGTCCCGGCGGACCACCACTTCGCCATCGCCGACCTGGAGATCGAGATCGTCCCGGCCGCCATGCTGCTGGGTTCTCGGCCCGCGGAGGTGCGCATGGAGGCCGGTGCCTCGGAGGTCCGGGGCCGCGACGGCACCCTCACCGCCCTCACCCTGGAGGCCGACCTGCTGCGCGGCGGCGACTTCGCCGGGGCGGGACGCCTCACCCTGCGCGTCGACGCCCCGCGCGAGCCCGCCGCAGCGGAGGGCGCCGGGTACCCGCCCCTGCCGCCCCCCGTCCCGCCGGCGATCGTGGGCCGCCTCGACGAACGCGACGTCGTCCTCGGCGTCCCCGGCTCCGCGGCCGCCCGCCGCGGCCTGTCCTGGGACCTGCGGATCGATCCCGGCCACCCGGTGCTCTTCGACCACCCCGCGCACGACGTCCCCGGCATGGTCCTGCTGGAGGCCACCCGCCAGGCCGTCCAGGCGGCCTGCGCCCCCTACCGCGTCCTGCCCACGGAACTGCGCTGCGCCTTCCACGCACCCCTGTCCCTCAGCGTCCCGTGCCACGTCACGGCGACGAGACTCCCGCCCCAGGACGCCACGGAGGACGCCGTGCTCCGCGTCACGGCCCACCAGTCCGGCCACCTGGCCTTCGACAGCCTGGTCGTGGCCACCCTGTGCGACTGAATTCGGGTGGGCCTCACACGCGAAACAGGTGAGGCACCCAGGAACGTTCCTGAGTGCCTCACCTGATGTTTCACCTGTCGGGGTGGCGGGATTTGAACCCACGACCTCTTCGTCCCGAATGAGACTCGGGTGCTGATCTTGCCAACGCTGATGGCGTTTGCCCTGATCAGGGCGTCGGAGTGTCGTGGTCTCGGGTGGTCCCGCAGGGGCTCAAAGATCGGGTCGGCTCCTAGATGGCTCCCACAGCTCTGGATCGCCAAGCCGTCTGCCGCGTGTCATGGGCTCACTGCAGCTACGCGACAGGTCCTTCACGAGAAGGTCGAGTGTGGCCTCCTCATGGAGCGCGACGCCGAGGGCGGTCATTGCCGGGGCCAGATTCGGGTCCCAGGTCGCGCGGACAGGCTCGCCGTCGAGCGGTAGCTGAGGGATTCCCTCGGCCTGACTGCGAGCAGCCAGGCGCTCGTAGTCCTCGGCACTCATGCGCCACGGCTGGGCCTCGTAACGGCGGATGACTCTGTTGGCCAGAGCGATTCCCGGCCAGTCGAAGTCACCGTGGTAGGCGAAGGTGCAACCGGTCGCGGCGAGGGCGTCGAGAAGCGTCATGACCACCGTGGCGGCGCTGCCGGAAGTGCACACCAGCGGTCGGACACATGCCGCGTCGGCTGCGGCTTCCACGACCCGCGGGTTCTCGCATATGTGGACCACCGTCCCGGCGGGCAGCCGCAGCCGCAGGGTGAGCAGGTCGCGCGCGGTGAGGTGGGCTTCGGCGTGGTGGGCGGCCCGCTCCCGCAGGGACTGCTCCCGCCATCCTTCTCCGGCAGGCCGCAGTCCGTAGGTCAGCACCGTGCTGGAGACCTCGTCCGGTGTGACGGACACCAGCCGCCACAGGGCGCGTCTGCCGGCCGCGTCGCTGGGAAACTCGGTGCCGTGGGCAAGGGCGACGCCGCGCTGGACGAGGCGTGCGAGCCAGGTCCCATCGTCCAGGCCGTGCGCTGACCCGGTCACCGTGGCCGCGAGTTCCCCACGGCCACGGGTGCCGTCGCGTTCGGGATCGAGGAGTACGACGAGGACCTGGACGGCCTGCTGGAGCGTGCGTACCGCCGCTTCGGGTGTCACTCCTCTCGGAACACCGGTGCGGCGCAGCACGTCGGACCACTGCCGAGTCCAGTCCTGGCCTGCGAGCGGTGAGGCGTCCAGCGAGGAAGCGAGCGACGACCACACATGACTGCGCCGTGCTGCCGCGTCCGCGCGGGCGGCACGGCGGTCGGTGAGCGGTGGTCCGAGTTCATGCAGGACCTCCTTGAGCCCGAGTCCGGCGGCCGAGGTGCGCAGTCGCGCGTCGAGCGCGTCGAGCCGCACCGTCACGGCGGCACCGGTCAAGGGTTTGCCCAGCAGGAGTGACAGGTCGTTCCGCTCCTGAGCATTCACCGCGGCCAGCCGGAGGGAACCGGTTGCCTGCACACCGTTGCCTTCCAGGCGTCTGCGTGCTGCGTCCCAAAGCCGGGATAGCCCTGGCCCTGCCAGCCATTCGCGTGTCGCGGCGGGCAGCTCGCTCATACGGACACCAGACGCCGGTGCCGACCGTTCCAGGTGTAGTGCAGGGTGGCCACCCCGCGCACATGGGGGTCACGCAGACACTCGTAGATGTGCAGGGACGGCACCTCGGGCCAGTTGCCCATGAGCCGCTCGCTCGTGAGGACGAAGTCGAGATCGAGATCGACGAGGATGCGTCCCAGCCGCCCGTGGGTGGGTTCGTCGACCTTGGCGAAGGCGTCGTCCAGGAGGATCAGCCGCGGCGCGTGCGGCGCCGACTCGGCGAGGCTGGTGAAGTGGGCGGCAGCCGCGGCGAAGAGCACCAGGTAGGAGAGCACCCGCTGCTCGCCCTGGCTGAGCCCGGTACGGCCGGTCAGTCTGCGCCTGCGACCGGGAGCCGCGTCCGCCACCACGAAGGTGTGGAAACGGAACCAGCTGCGGTAGTCCAGTGCGGTCCGCAGATGGGCGGCGTAACCGGCCGAAGGGTCGGCACGTCGGGCGTCCTCGATCCGGCGTTGCAGTACCTCGCGAAGCTGCTCGGTCTGCTCGCGCGTCCTCAGGCTCGACGGGCTGCGCAGCAGTTCGACGGCTGCCCTCACGTCCGCGTCCACATCGTCGTCCAGCTTCCACAGCAGCTCCACGCCGAGACCGTGTGACGTCCGTACGGTCCGCAGGGTGGCATTGAGGGCCGCGACCAGGTTGGCCGCGGTGATGACCTGGGCCGAGAGGTGGTCGCCGAGTTCACCGGTCAGGAACCGTTGGAACACGTCGCGTTCGCGCTCGGTGAGCCGCCCTCGTGCCTCTGCTGCCTGGTTCGCGATCCGCTCTCCCACGGCCGCGACATCGTGGGACCCATGGTCGTCGAGGAGACGGCACACCTTGATTCCGTCGCGTTCTTCGAGTTGGGCGTCGAACCCGCCGGCCAGCTGGTCGTGCAGCTCCGTGTGCCGGTTGAGCAGGGTGCTGTCCGACACCACGTCCCTCGGGTGGGGCAGGGCGCGTGTCACGGCGTCTGCCAGTGACCGGAGTGCTCGCAGGCGGCTGCGGACGTCCGAGCCGGGATCGTCCGCCACGAGCTCGGCCAGCGCGGACCGGTCCAGTCCCGCGCCGCGCGTCACCTCCGGACGGTCCAGGGCGGCGCGCAGCGCTCCGCCGGTGGTGATGACCGCCGTCTCCTGGCCGGCCAGGTCCTCGCGCAGGCGTTTCTCGTCCTCTTCCGCGCGTACGCGCAGCTCGCGGAGTTCGTCGCGGGCCCGTTGCGCCGCCGGAAGGGCGCGGCCGGCGTCCGCGACGCGCCGCCTGGCTTCCTGCTCGCGGGCGAGGATCTCCTCTTCGGACGACCCGATGGCCTCCTCACGGGTGCGCAGGTCCTGTTGGGCGGCGCGCAGTTCGGTGAGGCGTACCCGGTGGTCGTCCTCCGCGTCCGTGCGGTCCTGCCGGGCGCGGTCGTACCGCTCGTCGTCGACCGTGCTCCCGGAGAGCCGCTCGGCCGTGCCGCCGACCGCTCTGCGCAGTCGGCCGATGCCGGTGAGCAGGGCTGCCAGCGCGGTCCGTACCCGGTCCAGGGCCGCGGTGTTGGCCGGCAGGTCGTGGGCGGTCGCGGTGGCCTCGGCCTCGGCGCGTGCCGATACGGCGTGAGCGCGGGCTTCCTCGGCCAGTCGTGCCGCGCGGGTCGCCTTGGCGGTCAGGTCCCGCAGAGTCCGTTCGGCTGATTCGGCACGGCTCCAGGCGTCGGCGAGCAGCCGGGCCCGGGGGAAGTCCCGTTCCGCGAGCGTGAGAGCCCTGCGCCTGGAGTCGGCCTCGGCGAGCTCGTCGCGGGCGGCGGCCAGACGCTGTTCCGTCCGCGTGAGCCGGTCCTCCAGCTCGGCGAGGATGCGCCGCCGGGTCTCGGCGCGTACGGCGGCGCCCACGTACTCGGCGACGCTCTTGTGGTGACGGCCGCGCAGAACACCCACGCGCCAGCTTCCGTCGTAGTGCACCGCGTCGGTGCCGGTGGCCTCGTCGGCCGGTGTGAGCGCGATGGCGGCCAGCAGGCGTTCCACCTGTTCGGACGTGACGCCACAGCCGTGCTGCGGGGCCGGGCGCAGGGCCGAGGCGAGCGTCGGCCCCTCCGGTGGCACGGCACCGGGCTGGAGCAGGGTGTCCCGGGTGCCGGGATCGAGGAGGGCACCGTCCGCGCTGACCCACGCGTCGAGGATGCCGCTCGCCTCCAGCGCCGCCTCCAGACCGGCCCGGTCGGCGGATGTCAGGTTCTCCGCGAAGTCCACCAGCTGGTAGAAGGGCGCTCCGCTGCCCGGACTCCGCTCGGCGTCGCGGTGGTGCGGGACCGGCGGCTCGGGGTCGGTACGTCGCTCCCAGCCCTGCTTCTCCTTCGACAGGCGCTCGATCTCCTCGCTGAGTCGTCCGACGTCGAGCGCCAGGGCGTCACGGCGCCCGGTGAGTTCCTCGCCGTATGGTTCCAGGGCGGTGTGAGCGGCCTGCCGCGCCCGGCTGTCGACATCGGGCGGCAGGGTTCGGTCCGCGAACGGCCCTTCGGCGGAGCTCTCACAGCCGACCGTGGCGAGGACGGCGTCCAGGGGCGGACAGCCGGGGCCCGCCGCGTCCCGGGTGCGTGCCACCCACTCGGCGACCGCGCGGGCGTAGCCGCCGCTCTCCGAGGCGACCTTCTCGCGGCTGCCCTCAAGACGGGCGGCGGCCTCTTCCGCCTCGCCTTCCAGCCGTTCCTGCTCGGTATCGGCCTGTCCCGCCCTGGCCCGTGCCTCGTCGGCCCTAGTGGAGAGGCGGGCCACCTCCTGGACCATCAGCGTCCGGTGTTTCACCACCGTCTCGGCGTCCTCCAGCTGTCCCTTCCAGGTCCGCAGCCCTTCCTGTGCAGCGGCGGTGTCGACGTGGACCACCGGCCGGTGCCGTACGATCCGCGTCTCGCCGCCCGGGGCGATCAGCTCAGCTTCGCTGCCCCGGGACCGGACTGTGCGCGGCAGGGCTACCGCCTCGCCGAGATGTCCGGTGGGGAGCCCGGCCTTCTCCGCCTGGGCCAGCAGCTCCCGGTGCTCGGTTCCCAGCTCGGCCAGTCTGCTGCCGAGGTGCTCGATGCCCTCGGCCAGTCGCTCCGCCGCGCTCTCCTCCGCGTCGTGTGCGTTGCGCAGGGTCGTGAAGGCGGCCACAGCCGCGGTGTGCAGGGCCTCCACGGTGCCGCGACGTTCGGCCAGTTCCCGCAGGCTGCGGTAGGCGTGACTGGCGTGCAGGGCGGCGAGGTCGGTCCGAGCGGCCTCTTCTTCCTCTTGCAGGGTCTCCACGCGGGCCTCCGACTCCTCCTCCCGCGTCCGCAGGTCGCTGGTCCGCTGTGCGGCGTCACCGGCAGTCCGGCGTCGCTGTGCGAGGACGTCCAGCTCCCGGCCGACCCGCTGCGCGGAGGTGTGCAGAACCCCCGCCAGGTAGTCGCGGTAGCTGACGAGGAACGTCCGCAGCGCCGTGTCCGTACGCTCCAGACGGCCCAGTTCGTCCCGTACAGCGTCGAGGTCGTGGAGGTTGCGTGCCACCTTCTCGACCACGTCCTCGTCGAGTCCCGGCAGGGTCTCGCTCAGCAGGGAGGCCAGGCCCCCATGCTCGATGCGGTCCCCGACCGTCGGGCGCCGGAGCCGGTGGAGGAGCTGGGTGAGGTTGCGGTAGTGCGTCGCGTCCGTGATGCCGAACAGCTCCCGGGCCACGCGCGCGCGATGGAGGACGGCACGATCCGTGGTGTTGTCGGGGCCGACGATTTCCTTGAGCCGGTCGATCGCCAAGGGATTCCCCGCTTCGACCAGTTGGAGATCCTCACCGATGCGCAGCGGGGTGACGAAGAAGGTCGGCAGCGCCTTCTGCGTCGACTTCGAGGCGCGGATGGCGACACCGAGCGTCAGAAAGCGGTGGGCGCCCCCGTCGGCCATGGCCCGGAACTCCACCCACAAGTAGCCGAGGCGGTTGGTCTGCTCGAACCCGTCGAGCATCAGCCAGGCGAGGGTGGTCCGGCCGGTGCCCGTGGCGTCCAGGGCCCGGGAATCGCCGTCCAGCAGGTAGGGCAGCAGCATCTCCAGCGCCTTGGACTTCCCCGCGCCGTTCTTGCCGCGCAGCAGCAGCCGCCCCTCGCCGAAGGCGAACTCCTGCTCGTCGTATTGCCAGACGTTCTGGATGCCGGCGCGGTGCAGCCGGAACCGGATACCGGCTGTCGTCTCGGGGCCGGAGCGCGGCAGCGGGACGAGGCCGCGCGGTTCGGTGGTCATAGCGGCAACTCCTGTTGTGCGGCGGCCCTTCGGCCGGCTGTCGGGGCTGGGCGCACGGTGACGTGGGTGGCGTAGCGTGCCGCCGCGGCGAGCAGCACCCAGCCGCCCCCGGTCGGCCGTGCCCCGCGGACATCGGTCACCAGGCGTCCTTCCGGAGCCTGGGCGACGTATCCCTCCGGCAGTCCTTCCCCCTCGGCGCGCAGCGGACGGGCGGGGGCCATCAACCGCATGCGGGCCAGGAGATCCAGTACGGCCACCCTCAGGGCGGGCGGGTCCTCCAGATGGCCGCGCTGCCAGTTGCTGCGCTGCCCGTACTCGGCCACCAGCTCTGCCAGCAGCTCATCCACCAGACCGTCCGGGACCGCCACTCCGATGACGAGAGACCCTCCGGTGGCCGGATGCCCCGGCTCCTGCGGCCGGAGCCGCTCCACGAGCCGTTCCACCAGCAGCAGCGCGGCCTGCGTGACGGTACCGGTGCCCGGCAGGTGCAGGTCCGTCAGCTCTTCCTCGGGGTCTACCAGCGCCACCCCCTCGGCGCGGATCTCCGTCTCAAGGCCCAGGAGTTCGGAGAACGCCTGGGCTTCCCGGCGCTGCCTGGTGCGCAGCCAGTCGCGTTCGGCGTCGGTCAGTTCGTCGAGAAGGACGACAGGAGTCTCGACGAGCATGCGCCGCACGTAGGTGCGAGGCCCGCCGAAGCCCGGGTCCGCTGCCCGCCGGGCCAGGTCGGCACCGTCCCGCGACTGGGCGAGCGGCCCGGCCACGACCACGCGGGCCAGCTCCCGGTCCACCGTGATCAGGGCCTCTCCGCCTGCTTCCTGCGCGAGCGCGGTCACATGGCCCTCGGTCTCGATGAGGACACCCCACTCGACCAGTTGGCGCAGAGCCGCGACCAGGGTCCGTTTCCCGGCCGCCCGTTCCGTCCCCTCCAGTTCGATCCCGGCATCGGCCGCCGCGGCCCTGACGTCGGCGACCAGCTGCGACAGCAGCATCTGCTCGGGCGCGGTCACGAGCACGGACAGGGCCAGCGCAAGGCAGGCGTACGTGTGCGGGGTGAAGGGTGTGCCGGTGGACCGTGCGAGCCGGTGCCCCGTACCGGCGCCCAGACCGGCCTTGAACAGCCGGGCGTACGAGCTGTCGACCAGGAGCCGGTAGCCGAGCACCTGCTGGAACCGCTTGCCCAGCCAGTCGGCGTGCCTGCGGATCAGCGGGAAGAGGTCGGCGTGGGGTCCGTCGGACGTGACCAGCGGGTGGGCGAGCAGCAGCCGGGCGGCGGTCCGGCGCTCGGCGGCGAGGGCGACGTCGTGGGTCGAGGGGAGGGTCATGACACGCTCACCTCGGCAGGGCCGTCGGCCGTGGCGGAGGTCCTGCCGATCTCCAGCTCCAGGTCGTCCAGCAGCAGGTCGCCGTCGGTCGAGTGCAGGACCGTGCGTGCGCCCGCCGTGCGTCGCACGGTGAGCCGGATGCCCAGTTCGGCGTCCTCGCTCTGCGCCGCCTCCAGACCGAACCCCTGTGGCGTCCCGTTTCCGTCTGCTTCCCGGTGTTCCGTGCCGCCGTGCGCCCTCCTGAGCTGCGCGTTTCCGAGCGCCGTTGCCAGCAGTTCGAGGAGCAGCCCCAGTGCCGACGAGGTGAGCCGTACGTCGGCGAAGCGACCGGAGGCACTGCGTAGTTCGTCCGCTGCCGCCGTCCTGGCCGCCGCCCGCTCACGGGCGGCCTCTTGCAGCCGTCGCTTCTGGGCGGAGTGGTCCTCCACCGAGGACGCCCGGCCCCGCTGCGCGCGGCTGCCCCTCTCGCGCAGCGCCACCGGGACCTCGACCACCGGGCCGGTCCACCAGCTCGTGTAGGCGGGTACCACCTCGTCGGTGGCCGGCGGGACGCCTAAGTGGCGGGCACCGTACAGCCCGAAGGCGGCGACGGCGATGTCGTGTGCGTCCTGCGGCGCCGCCTCGTCGAACCACCGGGCCAGCCGCAGCAGGTCCCTGCGCCGGGACATCTCCCCGGTGGCCGAACGCAGCATCCGCTTGGCGTTGGCGAGCAGCGACTGCAACGCGCGCAGGGTGGCGTCCCGCAGTTGGTCGACCTGGCTTCCCTGCCCGTCGGCGTCCCTGAACCAGCCGCGCAGCCCCTCCCAGTCAGCCTGCTCGCGCCCCCGGCTGCGCTGGACCCGGGTCTCCAGGCGGCCGTCGCCTTCCGCCGACAGTCCGGTCAGACCCTGGGCGTGCGCGTCCAGCTGGGAGAGCAGGGCCGGGAGGTGCGGCCACAGCGTGTCCAGTGCCGCCGAGATCCGGGGCGCGCGGAAGGACACGTCCTCCGTGATCGCCTCGACGTAGTCCAGCAGCAGTTCCTTGAACCCCTGGTACTCGGTGCTGTCCAGGTCGTACCGGGCCAGCACCTGGCCGAGGTAGGCGTAGAAGTCCCGTACGGAGTCCGCGAACTCGGTGAACTGCACGAACAGCGTGCTGACCCGCTCCAGCCCGTCCTGCGGCTCGATGCCGCCCGGCGCGGTCACGCGCTCGGCCAGTTCCTTCAGACCGCGTTCGACCAGCGCCAGCAGCTCGCCGCTCACCTCCCGGGCGGCGTCGGCCTCGGCCAGCACCCCGTCGGCGTCCCGCTGGACCCGCTCGCCCGCCTTGGACAGCTGGTAGCGCGAGCGGGAACGCTGGTACTCGCTGATGCTGGACGCCTTCACCGTGTGGCTGCTGCGTAGCAGGTTCCCCCACTGCACCAGCTGCTCCAGCCGGACCGTGAGGGTGTCTGCGTCGAGACCGGCAGCCGGGCCACCGGCCTGGCGCAGCTTCGCCATGACGTCCGGGACGGCCAGGTCCGCGAGCAGCGTCCCGCAGAAGACCCGCATGATCGCGAGATGCTCCAGCCGCTCGGGCGCGCCGAGGTACTTGTACGCGTCCAGCCGCCTGCGCGTCTCGTCGTCACCGGTGTTCGGTGGCGCGGCGTCGGGTAGTGCGCCGGGTGCGGGTACCTCCATGTCCGCGAGGCTACGCGGCGTATTCGTCCGTTGGTGGGGCATGGCGGGAAATGATCCTGGAGAGGGATGCTGGCTGCCTAACCTTCTTCGATAACCCCCCTTATCGCTGATCTCGCTGCATCGCAGCGTGCGAACGTCGTATCGTTCTGAGGCACCGGGCGAGCAACCGCTGACACAGCAGAGCCACCGCGCGTACAGGGGCCCTCCCGGCGCGGTCGGAGCGCCTGACGCGACGAGAGAGGAAACGGGGGAGCATGGTCACTGGTACGCCAGACGCGACACTACGTTCTCCGGAACCTCTCCTGGTGTCGATGTCCGAGATCGCCGCGTTCGCGCGGGTGAAGCGACCGGTCGTGTCCACCTGGCGGCGCCGCCACCGGGACTTCCCCGCTGCCGTGTCCCAGAACTCGGGAAGGCCACTCTTCGACGGTGCACAGGTGGCCGACTGGCTGATCCGGTCCGGCCTGGGCAACGCCGCTCCGGCGGAACTCCGGTCTGAGCTAGCCCTCTTCGGCATCGTCGCGCTGCGGGACCGGTTCACGCCGTGGCAGCTGGTCGAGAGGCTGGGAAGCCTGCTGTGCCTGCGCCGGCTCGACGGCCGCCCGCTGACCGACGGCACGAACGGCTCGCCGGGCGGGGACGAAGCCGACGGCACCCTGTGGTCCGCCGTGCTGAGCCGCGCCGGACGGATCGACGCGGAGGACGATTTCGTCCTGCGGGAACTGAGCTCCCTCGACGCCACCGCGGCCCCGCTCGTCCGCCTCGCCGAGGACCTCGTCGAGGCCGCCTACGACGAGCACGGCGCCTACGAGTGGCTGCTCGCCGCACGCTCCCGGCTGGGCCTGGACTCCCTCGCCGCTGACGCCGCCGCTCCCGAGCTGCGGCGCCTGCTCACCCAGCTCACCGACCTCCGCTTCCGGCTGGAGCACGGCGAGGCCCTCACCCTCGCCGACCCGCACGCCCGCGCCGGCGACCTGCTCGCCGCGCTTCTCGACGACACGGAGGACCGCGACCGCGTCACTGTCCTCGCAGCCGATCCCGACGAGCGGCTGGCCCGCATCACCCGCCGCCGCCTCCTCCTCGCCGGTGTCGACGAACTCGACCTCGACGTCCAGACCGGCCCCCACCTGGAGGAACACCTCGCGGACCCGGACCTCGTCGTCACCCAGCTCCCCTATCGACCCGGCGAGACGCGCTCCGTCCTGACCGCCCTGGAGGAGGTCGAGCGGGTCGCCGACCTCCTCCGCCCCGGCTGCACGGCCCTCGTCCTGGGCCCCGCCGACGCGCTCGTGGACGCACTCAAGGACACCGAGGCGTCCCGGCTCCGCTCGGCCCTCCTGCGCGCCAACCTCGTCGAGGCCGTCATCGCCCTCCCCGGCGGCGTCCTGCCCTTCCGCCCCGGGTACCGCCCCGCCCTGTGGACGCTCACCCGCGGCCCCGTTCGCGAAGCGGAGGGCAAGGTCTTACTCGCCGACATCAGCGCCGACCAGCTCACGCCGGACGTGCGCATGCGGCTCGCCGAGGACGTCCTCCTCTGGCGTGCGGAAGGCTTCCGGAAACTCGACGGCCACGACCCGCGCTACGGCCGCGTGGTGCCCGTCGCCGACCTCGACCGTGCCTTCGGCGGCCCGCTCACCCCGCCGGCCCCGCCCGCCGCCACGATCTGGTCCGACGAGGTCAAGGAGCGCCCCGCCCTGATTGCCGAGGCCGAGGCCCGCCTGGAGCGCGCGACGGCGGAGGCCCGCGCCTACGAGTCCGGGCACGGCCCCTACCTGGGGGGCGTCCTGCGCCGCGAGGGCCGCCTGCCCCGGCGCACCACCCTCGGCAAGCTGATCGCAGGGCGGGCGGTGACCCGGCTCCCCGGCCACCGCGTCGACGACCGCCACCTCACGGTGGAGGGCCACCACGCGGTCATCGGCCCCGAGGAGATCACCGGCGGACGACCCGTCGGGGCCCGCCGCATCGACCGGCTGGTCCTGGCCACCGAGTACGACCGGGTGGCACTCACCGAGCCCGGAGACGTCGTCTACACCCTCACCCCCCGCCTCGCCCTGTACGTCGACCACGACGGCTTCTCGGTGGTCGCCTTCCCGGCCCGCGTCCTGCGCGTCGACCCCGACGCCGACCGCCCACTGACCCCGCGTGTCCTGGCGGCGCTGCTGGGCGCCGCCCGGGGCACCGGTCGCAGCCCCAGCGCGGTACGCCCCGCCCGCCGCATCGAGGACTACCAGCTTCCCGACCTCACCCCCGACGAGGTGCGGCGCTTCGATGCCCTGCTGGCCGAGACCGAACACCGGGAACGCCTGCTGCGGGCCCAGGCCGATGCCCTCGCCGAAGCCCGCAGCTTGACCGTCGCCGGCTTGGCGGACGGCACGCTCACGCTGGCCGACGTGCCAGCCCGACGCGCCGACGTACGTGACTTGTCCACTGGTTGATTGAAAGAAGGAACGATGCCTCCCCGCAAGCGAGCCGCAGCAGTCGCCGGACAGGGCGAACTGCTCAGTGTCTCCAGCACCAAGGAGATCCAGGACATCCTGTGGAAGGCCGCGGACAAGCTCCGCGGCTCCATGGACGCCGCCCAGTACAAGGAGTTCGTGCTCGGCCTGGTCTTCCTGAAGTACGTCTCGGACGCCTTCGCCGAGCGCCGCGACGAGCTGGCCGCCGACCCGGAGCTGGCCCAGATCCCCGAGCACCGGCGGGCGGCCTTCCTGGAGGAGAAGGACGAGTACACCGAAAAGAACGTCTTCTGGGTACCGCCCACGGCCCGCTGGGACTACATCTCCGAGAACGCGGCGAGCGCGGAGGGCGGTGTCGGCGCGCTTCTCGACGCGGCCATGGACGAGGTGATGAAGGCCAACAAGGCCCTCACCGGGGTCCTCCCGAAGATCTTCAACCGCGACAACGTCGACCAGAACCGCCTGAAGGAACTCGTCGACCTCATCAGCGACGCTCGCTTCACGGGGCACGGCGACCGTCCGGCCCAGGACGTGCTGGGGGAGACGTATGAGTACTTCCTGGAGAAGTTCGCCCGTGCCGAGGGCAAGCGGGCTGGCGAGTTCTACACCCCGGCGAGCGTGGTCCGCCTGATCGTCGAGGTGCTGGAGCCGTACGAGGGACGGGTGTACGACCCGGCGTGCGGCTCGGGCGGCATGTTCGTGCAGAGCGGCAAGTTCGTCGCGCGGCGGAAGGGCAAGGACCACACGCACGACCTGGCGATCTACGGTCAGGAGGCCAACGAGCGCACCTGGCGCCTGGCCAAGATGAACCTCGCCATCCACGGCATGGACCCCAAGGGCGTCGGCGACCGCTGGGCGGACACCTTCGCGGACGACAAGTTGCCTGATTTGAAGGCTGACTTCGTCATGGCCAACCCGCCGTTCAACATGTCCGACTGGGCGAGGAAGTCGGACGACAGGCGCTGGCGCTATGGCACCCCGCCCCAGTCGAACGCCAACTACGCCTGGCTTCAGCACATCGTCTCCAAGCTGGGGGACAGGGGAAGCGCGGGCGTGGTCCTGTCCAACGGCTCGATGTCGTCCAAGCAGTCGGGCGAGGGCGAGATCCGGGCCGCGATGGTTGAGGCCGACCTGGTTTCCTGCATGATCGCCCTGCCGGGCAACCTGTTCCGTACGACGGCGATCCCGGCGTGCCTGTGGTTCCTGACGAAGGACAAGTCCCCGCAGGGCGCGAAGGCGTTGGCAGACCGACGCAGCCGGGTCCTGTTCATCGACGCCCGCGCGATGGGCACGATGGTCGACCGCACAGAGCGGATCCTCACGGAAGAGGACCTGGAGAAGATCTCCGACACATACCACGCGTGGCGGGGCACGAAGTCGGCCAAGGACAAGGGCCTTACGTACGAGGACGTCCCGGGCTACTGCTACAGCGCGACGCTGGAGGAGATCGAGAAGCACGACTATGTGCTGACGCCGGGGCGGTATGTGGGGGCGGCGGAGGTTGAGGAGGATCCGGATGCGGAGCCGGTGGGGGAGCGGATCGCTCGGCTGACCAAGGAGTTGTTCGAGCAGTTGGATGAGTCAGCTCGGTTGGATGCGGTGGTGCGGGAGCAGTTGGGGAGGATCGATGGCTGAGTGGCCCGTGCGCGAGCTTGGCGACTTGTGTGCGCGAATCACCGTTGGGCACGTCGGGTCGATGGCGTCGCGCTACGTTCCCAAGGGAATCCCATTCCTACGGTCTCAGAATGTGAAGCGCGGTCGCCTTGAATTGAATTCACTCAAGTTTATTGACGAAAGCTTCCATAATGAGCTAGTCAAATCTCAACTTAGTGCCGGAGACTTGGTCATCGTCCGCACCGGAGAGCCCGGGGTTGCAGCCGTTGTTCCAGATGGCGTTGGACCGCTGAACTGTTCGGACCTCGTCATTGCCCGACCGGCCCCTGGGGTGAATGCGCGCTTTCTGTGCTACGCCATTAATGAGACAGCGAGTGGGTTTATTCGAGCTCACACGGTAGGAGCTGTGCAGCAGCACTTTAATGTTGCGTCTGCAAAAAGGCTGACCCTCAGGGTGCCGCCCTTGTTGGAGCAGCAGGCCGTTGCAGGAGTGCTCGGAGCGCTGGACGACAAAATCACGGGCAACGAGCGCGTCGCACGTGCCGCTGAGAACCTCTGTCGGGCTGTCTTCTCGGATAATTCATGGGAGGCTCGTACGACTGTGGGGGAGATCGCGGCCCTTCACAAGGGTCAAGTCAGGCCGGAAACTCTGACCGATGGGAGCGTAGCCCATTACAGCCTGCCCGCATTCGACTCGGGCGCGGTGCCGGAGATCGCGGACCCTCGGACCATTAAGAGTGCGAAATTTATTGTTCGCCAGCCGTCGATTCTATTGTCAAAATTGAACCCCGAGATCCCTCGCGTGTGGAACGTTTCCCCGGATCGAACAATGCCGGCCCTCGCGTCTACGGAGTTCCTTGTGTTGGAGCCGCAGAGTGGCGTGACCACGGCCGAACTGTGGGCGGTCCTGTCTCAACCAGAGTTCCTTGGCGGCCTTGCCGCCAAGGTGACAGGTACTTCTAAGAGTCATCAGCGAGTACGGCCAGCTGAAGTCATGAATTCGGCGGTCGTTGACCCGCGTGAACTTGGACACGCGCGGAGGCAAGCACAGGCGCTGGTCAGTCGTGCCATGCAAGCCCGCAGTGAGTCACGAAGGCTGGCCGCCCTCCGCGACACCCTCCTCCCCCACCTAATGTCCGGCAAGCTCCGAGTCCGCGAAGCCGAGAAGATCGTGGAGGACGCGGTATGACCGCCAAAGGCACCAGCGACCCCACTACCCCCACCCCCGCCCACCTAGACGCCAAAATGACCGAGTCCACCTGGGAGCACCTCGCTCTCGATGAACTCGGCGAGCTCGGCTGGGAGGTCAAGGCCGGCAAGGACCTCGCCCCCGGCACCGGGCACCGTCGCGACTGGGACGACTTGATCCTGCACGACGAACTGCAGCTGGCCATCGAGCGGTTGAATCCGGAGCTGACCGCCACCGCCGTTCACGAGGCGATGCGCATCGCCACCGATCCCGCTTCCCGCGAGGCGTACCCGGAGAACCGGCAGGCGCACAAGAACCTGACCACCGGCATCCGCCTGACGTACACCGACGAGTTCGGCGCCGAGCAGTCCCCGACCGTCCGCCTCGTCGACTTCACGGACCTCGACGCGAACAGCTACCTCGCCGTCAACCAGGTGACCGTCCGGGAAGCCGACGGCAGTCACCGCCGCTTCGACATCGTCCTGTACGTCAACGGCCTCCCCCTCGCCGTCGTCGAGCTGAAGAGTGCCTCCGACGAAAACGCGACCGTCAAGTCGGCGCACGCCCAGCTCCAGACGTACGTCTCGGAGTTCCCGATCGCGTTCCGCTACAACGTCCTCTGCCTCGTCTCGGACGGCATAACCGCCAAGTACGGCACGATCTTCACGCCGTACGAGCACTTTGCGCCCTGGAACGTCGACCACGAGGGCAAGCCCGTCGACCCCAACGCCCCCGGCTACGACGGCCTGAACGCCCTCACCCTCGCCCTCCACGGCCTGTTCACCCAGGACCGGTTCCTCTCCCTCACCCGCAACTTCGTCAACTTCCCCCCGCCCAAGCCGGGCGAGCCCCTCTCCGGCAAGCGCATCGCGAAGCCGCACCAGTACTTCGCGGTCAACAAGGCGGTGGACGCGGTCGTCGAGGCGTCCCGCGGCACCGGACAGGCAGGCGTCGTCTGGCACACGCAGGGTGCGGGAAAGTCGGAGGAGATGGTGGAGACGGCCGCGCTGGTCTCCCGCCACCCCGCCCTGAACAACCCCACCATCGTCGTCGTCACCGACCGCACCGACCTCGACGACCAGCTCTTCGACACCTTCCGGGACAGCGAGCCCCTCCTCCAGCAGAAGGCCCATCAGTTCGACACCCGTGAGGAGCTGCGCGCCGCACTGAAGGAGCGCACTGTCGGCGGCATCCTCTTCACCACTCTCCAGAAGTTCGGCCTGAGCAAGGAGGAGAAGGCCGCCGGCAAGTCCCACCCCCTCCTTTCCGAGCGCCGCAACATCCTGGTCCTCGTCGACGAGGCGCACCGCTCGCACTACGACAGCCTCGACGGCTACGCCCGCCACCTGCGCGACGCCCTCCCGTACGCCACCCTGCTCGCCTTCACCGGGACGCCGATCTCCAAGGCGGACGCCGACACCCGGGCCGTCTTCGGCGAGTACATCGACGTCTACGACCTGAAGCGCGCCGTCGACGACGGAGCCACGGTCCGCGTCTACCACGAGCCGCGCGTCATCGAGGTCGACCTGCCCAAGGACGTCGACCCGAGCAAGATCGACGAGCAGGCCAACACCCTCACCGAGGGTATGGACGACGCCGAGCGGCGCCGCGTCATCAGGTACGCCACGGCGATGAACACCGTCTACGGCGCCCCCGACCGGATAGCGAAGCTCGCCGACGACCTGATCGAGCACTGGGAGGCGCGCCGGGAGCTGGTCAAGCCGGACCTCGGCGGACCCGGCAAGGCGATGGTCGTCTGCATGACGCGGGACATCTGCGTGCGGCTCTTCGACGCGCTGGCCGAGCGTCGGCCGGACTGGGTCGGCAAGGAGGCCGACCAGGGTGTCATGAAGATCGTCTTCCACAGCGACCCCTCCGACGAGCCGCACCTGCGTGCGCACGCTCTCCGCCCGTCCCAGCAGAAGGTCGTCCAGGCCCGAGCCAAGGACCCGGACGACGAGCTGGAGCTGCTGATCGTTCACTCGATGCTGCTGACCGGCTACGACGCGCCGCCCATCCACACCCTGTACATGGACCGCCCGATGCAGGGCGCCAACCTGATGCAGGCCCTCGCCCGCGTCAACCGCCGTTTCCGCGGCAAGCAGGACGGCCTCCTCGTCGGCTACGCGCCCCTCACCGACAACCTCGCCAAAGCCCTGCGCGAATACTCGGACCAGGACCGCAAGGACCAGACGCTCGGCGCGGACATCGAGCGGGCCATCACCGAGGTCAAGAACGAGCTGTCGACCATCAAGGGCTTGCTCGCCGGGTGCCGCTGGCGGGAGTGGCTGGCCGACACCGGCCGTCCCGACACCCGCATCCGCGCCCTGCGCCTGACCGCCGACTTCCTGCTCGACCCGAAGACCCCGGGCAACAAGGTCGAGCCCGGTGACAAGCCGCTTTCCGTCCGCTTCAAGGACAGCGCCGCCCGGCTCGACCGCTTCTACCGCCTCTGCGCGATGAGCCGCGAGATCGCGGAGCGCTGCGCGGACCTGGACGACTGGCGTCGCGACATCGCCTTCTTCAGCGAGGTCCGGGCCTGGATGATCAAGATCGACGCGGCCCGGCGCGAGGCGACCGGGGAGCCGCTCAGCGCCGAGGTCCAGCGCTACCTCCAGGCCCTGGCGGCCTCGGTCGTCGACGCCGACGAGATCACCGACCTGTACGCGGAGGCCGGAATTGGCCGGCTGGACATCACCCGCCTCAACGAGGCGCAGCTGCGCAAGCTGGAGAACTCCGAGACCCCGCACCTGGTCACCGAGGCGCTGCGCCGCATGATCCAGCAGAAGATGCGCGAGGTGACCAAGCACAACGTCGTCCGCAACGAGAGCTTCGCCGAGCGCCTGGACGACCTGATGAGGCGTTACATGCTCCAGCAGCTCACCAGCGCCCAGGTCATCGCCGAACTCGCCGCCCTGGCGCGGGAGGTGTCGGCGGAGGCCCGCCGCGGCGAGCAGTTCGACCCCCCGCTCAACCACGCCGAACTGGCCTTCTACGACGCCGTCGCCCACCGCGACATGGCCGAGCTGATGGAGGGCGGCCAGGACACTCTCGCCAAGATCGCCCGTGCCCTCGTGGCCGACATCCGCAAGAACCTCTCCGTCGACTGGCTCTCCCGGGAACCCGTCCGCGCCAAGCTCCGCACCCGCATCCGCCGCGTACTGGCGATGTTCGACTACCCGCCGGAGGAGGAGCGCGAGGCGGTCGACCTCGTCCTCAAGCAGATGGAGATCGTGGCAGCCTTGTGGGCGCCCGCCGCGAAGTAGACGGGAACCCGGCGGGCGGGTCCGGGTCCGTGCCGTCCGCCGACTCGGTCAGGGCGGCCAGGTGCGGTCGATGCGGTCGCGTCGTACCGCGTAGGCGGCGGGACCGCCCCTGCCAACCGCGCGATGAATCGCCTCACGGTGAGCGTCGAGCCGTTCGACCATCTCGACAGTGCGTAGCTGCTGATTGTCGAGGTAGAAGAGCACCGCCTCACGCTCCAGGACCGGTCGGATCTCCAGATCTCGGCTCTTGATCCGGCCGTCCTTCGAGAGCGGCACCCATGACTGGTCGAGACCGTGCGCGATCCACTCCTCATCGGCGACATCCTGTCCGTCGTCGGGAAAGACGTCACCGATGCGGTGAACGGTCCAGCCGCACGCCCTCAGCCCTTCCGCGACACGACGTCCGAGATTGCGGTCGAGGAAGAACTCAGGCGGCAAGGCGCACCACTGCCCGGCACAGCGCGTCCACCTGCTCGGGCGTCATGTCGAAGTCGTATGCGATGTCCTCGACGCTCTCCCCGGCCTCCCAGAGGTCGGTGATGGCGTTGACCGCGACACGGTTGGCGGCCACGACGGGCCTCCCGTGACCGAACCTCGGGTCGATCACGACGGGTACGGAGTCCGGGTACTGCCTGAGCCGCAGACTGGAGGGGAAATCGTCGTCGGGCTCCCAGTTCAGGTAGCGAAGGTAGTCGGAGACCACTTCGTGGATGGGCGCCTGACCGTCCCGGGCTCTGCGGAGATCGCCGAGGCCGTGCTCGATAAAGATGTCCACGCCGTCCGTCGCGATCCGCTTCGACACGAGGCCGTACGGGGTGGCGAAGGCGTCCCGTACGGCGGAGGCGGCTTCCTTGATCTCGCTCATCCGGAGCCCCAGGGAACGCAGGGAACGGAGGACGTGCGCCTCGGCCACCGCGATGAACGGCACCGAGGGCTGCCCCTTGCGCGGCGGCTCGACCTGGTGGACCAGGGGCGCCCCGGCAGCCTTGCCCTTCAGCCACGAGTGGAGCGTCGACTGCGGAATCTGCAGGTAGGAGGCTGTTTCCGCGGGAGTCAGAAGTCCGTCCCAAAACCTGTCGACCATGCCCCACCTCCTCCTGCCGTCTTGCTCGGTACCCGGTTTCGCATCGTCGCACATCAAGCCTGCCACCCAGGAGCGAACCGGACACCCGCCCATCGGCTCAGCCGGCCGCACGCAGGTGTTCCTCGCCAAGGTGGTCACGGCAGCTCCGGCAGTGTCCGGGCTCCGGGGCGCGGAAGGCGCGCTCGCAGCCGTCGCAGGTCTGGAACGGCAACACGGCCGGGCGCTCGCCCGGCTGGGGCAGCGGTGCCGTGGGCGGCACGGGCAGCGGAGTCTCCCGTAGGCGGAAGGCGAGGACGCTGGCCGGTCGGGCCCGGAAGCGGTCGGGAAGCCGTGCGGTCAGCAGCTCGGTGATCTCCCGCGGTCCGACACCGGCCGCCAGCCACTCGGCGACGGCCGGCGCCAGGCGGGCGGCCTCCTGCGCGGACAGGACGAGGCGGGGGTCGACCCGGCGCAGGGTGGTCAGTACGGCGACAGCCTTTGGGTCGGCGTCGGCCAGTGCGGGCGCCGGGTTCTCGGTCTCCTCGGGACCGGGAACGGGCGCCGCCTCCGGGCGGGGCGCGACAGCGGGGTCCGTAGGGGAGGGCCGCTTCCGGGGGCGGGGCGGCTTCGCTGGCCCGTTGGGGGCCGGGTGGCCGCCAGGTACGTCGTAGAAGTACGTCCGGGTACGCACCTGCCCGGTGGGCGTCCGTTCGCGGCAGCGCTCCAGGTATCCGGCCGCTTCGAGTTCCCTGAGCGCCCGCGAGATGAGGATCTCGCCCTCGCTGAAGTGCTCGCACAGGGCGGCGATGCTTACGGGGGAGCCGTCGGGCAGGGAGGAGATGTACGCCGCGACGCCGACCGTGACCGCGCTGCCGCGTCGCTGGGCGAGGGCATTGGAGATCACGGTGAAGTCGGCCGTCAGCCGGGTGCGTACGTGGATCACGCCGGAGGTCGGAGCTCCGGCGTCGGCGCGCAGGCGCGCGTTAGACTGCGGGTCAGCCATCGGGAAGGTCTGCACTTCCTGATCGGTCAGGCCCTCGATCGGGATGCCAGTCCCGGCCGGGGGCCGTATCTGTTTGCGGTTGTCGCGGCGAACGTAACCGCCCGTGTCCCGCCCCTGCAAGCCGGTCACTCGCACGGGTGACGCACGCCCTCCGGCGCGGGGAGGGTGGGTGGGCGGGTAGTTCTTTCCCCGGTTCTTTTAGGAGGTCAGCGGCCGACCGGACCCTGGCGGGCAGGGGCCTGGTGAGCCCGGAAGGCGGACGGCGGCCGGGAACCGGCCGTCTCAGGGACGGTCGCGCTCCTCCTTCAACTCGCCTATGAAGGCTGCCCAGGAGGCGGCTTCAAAGCACAGTGCCGGACCGGCCGGGACCTTACTGTCACGGACGGGGACGACGGCCCGGAACTCGTCGGACACCTCCACGCAGTCGCCCCCCGCCTGATTGCTGTAGCTGCTCTTGCGCCAGGCGGCGTCGTTCAGATCGAGACGGGACTCTCGAGCCACGGTAGGTGCCCTCCATCGCGGACCGGATCATGTCGAGTGACATGATCGGGGGCAGGGCTGCCGCCCGCAGCCGATCGTAAATCACCTTGTAGCGACTGACATGGGCCGGTTCCTCGATGAGTTGGCCATAGTCCGCGCCCTCGGTGTAGGCCACCTCTGCGCCGTCCGGCAGGGTCAGGAGCGTCAGCGAGCCGCCCATTGCCTCGTGTCCGCCTTGGTCGAATGGCAGCACCTGCACGGTGATGTGTCGCTCCGCCGCAGCGTCGAGCAGACGCGCCAACTGCTTTCGCATCACGGCATTGCCACCGATCGGACGTTTCAGTACTGCTTCATCCAGGATCACCCACAGCTCTGGCCGGTCGGGTGAACTCAGTCGCTCTTGCCGCCCCATACGGGCTGTGACCCGCACTTCCAACTGCTCTTCGCTGTCCAACAGGGCGTCCAGGCTGAGCACCGCCCGCGCATAGTCCTCGGTCTGCAACAGACCCGGCACCACATGAGCCGCGTACTGCCGGATGACAACCGCCCGCTCCGCGAATTCCATGAACTTCCGCGACCAGTCCGGAAACGCCTCCCGGTACACGTACGGCCACAGCTCCACCAGCAGGTCTTCCGCGCCGAGCGCTGCGTCCAGCGCACGCGCCAGCTCCAGCGTCGGCTTCGCTCCGGACGCCCGCTCGATCTGCGTGATCCGCGTGCTCACCACATGCGTCCGGTCGCCCAGCTCGGCCTGCGTCAGCCCTGCCGCCGTCCGGAGCCTGCGCACCCGCGCACCGAACAGCGCCGCCATCGACGCACTGGGGTCAATTCCGTTGGCCAAGGCATCACTTCCGTCCCTTACCGCCTCAAAAGTAAGGCTGTACCACCTGTCGAGCGTAGGACGATCCGTCGAAGAGGGACGAACGGCCGTGCTGACAGAAACCGCCACCCCGGGAAGACAAGCCGCGACGCAGCGCCGCACCGCCTGCGGAAGCTGTGGTGCTCGGCGGTGGCGAGCGTGAACTCCAGCCGCTTATCGCTCATTTCCCCTCCTCTCCGCGAGCTGCGCAGCTCGCCCGGCGGCACGCCGTCCGGTGGCTGGAGGAACGGGGCTACCCGCCGGCGTCGGACGTGTCCTGCGCGGTCGCCCTCGTCGTCGGCGAACTCGCGGCGAACGCCGTACAGCACGGTCGGGTGCCCGGCCGGGAGTTCGGCCTCCGGCTCGCCCTCGACCGGGCTACGGGTCTGCTGCGTGTCGAGGTCGCTGACGCCGCCTCCGCGAAGCGGCTGCCCACGGCTGTGCCGTCGTCGTCTCCCGAGGGTGAGTCCGGCCGGGGGTTGCTCCTGGTGGACGCGCTGGCCGTGCGCTGGGGATCGGCGCCTCGCCGCCCGGTGGGCAAGACGGTGTGGGCGGAGCTGAGCCTGAGCGGCCAACTACCCATCGAATAAAGAACTTTGATAACCCTGGTTACCGCAATACTCATGGTCTGCAACTCCCCTCCATCCCTAACGTCTGTCCCGTCAACCCGGGCTCAGCAGAGCCGTCGGAACGGACCACGGAAGGGCGGAGAGCACCATGACGGAACCCCTCGAGCACAACCAGCCCCCGGAGCAGGGCGAGCAGGCCGGGCGAGTCCCCGGCACCCAGGGCACTGGCCCCGGCACCGGAGGCTCCCCGACGCTCTCCCGGCTGGCCGAGCGTCTCGAAGCGTCCACCCTCTCCGAGGCGGCCCGGGAGCTGATCCGCGACGCGCTGGACAGCGCGGGGACCGGCGCCGACTCGGCCGTCGGCCCGCACCCGGACCACCGGGTCTTCCTGGAATCCATCAGCATCAGCGGCTTTCGCGGTATCGGCCGGAAGGCGCGTCTGCCGCTGGGCGCGAAGCCCGGTGTCACCCTCGTGGTGGGGCGTAACGGCTCGGGGAAGTCCAGCTTCGCCGAGGGCGTCGAGACGGCGTTCACCGGACGTACCGCCCGTCTCGACAAGCAGCGCGGCGAGGTGTGGCGCCGACACTGGCGCAACCTGCACGACGGAGCCGACCCGAAGGTCGAGGTCCGCCTCGCCATCGCCGGCGACCCCCGGCTGTCGACGCTCACCTGTACCTGGCAGGGCGACGATGTCACGGCGCCCGATGTCGAGTTCAGGCGGCCGGGCCACGGCCGGCGTCCCTTCGAGGACGCCGGCTGGCAGGGGGCGCTGAACGACCACCGCCCCTTCCTGTCGTACTCCGACCTCGACAAGGTGATCAGCGGCAAGCCCAGCGAGCTGTACGACTCGGTCGCCTCCATCCTGGGACTCGGCGAGCTGACGGCCGCCGACGCGCGGCTCCAGGCCGAGGAGAAGGCGCTGAACTCGGCGGTGAAGACGGCCGAGACGGAACTGCCCGCCCTCGTCGAGGCGCTCTCCGCGCTGGACGACGATCGGGCCAGGCGGGCGCTCGCGGCCGTCGACCGCACCGGCGCTCCCGACTTCAACGCGCTGGACGCCCTCGTGAGCGGACTGCCCGACACGGACGACGACCGCCTCCGTGAGCTGCGCGCGACCGTCGAGCTGGCAGGTCCCGACCTCGGCGCCGTCGGGGCGGCCGTGGACCGGCTGCGTGAGGCCGTCGCCGTACTCGACGACGTGCGCGCCTCGGGCGCCGAGGACGCTCATCAGCGCGCCGAACTGCTGGCCCAGGCCCTGGAGCACAGCCGTCGGCACACTGACGAGGACACCTGCCCGGTGTGCGGGTCCGACCGGCCCCTCGACGACGCATGGGCCGAGCGGGCCGCAGAACAGGTGACGGTCCTGCGGCGGGAGGCGGCCACCGCGCAGCAGGCCCGCAGCGAGCTGCGCGACGCGGTGGACGCCGTCCGCTACCTCGTCAGGCGGGCCCCCGCCTGGCTGCCCGCCCCGCTGGTCGACCCGTGGGAGGAATGGGCGGCCTGCCGTGCGATCGACGACGCCGAACGGCTCGCCGCCCGCGCCGAAACCGCCGCCCTCGTCCTCGCCGACGCCTGCGCCGTCCTGCGGGAGGAGGCCGCCCGCGAGCTGGAGAAGCTCGACGAGGAGTGGCGGCGCTGTGTCACCCGCCTCGCCGCCTGGCTCGACCGGGCCCGCACCGCCCACGCCGGCAAGCCCCGGCTGCGCCAGGTCAGGGCGGCTCGCAAGTGGCTCAAGGAGGCAGGTGCCGAGCTGCGCGCGGAACGGCTGCGGCCCTTCGAGGACCACTCGCAGCGGATCTGGGAGGAACTGCGCCAGCAGAGCAGCGTCGACCTGCGTTCCGTCCGGCTGACCGGCAGCGAGAAGGCCGCCGTACGCAAGCTCGCGATGGACGTGTCGGTGGACGGTACGGAGGCGGCGGCCCTCGGCGTCATGAGCCAGGGCGAACTGCACTCCCTCGCGCTCTCGCTCTTCCTGCCGCGCGCCGCCGCGCCCGACAGCCCGTTCGGGTTCGTCGTCATCGACGATCCCGTACAGTCCATGGACCCCGCGAAGGTGCACGGCCTCGCGAAGGTCCTCCACGACCTCGGAGAGACCCGTCAGGTCGTGGTCTTCACCCATGACACGCGGCTCCAGCGGGCCTTCACCCACCAGGAGTTCCCGGTGACGGTCCTGGAGGTGGAACGGGAGGCGCGGTCGGCGGTGACCGTGCGGCGAGTGACCGATCCGATCGGCCAGGCGCTCGCCGACGCGCGCGCCCTCGCCCGCACGCCGGACCTTCCGCCGGCCGTCATGACCCACGTACTGCCCAGCCTGTGCCGCACCGTCCTGGAGCGGGCCTTCTCCGAGGCCGCCTGGCTGCGGCTGCACCGCGCCGGACTGACCGAGCCCGAGGCCGAGAAGACCGTCGCGGCCGCCGTGACGCTCCTGGACATCGCTGCCCTGGGGCTCTTCGGCGACGCGTCGAAGGGGGCGGCGGACGTCTACGGCGAGCTGCGCAGGCGGTGCGGATCCGAGGCGGTGGGCCTCGTCCGCCAGTGCCAGGAGGGCGCGCACCCGTCCGGTACCACGATGCCCGACCCCCTCCGCTTCGTGAGGGACGTCGAAGCCGTCGCCCAGACCGTGCGCAAGCCGGAGGAGACCACCCAGTGAACACGACCACCCGTCAGCTGATCGACGCCGCCGACCTGCTCCTCGGAGCCGGGGCCGGGACCTTCCCGGCCCCCGGCGCCAGGGTCGAAGCCGCTCCGCTCACCGTGCTCGCCGCCACGGCGGTGAGCAGGCACCGCGGTGCCGCCTTCGCCCTGCGGGCCGCGCTGGAGAGCGCGGTCGCCGACCACCTCGCCGCCCGCAACGCTCCGCGCGCCATCCGCTCGGGCACCAAGCGGGCCGCGTTCCTCTGGCTGCGCAGCTGCGCCGAGCCGGAGACGGCCCGCCGCGCCAAGGCCGTGTGGTGCCGGCTCTGCCTGGGCTGCCACTACCACCAGTACGAGATCGGACCGACCGAGGACCAGGTACGCGCCTGGCGCACCGAAGTGGTCGCGGTGGTCACCTTGTTGTCCGTTTGAGGCGGTCCGAGCACCGTTCTCTGCTACTTCTGTACCAGGGGAGGCGGGCCTTGGCCCGCGACAGCGCGCACAGCGCTGCGGGAGGGGAACACACGTGAGTACGACATCACGAGCCGCGGCCATCGCCGTGGAACAGAAGGCCGTCGACCGCGCCTACGACTGCTACGAGGCACGGCTCGCGGAACTGACCGGACAGACGGCGGCGACGGCCTGTGCGAGCGGCAAGGACAGCATCGCGGCCCGCAAAGGCGCGGAGGCGTCGGCGGAGAGTTACGGCGGACTCGGGGGAGAGGCCCTGGTCATCAGCCGGGTCGACGTTCAGGACCCGGGGGACGAGGAGCCGGAGACGTTCTACGTCGGACGTCGCCCGGTGTTCGACCCCGAGAACCGGGACCAGGTGGTCGTCAACTGGACGACCCCGCTCGCCGTACGCTGGCACAACGCACTGCCGGAAACACCCGGCGAGGTGCTGCTGCGGCGGCAGCTGCGCTGCGTCGAGCGCACGGTCGAGGACTACCGCGACGAGATCACGCGAGCCCGAGCACCGCAGACCGGTGAGTCACGGGCCGAGGCGCCGGCGCCCGAGCGTGAGACGCCCGTACCGGAAACGACCGCCGTCGGCACCGCCGCACCGGAAGCCGCCCCGCACAGCCCCACAGCACCGGACGTGGCAGACGACGACCGGACCGGCGAGGAGCAGTCCGTACCGCCCTGGCCCGCTCCGTCGCCACGTGACGTCGCCCGCAGGCAGCGCAGGAAGCCCCAACCGGTCGACGACTTCCTGCTCCAGGAGCTGCGCAGGTCACGCAGCGGCCGGATGCGGGACATCGTCGAGACGATCCGACGCGACCAGATGGCCCTGGTCACCGGCTCACCCGCGGACATCCTCGTCATCCAGGGCGGACCCGGAACGGGTAAGTCCGCGGTCGGCCTCCACCGCGTGACCTGGCTTGTCAACAACGACCACTTCCGCGCCCAGGACATCCTGGTCGTCGGACCGCACCAGAACTTCCTCGACTACGTGGGCCGAGTCCTGCCCACCCTCGGCACCAGCAACGTCAACGCGGTCCAGTCGGCCCGGCTGTGGGAAGGAGAGATCCGCGGCACCGACACCGTCGCCGCGCGGCTGGTGAAGTCCGACGAACGGATGGCGGCCGTCCTGCGGCGCCGAGTGGAGAGCGAGTGCCGGCCGGAAGCCCTGGACTCCCTCGTATCCGCTCCCTCGCATGCCCAGGACGAGGCGGCCTTCGTCGTCACCGTGGGCAGCCTGGCCCTCCGGCTCCCACGCTCTGAGGTGCTCGGCCTCCTCCAGGACGCCCGCGAGGGTGCCGGAGCGTACCGGGCGCGCAGGGACCGCTTCCGCACCCTGCTGGTCGACCGGCTCCTGAGCGAGCTCGTACGGATCGCCCCGCGCCGCAGCCGGGACCGGACCGTACGCCGCGACCTGGAGCGCAACCGGCAGGTCACGGCCGTCGTCGAGCGGACATGGCCCTCGTTGAGCCCCGAGGAGGCACTGCGCAGCCTGCTCGACTCCCGCACCCGGCTGAGCGAGTGTGCCGCGACCGACCTCGACGAAGCGGAGCAGGCCGCCCTCCGGCGACCGAGGGCGGACAATGCGGACGACGAACCCTGGACCCAGGACGACCTCGTCTGCCTCGAGGAACTGCGCTTCCTGATCGCCGGGGAGACCCCGCAGCGCTACCGGCACATCGTGGTCGACGAGGCCCAGGACCTGACCCCGATGCAGGCCAGGTCACTGCGCAGGCGCTGCCCGACCGGCTCCATGACGGTGCTCGGCGACCTGGCGCAGGCCACCGGCCCGCACACGTACACCAGTTGGGAGCGGCTGGGCGGACTCCTCTCGGACCACGGGGACTGGCGGGTGGCGGAGCTGAACACCAGCTACCGGGTGCCCGCGGAGATCATGGAGTTCGTGGCTCCCCTGGCCCGTGCCGTGGCGCCCTCCCTGCCCTATCCGACCGCCGTGCGGATGGCCGGTGAGGACGCGGTCCGACTCGTTCCGACGACCCCCTGGGGCCTCCTGGAGGAGACCACGGCCTGTACGGCCCGGCTCGTCGGCACCGACGACGGGCGGTCCTTGCGGTCGATCGCGGTCGTCGTACCCGACGACTCCGACTGGCTCGACGAGGTCCGCCGACGCGTGGACCGCGTGGACGGCATGACCGAGGAGAAGCTGCGCACGGTCTCCGTCCTGCCCGCCGCACAGGCCAAGGGCATGGAGTTCGACCACGTCCTCGTCCTGGAGCCTTCGACCATTGCCGACCGCGGCCCGGCCGGACTGCGGCAACTGTACGTCGCACTGACGCGGAGCACTCAGACGCTGACCGTCCTGCACACGACCCCGCTGCCCCGGGAACTGGGCACCGCAGACGAAGACGACGACACCTCAGCGTCCCCGGCTTCCCCGCCCGCGGAATCCGGCCCGGCCTCCGCGACGGGGGCCGCCGGTACGCCGGACGGCGCCGCACCTCAGGCTGCCAAGGAGCTGCCGATCGGTACGCCGGTCAAGGTGCGCGTGGCCGGCCCGGGGCCGGGGGCCCACTGGAAGGTCAAGGCTCTTGCTCCGGCGACCGCGCGCACCCTGCTGCTCGTGACCCGGCACGGGGAGCCCGCACCCAAGGCGGGCGTCCGGCTGGACACCTGGGTGACGCGGAACGAGGGGCCGGTGAGCCTCGTCGCGGCCGGTGACTTCGGCCGCAAGCCCATCAGTGCCCGGATGGCACCGCGGTACCTGGGAGCCCTCGGCGCACTCCAGGACATCGTCGAGGGCGGCGGCACGGTCCCGCCCGGGACCACGGACCGCCTCTCGGAGCTGAAGGGCATGGCCAACCGGTGCCTGCGCCGCGACCGGGTCGACTGGCTCAGCGTATGGCGTCTGCTGGGCTCCGCGGACCGCGACCGTCTCAGCGCCCTGGCGGACCTCGCCCAGCGCACACGTCAGGCGGTCACCTCGGGAACTCCCGACGTGCACACGGCCCTGGCGGCCGACCCGGCATTCGACCACTGGGCTGGTCCCCTGGCTCAGGCCCGAGAGGAGCTGTCCCGGCGGTTCGACGGCGAGCCACCCCCCGAAACGGACACCACACCTGACCCCGTACCCACGCCACCGCATGGCTGCGGGCTCACACAACTGGACGCAGCCGAGCGTGACCGAAAGCCCCGGACGGGCCCGGTGTCGCCGCCGGGACGCCAGACGACACACGAGCAGAAAGACATCCCTTCGATGGACCTTGCCGCTCCTACGGACATCTCCGCACACGAGCCCACCGCGCAGCCGACCCTTGATGAGGCCCTCTCACGCGAACTGGCGCTCGGGGCGGAGGCCGACAGAGAGTGCAACACCCACGAAGCCGTGCGCTACGAGCTGAAGGCCGCCCTCCTGAGGGCCGGCTTGCGTCCTTCGGACTCACCGGCGGCCGACGTGATCGTGGACGGTCCGAAGGGCCTCTTCCTCTACGAAGTGCTCGGCGCGGACCGTTCGACCTACGCCGACCTGCGCGCAGGCGCGGCCCGTCTCATGGAGGTCGAGCACCTCGAGTCCCGTGCCATCGATCACCGGTTCCTGGTCCTCTCCGAGCCGCCGGCGGAGGGCTGGGCAGCGGGCGCGCTCCGAGGAGTCTTCGGAGTGGGAACCGTCTGGAGGACCGCGGACGGGTGGGAAGGACCGGACTCGCTAATCGCCCTGCACCTTCCGGACTGAGCCCCGAGCGGACGGCTCGGGAGCCGCATCACCGCGCCGTCGAGGCCAACACTGCGCTGGAAACCCAAACTTGGTGCTCCATGTCCTCAGGGGCTAACCTGCGTGCGCGCCTAGAGAAATCCCAAACGGCGTGCTCTAGGGCCTACTTCCCTCCGGGCTCTTACGGTTCTGGTGGAACGTGACGATGGAGCCGGTGCGCAGGACCACCACGGGCAGCGTCCGTGGTGCAGGCCCGGGAAAGAATGGGGAGTTGGGATGGAACGGAAGCTGCTACTCGCGAGCGTGGCATTTCTCCTGGCCGTGATCGTCGCCTTGGTGGGAGGGATCGTGAAGAAGGCAGGCGGCGCGCCTATGACGGGGGCGCTCCAAGCAGGTGCCGCTTCCTTCGCTGCCACCTTCACGCTCGCGCTCCTCTTCCTCTCGACGCTGGGGTTGGTGTGACTGTGGATCAGCAGCCTGTGCGCAGCGCGACGCCGGCGCTCGGAGTTCCGCCGGTCGGGGGGAGCGGGATGTCGTTCCGGGTCCGGCGGCTGGTGAAGAGCCTGGCCGTTCGAATGAACACGCAGAATGCCTGCCGGATCGTCCTCGGCCTGATCTACGTGAGGAACAAGGCGCAGGACGGCTTCCCCCGAGCGGGGGAGGGCCACGGTGAGGGGCGAGTCAGTGGCGAACTGCCGTCATGGCGCTGGCTCGTCGACCAGGCCGCGAAACCCTCGCCGCTCGGGCCTCACGTATGGCGTTGTGTGAGCACATGGCTGGCGCCCGTGCTTCGCACGGAGAACGGCGATACGGACCAGAACTTCGTACCCCCTCTTCCCTCGACGGTCGATGACCATCTGCGGACTCTGATCACAGAGATCGACCAGGCCGACCGAGTGGTGGAGCTACTGGAACAGTGCCTGGAGGAACTGTCCGCCGCGCAGGCCACGGGAGGCCACTACTTCACCCCGAGTGACATCGTGCGTCTCATGGTGGAAGCTGTCGCGCCGCAGAACGGACACCGTGTGCTCGACCCGGTGTGTGGATCGGCGGGGCTCCTGGCCGACGCGGAGCGCTACGTGCGGGAACGGACCGGCCTGCAGCCGAACCTGCTGCTGACGGGCCGGGACCTTCGCGCTGACACGTTGCAGATCGCGCGGTTGAACCTCGCCGCGCGTGGCATCCGGGCCGATGTGGGTTCCCCCACGGACAGTCTCGCCCAGCCGACGAGTGACTCGTACGACATCGTGATGGCCAATCCGCCGTTCAATCTGTCGGACTGGTCCGCCGCCCCTCCACGTGGCGACGATCCACGCTGGACGGGCACGGTCCCCCCGCGGGACAACGCGAACCACGCGTGGATCCTGCACATCGCCCACGCACTTGCCCCGCAGGGAAGGGCCTCCGTCCTGATGGCCGACGGGGCGGCCACCGGACTGCGCCCCTCAGAGCAGCGCATCCGTGAGCGCCTGGTCCGAGAAGACCTCGTCGAGTGCGTCGTCGCACTCCCACCCGGCCTCTTCCCTCACGTACGTATCTCCTGCTGCCTGTGGCTGCTGAACCGGGACAAGAGCCCTCACCAGGGCTGGGGGGCCGCGGACCGTCGCAAGCAGATCCTGTTCGTCAACGCCCGCACCGCGTACGAGACTATGTCCGGCTCCCGGCAGCGCCGTCTTGCCGCTGACGGGGTCGGCCGCGTTCTGCACACCCTGTCCGCTTGGAGGGGCGCCCCCACCATGCAAGGTGAGGCGCCGGCCAGGTACGAGAACGATCCCGGCTGGTGCACCTCGCTCTCCACAGCGGAAGTTGCGGACGCTGGGCACGTCCTCCTGCCTGTGGTCCATGCCTTGGAACCAGCCGACGAACACACGGCAGCGCGCGAGCGTGTGGAGGAACTCAAATGGGATCTCTACGGCAAGTTCGAGAAGTCGCACGCACTGGAACGGGACCTGCGGCGCCTCTTGGACGAACTGTGAGGGACGATCTCGCCACGCACCACATCGGTCAGTCCGAACGGCCGGAGGCATGGACGACCGCAAGGCTGGAGGACCTCGCCGAAGACCTCTTCGTGACGTACGGGATCAACGACCGAGGGCTGCCCGGCCATCAGGGAGTGGTACGGGCCGGAGACGTCCGCGATGGCCGCATCACCACGGATCAGCCCGGCTGCGAAGGCGGTGTCATGCAGCGGAACACGCGGGCGACCATGCGGCGCGACGACCTGGTCGTCGTGCTCGTGCGCCGGGTCGGCGACGCGGCCCTGGTCACCGAGGAGCACGAGGGCTGGGTGGCTACCCGCAGTGTCGGCATCGTCAGGTCGAAGGAACGGCACATCACACGGTGGTTGCGCATCTGGCTCAGGACTCGTCGGGCCCAGGCATGGATCCAGCAGCACGTCTCCGCTCACGTCGAGCCGACCCTCAGCATCGACGCACTGAGGAAAATGCCGGTGGCCGTTCCACCACTGGAACGGATCGAGAAGCTCCATGAACTGGTCACTCTGATCGAGGACAAGACGAGACTCAATCTGTCCATCGCGGCCGATGCGGTCGCCTTGGCAGACGCTCACTACGCCACATTGAATCGGTACCGCACGTCATGGCCGACGTGCGAGTTCGGCCGGGTTACGCGTGCGTCGACCGGCAGGGCGGCGCCGTCTCCTGCTCCTGAGGACGGCGTCACCTGCAACTGGGTGGCGCCGTCAGACATCCTGAACACGCGCCTGCCGTACCTCGATGGCACAGAACGCCAAGGTCTTGCTGTGCCGGGCGACATCTGCGAACCGGGGACCATCCTGATCGCCACTCGACCGGACGGAATGCGCGCTGCCGTGACCCTGCGGCCTGTCGTCGCCGGACGCGGCGTACTGGCGATACATCCCGGCGACCCCGAGAACAGCTGGTGGCTCCTGCATGAGCTCCGGCTCCGGAGTCGGGAACTTTCCAGGGCCGCCCAGGGCAGGCAGGCGCGTGAGATCACGAAGCGAGCATTCTCGCGGCTCGACGTGGCCTGGCCCGCGGCCGACGTGCGGCGAGAGTTTCACCGCGTGGCTCGGCCGATGCACCAGGTAGCGCAGCAGCGGGTCGCGGAGAACGCGTCCCTGAACGAGACTCTCGTGACGCTGCTGAGTGCCCTCTCGCCAGCGGCGGATCGACTGGCGGGATCAACAGGCTCCGTGCCAGACGCCGGGCATGCAGCGCGAACCGACGTAGCCCGCTGAGGCAAAAACGGCCAGTAACCACTCAGGGGCCAGACCCGCTGCGCGGATCAGGCCCCTGACCTGGTACTTCACTGTCGGGGTGGCGGGATTTGAACCCACGACCTCTTCGTCCCGAACGAAGCGCGCTGCCAAGCTGCGCTACACCCCGATGTCGCTGCTGTCGCGGCGACGTCGTTTACTTTAGCCCACCGGTGGCTAGAGACGAAATCCGGTTTTGCCGCGGTGGCGCATGGGGTTCGGGCGGGCGTGGTCCAGCCCCACCAGCAGGACTGCCAGCGCGTAGAAGGACAGGCCCAGGAGCAGGGCGTTGCCGAAGACCTTCTTGTAGCCGTCCTGGGCGACGTCCAGGAAGGGGTAGAGGTACTGGTCGGTGCTGCCCGGCAGGAGCAGCTCTCCCCGGACCAGGCAGAAGGCCAGGTACGCCAGGGGGTACAGCAGCCACGTGCTGGCCTGGCGCAGGTGCAGGCGGCCCGGGGCCGTGAGCAGGAGCCAGTCCAGTACCGCCAGGACGGGGGTCACGGTGTGCAGCACGGCCTGGGAGACCGCCCGCCGGCCGCTCGGCTCGGCCGCCGCCTCGCCGGTGAGGGCGAAGGGGCTCGCGTCGTTCGCCAGGAGCAGGTGGTGCACCGCCGCAGCGATCACCACGTAGAGCAGCGTCGCGCCCAGGAGACCGCCCGGCAGCGGGCGGCTCGCCGTCCAGGCGCGCCGGGCCGACAGGATCATGACCAGGGCCAGCAGGATGTTGCTCTGGACGACGAAGAGCCCGAGAGCACGGGATGCGTCGCCGAGGAGCAGCTCCAGCGTCACGGCCCCGGCCGCCGCGGCGGCGACCAGGAGGCGGAACGCCGCGGCCGCGGGGCGGCGGACCGGGGTGACGACGGCCGTGGCGGGCACGGGCGTCGGCTTCAGCGCGGGCTTGCCCGGAATCGCGGGGAGGTCCGGTATGTCCCTGGGTATCGGGGCTGTCATGCCCTCACGGTGACAGAACCGGACATAAGGGGCTATGTGGGCGGAGCTGAGTGGGTGATCCCCGGTCCGGGGCCGCGCTCCGGCCCGCTACCGCCTGCTCCGGCCCGCTACCGCCTGCTCCGGCCCGCTACCGCCTGCCCTGGTCCCGTCCGACCAGCGTCAGCAGCGTCGCCTCCGGCGGGCACGCGAACCGTACGGGGGTGTAGCGGTTCGTCCCGCAGCCGGCCGAGACGTGCAGGTACGACGTGTGCCCGTCGGCCGTGTGCGTGGACAGGCCCTTCACCCGGTCCGTGTCCAGGTCGCAGTTGGTGACCAGGGCGCCGTAGAAGGGGATGCACAGCTGCCCGCCGTGGGTGTGGCCGGCGAGGATCAGCGGGTACGCGTCGGCCGTGAAGGCGTCCAGGCTGCGCAGGTACGGGGCGTGCACCACGCCCATCGAGAAGTCGGCCGAGTCGGACGGGCCGCCGGCCACGCGCGCGTAGCGGTCCCGCTTGATGTGCGGGTCGTCCAGACCCGTCAGCTCCACCGTCGCGCCCTCGAGCTTGAGCTCGCCGCGGGTGTTGGTGAGGTTGAGCCAGCCCGCCGCGTCGAAACCGTCCCGCAGGTCCTCCCACGGGTTGTGCACCACACCCACGGCGGGCGCGTTGCCGTTCAGGCCGTGGCGGCCCTGGGCCTTCTCCTTCAGGTAGAGGGCCGGGTTGCGCAGCTTGGGGCCGTAGTAGTCGTTGGAGCCGAAGACGTACGCGCCGGGGAACTCCATCAGCGGGCCGAGCGCGTCCAGGACCTCGGGGACGCCCTCGGGGTCGGACAGGTTGTCACCCGTGTTGATCACGAAGTCCGGGCGCAGACCGGCCAGGGAGCGCAGCCAGCGCTGCTTCTTGCGCTGCCCGCCGACCATGTGGATGTCGGAGACCTGGAGCACACGCAGGGGGCGCATCCCCGGGGGCAGGACCGGGACGGTGACCCGGCGGAGGCGGAAGGAGCGGGCCTCGAAGCCCGCGGCGTACAACAGACCGGCGGCGCCAGCCGCCGCGATTCCCAGGGGGACTCCGTATCGCGCGCGCATACGCCCATCGTGTCAGACCGCGGAGGCGGGCCGGGTACGGCGGTGGGTGAAATGGCCTGCCGGTACGGGCCCTTGCGGTGCCGTCGCCGGGCGGGGCCCCGGTACGGCCGCTAAATCGAGGGCGCCCTTCGTCGCGCACCTGCGACAATCACCGCATGACCACGCTCAAGTCGAAGCTGCAGGATGACCTCAACGCCGCGATCAAGGAGCGCGACGAGCTCCGCTCCTCGACGCTCCGGCTGACGCTCGCCGCGATCACCAAGGAGGAGGTCGCGGGCAAGGAGAAGCGCGAGCTCTCCGACGACGAGGTCCAGAAGGTGATCACCCGCGAGGCGAAGAAGCGGCGCGAGGCCGCCGAGGCCTTCGCGCAGGGCGGTCGTCCCGAGCAGGCCGAGCGGGAGAAGGCGGAGGGCGAGGTCCTCGCCGGTTACCTGCCGCAGCAGCTGTCCGACGACGAGCTCCAGCGGATCGTGGCGCAGGCCGTCGAGGAGGCCAAGGCGGCCGGTGCGGAGGGGCCGCGGGCCATGGGCGCGGTCATGAAGATCGTGAACCCGAAGGTGGCCGGTCAGGCCGAGGGCGGCCGCGTCGCCGCCGTGGTGAAGAAGCTCCTCGCCGGCTGAGCCGACGCCAGACGCCAGACGCCAGACGTCAACGCCAGACGCCGACGCCAGACGCCCACGTCGACGCCGACGCCGTACGCGACGCGGCCCCCTTTCCACCACCGGGTGGAGAGGGGGCCGCGCTCATGTCAGCGCCCGGCGAAAGCCGCCCGCGTCAGCGGAAGCCGCCTCCGTTGCCGTTGCCTCCACCGTTGCCCTGGCCGCGGAAGAGGCCCTCCGGGAGGGAGAACGAAGGCGTCGGGAAGGGGTTGTCGCCGCCGCCTCCGCCGTTGTTGTTGCCCCCGAACAGACCGCCGATGAGGCCGTCGTTCCCGCCGTTGCCGTCACCGTTCCCGCCGTCGTCACGGCCACCGCCGTCGTCCCCGCGGTCCCGGTCCCGGTCACGGTCGACGCCGCCGGGGATGTGGACGTCGTTGAAGTTCTCGACCGGCTTGCCCGCCAGCGCGCCGGACATCATGTCGCGCCAGATCGGACCGGGCACCTCGCCACCGAAGACCTTGCCGTAGGACCGGCCGCCGATGGTGATGCCGGTCATCTTGCGCTTGTGCGCCGGGTCGCCGACCCACACCGCGCCGGCCATGTTCGGCGTGTAGCCCACGAACCAGGCCGCGTACCGCTCGTCCGTCGTACCGGTCTTGCCCGCGCTGGGACGGCCGCCGAGGCCCGCCTTGGAGCCGGTGCCGTCCTCGACCACGCCCTTGAGCAGCGCGTTGATCGTGTCGGCGGTCTTCTCGGACATCGCGCGCGAGCACGTCGACTTCGGCACCGGGAGGGACTTCGTCTTGTCACCGATCCGCCGGCTGACCGCCTCGATGGCGATCGGCGTGCAGTGCATGCCGCGCGAGGCGAAGGTCGCGTAGCCGTTCGCCATGGTCAGCGGGGACATCTCCTGGGTGCCGAGGGCGATGGACGGCACCTGCGGCATCTTGTCGCCGTCGGCGCGCTGGACGCCCATCTTCTTCGCCATCGTCGTCACCGGGCAGATGCCGATGTCGCTGATCATCTGCACGTAGTAGGTGTTGACCGACTTGGCGGTCGCCTCGCGCATGTCGTACGGGCCGACCTCCGACTCGTTCTCGTTCTCGAGCCGGGCCGGGTTGCCGGTGTCGTTCATCCACTGCTTGCCGTCGCAGGCCGAGACGGGGCTCGGGTACGGCATCTGGTACGGCGAGGAGTACACCTTGTTCGCCGGCATCCCGTCCTCGAGCGCAGCCGCCGCCACGATCGGCTTGAACGTCGAACCGGGCTGGTAGCCCATGCCGCCGCCCATCGCCTGGTCGACGGAGAGGTTGATCTGCGTCTCGTTCTTCTTGAAGCCGTACGGACGCGACTGGCCCATGGCGAGGATCTTGCCGGTGCCCGGCTGGACCACCGTGGCGGCCGTGGCCACCTCGTCGCTCTTGTAGACGTGGTCCCGGATGGAGTTCTGCGCCGCGTCCTGGGCCTGCGGGTCCAGGGTGGTGCGGATGGTGAGGCCGCCCTGGTTCCAGACCTTCGCGCGCTGCTTCCTCGTCTTGCCGAAGACCGGGTCGGTCAGGAAGACCTCGCGCACGTAGTCGCAGAAGAAGCCGCCGCCCTTCACGGCCGTGATGCAGCCGTTCTTGGGCTTGCTGACCTTCAGCCCGAGCGGTGCCTCCATGGCCTTGGCGGCCTGCGCGCCGGAGATGTCGCCCACCTCGGCCATGCGCCGCAGCACGATGTTGCGCCGCTTGGTGGCCTCCGCCTCGTCGTTGACCGGGTCGTACCGGCTGGGCGACTGGACGATGCCGGCCAGCAGGGCCGACTCCTTCAGCTTCAGGTCCTTGGCGGGCTTGGAGAAGTAGCGCCGGGACGCGGCCTCGATGCCGTAGGCCTGCTGGCCGAAGAACGTGATGTTCAGGTAGTTCTCGAGGATCTTCTTCTTGCCCAGCTCCTCCTCGACCTGGATCGCGTACTTGAGCTCGCGGATCTTGCGGCCGATGGTCTGCTGGGTGGCTTCGGCGACCTTGGTCGGGTCGTTGCCGGCCTCCTCGATGAAGACGTTCTTCACGTACTGCTGCGTCAGCGTGGAGGCGCCCTCGGAGACGCCGCCGGCCTGCGCGTTCTTGTTGAGGGCGCGCAGGACGCCCTTGAGGTCGACTGCGCCGTGCTGGTAGAAGCGCGAGTCCTCGATCGCGACGATCGCCTTCTGCATGGACGGCGACACGTCCTTGAGGGGGACCACCGTGCGGTCGCGCGAGTAGACCGTGGCGATCGGGCCGCCCTCGGCGTCGAGGATGGTGGTGCGCTGGCTCAGCGGCGGGGTCTTCATGTTGGCCGGGAGCTCGTCGAAGCTCTCGACGGATCCCTTCGCCGCCAGCCCCAGCGCGCCCACCGCGGGCAGCGCGAGACCGGCCAGCACCGCCCCCGCCAGGACACTGACACCGAGGAACTTGGCGGCCTGCTGCGTGGGAGACAGACCACCGCCCGAGCGCTTGTTTGGCATGAGGGCAGCCTACGTTCTCATTCGCCGGACAGGCGTATATGCCTTGGCCTAAGCTGCTCTCAACTGTCACAGCAGCGAAGTCACGTATCAATACGTCCGGCGACCCCGAATCGTTCCGGATGTTCCCGACTTTCTGGTGGGGGCGTGTCCGAATCCGCCTTGTGTGTCATACGGCGTCCCTTGTGACGCAACTGAACTGTCCCGTTTTGACGGGAAAGTTGCGTATGTCGCCAGCTCACTCCCCCGGGTGATCTGCCGCTTACCCATAGTCCGTTCGGGCCATTCAAGATTGGGCCCGAAGGGGGTGTTGCGCTGTGCCCACCTTCCGTAACGTCCTCAACTGGCGGCGGTGAATATGCCGCTGCCGCCGTGGGGGAGCCTCGATTCGGGAGAGGACGGCGCCGGTATGGGCTGGGTAACCGACTGGAGTGCGCAGGCGGCCTGCCGCACTACCGATCCGGATGAACTGTTCGTTCAGGGAGCAGCGCAGAACAGGGCCAAGGCGGTGTGCACCGGATGCCCGGTGCGCACGGAGTGCCTGGCCGACGCGCTGGACAACCGCGTGGAATTCGGCGTGTGGGGAGGCATGACGGAGCGGGAGCGCCGCGCACTGCTGCGCAGGCGACCTACCGTGACCTCCTGGCGCCGGCTGCTGGAGACGGCGCGTACGGAGTACGAGCGGGGGTGCGGTGTCCTCCCCCTCGACGACGACGAGGTCTACGAGAACTACGCGGCGGTGAGCTGAGCGGCTCCCGCCGGGAGCCGCCGGAGGTCGAGGGCCCTTCACGGGGCCCGCGCCACCGGTCGCGGACGATTCCGCCACGCCAGCCGGCCATGGAGCAGCGCCACCCGGCGGCACGGGGCCCGGCGCCCTTCGACGCCACTGGCCTCTCACAGCCGTTTTTCGGTCCACCCGGGCGTCGGCGGTGCCGGCGGGGTGCCGCAGTGCCGGCGGTGCCGGCCTCAGGCAGTCGCCTCGGGCGGGTCGTCCGACTCCGTTCCGGTCGCCGCGGCCGGGTCGGGCAGTTCCCGCTCGCCTGCCGCGAGCCGGTCGCCGATCTCCCGCAGTCCCGCGAGGTCGTGCACGTCACCCGGCAGCGCCGCCACCTCCGTCACGGCCACCTCGGGGTGGAGCGCGGCGAAGCGGTCACGCGTGCGCTGCTCGCGGGAGAGCAGCTGCATCCGGTCCGCGTGCAGCCTCAGCAGGCCTGCGGTGAGCCGGTCGACGGCCCGCTCGTCCTGCGCGGCGTCCTCGACGGTTCCGCTGTCGTCGCCACCCTCGGTGTTCTCGGTGTTCTCGGTGTTCTCGGTGTTCTCGGCGGGGGAGCCGGGCTCGGGAGCCGGGGCGGCGTCACGTTCTGGGGTTCCGGGCGCGGGAGAGTCTGAACTGTCCTGTGCGTCGGGGGAGTTACGAAGTAGTGCTTTCCCGCCCCCCTGATCCACAATGCGAGCCTCTTCAAGATTTTCCGCGGCGGCGAGCGCCCGCTCGGCCGACAGCCCGTCGGCGCCGCTGCCGTGGACCCGGTTGAGCACCAGCCCGGCGAGCGGCATGTCCTCCGCGGCCAGCCGCTCCACGAAGTAGGCGGCCTCGCGCAACGCGTCCCGCTCCGGGGCCGCGACCACGAGGAACGCCGTACCGGGCGCCTGAAGCAGCTTGTACGTCGCGTCCGCGCGGGTGCGGAAACCGCCGAACGTCGTGTCCATCGCGGAGACGAACGTCTGGACGTCCTTCAGGAGCTGACCGCCGAGCAGCTTGCCCAGGGTGCCGGTCATCATGGACATTCCGACGTTCAGGAACTTCATGCCGGCCCGGCCGCCCAGCTTCGCCGGAGCCGTCAGCAGCCGGATCAGCCGCCCGTCCAGGAACGACCCGAGCCGCTTCGGCGCGTCCAGGAAGTCCAGCGCCGAACGCGAGGGCGGGGTGTCGACGACGATGAGGTCCCACTCGTCCCGGGCGCGCAGCTGCCCGAGCTTCTCCATCGCCATGTACTCCTGCGTGCCCGCGAAGCCTGCCGAGAGCGACTGGTAGAAGGGGTTGTTCAGGATCGCGGCCGCCCGCTCGCGGTCCGCGTGCGCCTCGACGATCTCGTCGAAGGTGCGCTTCATGTCCAGCATCATCGCGTGCAGCTCGCCGCCCGCGGAGTCGTCGATGCCCTTCACCCGGCGCGGGGTGTTGTCCAGGGAGTCGATGCCCATGGACTGGGCCAGCCGGCGGGCCGGGTCGATGGTCAGGACGACGACCTTGCGGCCCCGCTCCGCCGCGCGCAGCCCCAGCGCCGCCGCGGTCGTGGTCTTGCCGACCCCGCCCGAGCCGCAGCAGACCACGATCCGGGTCCGCGGGTCCTCGAGCAGCGGATCGACGTCCAGCGGGCGGGCGGGGGCGAGGCGGTGACGGGCCTGGTCGTGCGTGTGGGCCGGGTCCGGACGACTCATTTCATCCCCTGCTTCCCGCTCGTGACCGACCTCGACCGTGTGCCCCTGGACCGCGGCCCTGGACCGCGCGCCCCTGGACCGCGCGCCCCTGGACCGTGCGTCCCTCGACCGTGCGCCGCCGCTCATGACACGCCCTGCTCGCGCAGCTCGCGCGCCAGGGCGTACAGCCCCGCCAGGTCCATGCCCTCGGCGAACAGCGGCAGTTCGTGCAGCGGCAGGCCCAGCTCGGCGAGGACCGCGCGCTGCTCCTGCTCCAGCGTGTACCGCTCGGCGTACTCCCCGGCCTGGGCGAGCAGCGGGTCCACCAGCCGCTCGGCGTGCCCCCCGCGCCGCGCCCCGCCGAGTCCCGCCGACGACAGCGACCGCGCGACGGTGGAACGCGCCACGGCCCCCACGAGTTCCAGGTCGGCCGCGTCCAGCACCTCCGGGCGGACCATGTTGACGATGACCCGCCCCACCGGCAGCCGGGCCGAACGCAGCTCGGCGATGCCGTCCGCGGTCTCCTGGACGGGCATCTCCTCCAGCAGCGTCACCAGGTGCACCGCCGTCTCCGGCGACTTCAGCACCCGCATCACCGCCTGCGCCTGATTGTGTATCGGGCCGATCTTGGCGAGTCCGGCGACCTCGTCGTTGACGTTCAGGAAGCGGGTGATGCGGCCGGTCGGCGGGGCGTCCATGACCACGTAGTCGTAGGTGAAGCGGCCGCTGCGCTCCTTGCGGCGCACGGCCTCGCACGCCTTGCCGGTCAGCAGGACGTCCCGCAGGCCGGGCGCGATGGTGGTGGCGAAGTCGATCGCGCCGAGCTTCTTCAGGGCCCGTCCCGCGCTGCCCAGCTTGTAGAACATCTGGAGGTAGTCCAGCAGGGCCTGTTCGGGGTCGATGGCGAGGGCGTACACCTCCCCGCCCCCGGGAGCGACGGCGATCTTCCGCTCCTCATAAGGCAGCGCTTCCGTTTCGAAGAGCTGCGCGATGCCCTGGCGGCCCTCGACCTCGACGAGAAGCGTCCGCTTCCCTTCCGTGGCGAGGGCCAGCGCTAGGGCAGCGGCCACCGTGGTCTTGCCGGTACCGCCCTTGCCGCTGACGACCTGGAGCCTGCTCACGTATTCGAGCCTAACCAGTCCGCGCCCGCGCTACGCGGCAGGCTGTGGACAACGGGTGGCGGGGTCGCCCCGGGACCGCGGCCCTGGCCCGTCCGGACACGGGCTAAAGTCGGCCGCATGACCAAGTGGGAATACGCAACCGTGCCGCTGCTCGTCCACGCCACGAAGCAGATCCTGGACACCTGGGGCGAGGACGGCTGGGAGCTCGTCCAGGTCGTGCCCGGGCCGAACAACCCCGAGCAGCTCGTGGCCTACCTGAAGCGGGAGAAGCAGTAGTGGGCGCCGTCGAGGCGAAGCTCGCCGAGCTGGGCCTGACCCTGCCCGACGTGGTCCCGCCGCTGGCGGCGTACCAGCCTGCCGTGCAGTCCGGCCCGTACGTCTACACCGCGGGCCAGCTGCCCATGGTGGACGGCAGGCTCCCGGTCACCGGCAAGGTCGGCGCCGAGGTCACCGCGGAGGAGGCCAAGGAGCTGGCACGCACGTGTGCGCTGAACGCCCTGGCCGCCGTCAAGTCCGTCGCCGGCGACCTGGACCGCATCGCGCGCGTGGTGAAGGTCGTCGGGTTCGTGGCCTCCGCCGCGGACTTCACGGGCCAGCCCGCGGTGCTCAACGGCGCGAGCGAGCTGCTCGGCGAGGTCCTCGGCGACAAGGGCGTGCACGCGCGCAGCGCCGTCGGCGTGGCCGTGCTGCCCCTGGACGCCCCGGTCGAGGTCGAGATCCAGGTGGAGCTCGCGTAGCAGCCCGCACCCCTGCGAGCTGCGCGATCCGTACCCGGGGGCCACTCGAACATCCGGCCGTCACGGGATAGCCTCGCGCCCATGGCGAACGGTCAGTGGTACCCCGCGGAGTGGCCGGACCGCATCCGCGCCCTCGCGGCGGGGACCCTCACTCCGGTGACCCCGAAACGCGCGGCCACCGTCATGCTCCTCAAGGACACGGGCAGCGGCCCCGCCGTCCACATGCTGCGCCGACGCGCCTCCATGGCCTTCGCCGGGGGCGCGTACGCGTACCCGGGCGGCGGTGTGGACCCGCGCGACGACGACCACCAGGTCCGCTGGTCGGGTCCCACGCGCGCGTGGTGGGCCCGGCGGCTCGGCGTCGGCGAGGCGGAGGCCCAGGCGATCGTCTGCGCGGCCGTCCGCGAGACGTACGAGGAGGCGGGCGTGCTGCTCGCCGGTCCGGCGCCCGACGCGGTCGTCGGCGACACCACCGGCGCCGACTGGGAGGCCGACCGCGCCGCCCTGGTCGCCCGGGAGCTGTCGTTCGCGGAGTTCCTCGACCGCCGCGGCCTCGTCCTGCGCTCGGACCTGCTCGGCGCGTGGACCCGCTGGATCACCCCGGAGTTCGAGTCCCGGCGCTACGACACCTGGTTCTTCGTGGCCGCGCTCCCCGAGGGGCAGCGCACGCGCAACGCCTCCACGGAGGCCGACCGCACGGTGTGGATCGCCCCGAGCGACGCGGCGGCCCGGTACGACGAGGGCGAGCTGCTGATGATGCCGCCGACGATCGCGACCCTGCGCCAGCTGACGGCGTACGGCACGGCCGCAGAGGCCCTCGCGGCCGCACCGGAGCGCGACCTGACGCCGGTGCTGGCCACCGCGCGCCTGGTGGACGGGGAGATCGTGCTCTCCTGGCCGGGACACGACGAGTTCACCAAGCACGTTCCGACGTCCCCGACCGGTGGAGCCAGCGCATGACGGACGCCGCAGCCCTGCCCGGCCAGCCCCGCGGCGGGGTCCTGTCCGGGCCCGCCACCGCGCGGGCCGTCAACGTCCTGGCGCCCAACGCGTCGGCGATGACCCTGGACGGCACCAACACCTGGATCCTGTCCGAGCCCGGCTCGGATCTGGCCGTCGTGGTCGATCCGGGACCGCTGGACGACGGGCACCTGCGCCGGGTCGTCGCCACGGCCGGGGAGGCGGGCAAGCGCGTCGCCCTCACGCTGCTGACGCACGGCCACCCGGACCACGCGGAGGGCGCGGCCCGCTTCGCCGAACTGACCGGCACCCGCGTGCGGGCCCTCGATCCGGCCCTGCGCCTCGGCGACGAGGGACTGTCCGCCGGAGACGTGATCACCACCGGCGGTCTCGAACTGCGGGTCGTGCCGACGCCCGGGCACACCGCCGACTCCCTGTCCTTCCACCTCCCCGCCGACGGGGCGGTCCTGACCGGCGACACCGTCCTCGGCCGCGGCACGACTGTCGTGGCCCACCCCGACGGCCGCCTGGGCGACTACCTGGACTCCCTGCGCCGCCTGAGGTCCCTCACCGTCGACGACGGCGTCCACACGGTGCTGCCGGGCCACGGCCCGGTCCTGGAGGACGCCCAGGGCGCCGTCGAGTACTACCTCGCCCACCGCGCCACGCGCCTCGCCCAGGTGGAGACGGCCGTGGAGGACGGCCACCGCACCCCGTCCGCGGTGGTCGCCCACGTCTACGCGGACGTGGACCGCTCCCTGTGGCCGGCGGCGGAACTGTCCGTCCGCGCCCAGCTGGAGTACCTGGAGGAACACGGCCTCATCCAGCGCCCCGGCTAGGAGCCCGGGCAGAGCCTCCCCCGGGACGCCCGCACCGCCCCGTGACACGACGTCGGGCCTCGTCCGTGCAGGACGGGGCCCGATGACGTACGGCCCGGTGGGTGGGCGCTCAGCGGGAGCGCTTGGCGAGGCGTTCGACGTCCAGGAGGATCACTGCGCGGGCCTCCAGACGCAGCCAGCCGCGCTGCGCGAAGTCCGCCAGCGCCTTGTTGACCGTCTCGCGGGACGCGCCGACCAGCTGGGCCAGCTCCTCCTGCGTGAGGTCGTGCACGACGTGGATGCCCTCCTCGGACTGCACGCCGAACCGGCGGGACAGGTCCAGCAGGGCGCGGGCGACACGGCCCGGGACGTCCGAGAAGACCAGGTCGGACATCGCGTCGTTGGTCTTGCGCAGCCGCCGCGCGACGGCGCGCAGCAGGGCCGTGGCCACCTCGGGGCGGGCGTTCAGCCAGGGCTGGAGGTCGGGGTGGCCGAGGCCGAGCAGCTTCACCTCGGTCAGCGCGGTGGCGGTCGCCGTGCGAGGGCCCGGGTCGAACAGCGACAGCTCGCCGATCAGCTCGCCGGGGCCGACCACGGCCAGCATGTTCTCCCGGCCGTCGGGCGACGTGCGGTGCAGCTTGACCTTGCCCTCCGTGACCACGTAGAGGCGATCACCGGGGTCGCCCTCGTGGAACAGCGAGTCCCCGCGGGCGAGGGTCACCTCACTCATGGAGGCGCGGAGCTCCGCGGCCTGCTCGTCATCGAGCGCCGCGAAGAGCGGATTGCGCCGCAGAACGTCGTCCACGAGTTCTCTCCCTTTCGACCTGCTCAGGGGATCTTGCTCCCCTCGTACCAGGGGACCGTGGTGCCCATTTTGCCGGACGGTCCAAACAGTGTGATCTGTCACAAGGATGCCGTACACGTGTCCCGGGGTACGCGGCAGGGGTCCAATTGGGCGCCGATCTTCGGGGGCCGGGGCGGGCGACAGTGCCACGCCCTAGGCTGGCCGGGTGTCCAAATCGCCGGTGAGAGCACAGGCCGAGGGGGCTGCGCGGGTGGTTGTACGTCGCGATTCCGCTGTGGGCGAACAGAGCCCCGATGGCGGTAGGAAAACGGCGAAAGCGACAGAGGAGGCGGCGGTGAGGAAGACGGCGGCCTCGGCGGAGACGACGTCCGCGGCGAAGGGAGCGGCGCCCGTGAAGAGGGCGACGCGTGCCGCGAAGAAGGAGCAGGCACCGGTGGCGGAGAAGACCTCGGCAGCCAAGAAGGCCCCTGCCAAGAAGGCCGGTGCCGGGAAGGCCGCCGCGAAGAAGACCGCCACGAAGGCCCCTGCCAAGACGGCCGCTGCCGGGAAGACCGCCGCCGTGAAGAAGGCGCCGGCCGCCAAGAAGGTCGCCGTCGCGCCCAAGAAGGCCACCGCCCGGGTCAAGGACACCGCTCCCGCCAGAACGGTCGTCCACCCGCCGGGCGACGAGTCGCGCACGGCCCTGGTCCGCCGCGCCCGCCGTATCAACCGCGAGCTGGCCGAGGTCTACCCGTACGCCCACCCCGAGCTGGACTTCGACAACCCCTTCCAACTCGTCGTCGCCACCGTGCTGTCGGCGCAGACCACGGACCTGCGCGTCAACCAGACCACCCCCGCGCTGTTCGCCAGGTACCCCACACCCGAGGACCTGGCCGCCGCCAACCCCGAGGAGGTCGAGGAGATCCTGCGCCCGACCGGCTTCTTCCGGGCCAAGACCAAGTCGGTCATAGGGCTGTCGAAGGCCCTGGTGGAGGAGTTCGGCGGGGAGGTGCCCGGCCGGCTGGAGGACCTGGTCAAGCTGCCCGGGGTCGGCCGCAAGACGGCGTTCGTCGTGCTCGGCAACGCCTTCGGGCGGCCCGGCATCACCGTCGACACGCACTTCCAGCGGCTGGTGCGCCGCTGGCGGTGGACCGCCGAGACCGACCCGGACAAGATCGAGGCCGCCGTCGGCGCGCTCTTCCCCAAGAGCGACTGGACGGACCTGTCGCACCACGTCATCTGGCACGGCCGCCGGATCTGCCACGCCCGCAAGCCGGCCTGCGGCGCCTGCCCGATCGCCCCGCTGTGCCCGGCCTACGGCGAGGGCGAGACGGACCCGGAGAAGGCGAAGAAGCTCCTCAAGTACGAAAAGGGCGGCTTCCCGGGCCAGCGGCTGCGGCCCCCGCAGTCCTACCTGGACGCGGGCGGCACACCGGCGCCGCCGCTGGGGGCCGGATGATCCGCCCGCACCACCCGTACCGCTGCCCGTACCCCCGCCGGTACCACCGGTACCGCCGGCCCGCGGGCCGGGGCAGCTTGGGGGCGTGCCCGGCCTCCTCACGCGCCGCTGCCCACCCCCACGCGAGCTCCCCGATCGGTGGAACAGGGCCGTCCGCGGAACGATCCGCCGGGCGCCGGGCGTTGGAAGCGGCAGGACGACGGGGGTGGCGATGACGCGGGCGAGTGAGACGCAGGGCGGGCCGGTGACGGTGAGCAAGGAGGACCTGCCCGGCTGGCTGGACCCCGTGGTGCGCGCGGTCGAGACGGTCCGGCCGCAGCAGTTGAGCCGCTTCCTGCCGCCCGAGGACGGCGCGGGACGCCAGTCCGCCGTGCTCATCCTGTTCGGGGAGGGCGAGCGCGGCCCCGAGCTGCTGCTCATGGAGCGGGCCAGCTCCCTGCGCTCGCACGCCGGTCAGCCCTCCTTCCCGGGGGGCGCGCTGGACCCCGAGGACGGCGACCCGGCCGGTGACGGCCCGCTGCGGGCCGCTCTGCGCGAGGCCGAGGAGGAGACCGGCCTCGACCCTTCCGGCGTCCAGCTGTTCGGCGTCCTGCCCCGGCTGTACATCCCGGTCAGCGGCTTCGTCGTCACGCCCGTGCTGGGCTGGTGGAGGGTGCCGAGCCCGGTCGGGGTGGTCGACCCGAACGAGACCGCCCGGGTCTTCACCGTCCCCGTGGCCGATCTCACGGATCCGGCGAACCGGGCCACGGCCGTCCACCCCAGCGGTCACCGAGGTCCGGCATTCATGGTCGAATCGGCCCTCGTTTGGGGCTTCACGGCCGGCATCATCGACCGGCTGATGCACTTCGCGGGCTGGGAGCGGCCCTGGGACCGGGAGAAGCAGGTCCCGCTCGACTGGCGCGCATGACAGGGTGGCCTCCGTGAACGTGCTGGACATCTTGTTGCTGGTCGCCGCCGTGTGGTTCGCGGTCGTGGGATACCGCCAGGGGTTCGTCGTCGGCATCCTGTCGGTGATCGGCTTCCTCGGCGGTGGCCTCGTCGCGGTCTACGTGCTGCCCGTCATCTGGGACGCGATGACGGACAAGGCGGAGGTGAGCACGACCGCCGCCGTCGTCGCGGTCGTCGTGGTCATCGTCTGCGCCTCCGTCGGACAGGCCCTGACCACCCACCTCGGCAACAAGCTGCGCCGGCACATCACCTGGTCCCCGGCCCGGGCGCTGGACGCCACCGGCGGCGCCCTGGTCAACGTCGTGGCGATGCTCCTGGTCGCGTGGCTGATCGGCTCGGCCCTCGCGGGCACCACCCTGCCCACGCTCGGCAAGGAGGTCCGCAGCTCCAAGGTGCTGCTGGGCGTCTCGCAGGCGCTGCCCGACCAGGCGGCCACCTGGTTCGCGGACTTCTCCTCCGTCCTCGCGCAGAACGGCTTCCCGCAGGTCTTCAGCCCGTTCTCCAACGAGCCGATCACCGACGTCCGGCCGCCCGACCCGGCGCTGGCCCACAGCCCGGTGGCCACCCGCGCCCAGCGCTCCATCGTCAAGGTGATGGGCACGGCCCCCGACTGCGGGAAGGTCCTGGAGGGCACCGGCTTCGTCTTCGCCGACCGCCGGGTCATGACCAACGCGCACGTGGTGGGCGGCGTCGACGAGCCGACCGTGCAGATAGGCGGCGAGGGCAGGAAGTACGACGCCGAGGTCGTGCTCTACGACTGGCGGCGCGACATCGCCGTCCTGGACGTGCCGGACCTGGACGCGCCCGTGCTGCGCTTCACCGACAAGGACGCGACCAGCGGCGACGGCGCCATCGTCGCGGGCTTCCCGGAGAACGGGGCGTACGACGTGCGGGCCGCGCGCGTGCGCGGACGCATCACGGCCAACGGCCCGGACATCTACCACCGCGGCACGGTCCGCCGCGACGTCTACTCCCTGTACGCGACCGTCCGTCAGGGCAACTCCGGCGGCCCGCTGCTCACCCCCGGCGGCAAGGTCTACGGCGTGGTCTTCGCCAAGAGCCTCGACGACGCCGAGACGGGGTACGCGCTCACCGTGGACGAGATCCGCGAGGACATCACCAAGGGGCGCACCGCCGACCAGCAGGTGGACAGCGACAGCTGCGCGCTCTAGGGCCTGTCGTTTGGATCATTCCGGCGTCGCGGGGCCGGGCACGCCCACCTGCGGCGTTGTCGTCGGTTGCCAACGCTCCGCGTTGACGCCCTCCTCCGCCTTGCATCTGGACGCACCAGGCCCCGCTCGAGTCGGCTGACAGAGCCGAGCCTCATAGCCGGGCTAATCCAAACGACAGACCCTAGCCGCCCTGGGGAGGAACAGCCGGGTTGTCACTCACGCGAGTGACAACTCAGTCACGTGGGTGACGCAGGCGTACGGAGACCCACCGGGCCCGCCGGCGGAGGATGCGCGGGATGCCCACCCGGGGGTCGGCGGTCACCATCTGCGGTGCGCCGCTGCGCCGGTAGGGGTTCGTACCGCTCGCCGAGCGGCGACTGCGGGTTGCGTCACTGTAGTCGTGCGTCCAGCCCATACCGGGACGTGTGCCCCCGCCGCATGGTCCATAACCGCTTCGGCGGCGGCCAATTGGCCTATGCGCCGGGCAAGTGGCCGTTCGTCGGACACGCGTTCAGATCCGGGCGTACCGGGCGCCACCCGGCGGTCACCGGTCGGGTTCGGGATCCCGCAGCCAGTTGATGAGTTCCGCCGAGAACGCGACCGGGTCCTCCTCGTGCGGGAAGTGACCGAGGCCGTCGAACAGGCGCCAGCGGTACGGGGCTTCGACGTACTCCCCGGAGCCGGCCGCGCTGCGCGTGCGCATCACGGGGTCGAGCGAGCCGTGCAGGTGCAGCGTCGGCACCCGCACGGGCCGCTTCATCCGGCGGTTGAACTGGATGCCGTCCGGCCGGGCCAGGGAGCGCACCATCCAGCGGTACGGCTCGACCGCGCAGTGCGCCGCGGAGGGGATGCACAGGGCGCGGCGGTAGTTCTCCAGCGCCTCGTCCTCGGGCGGGCGCGGCCCGGACCAGTCGCGGATCAGCTCCCCGACCAGCGCCCCGTCGTCGGCGGTGAGCTGCCGCTCGGGGATCCAGGGGCGCTGGAACCCCCAGATGTGTGAACCGGCACGCGTCTGCTTGACGTCGCGCAGCATGGCGGCGCGCCAGCGCCGCGGATGGGGCATCGAGGCGACCGCCAGCCGCCGCACCAGCTTGGGGCGCATCGCGGCGGCCGTCCAGGCGAGGTATCCGCCCAGGTCGTGGCCGACCAGCGCGGCGTCGGACTCGCCGAGGGAGCGGATGACGCCGGTGACGTCGAGCGCGAGGTTGGCGGGGTCGTAGCCGCGCGGTGTGCGGTCGCTGCCCCCGACGCCCCGCAGGTCCATGGCCACGGCCCGGAACCCCGCGTCGGCGAGCGCCACCAGCTGGTGCCGCCAGGTCCACCAGAACTGCGGGAACCCGTGCAGCAGCAGCACCAGCGGCCCGTCGCCCAGCTCGGCGATGTGGAAGCGGGCGCCGTTGGCGGCGACGTCGCGGTGGCTCCAGGGGCCGTCCAGGAGGACGGCCGAGGCCGAGGGAGCCGGGGGCGGGGCGGGGTCCGTCATGACGACGAGCGTGCCACAGCCTCGATGGCCTCGGGGACCCGGTCCTTCGGGAGCTCGGGACGCGGGTGCGGCTTGGCGTTCTGCAGGACGACCGCGCTCTCCTTCATCGACGCGGCGACCTTCTGCGGGCCCTTGCTCTTCTTGGCCTTCTTCGCGAAGACCACGCCGATCAGCGCCAGCCCGCCCGCCACCAGCACGTTCGCGGCGAAGGACAGCAGGAAGCAGACGGCGAGGTTCCAGTCCGACCAGGTCCGGATGCCGTACGCCAGCGCGAAGTTCAGCATCGGCAGGGAGAACACCAGGACGGCGCCGGCCAGCGAGAAGGCGCCGCCACTGGTCGCGCCGCGCTTGACGTCCTGCTTGAGCTGCGCCTTCGCCAGCGCGATCTCGTCGTGCACCAGCGCCGACATGTCCGCTGTCGCCGTGGCGAACAGCTGGCCGATGCTGCGTTCGGCGCCGACCGGGCTGCCGTCGGGTGCGCTCATCGCGGTCTCCCTCTTTCGCGTACGGTCCGATTTCCGCTACTCCTGCCGGACCCGCACACGGTCGTCCGCTGCGTCCGGCCCGACTGCGTACGGTCCCGTCTTTTGTACCGTCTCGTCAGATCATGCCGGACGGTGGTGGTCCTCGCCTGCCCCGCCCGGCACTTCGGCAAGCTCGTGGCGCGCGGCCGCCTTCTCCTGGGCGATCCGGCGGTGCTCGGCGGCCTTGCGCTCGTAGATGTCGGCGAGCCGCAGGTGGTAGGCCGGGTCGTCCTCCTCGTAGACGTCCGGGATGCCGTCGGCGTCCTCGTCGCGGTCCTCGTTCTCGCACAGGCTGCGGTACTTGGCGTTCCGTATCTTCAGCAGCACGGTGGCGAGTATCGCGGCGACGAGCGACCCGATCAGCACGGCCGCCTTGACCTCGCCGGTCATCGCCTCGTCGCCCTCGAAGGCGAGTTCGCCGATGAGCAGGGAGACGGTGAAGCCGATGCCGGCGAGGCTCGACACGGCGAACACGTCCGCCCAGGCGAGTTCGTCGCTGAGCGAGGCCCGGGTGAAACGGGCCGTCAGCCAGGTCCCGCCGAAGATGCCGAGGGTCTTGCCGACCACCAGGCCGAGGACGACCCCGAGCGTCTCCGGCTGGGTGAACACGTCCGCGAGGGCCCCGCCCGAGACGGAGACGCCCGCGCTGAACAACGCGAACAGCGGCACGGCCAGCCCCGCCGACAGGGGCCGCACGAGGTGTTCGATGTGCTCGCCGGGGGAGACCTCCTCGCCCTCGCGGCGGTGGCAGCGCAGCATCAGGCCCATGGCGACACCGGCGATGGTGGCGTGGACGCCGCTGTTGTACATCAGCGCCCAGATCACCAGCGCGAGCGGCACGTACACGTACCAGCCGCGCACTCCAGTGCGCAGCAGCAGCCAGAACACGGCCAGCCCGGCGACGGCACCGCCGAGCGCGGCGAAGTCGAGGCTGTCGGTGAAGAACACCGCGATGATCAGGATGGCGAAGAGGTCGTCGACCACGGCCAGAGTGAGCAGGAAGGCGCGCAGGGCGCTCGGCAGCGACGTGCCGATGACCGCCAGCACGGCGAGGGCGAAGGCGATGTCCGTGGCGGTCGGCACCGCCCAGCCCGCCAGCGAGCCGCCCCCGCCGAGGTTGGTGACCGTGTACACCAGCGCGGGTACGGCCATGCCGCACAGCGCGGCGACGACCGGGAGCGCGGCCGCCTTGGGATCGCGCAGATCGCCCGCGACGAGTTCGCGTTTGAGTTCGATGCCGGCGACGAAGAAGAAGACCGCGAGCAGCCCGTCGGCGGCCCAGTGCGCGACCGAGAGATCGAGTCCGAGGGCGGCGGGGCCGAAGTGGAAGTCGGAGACGCTGTCGTAGCTGCCGTGCAGGCCCGGGATGTTCGCCCAGAGCAGCGCGGCGACGGCGGCGACGAGGAGCAGCACGCCGCCCACGGTCTCGGTGCGCAGCGCGTCCGCCACGTAGGTCCGCTCGGGCAGGGACAGCCGGCTGAGGACCTTGCGGGTGGTGGTGGGGCGGGGCGCAGTCACGAGGAGAACCTCCGGGAGGTGGGCAGGACGGAGCACATGCCGACCAGACTTCCCGGCGCACCATGGAGCACTTGTACTTCTTAGTTTAGCTAAGGGAGTGGTCGCCCGCATCCCTTGATCTGCGGCGGAAGCGCGCGGAGGGCACCCGGCGTACCGCTCACCGGGTGCCCTCCGCGGCCTGTGCCATGCCCGCGTGCGATCAGTCCTCGCTGGGCGCCGCCGGCAGCTTGGCCTGGATGAGGTCCATGACCGTGGAGTCCGTCAGCGTGGTCACGTCACCCAGCTGGCGGTTCTCGGCGACGTCCCGCAGCAGCCGGCGCATGATCTTGCCGGAGCGCGTCTTGGGCAGCTCGGCCACGGGCAGGATCCGCTTGGGCTTGGCGATCGGGCCGAGGGTGTTGCCGACGTGCGTGCGCAGCTCGCCGACCAGGTCCTCGGTCTCGGCGGCCGTACCGCGCAGGATCACGAACGCGACGATCGCCTGCCCGGTCGTCTCGTCCGCCGCGCCGACCACGGCCGCCTCGGCGACCGAGGGGTGCGACACCAGCGCGGACTCGACCTCGGTGGTGGAGATGTTGTGCCCGGAGACGAGCATGACGTCGTCGACCCGGCCCAGCAGCCAGATGTCGCCGTCGTCGTCCTTCTTGGCGCCGTCACCGGCGAAGTACTTGCCCTCGAAGCGCGACCAGTAGGTGTCGAGGAACCGCTGGTCGTCGCCCCAGATGGTGCGCAGCATCGACGGCCAGGGCTCGGTGAGCACCAGGTAACCGCCCCCGCCGTTCGGCACCTCGTTGGCCTCGTCGTCGACGACCGTCGCGGAGATGCCGGGCAGCGGCGTCTGCGCCGAGCCGGGCTTGGTCGCGGTCACGCCCGGCAGCGGGGTGATCATCATCGAGCCGGTCTCGGTCTGCCACCAGGTGTCGACGACCGGGGTGCGGTCGCCGCCGATGTTCTTGCGGTACCAGACCCACGCCTCGGGGTTGATCGGCTCGCCCACCGAGCCCAGCACGCGCAGGCTGGACAGGTCGAACTTGGCGGGGATGTCGTCGCCCCACTTCATGAACGTGCGGATCGCGGTCGGCGCGGTGTAGAGGATCGTCACGCCGTACTTCTGGACGATCTCCCAGAAGCGGCCCTGGTGCGGGGTGTCGGGCGTGCCCTCGTACATGACCTGCGTCGCGCCGTTGGCCAGCGGACCGTAGACGATGTACGAGTGGCCGGTGACCCAGCCGACGTCGGCGGTGCACCAGTAGACGTCGGTCTCCGGCTTGAGGTCGAAGACGGCGTGGTGGGTGTAGGCGGTCTGGGTGAGGTAGCCGCCGGAGGTGTGCAGGATGCCCTTCGGCTTCCCCGTGGTGCCCGAGGTGTAGAGGATGAACAGCGGGTGCTCGGCGTTGAACGCCTGCGGGGCGTGCTCGGCGCTCTGCCGCTCCACGAGCTCGTGCCACCACACGTCGCGGCCCTCGGTGAAGGCGACCTCCTGGCCCGTGCGGCGCACGACCAGGACGTGCTCGACATTGCCCGCCTTCTCGACGGCCTCGTCCACGGCCGGCTTGAGCGCGGACGGCTTGCCCCGGCGGTAGCCGCCGTCGGAGGTGATGACCACGCGCGCGTCGGCGTCCTGGATGCGGGTGGCGAGGGCGTCGGAGGAGAAGCCGCCGAACACGACCGAGTGCGCGGCGCCGATGCGGGCGCAGGCCAGCATGGCGATCGCCGTCTCGGGGATCATCGGCATGTAGATAGCGACCCGGTCCCCGGCCTGGACACCGAGCTCCAGCAGCGCGTTGGCCGCCTTGGAGACCTCGTCCTTGAGCTCGGCGTAGGTGAGGGCGCGGCTGTCGCCGGGCTCGCCCTCGAAGTGGATGGCGACCCGGTCGCCGTGCCCGGCCTCGACGTGCCGGTCGACGCAGTTGTAGGCGACGTTGAGCTCGCCGTCCTTGAACCACTTGGCGAACGGCGGGTTCGACCAGTCGAGGATCTCGGTGAACTCCTTGGCCCAGGTCAGCCGGCGGGCCTGCTCGGCCCAGAAGCCGAGCCTGTCAGCCTTGGCCTGTTCGTACGCCTCCGCGGTGACGTTGGCGTTCGCGGCCAGGTCGGCGGGGGGCGAGAAGCGTCGCTCCTCCTTCAGGAGGTTGGCCAGGCTTTCGTTGCTCACGGCATCTGCCTTTCCCAGGGTGTCCGTTGTGTCCCAAGCCACAGCTCATCAGACCCGGGGGTGCGCTGACAAGGGCCGACCGCCGATTGGTTTAGACCTGTCGACGGTGCTGGTGGCGGTGCTGCCCGGGACCGGGGTCATCCGTACCCACGGACGCCGACCAGGGAAAGTTCACGCGGGGGTTCGCTGTGCTGGGGTGCTGGGGTGCTGGGGTGTCGGGGTGCTGGGGTGCTGGGGGCGCCGGGGTGCTGGGGCGCCGGGCCGCCGGGGCCGGGGGCGTGAGCGAGGGCGCCGGGCGCGGCGGGGCAGGGCGTGCGGCCGCGCCCGCCACGCGGCCGCACGCCCTGCCCGCTCAGCGCGCCGGCGGCTTCACGCCGTCACGTCCGCCTCCCGTACGCGGTCGAAGACGCCACCGGCCTCCGTCTCGGTGAGCAGGTACGCCTCCGCCTCGCCCACGTGGAAGTACATGCCCTGCAACTCCAGCGCCCCCTTCTCCAGGGCCCGGGCCACCGACTCGTGTGCGCGCAGATGCTCCAGCTGCTGGACGACGTTGGTCAGGCACAGCTGCTCGACCGCGTCCTCGGGCATCCGGCCGGCCAGTCTGCTCCAGGGCCGGCTGCCGTCGCCCATCCGCTCCAGGCTCGGCATACCGTGCCGCAGCCACCGCTGCAACGGGGTCCGTCCACCGCCGGGCTCGGCACCGAGCAGGGCCTGCATGGCCCCGCATCCCGAGTGCCCGCACACGGTGATGGAGCGCACGCCCAGGACGTCCACGGCGTACTCGATCGCCGCGGCCACCGAGTCGTCGCCGCTCTCCTCGCCCGGGCGGGGGACGAGGTTGCCCACGTTGCGCACCACGAACAGGTCACCCGGGCCACTGGAGGTGATCATCGACGTGACCAGCCGGGAGTCGGCGCAGGTCAGGAAGAGCTGCGAAGGCCGCTGTCCCTCACGCGCCAGCCGGGCCAGCTCGCTGCGCACCAGGGGTGCGGTGTTGCGCTGGAACGCGCTGATGCCGCGCGCCAGTTCGTGCCCGCTGCCCCCACCCTGGCCCACCGCATCCGACGGCGCCGGCTCGGAACCGTCCGTCCTCCCCGACGGGTTCCGCTCGCGCTCCTGGGCGGCGGACTCGGGGCGGTCGCACTGGTGATTGCGCCAGGGCGTCCAGGGCCGGCAGCGGCAACCGGTGAGATCCTGGGGCTCGGAGATGCGGATGCCGGGGTGGCGTCCGGTGATCTCCACACCGCCGCCCTGCGAGGTGTGCGTCTTCTGCCAGTCCTGCAGCGTCTCGTACGCGGCGTGGTCCATGAACGACCCGTCCAGCTCGACGACGGCGTCGGCGCCGTGCGGCACGAGGTGCAGGGCGCGGCTGAGCCGCGGCACGGCGAGGAACGTCAACTGACCTCTGACGTGGACGTGATGGACTCCTTCCCTCTCCTCGTGCGTGATGCGGGTGCGGGTGAGGCGGTGCAGGGCGACGCCGACAGCCATGGCGATCCCCAGCGCCACGCCCTGGAGGACGCCGAGGAGCACCACGCCCAGGGTCGTCACGGCGTAGACCCACACCTCCCGGTGGCGGGTCACCGTGCGGATGTGGTTCAGGGACACCATCTGGATGCCGACGGCCATCACCAGGGCGGCGAGCGAGGCGAGGGGGATGAACTCCAGGATCGGGACCATCAGCAGGGTGGCGAACACCACGAGAACGCCGTGCAGCATCGTGGAGTTCCGGCTCACCGCTCCCGCGTGCACATTCGCCGTACTGCGCACCGCGACACCGGCGATGGGCAGACCGCCGAGCGAGCCGGAGACGATGTTGGCGGCTCCCTGGCCGAGCAGTTCGCGGTCGAGGTCGGAGCGTCCGACCCGCGCGGGCAGGCCCGGGCGGCCGGCCACCAGCTTGTCCACGGCGACCGCGCCGAGCAGCGACTGCACGCTGCACACCAGGGTCGTCGTGAGCACGGCGGCCACCAGGCCCAGGACGGGGCCCTCGGGGAGCCCGGCCAGCGCGTGGTTGCTCCAGGACGGCAGGTCCACCTTGGGCAGGCGCAGGCCCGTGAGCGCGGCGACCGCGGTGGCCCCCGCGACGGCCACGAGCGCGGCCGGGACCTTGCGCAGCACCCGGCCGGCCCGGCCGGGCAGTCTCGGCCAGAGCAGCAGCAGGGTCAGGGTGAGCACGCTCACCGACACCGACGCCGGGCGCATGTCCGCCAACTGTGCGGGCAGGGCACGCAGGTTGTCGGGCACGGAGCTCTGTGGAGTGCCGCCGAGCACGATGTGGAGCTGGGCGACGGCGATGGTGACGCCGATCCCGGCGAGCATGCCGTGCACGATGGCGGGGCTGACGGCGAGGGCGCCCCGGGCCACGCGCAGGCAGCCCAGACCGAGTTGGGCGAGCCCCGCGAGGACGGTGATGGCGCAGGTCGTCCGCCAGCCGTAGCGCTGGATGAGGTCGGCGGTGACGACGGTGAGGCCGGCGGCCGGTCCGCTCACCTGGAGCGCGGAGCCACCGAGCCGGCCGACGACCAGCCCGCCCACGGCGGCGGCGACGAGGCCGGCCTGGAGGGGGGCGCCGGTGGCGAGGGCGATGCCCAGGGACAGGGGCAGGGCGATCAAGAAGACCGCGATCGAGGCCGACACGTCGGCTCCCGCGATCCGGTAGCGGCGGGGGCCGGTGGGCGGCGGACTGTGGGGTGGATGGGTGCGCTCGGTCCGGTTCGGGTCGGCGGCGCGGGTGGGGACGCAGGCTGACATGGGTTCCCGTCTCCTCCGGGGCTGCGCGGTCGCATGACTGGGGTCCCCGCTCCAGCGGGGTCGGTCGCGGCCGTTGGGTCACGGCGTGAATCGGCGGGATGAATCAACGCTCGGTAAACGGATCGTAATGCAGAGTAAAGGCGGGGCATAGACTTTCCGGGCAAATGGGTGAATGCATCATCCGGAAGAGTGGCGTGGATATTTGATCGGCTTGTCGTACTAATTCCTTCTCCGGGTCGTGCGAATTTGGCGGCGCTGTCGGCACCCGAGAGAAGGAAGAAGGTGGGCGGAACATGGCCGCCACCCACAGGATCGCCGCGTGCTCCGTGATCGCCGCGGTCTGCGCCGCATCGCTCGCCGGTTGCGGGACCGGCACCCCGCGGCAAAGCAACCCCGAACCGTCCAAGGCGAAGCCCGCCCAGGCCCCGAAGAGCATGGTCCGCCTGATCGGGGACGGCTCCACCGCCTACACCGGCGCCCAGCCGCACCTGCCCACCCCCGAGCGGCTGCGCCCGGGCCAGAAGCCGCCGCAGTTCGTCGTCTTCTCCTGGGACGGCGCCGGTGAGGACAGCCAGAAGCTGTTCTCGCACTTCCGCAAGGTCGCCAAGGAGAACAAGGCGACCATGACGTACTTCCTGAGCGGCGTGTACATGCTGCCCGAGGAGAAGCGCGACCGGTACCGGCCGCCCCAGCACTCCCCGGGCCGCTCCGACATCGGCTTCAACGACCGCAGCGGCATCGCCGCCACCGCGAAGCAGCTGCGCCTGGCGTGGCTGGAGGGCAACGAGATCGGCACCCACTTCAACGGCCACTTCTGCGGCAGCGGCGGGGGAGTCGGCGAGTGGTCGGTGGACGACTGGAAGGACGAGATCTCCCAGGCCAAGCAGTTCGTGAAGACCTGGAAGACCAGCACCGGCATGAAGGACGCGGCCCCGCTGCCCTTCGACTACGACAAGGAACTGATCGGCGCCCGCACACCCTGCCTCGAGGGCCAGCACAACTTCATGCGGGCCGCCCGCGACCTGGGCTTCCGCTACGACACCAGCGGCGTCAACGACCAGGTCTGGCCCAAGCGGAAGCAGGGCCTGTGGGACCTGTCCATGCAGCTCGTGCCGTTCCCCGGCCACTCCTTCGAGCAGCTCACCATGGACTACAACTTCATGGTCAACCAGTCGGGCACCAAGACCCAGGGCAACCCCGCCATGCACGACTTCTGGGGCGACCAGATGCGCGACGGCCTCCTCGCGGGTTTCCAGAGGGCGTACGACGGCAACCGCGCGCCCCTGATCATCGGCAACCACTTCGAGTCCTGGAACGGCGGCACCTACATGCGGGCCGTCGAGGAGGTCATCGAGACCGTCTGCACCAAGCAGGAGGTGCGCTGCGTCTCGTTCCGTCAGCTCGCGGACTGGCTGGACGCTCAGGACCCGAAGACGCTGGAGAAGCTGCGCACCCTGAAGGTGGGGGAGGCGCCCAAGGGCGGCTGGGAGGCCTTCCTGTCGAACCGCCCGGCTCCGGCGCCGAAGGGCGTACCGGGCGCCCCGGCGGCCAGGGACTAGTCCGCAAGCACGCTTCACGTAGGCCTACAGGAGGCCTTCCGTCGCTCCACGCGCGAGTGGAGCGACGGAAGGCCCCTACGTGCGCGTGAAGAAGGCCACTCCGCCGCAGGGTGGGGCCGCGGGATGCGTAGGGTCGTACTCATGAGTACAGCAGGTGCGACCGATCCGCTCGCGGCCCTGGGCACGCTGCCCGGTGTGGCCGATTCCGTGGAGTCCGTGCGCAAGGCCGTGGACCGGGTCTACGGGCACCGGATCATGCGGCGGCGCAGCAACGAGATCACCTCCGAGGCGGCCCTGCGCGGTGCCCGCGGCTCGGCCGCGCTGTCGGGTGCGGACTGGGCCCTGGAGGAGGTGCGCCGCCGTACGGACTTCAGCGGGGACGCCGAGGCGCGCACCGTGGGCGCCGCGCTGCGGCTCACCGCGGAGGCGGGCCAGCTGCTGTCGATCTGGCGGCAGTCACCGGTGCGGGTCCTGGCCCGGCTGCACCTCGTGGCGGCCGCCGAGCAGGCCGACCACGTGGGCCGCCCCCGCCAGGAGGGCGAGCCCGTCGACGAACCCCTGGTCGGCCTGCCCCTGCCCGAGGCCGCCGAGACGCACGGCCGGCTGGAGGGACTCGCCGAGCTGATCGTCGCGGGCGGCTCCGCTCCCGCCCTGGTCACGGCGGCCGTGGTGCACGGCGAACTGCTGGCGCTGCGCCCCTTCACCTCGCACAACGGCCTGGTCGCGCGCACCGCAGAGCGGATCGTCCTGGTCGGCAGCGGCCTGGACCCGAAGTCCGTCTGCCCGGCCGAGGTCGGTCACGGCGAACTGGGCCGCGCCGCCTATCTGAAGGCGCTCGACGGCTATGTCTCCGGTACCCCCGAGGGAATGGCCGCATGGATCGCCCACTGCGGCAGGGCGGTCGAACTGGGCGCCCGGGAGTCGACGGCGGTGTGCGAGGCACTGCAGCGCGGAGCCGCGTGACGCCGCGGCACCCGCCGGAACGTCCGGAACACGAAAATGCGGCGGTACGAGAACTCGTACCGCCGCTGGCATGACCATCGGGTTACCAAGCGTCCTCGATATGTGCCCATCAGGCCGGGGACTTTGCCCGTCACCTGGTGCGGCTGGCCCGTAATCGACGGGTCGACGTCGCGTGGGTGCCCGGTGTTCATGCGCGGTCCGTGGGGCCAAATGCGTGTTAAAGGTGATCCTTTCGGATGTCCTTGGTCTCGCGGGCCGTTGAATCCTTTGTACTCCTGACCCGGTGGTAGCGGAAGTCCGGGCCGCAGTTCTTTACTTTTAGGTTCAAACAGGGCGTCCGTGCGGGGCGATCAGGCGGCCGATGTCCGGCGCCGGCTGGCGTACCAGACGAGTCCCGCGGTGGCCGCCGCCGCACCTATCGCGGCGATCGCGACGAGCGCCGGACGCTGTGGCACCGAGAAGGCGGGCATGCGCTGCTTGAGCCGCACCGGACGGTGGAAGTCCAGGATCGGCCAGCCCCGCGCGAGGGCCTCGCGGCGCAGCGCGCGGTCCGGGTTCACGGCGTAGGGGTGGCCGACGGACTCCAGCATCGGCACATCCGTGGCGGAGTCGCTGTAGGCGTAGCAGCGGCTGAGGTCGTACCCCTCGGACTCGGCCAGCTCCCTGACGGCCTCGGCCTTCGTGGGGCCGTACGCGTAGTACTCCACCTCGCCGGTGAAGCAGCCGTCCTCGCCCACGACCATGCGGGTGGCCACCACCCGGTCGGCGCCGAGGAGTTCGCCGATCGGCTCGACCACCTCCGCGCCCGACGTGGACACGATCACCACGTCGCGGCCGGCGGTGTGATGCCCCTCGATGAGGGAGGCGGCCTCGTCGTAGATGATCGGGTCGATCAGGTCGTGCAGTGTCTCGGCGACGATCTCCTTGACCTGCTGGACGTTCCAGCCGCGGCACAGTGCGGACAGGTAGGCGCGCATGCGCTCCATCTGTTCGTGGTCGGCGCCGCCGGCCAGGAAGACGAACTGGGAGTACGCGGTCCGCAAGACGGCCCTGCGGTTGATCAGACCGCCTTGGTAGAACGACTTGCTGAAGGTGAGCGTGCTCGACTTCGCAATGACCGTCTTGTCCAGGTCAAAGAAGGCCGCTGTGCGGGGCAAGGAGTGGTTTTCCACGCCCTTGAGCATAGGGGCAGCCCATTCGGCGTAAGGTGTGGCGCGTGGGTTTGCCTGAGAGGGCTCTCGGGTACACCATGGAAGTCACGGATCGTTCGCGACCGTGCTAACCCGGCCCGACTCCTCCCCCCCCCGAGTCGGCCGTGGGGACGACCCCCGCTCTCCCCCCCGGCGGGGGTCGTCGCATGTCCGGGTGGGTTTTTCCTTCCTTCGCGCGGCCTTGACGCCGCCTCGCAGCGGCCGCGGCCGCTCCTTCGGCGCGCCCTGGAATCGTCACTGTGTGTAGCCGTCGGACTCCTCTGTGGAAGTCGCACGGAGGGTCTGCAGGCCTCACCGGTTTGGGTGACGGCGATATTCACAACCCCCGGGCCGTCCACAGTTTTTCACCAAGATCCACACGATTTCCGGGATCGCTGCACCGTGATTCCAGCGCACCCCGCTCGCGGCGACTTCCTTGGCCGCCCGGCGATTGCGGGGAGGCGTTTGGCCGGTTTCCGTCGGCCGTTCCGAGGGAGGCCGCGTTGCCGGTTCTCCCGGCGTATTGGGAATCGCGGGGCCGCAAGGGCTCCGTGAGCAGTGAAGGGGGATGGAGACCGTGGCCGGAACCGTCACACACGATCCGCCGCCCGCCGCAGGGCGACAGGGTGGGCCGCTGATCGTCACCGAGGACACCGACCTTCTCGACGACCTGCTGCGCCTGTGCGCCGCGGCGGGCGCCACACCCGAGGTGCACCACGGGGTGCCCGAGCGCAGAGGCGGGTGGGAGGCCGCACCGCTCGTCCTCGTGGGCGACGACGCGGCGCGGCGGGTGCGCGGCGCCGCCCGCAGGAAGGGTGTCGTCCTCGTCGGACGGGACCAGGACGACTCGGGGGTGTGGCGGCGGGCCGTCGAGATCGGCGCCGAGCACGTCCTGATGCTGCCCGACGGCGAGCAGTGGCTGGTCGACCGGATCGCCGACGTCGCCGAGGGCGTGGGCCGGCCGGCCCTCACCGTCGGGGTCGTCGGCGGCCGCGGCGGGGCCGGCGCGTCCACACTCGCCTGCGCCCTTGCCGTCACCTCCGCGCGGGAGGGACTGCGCACCCTGCTGGTGGACGCCGATCCGCTGGGCGGCGGACTCGACGTCCTGCTCGGCGGGGAGACGGCCGAGGGGCTGCGCTGGCCGGCGTTCGCGTCCTCACGAGGGCGCGTCGGCGGGGGCGCCCTGGAGGAGTCGCTGCCTGAGCTGCACTCGCTGCGCGTGCTCAGCTGGGACCGGGGCGATCGGATCGCCGTCCCGCCCCCGGCGGTGCGCGCGGTCCTGGCGGCGGCACGCCGGCGGGGCGGCACGGTGGTCGTCGACCTGCCGCGCCGGATCGACGACGGTGTGGCCGAGGTGCTCACCCAGCTCGACATGGGTCTGCTGGTGGTGCCCTCGGAGCTGCGGGCCGTGGCCGCTGCCGGCCGGGTGGCGTCCGCGATCGGCATGGTCCTGCGGGATCTGCGGGTCGCGGTCCGCGGCCCGCACGCGCCGGGGCTCGACGACCGGGAGGTGGCCCGGCTGCTGGGGCTGCCGTTGGCCGGCGAGGTGCCGGTCGAGCCGGGGCTGCTGCGACCGGACGGAGGTGCGGCACCCCCGGGTGCGGCTCCGCGCGGACCGCTCGCCCGGTTCTGCCGGGAGTTCTGGGAGCGGGCGCTCGTCGAGGCGGGTGCGGCATGAGCACGCTGACCGGACCCGAGGGCGCGGAGCTGCTCGACGGCGTACGGCGGTGGCTGGCCGACAGCGGGGCGGAGCCGACCCCCGCACGCGTGGCGCAGGCCCTGCGGGACCAGGGCCGGGTGCTCGGGGACGCCGAGGTCCTGGGGGCTGCTGCCCGGCTGCGATCCGAACTGGTCGGCAGCGGGCCGCTGGAGCCGCTGCTCGCCGACCCGTCGGTGACCGACGTGCTGGTGTCGGGCCCGGACCGGGTCTGGGTGGACCGGGGCGGCGGGCTGGAGCTGACGCCGGTACGGTTCGCGGACGCCGCGGCCGTGCGGAGGCTGGCCCAGCGACTGGCCGCCGTGGCGGGCCGCCGGCTGGACGACGCTCGTCCCTGGGCCGACGCCCGGCTGCCTGACGGCACCCGGTTGCACGCCGTGCTGCCACCGGTGGCCGTGGACTGCGCCTGCCTGTCCCTCCGCGTGGTCCGGCCGCGGGCCTTCACCCTCGGGGAACTGGTCGCAGCGGGCACGGTGCCGCCCGGCGGCGACCGGGTCCTGCGCGCCCTGCTCGACGCCCGGCTCTCCTTCCTGGTCAGCGGGGGCACCGGCAGCGGGAACCCAAATATGCCTTGATGACGCCTCTACTGAGTGATCACTTTATGGGCGCACGTAAAGTGATCCGGAGGGATTCTGACCTGCGGCTTTGTGGTGCGATTCGCCGTCCTCCGGTCACGCCTTCGAATCCAAGGTGAGCGTAGAAAGCGGCCCCGGCCGGCATCGGGGGGAGGCGCCGGCCGGGCTGCGGGGGAAGTGGTCAGGCGCGGGCGGTGACGACGAGCGTCCCCACTCGCCGGGTGCCCGAGGGCGCGGCCAGGACGGAAGCGTGCACGTCCATATAGCCGTGCTCAGCCAGGAGATGCTCCCAGGCGTCGGGCTCGTAGTCCCAGCGCTTCACGACGAGCGGGTCCTCGTCGGCGCCGCGCGGGATGTACGAGGCCTGGCAGCCGTAGCAGCCCTCGATCGGCGGCCGCTGGGAGAACACCAGCCGACCGCCCGGGTGCAGTCGCTCACGGATCGCGGGCAGCAGCCGAGCCGGGTCGGTGAACCAGACGGCGCCGTACACCGAGTACACCGCGGCGAACCCCTCTCGGTCCTCGCGCAGGAACTCGAGGGCGTCCGCCTGGTGCAGTTCTAGGCCGGCCGTCTGCCCCCAGCGGTCGCGTGCCGCCGTCAGCTGCTTCGGGGAGATGTCCACGCCGACCGCGCGGTGGCCGAGCGCGGCGAGGTGCGCGGCGTTGCCGCCCTTGCCGCACCCGAGGTCCAGTACCCGCGAGCCGGGCAGCGCTTCGAGGAGGCTGGCGCCGGGGCCGTGGTCCTCGTACTGGGTCCAGTTGAACCAGGTCGACTCGCCGCGGCCGTTGACCGGCCGGCGCTCCGGGCGCTGCCGTGAGTAGGTGTCCCAGGCGATCGCGGTTTCTGTCACGTGGTGCTCCGCTCATAGGGCCAGCCGCCCGGCTGTGACGCCGGACGGCTGGAGTCTTGCACGATGGGCGCGTTACTGCTTGCCGCTGTTGGGGCTGTCGGTGCACCCGGCGTGGCACTGGGTGCAGTCCGCCATGTCCGGCCACAGCTCTTCGTCCACGGCGTACCCGGCGGCCGTGATGGCGGCGAGGGTGCGCTCGCGGGTGGCTTGTGCGCCGTCCGGCGTCTCGTCGTCCTCCTCGGTCGGGACGTGGTGGACGAAGCGGCCGACGACCTGCTCGCAGAAGCGGGCGTAGTCGACGGTGTGCAGGATGAATGCGTGCCAGCCGACATCGACCAGCTTGCTCGGTGCGAGGGCCTGGCCCGGCTGGTTGCCGGACGCGGCGATGAAGGCGGCGGCCTGGCCGACGATGCGGCGGGCGGTCGCCTCGGCGATCTCCGGGTGGTCGGCGGTGATGCGGCGGGCGAGCCGGTCGGTCACCTCAGGGTCGACGAGGGTGGCCGGGTCGGTGGTGCCCACGGGGCGCTCTAACGTGATGGTCACGTCTTCCTCCTGGTGTGGACGGGCGCCCCCGGTCGGAGGCGCCTTGGCCCGCCCGCGCCGGGCTCGTGGAGCTGGGCGCGGGCGGGAGTCTGTAGGTGGTGCAGCTGGCCGCAGCCCGACAGGGGCGGACAGGCGTACACGTCGACGCTCAGGTCGTGCGCACCGGACTGGTCCACCGCGCGACCTGCGGGTATGCCGCCGGTCTCGCGGAGCGAGGCGCCGCAGAAGCAGCAGGCCCAACCGGAGTGCTGCGCCCAGGTCAAGGCGGCCGCGGAGGGCGGCTCCGGCCGTGTCACTTCCGTCCGCCCAGCTGGGCCCAGACGCCCCGCTCGTCGGTCGTCAGTCCGGCCGAGTGGGACAGGCCCGTGATGAGCGTCCAGGCGGGGCCGTGCGAGGACAGCAGCGGCAGCGGGTCCGCCCCCTGGGCGGTGATGCGGATGCGGGGCCCGGCGGTGGACAGGGTCATTTCGATGGCGGCGGCGCCGGAGCTGAGTACGGCGAGGTACAGCTCGTGGGCGAGCAGCGGGGCGTCGGGGTGGTGTACGCGGCCGGCTGTCCACAGCCGGACGTGAGCGGCTTCCGCCGGCTCCCCCTTGAACGCCTTCTGCCACGCGTGACCCGATTCGGGCATAGCTGTCCCCCGACGCAACGGTGGTTATCTGAGTACGGATAGTGCTTATCTGTACTCAGATTGTCGCCGCGTTTGGCGCTGGTCAAGTGGGAGGGCAAAGTATGTGTACTCAGATTGACGCGATCACTCGGAATGGGGGTGCCGTGGTGGCACAGCCTGAGTACCTGCGCATCGCCGCCGACCTGCGAAGCCGCATCTCCTCCGGCGAGTGGGGGCCAGGCGACCAGATCCCGACCATCCCCGAACTGTGCGAGCACTACCGGGTCTCACAGACCACCGTCCGCAACGCGCTCGACCTGATCCGCAACGAGGGGCTCGTCGAGTCCCGGGCCCGCGCCGGCACGCGCGTCCGCCCCCGGCCCCCGATCCACCGCATGGCGGCCGACCGCTACCGCTCCACCCCAGGCGCCAAGTCCACGCCCTACACCCGGGACCAGGGCATCGGCTGGTCCGAGTACCGGCTCGACAAGCGGTTCGAGCGGGTCCAGGCCGACGCCGAACTGGCGGCCCTATTCGAGTGCGAGGTGGGCGAGCGGCTGCTCGCGCGCCACTTCGTGTTCTACGACAACGACGAGCCCACCCAGATGTCCACCAGCTACGTCCGGTGGTCCGACGTTGCAGGCACCCCGGTGGCCGACCCCATCAACGAGCCTTGGCCCGGCGGAACCCGGGCACAGCTCGGGAGTCTCGGCATCCGCGTCACGCAGGTCGCCGAAAGCTTCACCGCCGCCATGCCGAACGAGGTGGAGGCGACCACGCTGAGGATCGGTGCCGGCGTGCCGGTGCTGCGGTACACGCGCAAGCACATCGCCGACACCGGCCGAGTCGTCGAGGTCGCCCATCCGATCGTGCGCCGCGGGGACACCACCATCGTCGACTTCCGTATCGACCTTGAGGACTGACTCCAGGCATGACGAAGCGGCCCCGCCCTCCGAAGAGGGCGGGGCCGCGAACTTCTCGTGCATGGCATTGAACTGGAGTCGGGGCGAGCACGTTACAAGATGCAGACACCGTGACAACTGCCGTCGTCATAGGCGACCACCCGCTGTGTAAGGGTGCCGCTACGGTGTTTCCTCTCCGCCGTCACCCCCGACGGAGGTGGGGAAGCGGTCCGTGACCTGGAGCTTCGCGCCTTCAGGTCACGGGCTCCCTCGCTCCGTCAAGGCTCACCAGGGCTTGACGGTCAGACTCTCGCAGTATCAGCGAGAGCCAGCCGAGTCATCATCGGGGCACTCGGCTGGGCCCGCCCTGCTGCCATCGGGGCGGGACGCTGCACACCTAGGGGACAGGAAGGGTGGCAGCCGGAGAGGGCCGGGGATGCACCGCCCGGCCCTCTCCATCACCTCATTGAGCCAGCAATCATTTACAGCCACAGTGCAGATACCGCGAACCCGAGCCTTTGTGGCTCCGTAGTGACTGGTGGACGCGGGTCGTCTGTGGGCTGACGCTACCCCGTTGTGCTGGCGATGGTGACAACCCATGGAAAATCGCCGACCAGCGTCTGGGGCTTCACCGAAGGGTCGGAGCTCGAGGTGCCGCACCGAATGTCGCCTCCGTAGGACGTTTGGTGCGACACCTCACTCCGTCCCCGTCGAAGGGAAAGGACGGTACGGAGCATGCCGTGGGGGCGCGCTCCTACCACGCCATTCCCTGTTGTCGACAGGGACGGGACCCCTGCTCGCGTAGCAGGGGGAAGGGCCGGGTGATGGTGATCACCCGGCCCTTCTCGCACTCTTTGGCGATTGCTGTGAACCCGCCGAGCACTGCTCGCGTAGCTGCAAGTAGATACCGGCTACTGCGGTTCACTGCCCGCCCACACACCTGCGCTGTGGAGGGCAGCCCGCAGCACCCCCCCCGTTGGTATCGAAGGGTCTCCCCTGGTGGGGTGAGACCACAGGTGCTGCTGTGTCGGAACATGTCCCAAGCAATTCCGGGCGGCAGGACCAGAACGCTGTTGGGGGTGGGTCGATTCCCAGGTCGACCCACCCCCAACGGTGCCACTACCGAGTCGATGTGCAGTTGTCCTGGGGTACTGGCGCCCTGGCCCGCGCTGTTACTGCCGCCAGGGTGCCAGATCGAGTTCGGTCGGAGGCTCGGGTGCCGGCCCGGCCGGTGTATCCGGGCCAACCTTCTTCGCCCACCGCCAGATGTCGACGACGTAGGACGCCAGCAGCTTGCGCTGCTTACGCTCGTCGGCCAGCTCCCGGTCGAGCCGGTCGGTGATCTCCTTGAAGTCGGCCCGCCGGTTGGTCGCCCTCGACTGCCCCCACGACAGCAGCCCCACGACCAGAGCGACCGCCCCGCCGACCAGTGCCCCCACATCCATCAGCGGCCTCGCTTTCTCAGGTGCAGCGGGAGCGGGTCGTCCATACCTGCGACCAGCACCACGCCGAGTGTGAACGCCCCCCACCCGCACGCCGACCCGACCGCCGGCGGGTACGTGCTCGCCGCCGCGGCCGCGAACACTCCGGCCCACAGACCGCCTGGGACGGCGAGCGCGACGTACCCGGCGGCCTGCGCGCGGGGGCATGCGGTGAGCAGGCCGGCCACCGCGGCGACCGCTCCGCACACCACCCACATCCAGCCGAGGGTGTCGAGGCCTCCGGGCACGTGCCGGGTCAGGTCGGCCAGGCCGCGGGCCGTGCCGTAGCGGGGTTGGTCGATGATGCCCAGTCCGCCGTAGCCAGCCCAGCCGCAGCCGAGGATGACGAGGAAGGCGCGGCGGTGGGAGAACCGCCGCACGGCCGCCGCGCCCCACATCAGGCGTCCGTCTTCGGCCGGTTGGGTACGGCGTAGGTGATGCCCCAGGCGCCGAGTACGGCGAGCACGATGGTGACGCCTTCGCCGGTGGTGAGCACCTGGTCCTGGACGGCGGTGACGGCAGCCGTGGCGCCGGCTGCGATACCAGCGACGAGCGACTTGGCGATGCTGGAGATTTTCATGGTGGAGTCCTTTCAGACATTGGGGACGCGGAGCTTGGACCAGGAGGTGGGGCCGGGCTTTCCGTCGGCGTCGGCGCCGGCGTAGCCGAGCTTGCGCTGCCACGCGGCATAGGAGCGCTCGTCACCGGAGCCCCACACGTCGGCGTTCGCGGTGGACTGGTACTTGTTGCAGCCTTCGGCGACGAGCCGCTTGTGCATGGCGGCGATGATCGGGCTGCGGCGGCCGGCGGTGAAGAACGCGGCACCGGGGAAGGGCTCGTACTTCGGGTTGCTCGGGGCGGGCGGCGCGCCGACGAACTGGGGCCAGCTGCCGGGGTCCTGGTGGTCGTTCTCCGGGACCTGGCTGTGCCCGTACCAGCCGCCCTCGCCCTCCCACACGGACGCGCTCCGGTGCGGGACGAAGTCGGTGGGGCGCCCCATGGGCCACCGGTTGGGCACGCCCCAGGAGTGCACCCACTCCTGCAGCCGGTCCCAGCCCTTGCACGGGGTGTCGACCAGGCGGGCGTACACGGTGCTGCCGACGCGGCAGTAGGGGAAGAACAGGGCCTCGACCTGGAGGACGACCTTGCCCGCGCGGTTGGTGCGGGTGCCGCCGGGCTTGTCGGCGAGGGACTTACTGCGGGAGTTGGCGGGGAGGAACTGGGTGAAGCGTCCTTCGAAGGGGTCCCACAGGATGTGCGGTGCACTGCCGGCGCCGCTGCCGGCGAAGTAGGACCGCAGGTTGATGTAGGGCACGAGGTCCTGCGGCTTGGCCGCGGTGGCGTTGCGGTCCCAGGTGATGTGCGCGATGGCCTTGGCCTGGCCGCCGTCGGTGGGTGCGTGGTCGCCCACGTCCAGCCGGGTCGCGCCGGGCATCCACAGGTCGGGCATGTGTCCTCCGGGCATGAAGAAGCCCCGGGCCGGACGGCGCGGGGCGGGCGGGGTGTGGGGGTGGGGGTGGGTCAGGCGGCGGCTTCGTAGCGGCCGGACATGTACACGATGTCGCCGGCCGCGAACACGATGGGCAGCTGGCTGTCCCAGATGCCGGAGGCGTCCGCCCGGTTGGAGACGAGCGTCTTGACGACGCCACCGGAGCCCGTGTTGTAGATCGCGTTGCCGCTGTAGTGCAGCGACGTGGAGGCGTCGAAGACGTCGACGTAGGCGATGCGGTACGTGAAGCCCGCGGCCGGGGCGGCGGGCAGTCCGAACATCCAGTTCTCGGACCCGCCGCCCCCGCCCGCTGCAGAGCTGGATCCCCACGTCAGCTGGATGACCCAGTCGACAGTGCGGCCGACCTTCAGGTACCGGCCCACGATGGACCCGTTGCCGAGGGTGGGGGCCGCCCCGCCCTCCGCGAGCCACGACGGCGTGTACGTCGTCCACGCACCGAAGAAGCTGTTGAACTGGTCGCGGATCTCCTGGTTCATGATCGCCGCAGAGACGACCTCACCGACTACCCAGGTTCTCGGGACGAACGTCATGCGGGCCTGCCCTGGATAGTCGGGAGGTCCACGCCCTGCGGCGCGTCCTCGACGGGCCCCTGCCGGGTTGCGGCGGGGTTCTCGGGATCGTCGTCGTGCCACCAGTTCCGCAGGACCGGCTTCAGGCCGGCAAGGCCAGCCTCGACGGCGGCGACGTCCTCGGGGTAGATGACGGTGCACCATCCCCACTGGCACTCCGTGCACGCGTACCGCGGGTCCGCCGGAGAGACGACCTGCGCCGAGCCGCAGCTGCTGCAGTCGGCGATCCACCGGTTCTGGTTGATGCGCGCGTAATACGACTCGTCGACGCTCTCCTCGGGCGGGACGGCGCGGCGGTTCATCCGGTACTCGATCCACCGCCAGACCAACTCGGCGGCGGGGACGTCGGCCCAGGCGTCGCGGGGCATGTGGGACGGCGGCAGGTAGAACGTCTCTGCGCGCACGACAGCGATCGGCACGAGGGGCTCCGTTCTGCGGTTCATCCTCGGATGAGCCACTAGTCTCGGTAAACTGAACGGGTGAAGAACACCCGAGAGTCGGTCATGGCGAGGGTCAAGCAGTCGGGCGCCTGCTGGACCTGGGCGGGCAGCCACACTGCCGACGGGCGGCCGCAGGTCAACTACGACAGCCGGCCCTGGTACGTGTACCGCCTGCTCTACACCTGGCTTGTCGGCCCCATCCCGGACGGCATGACCCTTGACCACGCGTGCGACAACAGGAGGTGCGTGAACCCGTATCACTGCACGCCGGCGACCAACTCGGAGAACGTCCGGCGCGGACTATCGGTCCGCTATGCGGGACGCACGGCGTGCCCGGCGGGTCACCCTCGCGAGGCGTTCGGCAAGCGTGACTCGCGCGGGAAGTGGTGGTGCACCGAGTGCAATCGGGCCAAGCTCCGGGCTCGATACCTCCCGCGTCCGAAGACGCAGAGCGCGACGTGCCCGGCTGGACACCCTCGGGCCGAGTACGGCAAGAAGTACGCCGGCAGCGGCTGGCAGTGCCGCGAGTGCAACAGATTGCGCGCCCAGGAACGCCGACGTCAGAGCCAGGGCTGACAAGGTCTCGGCGTAAGCCAACCTCGTGGTGGAGTCGAGGACGGAGTAGACCGCGTCGTCGAGGACCCAGACGGAGTCGTTGACGGAGGCGGAGGTGTGGAACTGGATCAGGTGCGACTGCTCCTTGATCGTCTCGGTGTAGCCCTCGACGGTGACGCGCAGCGAGGGGGCCGGCGCCTGGGCGGGCAGGTTGTACACGGAGAAGTAACTGGAGATGTCGGCGTCGAGGATGTCCAGGTAGTTGGGCATCGTGTGCGCCTCGATCGGCACCTCGCGCAGCTCGGGCCCGGGGTTGGCGTAGCGGGACACCAGCCAGTACGCCGCGTCCAGCACCGAGTTGTCCGTGGTCTTGAGGACGCTGAGGGACTGTTCGTACTCGCCGAACGCCAGGATCGACTGGGGCGCGGTGACGCGCTGGGTCGCGCCGCCCGGCCGTGACGCTTCGACGATGTTGACCAGCTTCTGGTCGTCGTCGGACAGCTGCACCCCCTTCGTCTCCAGGTCGGCGTAGTTGATGGTGAACACCTCGGACGAGGGGTCGGGGTTGTAGCGCACGTCGCGGGACTGGTAGGCCAGGCCGTAGTAGTCGCGCTCGGCGAACAGCCGGGCGGACTCGGTGGCCTCCACCTCCCGCATGCGCGCGACGACCGAGGAGCCGCCCGGCCCTTGTGAGGCGATCGGGTCGTGCGTGGCGCCGAGCACGGTGACCGAGGACAGCCCGGCGTAGCGGGCCAGGCGCACGATCCGATCGTCTGCCGCCTCGCCGGCGTAGCCGGTGGTGGCGGCGGTGTAGTGGTCGGCGGAGATCGTCGCGCCGATGTTGCCGGTGACGTGGCTGATCGCGACGTGGGCGATCTGCCCGTTGAACAGGCGCGCCCCGCGGTAGCCGCCGATGTGCAGGGTGCGCAGTGCGGTGGTGTTCACCACGGACAGGGTGAACGGCGCGGCCACGCCGTCGATGTAGAGGCGTTTGCTGCCGTAGCCGTCGTGGACGATGTGGTGCCAGGCCCCGTCGTTGAGTACCCGGGCGCTGTTGTAGACGGTGAGCGTGCCGCCGGCCTCGGTGTGCTCGATGACCAGCTCGCCGGAGGCGTTGAGGGCCAGGACGTACTGGTGGTCCAGGGTCGTCTCGTACATGCCGAGGATGACCCGGCCTGCGGTGGTGGTCTTGATCCACACCTCGACGGTCTGCGCGTATGCGGCGGAGTTCGCCTCGAACACGGCGCCGAGGTCGCCGGTGAGGTACTTGCCCTGGCTGGCGCTGGCCGGGGTGAACGCCACGGAGGTGTCGCCGGTGTCGGCCAGGCCCTCGGCGCCGAACTCCAGGGCGCCGCCGGAGCCGAGCTGGGTGACGGCCAGGGCGCCGCAGCCGCCGCCGGAGATGTCGCCGGCGGCCGCTGACCCGGACGGCTCGGTGAGCGGGTAGTAGGCGGACACGGTGTCGCCGACGCCGGGCACGTCCTGGTGGAGGATCTCCTGGGCCAGCATCGACCGCAGGGCGGGTAGCCGGTTGAGGCGCTTGAACAGGTCCGTGCACGTCACGGTGACGGTGGAGACGAGGCCTTCCCAGTCCACGGGGAACTGGTTGACCATCCCGTAGAAGCGGGGCCGCACTTCGGCGCCGACCAGGTCCCACTCGATGTAGTCGCTGGTGCCGCCGGTGCGGGTGGCGGGGAACTCTGCCGCCTGGGTCTGGGCGCCGACCCAGGCCGGGGTGGCCAGGGTGCGGCGCACGGTCCAGATGAACCCGTCGTTGGAGGTCTCCCAGTAGACGGTGCCGCCGGACTCCCGGATGCGCAGCCATGCGTGGTCGATGGCGGAGTAGGTGAGGTTGGTCGGGGTGCCGTCGAAGAAGGACACCTGGTTCATGGCGGCGAGGACGCCGGTGAGGGCGTCGTAGCGCCAGCCGAGCCGCGTGCCCGAGGTGGTGGAGGTGACCCACATCGAGGCGGCCGCGTTGGACGAGCCGCCCGCCGCGGGCACCCTGGCGAGCTTGGCCGTGAGCTTGCTGCCGGTCAGCTTCCACGTCCGGGCCGACACGAGGTTGGCGTCGCCCGCGGTGCTGACCGGCACCCGGGCGACGCCGTTCTGTTCGAGGACTCCACCGCTGCTCGTCCACAGCGTGGGGGACAGGCGGTCGTCGTCGAAGTCGTCGCCGAGCATGGCCATCGGGTACGGCGCGACCCCCGACCGGGTCGGCATCACGGCCACCGAGACCCGGACGGGGGCGTTGCGCCGGACGTAGGGGTAGTACGGGGAGGCCGGGTTGCCCGGGGTGAAGCGCGCGTCCTGGTTGTCCAGGCGCAGGGTCGCCGTCCCGGGCTGCGTCTCGGACAGCTCGTCCGAGGCGCCCCGCGCGATCGACACCCCTTGCTTGTTGGTGTCGACGTAGCGGCTGATGTCCGTCCACGTGATGGACCACGGGTACTGCACCAGTCCGCCCCACCCTGCCTCGACGAGCAGCGGCACCTGCCTCACCCCACCTTCAGCTCGACGTTGAGACCGAACACGCGCTTCAGCTCCAGCAGCTCCCGGCGGATCTCCCGCGCGGTGGCCACCGGGTCCCGGGCGTCGGTCACGGAGATGTTCACCTGCATCACCCCGCCACCGCCGCCGACGACGGCCGGCCGCGCCATGGCGGGCCGGGCCCCGGCGACCCGGCCGGTGACGACGCCCAGGGCGCGGTCGACCGCAGGCAGCGCGTCGGTGAGACCGCGGGCCAGACCCTGCGTCGAGTAGGCGCCGAGTCGCGCCATGACGGTGCTCGGGCTCTTGATGCCGAGCGCCTTGCGGATCGCCTTGTCCATGGCCTTGGCGATCTTCACCATCTGCTTCTCGATCGCGTCCTGCTGCGAGTCGAGACCCTTCAGGTAGCCCTTCGCCGCGTTCTTCCCCGAGTCGTACAGGGCATCGGCGCCCGCCCGGCCGAGAGACTCCGCCTGCGAATTGATCTTGTACTGGGTGGAGTTGATCTCGGAGAGGAGCTTGCCCGACGAACCGGCGAGCGCTGAGGCGTAGGCGTAGCCCTGCTCCGGACCCATCGTGAGGATCTCGCGCAGCATGGTCTTGTTCAGGCCGCGCTTCGCCAGGGACTTGATGTACGAGGAGAAGGTCTTCAGCTTGGCGAGCCGCTGCTGCAGCTTGCTGTTGATGCCGGCCGCGGAGACCTGCTCCTCGCCCTCGAACATCCCGCCCAGGTTGGCCGCCTGCTTGGCCCCGACCCGGGTGGACTCGGCGAAATCCTTGGCGCGCTTGATCGTCGCCGCGATCGAGTCACGCTTGCCCGCCAGGCTGAGCAGGGTCTTCGTGTGCTTGTTGACGTAGGCGACCAGGCGATTGTCCTTGCTGCCGGAGAACGCCGACCAGATGTCCTTGGCCAGGTCCTTCGACGTCGCCTTGATCTTGTCGCGGGATCCGGTCAGGCCCTTGATCAGGCCACGGCCGACGTCCTTCGCCAGCGCCGTCGTCTTCTTCGACGGTGAGCGGATCTCCAGCTCGTCCCGGATGCCCTGGGTGACCGAGGCCGCCATGAGTCGAGCGGCGCTGCTGACGAGCCCGCGCGCGCCCTGCATGCCCGATGCCAGCCCGCGCCCTGCCTCCATGCCTGCGCCCGCCGTACCGGCGCCCGATCCTGTCAGCGCTCCCGCCTTGAAGGTGCCGCTGTTGATCGCCTTGAGCAGCGGCAGGAACTGGCGGGTGCGGCGGGCGTTGATGACGAACTCGTTCTTGCTCAGCCACGGCGCGTAGACATCGTCGGACGTTTCCGTGCCCGGCCCTTCGACGAGGCCGCCTTGGCTGTAGCCGCGGTGAGTAAACGCCCTGCCCGTGTACAGGCCGCCCGTCGCGGCGTTGGGACCGCGCCCGCCCTTACCGGTGTAGATCGTGCGGTTCTCGGTGATGTTGATGTAGTGGTGCCGCGTGTAGGTGTCGGCCGTCTTGCCGTCCAGGCCGTTCAGCAGCCGTTGAGCACGGGCGACCTTCGCCTCCAGGTCGGCGATGTGGGCCTTCAGGGCCGCCTGCTTGCCCGGCGGAACCGTCTTCAGCTTCTGCTTAGCCTCGGTGATCTGGGAGTTCCAGTTGCTGATGTTCAGCTTCAGCATTCCGGAGCTGAGCTTTGGGCCCACGGAGGCGGCGAAGTCGCTGGCCTTCTTGCCGGCCGTGGCCAGCGCGCCGAGGTAGGTGCCCTTGAAACTTTGGAACGCCTCGTTGGCGGCCTTCACCTTGGGGCCGATGCCGGGCATCCAGCCGAAGGCCTTCGCGGCGCCGGCCGAGATTCCGCCGAGCGCGGCGAGGATCCCGGCCGATGCGATGGTGAAGCCCTTGATGAGGAAGGGCGCGGCCTGCGAGGCCATGGACACCATCTCGAGGGTGGCGTTGGCGAAGACGCGGGCCATCTCCATGATGGAGCCCTTGTTGTTGTTGACCCACTGGTTGAGGCGCTGCAGCGGCCCCGCCGTCTCGTTGATCTTGCTTCCGAGTGGGGCGAACGCGCCGAGGATCGCCAGGCCGGTGTCGCGCATGGTGGGGGCGATGATCCGCCCGATGTCGTTGACGGTCTTCAGTCCGTAGCCCAGGTCGCGCAGGGCGGGCCGCAGCATCACCAGCGCGCCACGCAGCATGTCCATGGCTCCGGCGCCGCTGGTGCCGAAGGCGCGGAACAGCTCCCCGAAGATCGGGCCCGTGACGGTTGCGATCTCACCGGAGAGCCGGCCGAAGGCGGGCAGTAGCTGGTTCACCGCGTCGAACAGCCCGTCGAGGAACTTGCCCGCCCCTGCCGCGCCGCTCTGCAGGCCCTGGAAGAAGCCGGGCAGTCCTTTGGATAGCAGGCCCGAGATGCCGTCTGAGAATGCCTGCAGGGTGGGCTGGGAGGCGGCGCCGAAGTCCAGCAGCGAGCGGACGAACGGGCCCATCGCGGAGGTCATGTCGCGCACGAAGGCGCTGCCCAGCTTCAGGTTCTGCTGGAGGGAGTCCTGGAAGCCGGAGTCCTGCAGCATGCGGCCGACTCCTGCGGCCGCGTCCCCGAAAGCGCCGCCGAGCTCGGTCATCGACCGGCCCAGGATCTTCACTACCGGTGCGGCCGCCTTGACGGCCTGGGTGAAGCCGGGCAGCATCGCGGCCTGGATGTCCTTGCCGATGCCGCCGAACTTGCCCTTCAGGTCCACCAGCGCCCGGGTGAAGTCGCGCGCCGGCGGGGACAGCTTCTTCAGCGCTTCGGCGTACTCCTCCTTGCCCTTGCCCGCGGCCTCCATCGCATCGCCCACGCCCTTGAAGCCCAGGGTGAGGGTGCCCGCGGCCAGGCCCGCGCCGGCCATCATCGGCACCAGGGCGCCGATGGCAGGCAGCAGCGACATGCCCGCCACCGCGGCGATCCCGGCCATGACCGGGCCCAGGCCGCCACCGGAGCGGCCCAGTGCCATCGCGGTCTCGCCGCCCGCCGCGCTCACGTCGCCCAGGCGGCGGGCCAGGTCGGGCATGCCCGAGCCCATCATGCGGGCTGCGTCCCCGGCCGAGAGGAACCGGCCGCGCAGGTCGCGCAGTCGTCCGTCCGCGTCCTGGGTGAACCCGCGCACCGCCCGGGCGTTGCTGTTCATGTCGTCGTTGAGACGGCGGTGCAGGCGGGCGGAGGCATCCCCGGCCCCGTTCAGGACGGGGCTGAGCTGGTCGTCGCCGTCGAGGACGAACCGCAGGCGCTGCGTCATTCCTCACCTCCGCGGATCTGGGCCTGGTGGTTGTCGATCCACGCGGCGAGCACCTCGAAGCGCTCCTCGGTCAGGGCGTCGACCTCGGCCGGGGACAGGTGCAGGTAAAAGGCGAACAGCGGCAGGTAGCTCTCTACGCGTTCGGTGAAGCTGGGCTCGTCTGGTCCTCGTCCGGCTCCGGGGCTTTTGGGGCCGTCACGTCGGCGATCGCCTGCTCGCACGCCTCACGGTCGGCGGCCGCGTCCCGCAGCTCGTCGAACGCCTCGGCCAGATCGTCCGGGGACTGGCCGTACTTGGCGAAGATCCGCTCGGCGTAGCCGCGCACCTCGCGGGCGTCGAGCCGGGCACGCAGCTCACCCTCGAACGGGTCGAAGTCGGCGAACCGCAGCGCAGGTTCGCTGCGCTTCTTGATGACGAAGGCGACGGTGCGCAGGGCGCCGATGTCGCCGTCGCTCATGGCCTGCTTGATCAGCGGCCAGCGGCCGTCGGCGGTGCGCTCGATGACCTGGATCTCAGACGCGCGCAGCCGGCCCGCGTCGAACACCTGCGGCTCGCTGCCCTCGGGCGAGTATTCGATGATCAAGGCTGCTCCTATTCCAGGCGGCGGCGCACGTCATCCACGACGCGCGCCACTTCACGGGTGATGCGCGGCTGATGCGCGCGCACGGTCTTGTCCCACCACAGGGGGGCGGCGTTCTGCTGGGCCCAGCGGCGCCGGTTGCCGAACACCGGGTGCCGGATCCGGCCGTCGTTGATCCGGTTGACCAGGCCGACGGGGATGTCGTCGGGCAGGCGGGATCGGTCGAGCCACACGGTGGCGCCCGGGCTTCCGCCGGTGCGGACGCTGATCCGGATGGCCGCGGCGATCGATGCGCGCAGCGGGCGGCTGGTCGGCGACGGGCCGCCGCGCTTGCCCGCCTTGCGGCCCTCGCTGGTGATGGCCAGGCCCCGGATGGTGCCCTGCAGGTCATCACGCAGCGGCTCGGCGGCCCGGCGGATACGACGGTGAAAGCTGGCGCGGATGTTGTCGTTGCCGGCCCGCCGCAGCCGCGCCGACAACTCCAGCAGCTGGCCGGTGCCGATCATGCGGACGCTGGCCACCGCAGCCTCACAACGTCGCGTCGGTGCTGATGTACTCGATCTTCGGCAGGTTCGTGCCGTCGTACAGGGCGGTGAAGTTGAACGTGGGCTTGACGACACCGAACCCGTCGACGGTCGGCGGGCCCTCGTCCAGCCGGATCGCGGGCAGCGTGATGCGGAACGTCTCGTAGAACGTCGCCGCGATCAGCGGCCCGACGAACTCCCACACCAGGGACGTCGCGCCGTCGCTGGTGTGCAGGTCGTCCAGAGCGGTGCCGGTGTAGTCGGTCTCCATGTTCCCGGTGATCTTCACCTGGTCGTTCTCGATCGGCTCCTTCTTCAGGGCCGACTGGTTGGCGTAGTAGCGCTCGACGTCCTGGGGCCGCTCGATCTTGCAGGACACCTTGCGGATGCCGTCGAGCGCGGTCTCCGAGGAGTACGTGCCGGTCTTCAGAGCCATCTGCCCGAAGTGGAACGGCGCCATGTTCGAGTACGACGCGGCAGCCAGGGTCTGTGACTCGTCGCAGTCCTTGCCGTCGACCTCGAACGTGGAGGTGAGCATCTCGCCCATGCCGCACGAGAACTCGGCACTGGTGACCTTGCAGCCGACGAACGTCTTGTCCGTCACGGTGCCGGTCGTCAGCGGCACGCCCTTCTGGATCGTCAGCGACTTGCCCGCGACGGAGGCCAGGGTGTGCGTCTGCAGGTAGGCCGGTCCGGCGCCCTGCTGCACGGGGGTGACGCTGGTACCCATCAGGGCCTGGAGCAGCAGCCCCATGCCCTTGTTGGTCACCTCGAGGTCGATGCTGCCGCCGACCTCCCGGCGGGTGACGACCCGGCGGGACGACAGCGCCATCAGCCGCCCGGCCGCGATGCCCGCCGACTGCGCCGTGGTCTTCTTGAGAGCGAGGCTCTCCTTGGTGAACTCGATGAACTTGGCCGGCGCGACGAACGTGCCGTAGGTCGTCTCGGCAGCGATGCCCAGCTGGGCACCGAGCCCGGATCCGATCGCCATGGATCAGCCCTCCTTCTGCGGCCGGGCCGCCTTGCGAAGCGGCAGCGCCGCCGTCTCGATCTCCTCGGGCCTGGGCTCCTCGACCGCCTCCCAGTTGGCGGGCTGGCAGACGTAGCCCTCGTACCGGCCGTCCGGCACCTCGACGACCTCGTCCGGCTCGACGGCCCGGCCCAGCTCGGGCACGGTGACCGGCTCGGGCCCCACGTAGCGCACACGCGCCATGGCGAACTCCTTCGGATGGGGTGGATCAGATACGGGCCTGGCAGGTCACCGTGAACTCGACGCCCGCGACGCTGCCGTCGCTCACGTACTGCTGCAGGTCGCCGGTGGTCAGGTGCGCCCACAGCACGGTGCCGCGCAGGGTCGGCGCCTCCGGCTCCGCGCCGCTCGCGCGCAGGGCCTGCTCGATCTCGCCGACCAGGGCGAACACCTGATCGCGGGCGATCTTCATGTCCTTCTCGCCGACCCGCGCCTCGGCGTAGCCGGTGATGGTCAGGGCCTCGTCGCGGGTGCGGGCCCCGGCGGCGTTGAAGGCCTGCTGCAGGGCGACCGCCGACTCGCCGCTCGGCGACCAGCCGATGTGGATGCGGCGCTTGTCGGTCGTGTTGACCGCCGACGGGCCGTCCACGATCGCCACCTGTGCGAGGGCGGGCCGATCACGCAGGATCGCCAGCAGCGCGTCCACCGCCGCTGGTACGCGGGAGGTGAGCATCACGCCACCCCCGGCGGGAGCTTGAACGGCTCCAGCAGCTGCAGCACCCGGTTGGGCACCGCGTAGCCGAAGCCGGGGATCGGCTCGGTCACGTTGTAGTCGTCGCCCCCGCCGGACGGCACCCGGGACGCCCCGTACTGGGTGCGCCACAGGTGCTGCAGCAGGATCAGTGCGGCGAGCTTGATGGTGGGCGGCACAGCGGCGCGGCCCGCGGTGTACGTCACCGTGTAGCGGCCGGCCGGGAAGTCGCAGCCGTTGGTCCGGCCGATGGTGCCGGCCGGGCCGTTCACGTCGAGCGTGTCGGCCGGGTAGTCGACGGCCTGGCCCAGGCCGCCGGCGAGGGAGGTCACCGACACCAGCGGCGGGTGCAGGACCGCCAGGGCGGCGCCGCCGCCGGTGAGGACGTCGGTGAACTCCTGCTGCTCGACGACGCCCACGTAGCCCTCGATCACGGAGGCCAGTGCGTCGACGTACACCTGCAGCTCGACGTCGTGGCTGTCGGTGGTGATGTCCAGCTGCCGCTTGGCCTCTTCGAGCGTCACCAGTGCCATGCCCGCCCCCTCTCCTACTCGGTGCCGCGGGGTGCGGCGGCCTTGCGGCGGGCAGGACGACGGGCGGCCCTCTCGGCGGCGGGTGGCTGCTCGGGCGTCTCGACGGGGTCGGTGCGCACCAGCTCGGCGCGCACCCCGTCTGCCCACTTCGCCGCCTCGGCGCCGGGGAGGTCGACTTCTTCCCCGGCGCGCCACGAGAAGCCCTCGCCCGCCACGCTGGTCAGCAGGCGGATGCGGGCCATCACTCACCCAGGCCCTGGTGCAGCCGCTCGACCTCGCGCTCGGCCTGAGCTTCGGCGGTCTCCTTGGCCTTGTCGTGCGCCTCCTTGAGCGCCGCGACGTCGGCGTCCGGCTCGGACGAGCCGGTGCCGTCGTCGGCCGGCCCCGCGCTCACGCCGCGCGCGGCGACGTCGACGGCGGACACCGCCTGTACGGCGAGCTGCTCCTTGGCCGCGGCGATCGCGACGTCCTTGTCGCCGATGAACTCCGGGTTGATCTGGTCCATCGAGCCGTCGGCGCGGCGCGAGGCCATGACGATGCGGTCGTGGTCGCCGTGCCGGGCCGCGGCCGCGCTGGGCTTGTCCTGCAGGACCCCGCTGTCGGGGGTCTCCTTCTTCGGGCTGGTCGCCATGAGGGCGTCCCTTCCTGTGAGTCGGCGGTGTGGCCGGGGCCGGATCAGGTGGCGGAGTTGCGGTAGGCCTTGTAGGCCGCGGTGTCCTGCGGCGTGCCGTCGGTCCGGGCGAACGCGAGGAACCCGACCTGGAGGAAGTCGGCGTACCGCTCGGCCAGGCGCAGCAGCTGCACGTCCTGCACATCGCGGATGAGGTAGCCGGCGTAGAAGTCGCCGAACAGGATCGCCTTGGCGTTGGCCGCCATGACGGGCATGTCTTGGTTGATCGTGTACTTGTAGCCCAGGAGGCTGTCGGGCACGCCGACCTGGACGGACGGCTCCCACAGCGGGCGCTGCTGGCCGTCCTTCAGCTTGCGTGCGGCGGCCAGGGTGGTGTCGTGCATCATCCACGCGGCCCGTCCGCCGAGGCGGTAGGCCGGGTCCACGGAGTGGATGAGGTCGATCAGGTCGTCGTAGGTGACCGACGTGGTCTGGCCGGTCGTGCCGGTCTTGCCGATGACCGCGTTGGTCTGGACGCCCTCGGGCTGGTTGGTGCCGGTGCCGGTGGTGAAGTGGGCGTTCTGGGCGCGGCCGATGCGCTCGCCCAGCTTGCGGGCCAGCCACGACTCCATGTCGAACGCGTTGTCGTTGAGGAGCTGGAGGCTGACGCGGACCAGCTTCGAGGTGTACATGTAGGCGCCGATGTCCGCCTGCCCCAGGGTCACGTCCTGCTCGGTGACCTGGGTGTTCTCGGAGAGGATCGCGCCGACGTTGGCGGTGTCGTCGTTCGTCGGCCACGGCAGGGTCGCGCCGGTCTCGGTGGTGATGACCTCGGCGACGTCGCGCATGGAGCTGAAGAACTTCTGCGCCTCGACCATCTTGGCGCGGAAGGCGGGCGGCACGAGGTAGCCGCCGGCCGCGCCGGTGGCGACGCCCTGGGCGCGCAGCTCCTTGCCGTCGACCCAGCCGGTGCGCAGGGCGGCGCGCTCCTCGCTGGACAGCTCGCTGGTGCCGTCGCGCATCCAGGAGCGCCAGGCGTCGGCATAGGCCGCGGCCCGGTCCTCGCCGCCGTGCCGCTCGTTGTCGGCCTCCTGGGTGGCCTGGATGACCTGCGTGTAGTCGACGTTCGCGAGGCGCTGGTGGCGCTCCTCGCGCTCGATGTCGGCGGACAGTCGCTCGACGTCGGCCAGGGCGGCGTCCCATGCGGAGCGGTCCTCGGCGGACATCTCCGCCTCGGTGGCCGCGCGGGACTGGAACTCGGTGGCCTTGTTCCAGGCGGTGGCTCGCTGGTCGAGCAGGGTCTGAAGGGTGGGCATGCGTGCCTCCAGCACGAAGGGCCCCACGCCGAATCGGCAGGGGCTGGGGGGATGGGTGTGGGTGCGCCTACCGCGCCAGGCGGTAGCGGGCGGCGAGCAGCTCCATCTGCCTCGCCTGACGGCCCCCAGTGGTCTCTCCCGGCTGGGTTGCGTCGCTGCCCCGAGTGGCCGCCGTGGCGGCCGGCTCGTGGCGGAAGTCGAGTAGCTCGGGCCGGTGGGCGGCCCGGCGGTCGAAGGCCTCGGCGTCGCCGCGCGCGGCGAGCGCCACACCGACGGAGCGCAGCGCTGCGTCGGTGCCCTCGTAGGCGGGGAACGTCACGGCGGACACCTCGAACAGCTGCACCTCGCGGATGATGCGCAGCTCGGCCTCCATGTCGCCCTCGGACGTCTGGACGGTGACCGACTCCCAGTCGTCCTTGACGGTGCGGAACCCGAACGACATCCCGGTGATGTTCTTGTTCTCCAGGTTCACGACCAGGTCGCCGACGTAGGAGAGGCGGGTGTCGAGGTCGGCGTCGACGGCCAGGCCGACGGCGTCCTGCGCCAGGCGCAGGCTGCCGGCTGAGACGCGGGAGACGACCAGGCGGGTGTCGTGGTCGACGAGAAACCGCGCGTCCCCCTCGCCCAAGGTCTTGGTGAATGCGCCCGGCGCGATCTCCTCGTAGAAGCCCCAGGTCAGGGGGTTGCCGATCGCGGTGCGCTGGCCGAACACGGCGGCGTGGCCGTCGAAACCGCGCACGCCCTGGTCGTCGCCGGCCGCGCGCAGCTGCACCCCGGCCGTCGCCAGGGTGAGGTCGCGGCGCTCCTCATTCCTGTTGGTCATCGTCACGGCCTTCCTCGCGGGGTGGCTCGGGCTCGGGGGTGAGTAGTCGGTGTGCGGCGGCCAGGTGGCGGGCAGCGCGGGCCGCCCGGTCGTCGGGCTCGGCGCCGGCGGGCGCCGCCTGGTCGGCGAGCGGGTCGCTGCCCAGCGGCGCCATGTAGGTGGGCTGCAGCCGCATGCCGCCCTCGCGGCCGCCGATCGGCGTGAGGTCCTCGAGGTCGCGGATGTCATCCGCGGAGAACGCGCCCGTGTCGCGCATCGCCCGGTAGAACGTGGCTCGGGCCGAGCTGTCGCCGCGCAGCAGGCCACCCAGCTGGTACTTGGCGTAGACGTTCGCGGGCAGCAGCTCCTTGGTGACGCGCTGCTCGGTGGGCGTCAGCCACGTCGGGGCCAGGTCCCAGGTCACGAAGCCCTGCGCCTGCTGCTCCAGGCCCGTGCCCCACGACGTCGACTTCTGCGTCTCCATCAGCAGGAACAGCGGCACGCCGAACATGCGGGCCACCTCGACGACCTGGAACTGCCTGCTCTCCAGGAACTGGGAGTCCTTGTACGGCATCGTCACCGGCTGGAACGACGCCCCGGCGTCAAGGACAGCAACGTCATTCGCCGCGTGGAACCCCGAATACTTGGCGTTCCAGCCAGCCTTCAGCTGCTCGGCCTGCTCCCGGTTCAGCCGCTGCTCGGTCTGCAGCACACCGGAGATCATGTTGCCCGAGCCGTACAGCCGGGCTGCGGCCTTCTCGGCGGCCAGGCCCAGACCGATGCCCTCGGCGGCGGCCCGGATCGGCGAGCAGCCGGTGATGCCGTCGTAGCCCAGGGCGGGCAGGTGCAGGATCTCCTTCGACGTGCGGCGCTGGCGGACCTTGTTGTCGTCCTGGATCCAGAACACCTTGCCGCCCGGGTTGTCCTCGCTCGGCGGCTCACGGTCGACCTTCACCCGGTCGGGCCGGATCGGCCACAGCTGCACGACCTCGGTTCCCGCGCGGTTGCGCACCTTCTGCAGGTAGGCGTTGCCCCACAGCAGCCGGTGCACGTACACCAGCCGCCACAGCTCGAACTTCGTCAGCTCCGGGTGCGGGTCCTCGAGGAGCGCCACCGTCGCCCGGTCCCGGGTGCCCGCCGTGTAGGTGTGCAACGGCAGCGCGGCTGCGACGTTGGCGATGACCGCGACGGACCGCCACACCGCCGGCATGTGCAGGGCGCTGGTCTCGGTGACCTGCACCCCCGACTCGCCGGCCGCTCCTCCCAGCAGGCTGAGCAGGCTGGTCGAGGTGAGCGGTACCGCCGGGTTCTCCACTGAGGCGCGACGCTCGAACAGGCCGAACAGGCTCATGACCGCGCCTCCTTACGGGGTGCCGGCGATGGCACAGACAGGGCCCGCTCGACGGCCACGACGCCCGCCAGGCCGCCCAGAATGAGCGCCGCGGGCACATGGATGAGGGCAACGCCGAACAGGATGGCAAGGGCGAAGACGACTTCCAGCACGTACAGCAGACGCGTTCTCACCACAGGATCGGCGGCCTTTCTTCCTCGACCTCGACGCCGAGGCCCCACTTCGCGAGCGTCGCCGCCACCAGCGGGCTGATGTCCACGGAGACGATGCGCCGGGCCCAGGCCCAGGCGTCGCCCAGCGTGCGCTTCTGCGCGCCCGCCAGGGCCGCCGCCAGGGGCGCCTGGTCCAGGTGCGACAGGGTCTGCTCGGTGACCGCGTCGTAGAACTGGCCGCAGGCCGCGGCCACGTCCCGGCCCTTGGGCTGCACCACCTCGACGCCCAGCGCTTCCTCCAGGTCGGCGATGAGCGACCCGGCCGGGCCGGCGCCGTCGATGACCCAGCAGCGGGGCTGCCACCGCTCGTGCAGCTCGCGGGCCCGCTCCAGGATCCAGCCGGTGCCGGGCCGGTGGTCGACGACCTCGACGTGCGTGCCGCCCCGCCACTCACCCGCCACGGCGATCGCCGCGTGCGACCGCTCCGGGGTCATGTCGATGGCGAACGCCACCGGGTCCGACGGCTCCGACTCGGCGGCCGCCAGGGCCCGCCAGGCGTCCTCTCCGATGACCTGCCAGGTGTCGGCCTCGTCGGCCGGATACTCGCCCACGCCGAGCCGCTCCCTCGCGTAGCCCTCCCTGCTGAGGGTGGCCCGCTCGCGCGCCACCTTCTCCAGCGTCAGCCGGTAGCCGACGCCGGGATTGGACTTCAGCACCGCCTGGTCGCTGGCCGCGTCGTCGTGCTCGGTGCAGTCCTGCGGGCACTCGTCCAGGTGCGGCTGCGCCGACCACTCCATGTAGGCGAGCGACGGGTCCGGGGCGCCGGCCTCGATGGCGGCCAGCGCGCGGCGCCGCAGACGGCCCAGCTGCACGGACGGGGCACCGATGCCGGCGCTGCCCAGGTACCAGATCTGCGGGTCCTGCACGGCCGCCATCGTCGGCAGCAGCGCGTCCATCTCGTTGTCGCCGAGGATCATGTCCTCGTCCATCACGTTGCAGTGCCCGGTGAAGCCACGGCCCGAGCCCTTGGACCGGGCGATGAAGCGGAGCAGCTGGCCGGTGTGCAGCTCGATGCCTTCCTCGCCGACCGTCTGCCGGTACGTCTTCACGCGTTTGTGCAGGTCAGGAGTCTGCCGGATGAGACGCTCGATCCGCTTGAACGCGTTCTTCGCCGTCTTGAACTCGTGCGCGCTGTGGAGGATGAGCTCCTCGCCGCCGATGAACAGGCCCCACAGCTCGCGGGCCTCGATGATGCCGCCCTTGCCGTTCTGGCGTGGGACGTTCACCGCGACCTCGAACGACGCCCACGACCCATCCGGCTTCTCGCCCATGCCGACGCGGAGCACGTGCTGCTGCCACGGGTCCAGCACCAGCCCGGCCCGGGCCGCCAGGTCGATCGCCTCCTGGCCCGCCGTGGACACCGCCGGCGGCGCGACCTGGATCGGCGGCTCCTGCCAGCCGTACACGGGGCCGTCGTCAGCCACCGGCGGCCTGCTCGCGGGCGGCCTCACGGCGCTTCTTTCGCTGCTCAGCAATGTCATCGACCGCGTCCCCCTTCACCTTGACGGGCGCGAGCTTGCGCAGGTCGGCCATGATCGCCCGGAGCTGGTGGGCCGCCTGGGCCTTGGCGCCGGGGACGTTCGTGCTGTCGATGGCCTTGGCGAGGTCGAGGGCGACGGCCGCCATTCCCGGCGAAGTCGACTCGGCCTCAAGATCGGTGATCTCGGCGGCGATCTTGTCGGCGACGCTCATGATCACCTCCGGCCGTCACGGAGCGTCACGCCACGCACAGTGACGGTCTGCTAATTCAGCCGAACCGAGTTCGCGGTGATTAGCGAGTGGATCGGGCCGCGCAAAAAATCGGGCGACAAGGGCGTTTGGGTCGCCCGGTCCGGCCCTGAAGTTTTGATCCACTCTCCCCCGGCCGAGCTTGATCACGTCGATCGGCCGGGGCTCCCCCGCGGCTCATCACGCCGCGTCGTTGCCCTCGGTGACCCCTGGTCACCAGGCCCGTGAGGTCTGCGGCATGGCCTCGCGCGGCTTGCCTCGCCGGGCGTTGTACCAGCGGGCTGCGACCCGCTGCATGCCCGGGTCCCGCATCGCTTCGATGCGCTGCATGACGACCGTCTCGCCCGGGTCGACCACGATCACGCGCGCCTTGAGCCGCTTGTACTTGGCCATGTGCTTGGCGCTCGGCATGGTGTGGATCAGGTAGACGTCGAGCTGGTCGAGGAGCTGGAAGGCCTCGTCCATGGCGGCGTACCGGGCGCGGTGCGCGACCCTGAGGGCGAGTGGGTGCTGGTTCCACTGCGGTGCGCCGGGCCCGGTGAGCGCGGTGGTGATGCGGTCGAGGTCGATGACCACGTCGGTGGGCTTGGCGTGCGCGTCGATCCAGCTGGACTTCCCCGCGGCCGGCGGGCCGGTGACGACGTACAGCACGGCGTCACTGTCCCGATAGGTCGACAAGGTAGCGCGTGCCCTCTCCGGCCTGCTCGGTCTGCAGGGCGAGGGTGATGCCGTTGACCTCGATGTGGTCGGTGCCGTAGGCGCAAAGCGTGACGCCGGTCTGCTTGGTCGTCTCGCTGAGCTGGTCGAGGGCATCGGCAAGGCGTCGGAGCTCTGCAGCTCCCATGAGGCTCTGCATGGTCACCACCTCCGTGATGCTCGTTGTGGCGCCACGGTGGGTGACGGCCTGGTGCGGTTGCCCTTGGCGGAGTTGCAGCGGCGGTGTGCGGCGCGGGCGTTGGCCTTGTCGAGGAGTGCGCCGCCGCGTGAGAGCGGCTGTTCGTGGTCGAGGGTGAAGGACAGCGGGTGCCTCGGGTCGAGGTCGTAGCCGATGTTGTGGCCGCACAGCCAGCAGGGTAGGCGCTGGGCGCGGAGCCAGGCGGTGAGGCGGCGGTAGGGGCGCCCGTTGCGGGGGTTGCCGGCCACGGGCGCCACCTCCACGGGGTCAGGGTGCTGCAGTCTCCAGGTCCTCGAGGCTGGCGTCGATGGAGGCCTCGATGTCGTCGAGGGACTTCTCCAGCTCCTTGCCGGTCTCGTCGCCGATGACTTCGCCTGCGAGCTTCTGCAGGGTCTTGTCGTCGATGCCGTCGCAGGCGTCGGGGCGGCTGCCTTCCTTGCCGCTGGCGATGGCTTCGGCGAACTGCTCCTTCATGGCGGCCTTGCAGGCGGCCGGGTCGGCCTTGGTGTCGCTGCTGCAGCTGGTGATGGCGGCGAGGGCGAGTAGGGCGGCGCAGGCGGCTGTGCGGGTCTTCATGGTCCCCCCAGTGGTGTTCGGTGCCGAGGGGGCATCATGCTCTGCCTGGCGAGCCTGCGGGGTCGGTGTGGCCGTCCTGTGACACGTCGAAGCCCCAGCCGGGGGGACCGAGCTGGGGCTTCGCCGTGAGTCTGTGGTGCCGACTGAGGGCACAGTTGTACACCGGGATCGTGACACGCGCCTGACCTGCGGTCAAGCCGCCTTCACTGCTGTGCGCTTCACGGTGAGCGCTGCGACGTCCCGGGCGGCGTACCAGGGGCGCCGCTCGGTGCCGCCAGCGCGACGGAGTTGACCTCGCTGGACGAGCTTGCGGACGCCGGCGGGGCCGATGCCGAGGGCCCGGGCGACGTCGCGGGTGCCGTAGTAGCCGGGCGGTGCGTCATTCATCGGTCCATTGTGACGCCGTGCTGGGCAGGTTGTAGCGCCTACGGTGCGCTTCGATCTCGTCATGGATGCGGTCGAGGACTTCGCGGCAGGACTCCTCGAAGGAGCGGCTGATCTCGTCGGCTTGCTCGTCGCTGTAGCGGCCGCTGTTGATGTCCTCCTCGATGAGTTCTCGCGCGCGGTCGTTGGCGATGTTCTGCTTGCGGTACTTGTCCTGCAGGCGCCGCAGTTCGGCCGTCCCTGCCGGCTCGTTGATGTCCTCGACGTCGGTCATGCTTCGTTCCCTCCCCAGGAGCCCCGCGGTGCAAGCGCGGGGCTCAATGCCGGCGCCTCTAGGGCTACTTCTTGGGCTTGCCAGGCACGGGCTTCTTCGGCTCCGGGTAGTGCCCGCCGCGGCTCGCCTGGTAGGTCGTCTCGTGGCCCTGAAGGCGGGGGTCGGTCTTCTTGATCGGCTTCTTGAATCCGAGTGCCATGATGGCGGTCCTGTCTCTTCGTTGGGATGGGGACCGGGGCGGCCGGTAGCTGCCAGGCGCGGGCCGCCCCGGGGCTATGCGTCGGAGCTGTGCTCGACGTGTACGTGGGTGTGGTTGGGCCGCTCAGGGTCGGCGACCGTGTAGATCAACATCCCCTTCTGGGGTTCGGAAGGGGTTCCGCCGACAAGCTCGTGACCTGCGCATTCGCGGCAGGAGGGGCGGGGTGGGAGCGGTGGGGGAGTGGCGGACGAATCGGACATGTGCCACGCGGTGACCGCCCACACGACGGGGGCCGCGTAGATCAGGTGCGGGGCGTAGGTCAGCGTCCCCGCGTAGAACATCGCGGCGAGCAGCGACAGCACCAGCCGCACGACGACGACCGCCAGGCGCACGACGCCGGACCGGTCCTTGTGGCTTGCGCCGGACAGCCACCGTGCCCACGCCTCGAACGAGAACCAGGTGCCGCGGGCGAGCGTCCGGCCCGCCTGGCCGGCCTTCACACCAGCCCCGCGACGAGGTCACCGAGGTAGCTCACCACGGGCGCCAGGACGTACCCGGCGAGCCCGGCGACGCTGGACGCCAGGCCGAGGCTGATCCCGGCCAGGACACCGCGCACGAAGTCGAGCCGGAAGCCGCGGCGGGAGGCCACGGCGACCAGGATCACGGTGGCGATGATGACGACCGCGTGGCCGCCCGGCGTGAGCGCGAGGAACGAGGAGCGGGTGACGTTCGGCGAGGTGCCGCCGACGCCGTACACGAGGATGGCTTCGCCGACCTGGTTGGTGCCCCACAGCGACCAGTCGGCGGCGGCGCCGATGATGCCGCCGGCCGAGAGGATGAGCAGCGTGCCGTAGGCCATGCACGCGAGGAACGGCAGCAGCTGGCGCAGGGCCTTGAGGGTGAACCGCTTCTTGTGGGAGGCGAACCAGCGGGTCACGTCCCACCCGGCGAGGGACAGGCCGACGGTGACGCCGCCGAGGGAGACGAGCCCGTAGGCGGGGATGTCGAGCGGAGGCATTGCGGGTCCTATCGGACGAGGGCCGCGTAGAGGGCGGCGAGGGTGACGATGAAGGCGACGGTCCCGGTGATACGGGGGACGTCGTGGAGCGCGACGGCGCAGAGCCCGAACAGGGCGACCAGCGCGGAGCCGGCGAAGAACGCGGCGAGGGTCATTGGCCGGCCAGCGGGACCGGGCGCTGGGGCTGGGCGAGCCGCCATGCGGCCTGGCCCTGCTTGAAGCCGTCCTGGATCTCCTTGGCCCGGTTCTGGCCCACGCGCAGCCGCTCCTTGATGGCGCGGATCGACGGCATGACGCCCGCCCGCAGCTCGTCCTGGAACTGTTCGGCGGCCCAGCCGAGGCCGAGTTCGGTGAGCGGGTCGTCCTGCGCCGGGTTGCCCTCCTCGGCGGCCTCCTCGGTCCGCATCAGGTACTCGTGGTCGGCCTTCCAGACCTCTTCGGGTACGTACTCGGCGTGTACCTCGGAGCGGGTACGCGGCGGCTCCGCGGCGAGTACGGCAGGCGGCTCGACCGGAATCATCTCCTCGCGGAACGAGTCCAGCCGGTACTGCCTCGGCTCGGGCCGGGCGACGATCGGCAGCAGCCGCGCCCCTGCGGGTACGGCGTTTGTCGGCTCCGGGTACACCTCGACCGTGACCGGGGCCGTGTACTCGACGACCGGCTCGGGCTCGGTCTGCCACGGCGAGGGAAGGTCGATGGTGGCCAGGGACGCGGAGTGCCGTCGGGCGGCGAGCAGGTCGAGGAGCTTGTGCTTCTGCTCCTCGGACGCGCCGGCCTGCGCCTTGCCCACGGCCACCGACAGGCGCCGCTCCACACGGGCACGGCCGCGCTGACCTGGCTTCATCTCGGCCAGCTTCGCGGCCAGGGCGACCGCCTTGACCGTGGCGCGGTCGCGGGAGATCTGCTCGGCGGACCGGTCGCGCACGGCGAGGCCGAGCCGGGACAGCAGCCGCTCGCGTACCTCACGGGCGAGCACAGCGGGCAGCGCGGTCGACTCGGCGTCGGGCTTGGTGTGCCTCAGCTCGATGCCCATGGCGAGGTGCCAGAGCAGGGCGGCGAGTACGGGACCGACCACCGCGCGGACCGTGCCGCCGACGAACCCGGACTCGGAGTACGCCGGGATGACCTGTACTCCGGTGATCACCCACACGAGTACAGCGGGTGTACCCGGGGCTCCTTGGGTCCGCAGGTTCTGCCGTGCCATGAGGGCGCAGGCGAACAGGGCGAGTTCGGCGGCGGCGAACAGGGCGGAGCGTTCCTCGAGGGAGGCCATGCCCAGTTCGTGCTCGGCGAAGCGCCACGAGGTGTCGGCGCTGTAGGCGGTGCAGCCTAGGGCGCCGAGCGCGGCCACGATGACGGCGACCGGGGTGCGCTCGCTGGTGCGGGTACGCCGGGAGCGCAGCAGCGGCAGCGCGAGGGCGGCGGCGAGCAGCAGCGCGGCGCCGACGGTGACGACGGGGTTGGCCTGCGCCCAGGCGGTGAGGGTGCTCACTGGTCGCCCCCCTCGATGAGCGCGTCGAGTTCGCGGCCGAGGGCACGCAGCCGGGTAGCGGCTTCGACGAGGGCGTCGGCGAGTTCCTCGACCTCGTCGGGGGTGTAGGAGCCGGTGAGGTCCTGCTGCTCGACGTACAGGCCGAGGGTGCGCGGGGTGATCTCGGCGTAGGGGGATTGGGCGAGCATGGCGCGGAAGAGCGGGTAGCCGCCGGCGGTGATGGTGTGCTCGGGCCCGTAGTGGGTGATGTCGGGCTTGAACTGGGCGCGGTCGTCGTCGTGGCCGGCGCACCAGTCGGGCTCGTCGATCTGCAGGGTCTTGGTGACGAGCAGGTGCACGTCGACCGTGCGGGGCTCGGTGCTCACTGGCCCTCACCGGCCTCGACGGCTGCGATGAGGGTGCGCGTCCGCATGGCAAGATCGACCGCGGCGCGGAGCATGTCGTGGTGGGTGTGGATGTCCGCCTCGTCGGCTGTGGCGAGCGCCTCGCGGGCCATGCGCAGCTCGGTGTCGAGGTCCAGGTGGACCAGGTCGACGGCGTAGGTCCGCAGGGGGGTGGGGCCGGGGTTTTCCACACTGTGGATAGGGGTGTGGATCATCGGGTCACCTGCTTGGTGATGATCCCGGTGGCGCCGGCCTGGGTGACGCGCACGGTGATGGTGCGGCCCGGGGTGCGGCGGATGACGCCGGCGGCGATGATGCGTCGGGTGAGGCTGACCTGCGCGCACGACGGCGCGCTAGGGTTCTGGTGGTCCATGAGGAGGCTCCGACTCTCTCGTGGGCAAGTGGCCAGGTGTTCCAGCACCTGGTTGCGTAGGGAGCCGGAGCGGTGCGCGCGCTCGGGGTGTTTCCAGCACCTCGGAGCTGCTGCTCCGGCTTCCGCTATTCGGTTGTGTACTTTTTGACCGCGTTCAAGATCGCGGTCTCACTGCGGCCCAGGTGTTTCGCCAGCGCGTAGACACTGCCGAACTCCTGAACCCCTTCCTTTAGGGCCTGAGCCCTTCGTCTGCGGGCCTGCTCCGTGCGTTCGCCGAGCTGTTCCAGCAACTCATCTTCGGCACGGAGGCGGTCCCGCCAGGGGGGCGTTTCCACCTCTGCGAGGTTAGCACACCCCCCCTGTGCTATTCCAGTGGTCACGCCGACGCCTTCGGCTGGAAGTGCAGGAGCAGCAGCCAGTCCCGCTCCGAGTCGTAGACGTAGGAGCACCACCTGCACTGGACCCGCGTCTGCCCGGTGAGCCGGGTGATGACGGCCCCGCAGACGACGCCCTCGCCGTCGACGGCGACGCACGTGCCGAGTCGCTGCGGCTTGGGCTCCAGCGCACCCACCACCGACTCAGCGGCACGCTTCAGGTCACCCACCTCGCGCGCAAGATCCCCAGCCGCCGGGTAGGCCGCCGTGATCCATTCCAGCTGCCGCGCCAGCCACTGGCAGTCCTCTGCAAGCCCGCCGGGCGGAGGTGCCCCCCGATGCGGCCAGCGCACCCGTCGAACGTCCTCACGCCACGACCGCATCACCTCGTAAGCGCGACCCCAGTTCACTGTGTCGACGACGTCCTCATTGATCGGCGACCGGGGGCCGGCCGAACCGCGCGCGGGGATGATGTCGCCAAAGGCGGACCGACGGGGCACCAAGCACTCGCCGACCTCGGCGTACAGCCCGGGCAGGTCGAGCAGGTTCTTGGCCAGTTCGTCCCCGTGTCGGGTGCACAGGTAGCCACGTGTGGCGTTGCCGCACAGCTCGCACGTGCTCACAGGAGACCGTCCCGGCGGGCGGCGTCCTCGACGCGGTCCAGGCCGTCGTACACCTTCAGCTCGAGGTCTCGGACGGACGCTTCGAGCACCTCGGCGGGGTGCGGTTCGGCGGCGCGCGGCCGGTTCTGGATCCGGTACAGGCGGAAGCCGGCCAGGAAGCGGGCGGCGGCCGCGCGACGGCGGGCCTCCTCGGAGCGGGCCAGATTGCGCTCGGCCTGCCGCACGTCGAGGACCATCTGCCAGATGGCCACCGTCCACCCGCCGAGGGCGAACCCGACGGCGAGCAGCTGGATCTCGTTGGGGGTCACGTCGATCTCCTCACGCAGCGGGTCGAGCGGCCTCGACTGCGGCCGCCGCCTGCTCTGGGGTGTCGTAGGTGCCGAGGTGCGTGATCTTGCGGTTGCGCTTCAGCGCCGCCTGGTACCTGCCGGTCCGCGTCCGGTACACACCAACCGGCAGATCGCGGACGGGTATCGAGCGATTGAGGTTCGACTCGGTCGGGGTGACCAGGCGCAGGTTCGAGCGCCGGCAGTCGAGCGGGTCGCGGTTGATGTGGTCAACGATCAGGCGATATCCGGTGCCACTGGGCACATCCATCAGCCAGCGGTGCAGCAGGGCGACCGTGACGCCGGTCCACATCTGTGCGTAGCCGTGGCTGCCGATGCTGAGCGTCCGTGGGCTGAGGCGCTCGTAGTCCTCGATGTCCATGAGGACCGTCTTGAAGCCGTCCGGATGCGAGGCCGGTACCTCCAGGTAGGCGCGCATCAGAAGGGCGGCGTCTCGGAGTGGCCGGCGCCCTGCGTGGCGGGCTGCTGCTGCGCGGGCGGGGTGCTGCCCCAGCCGCCGCCCTGCTGCTGGCCGTTGGCGGGCTTCGCGTTCGCCCACGGGTCGTCCGCGGGTGCGCTGCCACGGCTGCCGGTGCTGCCGCCCGCCGGGTTCTTCGTGACTGTGGCGGTGGCGCGGGCGAGGCTTACGCCGACCTCGTCGATGTCGAGCTCGTAGACGGTGCGCTTGACGCCCTCGCGGTCCTCGTAGGAGCGCTGCTTGAGGCGGCCCTGGACGATGACGCGGGTGCCGCGGGCGAGGGACTCGGCGACGTTCTCGGCGGCCTGCCGCCACACGGAGCAGGTGAGGAACAGGCTCTCGCCGTCCTTCCACTCGTTCGTCTGGCGGTCGTAGACGCGCGGGGTGGAGGCGACGCGGAACTTGGCGACCGCGGCGCCGGCCGGGGTGAAGCGGAGTTCGGGGTCGTCGACCAGGTGGCCGACGACGGTGATGACGGTCTCGCCTGCCATGGCGGGCTCCTTCTCTGGCCGCCCGGACTTTCGTCCATTAATTCCATGCGGCCGTACAGGTGAGGGGTGTGGATGGTGGCGCCTGTGGTGCACACAGGGTTACTTTTCCGGTTACGGAGAGTAGTGTTTGGCTGAAAAATGAGCTTTATAGGGATCCTGGAAGTAACTCCGGGCCCCTTACGCGGCTCCCCGGGGCATGGAATTAATGGAAATAACCCGGCTCCGGTCGACGCCCGAGACGTCGGGGTGCGCGACGTATCGCGGCTTCTGCGGACGCCCTCGCTGCCCCTCCTTGCGCTCCGGAGGGTCGATCTGCCGGAGCCAGCCGGACCGCACGAGGACGTCCAGCGCGTCGTGAACGTCCGCCATCTCCGTGCACCAGCCCTGTCCGCGCACGCCCTTCTCGACGTCGTTCGCCGAGAAGCGGCCCACGATCTGCTCGTCCGCGATCTTTCGGCGCAGCCAGTCGAGGACCGCGCGCGCCGGCCCGAGCTTCGACTGCCGCTCGGCGGACATCAGGTCCGACACGAGCCGGGCATGCGCGATCAGGTACGGCACGAGGGAGACCACGTCATCCATCACGTCCCCGGGAACGGTCAAGGCCGATGGATCCTCGATGAGCGTCAGCACCGCGGCCAGGCGCAGGACCTGCCCGGGCAGCTTCTTCGCCCAGCCCTCGATGGCGGCGAGGTCGCCGTGCGCCTTGTGCCGGGGCTCAAGGGCCTCCCAGAACGTCCGGAAGGATGCACGGGCGTGCGCGTCGAGGTCCATCTGCCGGTACTCGGTGTCGTCCCAGATCGCCGTCATCATCGCGGTGATGGCCTCGTGCCACGTCTGCCGCACCTCGCCCGGGATGGGATCGGTGTCGTACACCCGGTCGCCGACACGGCTGACGGGCATGGAGAAGAGGAAGCGCGCCATGAGGCCGCGGGCCTCGAAGACGTCGCCGGTCTCCCCCATGCCGGTCAGGAAGCCGGGCTGCACTGCCAGACCGAGGGACAGGTTGGGGCGCTCCAGCAGCAGCGTGCGGCCGCTCTTGCGGTTTACCGCGTGAGGCTCGTGGCTCCAGGCCTTCAGCACGATCTCGGGGTTGGCGTTCTTGGAGTACCGGCCGCCGACGTTGCCGAGGAACGAGCTCTCCGTGGAGAGCACGGCCAGGCGCTCCCCCTGCTCGGCGATGACGTCGGTGGCGGCCTCCGGGGTGGTGTCGTCGGCGATGAGCTGCGTGTACACCTTCGGCTCGCCGAGGGCCTCCAGCTCGTCGCGCGCCAGGTCGAGGTCGGTTCGCGCCTTCTTGCGGCCGTCCGCGTCCTTGGCCTTGATGACCTTGCTCTCGGCATCGGTCACGATCGACTCGGCGATGCGCCGGTCCTGCTGGTCCCGGGCGACGGCAGCCTTGTCCTCTTCGCGGCGTCGCTTCTGCTCGTCGTACACCGGCTTCGCCATGAGGCCGAGCGCCGGCGACTTCATCTCGCCGGGCGCGGCCACGGGCATCGTGTACAGGGTGACGGGCTCGACCCAGTCGGGCTTCGGGCTGACCGTGCGGCGGCCGCCGATGGCGGTGGAGGCGACGGCCATGCCGAGCCACGCGGGCAGGTCGACGGGCACTTGGAGGCTGTCGGCGACGGCCTGAGCCATGGCGCCGACGCCGCGCAGCTTGGACGCGTCCAGCGGCGGCGCGGGCGGCGGCTCCAGCGGGATCGGCTCATCCCAGCCCTCTACGTCTTCCGGGTGCACGCCGCGGTCCCAGGACGGGGCCTCGACGTTGGGCGCCCAGTTCGGTGCCGCCGTCATGCGCTCACCGCCGGGTCGCCGGGGTACGGGACGGGAGCCCACACCTGGATGAACTCCGAGTCCTTGTGGCCGGCGGCGAAGTGGTCGGCGGCGTCCTTGCCGGTCTTGGCCTGGACGACGTACACGGAGTGCGCCAGGCCGCGTAGGGACTCGACGACGGCGAGGGCGTGCTCGCGGCCCTTGTCGTCGCGGTCGGCGACGATCGTGACGTCGGCCCCTTCGAGGTGCCGGGCGTGTTCGGTGGTCCACTTTCCGGAGCCGCCCGCGTTGCAGGTGGCGGCCAGGCCGTGGTCGACGAGCGCGTGGACGTCCTTCTCCCCTTCGCAGACCCAGATGACCCGGTCGGCTTCCCTCGCGGCGAGCAGCTCGGGCAGCCGGTACGGGACCAGCGGCACGAGCCGGTTGCCCTGCGGGTCGTTGAGGGACCAGCGGCGCCCGGACTTCGCGGCCGGGTCGGGTCGCCACTGGGCGAAGTCCTTGTGATCGCAGCGGGTGACTCCGTGGACGGTTCGGCCGTTCGCGTCGCGGTAGAGGTACTGTGCGACGCGCTTGTGCCCGGGGCCGCCCTTGTCCTTGCCGCGGTCACGGCACGGGATCCAGGTGTCGTCCGCCGGCCGGTCGCGCGACCGCTCGAGGGGCTCGTCGAACAGGTCGGCCAGGGTCCAGCCGATCTCGGCGAGGAAGTCTTCGTTGCCCTCGCACTTGTGGCAGTAGACGGCGACGCCCTCGTTGGTGCGGGTGATGGCGACGGTGTCGGGGGAGTCACCGCCGTGGCAGATGCCGCGCGTGCGGAGCTTGCCGCCCTGGTAGCGCGTGGGCTCGCCCCTGTCGCGGAGGAGATCCGCGAGCCGGTTGAAGGCGATTGCGTCGGTCACGAACTGCTCTCTTCTACGAGCTGGATCAGTGGTTCGTGGGGTGCTGGCGGGCGCCGCGGGGGGAGGTGCGGCGCCCGCCAGCTGCTCAGGCGGTACTTCGCTTCGTGCGGGCGATCTCCTCGGCGGCCGCCGTGATGCGGCTGCACCAGTTCCGCGCGACCGTGAGCACGGTCAGCGGGCTTGGCTGCTGCTCCAGGTCGTGCCGGATGGAGTCGAGGACCATCTCGTGCAGGGCCCGCTCGGCGGCGCGCTGCACGTACAACTGGTCGTCGGTCTGCGGCTCCAGTGCGTCGAGGTCGACGCGGCGGTCGACGGGCCACTGGCCGGGGGATCGCTCGTTCACGTCGCCTCCTTAAGCGCGGTGAGCCGGCCAGCCGGGGCCGGGCGGGATCTCGGGCAGCCCTCGCAGGGCGAGGGGAGTGTGATCGGGACAGCGGAGTCCCGGGAGAAATCGGCGGACGCCGTCGACCGCTCGGCAGTGGCGCTTCTCGGCGCCGATCCAGTGACGGCACTCGGGCCGCGGCTCCTCGCTCACGCCGCCTCCCGCATGGCGGGCTGGTGGAAGGCGGCGCGGATGCGGGCACGCTGATCGTCTGAGAGCGGGGGAGCGGCAGAAACGATGCGGTCGATGCGCTCCCAGTAGCCGGCCGGGCGCTCGGGCCGGGCCGGGCGGCCGAGGGTGTCCTCGGCCGCCGCGGTAGTGGTCGTGCTGCTCACGAGCGACCCCCGCGCCGCTCGGTGAGAGTGGGGATGAGCCAGGCGAACACGGCGTCTGGGTCTCCCTCGGCCTTGATCAGGTTGGCGAGGGCGTCGAGGCACTCGGCGGTGTCCTTGTCGACGTTCTGCTTGGCGGCCGCGAGGGCAGCGAGCGCGCGGCTCACCTTCTGCCCGTTTCTGCAGGGGACGCAGATCTTGATCGGGTCCCCGAGCAGGTCCTTGTAGCCGTCGAAGTAGACGAGGGCCGTGCTGTCCAGCTCGTTGGAGCAGGTCACGCAGCGGCCGGTGCCGCGGAGGTCGTCGAGGGCGACAGCCAGTTCGCCAGCCACGGCAATGAAGGTCCGGCGGCCGTCGATGACCTCGATGTGGGTCAGGCCATCGGGCGTGGCGTCGGTGAGCTTGAGCGTGAGACCGAGCCGGTCGCACTCGCTGGTGACCTGCGGCAGGTACGCCGCGTTCTCGGCGTCCAGCGCGCCGATGATCCGGTCGACGTGCTGCTCGGTGAGGTGCGCCCGTGTGGCTTCGGACTCGCGCTGGTCGGTCTGGTGTGACGGCGCCTTTGCCGTAACGTGGGTCATTGAGACGTCTCTTTCCGGCGGCGGCACCAATGGGGTGGCTAGACCCCGGGTGTCGCCGTCTTGCTAGTTAGCGCTGGTGGTGAAGGGCGTTCTCGTCAGACGGCGTCGGGTGGCTAGACCCGGCGCCGTCGCTGCTCTCCGGCGCGATGTGAAGCACCCGGAGAAGATCGGCGGTGACTGCGCGGTAGGCGCGACCGGCCCGGATGACTCGGCACGGGAACTCCCCGTTACGAGCCAGGGCGTAGGCGGTGGTGCGTCCGACGCCGAATGCACGTCCAGCCGTCACGATGTCGATGCTGGCAGGCAGGGCTAGCAACTCTTCTCGTGTCAGCGTGTGCGCCTCTGTGCCGACTTGTGTCATGGCGTGTCACTCCGGTGAGCCGTTGAGCACTTGCGTCACAGCATGAGGGGCTGTCTTGCTGCGTGTCAAGGCGTGTCGTACTGTGCTGCCATGACACAACAGGGTTGGCCAGAGCGATTCGCCGTGCAGGTTGCCGCCGAGGTGCGGCGACATCGGGCCCGACGTGGAATGAGCGCCCAGCAATTGGCGGATGAATGCAAGAAGCTAGGCATGCCGATTCAAAGGTCAGTGATTGCCAATTTTGAGAACGGTCGGCGCGCCAACGTGAGTGTGGCGGAATTGCTGGTATTTGCCGCCGCGCTCAAAGTGTCACCCATGGAGCTCGTGTTTCCCGTGGGCTACGAGCATTCCTGCGAGGGGCTCCCGGGGCGCGTCGACGAGACCTACGATTGGGCGCAGTGGTTTTCCGGAGAGGCCTATCCGAAGCCTGGCTGGGAATTCGTTGCCGAGGAAGAAAATGCCATGGAGATCTGCCGTGGATTGATCCCGATGCTAGAGATCCTCGTCAATAGCAAGGAGCAGCTAGCACAGGCCGAGGCCGATCTTGACGCGGTCCGCGATGCGGCAGAGGCCGCTAAACAGCAGGTGGAGGCGGCGGAGCGTGAAATGGAGCGAGTGCTCACCGTTCGAGAAGCGAACATCCAGGCTCGTGAAGAATCAGAGAATCGAACCTCGGACGAGTACAGGCTACTCATGGAAGAAGCGGAGCGCCTCCGTCAGCTGCAAAAGGATGCAGTTGAGCAACTAGCCCGAGCGCGCAAGGGAGAGTTGTCATACGGCCAGAAGAAGCACTCGGTGGAGTACTGGCGAAAGCATGTAGTCGATGACGAGAAGTCTGCGCGCGAGGTGTTGGCGGAGTTCGATAAGCACGGTTTCGTGCCGCCCGACCTTCCGGAAGAGCTGGCCTATCTGAAGCAGCCTGAGCCCACGAAGGGCGCTCCCCAGCGCCGGCGGGCGACAAGGATTAAGAAGGAGGCCGGGGGCCACGCTGAGAGGGCAAAGGGGTAACGCCTCACCCCCCTCGCTTCCACTCGAACACGACGGCGTCGTAGTCGAAGTACCCGCCGTCGGGCATCCGCCCCGGTCGCGGCGTCTTCAGCGTCACCGTGACCAGCGACCGCAGGACGTTGCGCTGCTGCTCCAGGCCCAGCGCCTTCCACGCCTTCCGCACGTCCTTCTGCCCCACCAGGCCCGCGAGCGGATCCCGCGTGGCCGCGCGCGCCAGCTGCTTCGTCACGCCCTCCAACTGCGCGCGCGCCGTGTCGGTGCCCTCCGCGAACTGCAGGTCGTCGATCTGCCCGGCGCCGTACATGCCCGCCAGGTTCCGCATCCGCTGCCGGATCTGCTCGCCCTCCGCCTGCAGGGCGGTGACGTCCACGTCGTCCGGGCCGGGCAGCAGCAGGTCGTGCGCGTCGGGCCGTGACAGCCGCTCGACGATGACGTCCTCTACGTACTGGTCGACGACCTCGGCGCGCCGGCCGCCGCCGTGCCCGGTCTGGCACCGGTAGCTCGGGTACGACCGGCCGCCGGACTGGGTGACGTACACGTAGTGCGGGCAGTCGCCGCGGCCGCACCGGAACAGGATGGATCCCAGCCACTTCGGGGAGGCGCCCGGAGTCGTGACGCGGGCCGGGTCCTTCAGGATCGCGACGACGGCCCGGTACTTCGCTTCGTCGACGATCGGCTCCCACTTCCCGCGGCCCACCTCCTCGCCCCGGTACACGGCGATGCCGGCGTTCCTGGGGCGCAGCAGCATGTCGCGCATGTCGGTGTGCGTGACCGGGTTCCCGCGGGTCGTCGTGATGCCCTTGTCGGCGCACCACTTCACCAGCGACCGGATCGAGGCGCCCGCGAGGATCTGGTCCGTCCAGTAGCGCAGGGCCTCCGCCTCCTCGGGCACGGCTCGCAGCATGTCGAGCGCGGGCTCGACGACCTCCTCGCCGGTCTTCCGGTCGACCCTGGTGCGCATCTCCCCGGTGGGCACCCCCCAGCCGAACGGGCGGATGCCGCCCATCCACTCGCCCGCGAGGGCCTTCTGCCTGCGGGCCCGCGCGACGCGCTCGCCCTTGTGCTCGGACTCCTGGCGGGCGACGGCGCCGAGGATCCGCGCGGTCATCCGGCCTGTCGGCGTGGACAGGTCGAGCTCGCCGGCCTGCACGGTGTGCGTGGACACGCCGCGCCGCTCGGACAGGTCGATGTACTTCTCCAACTCGGTGGGTGAGCGGTGCAGCCGGTCGGTGTGCCAGGCCACCACGATCGTGGCGGTGCCCTCGTCGAGGTCGGCGAGCATCTGCTCGTAGCCGGGCCGCTTCTTCCCGCTGTACGCGGACACGTCGTTGTCGACGTAGATCTCGACGACGTGCCAGTCGTGGCGCGCGGCGAGCTTCTCGCAGTCCTCGCGCTGGCGGTCGATGCCGAGGCCGGCGCCGGTGCGGTCCTGGCTGATGCGGCAGTAGATCACGGCGCGCGTCCGGGCGCCCCCCGTCTGGGTGGTCTTCATGCCCTGAGTCTGCCTCAGTAGAGGTGTCTTTGTCCGGGGTTCGGGAAGACGACGCTGCTGAGCGCCCTGCTCGGCCTGGTCGGGCCGGACGAACGGATCGTCCTCGCCGAGGACTCGGCGGAACTGCGGCCGGACCACCCCCACGTGGTGCGGCTGGAGACCCGCCCCGCCAACCAGGAGGGCGCGGGCCTGGTCACCCTGGAGGACCTGGTGCGCCAGGCGCTGAGGATGCGGCCCGACCGGCTGGTGGTGGGTGAGGTGCGCGGGCCCGAAGTGGTGCATCTGCTGGCCGCGTTGAACACGGGACACGAGGGCGGCTGCGGAACGGTCCACGCGAACGCCGCCGCGGACGTCCCCGCCCGGCTGGAGGCCCTGGGCACGGCCGCCGGGCTGGACCGGGCCGCCCTGCACAGCCAGGTGGCGGCCGCCCTCTCGGTCGTCCTGCACCTCGCGCGCGACCGCGCGGGGCGGCGGCGCGTCGCCGAGGTGCACGTGCTGGAGCGCGAACCGTCGGGGCTGGTGCGGACCGTGCCGGCGCTGCGATGGGGAGAGGAGGCGTTCGTGCGCGAGGCCGGGTGGGAGCGGCTGCGGGGACTGCTTCGCGGTGAGGGCGCCGGGAGCGGGCCGGCCGGCGGTCGGGCGGTGGGTGGCGGAGGCCGGGCCGGAATCGGGCCGCGGTCTGCCGAGTGGACACGGGGCTCCGGACCACCGGCCGGTGACGGAGCCGGAGCGGAGCCGGGAGCGGTGAACGGGGTGACGGCATGGCGTTCGGGATGACGGGGACGACGGCGATGTCCATGGCAGTCGCGGCGGCCTGCGGGGGAGCGGCCGCGTGGCTGCTGGTCCGACGGGATGCGGCGGTACGGCGGGCCCGGCTGCTGTTCGAGGGAGGCGGAGCGGTCGGTGCCGATCCGCCCGGGTGGCGGACGAGGGCCGGTGTGCCGAGGTGGGTGCGGGACCGGTGGCGAACCGAGTGGTGGGCGCCGGCGGCCGGGGCGCTGGTCGCGGTGCTGGGGGCGTCGGTACTGCCGGTCGTGCTGGGAGCGGCCGGGGTGCCGTTGCTGCGCAAGGCCCGGCTGGCCGGCCGAGAGCGCCGGGACCGGGAACGTCGGGCCGCCGAGGTGATCGCCCTGTGCTCGGCGCTCGCCGGCGAGGTGCGGGCCGGACGCCAGCCGGGTGAGGCACTGCTGCGCGGCGCCCGGGACTGCGGCGGACTCGCCGAGGCCCAGGCCACGGTACTGGCAGCGGCACGGTTCGGCGGTGACGTGCCGGAGGCCCTCGCGACGGCGGCGCGGCAACCGGGGGCCGAGGGCCTGCGCGGACTCGCCGCCTGCTGGCGGGTGGCGGTGGACCAGGGCGCGGGCCTCGCGGCCGGACTCGACCGACTGGCAGCCGCCCTCCGGGCCGAGCGGGACCAACGGTCCGACCTGAGCGCCCAGTTGGCGGGTGCCCGGGCGACGGCGGTGATGCTCGCGGGGCTTCCTGCTCTGGGGCTGCTCATCGGCACCGCCCTCGGCGCGGATCCCTTGCACGTCCTGCTCCACACCCCGGCCGGCCTGGGCTGCCTGGCCGTCGGCGGGATCTTGGAGGGCCTCGGACTGTGGTGGGTGTCGCGGATCGTGCGGGGTGCGGAGGCGGTGGCATGAGCGCGGAGGTTGTCCACAGGCTGGGGGTGGCCCTGGGGATGGTGCTCGCCCTCGGTTGGTGGGGCAGGTGGCTGGTCGAGACGCGGCGCCACCGGGCGATGCGGCGGCGGTTGGCACGGCTGCGGCCCCGGGAGGAGGTCTCACGTTCCCCTCGTCTCGATCTGCGCGGGGCGGCGCGCACATGGTCGGCTCCCCTGGGCGTCGCGTGTGCCGGATGGGCGCTGGTCGGCGGTCCGGCCGGAGTGGCCGTGGGACTCGCCGGCGCGGTGGGTGTGTGGCGGTGGCGGCTGCACCAGGAGGCGAAGGGCAGAGCCGCCCGGCACGCGCCCGATCCGGCCGAGACGGAGCGGCAACTGCCCCTGGCCGCCGACCTGCTGGCCGCCTGCATCGCGGCGGGTGCCGGCCCGGTCGTCGCTGCCCAGGCCGTCGGGCAGGCGCTGGGCGGTCCGGTCGGCGACGCCCTGGCCAGAGGCGCGGCGGAGGTACGGCTGGGCGGTGAACCGGGTGCGGCCTGGCGGAGTGTGGCAGTCCTGCCCGGTGCCGGAGGACTGGCCCGGCTGCTGGAGCGGGCCGGTGTGTCGGGCCTGCCCGCCGCCGCACCGGTGGCCCGGCTCGCCGCCGAGGCTCGGGCGGACTGGGGCCGGGCCGCCACGGCCAGGGCCCGCCGGGCGGGCGTGATGGTCAGCGCTCCGGTCGGTCTGTGCTTCCTGCCCGCGTTCCTCGCGGTCGGGGTGCTGCCCGTGGTGATCGGGCTGGCGGGCGGAGTGCTCGGAGGAGGTGGTCGCTGACGCGGAGACCGACCGGAGCACCTGAGCGCAGTGAGTGAAGCAGACGACGAGCAGTGGAAGTTCGGATCCTTTCCTACGGGGGTTGAGATGTATCAGGCGGTACGGGCGCGGCTGCGTGCCCTGGTGTGCGGAATGCGGGCGGCGCGCAGGGACGCGGGGATGGTCACCTCGGAGTACGCGATGGGCATCGTGGCCGCCGTGGCGTTCGCGGTGGTGCTGTACAAGGTCGTCACGAGCGGCACGGTCAGCGCGGAGCTGCAAGGCATCGTGAAGGGCGCCCTCAATGCGCGGATGTGAGCGGGGCGGCGACCGCGGGTTCGTCACGGCGGAGTCGGCGGTGGTGCTGCCCGTGCTGGTCATGTTCGCGATGGCGCTGGTGTGGGGCCTGCTGGCCGTGGCCGCGCAGATCCAGTGCGTGGACGCCGCACGGACCGGCGCCCGGTCGGCGGCCCGGCAGGACCCGCCCGAGCGGGTCGTACGCCTGGCCCGGGAGGCGGCGCCGCCCGGCGCGAAGGTCACCGTCAGCCGTGGGCCGGAGCAGGTCCGGGTCGTCGTGGTGGCCGAGCCACCGGTCCTGCGGGGTCTGTCCTTCTCGGTGCGCGAGGAGGCCGTGGCCTCGGTGGAGGAGGCGGTGGGCACATGAGACACCGGGATCGCCGCCTCGTGTGCGGCGCGCGGCGTGGGCCGGGAGACCGTGCGCGAGAGGGGCTTGCGTCGGACCGGGGGTCCGCCACCATCTGGAGCGTCGGAGCCGTCGCCGTCCTGTGTGTCGTCTTCGGCGTGGTCCTCGCGCTGGGACAGGCGGTGGTGATCCGGCACCGCACCGCGGGCGGCGCCGACCTCGCCGCCCTCGCGGCGGCGGACCACTGGGCCGAGGGCGGCGCAATGGCCTGTGCCCGGGCCGCCCGGGTAGCCCGGGCACAGGGGGCGCGGCTGGTGCGGTGCGAGGTCGTCGGAGACATCGCGGAGGTGACGGCGGCGTCAGGACGGGGCCCGTTCACGGCGCGGGTCAGGGCCCGGGCCGGCCCGCCGACGGCCACGGCGACGGCGACCGCGACGCAGACGCCGACGGCCACGGACGGGGCAGTGTCGGCGGAGGGAACGGGGCGGAAGGAGGCCCGCAGAGATTCCGCAGCCGGGTAGGCGGCCGGGCCCCGTGGGCGGCCCCGATCGTCCCGGGCCCCGGTCGCGCCGCCCCCGGCTAGCCGTCCGCCCCCTGGCTCTCCGGCCCCTCCGGGCCCTCCGGTCCCCCGGTGGGCTCCTGCCTGGGCAGCGTGCCCCGTTCCCGCTTCTCCGGCTCCCCGCCGGCTTCCTTCTCCTCCGGCGCTCCCTCCAGCAGCACCGTGAGGAGGCGTACCGCGCCCCTCTTGTGCAGCGGGTCGTTGCCGTTGCCGCACTTGGGGGACTGGATGCAGGACGGGCAGCCGGCCTCGCACTCGCAGGAGGCGATGGCCTGGCGGGTGGCGGTCAGCCAGGTACGGGCGGTGTGGAAGGCCCGTTCCGCGAAGCCCGCGCCGCCCGGGTGGCCGTCGTAGACGAAGACGGTCGGCAGGAGCGTGTCGGGGTGGAGGGGGATCGACACGCCGCCGATGTCCCAGCGGTCGCAGGTCGCGAACAGGGGCAGCAGGCCGATCGAGGCGTGCTCGGCGGCGTGCAGGGAACCGCCGAGGATCTCCGGGCTGATCCGTGCGCGGTCGAGCTGGTCCTCCGTGACCGTCCACCACACGGCGCGGGTGCGCAGCGTACGAGGAGGGAGGTCGAGTTTGGTCTCGCCCAGGACTTCACCGGTGATGAGCCGGCGGCGCAGGAAGGAGACGACCTGGTTGGTGACCTCGACGGAGCCGTAGCACAGGCGGCCGTCGCCCCAGGGGATCTCGACGTCGGTCTCCAGCACGGAGATGGCGGTCGTGTCGCGGGCGACCGTGGAGTAGGGCGGGGAGGCCTCCTCGACGAGGGCGACGGAGTCCTCCAGGTCCAGGGAGCGCACCAGGTACGTGCGGCCCTGGTGGAGGTGGACCGCGCCCTCGTGCACGGTCGAGTGGGCCGCACCCGCGTCGACCGTGCCGAGCAGCCGGCCCGTCGCCGCCTCCACGACCTGGACCGGCCGTCCGCCCTCTCCGCGGATGTCGGTCAGGTCGGCGGCACGCTCGCGGCGGGTCCAGTGCCAGGCCCTGGTGCGGCGGCGCAGCAGCTTCGCGGCCTCCAGTTGCGGCAGCAGGCCCTGGCTGGCGGGGCCGAACAGGTCGAGGTCCTCGTCCGTCAGGGGCAGCTCCGCGGCGGCCGCGCACAGGTGGGGGGCGAGGACGTAGGGGTTGTCCGGGTCGAGGACCGTCGATTCGACCGGCTGGTCGAACAGGGCCTCCGGGTGGTGGACGAGGAAGGTGTCCAGCGGATCGTCCCGGGCCACGAGGACGGCCAGTGCGCCCTGACCCGACCGTCCGGCCCGGCCGGCCTGCTGCCACAGGGAGGCCCGGGTGCCTGGGTAGCCGGCGATCACGACGGCGTCGAGGCCGGAGATGTCGATGCCGAGTTCGAGGGCGTTCGTCGCGGCGAGGCCCAGGAGTTCACCCGAATGGATGGCTCGCTCCAGTGCGCGGCGTTCCTCCGGGAGATAGCCGCCCCGGTAGGCCGCGACACGCCCGGCCAGCGAGCGGTCCACCTCGGCCAGTCGCTCCTGCGAGATGACGGAGATCAGCTCCGCGCCACGCCGGGAGCGGACGAAGGCCACCGAGCGGACGCCCTGCACGGTGAGGTCGGTCAGCAGGTCGGCGGCCTCGGCCGTGGCCGTCCGGCGAACGGGGGCGCCCTTCTCGCCGTGCAGTTCGGTCAGCGGCGGCTCCCAGAGGGCGAACACCAGTTCACCGCGCGGTGAGGCGTCGTCCGCCACCTCGACGACCGGCACGCCGGTCAGACGCCGCGCGGCGACCGCGGGCTCGGCGGCGGTGGCGGAGGCCAGCAGGAACACCGGCGACGCGCCGTACCGGGCGCACAGCCTGCGCAGCCGCCGCAGCACCTGGGCGACGTGGGAGCCGAAGACGCCCCGGTAGGTGTGGCACTCGTCGATGACGACGTACTTCAGCGACTTCAGGAAGGAGGACCAGCGGGGATGGGAGGGCAGGATGCCCCGGTGCAGCATGTCGGGGTTGGTCAGCACGTAGTTGGCGTACTGGCGGATCCACTCGCGTTCCTCGAACGGAGTATCGCCGTCGTAGACGGCCGCCCGGACGGCGGTGCCGAGCGGTTGTGAAAGTTCCTTCACCGAGCGGCGCTGGTCCGCCGCGAGGGCCTTGGTGGGAGCCAGGTAGAGGGTGGTCGCGCCCCGGCCGTTCGGGGCCTCGGAGCCCTCCAGAAGGGTGGACAGCACCGGCACGAGGTAGGCGAGGGACTTGCCGGAGGCGGTACCGGTGGCGACCACGACCGAGTCGCCGTCCAAGGCGTGCTCGGCCGCCCGGGCCTGGTGGGCCCAGGGGTGTTCGATACCGGCCGCCTGCACCGCCGCCACGATCTCCGCGCGGATCCGGTCCGGCCAGACGGCATGCCGACCCGCGCGCGGGGGCAAGTGCTCCGTATGAGTAATGCGCGAAGCCCTGCTGGGACCGGACGCGAGCCGGTCCAGGACCGCGCCCGGCGCGGGCCGGGAGGCGGGGTCCGGCGGGGTTCGATCGGATCGGTGATTCTTGGCCATCGGCACCGAGTGTGTCACTGGCGTGACGGACAATGGAGCCAAGGCGTCGTGCACGCCTGCCGGTAAGTGATTGAATGCCATCGCGGCTGGCGAAGCGTCCAAGGGCTGAAGCCGAGATGCCCCGAGGGCGACCGCTCGATAGCAAGGTGCTGGAGGATCCGTGGACCTGTCCCTGTCGACCGAGACCATGGGCGATCGCACGATCGTCAGGGTCGGTGGCGAAATCGACGTATATACCGCGCCCAAGCTGCGCGAGCAGTTGGTCGAGCTGGTGAACGACGGCAGTTTCCACCTTGTCGTCGACATGGAGGGCGTGGACTTCCTCGACTCCACCGGGCTCGGCGTTCTGGTCGGCGGCCTGAAGCGCGTGCGTGCCCATGAGGGCTCCCTGCGCCTGGTCTGCAACCAGGAGCGCATTCTGAAGATTTTCCGCATCACCGGCCTCACCAAGGTGTTCCCGATTCACACCTCGGTCGAGGAAGCGGTTGCGGCCACCGACTGACACCGGCCCCGGGCTCCGTGCCCGGCCGGCCGATGTTCGGCGGAAGTGAAGACCGAGGGGGCCCGGGCTTTCGGCGGCCCGGAGCCCCTCGACAGCACGCCCGAAGTTGCGAGGGGGATGCATGGCCACCGTTGAGCTCCGCTTCAGCGCGCTGCCCGAGCACGTCAGGACCGCCCGGCTGGTGGCGGCAGCGGTGGCGCGCAGGGCCGGAGTGGAGGAGGCCGTCCTCGACGAGGTCAGGCTCGCCGTCGGTGAGGCGTGCACCCGGGCCGTCGGCCTGCACCAGTTGGGCGGGATCTCGGCACCGGTGAAGGTGCTGCTGATCGAGGAGGAGAAGCAGTTCTCCATCGAGGTCGGCGACGAGGCCCCGCACGCGACACCCGGCGGCCGCGCGTCCGACGGCGACGGCGAGGCCGACGAGGACGAGATGGGCCTCGCGGTCATCAGCGGACTCGTCGACGACGTCGAGGTCAGCGCGGGCGAGCACGGCGGATCCATCAAGATGACCTGGCCGACGACGCCGCCGCCGACGATCCTGGTCTGACACCGCCACCGCGCAGGGCGGCCATCGCGCAAGCGGCGACCGCGTACCCCGCTCGTCATGAAGGGCCCCACCCGTGGGGCCCTTCGTCATGTGCGGGTGTCAGTGATCGCCTTTACAGTGGTTCCTGTGCCGTTCGACGCGTGAATTGATTCACGATCATTCGCGCGCCCGGCGGAACTCCGAGAATGCTTTCAGAGCATTACTCGCGCGGCGAATTCCTTTTATCGTGCACTGTTTTGATCAGGTTCCGGTACCTACAATCCCGTCCACATCTTGAGCTCAGCCCAAGCGTCAAGGAGGACGAATGGCGGGGCTTTCCTTCACACCACAGTCGGGCCATCCCACTGATCTCGCAGCCGCCGTCCTGACCGACGGCAACCGTGTGCTCGTCGTGATCATCGCGGTCGTCGCCCTGGCGGCCCTGGTGCTCGCGGGGGTCCTGGTGCGCCAGGTACTCGCGGCAGGCGAGGGCACCGACAGCATGAAGCAGATCGCGGCAGCGGTCCAGGAGGGCGCGAACGCCTATCTGGCCCGGCAGCTGCGCACTCTCGGCGTATTCGCCGTGGTCGTGTTCTTCCTGCTCATGCTGCTTCCCGCGGACGACTGGAGTCAGCGTGCCGGACGTTCGGTCTTCTTTTTGATCGGAGCGGCGTTCTCGGCGGCCACCGGCTATATCGGTATGTGGCTCGCCGTCCGCAGCAATGTGCGCGTCGCCGCCGCGGCGCGCGAGGCGACACCGGCCGAGGGCGAGCCGGAAAAGGATCTGACCACCGTCTCGCACAAAGCGATGAAGATCGCTTTCCGTACGGGTGGTGTGGTCGGCATGTTCACGGTGGGCCTGGGCCTGCTCGGCGCCTCCTGCGTGGTGCTGGTGTACGCGGCCGACGCGCCGAAGGTGCTGGAGGGTTTCGGTCTCGGGGCCGCGCTGATCGCGATGTTCATGCGGGTCGGCGGTGGCATCTTCACCAAGGCCGCCGACGTCGGCGCCGACCTGGTCGGCAAGGTCGAGCAGGGCATTCCGGAGGACGATCCGCGCAATGCCGCGACCATCGCCGACAACGTGGGCGACAACGTCGGCGACTGCGCGGGCATGGCGGCCGACCTCTTCGAGTCGTACGCCGTCACCCTGGTCGCCGCGCTGATCCTGGGTTCGGCGGCCTTCGGCGACGCCGGTCTCGGCTTCCCGCTGCTGGTGCCGGCGATCGGTGTCCTCACGGCGATGATCGGCATCTTCGCGGTGGCGCCCCGGCGGGCCGACCGCAGCGGCATGAGCGCCATCAACCGCGGCTTCTTCATCTCCGCGGCGATCTCGCTCGTGCTGGTGGCGGTGGCCGTGTTCGTCTACCTGCCCGGGAAGTACGCGGACCTGGACGGCGTCGGCGATGCCGCGATCCGCGCCAAGGACGGCGACCCGCGGATCCTCGCCCTGGTGGCGGTGGCCATCGGCATCGTGCTGGCCGCCCTGATCCAGCAGTTGACCGGCTATTTCACGGAGACCACCCGCCGGCCCGTCCGGGACATCGGCAAGACCTCGCTGACCGGCCCGGCCACGGTCGTCCTCGCCGGCATCTCCGTGGGTCTGGAATCGGCCGTCTACACCGCCCTGTTGATCGGGCTCGGGGTGTACGGGGCGTTCCTGCTCGGCGGCACGTCGATCATGCTGGCCCTGTTCGCGGTGGCGCTGGCCGGCACCGGCCTGCTCACCACGGTCGGGGTGATCGTCGCGATGGACACCTTCGGGCCGGTGTCCGACAACGCGCAGGGCATCGCGGAGATGTCCGGCGACGTCGAGGGCGCGGGCGCGCAGGTGCTCACGAACCTGGACGCGGTCGGCAACACCACCAAGGCGATCACCAAGGGCATCGCGATCGCCACGGCCGTGCTCGCGGCGGCGGCGCTGTTCGGGTCCTACCGCGACGCGATCTTCACCGGGGCGCGGGACGTGGGCGAGAAGCTCAGCGGTGAGGGTGCGCCGATGAGTCTGATGATGGACATCTCCCAGCCCAACAACCTCGTGGGCCTCGTCGCGGGCGCGGCGGTCGTCTTCCTCTTCTCGGGGCTGGCGATCAACGCCGTGTCGCGGTCGGCGGGTTCTGTCGTCTTCGAGGTGCGGCGACAGTTCCGCGAGAAGCCCGGGATCATGGACTACAGCGAGAAGCCGGAGTACGGCAAGGTCGTCGACATCTGCACCAAGGACGCCCTGCGCGAGCTGGCCACTCCCGGTCTGCTGGCCGTCATGGCGCCCATCTTCATCGGGTTCACGCTGGGCGTCGGCGCGCTCGGCGCGTTCCTGGCGGGCGCGATCGGCGCGGGCACGCTGATGGCGGTGTTCCTCGCCAACTCCGGTGGTGCGTGGGACAACGCCAAGAAGCTCGTCGAGGACGGCCACCACGGCGGCAAGGGCAGCGAGGCGCACGCGGCGACCGTGATCGGCGACACCGTCGGCGACCCGTTCAAGGACACCGCCGGTCCCGCGATCAACCCGCTGCTGAAGGTCATGAACCTGGTGGCCCTGCTCATCGCGCCCGCGGTGATCAAGTTCTCCTACGGTCCGGACAAGAGCATCGGGGTGCGCATCCTGGTCGCGGCCCTGGCGTTCGCCGTCATCGCCGGGGCGGTGTACGTCTCCAAGCGGCGCGGGATCGCCATGGGTGACGACGACAACGCCGAGCCGAAGCCCCCGAAGCCGAAGTCGGCTGATCCGGCGGTGGTTTCGTAGGCGGTTTCCCGGATATCCGGCTCAAGGTGCGGGCGGGCGGCGTGCGTTGACGCGTCGCCCGCCCGCACTGTGCGGTGCACGACCATGCGTGAGCCTTCTCTCGCTTGGTGCAAAAGGTTACAAAACGGTCTTATTAGGCGTTCGGCGTGCGGTGGCCGTGCATGCGGCGTGTATGTTCCGGGGCCGAGAGCCATGGAAGGGACCAAACCGGTGAACAAGAAGCTCGCGGCCGCACTGTCCGGCGGTGCGGTACTGGTACTGGCGCTGTCCGGCTGCGGCGGCGACGACGGCAACGACAAGCTCGACTCCTGGGCCAAGCAGGTCTGCGACGCCGTGCAGCCGCAGGCCAAGAAGATCGAGTCGGCCAACGCCGCGATCCAGAAGGAGACCTCGGACAACAGCGCGCCCGAGGAGGTCCAGAAGACCGACGCGCAGGCCTTCCAGGACATGTCCGACGCCTACAAGGCGATCGGCAGCGCCGTGAACAAGGCCGGGGCGCCGGACGTGGAGAACGGCGAGAAGAAGCAGCAGGACGCGGTCAAGGAGCTCAACTCGATCTCCGCGTCGTACGCCTCGCTGAAGAAGCAGGTGGACGACCTCGACACCAAGGACCAGGGCAAGTTCGCCGACGGCCTCAAGGACATCGCCGGCGAGCTGGACAAGCTGAGCCAGAGCGGCAACGACGCCCTGAAGAACCTGGAGGAGGGCGAGGTCGGCCAGGCGATGGCCCGTCAGTCCAGCTGCAAGGCGGCCACGGCGTCGGCGGGCGCCACGCAGAGCTGACCCGACGCCCGGGCGGGGCAGCGGGCCGCGCCGGTGCCCCTGCCCCCTCGCGTCCGCGCGAGGTCGGTCGGAGCCGGTGGCGGATCACCCCGCACGGCGTCCGTGCCCGGGCCGGGTCACGTCCGCGCGAGACGCGTGCCCGGGCCGGAGGACTGCGTGCGAGACGCCTGCCCGGGCCGGATGACTGAGTGCGAGACGCCTGCCCGGGCCGGATGACGTCCTTGGCTTGAACGCCCCTGCCCGTGCCGGACGGCGCCCTCGACCCCCGGGAGTGCGCGGCACGGGCGCGTGCGATCTCGTTCCCGGCGGCCACAATGGGGGCGTGAGTAACGCCAGCCAGTCATCCCTGCCCCCGCTGCCCGCCGCCGACCGGCCCGATGTCGCCGCCCGGCTCCGGGACGCCCTGCTCGCGGTCTCCTTCACCGCCGACGGTCTGCTCGACCTGCTCGGGGCCCCCGCGTATGCGGCGCTGGCCCGCAGCGAGACCGTGCCCGCGCTGCGGGCGACCCGCGGGGACACGCCCCTGGAACTGCTCGTCCGGCTGTTCCTGCTCCAGCAGCCCGTGCCGCACGCGCGCGTGGCGGAGGTGCTGCCCGTGGACGCCTGCCTGGAGAGCGGCTGGCTGGCACGGGCGGGCGAGGGCGAGCTGACCGCCACGGTGGACGTACGGCCCTACGGTGGTCCCGGCGGCGAGGACTGGTTCATCGTGTCGGACCTGGGCTGCGCGGTCGGCGGCGCCGGCGGCATCGGACGCCGGGACGAAGGAGTCGTCCTCGGCGTCGGCGGCGCCTCCACGACCCTCGCCGGCATCACCGTCCGTACACCCGTGGACTCCGCGCTCGACCTCGGCACCGGCTCCGGCATCCAGGCGCTGCACGCCGCGCAGCACGCCACGCGCGTGACGGCCACCGACCTGAACCCGCGCGCCCTGCACATCACCGCGCTCACGCTGGCGCTGTCCGGCGCCCCGGCCGCCGATCTGCGCGAGGGCTCGCTCTTCACACCCGTCAGGGACGGCGAGAAGTACGACCTGATCGTCTCGAACCCGCCGTTCGTGATCTCGCCCGCCGCCCGGCTCACCTACCGCGACGGCGGGATGGGCGGGGACGATCTGTGCCGCACGCTCGTTCAGGAGGCGGGGGAGCGGCTGACCGTAGGCGGGTTCGCGCAGTTCCTCGCCAACTGGCAGCACGTGGAAGGGGAGGACTGGCAGGACAGGCTCAGGTCGTGGGTGCCGCGCGGCTGCGACGCATGGATCGTGCAGCGCGAGGTGCAGGACGTCCACCAGTACGCCGAGCTGTGGCTGCGGGACGCCGGTGACCACCAGGGCGACCCGGCGGAGTACCAGGCGCGGTACGACGCGTGGCTCGACGAGTTCGAGGCACGCAAGGTGAAGGCCGTCGGCTTCGGCTGGATCACCCTGCGCAGGACGGACGCCGCCGTGCCCTCGGTGACGGTCGAGGAGTGGCCGCACCCGGTCGAGCAGCCGCTGGGCGACACCATCCGCCACCACTTCGACCGGCTCGACTTCCTGCGCGGCCATGACGACGCCGCGCTCCTGGCCGCGCACTTCCGGCTCGCCGCCGAGGTGGTGCAGGAGCAGGTCGGGCTGCCCGGCGCGGAGGACCCCGAGCACGTCGTGCTGCGCCAGAACCGCGGCATGCGCCGGGCCGCCCGGGTGGACACCGTCGGGGCGGGCTTCGCGGGGGTGTGCGACGGCTCGATGAGCGCCGGCGTCATCCTGGACGCGATCGCCCAGCTGCTCGGCGAGGACCCGGTGCTGCTGCGCGACCGCACCCCGGCCCAGATCCGGCTGCTGGTCGAGCAGGGCTTCCTGGAGCCGGCCCGCTGACCCGTGGCCGACGGCCCTGTGACCACTGACCCCGTGACCGCCGACCCGTGGCCGACGGCCGTCCGGCCCGGGCTCGAGGCGTGCGCTGCCGGTCCGGCCGGTCCGGCCGTGCGGCTCGCCCTCGCCAACGAACGCGCCGACCCGCGCGCCAACAAATTCGAGTCGAATTGAACACCCTCCCCGGGACGGGCGGCGAGGGTGTCAGGTCCTCGGCCGCGCCCACGCGCCGCCCCGGCGTTCACCTCGGGTTCGCCTCCCCGCCGCCCACGCGTGACAGCCTCCCGGGGCTGGGCACGGGTGGGTGGGAGAAAAGGGGCGCGGCGAGCCATGGAGAGCGAACCGGCGATCTTCGCGGGAGCGGTGTTCTCCCTGTTCGGGGGCGGACTGCTGGCGTGGACGGTGGCGTGCGTGCGCCAGGAACGGCCCGTCGCGGAAGGTGTGAGGCCGGTCGCATCGGCGGCCGTGGCGGGCGTGGTCGCGGTGCTCGCGCTGGCCGCCGGAACCTGGTGCTTCACCCGCCTCTGAAAGGCGGCCGGGCCGGACGCCCGCCCTTGATCGGGGAGCCGGCGCTCCGCCCGGGACCGGGTCCGGGCCCCGCACTCCGGGCGGCAGGAATGGTGGTAGTCGGGTTACCGTTCGAGTGGCCGTTGCGGGCTTTTCCCGTTTGACACGGGGGCGGGATGTACCGTCACACTCCGCAGCGTCACCATCCACCCAGCCCCGGTACACGACTCCGGGGAGGCCCCAGCGTCGACCGGAGAGAAGAGCGAAGTTGTCCCCGACCAGCGAGACCGCGAAGGGCGGCCGCCGACTCGTCATCGTCGAGTCGCCTGCCAAGGCGAAGACGATCAAGGGCTATCTCGGCCCCGGCTACATCGTCGAGGCGAGCGTCGGGCACATCCGTGACCTTCCCAACGGCGCCGCCGAGGTGCCCGAGAAGTACACCGGTGAGGTCCGCCGCCTCGGTGTGGACGTCGAACACGACTTCGCGCCGATCTATGTGGTCAACGCCGACAAGAAGGCGCAGGTCAAGAAGCTCAAGGACCTGCTGAAGGAATCCGACGAGCTCTTCCTCGCCACCGATGAGGACCGCGAGGGCGAGGCCATCGCCTGGCACCTCCAGGAAGTGCTCAAGCCCAAGGTCCCGGTCAAGCGGATGGTCTTCCACGAGATCACCAAGGCCGCGATCCAGGCCGCCGTGGCCAACCCGCGCCAGCTCAACCAGCGGCTCGTCGACGCCCAGGAGACCCGCCGCATCCTCGACCGCCTCTACGGCTACGAGGTCTCGCCGGTCCTGTGGAAGAAGGTCATGCCGCGGCTGTCCGCGGGCCGTGTCCAGTCCGTCGCCACCCGGCTCGTGGTGGAGCGGGAACGCGAGCGCATCGCCTTCCGTTCGGCTGAGTACTGGGACCTGACGGGCACCTTCGCGACCGGCCGCGCCGGAGACCCGTCGGACCCGTCGTCGCTGGTCGCGCGCCTGCAGACCGTCGACGGCAGGCGGGTCGCGCAGGGCCGCGACTTCGACTCCCTCGGACAGCTGAAGAGCGCGAACACCCTCCACCTGGACGAGGCGAACGCCCGCGCGCTGGCCGCCGCCCTGGAGCAGACGCGGTTCGCCGTCCGCTCCGTCGAGTCCAAGCCCTACCGCCGCTCGCCGTACGCCCCGTTCCGTACGACGACGCTGCAGCAGGAGGCGAGCCGCAAGCTCGGCTTCGGCGCGAAGGCCACGATGCAGGTCGCGCAGAAGCTGTACGAGAACGGCTACATCACCTACATGCGTACGGACTCCACGACGCTGAGCGACACGGCGGTCGCCGCCGCCCGCGCCCAGGTCACGCAGCTGTACGGCGCCGACTACCTGCCGCCGCAGCCGAGGACGTACGCCGGGAAGGTCAAGAACGCGCAGGAGGCGCACGAGGCGATCCGCCCCTCGGGCGACCGCTTCCGCACCCCCGCCGAGACCGGACTGACCGGTGACCAGTTCAAGCTCTACGAGCTGATCTGGAAGCGAACCGTCGCCTCCCAGATGAAGGACGCCACCGGCAACAGCGTCACCGTCAAGATCGGCGGCACCGCCTCCGACGGGCGGGACGTCGAGTTCAGCGCGTCCGGCAAGACGATCACCTTCCACGGCTTCCTGAAGGCCTACGTCGAGGGCGCCGACGACCCGAACGCCGAGCTGGACGACCGCGAGCGCCGGCTGCCGCAGGTCTCCGAGGGCGACGCCCTGACCGCCGAGGAGATCACGGTCGACGGGCACGCCACCAAGCCCCCGGCCCGCTACACCGAGGCGTCCCTGGTCAAGGAGCTGGAGGAGCGCGAGATCGGCCGCCCGTCGACCTACGCGTCGATCATCGGCACGATCCTCGACCGCGGCTACGTGTTCAAGAAGGGCACGGCGCTGGTGCCGTCCTTCCTGTCCTTCGCCGTGGTCAACCTCCTGGAGAAGCACTTCGGGCGGCTCGTCGACTACGACTTCACCGCCAAGATGGAGGACGACCTCGACCGCATCGCCCGCGGTGAGGCGCAGTCCGTGCCGTGGCTGAAGCGGTTCTACTTCGGCGAGGGCACGGTCACCGGTGCCGCCGCCGACGCCGGCAACGGCGACGGGGACCACCTCGGTGGCCTGAAGGAACTGGTCACGGACCTGGGCGCGATCGACGCGCGCGAGGTGTCCTCGTTCCCGGTGGGCAACGACATCGTCCTGCGGGTCGGCCGCTACGGGCCGTACATCGAGCGCGGCGAGAAGGACACCGAGCAGCACCAGCGCGCCGACATCCCCGAGGACCTGGCGCCCGACGAGCTGACGGTCGAGCTGGCCGAGGAACTGCTCGCCAAGCCGAGCGGTGACTACGAGCTGGGCACCGACCCCGCCACCGGCCACACGATCGTCGCCAAGGACGGCCGCTACGGCCCGTACGTGACGGAGATCCTCCCCGAGGGCACCCCGAAGACGGGCAAGAACGCGGTCAAGCCGCGCACGGCGTCCCTGTTCAAGACGATGTCCCTGGACACGGTGACCCTCGACGACGCCCTGCGGCTGATGTCGCTGCCGCGCGTCGTCGGCACCGACGCCGAGGGCCAGGAGATCACCGCGCAGAACGGCCGCTACGGCCCGTACCTGAAGAAGGGGACGGACTCGCGTTCGCTGCAGGCCGAGGAGCAGCTCTTCACCATCACGCTGGAGGAGGCGCTGGCGATCTACGCCCAGCCCAAGCAGCGTGGCCGGGCCGCGGCCAAGCCGCCGCTGAAGGAGCTGGGCACGGACCCGGTGAGCGAGAAGCCGGTCGTGGTCAAGGACGGCCGCTTCGGCCCGTACGTCACCGACGGGGAGACCAACGCGACCCTGCGCTCCGGCGACAGCGTCGAGGAGATCACCCCGGAGCGCGGCTACGAGCTGCTCGCCGAGAAGCGGGCCAAGGGACCGGCGAAGAAGACCGCGAAGAAGGCGGCCAAGAAGGCCCCGGCGAAGAAGGCCACGACCAAGAAGACCGCGGCGAAGAAGACCACGTCCGCGAAGAAGACGACGGCGAAGAAGACGACGGCCGCCAAGACGACCGCCGCGAAGAAGACGGCCGCCAGGACGGCGTCCGCCGCGAACCCGGCCGACGACTGAGGACGTTGGGCCTGTCGTGAAGAGAGTGTGAGAACCCTCCGGGGATCCGGGCGCCAAGGCCCGGGTCTTCGCCCCGGGTTCGGAATGCGAACGCCCCGGCAACACTTCGGTGTCGGGGCGTGCGCATGCCAGACCGGGCGGCCCGTGGTGTCGGTGGCTCCCGATAGGCTGAACGCATGACGCGAGCCGACGAACCGACGGCCCCTCAGCCGGCCCCCGACGACGCACTGGTCACGGACTCCCGTGAGCGCGCCGTCCGCGCCCTGCTGCGACGTCCGCAGTTGAGGCGGTTGTGGAGCGCCCAGCTCGTGGGCGGTGTGGGAGACACGCTCGCCCTCCTCGTCCTGGTCCTGCTCATGGTCCAGGCGGCTGTCGCCGAGGGCTCGTTCGGCGGCGGGTATCGAGGTGTGGCGTTCGCAGTGGCGATCGTCTTCGGGGTGCGCATCCTCGCGACGCTGCTGTTCGGAGCCGTGCTGCTCGGGCCGCTCACCGCGCTCACCTCGCAGGACGGCCCGCTCGACCGCCGCTGGACCATGGTCGGCGCGGACGGACTGCGCGCGGCGCTGCTCATCGTCGCGCCCCTGTGGATCGACTGGGCGCCCGGCAACGCGCCCGCCCTGCTGCTCGTCACCGTGTTCGTCGCCGGTGTCGCCGAGCGGTTCTGGACGGTGTGCCGGGAGAGCGCGGCCCCCGCCCTGCTGCCCGCCCCGCCTCCCGAGGGCGCCACGGTCCGGCCGCTGCCCGACAACATGGACGCCCTGCGCCGCCTGTCGCTGCGCACCGGCTTCGTGGCGATCCCCCTCGGCGCCCTCGTGCTCGTCGTCGCGTCCCTGTTCAACAACGCGCTGGGCGCCGGCATCGACTGGTTCGGCCGGCACCAAGCGGCCCTCGCCTCCTACGTGGCGGCCGGGCTGTTCGCCGCGTCGCTGTCCGTGCTGACCTTCCTGGAGCTGCCCGGCACGCGCACCCCGCGCGCGCGGTCGCCGCTGGAGGGCCTGCGCCGCCCGAGGACCGGCACCGGCGCCGACAAGGGCCGCACCGGCGCGACGCCGCTGCTCGTCGTGGCCTGCGCGGCCGTCGCCGCCGCCGTCTCGGCCGCCGTCGCCGTGGCCGTGCTGCACGCCAGGGACCTGGGTGGCGGCCCGGTGCTGTACGGACTGTTCGTGGGCGTGCTCACCGGCGGTGTCGTCGTCGGCATCCGCACCGCCCCGGCCCTGCTGCCCGCGCTGTCGCGGCGCCGGCTGCTGGCGCTGACCGTCGCCTTCACCGGTGTGGCGCTGCTGGCCGCCGGGCTCGTCCCGGACGTCACCACCGTGCTGCTCATCCTGGCACTGGCCGGGACCGGGGCGGGCATGTCCGCCAACATCGGGCACACGCTGCTCGACCAGGAGACCGAGGAGTACCGCCGTCCCCGGACGACGGAGCACCTGCACGCGGTCGTCCGGGTGAGCGTGGCGCTCGGCGCCCTCGTCGCCCCGCTCGTGGCGGCGGGGATCGGGCCGCACCGCCTGGAGAGCGGCAAGTTCGTCTTCGCCCACGGGGGCGCGGCCTTCACCCTGATGCTGGCCGGCGCCCTGCTGCTGCCCGTCGCCGCGCTGGTGCTGGCCAAGGTCGACGACCGTTCCGGTGTGCCGCTGCGGCAGGACCTGAAGGACGCCCTGCTCCGCGGCGACGACCCGGACCAGGCACCCGCCGCCGGGGGCTTCTTCATCGCCCTGGAGGGCGGTGACGGCGCCGGCAAGTCCACGCAGGCCGAGGCCCTCGCCGAGTGGATCCGCGGCAAGGGCCACGAGGTCGTGCTCACCCGCGAGCCGGGGGCGACGCCCGTGGGGAAGCGGCTGCGGTCGATCCTGCTGGACGTGTCGAGCGCGGGCCTGTCCCACCGCGCGGAGGCCCTGCTGTACGCCGCCGACCGGGCCGAACACATCGACACCGTCGTACGGCCCGCCCTGGAGCGCGGTGCGGTCGTCATCTCCGACCGGTACATCGACTCCTCGGTGGCCTACCAGGGCGCGGGCCGCGACCTGTCGCCGACCGAGATCGCCCGCATTAACCGCTGGGCGACGAACGGACTCGTGCCGCACCTGACCGTGCTGCTGGACGTCGCGCCGGAGACCGCCCGCGAGCGGTTCACCGAGGCGCCCGACCGCCTGGAGTCGGAGCCCGCCGAGTTCCACGCGCGCGTGCGCGCCGGTTTCCTCACCCTGGCCGCCGCGGACGCCGGGCGGTACCTGGTCGTGGACGCCGGGCAGGAGCCCGAGGCCGTCACGACCGTCATCCGCCACCGGCTCGACCAGGTGCTGCCGCTGTCCGAGGCCGAGATCAAGGCCCAGGAGGAGGCGCGCAGGAAGGCCGAGGAGGAGGCCCGCCGCAAGGCCGAGGAAGAGGCCGCCCGCAAGGCCGAGGAGGAGCGCCTGGAGCGCGAGCGCCAGGAGCAGCTGGCCAAACTGCGCGCCGAGGAGGAGGAGCGCAAGCGCCGCGAGCTGGAGGAGGCGCAGCGCCGCGAGGCCGAACGGCAGGCCGAGGAGGCCCGGCGCCGGGCCGAGGAGGCGCGCAGGAAGGCCGAGGAGGAGCGGGCACGCCTGCTCGCGGAGGAGAAGGCCCGCGCCGAGGAGGAGGCCCGCCGCAAGGCCGAGGAGGAGCGCCGCCGCAAGCAGGCCGAGGAGGAGGCACGGCTGCGTGCCGAGGCCGAGGCGCTGCGCCTGGAGAAGCAGCGCAAGGCCGAGCAGGCACTGCTGCGGGCCGAGGAGGCGCGGCGCCTCGCGGAGGCGGCGGCAGCCGCCGCCGAGGCCGGTCCCAGGACCACCGAGCGCGGGCCCGCCGCCGCGGCGGCGGGCCAGGACGCGGCGACCGTGCCGACGCCCGTGGTGACGCCCGGCGGCGGGACGGACGACACGACGGTGCTGCGCCCCGTGCGGGACGAGAGCACCGCCGACCGCGGCGCGCGCCGGACGCCCGGGGCGTCCGCGGCGGGGACGCCGGCGTCCGGTGCCTCCGGCGCGTCCGAGTCCGAGGTGACGGCCGAGCTGCCGCTGCCGCCCGCTCCGCAGGATGCCGAGGAGACGGCGGTGCTGCCTCCGGTCCGCCCGGGGGACGCGGAGGAGACGGCGGTACTGCCGCCGGTCCGGCCGGACGCCGAGGAGACGGCGGTGCTGCCGCCCGTGTCCGGTGACGGACCGGAGGACCGGGTGCCGCCCGGGTACTTCCGCGACGAGGCCGCCCGGCCCGACGACCGCGAGGACCGTACGCGCGAGCTGCCCCAGGTCGACGCGGAGGGCGCGCCGCGTCGCCGCCGGTCCGACTGGGCCGAGGAGACACCGCTGGACGACCTGCCGTCGCTGGCGGACGAACTGCTCGGACCGCACGAGGACGAGCCGGACGAGGGCCGGGGCCGCCGGGGCCGGGGCGGCCGCGGCCGTTGATGCCTCCGCGGCGGCTGAGGCCTCCGGCGGTTCCGGTGGCTCGCTGCCGCCGGCGGGCCTGGGGTGGCGGTCGGGCGGGCCGGGGTGGCGGTCGGCGTGCCGTCGTCGGCCGGGATGTGCAGAGGCTTGGGCCGTGACCACGCCCGACGTCTCGGGCGTGGCCCTGCCGCTAGGCCGGCTCGCTGCGCTCCCCGCGCGTTCGTTCGGCCGTCCGGCACGGTGAGGGCCGGGCTCGTGCCGGTGGCGCGGCCGGGCCGGGGCGGTTGATGGATGTGCGACGCGACCCGTAAGCGGTCTCCTACGCGACGCGGCCTGGGGCCGACCGGTCTGGGCCGACCCGACCCGATACCGCCTGGCCCGTGCGCCGGGCGGGTCCCCGCCCGGCCCGTCCCGCACCCGGCGGCGGCACCTGCGACGCCCCGTCCGCCGCTGTCAGTGGCCGCCCCCACAATGGACCTGGCAACGCGCAACGTGACGGAAGGGCGGCGTGACCCATGACCGTGTGGGACGACCTCGTCGGGCAGGAGAGGGTGAGCGAGCAGCTGGCCGCCGCCGCCCGGGACGCCGACGCCCTGGTCACGGCGGCCGCCACCGACGCCCCGCCGCCGGAGGCGTCGAAGATGACACACGCCTGGCTGTTCACCGGCCCGCCCGGAGCCGGGCGCAACCAGGCGGCGCGGGCCTTCGCGGCGGCCCTGCAGTGCGTCAGCCCCGACCGTGCGCTCGGCGGCTCCCCGGGCTGCGGATTCTGCGACGGCTGCCACACCGCTCTGATCGGCACGCACGCCGACGTCACCACCGTCGCGGCGGTCGGCACGCAGATCCTCGCCGACGACATGCGCGACACCGTCCGCAAGTCGTTCACCTCGCCGGCCAACGGACGCTGGCAGATCATCCTCGTCGAGGACGCCGAGCGGCTGAACGAGAAGTCGGCCAACGCCGTCCTCAAGGCCGTGGAGGAGCCCGCCCCCCGCACGGTCTGGCTGCTGTGCGCCCCCTCCATCGAGGACGTCCTGCCGACCATCCGCTCGCGCTGCCGCCACCTGAACCTGAGCACGCCGTCGGTGGACGCCGTCGCCGACATGCTGGTCCGCCGGGAGGGCATCGAACCGCCCGTGGCCGCCGCGGTGGCCCGCGCCACCCAGGGGCACGTCGACCGGGCCCGCCGCCTGGCCACCGACCCGGCCGCCCGGGAGCGGCGCGCCACCGTGCTGCGCCTGCCGCTGCGCGTCGAGGACGTCGGCGGAGCGCTGAAGGCCGCGCAGGAGCTGGTCGACGCGGCCGCCGAGGACGCCAAGCAGCTTGCGGAGGAGACCGACGCCAAGGAGACCGAGGAACTGAAGGCCGCTCTCGGCGCGGCGCAGGGTGGCCGCATGCCGCGTGGCACGGCGGGGGTGATGAAGGACCTGGAGGACAAGCAGAAGCGCCGCAGGACGCGTACCCAGCGCGACAGTCTCGACCTCGCGCTGACCGACCTCACCTCCTTCTACCGTGACGTGCTGGCGCTCCAGCTCGGCTCGCGCGTGGCCATCGCCAACGCCGACGCCGAGGAGGCCCTGGAGCGGCTCGCCCGCGGCAGCACCGCCGAGTCCACGCTCCGGCGGATCGAGGCCATCGGGGCATGCCGGGACGCCCTCGACCGGAACGTGGCGCCCCTGCTCGCGGTCGAGGCGATGACCATGGCACTCAGAGCGGGCTGAAGGCGGTAGGAAGGCGGTAGGACGGAGGACTCCGGAGGCCGCCGGAGGGCCCGGCGGGTTGACGACGTCACTCGTCCGAGGCGACGCCCCGCACGCAGGGCATCTGGAGCGTCGCGCAGAGTTACGCTCGCGGAATGTACACATGGCGCCCCCCACGCACCGCCACCGCCGCCCGCTCCCGCGGCGGCCACCGCAGGATCCGGAGCCGGGCCAGGACGGCGGCGGGCCTGCTCGCCACGGCCGCGCTGCTGGTCTCCGCCTGCTCCTCCGGCAGCTCGACGTCCACCGCGTCGGCGGCGGGGGGCACCGCCGCCCTGGCCGCCCTGCCGGAGGCCATCCCGGCGGCCCTCGCGTCGTACTACCGGCAGAAGCCGGCCTGGCGCGGCTGCGGCGTCCCCGGCTTCGAGTGCGCCACGGTCAAGGCGCCCCTCGACTACGCCGAGCCGTCCGGGGGCGACGTGAAGCTCGCCGTCGCCCGCAAGAAGGCCACGGGGCCGGGCACACGGCTGGGCTCCCTGCTCGTCAACCCCGGCGGGCCGGGTGGCTCGGCGATCGGCTACGTGCAGCAGTACGCCGGCATCGGCTACCCGGCCGAGGTGCGGGCCCGCTACGACATGGTCGCGGTCGACCCGCGCGGCGTGGCCCGCAGCGAACCCGTCACCTGCCTGGACGGGCCGGGCATGGACAGGTACACGCAGACGGACTCCACGCCGGACGACGTCAAGGAGACGGACGGGCTGGTCGCGGCCTACCGGACGTTCGCCGAGGGGTGCGGGGCGGACGCGCCGCGGCTGCTGCGCCATGTGTCCACCGTCGAGGCGGCCCGGGACATGGACATCGTCCGGGCGGCACTCGGCGACCGGAAGCTGAACTTCGTCGGGGCCTCCTACGGCACCTTCCTCGGAGCGACGTACGCCGGGCTCTTCCCGAAGCGGGCGGGGCGGCTGGTGCTGGACGGCGCGATGGACCCGTCGCTGCCGGCGCGGCGGCTGAACCTGGAGCAGACGGCGGGCTTCGACACGGCGTTCCGCTCCTTCGCCCGGGACTGCGTCCGGCGGTCGGACTGCCCGCTGGGCGGTGCGGGCACCAAGCCCGAGGAGGTCGGCAGGAAGCTCAAGGCCTTCTTCACCGAGCTGGACCGGCGGCCCGCCCCCACCGGTGACGCCGACGGACGCCGGCTCACCGAGTCGCTCGCCACCACCGGCGTGATCGCGGCGATGTACGACGAGGGGGCCTGGGAGCAACTGCGCGAGGTGCTGACCTCGGCGATGAAGGAGAACGACGGCTCGGGGCTCCTCGCCCTCTCCGACAGCTACTACGAGCGGGACGCCGACGGCGCCTACAGCAACCTGATGTTCGCCAACGCCGCGGTGAACTGCCTGGATCTGCCGGCCGCCTTCGAGACCCCCGACCAGGTGCGCAGGGCGCTGCCCGGGTTCGAGAAGGCGTCGCCCGTGTTCGGCGAGGGCCTGGCGTGGGCCTCCCTGAACTGCGCGTACTGGCCGGTCGGCGCGACGGGTGAGCCGCACCGCATCGAGGCCAAGGGCGCGGCCCCCATCCTGGTGGTCGGCACCACCCGCGACCCGGCGACGCCCTACCGCTGGGCGCGGTCCCTGGCCGGCCAGCTCTCCTCGGCTCGCCTGCTCACCTACGAGGGCGACGGCCACACGGCCTACGGGCGCGGCAGCTCCTGCATCGACCGGACGATCAACGCCTACCTGCTGCGCGGCACCCCGCCGCCGGACGGAAAGCGCTGCTCATAGCGCTGCTCCCGGCCCCGGAAGCCCTGCCTCCGGGGCTGGTGCGGAGCACTCTCGGAAACTGTGTAGACTTACCGTCGTTGCTGATCGCACCATAGTGCGGACAGCGCGCCGCCTTAGCTCAGATGGCCAGAGCAACGCACTCGTAATGCGTAGGTCTCGGGTTCGAATCCCGAAGGCGGCTCTCTCCAAGCCCAGCTCAGACAGTGTCTGAGCTGGGCTTTTTCGTTCAGCCGAGGCGACGCTGTCGCCCTGGTGAAGGTGCGGTCACCTCGGATGGCCTTCGTGCGGCGGTCGGCCGGATCCTGGCCTCACCCGTTCAGCGCAGGGACATGGCGGAGCAGGCCGGTTCTTGGGACGCCCGGATGCCGCCGACCCCTTCATTGAGGTGCTGCTGGATGTCGCCACCGGTTAGCAGCTCATCTGGTTCGGTGGGTTCGGCCTCTCCCGGCTTGGATACCAGCCGCGCCCGGGTGCCTCGGGCGTGCGGGGTGCCGCCAAGCCGCTCGCAGGGGTGAATCCAACCTCTCGGCGTAGTTGGCGAGGACCTGATGAGTAGTCGCACTCATGTCGTCATCCGGTCACCAACGACAGGCTGGACCCATGAGTGTCACCCGGAACGTCAAACCCCGTGATCTGGCCGACTGGCCGGCCTGCCGTTATCTCGCCCTGTTCTTCTGGAGCTGGGCGACGCTGATCACGTTCGGCCCCGTTCTTCTCCTTGCTGTGCTGTCCGTGGCTTGGATGCAGCCGCTGACGTCGGTGGTCCCGTCCGCGAAAGTGACCGTGCTCCAGGTTGGCCTCACTGCGGTTGTACTGACTCCCCTCTACTTCGCCCCCGGCATCGGCCGTCTCGCCCGCTCCGCCCGGTTCGCACTGCTGGGCCTCGTTGCCATCGCCATCGTCTTGGCCGTGTTCCTTTGCGCCGGGCCTCACGTTTGACCCACGTCACTCGGAGCGTGGGGCAGCTGTCACGGACCTGGCCAAGGTCGACTTTGCGCCATCCACGTTCCTCTGCCGGCCATGTGGAGCGGGCGTCCCGCTCCATCCGAACGGAGGGCAGCACCCCCTGAGTTGCGGTGGGTGTCGGCGCTGTCGTACTCCTTGGAGCCGACCTGCTTGGCTTCGACACGAAGGGCAACGGACATGCGATCGTCGCCAACGGCAATCCGGACACGGCGGACCACACGGCGATATATGTGCCCGGAACGACATCGCGCCTTGAAGGGGCCGGTGGGGACATCGGGCGAATGACCAGAGTATGGGCAGAAGCTCACGCAATGGATCAAAGCCAGTCCGTTTCCACAATCACCTGGATCGGCTACGACGCCCCGCAAAACATCGCGCCGGAGGCAATGGATGACCACTGGGCGTATGACGGAGCACCAAAGCTCAACCGGTTTCTGGATGGACTTCAGACGGCTCAGGGCGGCCCGGACGCCAGCCACACGACTGTCATCGGCCACAGCTACGGTTCTACGACGGTTGGCGCCGCATCCATGGCACAGGGGGGTATGTCGGCGGACGACATCGTCGTGGCCGGCAGCCCCGGCATGCTCGTAGGCCATGCGAATGATCTCGATGTAGGCAAGGATCATGTGTGGTCCGAGGCCGCGACCAGCGACCCTGTGCCAGCTGGTGGGAAGGTGGCCCGCCTCGGTGGTGAAAAGTGGGACGTCGAGACCTGGAACGGTATCCCCTTCAATGCCGGATACGTTCAGGTCATCCCCTCTGACGAAGCCTTTGGTGCCCATCGTATGGACGTGGACACGAGTGGTCACAGCGACTACTGGAATGAAAACTCGCAAAGTCCTAAGAATCAAGCAGCGGTAGTTGTCGGCCGCTACGACAGGGTAGAGGAAGACGATTGATTACCACCGGCAGCAGTCGTCACCTTCGGGCGGACCGCCTTGGTATTGCCTTCGCAGTCGCTGTTATTTCTATCGCCGGAACAGGATGTTCGAGCACAGTGGACCGCAGCGAAAACACTTCTACGGCCAATGAATCAACCAGCTCCAAGACCTCCACGCTCGGCGTGGAAGAGGCTCGGGAGAAGGCGAAGACTGTTTCCAGCCAGATCTACGACATGATTGGCATCAAGGAAGGGAGGGTGACTGAGCCCGGCCCTGGCATCGCACCATGCGAGGAAGATCCTGAGCACCTGTACAGCACTGTTCACCCTTGGTCTCTCTACGACGTCCCTGAGGGCGAACTGAGGGACGGCTTCCAGCGCCTGAAGGAAAATCTCCCTGAGCAGGGCTGGAAGATCGTCGAATACGGCCCCAACAACAGCAAGACCAAGACGTTGGAGCTTACGGCCGACTCCAAGACGGAGCCTTTCTCCTTGAACGCCGAGTTGTGGGTTTCGAGCGCCACGGCCGGGACGGAGAAAGACCCGAAAATCCTGGTCAATGTTGCATCCGGATGCTTTCGCGCCCCCAAGGGGACAGCACTTGACCAGGAATTCTAGACTTCAATTATGACGGCTACTCGGCGGGCGGCCTCTGAGCAACTTGCAATCACCCCGGATCTCGCCCATGCGCAGCCCAGCCGGTCCGCGCTCGGCGATGGTGGCGGGTGCGACGACGAGGACGTGGTCGTACTCAATGCCCTTCGGTGGGCGGCGGCGAGAAGCCGAGTCGTCAGGGTCTCGTCGAGCAGCATCCACGGTTCGGCTGCCAGGGTCCGGACGCTGTCGGCGCCCGCTTCGCGCACCGCCCGCGGGTAGGGGAGCGAGGGGGAGATTGTGTGAGCCAGAGGTGCGACGAACTCCATGATTTCCGCCGGTAACGGTAACGGGTGTTCGGTTCGACGACGTGCCAGTCGCCGTGATCGGACAGCAGAGTGCCGAGGCGGTCTCAGCCGGCGTAGGCATGCGGACCCGTGGCCCGGGTGAAATCGCCGAGTACGGTCGTGCAGCTGTTGACAGCGATGCGTCGGCGCAGTGAGCGCGCCTGCATGGGGGTCAGGTCCTGGGCCTCGGCGACGACGATGTGCCCGTGACGTTGCGGAGTCTCTCCGGTGATGAGGTAGCGCAGCTCTTCCAGGCAGACGCGGTCGTCGAGGGTCCAGAGGGTCGGCGTCTGCCGTGGCTGCCCTCCGCCAGCGCTACGAACACCGGCGAGCGCTTTCCGGACCAACCGACCTGGCGTCGAGATGTCCGGTTCTCCGTCGAGGGCCGCGCCTACATGGCCAAGCTCGACGCGGCGGACCGCGAGGCGCGTGACCTTCCGTAGCTCGCGATGCCGAGCTGTACCTCGCCCAGCTGACCTCGTCCGTGACCGAGACTGGCGGGATATCGGACCTGTTCGCCGAGGCCGGCTGGGGATGGCCGACCTGACGCATCTCAACGAAGCGCTCGTCGCCAAGCTCCAGGGCAGCGACACCCCTCACCTCGCGGCGGAGGCGCTGCGCCGGCTCATCGAGCGGAAGATGCGCGAGGTCACGCGTGACGACATCGTCCGCCGCACGGCCTTCTCCGACCGTCTGCAGGACCTGATGATCCGGAACACACGGCAGCAGTACACGAGTGCCGGACTCATCGCCAAGCTGGTCGAGATAGCCAACGAGGTGGTCGAAGACGGCCGGCGCGGCGAAAAAGTTCGATCCACCGCTGAACTGGCGCGAGCTCGCCTTCTACGACGCCGTGCCCGAGCACGACACTGCTCAGGAACTCATGGTGATCTCGTGATCGCATCACAAAAGTTCCGCGGGTGATGTCGAGAACCCAGCGGCGGCTCCGTCCCCGGGGTGAGCGCGACCACAATGGGTCGCATCCGCATCGAGGAGAGCACCATGGCCAAGTACCTGCTGCTGAAGCACTACCGCGGCGCCCCGGCGGCGGTGAACGACGTGCCGATGGACCAGTGGACGCCGGAGGAGATCTCCGCGCACATGCAGTACATGCAGGACTTCGCGGACCGGCTGGAGAAGACCGGGGAGTTCGTCGACGGTCAGGCGCTCGCCCCCGAGGGGGCGTGGGTCCGCTACGACGGGGAGGGGCGTCCGCCGGTCACCGACGGCCCGTTCGCGGAGACCAAGGACCTCATCGCGGGCTGGATGGTGATCGACGTCGACACCTACGAGCGGGCCGTCGAACTGGCCGGAGAACTGTCGGCCGCCCCCGGCAAGGACGGGAAGCCGATCCACGAGTGGCTGGAGGTGCGTCCGTTCTACGGTGTCCAGCCCACCATCACGGAGTGACCGCACCGATGGACGAGGTCCTGCTGCGCAGCCTCACACCGGGCGTGCTCGCCGTCCTCGTCCGCCGCGGAGCCGACTTCGCGGCGGCCGAGGACGCCGTCCAGGAAGCGCTGATCGAGGCGGTCCGCGTCTGGCCGGACGACCCTCCGCGGGACGCGAAGGGCTGGCTGGTCACGGTGGCCTGGCGCAAGTTCCTCGACGCGACCCGGGCGGACGCCGCCCGGCGCCGGCGGGAGGACCTCGTCGACGACGAACCGCCGGCCGGGCCCGCGCCCGCGGTGGACGACACGCTCCAGCTGTACTTCCTGTGCGCCCACCCGTCGCTGACCCCTTCGTCCGCGGTCGCCCTCACGCTGCGCGCCGTCGGGGGTCTGACCACCCGCCAGATCGCCCGCGCCTACCTCGTCCCCGAGGCCACCATGGCGCAGCGCATCAGCCGGGCCAAGCGCACGGTCGCGGGGGTGCGGTTCGACCGGCCCGGTGACGTCGCCACCGTGCTGCGCGTGCTGTACCTGGTCTTCAACGAGGGCTACTCCGGGGACGTCGACCTCGCGGCCGAGGCCATCCGGCTCACCCGGCAGCTCTCGGCCCGGTCCGACCACCCGGAGGTGCGGGGGCTGCTCGCCCTCATGCTGCTGCACCACGCCCGGCGCGCCGCCCGGACCGCGCCCGACGGCGGCCTCGTGCCGCTCGCCGAGCAGGACCGCGGACGCTGGGACACCCGGCTCATCGCCGAGGGCGTCGGGATCCTCCAGGCGGCACTCGCCCGCGACCGGCTGGGGGAGTACCAGGCGCAGGCCGCGATCGCCGCCCTCCACGCGGACGCGCGGACGGCCGAGGAGACCGACTGGGTACAGATCGTCGAGTGGTACGACGAGCTCGTACGACTGAACGACAACCCGGTCGTCCGGCTCAACCGGGCGGTCGCCGTGGGGGAGGCCGACGGGCCGCGGGCCGGTCTGGCGGCGCTCGACGGCCTCGACAGCGGGCTGCCCCGGTACAGCGCGGTGGCCGCCTACCTGCACGAACGGGACGGCGACCGGGCGACGGCGGCCCGGCTGTACGTGGAGGCGGCGCGGAAGGCTCCGAACCTCGCCGAGCGGGACCACCTCACCCGCCGGGCGGCCCGGCTCAACACCGACCGGAGCCCGTGACAGCCCCCGGCGATCCCGCGCCGGAAAGAGAGTGGGCCCCGGCCGATCACCTCCGCCGGCCAGGGCCCGGATCCGGCCGCGGCGGCGGCACTCCCCCGAGTTGCGCGTCCATACGCGCGCGCCCCCGGGCCGGATCCGATGAGGTGATCACATCAAACCTTGCCAACCGATCGCTAACATGTGGCCAACGGTTCGCCGTTGCGTCGTTCGTCGATTGGCCGGAAGTCGCCGAACCAAGATCGAGAAAGGCCCGGACAAGGGGCCGTGCCGGGGTGACCGCACCGACAGACGTGGCGGAAAGCCGCTGTCCGGGAACAGGATCGCGTCAGGGGTACGGGCACGGGGGAGGCAAAGCGGTGATGCGGTTCGGGCTGCTCGGGCCACCGGCGCTGTTCGACGGCATGCGTGGCGGTGAGCCGGGAGCGGCCCGTGGCGGTGCGCCGGGGGGTGCACGTGGTGCCCGTGGCGGTGCGCCGGGTGGTGCCCGTGGTGGTGTGCCGGGGAGTGCCCGGGAAGGCAGCCCGGGAGAGGCTCGGGTCGTCCGGAGCCCCAAGTCGCGTGCCCTGCTGGCCGCGTTGCTCCTGGACGCCGGACGAGTCGTCTCCGTCGACGCGCTCAAGGACGCGCTCTGGGGCGGCGCCCCGCCCGTCTCCGCCCACGCCTCGCTGCACAACCACGTGGCCCGGCTGCGGCGGCTGCTCGACGATCCCGCGCGGCTGCGGACCGTGCCGTCCGGTTACGTCCTGCGGGTCGGCGAGGGCGAGCTGGACGTCGACGTGTTCGACACCCATGTGGCGGCCGCCAGGGCCGCGCACCTGTGCCACGAGCGGGTGCGCGTGGTGCGGGAGGTCGAGGCCGCGCTCGCCCTGTGGCGTGGCGCGCCGCTCGCCGGGCTGCCGCCCGAGGTCGGCGGATACGCCCTGACGCACCGGCTGCGTGAGGCCCGGCTGCTGCTCCTGGAGTGGCGCTACGACGCCGAACTGGCGCTGGGCGGTCCGCGCCTCGACGAACTGGTCCCGGAACTCGCGGTGCTGACGGACGAGTATCCGCTGCGCGAGGCGTACCACCGGCAGTTGATGCTCGCCCTGCACCGCACCGGCCGCCGCGCCGAGGCCCTGGCCGTCCACACCGAGCTGCGCACCCGCCTGGTCGACCGGCTCGGCATCGAGCCCGGGCCGGGGGTGCGGGCGGCGCACGTGGAGGTGCTGCGGGGCGCCGCCGACCCGAGCGGCCATGCCCCCGTGCCGTCACACCCGCCCGCTCCCGTCACCGGCGGTGCTGCCCTGCCGTCGCACCCGCCCGCCTCTGTCACCGGCGGTGCTGCCCTGCCGTCGCACGTGCCCGCCCCCGGCCATGATCCCCTGCCGCCGCACGGGCCCGCCCCCGTCACCGGCGGTGCTGCTCTGCCGTCGCACCCGCCCGCCTCTGTCACCGGCGGTGCTGCCCTGCCGTCGGACCCGCCCGCCCCTGTCGCCGGCGATGCTGTCCTGCCGCCCCACTCGCCCGCCCAAGTCACCGGCCGTGCCCCCGTGCCGTCGGACCCGCCCGCCCCCGTCACCGGTCGTGCTGCCCTGCCGCCCCACTCGCCCGCCCCCGTCACCGGTCGTGCTGCCACCCCGCCGTCCGCGTCCACCGGCCCCGGCGGCCGCCCTGCCGCGCCCCCCTCCCCATCCCCCTCCCCATCCGCCCCCCTCCCGGACCCGGCGGCCGACAGGCCCTCGCCACCGCCGTCCACCGGCCTCGGCACCAGCCCCGGCCCCGGCGACCGCCCCGCCGCGCCCGCACCACCCGCTGCCGTCCCGCCCCGCCCCTCACCCCGGCCCGCGCAACTTCCCCCCGCACCACTCCACTTCACCGGCCGCCTCTCCGTGCGCGACGCCCTCCGCCGCACTCTCGCCGACGCCGGGCCCTGCCCCACCGTGGTGGTCAGCGGGATGGCCGGGGTCGGCAAGAGCGCACTCGCGCTGGTGGTGGCGCATGCTCTGGCGAAACGTTTCCCCGACGGGCAGCTCCATCTCGACCTGCACGGCGCCACCCCGGGCAGAACGCCGCTCAGCACCGGCCAGGCCCTCACCGTGCTGCTGCGTGACCTCGGCGTCGAGCCCTGCCGCGTCCCCGCGTGCCCCGATGCCGCGTCCGCCCTGCTGCGCTCCCTGCTCGCCCCCACCCGCACGCTCCTGGTGCTGGACGGCGCCACGAGTGCCGCGCAGGTACGGCCCCTGCTGCCGGGCGGTGCCGGATGCGCCGTGCTCGTCACGAGCCGGTCGCCGCTGACCGCCCTCGACGGAGCGGCCCGTTTCCCGCTGGCGCCCCTGTCGGAGGAGGAGAGCGCCGAACTGCTGCGCGTCGCCTCGGGGCGCGAGGATCTGGGCACGTCGCGAGCGGCCCGGCTCCTCGTCGCACGCACCGGCCGCCTCCCCCTGGCCCTGCGCATCGTCGCCGCCCGGCTCGCCGCACGCCCGGCCCTCACGCCGGAGCGCCTGGCCGGCCAACTCGCTGACGGGAGGGAGCGTCTGCGGCACCTGGAGTACGACGATCTGAGCGTCCGGCGCTCCCTGGCGGTGACGTACGACGCGCTCACCGCCTCCGAGCGCACGGCCGACCGGGACGCGGCCCTCGTCCTGCGCCGCATCGGCGCGCTCGGCCTGCCCGCCTGCAGCGCCGGGCAGCTCGCCCCTCTCACCGGTCTCGACGCGCGTCGCACCGAGGCCGCGCTGGACCGCCTGTGCGACGTGGCGCTCCTGGAGGAGACGGCGTACGGCCGCTACACGCCGCACGACCTGGTGCGGGACTTCGCCCGGGAGCCCGGCGGGTGAGGCGGGACGGAGCGGGACACCGCGACGAGTCGACGGTCTCGCCCGCCCCGGCGTCCCGCCGTCGCCGCTGCGCGACTCCCGCTCCGGCGTCCCGCCGTCGCCGCGGCGCGACGCCCGCCCCTCACTTGGCGTCCGCGTAGCACTGGACCACGGCCGTCGTGAACGGGAACCGCACCGGGGTCTCGCCGAAGGTCAGCCGTCCGGCGAGGGCCGACGCCTCGCGGATCGCCTCGACGACCGCGCCGGTCTCCTCCTCGGGGCAGTGCACGATCACCTCGTCGTGCTGGAAGAAGACCAGCTCGGCGGCCAGGCCCGCGCACGTCCTGCGCAGCGCGGCGAGCAGCAGCAGCGCCCAGTCGGCCGCGCTGCCCTGGACGACGAAGTTCCGGGCGAAGCGGCCGCGGGCGCGGGCGTCGGTGGAGGCGTACCCGGGCAGCCACTGCGTGGACCCGGGCTGTTCCTCGCCGGCCGCCGGGATGCCCGCCTCCTCGGTGCCGTCCTCCGTGCCCCGGGCCGCGGGCGGGCAGGTCCGGCCGAGCCAGGTCCGCACGAGGCGGCCCTCCTCCCCGGCCCGGGCGGCCTCGTCGACGTAGGCCACGGCGCGGGGGAAGCGGCGGCGCAGGGCCGCGAGGTTCTTCAGGCCGTCCCCGGAGGTCTGCCCGTACACCGCGCCGAGCACGGCGATCTTGGCCTGGTCGCGGTCGCCGGAGAAGGCCCGGTCGGAGACGGACTGGTACAGGTCGCTCTCCCGCCCGGCCACCTCCATCAGGCCGGAGTCGCGGGAGATGGCGGCGAGGACGCGCGGTTCCATCTGGTCGGCGTCGGCGACGACGAGCCGCCAGCCGGGGTCGGCGACCACGGCCCGCCGGATGACCTTGGGGATCTGCAGGCCGCCCCCGCCGTTGGTGACCCAGCGCCCGGTCACCGTGCCGCCCGCGAGGAACTCGGGCCGGAACCGGCCGTCGCGCACCCAGTCCTGGAGCCAGGACCAGCCGTGGGCGACCCAGATGCGGTACAGCTTCTTGTACTCGATGAGGGGCTTCACGGCCGGGTGGTCGACCGACTGGAGCTCCCAGCGGCGGGTCGAGCCGACCTTGATGCCGGCCTGCGCGAAGGCCTTGACCACGTCGGCCGGCAGGTCGGGGCGGACGCGGCGGCCGAACGCCGTGGACACCTCGTCGGCCAGTTCGGCCAGGCGGCGCGGCTCGCCGCCGCCCGCGTACCGCTCGCCGAGCAGGTCGTGCAGCACGGCCCGGTGCACCTCGGCGCTCCAGGGCAGCCCTGCCCGGTTCATCTCGGCGGCCACCAGCATGCCCGCCGACTCGGCGGCCGTCAGCAGCCGCATCCGGTCCGGGTGCTCGGCGCGTCCGTGCCGGCGCTGCTGCTCGGCGTAGACGGCGAGGAGGTCCGCCAGGGGGAGGGGCACGCCCTGGGGTTCGAACAGGGAGGACTGGGCGCCAGGGGCGGCGGACCGCTGCGGCGGATCGGGCGGCACGGGCAGGCCGCGCAGCCGGGCCAGGGCGGCCGCGGCCGAACGGGGCTCCCCGTACCGCCCCTCGTGGCCGAGGAGGAGGGTCTCGGCGGCCTCGAGGTCGTAGCACCGCTCGACCCGCACCCCCGCGGTGAGCAGGCGCGGGTAGACCTCGGCGGTGGACCGCCACACCCACCGCGTGACGCCGGGACGGCTCCGCACGGCCGCGGCGGGATCCGCCTCCCGCAGCACCGGCCCGGCGGGCAGCCCGTCCGGACCGAGGGGGGCGACCTCGACGCCGCCGTCCTCGGCCGGGGCGAGCGCCCACCGGTCGGTCATGCGGCGAGTCTGCCAGGGGGGTCTGACAATCCCCCCGCCACCGCCCGGCAGGTCAGGACTCGTCCAGCACGTTCTCCTGCGCCCGCGCGATCTTCTCCAGCACCCTGGCGACGTACTGCTCCGTCCGCTCCTTGCCGATGCCCAGGCCGCTGAGGACGCCCTGGCCGTTCTCGTGCTCTAGGAGGGCGAGCAGGATGTGCTCGGTGCCGATGTAGTTGTGGCCGAGGCGCAGGGCCTCACGGAAGGTGAGTTCCAGGACCTTCTTGGCGGCCGGGCCGTACGGCACGAGCTCAGGGACGTCGTCGGCGGCCGGCGGGAGCGCCGCCGTGGCCGCCGCGCGGACCTCGTCGAGGGAGACGCCCTGTTCGACGATCGCCTTCGCGGCGAGGGCCTCGGGCTCGGCCAGCAGGCCGAGGACGAGGTGCTCCGGCAGGCCCTCGGTGTTGCGGGCGGCCTTGGACGCGTGGTGCGCCGCCATCACCGCGCTGCGGGCGCGGGGCGTGTAGCGGTTGAAGCCCTGGCCGGGGTCGAGGTCGGCCGACTCCTTGGGCACGAAGCGCTTCTGCGCGGCCTGCCGGGTGACGCCCATGCTCTTGCCGATGTCGGTCCAGGAGGCACCGGAGCGCCGGGCCTGGTCGACGAAGTGACCGATCAGGTGGTCGGCCACGTCGCCCAGGTGGTCCGCGGCGATGACGGCGTCCTGCAACTGGTCCAGCGGCTCGTGGTGGACCTTCTTGATGGCGGCGATGAGGTCGTCGAGACGGACGGACGACGTGGGATCGGGGTTCGTCATGTGTCAACCGTAGGTTGCGCCCCCGCGGGTGTCAACCTAAGGTTGACAGCAGGTCGCGTGGCACCATCGGCCGGGTGAGCACGCCCAGCACCGTCGACCGCGCCTTCGCCGCCGCCCTGTACGAGACCGGCGAGACGGCCCTCGACACCGGCGCGTCCCTGCTGGCCGCCGACAGCGCGGCCGACCCCGAACTCGCCCGGCGAGGACAGGAGTTCGTGGCGGCCGCATGGCGCCGGGGCTGGCAGCCCGCCGACGTCGTGCGCGTCGTCCGACGCGAGCTGGACGAGGTGCACGTACGCCTCGCGGCGGAGCTGATCCGGGCCCAGCGGGGTGCGGACCGGCCGCGCGGGCGGCGCTGGAGCGCCCAGCTCGCCGCACTGCCGGCCGACCCGCCGCCCCGGACGGACCGCTTCTCCCACGCCACGGCCGTCCTGGAGCTGTACCGGCTGCTGCTGCGCCTGCCCCCGCTGGAGGTGCTGGACGAGCAGCCCGGGGGCGCGCGCACCGAGTCCCGGATGCTCACCCGCATCCGCGCCCTGCTCGCCAAGGCGGAGGCCACCGGCTTCCCCGAGGAGGCGGAGGCGCTCAGCGCCAAGGCGCAGGAGCTGACGGCCCGGTACAGCGTCGACGAGGCGCTGCTCGCCGCGCGGGCACCGTCACCCGAGACGCCCGGGGCGTGCCGAATCGGGGTGGAGCCGCCCTACGAGGAGGCCAAGGCGGTGCTGCTGGACGCCGTCGCCACGGCCAATCACTGCCGGGCGGTGTGGAACGAGGCGCTGGCCTTCTCGACGGTCGTCGGGTTCGAGACCGACCTGGAGGTGGTCGAGCTCCTGTACACCTCCCTGCTGGTGCAGGCCACGACCGCGATGACCACGGCGGAGGCGGCCCAGAGGGCGGGTGGCCGCAAGCGCACCAATACCTTCCGCCAGTCCTTCCTCGCGGCCTACGCCCACCGCGTCGGCGTCCGCCTGGCCGCGGCGGCCCGGACGCAGGTGACCGACGACCTGCTGCCGGTCCTGGCCTCCCGCGAGGTCGCCGTCACCGGGCGGCTGGACCGGATGTTCCCGGAGACGACCACGACCCGGCTGCGCTCGGTACGCGACGCGGCGGGCTGGACGGAGGGCGCCCGGGCGGCGGACCGGGCCCAGGTCCGCCACCGGCCACGACTGGACTGACACGCGGACGGCGTCCGCGGCGGCCGGGGCGTCGACGTCCGCCACCTCCTGCGGCCCCTGCCCGCCTCGGCCACCGGGCGGTCCCGCCGTCCGCTCGGTGCGACCGCCCTCAGTCCCCGGAGGTCTCGAACCCGCTCACCGTGGCGTCCGCGAGGCCGCCGTCCTCCGCGTGGGCCACCGGGCCGTAGGACCACTTCAGTTCGTGCGCGTCCTTCGGCGCGCCGGGCAGCGTGAAGGACGCCGCGTGCACGATGAGGCTCTTCGCCGGGTCGGCCTCGCCCCGGACGTAGGTGATCGTGAAGGACGTCGTGGCGCCCTTGCCGAGCGTGAGCGGCCGGGCCTGGGCGCCCTCCTCGGGGAGCACGTTCGTCGTGCTGCTCTCGGCCAGCAGGTCCACGGCGGGGAAGCCCTTCAGGGTGCACGGGGCGTCCCGGTTGGTGAGGGTGACCGTGACGTTGCCGGTGTCACCGGCCGCCGGGGCGGCGCCGGCCCCGACCTCGACGTCCATGGCGCCCAGCGCGCAGGCCGCCGGGCCGTTCGACGGGTCCGTGTTCTTCGTGTCGTCGGCGCCGTCGCCGCCGCCGCAGGCGGTCAGCAGGAGGGTCGCGGAGAGGGCGGCGGCCAGGGTGACGGGCAAGGTGCGCATGAGGTCCTCTGGGCGTGATGAGCAGGAGGGGCTTCGGTTCCCCCGATCGGGAGGAGCGTGGGCTCCCCCGGATCGGAGGCTTCGGCTCCCCGGATCAGGAAGGGCGTCGGCTCTCCGGATCAGGAAGGGCTTGGGCTCCCCGGATCGGGAGGGGCGTCGGCTCCCCGGATCAGGAAGGGCTTCGGCTCCCTGGATCATCACGCACCGGGCTGCCGCACGGGTACGCGCCCCCGCCGAATCGCCCGAACGCCGGACGGGCCGCGGCGCCCTGAGGCGTACCGCGGCCCGTCGTCGCGCTGCCGGATCGCTACTGCGCGTCGAGGCTCGCCGTCGGGAGACCCGTGGGCAGCTTGCCGCCCTCGGCCTTGGTGTAGGTCTCGGTGCCCACGCCGTTCTCCCAGGTGACCTTCATGCTGGTCCCGGTGACCGAGTCGACCGTGCCGCTGGCCCGGCCCTTGGAACCGTCCGCGCACTTCAGGCGGATCGTCCTCGTCCCGGACTCCTCGCCCGCGGTGCCGCTGCACACGCCGCCGCCGGTGGCGAACAGCGCGGCCTGCTTGCCGGTGATCACCAGGGCCACGGCCTTGCCGTCGGTCGTCGCGAGCCAGCTGCCGGCCAGTTCGCCGCCGGCCTCGTCGCCCGAGCCGGAGTCCGACCCGGACGACCCGGAGTCGCCGCCCGTGCCCGCCGACGCCGAGGCGGACGCGGCCGGGCTCGACGCCGGGTCGTCCCCCGAGTCGCCGTCGCCGCTGCACGCGGTCAGCGCGAGCGCCCCCATCAGCCCCGCGGCGGCCGCCGCGACGCGCACGGCGCCGGAGCGACGCGAGAAGATCACCGAAGTCACTGCAAGCCCCCAAGCTGTAGCCGGTCGGCGGGCCGGTCCGGGAGGACCGGTCGGCCGGCCCCGTGGCCGGAACGATCGCAGCAAGCTACCAGGGCCCGTCAAGGGGTCCGCGGAACGCCCGTCACCAGGACGACTTGCGCACACCGGGCAGGTACCCCGCGTGCGCCTGCTCCCGCAGTCCGACCCGGGACAGCCCGAACGCCCGGAAGTAGCCGCGCGGCCGCCCGTCCACCTGGTCCCGGTTGCGCACGCGCGTGGCGCTCGCGTCCCGCGGCTGCCTGCGCAACTCCGCCTGCGCCGCGGCCCGTTCGGTCGCCGTGGACGACGGCCGGCGGACGATCTCCGTCAGCTCGGCGCGCCGGGCGGCGTACCGCGCGACGGTCTCCTTGCGCCGCTCGTTCTTCGCGATCTTGCTCTTCTTCGCCATCAGACCCTCACTCCCCGGGCCCGGATCCGGGCGACGGCCGCCTCGACGCCGATCGCGTCGACGGTCCTGATCCCCCTGGCGCTCAGCCGGAGCCGCACGTGGCGGCCCTCGCTCGGCAGCCAGTAGCGCTTGGACTGGATGTTCGGGTCGAACCGGCGGGACGTGCGCCGGTGGGAGTGCGAGATGCGGTTGCCGAACCCGGGGCGGGCCCCGGTCAGCATGCAGTGCGCGGACATGGTGGGTGACGTACCTCTCGTCTCAGGCGATGTAAATGGAATTCATTTTCAGTAGCATAGCGGCATGGCTCGCAACGAACTCCGGCCGGTCATCAAGCTCCGGTCCACCGCCGGGACCGGCTACACCTACGTGACCCGCAAGAACCGCCGCAACGATCCGGACCGACTGACCCTGCGCAAGTTCGACCCGGTCGCCGGCCGCCACGTCGACTTCCGAGAGGAGCGCTGACCATGCGCGAGGGCATCCACCCGGAGTACGGCCCGGTCGTCTTCCGCGACCGCGCCGCGGACTACGCCTTCCTCACCCGCTCCACCATGACCAGCGGGAAGACGATCGAGTGGGAGGACGGCAACACCTATCCCGTCGTCGACGTCGAGATCTCCGACGTCAGCCACCCCTTCTACACGGGCACCGCCCGCGTCCTGGACACGGCGGGCCGCGTCGAGCGCTTCGAGCGCCGGTACGGGAAGAAGGGCTGACGCCGTGTCCGAGTTCTCCGAGCCCGAGCTTGCCGTCGTGATCGTCGGCGGGCTGCACGCCGACGCCCGCAGGGCGGCCGTCGCACGGCTGCTCGCCGACGTGCCCGGCAGCGTCGTCCTCCACCACGACCTGTCGGCGGCCGCCGCGGGCAGGGTCGTACGGACCGTCCGGGACGCCGCCGGGCTCCTCGACACGGGCGAGACCCCGCTCGTGAACGACTGCGCCTGCTGTGCCCTGCGCGAGGACCTGGTCCCCGAACTCGAGCGGCTCCGGGACGCCGGCGGCACCCGGCTGGCCGTCGTCGAGTTGTGGGACTCCGTCGAGCCCAAGGCCATGGCCGAGGTCGTCGCGGCCGGCGGGCTGACCGTCACCGGTGTGATCACCGCCGTCGACCCGGCCCTGGTCCTGCCGTACCTGGGCAATGGCGACGACCTGGCCGAAGGGGGCCTGGCCGCGGCCGCCACCGATCAGCGCACGGTCGCCGACACGTTCGCGCGTCAGCTGGAGTACGCCCCCGTCCTCGCGGTCGCCGACTCCCCGGAGGCCGACGACGAGGACCGCGCACTGCTCGGCCAACTGCACCCCACCGCCCGGCAGGTGCCCCTCGCGCCGCAGGACCCGGACCCGGACCCGGGACCGGACCCGCACCCGCTGTCACCGCTGGCCCGGGCCGCCCTGGCCGGTTTCGACATCGAGGCGGCCGCCGCCGCCCAGCACCCCGCCAGCGCGCTGCTGCCCGCCGAAGCCGACGCGCACGGCGTCTCGACCCTGGTGTGGAGCAGCCGCCGCCCCTTCCACCCGGAGCGGCTCTACGCCGCGCTGGAGGACCTGACCTGCGCGGCCGCCCGCAGCCGGGGACGGTTCTGGCTCGCCGACAAGCCCGACACCCTGTTCCACTGGGACGCCGCGGGCGGGGCCCTGTGCGTGGAGAGCGCCGGGCCGTGGCTGGCCGCGCTGCCGGACGCGGCCTGGGAGCTGGTGCCGCCGGTACGCCGGGCCGCCGCCGCGCTGGACTGGCACCCCGAGCACGGCGACCGCTGCCAGCGCCTGGCCTTCACCTCGCCCGGCCTCGACCGGGACGGTCTGACGCGCCTGCTCCGGTCCTGCCTGCTCACCGACGCCGAGTACGCGGCCGGACGCGAGGCCTGGCAGCGCCTGCCGCACTCCTTCGACACCCTCCTGGAGGTCTGAACCGACATGCCCCGCAAGCCCGAACGCACGCCCGCCCGGAATCGGCCCAACCCCCTGGACCAGGCAGGCGTCACGTACGTCGACTACAAGGACACCGATCTGCTGCGGAAGTTCCTCTCCGACCGCGGCAAGATCCGCAGCCGCCGGGTCACCCGCGTCTCGGCGCAGCAGCAGCGGCAGATCGCCGCGGCGGTCAAGAACGCGCGGGAGATGGCGCTGCTGCCCTACGCCGCTCGCTGAGCACGTCCCGGATCGGGGTGAGGTTCCCCACGCTTGACGCGTGGGGGACCTCTTGTCCGTTCCGGGGCGGGTGCGGCGGCCTGCCCGGCGGTGCCGCCGGGAAGGGCCGGGCGGCTGGTCGCCCGGCCTGGGCGGGCCGTCCGGCGGACGGCGGGGAAAGCGCTTCGAGCGGCCGGCCCGGTACCGTGCGCCCGGTGGGAAGCGGACGCCGGTGCGAGCCGGGCCGGGCACGGGCGGATGACGGCCGGATCGTCCGTACGGCGCATTCGTGCCTGGTCAAGCGGGTGCCCGGCGCTTCCGGATACGGCCTCGGCGCTCTGTTCGGCCGCCGCACAGCCGCTCGTCGGCACGTCGAGCGGATGCTCCGCATCCCTCGACGCCGCCCGGCCCGCCGGTTTTCGCCCCGGGCCGGGGGAACGCGGCACGCGTCAGCGGCGTCAGACAAGCAAGAGCTTTCGGTAAAGCGGTCGCCAAAGCTGTAACCGCCGGACCACCCCGCGTGCACGTGCATCTGCCTCTGCATCTGCACATGAACAGAGCTATGATCCGGGTCAGTTGACCGCTGCATCAATGGCCACACCAGCCAGTGCACCACCGGGGAGCGACCTGTGGACCACGACGCGTACAACGGGATGGCGGCCACCAGGCTGAGCGGTGTGGCCTGGCAGAAGAGCAGGCACAGCAACTCGCAAGGGTCCTGTGTGGAGTTCGCCCGGCTGCCGGGCGGTGACGTGGCGGTGCGCAACTCCCGCTTCCCCGACGGTCCCGCGCTGGTCTACACCCGAGCGGAGATCGAGGCGATGCTGCTCGGCGTGAAGGACGGGGAGTTCGACCATCTGGTCGGATGACAGCGATGTCGGCCCCTGCGGGCCGCTCGGCGCCCCGACGGCTGTGACGCGCGTAGAGCCGCGACGCGAGAAGGCGCCGCCGTTCCTCATCCGCAGGCCGGACCGGATCCGGTGTGCGGGAGGCGGAACAGCGCCCACACCACCTTGCCGTCGAGGGCGCCCGCGAGCGGGTGCCAGCCCCAGCTGTCGCTGAAGGAGTCGACGAGGAACAGTCCGCGCCCCGACTCGGCCGAGAAGTCGTCGGTCTCCCGGGCGACGGGGCTGTCGTGGCTGGGGTCGCGCACCGCGCACACCAGCCGCTCGGTCCACCGCATCAGGTGCAGCCGCACCGGGGGTTCGCGGCGGGTGGCGCACAGGGTGCTCGCCGGCAGCCCATGCCGCAGGGCGTTGGTGACGAGTTCCGAGACCACCAGGCAGACGTCGTCGAAGCGGTCGCCGAGGTCCCACTGGTCGAGGGTTCTGCGGGTGAACCGGCGTGCCTCGCCCACCGCTTCGAAGCGGGCAGGCAGTGCGCAGGAGGCGGCGTGGGACACGGCCGCGGGGTCCAGCGGCGGAAGGCCCTGCCGTAACGGCTCGAGCATGGTCGATCCATTCGTCCCCATGCGAGGCACTCCCGGGTGTTCGCGGTCGGTGCGATGCAGCGGTGGTGCGGGACCATGGTTTCGGATGCGTACAGCAGATGCAAGGGCAGATGCACGTGCAGGTGACCGGAATGCGTTGTCCCGTACCGCTTGTTGGTCAATTTTTCCGTCATCTTGACGTCGCACTTCGGCCGTTCACATGCCTCTTTCTTCCGGCCGCGCGCGTGCGCCGACTGTCTCGATTCCGTTTCCGTAACCGGACGAGTACTGCTCGAAGTGTTTTAGTGGCAGACTTCGGCCCCTGAAACCGTTGGGGAGGCTGGCGAACGTGAGCGCGGGAGAGCCGGGATCGGTGGTGCGGCGCATGCTGCTCGGATCACAACTCAGGCGACTGCGTGAGGCGCGGGGCATCACGCGCGAGGCGGCGGGCTACTCGATCCGCGCCTCCGAGTCGAAGATCAGCCGGATGGAGCTGGGCCGGGTGAGCTTCAAGACCAGGGACGTCGAGGACCTGCTGACGCTGTACGGCATCACCGACGAGCAGGAGCGCTCCTCGCTGCTGTCGCTCGCCAAGGAGGCCAACGTCGCGGGCTGGTGGCACAGTTACTCCGACGTGCTGCCGAGCTGGTTCCCGACCTACGTCGGCCTGGAGGGCGCCGCCTCGCTGATCCGGGCGTACGAGGTGCAGTTCGTGCACGGCCTGCTGCAGACGGAGGCGTACGCGCACGCGGTGGTCCGCCGGGGCATGCAGGGCGCGAGCGCGGCCGACGTCGAGCGGCGCGTGGCGCTGCGCCTGGAACGGCAGAAGCATCTCGTCGCCGAGTCGGCCCCCGACTTCCACATCATCCTGGACGAGGCCGCGCTGCGCCGCCCCTACGGCGACCGCGAGGTGATGCGCGGCCAGCTCCAGCACCTCATCGACATCTCGGAGCGGCCCAACGTGCGCCTCCAGGTGGTGCCGTTCAGCCTCGGCGGGCACTCCGGGGAGAGCGGCGCGTTCACGATCCTCAGCTTCCCCGAGTCGGACCTGTCGGACGTGGTGTACCTGGAGCAGCTCACCAGCGCGCTGTACCTGGACAAGGCCGAGGACGTCGCCCAGTACGAGCGGGCGCTCAAGGAGCTCCAGCGCGACAGCCCCGGCCCCGCCGAGAGCCGGGACCTTCTGCGGGGTCTCCTCCAACTCTCCTGAAACATCAGTACGATGACGCGTGATCAGATCGCGGCGAAGCGATCGAAGGTCTCAGGGATCGAGGGATCACATGTCGTCGTCCTGCTTCACCGAGCTCGCACAGCAGTACATCGACGGTGAGTGGCGCCCGGGCAGCGGCTCCTGGGACATCATCGACTTCAATCCCTACGACGACGAGAAGCTGGCGTCGATCACCATCGCCACGGTCGACGAGGTCGACGAGGCGTACCGGGCCGCCGCCCGCGCCCAGCGGCAGTGGGCGGCGACCAACCCCTACGCCCGCCGCGCGGTCTTCGAGAAGGCCCTGCGGCTCGTCGAGGAGCGCGAGGCCGAGATATCCGATGCCATCGTCGCCGAGCTCGGCGGCACGCGTCTGAAGGCCGCCTTCGAGCTGCACCTGGCCAAGGAGTTCCTGCGCGAGGCGGTCCACCTGGCGCTCGCCCCCGCGGGGCGCATCGTCCCTTCCCCCGTGGACGGCAAGGAGAACCGCGTCTACCGGGTGCCGGTCGGCGTGGTGGGCGTGATCAGCCCGTTCAACTTCCCCTTCCTGCTGTCGATCAAGTCCGTCGCCCCGGCCCTGGCCCTCGGCAACGCCGTGGTCCTCAAGCCGCACCAGAACACGCCGATCGTCGGCGGCTCTCTGGTCGCGAAGCTCTTCGAGGACGCGGGACTGCCCGGCGGCCTGCTCAACGTCGTCATCACCGACATCGCCGAGATCGGGGACGCCTTCATCGAGCACCCGGTCCCGAAGGTCATCTCCTTCACCGGCTCCGACCAGGTCGGCCGGCACGTCGCCACCGTGTGCGCCCGGCAGTTCAAGCGGTCCGTGCTCGAACTGGGCGGCAACAGCGCGCTGGTGGTCCTGGAGGACGCCGACCTGGACTACGCCGTCGACGCCGCGGTCTTCAGCCGGTACGTCCACCAGGGCCAGGTCTGCATGGCCGCCAACCGCGTCCTGGTCGACCGCTCGGTGGCCGAGGAGTTCACCGAGAAGTTCGTCGCCAAGGTGAAGGGCCTCAAGACGGGGGACCCGCGCGACCCGGAGACCGTCATCGGCCCGGTCATCAACTCCTCGCAGGCCGAGGCGCTCGCGGGCGTGGTCGAGCAGGCGCTGGCCGAGGGCGCCACCGCCCTGGTCCGCGGCGGGCGGACGAACAACCTCGTCGAGCCGTCCGTGCTGACCGACGTGCCCGCAGGCTCCGCCCTGCTGCGGCAGGAGGTCTTCGGGCCGGTCGTCTTCCTGGTGCCGTTCGACGGCGAGGAGGAGGCCGTGCGCCTGGTCAACGACAGCCCGTACGGCCTGAGCGGCGCCGTGCACACCGGGAACGTCGAGCGCGGCGTGCGGTTCGCCCAGCGGATCGACACCGGCATGTTCCACGTGAACGACGGCACGGTGCACGACGAGCCGATCGTCCCCTTCGGCGGCGAGAAGGCCTCGGGCGTCGGCCGCCTCAACGGCGAGACGATGCTGGACGCCTTCACGACCACCAAGTGGATCTCGGTGCAGCACGGGCGCAGCGGCTTCCCGTTCTGATCCGTCAGCGGCCCCACGGCCGTTGCGGTTGCGGACAGCACCTGACCGCAAGGGTGCGTAGCGTCGTCGGTGTGAGGGGGAGAGGCCCCCGGTCACGACGGAAGGCGGCGGTCATGGTCACTCACGTTCCCGCGGAGGCACCCGGCGACGAGCGCGGAGCGCTGCTGTCGTTCATCGCCGAGCAGCGCGGCGGCATCCGCCGGGCGCTGCTGGGCCTGACGCCGGAGCAGGCGGCGTCCCGCCCCAGTGCGAGCGAGCTGTCCCTGGCCGGACTGCTGAAGCACGTGGCGGAGGTCGAGCAGGGCTGGATCGCCCGGGCCAAGGGGGAGCCGCCCGCCGTCCACCGGGACGAGTCGAACTGGGACGAGTGCTTCCGGCTGGTCGGCGACGAGACCGTGGAGCAGCAGCTCGCGTACTACGAGAAGGTGGCCGCCGACACCGAGGCGTTCATCCGCGAGGTGCCCTCCCTCGACGACACGTTCCTGCTGCCGGCGACGTCCTGGAACCCCAAGGACGAACGGCTCTCCATGCGCTGGCTCTGCCTGCACCTGATCCGCGAGACGGCCCGGCACGCCGGTCACGCGGACATCGTCCGGGAGTCGCTGGACGGCGCGACGGCCTTCGAGCTGGTGGCGAGGGAGCAGGGCAGCGCCCGGGGCTGACCACGCCCGTCCTACGCTGGCCCCATGTCAGCGATCCGTCTCCTCGTGCTCGGCGCGGTCCGCATGCACGGGCGGGCCCACGGCTACCAGGTGCGCAACGACCTGGAGTACTGGGGCGCCCACGAGTGGTCCAGCGCCAAGCCCGGCTCGATCTACCACGCGCTGAAGCAGATGGCCAAGCAGGGCCTGCTGCACGCGCACGAGGTCGCCCCGTCCACGGCCGGCGGCCCGCCGCGCACGGAGTACGAGCTCACCGGGCAGGGCACCGAGGAGTACTTCCGGCTGCTGCGCGAGTCGCTGGTCACCTACGACCAGCGCGGGGACGTGAAGACGGCGGCCGTCGGCTTCGTGGTGGACCTGCCCCGGGCCGAGGCGGTGGCCCTGCTGAAGGAGCGGACGCTGCGCATCGAGCAGTGGCGGGCCGCCGTCCTGGAGCACTACGCGCCCGAGGAGGGGCCCCAGCAGCTCGGCCACATCGGGGAGATCATGAACATGTGGGTCCACACGGCCGACTCCGAGGCCGAGTGGACCCGCGGGCTGATCGAGCGCATCGAGAGCGGCGCCTACACCTTCGCCGACGAGGGCGACCCGTTCGTGGGCGTGCTGGCCGAAGACGAGGAGAACCCGTACGCGACGGGGGAGCGCCATCCCGGGGATTCCCACTAATCAAGTTTGACGAATGGCGGGCGCGGGGATACCTTCGAGCACGTAGTCAAGTTTGACTAGCGAGGGAGGCTCAGTGGCCGACGCGGCGATCACCGTGGAAGGCGTGCACAAGAGGTACGGCGACAAGAAGGCGCTGGACGGGCTCGGCCTCACGGTCGCGCGCGGCACGGTGCACGGGGTGCTCGGGCCGAACGGCGCGGGCAAGACCACCCTGGTCCGGGTCCTGTCCACGCTGCTGCGGCCGGACGCGGGCCGGGTCGTGGTGGCCGGCCACGACGCGGTCCGCGAGGCGTACGCCGTCCGGCTGCGCATCGGCCTGCTCGGGCAGAACGCCGCGCTCGACGAGGAGCTCGGCGGCCGGCAGAACCTGGAGCTGTTCGGCCGGCTGCACCACCTGGGCGCCCGGGGGGCCCGCGCGCGGGCCGGCGAACTGCTGGAGCGCTTCGGCCTGGCCGGCACCGGCCGCAAGCCGGTGCGCCAGTACAGCGGGGGCATGCGGCGCCGGCTCGACCTGGCCGCGTCCCTGATCACCGAACCGGAGGTGCTGTTCCTGGACGAGCCGACCACCGGGCTCGACCCGCGCGGGCGGGCCGAGGTCTGGGAGTCCGTCCGCGCCCTGGTAGGCGGCGGGACGACGGTGCTGCTCACCACCCAGTACCTGGAGGAGGCCGATCAGCTCGCCGACCGGATCAGCGTGGTCGCCGGCGGGCGGGTCATCGCCGAGGGGACGGCCGACGAGCTGAAGGCCGAGACCGGCGGCGACCGCATCGACGTGGTGCTCCGGGACGCGGGCCAACTGGGCGCCGCCGTCGCCCTGCTGCCCCTCGCCGACGTGTCCGTCGACCCCGACCGCCGTCTGCTGAGCGCCCCGGTCGCCGACCGCATGGAGGCCCTGGCCGGCGTCGTCCGGGCCCTGCGGGAGGCCGGGATCGAGGCGGAGGACGTCGCCCTGCGCCGCCCGACGCTGGACGAGGTGTTCCTGCACCTGACCGGGGACGACCACCGAGTGAAGGAGGCCGCGTGACCGCGCACGCCCTGACCGACTCCTGGACCATGACCCGCCGGGAGCTCGCCCGCTGGCAGCGGCAGCCCGTCCAGCTGGCCGTCAACCTGGTCTTCCCGGTGATGCTCCTGCTCATGTTCGGCTACCTGGTCGGTGGCGGGCGGGGCGTGAGCGGCGAGTACCGCGACTACCTGATCCCCGGCATGCTCGCGCTCACCATGGCCTTCGGCCTGGAGGGCACGATGCTCGCCGTCACGCAGGACCTGAACAAGGGCGTGATCGACCGGTTCCGGTCGATGCCGATGGCCGACGGCGCGGTGCTGGTGGGCCGGTCGGCCGCCGACATGCTCCAGTCGGCGCTGGCCCTGCTGGTGCTGATCGGTGTGGGCGTGGCCCTCGGCTGGCGGCCCGGCGGCGGCCCGACGGCCCTCCTCGCCGCCCTGGGCCTGCTGCTGCTGTTCCGCTTCGCCATGCTGTGGATCGGCATCCACCTGGCCCTGGTGGCCGGCCGGCCGGAGATGGTGCAGGCCGTGCAGATCCTGGTCTGGCCGGTCGGCTTCCTGTCCAACGCCCTGGCCGCGCCCGGCTCCATGCCCGGCTGGCTGGGCACGGTCGTCGAGTGGAACCCGATGTCCCACACGGCCACGGCCGTACGGGACCTCTTCGGCGTCCCCGGCACGGAGTCCGGGCACGTCTGGGCGGCGGTCGCCTGGCCCCTGGCCCTGCTGGCGGTGTTCTTCCCGCTGGCGGTGCGCAGGTTCGCACGGCTGAGCCGGTGAGCGCCGGCGTCCGGGATGCTCCGGACGCCGGGCCCTAGTGGTGGAAGCTGGTCGCCGCGCCCCTGTCCCGCGTCAGGGGGTGCGGCTGCCGGCGCAGGTCGGGCAGCAGCCGCTCCAGGTCCTGCGCGAGCAGGTCGGCGAGGTCGGCGGAGAACCCGTTGCGGCACACCACCCGCAGCACGGACAGGTCCTGACGATTCTCCGGGAAGGTGTAGGCGGGCACCAGCCAGCCGTGCTCGCGCAACCGCCGCGACACGTCGAACACGTCGTACGCCGTCACGTCCGGCGCGGTCGTGAAGGCGAACACGGGCAACTGGTCGCCCCGGGTCAGCAGCCGGAAGTCGCCGAGTGCCTCGATCCGGGCGGCCAGCGCGGTGGCCACGTCCCGCGCGGCCTGCTGCACGGCCCGGTAGCCGTCCCGGCCCAGCCGCAGGAACGTGTAGTACTGCGCCACGACCTGGGCGCCGGGCCGCGAGAAGTTCAGCGCGAACGTCGGCATGTCACCGCCCAGGTAGTTCACCCGGAACACCAGCTCCTCCGGCAGCGCCTCGGCGTCCCGCCACAGCGCCCAGCCGACGCCCGGGTAGACCAGGCCGTACTTGTGTCCCGAGGTGTTGATCGACGCCACCCGCGGCAGCCGGAAGTCCCACACCAGGTCCTCGTCGAGGAAGGGCGCGACCATCGCGCCGGACGCCCCGTCGACGTGCACGGGGACGTCGAGCCCGGTGCGCTCCTGCAGCGCGTCCAGCGCGGCGCACAGGTCGGCGACCGGCTCGTAGGACCCGTCGAAGGTGGAGCCGAGGATGCCCACGACCCCGATGGTGTTCTCGTCGCACAGCTCGGCCGCCGCCTGCGGGTCCAGGTGGTAGCGCTCGCCCTCCATGGGGACCAGCCGCGCCTCCACCTCCCAGAAGTTGCAGAACTTCTCCCAGCAGACCTGCACGTTCACGCCCATCACCAGATTGGGCCGGGCCCCCGGGTAGCGGTCGGCGTTGCGCTTCGCCCAGCGCCGCTTCAGGGCCATGCCGGCGAGCATGCAGGCCTCGCTCGACCCGGTCGTGGAGCAGCCCACCGCGGCGGCCGGGTCGGGCGCGTTCCACAGGTCGGCGAGCATCGCCACGCAGCGCCGCTCCAGCTCGGCCGTGCGCGGGTACTCGTCCTTGTCGATCATGTTCTTGTCCCGGCACTCCGCCATCAGCAGCCCCGCCTCCGGCTCCATCCAGGTGGTGACGAAGGTGGCGAGGTTCAGCCGCGCGTTGCCGTCGAGCATCAGCTCGTCGCGCACCAGCTGGTGGGCGGTCGCCGGGGCCATCGGCTGGTCCGGGAGCCGGTGGGTGGGCGGGGCCTCGGCCATGTCGCCGACCGGGTTGGCGGGGCCGTAGAACGGGTTCACGGACATGCGGTGCTCGCCGGAGCGGCGGGGACCTTCGTGGAGCGGCACGGGTGCCTCCAAGGGCTGGGTGGCGACGGGGGTGGGTGTGTAGGGGGCTTCAGCGGACCGGGGAGCCGTCCTCGCGCAGCTGCATCTGCGGCCGGCCCGTGAGCAGCAGCCAGGCCGGCAGGGAGGCGATGCACAGCAGGGGGAGGATCGACGGGGAGGCGACCAGCACCGCGGCGACGAAGAGGCTGACCCAGCCCTGCCGGGTGATCGCCAGCAGTACGCCGAGCACCGCGGCGGACACCCCGACCGAGGGGTGCACCCCGTCGACGAGGGCGTGGGCGCCCAGGCCGAGGGCGGTGCCGACGAACACGGCCGGGAAGATGCGCCCGCCGCGGAAGCCGCAGGAGGCGGCGACGAGCAGCGCGGCCAGCTTCACGACCGTCAGGACGGCGTACTCCCCGGCACCGCGGGCCCCGGGGTCCCGCGCCAGCACGGCGATCTCGTCCAGCCCCTTGAACAGCGTCAGATGGCCGCCGAGCGCCGCCAGGGCGCCGAGCACCGCCCCGCCCGCCGGGAGCATGAGCATCGGGTGCCGCAGCCGGCGGAAGGCCGCGTGGACGTGGGGGAACGCGTAGACGGCGCAGAGGGTGAGCAGCGCGCCGGCCGAGGCGACCACGACGGCCGCCGCCAGATCGGCCCAGCCGGGGCGCCCGAGGGGCGGCAGGCCGAGGTCGAAGCTCGGGCGGTCGATGAGGGAGACGGTCAGGGAGCCGGCCGCGGCGGCGGTCAGCGGCGCGAACAGGTTGTCCCAGAGCAGGCCGCGCGTCTTCTGCCCGGCCAGCACCTCGGAGATCACCAGGGCGGCGGCCACGGGGGTGCCGAACAGCGCGCCGATGGTCGCCGCCTCGGCCAGCGCCGGCCAGATCCGGCCCGGCGCCCGCGGCACGGCCCGGCCGCCCAGCCACACCGCCAGGCCGACGTTGACGGCGATGATCGGGTTCTCCGGGCCGAGGCTCGGCCCGCCGGCCAGCATCAGCGCGGTCGCCAGCACCAGTCCCGGCAGCACCACGGGCGGCAGGACCGGGGCGTCCAGCCCCACGGTGGCCGGGTCGGGGCCGGCGTGCCCGGGCATCCGCCACACCACGAGCCCGACGGCGATCCCGGTGGCGACGAGCATCACGAACATCCAGGCCACCGAGTACCGGCCGATGCCCAGTGCGTCCGGCAGGGGCCCCCAGAGCACGTGCTCCAGCTGCTCGGCGGCGACCTCCACGCCCACCAGCACCAGGCTGGACAGGACACCGACGGCCACGGCGGGCACGATCGACGGCAGCAGGGCGCGAGCGGGGGTCGCCGGGGTGACGGAGGGCGCCTGCGGCTCGGTGTCCTGGACCACGGGCACACGATAAACGGATCAACCCGGACAAACAGGAAACACGCTTGCACCTCACGTCGCGTGAGGCCCGACCGTGGAGCACGGAAGAAGAAGGGAGCGGAAGTGAGCTACTCCGTGGGACAGGTCGCGGGCTTCGCCGGCGTCACGGTGCGCACGCTGCACCACTACGACGACATCGGCCTGCTCGTCCCGAGCGAACGCAGCCACGCGGGTCACCGGCGCTACGCCGACGCCGACCTCGACCGGCTGCAGCAGATCCTGTTCTACCGGGAGCTCGGCTTCCCGCTCGACGAGGTCGCCGCCCTGCTCGACGATCAGGCCACCGGAAAAGCAGACCCGCGCGCACACCTGCGCCGGCAGCACGACCTGCTGACCGCCCGGATCGAGAAGCTGCGCAAGATGGCGGCGGCCGTGGAGCACGCCATGGAGGCACGCACGATGGGAATCGACCTCACGCCCGAGGAGAAGTTCGAGGTCTTCGGGGACCACGACCCCGAGCAGTACGACGAGGAGGTGCGCCGGCGCTGGGGCGGCACGACGGAGTACGCCGAGTCGCAGCGCCGCGTCGCCCGCTACACCAAGGACGACTGGACGCGCATCCAGGCCGACGCCGCCGACTGGGGAGAACGCTACGCCGCCCTGGTCGCGGCCGGCGGGGCCCCCACCGGTGAGGCGGCCATGGACCTCGCCGAGGAGCACCGGCAGCACATCTGCACGTGGTTCTACGCGTGCTCCCACGAGCTGCACCGCTGCCTGGGCGAGATGTACGTCGCCGACGAGCGCTTCACCGCGTTCTACGACGCGATCCGCCCCGGCCTCGCCGCACACCTCAAGGAGGCCATCGCCGCGAACGCGGACCGGCACACCGGCTGATCCCCGGCCCGGGGGTGGCTCACTCCCGGGTCAGGACCACCGCCGTGCCGTAGGCGCACACCTCCGTGCCGACGTCCGCCGCCTCGGTCACGTCGAAGCGGAACGCGAGCACGCCGTTGGCCCCACGCGCGCGTGCCTGCTCCACGAGCCGTTCCATGGCCTGGTTGCGGGTCTGCACGAGCGTCTTGGTCAGGCCGCGCAGCTCGCCGCCGACCATCGACTTCAGCCCGGCGCCGATCTGGCTGCCGATGTGCCGGGAGCGCACGGTGAGGCCGAAGACCTCCCCGAGCACCTCCTGCACGCGGTAGCCGGGTACGTCGTTCGTGGTGACGACGAGGACGTCGGGCTGGGGGCCCTGTCCACCGCCGTATTCGTCGATGCCCATGTCCACAGCTTTGCCCGGGACGGGCCACAGTGCATCCTGATAACCCCCATGGAACCTGGGTCGTGACGGCTGCGTTGATACGTTGAGGCAGTCAGCCCCAGCCCGTACCCCACAGCAGCAGGAGCCACATCCCCGTGACCACGCTTGCGCTCGGCCCCGAGTGGCTCAGCCCGGAGCACCTGATCTCCACGTTCAGCCTGCCCGGCATCCTGCTCATCGTCTTCGCGGAGTCCGGCCTCTTCGCGTTCCTGCCGGGCGACTCCCTGCTGTTCACGGCGGGTCTCTTCGTCGCCGAGGGCACGTACATCAGCCAGCCGCTGTGGCTGGTCTGCACCCTGATCGTGCTCGCCGCCGTCCTCGGCGACCAAGTGGGCTACATGATCGGCAAGTTCCTCGGGCCGAAGCTGTTCAGCCGGCCCAACTCCAAGCTCTTCAAGCAGGAGAACCTGGACAAGGCCCACGAGTTCATGGAGAAGTTCGGGCCCAAGGCGATCGTCCTGGCCCGCTTCGTGCCCATCGTGCGCACGTTCGCGCCCATCGTCGCCGGCGCCGGCCGCATGAAGTACCGCACGTTCCTGACGTACAACGTCGTCGGCGGCATCGCCTGGGGCACCGGCGTCACCCTCGCGGGCTTCTGGCTGGGCCAGATCGGCTTCATCAAGAAGAACGTCGAGGCGATCCTCGTCCTGATCGTCCTGCTCTCCCTCGTCCCGATCATCATCGAGTACCTGCGCGAGCGCTCGAAGAAGAAGCGCGCCGCGGCGCCGGCCCCCCAGGAGCGGCACCAGCAGCCCCCGGCCATGGACGACGCGACGACCCAGCTGCGCCGCATCACGCCCGACGACCGGCCGCCCCACCGCCACCCGCAGCAGCAGCCCCCCCACGGCGACCGGAACGGCCATCAGGACCAGCAGTACCAGAGCCAGTACCCGCAGGCCCCGAACCCGGGCTACGGCGCCCAGCAGCCGTACGGGACCCAGCAGCCCTACGGCACGCAGCAGCCCTACGGCACCCAGCAGCCCTACGGGACCCAGCAGCCGTACGGCACGCAGCAGCCCTACGGCAGCCGGCAGGGCGGCGGGCAGCAGGACCCGTACGGCAACGGCTACTGAGCGGCCGCGGGGCTCCGGCGGCCGCCGGAGCCCCGGCCGGGAGCCGGTGGGCGCCCGGCCCTAGAACCCCCTGGTGCGCTTCGCCGCGCGCCGCTTCTCCGCCGACCCGATCCGCAGGAACATCCGCGAGATCTCGGACCCCAGATTGACGCCGATGGCGATGGCCATGGCCAGGGCCACCGCCTTCGACAGCGACACCAGCCCCGCGTCCACCTCGCTCTGCGCGATCGCCAGCAGCCCGAAGTACGTGGCGGAACCGGGCAGCAGCGGCCCGATCGCGGCGGTCGTGTACGGCAGGGCCGACGCGAACCGGTAGCGGGACAGCAACTGCCCGAACAGCCCCACCAGCCCCGCGGCCGCGGCCGTGGACGCCACCGGTGAGATGTCCCCGACGTAGTGCATCGCGCCGTACACGACCCAGGCGACACCCCCGTTCAGCGTCACCCAGACCACGGTGGAGCGTTCCTGCTGGAGCAGCACCGCGAACGCCAGCGACAGCAGCATCGACGCGGCGATCATCATGACCGGGTCGTCGGAGGCGCCGAGCGCCTGGTCCGGGTTGAGCCGCGCCCCGAGCTGCACGCCGAAGTACAGCACCAGCAGCACCCCGGCGACGATGCCCACGAAGAAGTACAGGACCTCCAGCAGACGGGCGGAGGCCGTGATGTAGAAACCGGTCAGGCCGTCCTGCACACCCGCCACCAGGGCCCGCCCGGGCAGCAGCGCGAACAGCCCACCGGTGATCACCGCCGAGGCCTTCACGTCGACATGACCGAGCGTCAGCGCGACCCCGATCGCGGCCGGCGGCATCGCCGCGACCGTGAACTGGTAGAACTCCGGCAGCCCGCGCCCCGCGCACAGCCACGCCAGCCGGTCGCCCAGCATGGCGCCCAGCGCCGCCGCGACGAACACGATCACGTCACCGCCCACCAGGACGGAGGCCGCGCCCGCCAGCAGACCGCTCGCCCCCGTCAGGGCCCAGCCGGGATACGGGTGCCGGTTGCGGCGGATCTCCGCGAGCCGCCGGTAGGCCTCCTCCAGCGAGACCGCCGTCTCGTCGTCGCTGAGGTCGTCCACCAACTGGTACACGGCCGCCAGCCGGGTGTAGTCGGTGCCCCGGCGGCGCACGGTCCGCGACGCCGTGACCGGGTCGTCGACCAGGGACGGCTGGTAGGAGATCGCCAGCAGCGTGAACGTCACGTTGGGCTCGCAGCGGTCCAGCCCGTAGGACCGGCAGACGGCGAACATCGCCGCCTCCACGTCCTCGGCGCCCTCACCGCCCGCCAGCAGCAACTCGCCGATACGCAGCGTCAGGTCGAGCACGCGCGGCACCGCCGGCCCGCTCTCGTCGCCGCCGCGGTGCGCGGTCTCCGGCGCGGGCCGCTCCGCCACCGGCATGCGCAGCATCGTGCGCATCCGGTCCTGCCACGGCACGTCCTTGGTCAGGCTGACCTGGGGGATGCCGTTGGGCGGGGTGAAGGCCGTGGGCGCGTGCTTGCTGCTGTAGGTGCTCGGCGGGGTGAACGCCGAGCCCTCGTGCTCCGCGGGGTGCGCCGGCTGCACGTCCAGCCCGTCCGGCACGGAGAACTCGGAGGTGGTCTCGGACTCCGAGACCGTCGCTCTGGGAACGGCCAGCCCGTCGGGGATCGCGAACTCCGACGTCGTCGACATGTCCCCGTCGACGACCGTCTGGGCAGGAGGCTGGAAGGCACTCCTCGCCTCGTCCGACGTCGGCTTGCGGTCCTCCGCGTCCGTCACTGCCTGGCGCTCCTCGTACGACACGTCAGCCTCAGTACCCCCTGGCCTCAGTATGCGCACATACAGGCCGACGGGCCGCACGCGCAGGCGTGCGGCCCGTGGGCATCAGCGGGAAGTTCAGTGACCGCCCGACTCCTTGAAGCGCTTGTAGGACCGCTCGATCTCCGCCTCGGCGTCCGTACGGCCCACCCAGTTGGCGCCCTCGACCGACTTGCCCGGCTCCAGGTCCTTGTAGACCTCGAAGAAGTGCTGGATCTCCAGGCGGTCGAACTCCGACACGTGGTGGATGTCCCGCAGGTGCTCCACACGCGGGTCGTGCGCCGGGACGCACAGCAGCTTGTCGTCGCCGCCGGCCTCGTCGGTCATGCGGAACATGCCGATCGCGCGGCACTGGATGAGGCAGCCGGGGAACGTCGGCTCGTCCAGGATGACCAGCGCGTCCAGCGGGTCGCCGTCCTCGCCGAGCGTGTTCTCGACGAAGCCGTAGTCGGCCGGGTAGCTGGTCGAGGTGAAGAGGCGGCGGTCCAGGCGGATACGACCGGTCTCGTGGTCCACCTCGTACTTGTTCCGCGAACCCTTCGGAATCTCGATCGTGACGTCGAACTCCACCGGTGGCTCCTCCATGATCAACACATAGTTCTGGTGATTAAGTGTCCCTCACGCAGGTGTGTGATCGCGAAAGGGGCTGGTGGTCGTGCCAGAGCTGAGGCCTTGGCGGGCCGCGGGACCGCACGTCGTGCGGATCGCGGCCGCCGTACGACCACGCCTGGCCCGGGCCGCTGCGACCGTGCGACCCCGGCTCGCCCGGCTCCGTGGAGCCGGGGAACCGCAGGTCGTGCGGCCGAAGACCTGGGGCTACACCGCGGGGGCCGCGACCGCCGGGCTCGCCCTGGCAGCCGGTGTGGTGACCGCCGCAGGTCCCTGGGACTCCTCGGGTCAGCGTACGGCGGAGCGGCACCGGGCCGTGGCCCTGCACCGCCCGGGTGGCGCAGATCACGGCAGCGCCGCCGGCGCGCCCGGCCGCCCCCGCCCCGCGCCCAGCGCCGGTCCGGTGCTGACCGGTCTCGGCGGCGTGAGCACCGTACGGTCCGGCCCGGACGGCAAGGCCCTCGCCGACGCCCTCACACCCCTCCTCGCGGACCCGGCGCTCGGCCCCCGGCCCGCCGCGGCCGTCGTCGACGTCACCACCGGCAGGCGCCTGTTCGGCAAGAACCCCGACGCCGCGTCCACCCCCGCCTCCACGACGAAGATCGCCACGGCCGTCGCCGCGCTGTCCGCCATGGGCCCCGACCACCGGCTCACCACCCGGGCCGCGCTGGAACCCGACACGAAAGAAGTAGTCCTCGTCGGCGGCGGCGACCCCACCCTCACGGCCCGCGAGAAGGCCCACGGCCAGGCCAGCCTGCGCGACCTCGCCCAGAACACCGCCGCGGCCCTCGCCGACCGCGGCATCCGCGAGGTCACCCTCTCCTACGACACCACCCTCTACACCGGCACCGACCGGCACCCGATCGGCAAGAACGACAACCTCGCCCGGGTCACCCCGCTGATGGCCGACGAGGGCCGCCCCGACGACTCGACGAGCGGCCCGATCGAGCGGGTGCCGGACCCGGCCGCCGACGCGGCCCGCACCTTCGGCGACCTCCTGAAGTCCTACGGCGTCAAGACCACCGCCCCCGGCCCCTCCAAGGCCACCACCCGCGCCGAGCCCCTCGCCAAGGTCTCCTCACCGCCGCTGTCGGCCCTCGTCGAGCGCATGCTCACCCACAGCGACAACGACCTCGCCGAGGCCCTGGCCCGCCAGACCGCGATCGCCACCGGCCACCCGGCCGACTTCGCCGGCGCCGACAAGGCGATCAGCGCCCGGCTGCGCGCACTCGGCCTGCCCGTGAAGGGCGCGGCCTTCAAGGACGGCAGCGGCCTCGACCGCGCCGACCGCCTCACGCCCGGCCTGCTCACCGCGCTGCTCGCCAAGGCGGCCGACCCGTCCCACCCCGAACTCCGCCCCGCCCTCACCGGCCTGCCCGTCGCCGGCTTCACCGGCACCCTGACCTCCCGCTACAGGGACGGGGCGTCCGGCGTGGTCCGCGCCAAGACGGGCACCCTGAGCGGCGTCAACGCCCTCGCGGGCACCCTGGTCGACGAGGAGGGCCGCCTGCTGGCCTTCGCCTTCATGACCACGGGCACGGAGGGCATCGAGCCGGCGGTGACCCAGAAGGCCCTCGACCGGGTGGCCAGCGCCCTCGCGGACTGCGGCTGCGGGTGACGGGACGGGCCCCGGGCGGGCGCGTGACGCCGCCTCCCGGGAGCGGCCGCCCCTCGCCGCCCTGCCCCACCGGGCGGCGCTCACGTACGGTTGACGCATGACGAGCATCGGTGGTGCTTCAACCGGCATGGTCGACTGGAATCTCGCGGTGGCGACCGCGACCCGGCTCGTACGGCCGGGCCCCGAGGTGAGCCGCGACGAGGCGAGGGCCGTCGTCGCGGAGCTGCGCCGGCACGCCAAGGCCTCGGAGGAACACGTCCGCGGCTTCACCCGGCTCGGCACCGAGGAGGGGCACGACACCCCCGTCCTCGTCGTCGACCGGCCGGGCTGGGTGCGCGCGAACGTCGCCGGCTTCCGGGAGATCCTCAGGCCCCTGCTGGACAAGATGCAGGAGCGGCGCGGCAGCAGCACGGGCAGCGCGGTCATGGGCGCCGTCGGCGGCAAGGTCACCGGCGTCGAACTCGGCATGCTGCTGTCCTTCCTGGCCTCCCGTGTCCTCGGCCAGTACGAGACCTTCGCCCCCGCGTCCCGCGAACTCCCCGGCGGCAGCGGCGGCGGCCGGCTCCTGCTCGTCGCCCCGAACATCGTCCACGTCGAGCGCGAACTCGACGTCGACCCGCACGACTTCCGGCTCTGGGTGTGCCTGCACGAGGAGACCCACCGCACGCAGTTCACCGCCGTGCCCTGGCTGCGCGACCACCTCGAGGGCGAGGTCCAGGCGTTCCTCGCGGAGACCGACGTCGACCCCATGACCGTTCTGGAACGGGTCCGCGAGGCCGCGCAGAGCCTCGCCGGGGGCCGCCCCGAGGCCGAGGAGGACGACGGCGGCCGCTCCCTCGTGGAGATCGTGCAGACCCCCGCCCAGCGCGAGATCCTCGGCCGCCTCACGGCCGTGATGTCCCTGCTGGAGGGGCACGCGGACTTCGTGATGGACGGCGTCGGCCCGTCCGTGGTCCCCTCCGTCGGCGAGATCAGGGAGAAGTTCCAGCAGCGCCGCGCCAAGGGCGCCTCCCGCCTCGACCTCGCCCTGCGCAAGCTGCTCGGCCTGGACGCCAAGCTCCGCCAGTACCGCGACGGCGAGCGGTTCGTGCGGGCCGTCGTCGACGAGGTCGGCATGGACGGCTTCAACCGCGTGTGGACCTCGCCCAACACCCTCCCCACCAAGGCGGAGATCGCCAAACCGGCGGACTGGGTCACGCGGGTGCACCGCAAGGCCGAGTAGTGAACGGGACGTCCAGGTCGTGAAGGAGAGCCCGCCGACGGCAGGCGAACGCCCCACCAATCACCCGTCCGAGGGACCGTGAGCCAGGGGTAGGCGTGCAATGCTCGGGGAACGGCCCGCTTCTGTCACCATCTACACACTCTGCGTGACCGACACGCGGGCTCACCCCCCGAAAACTTCATGAAGGGAACCGGACATGGGTCCCCATCCTGCGGTCGCGGCGATACGCCTGGCGGTCCGCCGCGTCCTCCACGACCTCCTCACCGAAGTGCACCGCGCCCCTGCCGCGGTCCCGCACGCCTCCCCGCACGACCGGCCGCCCCGGCCGCTCGTGCTCGTGGCGTGCTCCGGCGGCGCCGACTCCATGGCCCTCGCCTCCGCCCTCGCCTTCGAGTCCCCCAAGCTCGGCATCAGGGCCGGCGGCATCACCGTCGACCACGGCCTCCAGACCGGCTCCGACGTGCGCGCCGCGGAGGTCGTCCAGCGCCTGCGCGAACTCGGCCTCGACCCCGTCGACTCCGTCGCCGTCAGCGTCGGCCGCGCCGGCGGGCCCGAGGCCGCCGCCCGCGACGCCCGCTACGCCGCCCTCGACACCGCCGCCGAACGCCACGGCGCCGCCGCCGTCCTGCTCGGGCACACCCGCGACGACCAGGCCGAGACCGTCCTGCTCGGCCTCGCCCGCGGCTCCGGCACCCGCTCCCTGTCCGGAATGGCCGCGGTCTCGGGGGCCGGCGGCCGTTACCGGCGCCCCTTCCTGGAGCTCGACCGGCAGACCGCCCGCAAGGCGTGCATGGTCCAGTCCCTGCCCGTCTGGGACGACCCCCACAACGCCGACCCGGCCTACACCCGCTCCCGGCTGCGCCACGAAGGCCTGCCCGCCCTGGAGAAGGCCCTCGGCAAGGGCGTCGTCGAGGCACTCGCCCGGACGGCCCAGCTCTCCCGTGACGACGCCGACGCCCTGGACTCCTGGGCCTCCCAGGTCGAGTCCACCGTGCGCGACGCCACGGGGCAGCTGGAGTGCGCCAAGCTCTACGCCCTGCCGCCCGCCGTGCGCCGCCGCGTCCTGCGTCGGGCCGCCGTCGCGGCCGGGGCACCGGCCGGATCGCTGTTCGCCCGCCACATCGAGGAAGTCGACCGGCTGATCACCGGCTGGCGGGGTCAGGGAGCCATCAACCTCCCCGGCAAGGTCGTGGCCCGGCGGCAGGGTGGCAGACTGGTGATTCGGCAAGGCTGAAGCACCGCCCCTCCGCACCCGCGGAGGAGAGGACCGCTCAGCCGGTGGGACGACCGAAAGTGATGCGGGTGGACGCGAAAGACATGGGTGCCGACCTCGAGAAGGTGCTCATCACCAAGGAACAGATCGACGCCAAGCTGGCCGAGCTGGCCGAGAAGATCGACGCGGAGTACGCGGGCAAGGACCTGCTGATCGTCGGCGTCCTCAAGGGCGCGGTGATGGTCATGGCCGACCTCGCGCGGGCGCTGTCCACCCCCGTCACCATGGACTGGATGGCCGTATCCTCGTACGGGGCGGGCACCCAGTCCTCCGGTGTGGTGCGGATCCTCAAGGACCTCGACACCGACATCAAGGGCAAGCACGTCCTGATCGTCGAGGACATCATCGACTCCGGCCTGACCCTGTCGTGGCTGCTCTCCAACCTCGGCTCGCGCGAGCCCGCCTCCCTCAAGGTGTGCACGCTGCTGCGCAAGCCCGAGGCGGCGAAGGTGGCCATCGACGTGGAATGGGTCGGCTTCGACATCCCCAACGAGTTCGTCGTGGGCTACGGCCTCGACTACGCCGAGAAGTACCGCAACCTCCCGTTCGTCGGTACGCTCGCGCCCCACGTGTACGGCGGCTGAACACCCGGCCGGGGTGCCGTGACGGTGATCGGGAACCCCGGCGGGCTGCCCGCCGTTGGAGCAGGCGTGGACGGATCGCCAGCCGCACCGCGCAGCTTCAGGTGACAATGCTGGGGTACCGTCCGAAGAACAGTCTTTTATCAAACTCACTATGGCAGGAGGGACGGGGCGGCACCGCTCCGTATGGATGGACGTGAAGCGATACTTCCGTGGGCCGGTCATGTGGATCGTGCTGGCCGTCCTCGCCGTGGTCGTGTTGATGCAGGTCGTCGGCTCGTCCGGCGGCTACAAGACGGTGGACACCGGCGAGGTCGTCCAGGCGATCAACCAGAACAAGGTGGAGTCGGCCAAGCTGACCACCGGTGACGAGCAGATCATCAAGGTCTCGCTCAAGGACGGCGTGAAGGTCGACGGCAGCTCGAAGATCCAGGCGAGCTACATCGGCGACCAGGGCGTGGGCATCGCCAACACGCTGCAGAACAAGTACCAGGACAAGCAGATCCCCGACGGCTACACGGTCTCGCCGTCCAAGCAGAACCCGATCGTCGGGATCCTGCTCTCGCTCCTGCCCTTCGTCCTCATCGTCGTCGTCTTCCTGTTCCTGATGAACCAGATGCAGGGCGGCGGCTCCCGGGTCATGAACTTCGGGAAGTCCAAGGCGAAGCTCATCACCAAGGACACGCCGAAGACGACCTTCTCCGACGTCGCCGGGTCCGACGAGGCCGTCGAGGAGCTCCACGAGATCAAGGAGTTCCTCCAGGAGCCGGCCAAGTTCCAGGCCGTCGGCGCCAAGATCCCCAAGGGCGTCCTGCTCTACGGGCCTCCCGGCACCGGCAAGACCCTGCTCGCGCGTGCCGTCGCGGGCGAGGCCGGCGTCCCGTTCTACTCGATCTCCGGTTCCGACTTCGTCGAGATGTTCGTCGGTGTCGGTGCCTCCCGGGTGCGCGACCTGTTCGAGCAGGCCAAGGCGAACGCCCCGGCGATCGTCTTCGTCGACGAGATCGACGCGGTCGGCCGCCACCGCGGCGCCGGCCTCGGCGGCGGTCACGACGAGCGCGAGCAGACCCTGAACCAGCTCCTCGTCGAGATGGACGGCTTCGACGTCAAGGGCGGCGTGATCCTCATCGCCGCGACGAACCGGCCCGACATCCTCGACCCGGCGCTGCTGCGCCCCGGCCGCTTCGACCGGCAGATCGCCGTCGACCGCCCGGACATGCAGGGCCGTCTGGAGATCCTCAAGGTCCACCAGAAGGGCAAGCCGGTCGCGCCGGACGTCGACCTGTCGGCCGTCGCCCGCCGCACGCCCGGCATGACCGGTGCCGATCTGGCCAACGTGCTGAACGAGGCCGCCCTGCTGACGGCCCGCAGCGACCAGAAGCTGATCGACAACCACATGCTCGACGAGGCGATCGACCGCGTGGTCGCGGGCCCGCAGAAGCGGACCCGGATCATGTCGGACAAGGAGAAGAAGATCACCGCGTACCACGAGGGCGGACACGCCCTGGTCGCGGCGGCCTCCCCGAACTCCGACCCGGTCCACAAGATCACGATCCTGTCCCGCGGCCGGGCCCTCGGCTACACGATGGTGCTGCCGGACGAGGACAAGTACTCGACCACGCGCAACGAGATGCTCGACCAGCTCGCCTACATGCTGGGCGGCCGCGCGGCCGAGGAGCTCGTCTTCCACGACCCGACCACGGGTGCCGCCAACGACATCGAGAAGGCCACCGGTCTGGCCCGCGCGATGGTCACGCAGTACGGCATGACCGAGCGCCTCGGTGCGATCAAGTTCGGCGGTGACAACACCGAGCCGTTCCTCGGCCGTGAGATGTCCCACCAGCGCGACTACTCGGAAGAGGTCGCCGCGCTCGTGGACGAAGAGGTCAAGAAGCTCATCGAGACGGCGCACAACGAGGCCTGGGAGATCCTGGTCGAGAACCGCGACGTCCTCGACAACCTCGTCCTGCAGCTGCTGGAGAAGGAGACGCTGGGCAAGGAGGAGATCGCCGAGATCTTCGCCCCCATCGTCAAGCGCCCGCCCCGGCCCGCCTGGACCGGCTCCTCCCGCCGCACGCCGTCGACCCGTCCGCCGGTCCTCTCCCCCAAGGAGCTGGCCCTGACGAACGGCGCGAACGGCGCGACGCCGGCGATCAGCACCGCCAAGAGCACCACGGCGGAGCCCGCCCCGGCGCCCGAGCGGACCCCGGAGGACCGCCCCGAGAGCTGACCGCAGCCCTCCCGGCGCCCACCGGCCCCGGAATGAAAGCCGCGCCCCCCAGGTTTTAGCCTGGGGGGCGCGGCTTTCCGCCATTGGGACACAGGAACGAGGCACCAGATGACCGACCCCGTGACGCTGGACGGCGACGGCCGGATCGGCGAGTTCGACGAGAAGCGCGCCGAGAACGCCGTACGGGAACTGCTGATCGCGGTCGGCGAGGACCCGGACCGCGAGGGCCTGAGGGAGACACCGGCGCGGGTGGCGCGGGCGTACCGTGAGCTGCTGGCCGGGCTTCGGCAGGAGCCCGAGGATGTGCTGACGACGACGTTCGACCTGGGCCACGACGAGATGGTGCTGGTCAAGGACATCGAGATCGTCAGCCTCTGTGAGCACCATTTGCTGCCGTTCCACGGAGTGGCCCACGTCGGGTACATTCCGGCGGAGACCGGCAAGATCACCGGTCTGTCGAAGCTGGCGCGTCTGGTCGAGGTGTTCGCCCGGCGCCCGCAGGTGCAGGAACGACTCACCACGCAGATCGCCGACTCACTGATGAAGATCCTCGAGGCACGGGGCGCCATCGTCGTGATCGAGGCCGAGCACATGTGCATGTCCGTGCGCGGTATCCGCAAGCCGGGCGCCAAGACCACGACGTCGGCGGTCCGCGGGCAGCTGCGGGACTCCACCACCCGCGCCGAGGCGATGAGCCTGATACTGGCGCGCTGACCCGCTTGTCAGAGGGTCCCGATACGGTCCTGGTCAGTGTGGTGGGTCGCTGACCAGGGGGGATCGCGGTGCCGTACGGACTGCCGAGCAAGCAGGTGGTGAACGCTGTCGGCGGTCGGGTGCAGGCGAGGAGCGTCCGAGCGGGTGGTCGGCTGTGGTCTCTGGACGGGGACCGCACCGTCCCGACGACAGTCCGGCAGGTGACGAGCGTCCGCACCCGCGAGGTCGTGGAGGTGGTGACCGATCACCTGACGTTCACGGTGGCTCCGGATCAGTTGCTGGGCACGCCGGACGGGTGGGTCCACGCCCGGGACGCCGGGGGAACGGTTCTGGCCTGGACGCCTGCGCGAAAGCTGTGCAGGGTGCGGCTTGCCATCGAGCCGGGGCGGGATCTCGGCTACTTCGTGGGGGCCACGTGCTCCGACGGGACGGTCGGCCGCAACTATGTGTCCCTGGTCGTGAACGACGAGGACTTCGCCGCGCGGTACGCGGCCTCTCTGAGGGCGGCCACCGGTTTGCCGGCGCGACTCGAAGCCGTGACACGTCCCTCCGGCTACCTCCGGAGGGACGTTCCGGGGTTCCGGGTGCGGGTCGTCTCCTCGTATCTGGCGGACCTGCTCCGGCAGTACGTCGGCGGGGACGCCCATCACCTGCGCCAGAGCTTCCCTCGGGTCGTGCTCCGGGACATGGAGACCTTCGAAGGCTTCCTCGACGGCTACGCCGACGGCGACGGCTACCGGTCGGCGTCCTGGTCCGGGCGCCTGCTGGTCAGCGCGAACGTGCCGTTCCTCACCGAGCTGGCCCAGGTGGTCGGTGCGAGGTTCATGCCCCGCCCCGGCAGGCCCGCCGCACAGCTGGTCGTGGCCGACAGCTGGGCCTCCCGGGGAACGTTCAAGCCCGAGCACCACCCGCTGCAACTCCGCGAGACCACATGGACCCAGGTGCACGAGGTACGGCGGAGGGTGACGACGAACAAGCCGTACACCCTCTACGACTACCGCCTGCATCCGTACCCGGGGTTCCTGGTCAACGGGCATCTCGTCCGTCAGGCGTGGTGAGCCTCGGGCCGCGTCAGATCGTCGGGGCCGGTCCCGTGTTCTCGGTGTCCTCGTCGTCCGGGAGTTTGCAGACGCGCTCCAGGAAGATCGCGGCCGCTATGACGCCGATGCCTGCGAGGACCGAGAGGCCGGCGTAGATGGCCTGGTCGCGGCGGGCCGGGATGTCCAGGGACTCCAGGAGGAAGACGCCCGTGCCGCCGTACATGCCGGCGACCAGGGCGGCGACCAGGGCGCTGGCGTGACCGAAGACGACCGCGCGGGCGGCCATCATGGGGTCGACGCCCTTGGCGTCGGGCCGCCGCTCGCGCTGGGCCTTCAGCCGGGCGCGCAGCGAGAGCGCCGTGGCCAGCAGGACCACGGCGATCAGGGCCAGGACGATGGGGGCGGCCAGGGGGACGCTGGGGAGCGTGCCGATCGAGTTCCACAGGCGGGCGCCCGCCCAGGACAGGACTCCGGCCACGACGAACACGCCGGCCAGCAACCTGATGCGCAGCTCTTTCACGGTGTCCCTTCGCATTCCCCCGGTTCGGCCCGGTTCCCGGCCGTCTTGACCTTAACGGCTACTCGGGCAGCCGGAGTTCCAGGTCCTCGCGCGGTGTCACGCCCTCCCGGGTGACGGCGTCCAGCAGTCCGGCGACGGGCCCGTGGCCGGGGAGCTGTGCGTCGGGGTCGAGGTCGTGCCAGGGGGCCAGCACGAAGGCGCGTTCGTGGGCCCGGGGGTGGGGGAGGGTGAGCCGCGGGTCGTCGGAGACGACATCGGCGTAGGAGACGATGTCGACGTCGAGGGTGCGCGGGCCCCAGCGCTCGTCGCGGACGCGGTGGAAGGCCTCCTCGACGGCCTGCGCGCGCTCCAGCAAGGAGGAGGGCGGCAGGGTCGTCTTGAGGACCACGACGGCGTTGAAGTACGCGGGCTGGCTGCCCGGGTCCACGCCCCAGGGCTCGGTCTCGTAGACGGGGGAGACGCCCTTGACGCGGACGCCGGGGGTGTCCTCCAGGGCGTCGACGGCCCCCTGGAGGGTCTCCAGGCGGTTGCCGAGGTTGGAGCCGAGGGCGACCACGGCCCGTTTGGGGTTGGACAGGGTCGTGTCGGCGGCGTCGACCCGGTCGACGACGGAGGCGGGTACCGGCTGGACGGTCGGGTCGCTGGGACCCTTGATGAAGGGCGCGGTCATGCTCGGCTCCGGGTGATGGTGACGGTCACGTCGTCGAAGGGGACCGTGATCGGGGCGTCCGGCTTGTGGACGCAGACCTCGACCTGCTGGACCGCCTCGTGCCGCAGGCAGACCTGGGCGATGCGCTCGGCGAGCGTCTCGACGAGGTCGACGGGCTCGCCCTGGACGACGGCCACGACCTCCTCGGCCACGATGCCGTAGTGCACGGTCTTGGTCAGGTCGTCGTCGGCCGCGGCCGGCCGGGTGTCCAGGCCGAGGACGAGGTCCACGACGAAGGTCTGGCCCTCCCTGCGTTCCTCGGGGAACACACCGTGGTGCCCGCGGGCCCTCAGGCCGCGCAGCGCGACACGATCCACGCGAATCACTCCTGCAGTCGTCGGTGCCGGCCGGTCGGTGCCGTGTGCGGGCGGCACACCGGCCTCGGTCGAATCTACCTGCGCGCCCGGGCGGGCCCGGGCCGCGGGGGCGCGGGCCGGGGCGCGTCCCGGTGGGAGCCACCCGGTGTCCTGCCTGGGCAGCCCGGTGGCTCGCGGGCCGCCGGGGGTCCGCGTCCGCCGGGCGGTGATTCCCACCACGTCCGGGCAGGTACCCGCTCAGGCGGGGGTGTCGTCCTCTTCCTCGTCGTCGTTCTCGGCGAGGACGGGGGAAGCGTGGTGCGCCCAGAGCTTCCACCCCTGGGGCGTGCGCCGGTACACGTTGGTGGCGACCACGAGCTGTCCGACGAGCGGGCCCAGCTCCTCGTCGCCCTCGGGGGCGGGGCCGCCGCTGAGGATGTTCTCGGTGCAGGTGACCAGGGCGGTGTCGCCGGTGACCGAGACGTGCACGTCGGTGAGGAAGAACTGGATGTAGTCGGTGTTCGCCATGATCAGGGCGTAGGAGCGCAGGACCTCGCCGCGGCCGGTGAGCACGGGCCAGCCGGGGTGCACGCAGGAGACCACGCCGGCGTCGGCGGGGTCGTGGTAGGTCTCGTCGACGCCCAGGTCGGCAGGGGTGAGCCAGAGCGAGGCGAGCTCCTCGAAGTCGCCGCGCTCCAGTGCCTCGTAGAAGGCCGTGTTGGCGGCCTCGACCTGCTCGACATCGGTGTGCGGGGCGCTCACCGGTCGCCTGCCGCGCCGGTGCGGGCTCCCTCGATGGCGCGGGCGACCCGTACGGCGTCCGCGGTGGCGCGCACCTCGTGCACGCGGACGGCCCAGGCGCCGGCCTGCGCGGCGAGGGCGGAGACGGCGGCGGTGGCGGCGTCGCGTTCGCGGGCGGGCGGGGGCGCCGCGTCGGGCCCGGCCAGGACGCGGCCGAGGAAGCGTTTGCGGCTGGCGGCGACGAGGACGGGGTGGCCGAGGCCGAGGACCCGGTCGAGGCGGGCGAGGAGGGCGAGGTCGTGCTCGGCGTCCTTGGAGAAGCCGAGGCCCGGGTCGACGATGACGCGGTCGGCTCCGATGCCGCCGGCCAGGACGGCCTCCACGCGCGCGTGCAGCTCGTCGACGACCTCGGTGACGACGTCGGCGTAGGCGCCGCGGACGTTGCCGCCCTCCAGGAAGCCGCGCCAGTGCATGACGACGAAGGGGGCGCCGGCGTCGGCGACGGCCGGGATCATCCGCGGGTCGGCCAGGCCGCCGCTGACGTCGTTGACGAGGGCGGCGCCGGCGGCGAGGGCGCGGGCGGCGACGGAGGCGCGCATGGTGTCGACGGAGACGGTGACGCCTTCGGAGGCCAGTCCGCGGACCACGGGGACCACCCGGCGCAGTTCCTCGTCCTCGTCCACGCGGGTCGCGCCGGGGCGGGTGGACTCGCCGCCGACGTCGACCAGGTCGGCGCCCTCGGCGACCAGTTCCAGGCCGTGTTTGACGGCGGCCGTGGTGTCGAAGAAGCGGCCGCCGTCGGAGAAGGAGTCGGGCGTGACGTTCACGACTCCCATGACCGCGCAGCGGTCCCGATCCGGTAGGCCCGCCACGCGCCCGCGTCCGCTCTGGTTGCTCATATGTTCAGCGTAGGCCCAGGCGGGGGCGGCCCGGTGCCGAGGCCCGCGCGGGGCGGGGCGGGCGCCGGCCGGGTCACGGTGTGCCGGGAGCACGCCGGGGTGTGCCGGGACCGGGCCGGCCGGGGTGTGCCGGGGGCGGGTCGCGGTGCGCCGGGGGCGGGTCGCGGTGTCAGGCCGCCCGGACGTGGTGGTCCGTCCTCGTGCCGTGGGCGCAGGGGCGGCGGACGACCGGGCGCCGGCGGCGCAGGAAGCGCGGCAGGGGCAGGGCGAGGCTGACGAAGCCCTCGGCCTGCAGGGCGGCGAGGCCGATGCGGGGCAGGTCGGCGGAGGCCCGGTAGACGACGAAGCGGGGTTCCCAGCGCGGCTGGAACTTGGCGTTGAACTTGTACAGGGACTCGATCTGGAACCAGCGGGAGAGGAAGACGAGCAGGCCGCGCCAGGCGCGCAGGACCGGCCCGGCGCCGATCTTCTCGCCGCGGGCGAGCGCGGAGCGGAACATGGCGAAGTTGAGGGAGACCCGCGCGATGCCCAGGCGGGGCGCGGCCTGGAGGGCGGCCACGATGAGCAGTTCGTTCATGCCGGGGTCGGCCGAGCGGTCGCGGCGCATGAGGTCCAGGGAGGCGCCGTCGGCGCCCCAGGGCACGAAGTGCAGGACCGCCTTCAGGTCGCCGTGGGGGCCGGGCCGGTCGTCGGCCTTGTGGGCGGTGGCGATCAGGCAGTCGCCGTCGGCGGGGTCGCCGACGCGGCCGAGGGCCATGGAGAAGCCCCGCTCGGTGTCGGTGCCGCGCCAGTCGTCGGCGGCGCGGCGGATGCGGTCCAGCTCGGCCTCGCCGAGGTCACGGACACGTCGTACCCGGGTTTCGTAACCGGCGCGCTCGATGCGTTTGACCATCTGCCGCACGTTGCGCATCGCGCGGCCGGCCAGGGAGAAATCCATGACGTCCACCACCGCCTCGTCGCCGAGTTCGAGGGCGTCGAGCCCGGTCTCGCGGGTCCACACCTCACCGCCCGTCTCGGAACAGCCCATGACGGCCGGTGTCCAGGAGTGGGCCCTGGCCTCGTCCATGAAGCGTTCGATGGCGCCCGGCCAGGCCTCGACGTCCCCGATGGGGTCGCCGCTGGCGAGCATCACGCCGGAGACCACGCGGTAGGTGACGGCCGCCTTGCCGCTGGGGGAGAACACCACGGCCTTGTCGCGGCGGAGCGCGAAGTGGCCGAGGGAGTCGCGGCGGCCGTGGCGTTCCAGCAGGACGCGCAGGCGTGCCTCGTCCTGCTCGGTGAGCTGCGCGGCCGGGTGCTCGGGGCGGAAGGCCAGGTAGATGGTGGTGACGGCGGTGATCAGGCCGAGCGCGCCGAGGGAGAAGGCGACGGTCCAGGAGGTGTCGCCCCGGTAGTCGACGGGTCCTTCGAAGCCGAAGAGGCCGTAGATGACGTGGGTGATGCGGTCGGCCAGGCTCGGGTCGCCGAGCATGCGCCCGGGGTGGACGCTGACGACGAGCAGGCCCAGCAGCAGCGAACCGGCGCCCATCAGGACGAAGTTGGCCAGGGCGCGCCAGCGGCTGCGGGGGTCGGGCAGGGCGTCGAACTGGTCGCGGTGGCGCAGCAGCGGCGCCAGCAGGGCGAGGGAGAGGAGGACGCCGAGGACGGAGTGCCGGTAGGCGAACTGGGCGACCGCGCCGGCCGGGAGGAGCACCACGGCCGCTCGCCAGGCCCGGCGCTTGCCGCGCTTGAGCCCGTGGGCGAGCAGGAGCAGCAGGACGCCGGTGCTGAGGGACAGGGCGGCCGCGAACGGGCCGAGCGCGCCGGGCAGGACCTCGGCGAGGGCGTGCATCCGGCTGTGCCGGAAGCGGGGGAAGACGCCCGCGGCGATGTCCAGCAGGCCCACGAGGGCGCAGGCTCTGCCGACGAGGACGGGGACGGCCTCGGGGCGTGGGCCGCGCAGCGCCCGGCCGATCCGGCCGGTGCGTGCGGGGGCGGCCCGACCACCCGGAACCCCACCCGACATTTCGTCATCTGTCCTGACAGACATCGCATCCCGTAGTTCTGCGAGAGACCTTGGATCCGGGCCCGATTCGGGCATCCGGCGACATTGCGCCCTCTAGGACGGTGTCTCGGAGGGAGAGGTTCACTCCCCACGTCAAAGCCGTTCCCAAGGCCGAGGAAAGCCCGGGACAACCTCTTGCGAAGGTCTGTTCGCGGGCGGTGCCGGGCGGAGAGTGCGAGCAGGTGACCGACTCATGGGTCTGACGAGTGACGCGGTGCTGGCGGCGGCGGTGCTGGCGGCGGTGCTGCTGTTCGCCGGGACGCTCGTGCTGTGGCCGCGGCTGGCCCGGCGCGGCTGGGGCGCGGTGACCGGGCGGGCCGGACTGCTGCTGGCCACGCAGCTGGTGCTGTTCACGGCGGTGGGGCTGGCCGCCAACCGGGCGTTCGGCTTCTACGCGAGCTGGGCGGACCTGTTCGGGCAGGAGAAGGAGCAGGGCGTGGTCGTCGACCACACGCCGGGGCGGGACCCGTTGCGGGTGGTGGGCTCGCAGCGCGTCCCGGGTGCGGCGGGGGGTCCGGCCGCCGCGGGCCGGATCCAGCGGGTGGAGATCGCGGGCCGGACGAGCCGCATCGCCTCGCCCGCGTACGTCTATCTGCCGCCGGAGTACTTCCAGCCGCGCCACCGCACCCGGGTGTTCCCCGCCGCCGTGGTGCTCACCGGCTATCCGGGCACGGCGTCGGCGCTGGTGGACAAGCTCCACTATCCGCGCACGGCACGGGAATTGGCCCGGGCGGGCCGGATGCCGCCGATGATCCTGGTGATGCTGCGGCCGACGGTGGCGCCGCCCCGCGACACCGAGTGCGTGGACGTCCCCGGCGGGCCGCGGGCGGAGTCGTTCTTCGCCGTCGATCTGCCCGGCGCGCTGCGCGGCCACTACCGGGTCGCCGGGAAGCCCGGCGGACTGGGCATCGTCGGCAACTCCACCGGCGGATACTGCGCCTTGAAGATCGCCCTGCACCATCCCGGCGTGTACGGCGCGGGGGCCGGTCTCTCGGCGTACTACGAGGCGCCGCTGGACGCCACGACGGGCGATCTCTTCCGGGGCGACGAGGCGCTGCGCCGTCGCGCCGATCTGTGGTGGTACCTCGCCCACGCGCCCGCTCCCGACACCTCTCTGCTGGTCACCACCAGCAGGAAGGGCGAATCCAACTACCGGGACACCCTGCGGTTCATCGAGCGCGTGAAGGGCACCGGACGGACCCGGATCTCCTCGATCGTCCTGGAAAGCGGCGGCCACAACTTCAACACCTGGCGGCGTGAGATCCCCGCGACGCTGGAGTGGTTGGGGAAGCGCCTGGACGACACCCGGAAATGATCTTCGTAAAGGGGTGAACAGCCGATTCCGCTTCTTTCCGAGTTCTGATGGCGCGTGAGTCTCTCGGTATGGCTTTGTTTTTGCGGGGTGACTCACCACGATTCGCCTACGCGCGGTAAGTTTCTGGCCATGCCACGTGGACGTCATCGCCATTCCCCGCCCTTGCACAGGCTGTTGCCCCCGTCGGCGATCGCAGGCGTCTCCCTCGTCTGCGCCCTGGGGCCCTGGGTGTTCACGGAGCCGGTGGTGCTCCGCGCGCTGGCCGCCGCGGCCGCGGTGACGGCGGTCGTCGGCGCTGTCGTGCTGCGCCGCTGGGACACCCAGGCGGGCAGGCGCGTCGCCGATCTCGTACGCGCGCGTGCGAGCGACGAATGGCGCTTCGAGGAGCGGGTCGCCGAGCTGGAGGCCGATCTCGAGGAATCGCGCGAGCTGCGCGGCAAGCTGGAGCAGCGGCTGCGCGCCAAGCGCAGCGAACTGGCCGGCCTGCGCAACGAGCACGCGGCCCTGCTGCGCCGGTACGCCACCGCCGAGAGCGAGCGCGCGAGCGTCCTGGAGGAGCGCCGGGTACTGGAGATCGAGGCGACGGCGCCGGTACGGGCCGCGCTGCCCGCGGGCGCGACGCGGGCCCCCGCCGCGGCGGACGAGGCACCGGACGACGCGCCCACCGCCGAGGAGCAGGCCGCGCCCCCCGCGGCGTTCTCGCCGGAGGGTTCCCGGCTGTTCCTGCGGGCGGCGGCCGCGCTCGCCCGGTTCGACGGCGAGAAGGTCCCCGACCCGGACGGCGGCGGGGACGGCGACGGCGGGCCGAAGGGCCGCGACGCGCAGTCCGCGCCGGAGGACGTGCAGGACGCGCAGGACGGCGAGCCGGACGGTGAGCCGGACGGGGCGCAGAAGCGGGAGCAGGAGCAGGAGCAGCCGGCCGCGCAGGACGGGCCGCAGGAGAAGGCCGGGGCGGCCGACGGACACCAGCAGGCGACCGCCGCCGGCACCGCGCGGGGCGAGGACGTGCACCTGCCCGAGCGGGCCGGGCGGACTCCCTCCGGGCACTACACCGTGCCGACCGCCGTGGCCGTGGCGCCGCAGCAGCCGGTGCGCCGCCCGGTCGCCGAGGGCGGGTTCGACTTCTTCGGCACGAAGCAGGGCACCTCGCCGGCGGCCCTGGAGGCGGTCCAGAACGAGGACCTGGCCGACGTCGTCGGCCAGGAGGCGCTCGCCCTGCACAAGGCGGAGACCGAGGCCCGGTTCAAGCCCGCCGACGCGGAGTCCCGCGGCATCGGCCAGGTCATCGACCTGACGGCGCACGACGAGACGGAGCAGATCGACCTGAAGGGGCTGCGCAGCGCGGTCTCCTGAACCCTGGCGCCCCTCGATGTGCGCGAAGGCCCCCGGCCGCGGCCGGGGGCCTTCGCGCGTTCGGGCCTTCGGGCCTTCGGGCCTTCGCGCCTTCGCGCGTTTGCCCTACCCGGCGGGGTCAGGCCGGGTCGGTCATCCAGCGGTCCGGGCGGGCGTCGCGGCGTCCCGTGCGCGAGCGCTCGGCCTGCGCGGCCAGCAGCGCGCGGGCCTCGGCAGCGTCGCGCAGCCGGGCCGTCACCGTCTTGCCGGCGCCCGTGTCCACGTGCACGTCCGCCACGCCCCTGGCCCGCTCCCACGGCCCCTGCGACAGCCGTACGCTCTGCACCTTCGCGTGCGGGACCAGCGCGAGGCTGCGCTTCAGCAGACCGGACCGGGCCGCGAACACCGCGTCCGTGACGGCGAGTCCGTAGCCGCGCCACCACACCGGCGTACACCAGCGGGCGCGGCGCGGGGCGGGCGACAGGGCCGGCGCCTGCGGCACGGTCACACCAGGCAGCACGCGCGTGACGACGTCCTCGGCGATCTCGCGCGGGGCGACCGGCAGCAGCACGGAGTTGGAGGAGCCCGCCACGTCCAGTTCCACGCGCACCCACGCGCGCCGCCGCCACAGCAGCGGTTCGACGATCCGCACGGTCTGCACGCGGCCCGGCGGCACCGTCTCGTGGGCCCGGTCCAGCAGGCCGTGGTCGATGCGCAGCCCGTCCGGGGACTCGCCCACCGTCCAGTCGTACTCGGTGACGAACCGCCCCACGCTGCTCGCCCCGGCCGCCCCCAGCAGCGGCAGGGCGACCGCGAGGACCGTCCACAGGCTGTGGGTGACCAGCCACAGCACCGACGGGACCACGAGCGCGGCGACCAGGGTCCACCAGGTCGCGCCGGTCAGCAGCAGGGACACGGCCAGTACGCCGGGCGGCACCCGCAGCAGCCGCCGGGACGGCGCCTCGCCCACCTCGTGGGCCGTCTCGGGGGCGAACCCGGCGGCCCGGGCGAGCAGTTCGGCGCGCAGCGCGCGTGCCTCGTCATCGCCCAGGAAGGCCAGTTCGTCCTTCTTGTCGGTGCCTATGACGTCGAGTTTCAGCTTGGCGACGCCCGCGACCCGGGCGAGCAGGGGCTGCGTGACGTCGACGGCCTGGATCCGCTCCAGCCGGATGTGGGCGGTGCGGCGGAAGACGAGGCCGGTGCGGATGCGCAGTTCGGTCTCGGTCACCGCGAAGTGGGTGAACCACCAGGAGCAGAACCCGTAGAGGGCGGCGGCCGGGACGAGGACGGCGAGACCGATGAGCAGGGTGGTGGTCGTCAGCCGGGACAGGTTGCGCTGCGCGCCGTCGGGATCGTGGACGGCCCAGCCGACGAGCACGGCGACCGGCGCCCAGGCGCGGCGCAGAGGCGTGACGGGGTGCAGCCGCCGCTCGACGGCCCCGCCGGCGGCGTCCCCGTCGGCCACGTCTTCGCTCCGGGCCTCGCCGTCGAGCGGGTCCGTGCCGGTCCCGGCGGCCCCCGGCGGCGTCACAGGCCCGCCGATCGGGCCTCGCCCAGCTCGGTGAGCCGGTCGCGCAGGCGTTCCGCCTCGGCCGGGTCCAGGCCGGGGATGGTCGCGTCGGTCGCCGCGGCGGCCGTGTGGAGCTGCACGCTGGCCAGCCCGAAGTGCCGCTCGACGGGCCCGGAGGTGACCTCCACCAGTTGCATGCGCCCGTACGGCACGACCGTCTCCTCGCGCCACAGCACACCGCGGCTGATCAGCAGGTCGTCGGCGCGCTCGGCGTAGCGCCAGGAGCGCCAGTTGCGCTCCAGCATCACCCAGCCCCACACGGCGAGCGCGAGCGGCGGCAGCGCGCAGGCGGCCCAGGCGGGCCCGGCCAGCAGCCCCGGCACCAGCCCCGCGGCCAGCGTGACCAGCCCGAGCCAGACGACCAGCAGCAGCCGCCGCATCCTGAGCAGTCCGGGCGGCAGGGCGATCCACTCCGGCTCGAGGGGAGCCGCCGTCCCGCCCGGTCCCGCGGTCCCGCCCGGTCCCGCGGTCCCGCCCGGTCCCGCGGTCCCGCCCGGTCCCGCCGTCGCGGTCGGGCTCGCCGGCCCCGCCGCCCCGGTGGAGTCCTCCGCCCCCGTCGTGCCCGCCTCGTGCGCACTCCCCGTCTCCATGAGGCCAGCGTACGTACGAGAGACTGTGTCCATGACTCCTACGACGGAGACCACGGTCGGAATCGGCGGCGCCGCGGAGAGCACCGACATGGTGCTCAACATCGGGCCGCAGCACCCCTCCACGCACGGTGTGCTGCGGCTGAAGCTCGTCCTGGACGGCGAGCGCATCATGCACGCGGAGCCGGTCATCGGCTACATGCACCGCGGCGCGGAGAAGCTGTTCGAGGCGCGTGACTACCGTCAGATCATCATGCTCGCCAACCGCCACGACTGGCTGTCGGCGTTCTCCAACGAGCTGGGCGTCGTGCTCGCCGTGGAGCGGATGCTCGGCATGGAGGTCCCGGAGCGGGCCGTGTGGCTGCGCACGCTGCTCGCGGAGCTGAACCGGGTGCTCAACCACCTGATGTTCCTCGGCTCGTACCCCCTGGAACTGGGCGGGATCACCCCCATCTTCTACGCGTTCCGCGAGCGCGAGGAGCTCCAGCACGTGATGGAGGAGGTCTCCGGCGGGCGCATGCACTACATGTTCAACCGCGTCGGCGGCCTCAAGGAGGACCTGCCGGCCGGCTGGACCGCACGCGCGCGTACCGCCGTCGCCGACGTCCGCTCCCGTATGGACCGCTTCGACGACCTGGTGCTGGGCAACGAAATCTTCCGCGGCCGCACCCGCGGCGTCGGCGTGCTGTCCCCGCAGGCCGTGCACGCCTACGGCGTCAGCGGGCCGATCGGCCGCGCCTCGGGCGTCGACTTCGACCTGCGCCGCGACGAGCCGTACCTCGCCTACGGCGAGCTCCAGGACACCCTGAAGGTGGTCACCCGGCAGGAGGGCGACTGCCTCGCCCGCTTCGAGTGCCTGCTGGAGCAGACGCACAACGCGCTGGACCTCGCCGACGCCTGCCTCGACCGGCTCGCCGGGCTGCCGCCCGGGCCGGTCAACCAGCGGCTGCCGAAGGTCCTCAAGGCACCCGAGGGCCACACCTACGCCTGGACCGAGAACCCCCTCGGCATCAACGGCTACTACCTGGTCAGCAAGGGCGAGAAGACCCCGTACCGGCTGAAGCTGCGCTCGGCGTCGTACAACAACATCCAGGCGCTGACGGAACTGCTGCCGGGGACGCTCGTGGCCGACATGGTGGCGATCCTGGGGTCGATGTTCTTCGTCGTCGGCGACATCGACAAGTAGGGGCTCAGCGCGGCAGCGGGTCCGCGATGCCCACTCAGCGCGGCAGCGGGTCCGCGATGCCCACCGGCTGCACCAGCCAGCCGAAGTCGCCCAGTCCGCCCGGTGCCGTCAGCTCGGCGGCCTCCCCGGCGCTCGCGAGGGCGCGCACGTATCCGGTGGGGTCGGTCGAGGCGAGCGTGAGCGGAGGGCGTGCGCCGCTCACGCCGAGGGCGTGCAGTGCCTCGCGCTGGGGGAGCAGCCGTCCGCCGGGCAGCGCGCAGGCGTCCAGGGCGACGTGCGCCGTGAGGTCGCAGGAGCCGTCCGGGACGGGTGTGGTCTCGCGTCCGTCCCGGAAGCCGGTCAGCGTCCCGTAGGGCGGCCGCGCGCCGGCGGTGTGCGCGTAGTCCACGGCGACGGCGAGCCCCCGCCGGAGCGTCGCGGCCGCCGAGGCCCACGCCTCGTCCCGGGGCAGCCCGATCTCGGCGCGCAGCCCGGGCTCGGCGCGCAGCGGCCACCAGCGCTCCAGCCAGCGGGCTTCGGCCCCGCCGACCGGGTCCCCGAGCCGCTCCACGCCGTCCCGCCGGACCAGCACCAGCCGGGCCGTGCCCGTGCCGTCCACCTCCGCAACCTCGACGGGGACGTTGTCCAGCCATTCGTTGGCGAAGAGCAGCCCGGTGACCTCCCCGGGCGGCTCGGCCCGCCACTCGATCCGGTGATCGAGCCCCGGGGGCCGCCCGGCGACCTCGACGGCGCACGCGCGCGTGCGCTCCGCCACCTCGGCGGGCAGCGCGGCCCGGACGCCGGCGGCCAGTTCGCCCCGCCCGGCGGCCATGTCGACGAAGTCCAGCACCCGGGGCCGGCCCAGCGCCTCGTCGACGCGGCACAGCAGCCGCGCCACGGCCCCGGCGAACAGCGCCGAGGCGTGCACCGAGGTGCGGAAGTGCCCGGCCGGGCCCGCACCGGCCCGCCGGTAGAAGCCCCCCGGCGCGTACAGGGCTTCGTGCGCCGCCGCGCGCCACCCGCGCCACTCGTTGCCGGTTCCCGTCGTCACCGGGTCAGGCTATGCGCACACAACGCACGCAACTCCACCTTGCGGAGTACGCGCGCCCGGTCCGGATCGGCCCTCCGGTTGACCCCTGCACCTATTCCGCTTCCCTACGCTGGGTTACGTGCAGCGCCTCTATGACTTCCTCCGCAGGCACCCGACGTGGGTCGACGGCTTCTGGGCCGTGGCCCTCCTCGGGATCTCCGTGGTCGGAGGGGCGACGGGCGTCTTCGGGCCCCCCGCCGCCGCCGTCCCGCTCACGGTGCTGCTGTGCCTGGTGGTCGCGCTGCGCCGCCGCATGCCGGAGAAGATGCTGCTGCTCGCGGCCGCGGTCGGGGTGGCGCAGCTGATCACCGACGTGGAGATGACCCCCGCCGACTTCGCCATGCTGGTGATCGTCTACACGGTGGCGGCGGAGGGCGCGCGCTGGGCCTCGCGCTTCGCGCTGGCCGCCGGACTGTGCGCCGCCCCGGTGGCCCACCTGCGCTGGCCGAACGAGCAGAACGGCGTCGCGGCCAACATCGCCGCGGCCGTCTTCATGACGGTGCCCTTCGCGCTGGCCTGGGTGCTCGGCGACTCCATCCGCACCCGCCGCGCCTACTTCGCGCAGCTGGAGGAGCGGGCCGCCCGGCTGGAGAAGGAGCGCGAGGCGCAGTCCAAGGTCGCGGTCGCCGCGGAACGGGCCCGCATCGCCCGCGAGTTGCACGACGTCGTCGCGCACAACGTCTCGGTGATGGTGGTCCAGGCCGACGGCGCCGCCTACGTCCTCGACGCCGCCCCCGACCAGGCGAAGAAGGCCCTGGAGACCATCTCCTCCACCGGCCGCCAGGCCCTCGCCGAGATGCGCCGCCTGCTCGGCGTGCTGCGCACCGGGGAGCACCAGGAGGCCGGCGAGTACGTGCCGCAGCCGGACGTGCAGCAGATCGAGGACCTCGTCGAGCAGTGCCGCGGGTCGGGCCTGCCGGTCGACTTCAAGGTCGAGGGCACGCCCCGGCCGCTGCCCAGCGGCGTCGAGCTCACCGCCTACCGCATCGTGCAGGAGGCGCTCACCAACACCCGCAAGCACGGCGGCCCCAACGCGGGCGCCAGCGTGCGCCTGGTGTACTTCGACGACGGCCTCGGCCTGCTCGTCGAGGACGACGGCAAGGGCGCCCCGCACGAGCTGTACGAGGAGGGCGGGTTCGACGGCCAGGGCCACGGCCTGATCGGCATGCGCGAGCGGGTCGGCATGGTCGGCGGCACCCTGGACGCGGGCCCGCGCCCCGGCGGAGGATTCCGCATCAGTGCCCTGCTCCCGCTCAAAGCCGCGCACTGACGCCGCCGCACGCCCCTCGCTGACACCTGTCACGCCCGGGGACACGCCCCGGAACGCCCCCCATCGCACCCCATCGCACCCCCAGTGAACTGCCCTGACGACATGGAAGAGGCCCCGATGACGATCCGCGTGATGCTCGTCGACGACCAGGTGCTGCTGCGCACCGGATTCCGGATGGTGCTCGCCGCCCAGCCGGACATGGAGGTCGTCGCGGAGGCGGGCGACGGCGTCGAGGCCTTGCAGGCACTGCGCGCCACCCAGGTCGACGTGGTGCTGATGGACGTGCGCATGCCGAAGCTGGACGGCGTGGAGACCACGCGCCGCATCTGCGCGGACACCGACCCGCCGAAGGTCCTCATCCTGACCACCTTCGACCTCGACGAGTACGCCTTCTCCGGGCTGAAGGCGGGCGCCTCGGGCTTCATGCTCAAGGACGTGCCCCCGGGCGAACTGCTCACCGCGATCCGGTCCGTGCACAGCGGTGACGCGGTCGTCGCCCCCTCCACCACCCGGCGGCTGCTGGACCGCTTCGCGCCGATGCTGCCGAGCACCGCGCAGCAGCCCCGGCACAAGGAGCTGGAGCGGCTCACCGACCGTGAGCGCGAGGTCATGGTGCTGGTCGCGCAGGGCCTGTCCAACGGCGAGATCGCGGCCCGCCTGGTGCTCTCCGAGGCGACCGTGAAGACGCACGTCGGCCGCATCCTGACCAAGCTGGGCCTCAGGGACCGCGTGCAGGTCGTCGTGCTGGCCTACGAGACGGGACTGGTCCGGGCGGGCGGGCACGGCTGAGCGTGCAGCGGGCAGCCGGAGCGCCCGCTATCTGAGGATCCCCTCCAGGAACTCGCTGCCGAGCCGGGCCACCACCGTGACGTCCAGCTGGTGCAGCACGTAGCGCCCGCGGCGGCGGGTGGTCAGCAGGCCGGCCTTCTTCAGCAGGGCCAGGTGCCGGGATATCTCCGGGGCCGTCATGCCCAGCACCTGCGCCAGCTCGCCCGTGGTGTAGGCGCTGCGGGCCAGGAAGCGGCAGATGCGCATGCGCACGGGATGGGACAGGGCGGTCATGCGCAGCGCCAGCTGCTCGAGGCTGGGCGGGGCGGCGAGCTCGGGGGAGCCCACCGGGTAGTGGAGCACCGGCTGCCAGCCGTGGCGGTGCAGGACCATCAGGTGCGGCCAGCCCAGGCTGGTCGGCACGAGCAGCAGCCCGCCGTCGCCGGTGGTCGTGACGTCGTCCCCGCCGAGCTTGTCGACGGTGAGGCGGGTGCCCGCCGCGTCGAGCGTGATCGCCCGGGACACCGCGGCCAGCATGCCGGGCAGGCCCTTGTGCCGCAGCAGGTCCGTCTTGTGCCGGGCGTCGGCGGCCAGCTGGTGGCGCAGCCGGCCCCACGCCTCCGCGAAGAACGCCTCCTCGCAGTCCCGCAGGAACTGCCGCAGCCAGGCCCGGATCGCGGGCGGGTCGCCCAGCAGCCGCTCGGTGAAGCGCAGTTGCTGGGGCCCGCGGGCGGCGGCCAGCTCCAGCGCCCGGCGGCGCACCCCCGGGTCGGACAGCGGGGTGGGCCCGCACGTGCCGTAGCCGACGGCGCAGGTGAACTCCAGCGCCGCGTCGACGAACTGCTCGTCGGACAGCTTGTCGAGCTGGTCCAGCTCCTCGGCGAGGGTGCCGCCCGGCAGCGTCCCGCTCTCCGGCAGACCCGCCCACGGCATGAACAGGTCCGAGAACGTCGACCGCCACAGGAAGTCGGCCTCGCACATCCGGTCGGCCAGATGCGGATCGAGCCGCGCGCTCACGCCCGTCACCCAGCCCTGGAGGCCCGGGTGGTGCGCGGGCTCGGACAGCGCGTGCAGCGCCATGCCCAGCTCGGCCAGGGGCGAGGGGACGACGGCGACCCTCTCCGGCCGCAGCCCGGCGATGTCGATGTGCACGCTCATGCCCTCATGGTGCACCCCGCCACCGACAACGCTCCCGACGATTGACGGCCGCCGTCAATCGACGCGACGGCGCCCCGGACGCGGGCGCACGGTGGAGGCACCGGGGCAGCCGCGGAGCCTTCGGACCTCCATCACCCCGTCCCGCAGAGGCGATCCGTCATGAGCATCACGCAGCAGTACCTCCTCGACACCTACCGCGCCCGCTCCCTGGGCGACACCGCCCCGCCCGTACCGGGCACGCACGACTGGCAGGTCGTGAAGGAGTGGCGCGACGAACGGCAGTTCCGGGCGGTCCTGGCCGGACGCCCGGTGCGCCACCGCCTCCGGGACGCCCTGGCCCGGTGGCGCAGGCACCCCGCCCGGCCCGCCTGAGCCGCTCACCGGCGCTGCGGCCGCCCCGGCAGCCGCGCCGCGAACGCGGCCACCGCCGCCCGCACGTCCTGCCCGGTCCACTCCAGCCCGGCGGCCCGCACGTGCACCTCGGTGTACGACAGCCCCGGGCCGCCGCGGGTCCAGCCGGCGCCGAACAGCTCCACGCCCGTCTCCTCGGCCGTGCGCACCGCCGCCTCGCCCGCGACGTCCGCCTCGTAGGGCAGCCACACCTGGAAGTCGTGGGTGTGCGGCACCTCCGGATGCACCCGCGCCCACGGCAGCCCGGCGGCGGCGAAGCCCTCCCGCAGGGCGGCGGCCACCACGCGCGCGTGGGCGACGTACTCCGGCAGCCGGGGCAGCTCGCGCTCCAGCCCGGCGAGCACCGACAGGACGGTCGGGAACTGCTGGAAGACCTGGCCGCCGTAGCGGTGCCGCCACACCTTGGCCTCGTCCACGAGCTGCTCCGGCCCGGCCAGGGCGGCGCCGCCGAACGCCTCCAGCGACTTGTAGAACGACACGTAGACGCTGTCGGCCAGGCCCGCGATCTCCGCCAGGGGCCGGCCGAAGTGCACGGTGGACTCCCACAGCCGGGCCCCGTCGAAGTGCACCACCGCGTCCCGCTCCCGGGCGGCCTCGACGACCCCGGTGAGTTCCTCCCAGGACGGCAGCACGAAACCGGCGTCCCGCAGCGGCAGTTCCAGCATCAGGGCGCCGAAGGGCTCCTCGAAGCCGCGCACCTCGGCGGCGGTCGGCAGCCGCGGCTCGCTCGTCACCCGCACCGGGCGCAACCCGCCGACCTCGCGCAACGCGTTGCGCTCGTGCACCTCGGGGTGGCTGAGCCCGTGCACGGCGACCGTCCGGTCGCCGGTGCGCCCCGCCCAGCAGCGCAGGGCCACCTGCTGCGCCATCGTGCCCGTCGGGAAGAACGCGGCGGCCTCCGTGCCGAGCAGTCCGGCGACCTTCCGCTCCAGGGCCTCCACGACGCCGCCGCCGTAGACGTCGGACGGCTCGTCCAGGTCGTGGAGGTCCCCCGCGTCCGCCAGCAGCGCCAGGCGCTCGCGGAGCGTGCGATGGAAGCCGAAGCGGGCGAGCACCCGCCGTGCGCCGCGGTGGGCGGCCAGCCGCCGCTCCCGCAGCCCCGGCCCCCGCGCGTCCTCGTCCCGCTCCCGGTCCGCCGCCCGTCCGTCGTGCTCCGCCGTGTCAGTCATGCCCCGGATCCTCTCCCGCGCGCGTGCGGCCGGGCACCCGGGTTTCCCGCAGCCGTTCACCGCGTCCGGGGGCGGGGCCCCGGACGGTGTGCACAGCCTGTGGACGGCCGGACACCCCGCCGACCGATAGCGTTAACATGACGAGAAATCGTCCGGTACCCGGAGCGGACTGGAACGGGAAGGCCGCCGTCGAGTGAACACAACCCCACAGCCAGACCCCAAGGACCGCCCCGCACGGCTCACCGTCGGCGTCATCGGCGCCGGGCGCGTCGGACCCGCTCTGGCGGCGTCCCTCCAGCTCGCCGGGCACCGGCCGGTTGCCGTCTCCGCGGTCTCCGAGCGCTCCCGCCGCCGCGCCGCCGAGCTGCTGCCCGACGTGCCGGTGCTGCCGCCCGCCGAGGTCCTGGAGCGCTCCGACCTCGTGCTGCTGACGGTCCCCGACGACGCCCTGCCCGGCCTGGTCTCCGGCCTCGCCGACACCGGCTCCGTCCGGCCGGGCCAGCTGCTCGTCCACACCTCCGGGCGGTACGGGGCGCGCGTCCTCGACCCGGCCCTGCGCGCCGGTGCCCTGCCGCTCGCCCTGCACCCCGCGATGACCTTCACCGGCACGCCCGTGGACGTCCAGCGCCTGGCCGGCTGCTCCTTCGGCGTCACCGCCCCCGAGGAGCTGCGCCTGGCCGCCGAGGCCCTGGTCATCGAGATGGGCGGCGAGCCGGAGTGGATCGCCGAGGAGAACCGCCCGCTCTACCACGCGGCCCTCGCCCTGGGCGCCAACCACCTGGTCACCCTGGTCGCCCAGTCCATGGAGCTGCTGCGCACCGCCGGGGTCTCCGCCCCCGACCGGATGCTCGGACCGCTGCTCGGCGCGGCCCTGGACAACGCCCTGCGCTCCGGCGACGCGGCCCTGACCGGCCCCGTCGCGCGCGGGGACGCGGGCACGGTCGCCGCGCACGTCACCGAGCTGCGCCGGCACGCCCCGCAGACCGTCGCCGGCTACCTGGCGATGGCCCGCGCCACCGCCGACCGGGCCCTGGCGCACGGAATGCTGAAGCCGGAACTCGCCGAGGACCTCCTCGGGGTACTCGCCCACGGCACCGACGGGACCGACGGCACCGAAGGGGACACCCGATGACCACCACCCTGCTGCGCACCGCCGGTGAACTGCACGCACGCGTACGCAAGGGCCGTCGCGCCGTGGTGATGACCATGGGCGCCCTGCACGAGGGCCACGCCACGCTCGTGCGCACCGCACGCGAGATGGCCGGGCCCGACGGCGAGGTCGTCGTCACCGTGTTCGTCAACCCGCTGCAGTTCGGCGCGGGCGAGGACCTCGACCGCTACCCGCGCACCCTGGACGCCGACCTCGCGCTGGCCGGGCGGTCCGGCGCGGACGTCGTGTTCGCCCCGGCTGTCGAGGAGGTCTACCCGGGCGGCGAGCCCCAGGTCCGCATCAGCGCTGGACCGATGGGCGAGCGCCTGGAGGGCTCCTCCCGGCCGGGCCACTTCGACGGCATGCTCACCGTCGTCGCCAAGCTGCTGCACCTCACCCGCCCGGACATCGCCCTGTACGGCCAGAAGGACGCCCAGCAGCTCGCCCTGATCCGCCGCATGGTGCGCGACCTGAACTTCGGCGTGGAGATCGCCGGCGTCCCCACCGTCCGCGAGGAGGACGGACTGGCCCTGTCCAGCCGCAACCGCTACCTGTCGGCCCCCGAGCGGCGCACGGCCCTGGCCCTGTCCCGGGCCCTGTTCGCGGGCCGGGACCGGCACGCCGCGCAGGAGGCGCTGCGCGCCCGGGCCCGGGAGGTGCCCGCCACGCGCGCGCGTGCCGAGGCGCTCAGCGCCCTCGGCGAGTCCCGTGCGGCGGCCGACACGCACGCGGTCGCCACGGCCGCCCCGGGCCGCCCCGCGGCCGTCCGCGCGGCGGCCCGCCAGGTCCTGGACGAGGCCGCCCGGCTCGACCCGCCGCTGAAGCTGGACTACCTCGCCCTGGTCGACCCGTCCGACTTCACCGAGATCGGCGAGGACTTCGCCGGTGAGGCGGTCCTCGCCGTCGCCGCCCGGGTCGGCACCACCCGGCTGATCGACAACATCCCGCTCACCTTCGGAACCCTCGGAGCCGCCTCGTGACCACCACAGGCATACGACTGCACGCCCCCGCCCCCGGGTGGTCCCTCACCGCGGACGTGGTCGTCGTCGGTTCCGGGGTCGCCGGCCTGACCGCCGCCCTGCGCTGCGAGGCCGCGGGGCTGCGCACCGTGGTGGTGACCAAGGCCCGGCTCGACGACGGCTCCACCCGCTGGGCCCAGGGCGGCATCGCCGCGGCCCTGGGCGAGGGCGACACCCCCGAGCAGCACCTGGAGGACACCCTGGTCGCCGGGGCGGGCCTGTGCGACGAGGAGGCGGTCCGCATCCTCGTCACCGAGGGCCCCGACGCGGTGCGCCGCCTCATCGGGACCGGCGCCCGGTTCGACGCGTCCCCCGCGGGCGAACTGGAACTGACCCGCGAGGGCGGTCACCACCGCCGCCGCATCGCCCACGCCGGCGGCGACGCCACCGGCGCGGAGATCTCCCGCGCCCTGGTCGAGGCGGTCCGCGCGCGTGGCATGCGCACCGTGGAGAACGCCCTCGTCCTGGACCTCCTCACCGACGCCGAGGGACGCACGGCGGGCGTGACCCTGCACGTCATGGGGGAGGGCCAGCACGACGGGGTCGGCGCCGTGCACGCCCCCGCGGTGGTGCTGGCCACCGGCGGCATGGGCCAGGTGTTCTCCGCCACCACCAACCCCTCGGTCTCCACCGGCGACGGCGTGGCCCTGGCCCTGCGCGCGGGCGCCGAGGTCAGCGACCTGGAGTTCGTCCAGTTCCACCCCACGGTCCTCTTCCTCGGCCCGGACGCCGAGGGTCAGCAGCCGCTGGTCTCCGAGGCGGTGCGCGGCGAGGGCGCCCACCTGGTCGACGCCGACGGCGTGCGCTTCATGGTCGGGCAGCACGAACTGGCCGAGCTCGCCCCCCGCGACATCGTCGCCAAGGGCATCACGCGCCGTATGCAGGAGCGCGGCGCCGAGCACATGTACCTCGACGCCCGGCACTTCGGCGCCGAGATGTGGGAGCGCCGCTTCCCGACGATCCTCGCCGCCTGCCGCGCCCACGGCATCGACCCGATCACCGAGCCCGTCCCGGTCGCCCCGGCCGCCCACTACGCCTCCGGCGGCGTGCGCACCGACTCCCACGGCCGTACGACCGTGCCCGGCCTGTACGCGTGCGGCGAGGTGGCCTGCACCGGCGTGCACGGTGCCAACCGCCTCGCCTCCAACAGCCTCCTCGAAGGCCTGGTCTACGCCGAGCGCATCGCCGCCGACATCGCCGCGGCCGGCCCGCACGCGCGCGTGCCGCACCCCCTGCCGCACCCCGAGATCCCCGAGCACCCCCTGCAGAGCCCCGAGGCCCGCCTCACGATCCAGCGGATCATGACCAACGGCGCGGGCGTCCTGCGCTCCGCCGACTCCCTCACCCGCGCCGCCGACCAGCTGGAGCGGCTGCACGCGGACGCCCGCGAGGCCCTCACCGAGCACGGCAAGACGGCCGAGCCCGGCACCGACACCTGGGAGGCCACGAACCTGCTGTGCGTGGCCCGCGTCCTGGTCGCCGCCGCCCGGCTGCGCGAGGAGACCCGGGGCTGCCACTGGCGCGAGGACCGCCCCGAGCGCGACGACACGGCCTGGCGCCGCCACATCGTCGTACGCCTCAACCCCGACCGCACGCTGGCCGTGCACACCACGGACACCACACACTTCCCTACGACTTGCCCGTCCCAGGCCCCCCAGGAGCAGTGACCGACGTGAGCACCCACGACCTTCCCCTCGCCCCCTCCGGAGGCTGCGGCGACGGCTGCGCCTGCGGCGCGGACGACGAGGCGTACCTGGAGTGCGGGCTGGACCCCGCGCTCGCCCAGCTCCTGGCCGACGCCGGCCTCGACCCCGTCGAGGTCGAGGACATCGCCAACGTGGCCCTCCAGGAGGACCTGGCGCACGGCGTGGACGTGACCACGGTCGCGACCATCCCCGAGGACGCGGTGGCCACCGCCGACTTCACCGCCCGCGAGGCGGGCGTCGTGGCCGGACTGCGCATCGCCGAGGCGGTCGTGTCGGTCGTCTGCGAGGAGGAGCTGGAGATCGAGCGGCACGCGGAGGACGGCGACCGCGTGGAGGCGGGCCAGAAGCTGCTCTCGGTCACCACCCGCACCCGCGACCTGCTCACGGCCGAGCGCAGTGCGCTGAACATCCTGTGCCGCCTGTCGGGCGTCGCCACGGCCACGCGCGCGTGGGCGGACGCCCTGGACGGCACGAAGGCCAAGGTCCGCGACACCCGCAAGACCACCCCGGGCCTGCGCAGCCTGGAGAAGTACGCGGTCCGCTGCGGCGGCGGCGTCAACCACCGGATGTCGCTGTCGGACGCGGCCCTGGTCAAGGACAACCACGTGGTCGCCGCAGGCGGCGTCGCCGAGGCCTTCCGGGCGGTGCGTGAACGCTTCCCCGAGGTCCCCATCGAGGTCGAGGTCGACACCCTGCACCAGCTCCGCGAGGTGCTGGACGCCGGCGCCGACCTGATCCTGCTGGACAACTTCACGCCCGCCGAGTGCGAGGAGGCCGTCGCGATCGTCCAGGGCCGCGCCGCCCTGGAGGCCTCCGGCCGGCTCACCCTCGGCAACGCCCGGGCGTACGCGGACACCGGCGTCGACTACCTCGCCGTCGGAGCCCTCACCCACTCCTCGCCGATCCTGGACATCGGCCTGGACCTGCGGCCGGCGGAGTAGGGGAGCGGGTAGGGCCATGCTGCTGACGATCGACGTAGGAAACACCCACACCGTCCTGGGCCTGTTCGACGGCGACGAGATCGTCGAACACTGGCGCATCTCCACGGACGCGCGCCGCACCGCCGACGAACTCGCGGTCCTCCTCCAGGGCCTGATGGGCATGCACCCGCTCCTGGGCGACGAACTGGGCGACGGCATCGACGGCATCGCCATCTGCGCGACCGTCCCCTCGGTCCTGCACGAACTGCGCGAGGTGACCCGCCGCTACTACGGCGACGTGCCGGCGGTGCTGGTCGAGCCCGGCGTGAAGACCGGCGTCCCGATCCTCATGGACAACCCCAAGGAGGTCGGCGCGGACCGCATCATCAACGCGGTCGCGGCGGTCGAGCTCTACGGCGGCCCCGCGATCGTCGTCGACTTCGGCACGGCGACGACGTTCGACGCGGTCAGCGCGCGCGGCGAGTACGTCGGCGGCGTCATCGCCCCCGGCATCGAGATCTCCGTCGAGGCCCTGGGCGTCCGCGGCGCCCAGCTCCGCAAGATCGAGGTGGCCCGGCCGCGCAGCGTCATCGGCAAGAACACGGTCGAGGCGATGCAGTCGGGCATCGTCTACGGGTTCGCCGGCCAGGTGGACGGCGTCGTCAACCGCGTGGCCCGCGAGCTGGCGGAGGACCCCGACGACGTCACCGTCATCGCGACGGGCGGCTTGGCCCCGATGGTCCTGGGCGAGTCCTCGGTCATCGACGAGCACGAGCCGTGGCTGACCCTCATCGGCCTGCGCCTGGTGTACGAGCGCAATGTCTCCCGCCTGTGACCGTCCGACACGCCGCGCCCCGATAACGCCCCCCGGGCCCCCGACCGCCGCGGCCCCGCCCCCAGCCGGGCGTGGTCCGCGGCGGTCTCCGCTCCCGACACGCCCTGGGCCCCGGCTCGCGGCCTGGCCATGGCGTCGTCGCGGCCGGACCGCACCAGCCACGCCCGGCCGCTGTCCGGCGTGCCCGGGCCCGGCTCACAGCGCGGTCACGGGGCGGGAGCGCTCCGGCGCGCCCAGCCGCTCGCATGCGGGCCCCGGCTCGCGGCCGGGCCGGGCCCCGGCGGGGCCGGAGCGCTTCTACGCGTCCCGGCGCTCACCGAGCGTGCCCTGAGCCGGGCTCGCGGCCGGGTGAGGTGTCGCTGCGCCGGGCACCCCAGTGCGTCCCGGCGCCCGTAGGCAGCCGCAGCATCCGCGGCCCCCGTGTCGCCGCCCGGCCGGAGGCCGGGGCGGGTCCCCGCACCCGTCGCGGCGCGCGGGAGCGGGGCGGTGCGGCGAAGAGCCGGCGCCGCCCACGGCGCCGGAACGGCCCGCCGCCGCTGCGCCGGGGTGCGGTCCCCTGCCCGGCCAGGTGGGTGGTTGCCCCCGCCACACCCACCCGCTATGCGTGATTTGTCTGATTAGCGCGTATCGTCGCCGCATGCCCACGCCCTACGGATCCCGCGGCGGCATGGCGTTCGGCCCGGAGGAGCTGCGTGTGCTCCGCCGCGCTCTCGCCCTCGCCCTCCATCCCGCCCCCGCCACGCCCGACGACGTCCGCGACTGTCTCCGCCTCGCGGAGTCGCTGGACGAGGCCCAGCGGGAGGGAGCCAGGCTGCGCGCCTTCCTCGTGGCCGACCTGGGCCGGTACCGCGCGGCCCTCCCCGGCACCGCGGCCGGCTACCTCGCCCTGCTCGACGAGGCCCTGGCCGCCGGCCACCGCCCCGGCCCCGACGACCTGGCCGCCCTGCGCGCCCTGCGCGGCAACCCCGCGGCGGCGGCCCTCCTGGACCGCTGTGCGACCACCCCGGCCTCCCGGACCGCCCCGGCCGCGGCCCTCACGGCCACCGTCCCGGCCTCCCGCACGCGCGACCGCGCCCGCACCGCCGGTCCCGCCCGTCTCCTGGCCCTGCCCGGCGGGGTCGGCCGGCAGCCCGAGAAGAGGCCCGCGCGCAAGCCGGACCCCGCCAAGCCCGCTCCCGCGCCCTCCCCGGCTCCCGGCCCCGGCACGCCGAAGCCCTCCCGTCCGATCCCCACCCCGGGCGAGGTCTTCCCGCGCCGCAAGCCCGCCCCGCCGCCCCCGCCGAGCCCCCAGCAGCTCGCCGCGGGCTGACGGCTACCCTGGATCCATGGACTACGTCTCCGCGCTCCTGCCCCCGGTCGTCATGGCCGCGTTCTTCATCGGCGTGATCCGGGTGATCGTGAAGACCCAGGGCGGCGCCAACAAGGCCAAGGAGGACGCGGCCGTGGACGCCGCCCTCGCGCGCGTGGACGGCGCCCGCCCGTCCTCCGCGACGCCCCCCGGCGCCGAGGCCTGACCGCACCTCTCCCTCCTCACGGCGTACGACTCCACGAGCCCGCTCGGCCGAGTCGTACGCCCTTTTTGTTCCCGTTCGCCGCTGAAGCGCACGTCCGCCACGCCATTACCGAGTTCTCCCACTATTGTGCTGAGGGTGCCTCGCCCATTGGGAGAACTCGAAGACGCGGTCATGTCGCGGGTGTGGAAGTGGAACCGCCCGGTGACCGTTCGAGAAGTCCTGGAAGATCTCCAGAAGGAGCGGTCCATCGCCTACACCACGGTGATGACCGTTTTGGACAATCTCCATCAGAAGGGCTGGGTGCGCCGCGAGGCGGAAGGCCGTGCCTATCGATATGAGGCCGTCTCCACCCGGGCCGCCTACGCCGCCGCCCTCATGAACGACGCCTGGTCGCAGAGCGACAACCCCGCCGCCGCTCTCGTCGCGTTCTTCGGGATGATGAGCCAGGAACAGCGCCAGGCGCTCACCGATGCCGTACGCATCGTGCAGGGCCCGGAAACCCGGGAACCCGCCGCGCCGCCGGAATCCCCCGCACCGGCACAACCCGCACAACCCCCGGAAGACCTCCCGCAGAACCCCGCCTCCCCTTCGGACCCCCGCGGGCGATAGCGTCCCGGCATGTCCGCGAAGAGCCCCGAACCCACCGCAAATGCCATCACCGTCCGGCGGGCCCGCACGAGCGATGTCCCGGCGGTGCGCCGCCTCCTCGACGCCTACGTCCGCGGCGGCATCCTGCTCGACAAAGCGACGGTCACGCTTTACGAGGACATCCAGGAGTTCTGGGTCGCCGAACGGGACGACAACGCCGAGGTCGTCGGCTGCGGCGCCCTGCACGTGATGTGGGAAGACCTCGCCGAAGTGCGCACTCTCGCGGTCAAGCCCGGCCTCAAGGGCTCGGGCGTCGGGCACCGGGTGCTGGAGAAGTTGCTCCAGACCGCGCGACGGCTCGGTGTTCGACGCGTTTTCTGCCTGACCTTCGAAGTCGACTTCTTCGCCAAGCACGGCTTCGTGGAGATCGGCGAGACGCCCGTGGACACCGATGTCTACGCGGAGCTGCTGCGTTCCTATGACGAGGGTGTCGCGGAGTTCCTCGGTCTCGAACGAGTGAAACCGAACACCTTGGGCAACAGCCGGATGCTTCTGCATCTGTGATCGCCGGGATCGACGGCACACCCCGCGAAGGCGGTCCCCGCCCGGTTCGTCAAGACATATTCCGCGGGGCCACCCTGCCCCGGTCGCCTATGTCCGAAACGCGCACGTTTCCGGACGGAGTCGGGGCCACCGGTCTCTGCCGGGGGTTTGTGTTTTTCCGGCAAAAGCGGTTTGCTTTCCGACGTACTGCAGTACTGCATATAACAGGGGACGGCGATACGGCGGATGCCGGCACTCCCCCGGCCCTTGAAGATATCGATGAAAGGAAATCCGGTGGCACAGAAGGTTCAGGTCCTTCTTGTCGACGACCTCGACGGCGGCGAGGCGGACGAGACCGTGACGTTCGCGCTGGACGGCAAGACGTACGAGATCGATCTCACCACCGCCAATGCGGACAAGCTCCGTGACCTTCTCGAGCCTTACGTGAAGGGCGGTCGTCGTACCGGAGGCCGTGCCTCGGGCGGGCGCGGCAAGCCGCGCGCGGCCTCGGGCGGCAGCCAGGACACCGCGGCCATCCGCGCGTGGGCGAAGGAGAACGGTTACGAGGTCAACGACCGCGGCCGGGTCCCCGCGACCATCCGCGAGGCGTACGAGAAGGCCAACGGCTGAACAGCGGCACTACCGGCCCTGCGCGGGCAAGGCCGGTGGCCGGGCGCCCGCGCGCCGCAGCCGGATCCGGTGGCAGCACGTGGCCACCGTGTCCACGAGCCGTACGAGATCGGGGGCATCCCCACCGCCCCCCAGCGCCGACAGCGTCGGCAGCGAGGCCTCGACCTCGCATCCCGGCTCGGGGGGCCGCAGCCACACGGCGGCCCCCTGGGAACCGACCCGCCCGCCGGGCCGGGGACGCCCCGTGACCACCCCGGGGCCCTCCGACCCGTGGCACGCCCCCGTGGCCGGCCCGTCCGGCCGCGGCGCCTCCATGAGGCCCCCCGTGCCGACCGCCGTCAGGTCCAGCGGCAGCGTCCCCCAGTCCAGCCACTCCAACAGCCCCGGCAGCTCCTCCGCGCTGCCCGGCGCCACCAGCAGCCGGGCGCGGGGACCCCGGACGGCCACGGGGGAGCCGGGCGCCAGGTGCCGCAGGGCGGCCCGGCCCGCCTCGGCCGGCACGTCCAGGACGTCGAAGCGCACGCCCACCACCAGCCGCAGCGGATCCCCGGGCGCCGTCGGCCAGCCCAGCCCGTCCTCGTACCACCGCCGGACCCGGTCGCCCGGCTGTGGGCCCGTCCCGCAGGGGGCGGGCGGATCGAGCGGCCCGCGGGGGAGCGGAAGGAGCCGGGACGCGACGGGGGCGACGGCGTGCGGGGTGCCGGACATGCCGAGTGCAACAGCCGCGAGGCCCTCCGGGTTACGCTGGGTCGCGCCCTGCGCGCACAGAGTGCCCGAACGGGGGCGTCCGGGGGGCTCGGGGAGGCGCAAGGTTGTTCGCCCGTAGCGGAGGGGAAGGGTGCGCCCGGCATGGACTCGAGGTCCGCGCGGGTAAGACATGCCTAGTGGGAGGGGGCGACACGCAGGAAAGGACGTCTCACGTTCGCCATCGGCGTACTGGCGAGTGGGGTATCTGCCTGGCCTGCGGGAACATCGTCTCGCACCATCGGGTTGGAGGAGATGTCGGCGTTCGGGGTCAGGAGGCAGTGTTGGTTCTCGGTCCGGTGTCGGCAGTTGGAATGAGCGGTCCCCGCTTGCGGGACTAAGCTGCGGAAGGACAGGGAGGGGAAGTTCCCCCCACTGCCTGACCGCTCTGAGGAGCGATTAACGATGTTCGAGAGGTTCACCGACCGCGCGCGGCGGGTTGTCGTCCTGGCTCAGGAAGAAGCCCGGATGCTCAACCACAACTACATCGGCACTGAGCACATCCTCCTGGGCCTGATCCACGAGGGTGAAGGTGTCGCCGCCAAGGCCCTTGAGAGCCTCGGGATTTCGCTCGAGGCGGTCCGCCAGCAGGTGGAGGAGATCATCGGCCAGGGCCAGCAGGCCCCGTCCGGCCACATCCCCTTCACCCCCCGTGCCAAGAAGGTCCTGGAGCTGTCGCTCCGCGAGGCCCTTCAGCTGGGCCACAACTACATCGGCACGGAGCACATCCTGCTCGGCCTGATCCGCGAGGGCGAGGGTGTCGCCGCCCAGGTCCTCGTGAAGCTGGGCGCCGACCTGAACCGTGTGCGGCAGCAGGTCATCCAGCTGCTCTCCGGTTACCAGGGCAAGGAGACCGCCACCGCCGGCGGTCCTGCCGAGGGCACGCCCTCCACGTCCCTGGTCCTCGACCAGTTCGGCCGGAACCTCACCCAGGCCGCTCGTGAGTCCAAGCTCGACCCGGTCATCGGGCGCGAGAAGGAGATCGAGCGGGTCATGCAGGTGCTGTCCCGCCGTACGAAGAACAACCCGGTGCTGATCGGTGAGCCCGGCGTCGGCAAGACCGCCGTCGTCGAGGGCCTCGCCCAGGCCATCGTCAAGGGCGAGGTGCCCGAGACCCTCAAGGACAAGCACCTCTACACCCTGGACCTCGGCGCCCTGGTCGCCGGCTCCCGCTACCGCGGTGACTTCGAGGAGCGCCTGAAGAAGGTGCTCAAGGAGATCCGCACCCGCGGCGACATCATCCTGTTCATCGACGAGCTGCACACGCTGGTCGGTGCGGGTGCCGCCGAGGGCGCCATCGACGCGGCCTCCATCCTCAAGCCGATGCTGGCCCGCGGTGAGCTCCAGACCATCGGTGCGACCACGCTGGACGAGTACCGCAAGCACCTGGAGAAGGACGCGGCCCTGGAGCGCCGCTTCCAGCCCATCCAGGTCGCGGAGCCGTCCCTGCCGCACACCATCGAGATCCTCAAGGGTCTGCGCGACCGGTACGAGGCCCACCACCGCGTCTCCATCACGGACGAGGCGCTGGTCCAGGCCGCCACCCTGGCCGACCGGTACATCTCGGACCGCTTCCTGCCGGACAAGGCGATCGACCTGATCGACGAGGCCGGTTCCCGGATGCGCATCCGCCGGATGACCGCGCCGCCGGACCTGCGCGAGTTCGACGAGAAGATCGCCGGTGTCCGCCGCGACAAGGAGTCCGCGATCGACTCGCAGGACTTCGAGAAGGCCGCCTCCCTGCGCGACAAGGAGAAGCAGCTCCTCGCCGCGAAGGCCAAGCGGGAGAAGGAGTGGAAGGCCGGCGACATGGACGTCGTCGCCGAGGTCGACGGCGAGCTGATCGCCGAGGTCCTCGCGACCGCCACCGGCATCCCGGTCTTCAAGCTCACCGAGGAGGAGTCCTCCCGCCTGCTGCGCATGGAGGAGGAGCTCCACAAGCGGGTCATCGGCCAGAACGACGCCGTCAAGGCGCTGTCGAAGGCGATCCGCCGTACGCGTGCCGGTCTGAAGGACCCCAAGCGCCCCGGTGGCTCGTTCATCTTCGCCGGCCCGTCCGGTGTCGGTAAGACCGAGCTGTCCAAGGCGCTCGCCGAGTTCCTCTTCGGCGACGAGGACGCGCTGATCTCCCTCGACATGTCGGAGTTCAGCGAGAAGCACACGGTCTCCCGCCTCTTCGGTTCGCCCCCCGGATACGTGGGCTACGAGGAGGGCGGCCAGCTGACGGAGAAGGTGCGCCGCAAGCCGTTCTCGGTCGTCCTCTTCGACGAGGTCGAGAAGGCCCACCCGGACATCTTCAACTCGCTGCTGCAGATCCTGGAGGACGGTCGCCTGACCGACTCCCAGGGCCGGGTCGTGGACTTCAAGAACACGGTCATCATCATGACGACCAACCTCGGCACCCGGGACATCTCCAAGGGCTTCAACCTGGGCTTCGCGGCCTCGGGTGACACGAAGACCAACTACGAGCGCATGAAGAACAAGGTCCAGGACGAGCTCAAGCAGCACTTCCGGCCCGAGTTCCTCAACCGCGTCGACGACGTGGTCGTCTTCCCGCAGCTCAGCCAGGACGACATCCTCCAGATCGTCGACCTGATGATCGGCAAGGTGGACGAGCGCCTGAAGGACCGGGACATGGGCATCGAGCTCTCCCAGTCCGCCAAGGAGCTGCTGTCCAAGAAGGGCTACGACCCCGTGCTGGGTGCGCGTCCGCTGCGCCGCACCATCCAGCGCGAGATCGAGGACTCGCTGTCGGAGAAGATCCTCTTCGGCGAGCTGCGCCCCGGTCACATCGTGGTCGTGGACACGGAGGGCGAGGGCGAGACCAAGACCTTCACCTTCCGCGGCGAGGAGAAGTCGGCCCTCCCGGACGTCCCGCCGATCGAGCAGGCGGCCGGTGGCACCGGTCCGAACCTGAGCAAGGACGCGTAAGCGTCACGGTCCGACGAGAAGGGGCCGGTGCCGAAAGGCACCGGCCCCTTCCGCGTGTCCGGGCCCCTACGACAGCTGCCCGCCGTAGTCCGGCAGCTTGAACGCCTTCTCGGCGTGGCCGCCGGACAGGTCGGTGGCGCTGTTGCCGATGTTCGCGATGATCGTGTAGCCCTTCTTCTCGATCGAGACGCGCTGGGCCGTCTTGTAGTCCGCGACGTTCTTGAACAGGTCGATGAAGTTGCGCACGTACAGGCCGGAGACGCGGTAGCCGGCCTGCTTGAGGTTGTAGTCGGTGAAGGCGTAGACGATGTCCGGGCGCGCGGTGACGAAGAACAGGGCGACTCCGCGCTCCTGGGCGTATCTGGCGGCCTCCAGGACCGGCCTGTTGGCCGGCTGCGGGTAGCTGAAGCCGAAGTCGGTCTCCAGCGTCGTGTTGTCGATGTCGAAGACGATGGCCTGCTTCTCGCCCGGCTTCGTCGCCGCGATCCGCTGCTGGAGATAGGGCAGCGCCTGGTCCATCACGGCCTGGCAGTCCTTCTGCCAGGTGCCGTAGTCGACGTCCGCCGCGGTGGCCGCGGTGGCGGTCACGGCGGCGGTGGAAGCCCGGTCGGCGGTCGTGGCGTCGGCCGGTGCGGCCATCGCCACGAGGGCGGCCGCCGAGACGGCGGTCACTGATGCGCGGCGCAACCAGGGGCGTCGGATCTGCATGTCGTGGGGGTCCTCTCACGTCCGTGACGCTGCCAACATGTCGTGTGCATGCTTGTGCGCGAGGGTGGCGCGAGGGGAACCGTAGGGTTACCGGACGGTAGGTGCCTAGAGGCGTGCGCCACATATCCCGAATGGCCGAAGTGGGCCACCGGTGACATGCCGCACAGGCGATATGTCCGGTACTAGCCGGAATAGTGGCGAACGGGCCGTAAGGAAGGGTAATCGCCCCGGGGGGAGGGTGACGAAGAGCTGGCCAATGCCGGTATTTGTCCTGAATGAGCACTGTGTCAAGAGACGTGGAACACGGTGCCGAAGTACTAACTTCGGCCGTAGATCACGCTTTTGGGTGTTTGTCGGACTTCGGGTTACCAAGGGATGGCCACACGGCGAGCGACAGTGCGCCGGGTGGTTTTCTCCGTCCCCTTCCATACGAGGTTTCGATGTCCCAGCGCGTCACGTCCCGTTCTTCCCGTACGTCCCAGCTCCGCACCCGTGCGACCGTGCTGGCCGCCGGCCTCGGTGTCTCGGTCGCACTGGGGGCCGGGGTCGCGTCCGCCGCCGACACCACGGCCGCGTCCGGCGCGGCCACCGCCGTCCAGGCGCAGGCCGCCGCCCAGGCCAAGGCCGCCAAGGCCGAGGCCCTGAAGGCCGAGAAGGCCGCCAAGGCCGCCGCCGTGAAGGCGGCCGCCGAGAAGGCCGCCGCGAAGAAGGCCGCGCCCTCCTGGGTCGACCCGGTGAAGAAGTACAAGCTCTCCGCGAGCTTCGCCCAGAACGGCGGCATGTGGGCGCACAAGCACAGCGGTCAGGACTTCGCGGTGCCGAGCGGCACCCAGGTCTTCGCCACCCACGGCGGAACCGTGGTCAAGGCCGGCGGCAACGGCGCCGGTGACGGCCCCGCCTACGGCAACGCCATCGTGATCAAGCACGGCAACGGCACGTACTCCCAGTACGCCCACCTGTCGAAGGTCAAGGTGCACATCGGCCAGATCGTCAAGACCGGTCAGGAGATCGCGCGGTCCGGCAACACCGGCAACTCCAGCGGTCCGCACCTGCACTTCGAGATCCGCACGACCCCGAACTACGGCTCGGCGGTCGACCCGGTCAAGTTCCTGCGCGCCAAGGGCGTGACGGTCTGACCTGACCTCCCGGCCCTAGGATCCCGCCGCTCCGCGGTGGGCCTGGGCCACCAGGTCCGTGGCGACCTCGAGGACGGCTCTGCTCTTCTCCTCGGGGTCGTTTCCCATGTCCTGGAGCAGGAACATCCCGGCGTGCAGGGTGAAGATCGCGCTGGCGCAGCGGACCTGGTCGACCAGGTCCGCGTCCGGGTCGACGATGATGTCGCGCAGGCTGCGGATGCGCTCCTTGAAGGACTCGCCGATGCGCAGCTCGCGCACCGTGGCCTGGTTCTCGTGCATGAAGCGGAACAGCGGGGCCGCCTGGGCCAGCGTGTCGGCGTAGCGGCGGACGATCTCCTGCTTGGTCTCCAGGGTGTGCGGCTGCCGGCGGCCCCAGTCGATCAGGTCCTCGATGGGCTGCGTGAGGTCCTCGAAGATGCTGACGAGGATCTCTTCCTTCGTCTTGAAGTGGTAGTACAGGGCCGCCTTGGTGACGTCCAGGTGCTCGGCGATCTCCCGCAGGGATGTCTTCTCGTAGCCCTGCTCCGCGAAGAGTTCGAGGGCCACGTCCTGGATGCGCCGGCGGGTGTCCCCGCGGCGCCGCTGCCTGGTGCCGTCCATGGTGCCGCCCATCCTCCTACGCCGCCCGCTTTCCAGAAAACTTACTTGACGACCGGCTAGTGCGCCGCTAGCTTCCGAGTGTAGTCACTAGCCGGTCGGCAAGTAAGTAGCAGTTGCTGGGGGAGTGGGAAGCGATGGCGGACACAACGGACACATCGGCGGCGATCGCCGCCGACAGCGGGGGGAAGCAACCGAGAAGCGTGCGGGTCGTCCTGCTCGCGCTCATGATCGCGATGATGCTCGCGATGCTCGACAACATGATCATCGGTACGGCGATGCCGACGATCGTGGGCGAGCTGGGCGGTCTGGAGCACCTCTCCTGGGTGGTCACCTCCTACACGCTCGCCACCGCGGCCTCCACCCCGCTGTGGGGCAAGCTCGGCGACATGTACGGCCGCAAGGGCACGTTCCTGTCGTCCATCGTCATCTTCCTGATCGGCTCGATGCTCAGCGGCATGGCCCAGGACATGGGCCAGCTGATCGGCTTCCGCGCCGTCCAGGGGCTGGGCGCCGGCGGTCTGATGGTCGGCGTCATGGCGATCATCGGTGACCTGATCCCGCCCCGGGAGCGCGGCAAGTACCAGGGCATGATGGCGGGCGTCATGGCGCTGGCGATGATCGGCGGGCCCCTGGTCGGCGGCACGATCACCGACAACTGGGGCTGGCGCTGGGCGTTCTACATCAACCTGCCGCTCGGCGTGGTCGCCCTGGTCGCCGTGAGCGCGGTGCTGCACCTGCCGAAGAAGCGGGCGCAGGCCCGGATCGACTACCTGGGTGCCGCGCTGCTGACCGTCGGCATCACCGCGATCGTGCTCGTCACCACCTGGGGCGGCACGGAGTACGCCTGGGACTCCGCACGGATCATGGAGCTCATCGGCATCGGGGTCGCCGCGCTGGTCGGGTTCGTCTTCTGGCAGACCAAGGCGGCGGAGCCGGTGGTGCCGCTGCACATCTTCCGCAGCCGCAACTTCACGCTGATGTCGCTCATCGGCTTCATCACGGGCTTCGTGATGTTCGGTGCGACGCTGTTCCTGCCCTTCTACCAGCAGGCCGTGCAGGGAGCCACCGCGACGAACTCCGGTCTGCTGCTGCTGCCGATGCTCGGCGCGATGCTGGTGACCTCGATGGTCGCCGGGCGGGTGACCACGAACACCGGCAGGTACAAGGTGTTCCCGGTGCTCGGCAGCGTGCTGATGATCGTCGGCCTCTACCTGCTGTCCACCATGGACACCGGTACGTCGCGGGTGACCTCCGGCGTCTTCATGGCCGTGGTCGGCCTGGGCATGGGCTGCCTGATGCAGATCACCATGCTGGTGGCGCAGAACAGCGTGGAGATGAAGGACATGGGGGTCGCGTCCTCGTCCACGACGCTGTTCCGGACGCTGGGTTCCTCCTTCGGTGTCGCGATCATGGGCGCGCTGTTCAACCACCGTGTCCAGGACGTCATGGCCGAGCGGGCCGGGGCGCTGGGCTCCAAGGTGACCGAGCAGTCGGCGCAGCTGGACCAGGCGAGCCTGGCGAAGCTGCCGGAGGCGGCGCGGGAGGCGTACCAGCACGCGGTGTCCGCCGGTACGCACTCCGCGTTCCTGCTCGGGGCCGTGATCGCGGTGCTCGCGCTGGCGGCGGCGGTGTTCGTCAAGGAGGTGCCGCTGAAGGGCGCCGGGCCGAAGGGTCCGGAGGACGGAAAGCCGGACGCCCCGGCGGCCCAGGCACCGCTGGCGGAGGCGCTCTGACCGAGGTCGGCGGACCGATCCCCGACGAAGGCCCCGGGTGGCTGTGATCCCCGGGGCCTTCGCCGTGCCTCGCCGGTGAGGGAGCGCCCCCGGGGATGCGTCGGGAATTCTTGACGCGTCGGGGATTCCCGACGCATCATGGCGTCATGCCTGCCGACGTGTTCGGCGTGCTGGCTAGCCCAGTGCGCCGCAGACTGCTCGAGAGCCTGCGTGAAGGTCCGCGCTCCACAGGGGAGCTGGCCGGGATGTTCGAGCTCGGGAGGCCCGCGGTCTCCGAGCACCTGGCGGTGCTCCGTACCGCCGGACTGGTGCGCGAGGAGCCACGCGGCCGCCACCGCTTCTACCACCTCGAACCGGCACGGCTGGCCGAGGTGAGCGAGTGGCTGCACCCGTTCGAGCACTACTGGAAGCAGCGTCTGCACGCGCTGTCCGATCTCCTGGACGAGGACCACGAGACATGACCGAGAGCAACACGATCACCTGCGAGACGTTCCTTCCCCACCCGCCGGCCGCGGTCTGGAAGGCCCTGACCGACCCCGACCTGCACGCCCGCTGGTGGGCCGCCGGTGACATCAAGCCCGTGGTCGGGCACCGCTTCACCCTGGACATGGGGAACTTCGGCAGTCAGCCCTGCGAGGTGACCGAGGTGGACGACCAGCGGCTGCTGGCCTACCGGTTCGCCGAAGGCACGCTCGACACCACCATCACCTGGACGCTGCACCCGGAGGGCCGGGGCACCCGCCTCGTCCTCACCCACGCGGGCTTCGACCTCGACTCCCCGATGGGCCGCCAGGCGTACGACGGCATGGGCAAGGGCTGGCCCCACGTCCTGAACCGCCTGGCACCCGTCCTGGGCGAGGCCGCCCAGGGCTGAGCGACGTACCGGAGGGTGACGCCCGGCCCGCCGCTGCGCCAGGGGCCGCTGTCAGACCCCCGTGCCACCATCGGTCGCATGGACAGGACGCGGCAGGTGCGGCTCGCCAAGGACGCCATGGACCGGGACTGGGCCGACCCCGGCCTCGACCTGGACACCGTCGCCGCGCACGCCGGGTACTCGCGGTACCACTTCATCCGGGCCTTCAAGGAGGCCTACGGCGAGACCCCCGGCCAGTACCTGACCCACCGCCGTATCGAACGGGCCGAGGACCTGCTGCGTACGGCCGACCTCTCCGTCACGGAGATCTGCCACCTGGTCGGCTTCAGCAGCGTCGGCACCTTCTCGGCGCGCTTCAAGGCCTGGACCGGGCTGCCCCCGAGTGAGTACCGCATCCGGCACGTCGGCCGGGGAGCCGCCCTCGTCCCCGGCTGCTACGCGATGCTCTGGGCGGGCGGATTCCGCTCCGGCCCCGGCGCCGGGCCCGCTCCCCGCAAGGAGAGCAATTCCGGAGAAGCGGGCTGACGGACCCGCTGCCTACCGTGGCAGGGCAAGCAGCGACCGCCGCGGAGCAGCAGGAGCACGCCATGATCAAGGGTCTCGCCATCGCGACCGTCTGGGTCCTCGACCAGGACCGGGCCAGGGAGTTCTACACGGAGAAGCTGGGTCTGGAGGTCCGTACGGACATGACCATGGGGGAGGGCGGCATGCGCTGGCTCACGGTCGGCGCGCCGAACCAGCCCGACGTGGAGCTCACCCTGATGGTGCCGAGCGGGCCCGCGATGGACCCGGAGTCCGCCGAGATGCTCAAGAAGCTGGTCACCAAGGGAGTGCTCGGCGCGGGTGTGCTGACCACCGACGACATCCACGGCGACTACCGGAAGCTCAAGGACCGGGGCGTGGAGTTCCTCCAGGAGCCGCAGGAGCGCCCCTACGGCACGGAGGCGCTGTTCCGCGACGACTCGGGCAACTGGTTCTCCTTCACCCAGCCCCGCGAGGGCGGCCTCGACCCGGACCAGGACTGGTCCTGCTGACCGCGCACCGGTACCCGTCCTACGAGGCCGGCAGCACCGGGTAGCTGCCCGTGTTCGTCGGCGCGTGCTCCGGCAGCCACAGCACCGCCACCGCCCCCTCGGCCCGCACGTCCTGGGGCGCGCCCGGGGTGCGGACGTTGCGGAAGGTCAGCCGGGCGCCCAGCACCCGGGCCTGGCCGGCCGCGATGGTCAGGCCCAGGCCGTGCCCGTGCCCGGCCCGGTCCGCGCTGCCGGTGCGGAAGCGGCTCGGCCCCTCGGCGAGCAGGTCCTCCGGGAAGCCCGGCCCGTGGTCGCGCACCCGGATGACCCGGCCCTCGACGGTGACCTCGATGGGCGGCCTGCCGTGCCGCGCCGCGTTGGCCAGCAGGTTGAACAGCACGCGCTCCAGCCGCCGGGGGTCGGTGGTGACCTCCGACTCGTGCACGATCCGCACCTGGATGCCGGGGTCCTTGGCCGCCACCCGCCGGGCGACGAACTCGCCCAGCATCAGGTCCTGGAGTTCCGCCCGTTCCGAGGCACCGTCCAGCCGGGCCACCTCCAGCACGTCCTCGACGAGGGTGCGCATGGCCTTGGCCCGGTCCAGCACCAGCTCGGTCGGGCGGCCGGGCGGCAGCAGTTCGGCGGCGGTCAGCAGCCCGGTCACCGGGGTGCGCAGCTCGTGCGCGATGTCCGCGGTGACCCGCCGCTCGGCCTCGATGCGCTGGCGCAGGGCGTCGGCCATGGCGTCCACGGCGCTCGCCAGGTCGTCGGTCTCGTCCCGCACGACCCCGCCCATGGCGTCCCGCACCCGGACGTCCGTCTCGCCGCCCGCGAGCTGGTTCGCCGCGACGGCCGCCTTGCGCAGCCGCCGGGACAGGTGCCCGCCGATCAGCACACCGAGCGCGCTGCCGCCGAGGACGACCGCGATGGATCCGATGATCAGCGCCTGGTCCAGGTCCTGCAGGATGTCGGAGCTGCGGTCGGTGAAGCCCGAGTGCAGCGACATCACCTGCCCGTTCTTCAGCGGCACGGCGGCCCATATGTCGGGCACGTCGCCGGGCCGGTCGGCCACGTAGGTCGCCCGCTGGCCCGCTTCGACCCGCTCGCGCAGCTCCGGCGGCAGAGCCGGGTCGTTGATCTTCGTGTTGGGGAAGTTCATCCGCCCCGACAGCTCGAAGTTGCGCTGGGCGATCATGATGCGCTCGTCGGCGAGGTCGCGGGCGTTGTCCAGCATCGACACCCGGGCGGCGTTGTGCACCACGAGGCTCAGCGCGACGGCCACCAGCGCCCCGACCAGCGCGATGGCCGCGCTCAGCTTCCATCTCAGACCCGTACGGATCCCCGCGCGCTCCAGCCCCGCGGCGACCAGCCGCCGGAAGTGCCCCCTCATACCCCGCTCAGGCCTTCAGCTTGTAACCGAAACCGCGGACGGTCTCGATCCGGTCCTGCCCGATCTTCTGCCGCAGCCGCTGCACATGGACGTCGACCACGCGGGTGTCCCCGCCCCAGCCGTAGTCCCACACCCGCTCCAGCAGCTTGTCGCGGGAGAGCACGGTGCCGGGCGCGGAGGAGAACTCCAGCAGCAGCCGCATCTCGGTCGGGGTCAGCGCCACCGGCCGGCCCGACCGGCGCACCTCCATGCCCTCGGTGTCCACCTCCAGGTCCCCGAAGGTCAGCGCCCCGCCGCCGCCTGGGCCGGCCGGGTCCGCGGACCGGTCGCCGCCGGCGTGCCCGAAGCGGCGCAGCACCGCGCGGATCCGGGCGACCAGCACGGCCCCGTCGAACGGCTTGGTCACGTAGTCGTCGGCACCCGCCTCCAGGCCCAGGACGACGTCGATGGAGTCGGCGCGGGCCGACAGCATGATGACGGGCACGGTCGACTCGTCCCGGATGCGGCGGCACAGGCTGACCCCGTCGAGCCCGGGCACCATGACGTCCAGCAGGGCGATGTCGGGGCGGTCCGCCCGGAACGCCTCCAGGCCCGACAGGCCGTCGGGCATGGCGGTGACCGCGAAGCCGTCCCGTTCCAGGGCGAGCTGCGTGGCCTCGCGGATGACGTCGTCGTCCTCGACGAACAGGACGTGGGTCTGCTCTGCCATCCCGGTGCTCTCAGTCCTTCGTGGTCCGTGGGGTGCTTGTCTTCACTGGGACGCACGGGCCGTGCGCCGCGTTCACCGGCCCGGCCGTCACCGACCGGATCCGCCGGCCGCCCCGCGTCAGCTCGCGGGGACCGGCGTCGCGCTGTCGCCGGCGACCTTCCCGTAGTCGTTGTGCGTGCGGTACTTCTCGGTGAAGCGGCCGGACGCCCACCGGTAGGTGATCACGTGCTCGCCGGAGGGGCTCGACACCGGGTCGCCCCGCTCGTAGACCTGCTTGGTCACCACCAGGTCGCCGCGGTCGATCTCCGCGTAGACGGGCGGCTCCTCGGCCTTGAACACGTTCTTGTACGAGCCGTCGTGCTCGCGGTACACGTAGCTGCCCACACCCACCGCGTCACCGCAGGTCAGCACGTTCACCACGATGTCGTCGGCCGACCCGCCGGTGAGGTTGCCGTAGGAGACGTCGACCGGGTACTCGTCGGCGACGCACGGCTTGAGGTCGCGCTTCACCTCGGGGGCGACCTTCGGGTCGTCCTTGAGGAGCGCGACCGCGTTCACGTTCTCGGGCGTCTTCGACGGTGCGGCGGACGGCGTGGCGGCGGCGGCGCCGGCCACCGAGTCGGCGTGCGCCGGGCCTTCGTCGCGGGCGCCGGTGCCGCCCGCACCGCACCCCGACACCAAAAGGGCGAGGGCGGTGGGCACGGCCAGTGCCGTGCCCACCGCCTGAACGCCACTGCGGGTCCGTACGGACCCCCCGCCGGTCAGGCCGCGCACCGCTCCCGCTCCTCACGCTCCAGCGCGCGTGCGTCCAGATCGCGGGACTCCAGCTCCTCGCGGAGCCGGGCGAGCGCCCGGTGCAGCGTGCTCTTGACCGTTCCGGCCGACATGCCGAGGGCGGCGGCCGTCTCCTCCGTGGACATCTGCTCCCAGTGTCGCAGCACCACGACACTGCGCTGCTTGGGGGCGAGCACCCGCAGGATGTCCATCAGCAGGGCGCGGTCCGCGTGCTGCTCGGTGGCGTCGTCGACCGAGGCGTCCGGGAGCTGCTCCGTCGGGACCTCCTCCAGCTTCCGCGCCCGCCACCACTCGGTCCGGGTGTTGATCATCACCCGGCGCAGGTAGGCGTCCGCCAGCCGCTTGTCCTCGATCGTCTCCCAGCGCCCGTACGTCCGCACCAGCGCCGTCTGGAGCAGGTCCTGCGCGTCGGTGGGGTCCGGGACCAGGCGGCGGGCGCTGCGCAGCAGCGCGTCCTGCCGGGTGCGCACGTACTCCTCGAACTCGAGCACCTCGCCCTGCGCCATGGTGAACCGCCTCCCGTTTCCCCGTCCGGGCCGGCTCCCCGCCGCCCGTGCACTGCCTGTGGTCCTCAGTCGTCCCGGGTTGGCCGGGAACGTGTTCGAAGGTACGGAGGCCGTGTCACGGCACTGTCCGAGGCAGCCTGCGGCCAGCACTCGGCTGTCCGTCGGTTGTGTAACGGAAGTCGGAACAGGGTAAAGACGCGGGGGAGTTGGAAGGCGTTTGGGGTGATTTGTCCCGGCGAACGCCGTGACGTACGCGGTGGTGAGGAGCCGCCTTCGTGGTCCGTCCGTGGGTCTCAGGTCAGCGGCAGCCGGTAGGACCCGCCGGGCATCGGCTCCACCAGACCGTCGGCGACGAGCCCGTCCAGGGCGCGGGCCCGCTGCACCGGCTCGTGCCACACCCGGTCCAGGGCCGCCTGCGGCACCGGCCCGGGCGCCTCGCGCAGCACGGCGAGCAGCCGCCCCCGCACCTGCCGGTCGGTGCCCGCGTACGTCTGGCCCCGGCGCGGCGGCCCGTCGTGCGCCGGCTTGCCCGCCAGCCGCCACGCGCAGCTCGCGGCGATCGGGCAGCGGTGGCAGGACTCGTTCTTCGCCGTGCACACCAGCGCGCCCAGCTCCATGGAGGCGGCGGCCCAGCGCGCGGCGGTCGCCTCGTCCTCCGGCAGCAGGGCGCGGGCCAGCTTGCGCTCGGCGGCGGTGGTGGCGTTCGGCGGGTACTGCGTCCCGGTGACCGCGCGGGCGAAGACCCGGCGCACATTGGTGTCCAGCACCGGGTGGCGCTGCCCGTAGGCGAAGGAGGCGACGGCGGCGGCCGTGTACTCGCCGATGCCGGGCAGGGCCAGCAGCTGCGCGTGATCGGCCGGCACGTCCCCGCCGTGCCGTTCCGTTATGGCGACGGCGGCGCCGTGCAGCCGCAGGGCCCGGCGCGGGTAGCCGAGCCGGCCCCAGGCGCGGACGGCCTCGCCGGGGGCCTCCTTGGCCAGGTCGGCGGGGCGCGGCCAGCGGCTCAGCCACTGCTCGTAGACGGGCAGCACACGGCTCACCGGCGTCTGCTGGAGCATGAACTCACTGACCATCACGCCCCAGGCCCCGGCCTCGGGGCGCCGCCACGGCAGGTCGCGGGCGTTCTCGTCGAACCAGTCGATGACGGGGGAGTGCAGGTCGGCACCGAGGGGCGTGCCGGGGGTGGCCGGGCCGGCGGGGGAGGGGACGGGGTGCGAGGGCTTCGTGGGAGCAGTCATGGCCTTCCGATGGTGCCACGCGGGGCCGCCGATCCGGGCACACCGCCACCCGCGGGGCCACGCCGGACCGGTGATCGCCACCGGTCCGGCCCCGCCGCGCCGCGCGGGCGCCCCGCGCGGGCGCCGACGCCGCTCCGCCCGGCGCGCTGCCGCTCCGCCCGGCGCGCTGCCGCTCTGCCCGGCGCGCTGCCACTCCGCCCGGCGTGCCGGGGGCGTCGCGCGCCCGGGGCGTGCCGGGCGCGTCGCCCTCCGCCGCGAGCGGGTTCGCCGCACCGCGCGGCTTGCCGCACCGCGCGAGCAACTCGCGCCCCGCACCGTGCAGTCGGGGGCGGTCGCGCGCCCGGGACCGCGGACGCCTGCGCACGGCAACGGACTTGGGCGCCCCGCCACTCCCGGCCGCCCCTGCCATGGCCAGAGGTGCAAGGCATGCGATCGCGAAGTGGGCGTCCCCGAATCCGGTGATCACGCTCGGTAGGCGGCGAGTCGATCTCGTCACCGTGCGCGATCACCGCGCCCGCATCCCGCGAACGACGGGGGTGGCCACGGCACTTCCGGAATGATGATCCGGAAAAGTTGAGGTCCGAACGGCGGGTGAAACGGGTGAACGCGCCGAACTCTCGTAAGGTTTGCGGCGTGGGATCTCTGCGCAATCCGGTCGGTCCGCTTCCCTCCTCCATCTACTGGCGCAGGAGGGTCGTACTCGTGTCCGTGGTCGCCGTGTTGGCGCTGCTGATCGCCTGGATCGTGTCCGTGGGCGGTGGTGGCGGCGACGGTGACGGCAACGGCGCCGACGGCAAGAATCCCGCGCCCTCCATCACGCCCGGCCCGTCCGGTTCCGGCCCGGCGATCAGCCAAGCCCCCGGCGGCCGCGACGAGTCGGAGGACCCGGGCACGGGCGGCTCGTCCGCCGGGTCCGGCGGCGGCTCCGGCGGGGGCTCGGGCGGCGGTTCCGGTGCGGGCTCCGGTGGCGGCTCGGGCTCCGGCGGCTCCCAGGGCGTGGGCGGCACCGGCGGCTCCGGCGGCGGCACCGGGACGGGCGTCGGCGCGGGCGACACCCTGCCGGCCGGGTCCACCCTGCCCAACTGCACGCCCAGCGCGGTGAAGTTCAGCCTCCGCAGCCGCCACAACACCTACGACCCCGACCAGACGCCCACGTTCCTGCTGACCGCGCGGAACGTCTCGGACAACGACTGCAAGGTCGATCTCGGGCCGGAGAGCGCGGTGTTCACCATCTCCCAGGCCGACAGCGACGACGACTACTGGTCCTCCGAGGACTGCCCCAAGGCCGCCGCGCACCAGTTGTTCCGGGTCCCCTCGGACAGCGGCATCACCTACACGGTGAAGTGGAACCGCAAGCCGAGCGCCGCCGAGTGCGCCACCCCGCCGGCCGGTTCGGCGAAGCCGGGCACGTACCTGGTCGAGGCGAAGGCACCGGGCTTCGCCAAGGTGCAGACGTCCTTCGTCCTGTCGGCCGACTAGGGGCGGCCGACTAGGGGCGGCCGGCCCGATCCTGCCGGACCTCGCCGCCGCGTGCGGGGCGAGAACCGAAGGCCCGCCCCGGACCCGCCCCGGGGGACGGGCGGGTGCGGGGCGGGGGGAGGGTGGCTTCAGGCGTCGCGGCGCCGCGTGACCAGGTATCCGGCGGTCACGGCGGCCGCGGCCCAGGCGGCGAGCACGCCCAGGCCGGTCCAGGCGTTCAGGACGGTGTCGTCCGGCTGGTCCCGGTAGAGGATGAGCCCGCCGGCCACGTCGGGCAGGAACTGGGCCACGTCCCGGACCCCCGGGATGCTGTTCAGGATCGTCGAGATCATGAAGAACAGCGGCACCAGGATGCCCATGGTCAGCGCCGAACTGCGCAGGACGCTCGCCAGTCCCATGGCGAAGACGCAGAGCAGCGTGGTGTACAGCACCGCTCCCACCAGGCAGCGCGGCACCCCGTCGTCGAGGACCGAGACGTTCCGCGCGTCGCCCATCACCAGCTGGGTGGCGAGGAAGCCGACCGTCACGACGAGGGTGGAGACCACCAGGGCGGTCGCCGCGCCGGTGAGGATCTTCGCGCCGTAGAAGACGCCGCGCCGGGGCACCGCGGCGAGGGACGTGCGGATCGTCCCCGACGCGTACTCCTGCGTCACGACGAGCACGCCGAAGACCACGAGCGCGATCAGTCCGAGGCGCAGCCCGCTGAAGCCGGCGGCCACCGGGTCGAAGCTCTTGAGCGCTTCGGCGTCCTGGGCGGAGCCGCGCAGGTAGGAGCCGGTGAGGACGGCGACCGCCACCGTCGCCAGGAAGTACGAGACGAGGCACCACACCGTCGCCCGGACCGTGCGGATCTTCACCCACTCGAAGGCCATCGCGCTGCTGATCGCGGTCATCACCGGCTCGCCCCCTGTCCGGCCCGGTACTCGACGGTGCCACCGGTGAGCTGCATGAACGCCTGCTCCAGTGAGGCCGTTCGCGGGCTGATCTCGTACACGGTCACGCGCTCCTCGGCCACCAGGGCGCCGATCCTCTCCTGGGTCGTCCCGGTCGCCTCGATCGCCCCGTCGGCACCGGCGGCTGCGGAGATGCCCGCGGCGTCCAGCACGTCGAGCAGGCGCTCCGGCTGCGGTGTGCGGATCCGGATGGCGGAGCGGGAGTGGCGGGTGACGAACTCGGTCGTGGAGGTGTCGGCCAGCAGCCGTCCGCGGCCGATCACGATCAGGTGGTCGGCGGTCAGCGCCATCTCGCTCATCAGGTGGCTGGAGACGAGGACCGTACGGCCGTCGGCGGCCAGCTTCTTCATCAGCTCACGTATCCACAGGACCCCTTCGGGGTCGAGTCCGTTGACCGGCTCGTCGAGCAGCAGCACGTCCGGGTCGCCGAGCAGCGCGGCGGCGATGCCGAGCCGTTGCGCCATGCCGAGCGAGAGCACTTTGGCCCGCTTGCCGGCCACCGCGGACAGGCCGACGGTCTCGAGGACCTCGTCGACGCGCCGCTCGGGGATCCGGTTGCTGCGGGCGAGCCCCAGCAGATGACCGCGGGCGGTGCGGCCGCCGTGCAGGGCCTTGGCGTCGAGCAGCGCGCCGACCGTGCACAGCGGCCGCGGCAGGTCCGCGTACCGTCTGCCGTCGATGAGCGCCTGTCCGGCGGTGGGCCGGTCGAGGCCGATCAGTGTGCGCATGGTCGTCGACTTGCCGGCTCCGTTGGGACCGAGGAAACCGGTCACCCGCCCGGGTTCGACGCGGAAGGAGAGCCCGTCGACGGCGAGGGTGTCTCCGTAGCGTTTGGTCAGGTCCTTCACTTCGATCATGACTGTCCCCCTGCTGCTGTCGTGGTCCACGCGGCGACCGTGCGGGCCTCGCGGCCCGGGCCGGCGGTGGGCCGGTCTACTCGTCGGTCACGGGTTCCGCCGCCGTGCGGGCCACCGCGGCGATGCGTTCCAGGGCGGCCGCGTGCCGGCGGAACGCCTCCCGTCCCTGCCCGGTCAGCCGCAGATGGGTACGGCGGGGACGCCCCTGGCTCTTGCGCACCTCGACGTACTCCTCGGCCGCCAGCGCGGAGACCTGCTTGGACAACGCCGAGTCGCTGGTGCCGATCGCATCGCGCAGGAAGCCGAACTCCACCCAGGAAGCGGGCGCCAGCAGCGCGACGATCGACAGCCGCGCGGGCACGTGCAGGAACTCGTCGAAGTCCGGGTCCATCAGCCTCGCCGGCCTTCCTTGCGTACAAGTGCCTCGAACAGGGAACGCGTCCACTGCGCACCCGGCACGCTGGCGAGCGCGAGCACCACGCCGGCGAGGGTGTGCGGGGCCGGCGCACCGGCGGCGGAGGCGGCGGCCGAGAGGCCCATGAAGGTTCCGATGAGGATTGCTGTCACGGCCAATGCGAACACCTGCTCTACGGCGCTCGGCCGCCGGCGCACCGCCGAGCTCCGCCGGTGCAGCACCCACTGCGCGGCGGCCAGCAGGGCGAGCGGCACGATCATCGCCCCGTTCCACGGCGTGGGCAGATCGAACGAGAGGCAGACCAGGAAGATCATCGACGCCGCGATCAGCACCACCGGTCTGGAGAAGCCCTGACGGGCATATGCATGCCGGGTCTGGTCCTGGCGGCGGCGAATGTCGTCGAGTGCGGCCTGCGCGTCGTCGGAGGTCATGCGTGCCCCTCGCTCGTGCGTACTTTCCTGTCAGGAAAGTACCACCTACTTTCCTGACAGGAAAGTACTTCGGTGTGAGGTGGCTCACAGCAACCTTGTTCGGGCTTGCACGTGCGATCTCTCTGATCGAGGGTTGGGGCGTTCCGGTTGACCTACGGGGCACGCGTCCTGTCAGAAGGGGCACACACACCCTGAGTGCCTTGTCGCTGAACACAATTCACATACGGGGGACTACTTCATGCGCATGATCGTGCGTTGTACCGCTGCGCCCAGACGGAGAATCGGCGGCCCCGCGAAAGGCCGACACCCCCTCGCATCGTGACGGGGGGCGGGGAGATGCTCTTCAGGATTCTCGGTCCGCTCCGTGTCAGGGGGGACTTCGAGCAGTGCTCGCCCGTCCGGCGCGCGATCCTCACCGCCCTGCTGCTGCGGGCGGGCCAGCCCATGGGCATCGCGCAGCTGGCCGAACTGCTGTGGGACGAGCCGCCGGTGTCGGCGGTGGCGAACATCCGCAGCCACATCACCGGCCTGCGCCGCGACCTGGAGCGCGCGGCGACGGGGCTCAGCGGCAGGATCCGCACCCACCGCGGCAACCAGAGCGGCTACATGCTCGACGCCGCCCCCGAGGAGGTCGATCTGCCGACCTTCCTCTCGTACTCACGGCAGGGACGCAAGCTGCTGGCGCAGGGCGAGGCGGACCGTGCCATCGAGACGCTGGAGGAGGCCGTGACGCTCTGGCGCGGTCCGTTCGGCCAGGACCTGCCGCCGACCCGGTGGTTCGACGCCCACACCGCCGGCCTCAACAAGGCGCGACTGGACACCTACCAGGACCTGTTCACGGCCCGCATCCTCGCCGGCCGCACCGAGATGCTGTCGTACCAGATCGAGAGCCTCATCGCCGAGGCCGCCTACCAGCAGCGCCTGTGGGAGCTCCTGGCCGCGGTGCACTGCATCGAGGGCAACGCGGCCGACGCGCTGGCGGTCATCAAACGCTGCCAGAAGGTGTTCGTCGAGGACCTGGGCCTCAACCTCCCGCCGGACGTCGAGGCGATGCGGGCCGCCGCACTGGGCTGGGACCGCCAGCACGCGTTACGGCTGATCGCCGCCCGCACCCGGATGCTCAGTTTCAGCCCCGGCTGAGGCGGGGCCCGGCAGCGCCTCCAGGATCCGCAGGAGATCCCGGGCGGCCGCCTGCGGACCGTGCACCAGGCCGACTCCGGTGGCGTTGAGGACCACCTCGTCGACACCGGCGGCCCGGTACGCGGCGAGCCGCTCGTGGATCTCCCGGGCGCTGCCGTACAGGAACACGCCGCCGTCGATCAGCCGCGCCCCGTCCTCCGGCTCGCCGCGCACCTCGATGCCCGCCCGGCGCAAGGTCGCCTGGTAGTGCGGGAGTTGCGCGTGCGAGCCGCAGGCCGCGGCCGCGAGGTCGACGGCCTTGCGGTCCGGGCCCGACAGGGCGACGGGAACGATGGCCGTGACCTTCAGCGGCTCGGGCAGGGTGCGCCGGACCGCGCGCGCGGCCGGGATCAGGGTCTCGCCCAGGTACCGCGCCGACCCCATCCAGGTGATGGCGGTGTCGGCGACCTCGCCGGCCAGGGCGGCCATGCGTTCCCGCAGGACGCCGAGGCCCACGGACACCGGCGGCGCCGGCGTCCGGAAGAGACTCGCCGAGACGGAGTGGTACTCGCCGGCCAGGTCGACGTGCGTCCCGGCGAGCAGGCCGCGCACGATCGACACGTACTCCCGCGAAGCCCGCAACGGGCTCGCGTACGGCTTGCCCAGCAGGCTCTCCTGGAGCGACGCCGCGCCCGGCCCGAAGCCCGCGACCACCGGGTGCCCGGTGGCCAGGGCGACCGAACGGGCCTCCACAGCGGCGTGGAAGGGGGACCGGAAGGGCATCAGCGAGACCCCGAACCCCATCGGGACCCGGATGCCGATGCCCGAGAGCCAGCTCGCCAGGTGGTGGGACTCCAGGACCAGGCCCTGTCCCTGCCACAGGCGTTCCGCCGCCGTCCAGCGCACCAGATTGGCGAACGGCACCACCTGCTCGGGCCGGTTGGGCCCGAACGGCAGGAGGATCGAGTACCGCACTAGTTGCCCCGTTCCCGGCCGGACCGGACGTACAGGAGGCCGGAGGCGATCGCCCCCGCCGCGACCGCGAACACGGCCCCTCCGTAGTTGTCCTGGGTGATGGCGACGGCGGCGATGACGACACCGATGACCAGCGCGAAGCCCGCGCCCGTCTTGTTCTTCCTCATGACGGTTCTCCTGTCGCTGTCCCCGGGGGGACCTGGTGGGGGGTGGTGGTGCGGGTGGCCGCGCCCGTCAGCGCGACCGGGACGGCGGGGCCGTCCGTGCCCGAAGCGGCGGCGTGCAGCATCAGTTCGGTGTCGCCCACGCCGGCCCAGCCGAACATGTAGCCGAGCAGGGAGGTTCTGCCCACGGCGGAGGTGTGGAATCCCCTCGTCCGGGCTGCCGCCATGACCCGTTCCTGATGGTCGAACGCCCGGTCGAGGAGTGTGTCGTCGCCGAGCAGCCGGGCCGTCGCGATCAGGGACTGGACCACACCGCTGCTCCCGTGACACACCGACAGGTCCAGCGGCCCGTCCTCCGGAAGCCGGGTCGCCCGGTCCGCCAGGCGGGCCGCCAGGCCGTCCGAGAGCATCTCCCGCCGCCCGGCCGAGACCAGGATCTCGGCGGACGTCAGCAGCAGTCCGGCGGCGCCGTTGCACCAGCCCGGCACCGGTGGCTCGTCGCCGTCGGCCAGCCGTGCGGCCAGCCAGTCGGCCGACCCCCGGGCCGGCTTGTCGTCGCCCGTCACCCGGCCGACGCGGGCGGCGGCCCAGCGCAGCCCGAGGTCGCCGTGCGCCACGTCGTACCAGTGGAAGCCCGCGCGCGGGCGTTCGGCGTGGTCGAGGACGAGTGCCCGCAGCCGCGCCAGCCGGTCCGCGTCGACGAGCGGGGCCTCGCCCGACTCCAGCCGCGACAGCAGCAGCATGAGCAGACCGGCCGGCCCGTTGGCCAGGTCGGTGTCCCCGCCGCCCGCCCGGGCCCGCGCTTCGATGCCGTCCAGCACTCGTGCGAGCCGGCCGCGGTCCACCGCGTCGGGCCGGGTCAGCAGGAGCGAGGCCGCCCCGGTGAAGACGCCCTCCGGAACCTGGAGCAGCAGGTCGCCGTACCGTTCGAGCAGCGCGTCCAGCCCGCGGTCGGCGGCACGGTGGACCTCCCGCAGGCCCGGCTCGTGGCGGGCGGCGTTCGCCAGGAAGGCGACGATGCCGCCGTTGTCGTGGAAGGACACGAAGTTGCCCGGGGTGACGGTGGGGGCGTTCCGGTCCGGCCCGATCCCGCACACCCAGCCGGTCTGCGGACCGTCCGGGCCGTCGTACGACACTCCCACCGAGGCGATGACCCCGGCGATCCGCGACCACCGCTGCGACGGCGTGCCCGCGGCCGGGACACCGGCGAACACCCCCTGCCCGCACAGGCTTCCCGGCGCCTTCCCGCCGGCCAGTTCGCCGAAGCACTCCTCCAGCAGGAACCGGTGGAACGCGTCACCGCGCCGCGCGTTGAGGGCGAGCCCGCGGCGCGCGAAGTCGAGCGCGGAGTGCTTGTAGACGCCCGGGAACCGGCTCCCGGGCGTGGCCAGTTCCGTGGAACCGCCGGGGGCGACGAAGTACGGCACGTTCCCCGTGTGCAGATCGGCCTGCTCCCGCTCCCCGACGTACGCCGCGGCCTCGGGCGTGAGGTAGTCGGGGTAGGTGCCCAGCAGCCGGAAGATCCGCGCGGCCTCCTCGGGCCGCCCCAGGTAGTCCGGGTGGGTCGCCGCGTCCAGGAACCGGCTGTAGACCATCGTCGACCGGATCAGCACCCGCACCGGCATGTCCGGGTAGCCGTCGAGGACCTTCGCCAGCCGTTCGTCCCGCACGGCCGCCAGCGCGTCCGTGCAGCCCGCCAGGATGTCGGCGAAGTGGTCCAGGGGCGACAGCGCGTCGGCGCCGAGACGCGGGACGTTGTTCTTGTGCCGGTAGGTGACGTTCTCCCACTCCACGCGGATGCCGTCGGTGCCGGAGTCCCGGATCACCGGCCGGCGCATCTTCGAGGCCTGCTCGCCCTCGACGCCGACGCCCGCCATGTTCAGGTCGATGGGCGAGTCGGGGCTGGACATCGGCACGAGCATCGTCGAGGCCACGGAGAGCTTCAACTGGTTGATCAGCACGTGCGGCAGGGAGTCGTCGTCCACGCCGGCGTTGGGCCGGACCATGGTCTCCGTGTCGATCACGCACGGGTGCTCACCGGCCGCCAGGAGGTTCTCCTCGTGCAGGTCGGACGCGCCGATCGAGCCGAACAGCGTGCACAGGGCCCCGAACCGGTAGAAGTAGCGGGCCGGTTGGGCGGGGTCGTGCATCGGGCCGGGCTCGACGAACCGCTGCCAGCCGTGCGAGCCGATGGTGAGCGAGTCCGGCACACAGCCGCGCAGGGGGTGCTCGAGGTGGTGGTCCGCCACCGCGTACAGGTCGCGCACGAAGTCGTCGGAGACCAGCGGGCGCGGCTTGAACATGATCCTGGTGCCGTCCACCAGGCGCACGCCGACGACCTGCCGGTTGTCGTTGTGCAGGTCCGCGCCGGTGGCGAACAGCCCGGCCATGGCGGCCCCGCCGGACGGCAGCAGACCCGCGGCGGCCAGCGCGGCACGGTCCTCGACGAAGGCGGTGAACAGGTCGGCGTAGGCGTCGAGCGAGTTGCCGAGCACGGTCTCCAGCCTGTCCCGCAGCACCGGGTGGGCGTCGAGGAGCCGGCGGCTGACGGCCGGGTCCGACAGGTGGTCCCGGAACCGGCACAGGGCCCGGTCGCCCTCGGTGGTCAGGGGGAGCCCGCACTCCTCGCGGAAGGTGTGGAACGCGCCGATCAGCATGCGGAAGGCGTGCCCCTCGACGCTGCCGGCGAGGTCCTCCCACACCTGGTCCAGGAGCGGTTCGACGTGCTCCGGCGCGGCGGCCGCGGCGACGAGGCCGCGCAGCCGCCCGAGGACGCGGGCGCGGGGGATCAGCTGCGTGTAGAAGGGCAGGAACGCGGGGATCGCGACGTCCGGTGCGGTCATGCTCGCTCGCCTCCGACGAGTGCGTCCACGGGTTCCCCCGCGGTCAGTTCCGGCGTGGCCTCCGCGTACAGGTCCGCGTAGACCGCCCGCGCGGCCAGCAGTTCCTCGTGGGTGCCCTGCTCGACGACCCGGCCGCCGTCGAACACGTAGATGCGGTCCGCCGACCTGATGGTGGCCAGCCGGTGGGCGATGATCACCTGCGTGGCGCCGATGTCCCGGATGATCTCCGTGACCCGCCGCTCGTTCACGGTGTCGAGGGAGGCCGTCGCCTCGTCCATCACGAGGATCCGGGGCCGTTGCAGCAGGGCCCGCACGATCGCCAGGCGCTGGCGCTGCCCGCCGGAGAAGTTGGCCCCCATCTCCGACACCAGGGTCTTCAGCCCCATGGGCAGCTCCTCCAGGAAGTCGAGGATGCCGACGCTGTCGCAGTAGTCGCGGACCTGCTCCAGCGAGATGTCCTGGCCGAGCGTCAGGTTCTCGAGGATGGTGCGGTTGTGCAGGTGCACCTCCTGCGGGATGTACCCGATGGCCCGCCGCAGCGCGTCGCGGTCGTACTCGGCCATGGGCCGGCCGCCGAACCGGACACTGCCGGTGGTGGGTTCGTAGAGGCCGCAGATGATCCGGCCGAGTGTGCTCTTGCCCGAGCCCGAGCGGCCGACCAGGGCCACGCGGGCGCCCGGGGCGATGTCCAGCGAGACGTCGTGCAGGACCGGATCGCTGTGCTTGGTGTACCGGAAGCCGACCCCCTCCACCCGGATCGACGTCGAGTCGAGCTCGGTGCGGCTGCCTCCGGCCGGCTCGGACGGGGCGTCGGTGATGTCGTGCAGCCGCGCCAGGTACCGCGACGCCTCGTTGAACTCGGTGTACGTCTGGAACACCGACGTCGCCAGCGCGAAGTAGGTCGCGGACACCGCCTGCACGGCGATCGCGGCACCCAGCGAGATCTGGCCGCGGTTGACGAAGTACAGGCTGGCCAGCAGCAGCACCACGGGACCGAACATCTGCGTGGTCGTCGTCAACCCGGCGATACGGCCCTGCTGCAGCCGCATGCGCGCCTTCATCGCGTCGAGCGACTGGTGGTAGGTGGTGCTCCAGCTGTCGACGAACTGGTCGGCGTAGCCGCCCATCTTGATGGTGGGGATCGACACGATCGCGTCCAGCTGCGTGGACTGGCTCTTCGACAGGTGCGCGATCTCGGCGTCCACGGCCTCCAGCACCCGCACCCGGGTGAGCGCCAGATAGGCGGCGTTCAGCAGGAACAGCCCGGACGCGACGAGTCCCAGCCGCCACTCGGTGACGAAGAGGTACACGCTCACGCAGACCAGCGTCCCGACGTCCAGGATGCCCTGGGCGACGCGGGAGGACAGCAGGTCGCGGATCGAGTTCACGCTGTTGAGGCGGAACAGCAGTTCACCGGGTTGCCGGGTGGTGAAGAACCGGTACGGCAGGGACAGCAGCTTGCGGAACGTGTGGGTCATCAGGTGCCGGCCGAGCAGGGCGACCAGCGAGGACAGCACCGTGACCCGCACCAGGTGCAGCGCGAACCAGCCGACGGCCACCGCCAGCACCATCCCGACGACCTGGGACAGGTCGGCCAGCCCCGACCAGCGCGCGGTGCGGTCCACGGCCCACTCGGTGAGCATCGGGATGCCGAGCACGGCCCCGTATCCGCTGAGCGACAGCAGCGCGACCAGGGCGATCCGCTGCCGGGACCCCTCGGCGAACAGCGGCATGCCGCGCCACTCGGACAGGGGCCTGCCGCGGGTGCGCTCGAAGTCCGGCCCCGGTTCCGCGGCCAGTGCGATGTGGCTGAAGCCCGCCTCCAGCTCGTCGCGCTTGATCCGGCGGCGGCCCACGGCCGGGTCCATGACGACGGCCGTCTCGCCGTCGAACGTCTCCAGGACGACGAAGTGGTAGTCCTCCCAGTAGAGGATCACCGGGGCGGTGAACTTCTCCAGCGCGGAGACGTCCTTGATCCGGTACGCCTTGACGTCCATGCCCCGGGAGGCGAGGAACCGGCCGAGCTGCTGGGCGGACAGGCCGTCGCGGCCGGCGTCCATCGCCTCACGCGCGCTGGACAGTTCCTCGGCACGGCCGTGGTAGCGCAGCAGGGCGACGCAGGAGCACAGGCCGCACTCGGTCTGCGTGACCTGGGTGACGGTGGGTACGTGGCGTGCCATGCTCATCGTTCCCGGGCGGTGAGGGTGACGGGGCAGACGCGGACGGCCGGGTCGAGCCGGTTGACCAGGTGCAGCACGATCCCGGAGGTGCCGACCATCAGGCTGCTGGTGTGGGCGTAGCGGCTGCGGGCGTCGTCCGTCTTGCGCAGGAACACGTCCGGTTGCAGCCATCTCCGCTCGATCGCCTCCAGCTCGGCGCGCAGCCCGGTGGTCCCCGCGTCCCGGGCCAGTGCGGCCAGGGCGCCGTGGTTGCCCAGGTCGCCGTGGCACCAGGTGAGGTTGCGGCCGAAGCCGTGACGCAGGGTGCCGGCCACGGCCCGGTCCCGCAGGGCCGCGCTCGCCTCGTCGCCGGAGACGCCGTGGTACGCGGTCAGGGCGAGGGCGATGCCGGTGGCGCCGTGGCACCAACCGGTGGAGAAGGACCTCGGCCCGGTGGTGCTGGAGAACCAGTTGCCCTCGTCCGCGTCGTAGAAGTCCCCCAGCCGCGCGACCAGTTGCTCCACGACCGGTTCGACCTCGCGGCGCCGGTCGGGGGACAGCCGCGGCAGGGCCCGGCACAGGGCGTGCAGGACCCCGCTGACGCCGTGGGCGAAGCCCGACTGGGACAGCACGCCCCGGGCTCCGGGTCCGTCGGTGCGCAGCCCGTCCACCAGCAGGGAGGCGAGCAGGTCGGTGGCCGAGGCGGTGTGCGGACCGCCGACCGCCGTGACGCAGGACAGCACACCGGCGAGTCCGCCGATGACGTCCAACGGCAGTTCGGCGGACGGCTGTTCGCGGATCTGCTCCAGGAGCAGCGGCACGGCGCCGCCGGCGGCCCGGGTCCAGTCGTCCTGGCCGAGCACCCGGCCGGCCGCGGACAGCCCGAACAGGATGCCGGCCAGCCCCGTGTAGCCGCCGTAGCCGGCCTGCCGCACGCTGCGGGTCTCGTAGCGGTGACCGGCCAGGATGTCGGCGGTCGTGGAGAAGATCTGCGCGGCCAGGTCCCGGTAGGCGGCGACGTCCAGCACCCGTCCGGCCGCCGCGAGGGCGAGGGCCGGCCCGGTCCGACCGGTGTACAGGTCGTAGCCGAGGACCCCGGGAGGCCAGGGCCGGTCCGTCTGCGCGGACGCCAGCGGGCCGATCCAGGTGCGCGGGAGGTGGGCGAAGCGGTCGGGGCGGGAGGTGGCCACCAGCCGGTCGCACAGGTCGACGGCGAGTCCGGCGAGAGCGGCGGGTCCGGTGAGCGCGGCGGGTCCGGCCGCCCCGTCCGCGGGCGGGCCGGAGGAGCCGGCGGCCGGCGCCGCGGCGACCGTGCCCCGGGACGGTGTCAGATGGTTGTCGGGGAAGCGCGAGGCGAACGCGGAGTGCAGCAACCGCAGTTGCTCGCCGAGTTCGAACTCGGTCAGCCGTGCGCTCTTCATCAGGGCCTGGTCCAGCGGCGACCGGGCGAAACGGGCACCGACCTCGGTCCCCGCGCCGTCGGTCAGGGCCGTGCCGGTGGCGGCGACCGTGAAGTACGGGACGTCCCGCTCGGCCAGCTGCCGCAGTTCGGAGCGGACGATGTGCCGGTCGGAGGTCTTGCTGGCGATCGCGATGCGCTTCAGCAGCGCCAGGAACGGCCCGGTCGAGTCCAGCGCGTGCGGGCCGGACACCATCCGCAGCGTCTGGGAGTAGAGCACCGTCGGGTTGTGGACGTAGCGGACCCGGATCCCGGCGGCCGCCTTGCGCAGCAGGGACGTCCAGCCGTCCGGGTCCGCCATGACGGCCCGGAAGACCCGGCTGAAGCCGTCGGCCATGCGCCGGCCGAGCTCGTGGGTCTCGTCCTCGGTGAGGGACCCCACCACGGTGTGCCGCTCCTCGACCGGCGCCGACCGGAAGGCGAGCCGCACCCGGTCCGTGAAGGGCTCGTCGAACTGCATCGACTTGAAGGGGGAGGCCCCGCGCCCCTTGTCCCCGAGGAACCCCAGGTCGACGTGGCCGCCGTCCCCGCCCTTGCCCGCCATGACCAGCGGGAGGATGCCGATGCCGTAGACGGACTGCCCGATGACGGCGTACGCGTTGCCCGGCGCCTCGGGCGTGGGGCCGGTGTGGACCCGCTCCGGGTGCAGGATCGTCTCGAGATCGATCGGGAGCGGACCGCGCCGGGTGGGCAGGATGTTCTCGAAGTGCATGTCACGCGCGTTCAGCAGGTACAGCACGGCGGCGAGCTCCCCGCTGTCCTCCATGAACCGCGCCGACATGTCGGAGACGTCCTCGGCGTCGATGAACTCCACGTAGCCGTAACCGTCGCGCTCCAGGACGTCCGCCCAGACGAGCCGGGTGCCCAGCCGGTCGTTGAGTTCCTGCGCGATCGTCGTGTACGCGGCCTCGCAGGAGACGTCGCGGGGCTTGTAGACCAGGCGCCTGCCGGACCCGAAGGTCAGCACGGACACGGACCGGCCGTGATGGTGGGTGTCGCCCTCCGACGCTCCGAACGACACCAGCGGGTCGGCCGCGTCGATGCCGAACGCCCCGGCCAGGGCGGCCCGGTCCTGCGTGAGGCGCGTGCACAGTTCGGCGATGGCGGCGGCCTCGTTGCGCAGCACGACACGGACGACGTCCCGCAGCACGGGGAACGACAGGCCGCTCACGTCCTCGAAGGACGTCCGGCACGCCTCGCGGACGAAGTACCGGTAACGCTCCTGGGGCGTGTCACCGCGCAGAACGCCCTGTTCCCGGGCGTGGTTGACGGCCGCCACCAGGGGGCGGGTCAGGACGTGGCGCAGCCGGACCTCGGCCCGGTCGAGCAGTTGCAGCAGCAGGGCGTCGGGGGCGCCGGGGTTCACGGCGAGCAGCGCCGGGAGGCCGGTGTCCGCCACGGGCAGGGCGACGGATCGGACGACGTGCTGGAACGGGTAGCGCTCGGGGTCGTTCAGCCACTGCGCCACGGAAGGCCGGTCGCCGGCACCGGACGGGGAGGGCGCGCGGTGTCCCGGCCCGTCGCGCAGGACGGCGAGTATCTCGTCGTCGTAGTGCGCCAGGGGTGCGATGGTCTCCTCGACTTCGGCGCTGTCGAACTCTGGATAGTAAGGGGCTGGAGTTGTCATGTTTCGCCGCTCCGTCTGTGCGCGTCGTCGAGGAAGGCAACACGGTGAGGGCGGAATGAGAATCGGAGGACCGACGCCCATTCCGCCTCGGCGTGCTAAGCGCTCACCGGCAGGGGTGAGGCGGAATTCAGCACTTGCTGGTGCACTTGGTCGTCGGGCAGAGCGCCGCCGACGCCAGCGTCACGGTGGCTATGCACCAGGGACCGGTACCGCCGTGGGTGTCCGCCTCACCGAGCTCGATGAGCTCGGCCTCGTCGTGACCACCGAGGAGGTCGGTCTTCTTGTCCTGCATCGTGTCTCCTTCTGGAAGCTCTGATCAGCCGCGAAATCAGTTGCAGTTGGGCTGGCATTCCTTGGTGAGGGTGCACCAGCCGCCGTTGTTGCCGAGGGCGTCGGACAGCGAGAAGGTGTTCGTGGTGCACGCGCCGTAGGCGACACCGTCGAAGTCCTGCTCCGCGATCTCCTCGAGCAGAGAGATGTCTCCCTGGTACATGAGGTCCTCCTTGATAGGGGTATCGGCCCGGCGCCCTTTTCCCGGCCGGCGAGCCGTGACTCACATCCTGGGCCGTCGGCATTCGCCGGGAATGGCGGAGTGATTCCTTCACGATGTCCCGACGGCATGCGGGAGATGGCAGCGGGATTCCGGCCGGATGGGCCGGCCGCGCGCCTTGCGCGCGCGCTCCGCACAGCGCGCGCATACGCCCGGCACACACGAAACGGCTGAGGGCGGCACCCTCTCGGGGTGCCGCCCTCAGCCGTTCAGGACGGGTCGGTCAGGCGCGGGGAAGGCAGGGACGTCTCAGACGTACCGCTCCAGGATCGACGACTCCGCCAGCCGGGACAGGCCCTCGCGGACGCTGCGGGCCCGGGCCTCGCCCACGCCGTCGACCGTCTGGAGGTCGTCGACGCTCGCCGCGAGCAGCTTCTGGAGGCCGCCGAAATGCTCCACCAGGCGGTCGATGATCGCGCCGGGCAGGCGCGGCACCTTGGCCAGCAGGCGGAAGCCGCGCGGGGACACCGCCGAGTCCAGCGTCTCGGGGGAACCCGTGTACCCCAGTGCCCGCGCCACCGTGGGCAGTTCGAGCAGCTCGGCGTGGGTCAGCGCGTCCAGCTCGGACAGCGCCTCGTCGACCGTGCGGGACCGCTTGGCCGTGGGCTCGGGGACGTAGTCGCGCACGACCAGCTCGCGCTCGGGCTCCACACCGGCGATCAGCTCGTCCAGCTGGAGCGCCAGCAGCCGGCCGTCCGTGCCCAGCTCCACCACGTACTCGGCGATCTCCGTGGCGATGCGGCGGACCATCTCCAGGCGCTGCGCCACCGCCGAGACGTCCCGGACGGTGACCAGGTCCTCGATCTCCAGCGCGGACAGCGTGCCCGCGACCTCGTCGAGGCGGAGCTTGTAGCGCTCCAGCGTGGCCAGGGCCTGGTTGGCGCGGGACAGGATCGCCGCGGAGTCCTCCAGGACGCGGCGCTGGCCGTCGACGTACAGGGCGATCAGCCGCATCGACTGGGACACCGAGACGACCGGGAAGCCCACCTGCTTGCTGACGCGGTCCGCGGTGCGGTGCCGGGTGCCCGTCTCCTCGGTGGGGATGGTCGGGTCGGGGACCAGCTGCACGCCCGCGCGCAGGATCTTCGACAGGTCCGAGGACAGCACGATGCCGCCGTCGAGCTTGCACAGCTCGCGCAGGCGGGTCGCGGTGAACTCGACGTCCAGCACGAAGCCGCCGGAGCACAGCGCCTCGACGGTCTTGTCGGAGCCCAGCACGATGAGACCGCCGGTGTTGCCCCGGAGCACCCGCTCCAGGCCGTCACGTAGGGCGGTGCCCGGTGCCACGGCGCTCAGAGAGGCGCGCATGAGGCCATCTGTACCGGCACTCCCACCGGACTTTCCGGGAGCTGCTGCCCGGTCGTTGGCTGCCACTGCACTCCTCCGGTCGCAGGTTCTGGGGCGCCCCCGTGTCGCACGCTTGGTTCGCACGGACGGGCGAGACCAGGGCAAAGTCTACCGGCGACCCTCCTCGTCCCGTGGGGCCTCTCGGCGACGGGACCGGGGAAGGACCCGCAGGGCGTCCCCTATGTCCGCGACTTCCAGAACCTTCATGCCCGCCGGGACCTTGCCCGGATCGGTCGGGACCAGGGCGTGCGTGAAGCCCAGACGGTGGGCTTCCGCCAGTCTGCGCTGCACTCCTGTGACTCTGCGCACCTCTCCGGCCAGGCCCACCTCGCCGATCGCGACGAGGTTCTTGGGGAGAGGTGTGTCACTTGCCGCGCTCGCCAGGGCGAGCGCCACCGCCAGGTCCGCCGCGGGCTCCGAGAGCTTCACCCCGCCGACCGTCGCGGAGTAGATGTCCCTCTTGCCCAAGGCGCTGATCCGGCCGCGCTGTTCCAGCACCGCGAGCATCATCGAGACGCGGGAGGTCTCCAGGCCGGAGGTGGTGCGGCGCGGGGAGGGGATCTGCGAGTCGACCGTGAGCGCCTGCACTTCGGCGACCAGGGGGCGGCGGCCCTCGAGGGTGACGGTCAGGCAGGTGCCCGGGACCGGTTCGGCCCGGCGTGTCAGGAAAAGTCCGCTCGGGTCGGCGAGGCCCGTGATGCCCTCGTCGTGCAGTTCGAAGCAGCCCACCTCGTCGGTGGTGCCGTAGCGGTTCTTGACGCCGCGCACCAGCCGCAGGCGCGCGTGCCGGTCGCCCTCGAAGTGCAGGACGACGTCCACCAGGTGTTCCAGCAGGCGGGGGCCGGCGATCGCGCCGTCCTTCGTGACGTGGCCCACCAGCAGCGTGGACATGCCGCGTTCCTTGGAGGCGCGGATCAGGGCGCCGGCGACCTCGCGCACCTGGGCCATGCCGCCCGGGGCGCCGTCGATCTCCGGGGAGGCGACGGTCTGGACCGAGTCCAGGATCAGCAGCGAGGGCTTGACCGCGTCCAAGTGGCCCAGCACGGCCGCGAGGTCCGTCTCCGCCGCCAGGTAGAGGTGGTCGTCGATCGCGCCGATGCGGTCGGCGCGCAGCCGGACCTGGCTGGCCGACTCCTCGCCCGTGACGTACAGCGTGCGGTGCTCGTCGCTCGCCGACTTGGCCGCCACGTCCAGCAGCAGCGTCGACTTGCCCACGCCGGGTTCGCCCGCCACCAGCACCACCGCGCCCGGTACCAGTCCGCCGCCGAGCACGCGGTCCAGCTCGGGCACGCCGGTCGTGCGGGCGGTGGCCCGGCGGCCGTCGACCTGGCCGATGGGCAGGGCGGAGGTGGTGACCCGCCCGGGCGTCGTCGTACGGACCGCGGGCGTGCCGTACTCCTCGACCGTCCCCCAGGCCTGGCACTCGGGGCAGCGGCCGAGCCACTTCGCCGTCTGCCAGCCGCACTCGGTGCAGCGGTAGGACGGGCGGTCCTTGGTGGATTTCGTACGGGCAGCCATGGACGGAACCGTAGCCGCCGCCACTGACATCGCGGGACCGGCCGGCCCCGCCCGCCTGCGCGCCAGGGCTCCGCCACCCCTCGCCGACGGCGGAACGAACCGTTCCTGTCCCCGATTGAGGGATCGTTTCACCCGTACGGATTAAATGTGCTCAAGCCACCGGAAGGTGCCACGTCCGGCCCCCTACGGTCGCCGAATGATGAGCAGTACTCCGGAGATCTCGACCCGCTCGGCCCGCAGCACCGGCGCCCACAGGGCGCACCGGGAAGCGCGCGACCGCGGGGCGGCGCGCACGCTGGCGCAGCAGCCGCCCGCGCGCTACGAGCCCTACCTGGACGGCCTGTTCACCTACTGCCTGTCCGTGCTGTGCGACCACGACGCCGCGACCGCCGCCCTGGGCGACGTCCTCGCCCTGGCCGAGCGCCGCGGCCGGCACGTGCCCGAGGCGCCCGCCGAGCGCCGGGCCTGGCTGTACGCGCTGGCCCGCTGGGCCTGTCTGCGCAAGCTGGCCGAGGCCAAGCAGAAACGTCAGAGCAGCCACGCGGCGGGCCGTTCCGGCCGGCAGCACGCCGAGCGCCCGGCCGCGCCCGCCCCCTCGGAGGAGGTGCAGGAGCACCGCCGCCGCGAACTGGCCCAGCTGGCCTGGCCGGAGGCCGCCGGCACCACCCCCGAGCAGCGCGAGGCGCTCGAACTGGCCGTGCGCCACCACCTCTCCGCCCACGAGGTCGCCGCCGTGCTCGGCCGGGACGTCGCGGCCACGCGCGATCTGCTCGCCTCGGCGGCCTGCGAGGTGGAACGCACGCGTGCGGCCCTCGCCGTGGTCGAGACGGGAACCTGCCCCAGCGTCGCCCACCTCGTCGGTGACGACCGGCTGGTCCTCGGCACGACCCTGCGCCGCGAACTCGTCCGGCACGTCGACGACTGCCCGCGCTGCCGCCGCACCGCCGAGCGCGCCATCCCCGGCCGCTGGCCCGGCACCAGCGTCACGCCCGCCGAGCTGCCCGTCCTCGCGGCACCCCGCGCGGCCCTGCACGTCGCCATGGCCCACCCCCCGCGCGCGCGGGCCGACGCGCCCCGCTTCGACCGCCGCGGCTTCCCGATGGACCCCAAGGACCACGCCGCCCGGCGGGACCGCCTGCGCGCGCGTGCCGTCACCACGACCGTCGTCGCCACCGTCGTGGCCGCCCCCGTGCTCGCCCTGTGGGCCGCCTACCGCGGCACCCCGGTCGGGGAGGGGCATGACGGCCGCTCCGCCTCGGCCAGCGAGGCCGACGACCCGTACGGCATGGACGGCGAGATCGCGGGCGGCGGCTACGAGAACGCCGGCAACGCGAGCACCCGCCCCGGCCCCCGCTTCGGCGAGGACGGCAAGGCCGACGTGTCCGTCGAGGTCGTCGGTGTCGCCGGGGCGGGCCGCGAGGGCGCCCTGGCCGTGACGGCCGACAACCGCGGCGACACCACCCTGATCACCCTGACCGCCACCGGCCCGGCCACCGTCACCTGGTCCGCCTCCACCGGGGCCGACTGGCTCTACCTCAGCCGCTCCTCGGGCACCCTCCGCCCCGGCCGGACGGTGACGATCCAGGTCTACGTCGACCACCTGCGCGAACCCGCCGGCGCCTGGCAGGCGCGGGTGGCGATCGCCCCGGCCGGCGCGGTCGTGCACATCGAGGGGTACGGCACCGCGCCCACCCCGTCCGGCCCCGGCACCCACCCCGGCGGGCCGGGCGGTCAGCCCTCGACCCGGCCCGACCCGACCCCCACGACCTCCGCCCCCGACCCGGACCCGACGCCGACGACCCCGCCGCCGTCCTCCGACCCGGACCCCACCCCGACCCCGACGGCCACGGCGCCCACCGAACCGGCGGGCTCCACGCCCCCGCCGTCCGGCAGCGGCGACCCGAGCCCGGCGACGTCGTAGGGCCGGGTGGGCAGGACCCGCCGAGGGGTGCGGAAGGACCCCGTCAGGCCACCGGCCCGGCCGGAGGCGCCGGGGGTGCCGGATCCGCCGGGTGGGGCGCCAGCAGCGGCAGCTGCGAGGCCAGCCGCTGCTCGCACAGCTCCACCAGCCGGTCGTAGCCGGCCTTGCCCATCAGCTCGATCAGCTCGGGCCGGTAGGAGACGTAGACCGGATCGCCCGCGCCGTGCGCCGAGGTCGCCGAGGTGCACCACCAGTGCAGGTCGTGACCGCCCGGACCCCAGCCGCGCCGGTCGTACTCACCGATCGACACCTGCAGTACGCGCGTGTCGTCGGGCCGGTCGATCCACTCGTACGTCCGGCGCACCGGCAGCTGCCAGCACACGTCCGGCTTGGTCTCCAGCGGCTCGCGGCCCTCCTTGAGGGCGAGGATGTGCAGCGAGCAGCCCATCCCGCCGGGGAAGCCCGGCCGGTTCTGGAAGATGCAGGACCCCTGGAAGGGGCGGGTCTGCCGGTCGCCGTCCTCGTCCTCGGACACCCAGCCGTTCCGCGTGCCCTCGGCGTGGTGCTGCCAGATGTCCGGAGTGAGCCTGGCCACATGCTCGGCGACGCGCTTCTCGTCGTCCTCGTCCGAGAAGTGGGCACCCAGCGTGCAGCACCCGTCGTCCGCGCGGCCCGCCTGGATGCCCTGGCAGCCGCTGCCGAAGATGCAGTTCCAGCGAGAGGTCAGCCATGTCAGATCGCAGCGGAACACCTGCTCGTCGTCCGCCGGATCGGGAAACTCCACCCACGCGCGGGCGAAGTCGAGGCCCTGCTCGTCGGGAACCGCGACGCCAGGTGATTTGTCGCGCTTGGCCTTTTTCGTCTTTGGCACGCCTCCAGGGTACGGGCCGGGTGCCCGCACCGAGGACGGCGGAGGGCCCGGCGGGCAGTAGCGTGCCCTACATGAGACTCGGTGTCCTCGACGTGGGTTCGAACACGGTGCATCTGCTGGTGGTGGACGCCCACCCCGGCGCGTGCCCGCTGCCCGCGCACTCGCACAAGGAGGAGCTGCGCCTCGCCCAGCTCGTCGAAGAGGACGGGGCCATCGGCCCCCAGGGCGTCGACCGGCTGATCTCGGTCGTCCACGGGGCGCTCCAGGCCGCCGAGGACAAGGGCGTCGAGGAGATGCTCCCGTTCGCCACCTCCGCCGTGCGCGAGGCCCGCAACGCCGACGACGTCCTCGCGCGCGTGCGCAGCGAGACCGGCGTCGAGCTCCAGGTCCTCACCGGTGAGGAGGAGGCCCGGCTCACCTTCCTCGCCGCGCGCCGCTGGTTCGGCTGGTCGTCCGGGAAGCTGCTCGTCCTGGACATCGGCGGCGGCTCCCTGGAGATCGCCTACGGCATGGACGAGGAGCCCGACGCGGCCGCCTCCCTGCCCCTGGGCGCCGGGCGCCTCACGGCCGGCTGGCTGCCCGGCGACCCGCCCGGCCCCGACGACGTGCGGGCGCTGCGCCGCCACGTGCGCACCGAGATCGCCCGCACGGTCGGCGAGTTCAGCCGCCTCGGCGCCCCCGACCACGTGGTCGCCACCTCCAAGACGTTCAAGCAGCTGGCCCGCATCGCCGGCGCCGCCCGCTCCGCCGAGGGCCTCTACGTCCAGCGCGAGCTGAAGCGGGAGTCCCTGGAGGGCTGGGTGCCGAGGCTGGCCGGGATGACCGAGCGCGAGCGCGCGGAGCTGCCCGGGGTGTCCGAGGGACGGGCCGGCCAGTTGCTGGCCGGGGCCCTGGTGGCGGAGGCCGCCCTCGACCTGTTCGGCGTGGAGCGCGTGGAGATATGCCCCTGGGCCCTCCGGGAGGGCGTGATCCTGCGCAGGCTGGACCACATGGACAACGCGTAGCGGCCGCTGCGGGGCCCGAGCGCGAGGGAGGGAACGGGCCGCGCCTGCACGTGGCAATCACCACAACGGCCAGGAGACCCCCCACGTCCCGACCACCCCACCCCGTAACCTGTGCTGCATGGCAGAGCCAGCCGTAAAGATCCCGGACGCGAAGGTCGCCCTCTCGACGGCCTCGGTCTACCCGGAGTCGACGGCCACGGCCTTCGAGATCGCCGCGCGTCTCGGCTACGACGGGGTCGAGGTCATGGTCTGGACCGACCCGGTCAGCCAGGACATCGAAGCCCTGCGCAGACTCAGCGACTACCACCGCATCCCGATCCTCGCCGTGCATGCCCCCTGCCTGCTCATCACGCAGCGCGTCTGGTCCACCGACCCCTGGACCAAGCTCCAGCGGGCCCGCGCGGCGGCCGAGAAGCTCGGCGCCGGCACGGTCGTGGTCCACCCCCCGTTCCGCTGGCAGCGCCAGTACGCGCGCGACTTCGTCAGCGGCGTCTGGCGCATGGCCGACGAGACGGACGTACGGTTCGCCGTCGAGAACATGTACCCCTGGCGCTACCGCGACCGGGAGATGCTCGCCTACGCCCCCGACTGGGACGTCACCAAGGACGACTACCGCCACTTCACGATCGATCTGAGCCACACCGCGACGGCCCGCTCCGACGCGCTGGCCATGGTCGACCGCATGGGCGACCGCCTCGGCCACGTCCACCTCGCCGACGGCCGCGGCTCCGCCAAGGACGAGCACCTCGTGCCCGGCCGCGGCACCCAGCCCTGCGCCGAGGTGCTGGAGCGGCTGGCCGTGACCGGCTTCGACGGCCACGTCGTCATCGAGGTCAACACCCGCCGCGCCATGTCCGCCGCGGAACGCGAGGCCGACCTCGCCGAGGCGCTGGCCTTCACCCGCCTCCACCTGGCCGCCGCGGCCAAGGTCCCGCGCCCGTGACCGACCGGCCCGCGTCCGGCGGCCCCGGTGCCCCCGCGCGCCGCCGCGGCCGCCCGCCGCGCACCGAGTCGGCCGGCACCCGCGAGCGCATCCTGACCGCCGCCCGCGACGAGTTCTCCGAGCGCGGCTACGAGAAGACGTCCGTGCGCGGCATCGCCAAGGCGGCCGGCGTCGACTCCGCCCTGGTGCACCACTACTTCGGCACCAAGGAGCAGGTGTTCGAGGCGGCGATCACCCAGTCCTTCGGCCCGGCCCTGCAGGCCCCGGCGGCCATCGAGGAGGGCCCGCTCGACGGCGTGGGGGAGCGGCTGGCCCGCTTCTTCTTCGGCGTCTGGGAGAACCCGGCGACCCGCGCCCCCCTGCTGGCCATCGTCCGCTCCGCCCTCACCAACGAGACCGCGGCCGCCGTCTTCCGCCGGATCGTCGCCACCCAGGTGCTGCGCCGCATCGCCGTACGGCTGGAGCTGCCGGACGCCGAGCTGCGCGCCGAGCTCGCCGCCGCCCAGCTCGTGGGCACCGCGATCCTGCGGTACGTCATCAGGATCGAGCCGCTGGCCTCGGCGGACCCGGAGCAGATCATCGAGCGGCTGGCCCCGGTCGTCCAGGGACATCTGACCGATCCGTGAGCCGCCCGGGGGGGGCGTACACGAGACGGGCGTCCCGCATTTCGGACACTCTGTCCCGCCCTCTGGATGACCGGCGTACGCTCGACAGCAGTCAGAAATCTCCGCAATCCTCTGACGCAGTCTCTGAAGGAGCGAGCGACGATGCCCGAGCTGAGGTCCCGCACAGTCACCCACGGCCGCAACATGGCGGGCGCCCGCGCCCTGATGCGCGCCTCCGGTGTACCGGGCGGCGACATCGGCCGCAAGCCGATCATCGCGGTCGCCAACAGCTTCACCGAGTTCGTCCCCGGCCACACGCACCTGGCCCCGGTCGGCCGGATCGTCAGCGAGGCGGTCGTCGCGGCCGGCGGCATCCCGCGCGAGTTCAACACCATCGCCGTCGACGACGGCATCGCCATGGGCCACGGCGGCATGCTCTACTCCCTGCCCTCCCGCGACCTCATCGCGGACAGCGTGGAGTACATGGTGGAGGCCCACTGCGCCGACGCCCTGATCTGCATCTCCAACTGCGACAAGATCACCCCGGGCATGCTCAACGCGGCCCTGCGGCTGAACATCCCCACGGTGTTCGTCTCCGGTGGGCCCATGGAGTCCGGCCGCGCCACGCTCGTCGACGGCACGGTCCGCACCCTCGACCTGGTCGACGCGATCTCCGACGCCGTGAACGACAAGATCTCCGACGAGGACATCCTCCGCATCGAGGAGAACGCCTGCCCGACCTGCGGCTCCTGTTCCGGCATGTTCACCGCCAACTCGATGAACTGCCTGACCGAGGCCATCGGCCTGTCCCTCCCGGGCAACGGCTCGGTCCTCGCCACCCACACGGCCCGCAAGGCGCTGTACGTGAACGCGGCCCACACGGTCATGGACATCACCCGCCGCTACTACGAGCAGGACGACGAGACGGTCCTGCCGCGCAGCGTGGCGTCCTTCGCCGCCTTCGAGAACGCCATGGCCCTCGACATCGCCATGGGCGGCTCCACCAACACGATCCTGCACCTGCTGGCCGCCGCCCAGGAGGCGGGCGTCCCCTTCGGCCTGGACGAGATCAACGCCGTCTCCCGCCGCGTGCCCTGCCTGGCCAAGGTCGCCCCGAACGTCGCCAAGGACCGCACGTACTACATGGAGGACGTGCACCGCGCCGGCGGCATCCCCGCCCTGCTCGGCGAGCTGCACCGCGCCGGACTGCTCAACGAGGACGTGCACTCCGTGCACAGCCCCTCCCTCGCCGACTGGCTCAAGACCTGGGACGTGCGCGGCGGCTCCCCGTCCGCCGAGGCGGTCGAGCTGTGGCACGCCGCACCCGGCTGCGTCCGCTCCGCCGAGGCCTTCTCCCAGTCCGAGCGCTGGGAGGCCCTGGACGAGGACGCCGAGGGCGGCTGCATCCGCTCCGCCGAGCACGCCTACTCCAAGGACGGCGGCCTCGCGGTCCTCAAGGGCAACCTCGCCGTGGACGGCTGCGTCGTGAAGACCGCCGGCGTCGACGAGTCCATCTGGACCTTCGAGGGCCCGGCGGTGGTCTGCGAGTCGCAGGAGGAGGCCGTCCAGAAGATCCTCACCCAGCAGGTCAAGGACGGCGACGTCGTCGTCATCCGCTACGAGGGCCCCAAGGGCGGCCCCGGCATGCAGGAGATGCTCTACCCGACCTCGTACCTGAAGGGCCGCGGCCTCGGGAAGACCTGCGCGCTGGTCACGGACGGCCGGTTCTCCGGCGGCACCTCCGGCCTGTCCATCGGCCACGCCTCGCCCGAGGCGGCCGCGGGCGGCACCATCGCCCTGGTCGAGGACGGCGACCGCATCCGCATCGACATCCCGGGCCGCTCGATCGACCTGCTGGTCGACGACGCCGAACTGGCCCGCCGCGAGCAGGCCCTGAACGGCCGGTACGCACCGAGGAACCGTGACCGCAAGGTCTCCGCCGCGCTGCGTGCCTATGCGGCGATGGCGACGAGCGCCGACAAGGGCGCGGTGCGGGACGTGTCGAAGCTGGGCTGAGCCCCGCCGAGCCGCCGAGGGCCGCCTCCCGTCGTCGGGCGTCGGGGGCGGTCCTCGGCGTATCCGCTCACCAGGCCGCGGGATCGCGCCCGTCGACGGCGAACACCGTGCCGTCCGGCGCGCTGCCGTACACCCGGTCGCCCGTCACCACCGGCTCGGGCAGCGAGGCCGGCACCCGGTCGGAGCGCTCACCCAGCCGGACCGGCGTCTGCCCGGCGAGCCTGCCCCGCCGGGCGTCGACGGCGAGCAGCCGCCCGTCCGGCGCGCTCACGTACACATGCCGTCCGTCCGAAGCGGGCCGGGAGGCCCGTACGACACCCGTCTCCAGGGTCCACAGCTGCTCGCGCGCCCCGAGGTCGACGGCCGTCAACGCCCCGCCGGCCGCCATGAGATGGACGACGTCCCCCCGCACACCGCCCTGGGCCTGCGCCAGGGGGACGCGCAGCGGCACCCGCACGGTGGTGCGGCTGCGAGGGTCGTAGCGCACGACGGACCGCGCCTCGCCGCGCACGGCGTCGACGGCCAGCGCCACCAGCGATCCGTCCGCCGTGCCGACGGCCTCCAGGTTGCCCTCCAGCCCGGCCTGCCACCGCACCGCACCGGTCCGCGGATCCACCGCCGTGACGCGCGTCCGGCTCCCGTCATCGGACACGCCCACCGCGTACGCCAGCCGGTCACCGGGGAACGACACGAAGTACGGCACGTCCTGCCCCGGCACCCGGTGGCTCCACCGCACGCGGCCCGAGGCGGCCTCCACCCCGCTGACCGTGCCGTCGGAGCCGGTGAGCAGCACCATGCCCCCCACGGCCCGCAAGCCGCCGTACGCCGGCAGCTCCCGCCGGGACACCTCGCCCGAGGCCAGCTCGACGGACGTCAGCTCCCGCCCCTGACCGAGTCCGCCCAGCACCCTGCCGTCCGCGACGACCGGGGCCCCGGCCGGCGGCCCGCTCGCGGCGGCGCCCTTCAGCGCCCGCCGCCACAGCAGCCGCCCGTCCATGGCGTCGCGCGCGAACACCAGCCCTTCCTGCGCGCACACCACGGCGTCCGCCGCGTACGAGCACTGCGGGGCGCTGCGGCCGTCCAGCGGCTCCGCCTCCCACCCGGAGAACGCGGCGGCCGTGGTCCGCGGCGAGGCGGCCTCCCGCGCCGGCTCCGCGCCCTCGGGCAGACCCGTCACCGCCAGCACCCCCGCGGTGGCCAGCGCGAGAGCCCCGGCCACCACGGCCCCCCGCTTCAGCAGCCGGCCGGACCCCCCACGCGCGGGCGCGTCGGCGGCCGGCGCCTCGGCGGCCGGCGCCTGGGGGGCGGGCTCCGCCGGTTCCTCCTCGGCGCGCTGTGCGGGTATGAAGGCCTGCGTGTCGTACGAGGCCGACACCGAGCGCAGTTCCCGCATCAACTCGTCCGGCGACAGCCGGTCCTCGGGCTCCTTGGCCAGGCACCGCAGCACCAGAGGGGCCAACTCGGCGGGCACGCCGGTCAGTTCCGGCTCGTCGTGCACGACCTGGTAGGCGACGACGTACGGACTGTCCGAGTCGAACGGCCCCCGCCCGGTCGCCGCGTGGACCATCACCGACCCGAGCGCGAACACGTCGGCGGCGGGCCCGACCTCCCTCGGCCGCCGGAACTGCTCGGGCGCCATGAACGGCGGCGTCCCGATGAGTTTCCCCGTCTCGGTGCGCAACTCGCTGTCCTTCGGCCGGGAGATGCCGAAGTCGATGACCTTCGGCCCGTCCTCGGCGAGCAGCACGTTGCTCGGTTTCAGATCCCGGTGCACGACCCCGACCCGGTGGATGTCCCGCAGCGCCTCCGCGAGCCCGGCCATCAGCCGCCGCAACCGGGCGGGCGCCAGGGGCCCGTTCCGCTTCACCTCCTGGGCGAGCGTGGGGCCCGGAATGTACAGGGTCGCCATCCAGGGCCGCCCGGCCTCGGGATCGGCGTCCACGACCGGTGCGGTGAAGGCTCCGCTGACCCGCCGGGCGGCCGCCACCTCCTGCCGGAAACGCCCCCGGAACTCGGGGTCCTTGGCGAACTCGGCGTGCACGACCTTCACGGCCAGCTTCATCCCGGAGGTGCTGCGCGCCAGGTGCACGACCCCCATCCCGCCGGAACCCAGGCAGGACTCGAGACGGTAGTGACCGGCGTATTCGGGAAGTTCTGCTTCCGGGCCCGCTCCGGCGTTCCGCTGTGGCGCCATGGGACCACCCCCGTGCTGTTCGTCCGCGCGCGCGACGCACGGAGCCTAGTCGATGACTCGTACGGGACAGCGGCGGCTTGCCGCCCCCCAACGGCGAGTCACGCACATGTGTTTGAGAGCGTGATTCCAGGGAATCAACGGGACCCCACGGCAGACGTGGGGCTCAACGGGGGAGGAACACATGTCAGTCGAGCCTGCCGAGATCGAGCGCACCGCACAGCCCGAGGACACCGCGGGCGCCGCCGTCCCGGCCGTCACCACCCTGGCCGCGGCGGCCACGACGTACCCGATCGCACCGGGCACCAGCGTCAACGTCCGCAGCGGCCCCGGCACCGGCTACCCGGTCGTCAAGGTCCTGCCCGCCGGGTCCCGGGTCTCCATCAACTGCCAGTCGCCGGGCACCTGGATCACCGGCCCCTACGGCACCACCAACATCTGGGACAACATCGCGAGCGGCCAGTACATCTCGGACGCCTACGTCCAGACGGGCAGCGACGGCTACATCCGTCCCCGCTGCTCCTGACCGCCCACCCCGGGCCGGTGTGGCCCACCCCCACTGCGGGCCACACCGCCCCGGGCGCCGCACCGCGCGCATAATCGACGGGTGAGCGCAGAGACAGGCACCCCGTCCCCCGGCACCGCCCCCCGCCCGGAGCCGCTCCGGTTCTTCGGCAACAGCTGGGTCGACCACGACGACCACTACACCGCCCGCCGCGTCGCTGTGGCCGCCGGTTCGCTCGTCGCCGCCGCCGCGTCCTGCCTCGTCCTGCGCCTCGCCTACCAGGGGCTCCAGATCGCCGCGATCGGCGGCTTCGTCACGCTCCTGACGACCGCCATGTTCGCGATCTGCAGCGCGATGGCCTTCCGCCACACCTGGGAGGGCTTCACCCGGCGCCCGGACCCCGACCGCCAGGCGTCCCTGCGCGGCCTCCTCACCATCGGCTTCGTCGGCTCGCTCCTCGCCTACTTCCTCCGCTCCCTCACCGAGGCCCCCGGCGAGAAGCTCCACCGCGCCGAGTACGAGGAGGCCCGCCGCCGCCACGAGAAGCGCAGCACCCGCCGCTCCGGCAACCCGTCCAAACAACGCCGCCGCACCTGACCGCCCCCACACGGCTCGGAGTCGCCGGGCTCGCAGTTCACGGACCGCCGCCGCGCCTGACCGCCCCCACAGGCTCAGGGTCGCCGGGCCCGTCGTGCACGGACCGCTTTCCGGCCCGCCCTCACCAGGTCCCGTCGCTCGGGGGCCCGGCCCCGCCCGCCGTGGATCTCACCCTTCGGGCCCGGCCGTCTGAGGCCCGCCGCCCCCGAGCGCGTCCCACGGGAGCTCACCGCCCGGGGCAAGCCCTTCGTACATCTCACCGAGATCTCACCGCGTCCCGGCCCGGCTCCCGGCGGCCATGAGGCATGACCCACCTCATGCCCGCCGCCCGGCGGCCACATGGAGAAGGCCTACGACGTGGTCCTCCTCCTCGCCGAAGCCCCGTCCTGACCCGGACCCCGTCGTGACCCGGACCCCGTCGCGACCCGAACCCCGTCGCGACCCGGACCCCGTCCTGACCCGGACCCCACACCTCACCCCACCCGGCGCCTCCCCACCCGGCGCCTCCCCTCCCAGCGCACTCCACCGACACAAGCCCTCCGGCAGCCCCCGGCACATCCGACCCGGCGAGACACCCCCGCCCGAGGCGGCCCGGAACCCCGCCCCACGCTTGACGCCCCTCACCCGCGGGAGCATTATTCATCGCATGATGAATAATGCTCCCGCGCCCCCGCGCCCGAGTCCGGAACCAGGCGGATCCGAGCCCGCCACCCCCGCCGTCCACGCCGAGCACCTCACCGTCGTCCGCGGCACCCGCACCGTCCTGAGCGACCTCGCCTTCACCGTCCCGCGCGGCCGGATCACCGGCCTCCTCGGACCCTCCGGCTGCGGCAAGTCCACCCTCATGCGCGCCATCGTCGGCACCCAGGCCAAGGTCACCGGCACCCTCGACGTCCTCGGCCGGCCCGCGGGCCACCCCACCCTGCGCACCCGCATCGGCTACGTGACCCAGGCCCCGTCCGTCTACGACGACCTGACGGTCCGCCAGAACCTCGACTACTTCGCCGCGATACTCGACCCGGGCCGCGCCCGCGCCGACCGCCGCCGCGACCACGTCACCCGCGCCATCGCCGACGTCGACCTCACCAGCCACGCCGACGCCCTGGCCGGCAACCTCTCCGGCGGCCAGCGCAACCGCGTCTCCCTCGCCGTGGCCCTCCTCGGCACCCCCGAGATCCTGGTCCTCGACGAACCGACCGTCGGCCTCGACCCGGTCCTGCGCCGGGACCTGTGGACCCTCTTCCACGACCTCGCGGCGAACCGCGGCACCACCCTCCTGGTCTCCTCCCACGTCATGGACGAGGCCGAGCGCTGCCACCGCCTCCTCCTCATGCGCGAGGGCCGCCTCCTCGCCGACGACGACCCCGACGAACTGCGCGCCCGCACCGGATCCGACACCGTCGAAGAGGCCTTCCTGCACCTGGTCGACCACGCGACGGCCGCGGACCGCACCAAGGAGACGACCCGATGACCGGCACGGCCACACCCCCACGCGCCCTCAGCGCGTCCCGCACCACCGCCACCGCGGCCCGGGTCCTGCGCCAGCTCACCCACGACCCGCGCACCATCGCGCTGCTGATCCTCATCCCCTGCGTGATGCTGCTCCTGCTGCGCTACGTCTTCGACGGCAGCCCCCGCACCTTCGACAACATCGGCGCGTCCCTCCTCGGCATCTTCCCGCTGATCACGATGTTCCTGGTGACGTCCATCGCCACCCTGCGCGAACGCACCTCCGGCACCCTCGAACGCCTCCTCGCCATGCCGCTGGGCAAGGGCGACCTCATCGCCGGCTACGCCCTCGCCTTCGGCGCCCTCGCGATCGTCCAGTCCGCCCTGGCCACGGGCCTCGCCGTCTGGCTCCTCGGCCTCGACGTCACCGGCAGCCCCTGGCTCGTGCTCCTGGTGGCACTCCTCGACGCCCTCCTCGGCACGGCCCTCGGCCTGTTCGTCTCCGCCTTCGCGGCCTCGGAGTTCCAGGCGGTCCAGTTCATGCCGGCGGTGATCTTCCCCCAGCTCCTGCTGTGCGGCCTGTTCACCCCGCGCGACGCCATGCACCCCGTCCTGGAGGCCGTCTCCGACGTGCTGCCCATGTCGTACGCGGTCGACGGCATGAACGAGGTCCTGCGCCACACCGACATGACGGCCACCTTCGTCCGGGACGTGTCGATCGTCGCCGGCTGCGCCCTGCTGGTCCTCACCCTGGGAGCAGCCACCCTCCGCCGCCGCACCATGTGACCGGCCCGGGCGCACGTCCCGCCCACCGGACACGCCCGCCGCCCCGCCACCCCGAGTGCGAGGATGAACCAAGGACGACGCGCAACCCCCGGAGGGCACCGAAAGCCATGACCCAGAAAGTCGCAGTCCTCGGCACCGGCAAGATCGGCGAAGCCCTGCTCAGCGGAATGATCCGGGCCGGCTGGACCCCGGCCGACCTCCTGGTCACCGCCCGCCGCCGGGAACGGGCGGAGGAACTCCGCACCCGCTACGGCGTCACCCCGGTCACCAACGCCGAGGCCGCCAAGACCGCCGACACCCTCATCCTCACGGTCAAGCCGCAGGACATGGGCACCCTCCTCGACGAGCTCGCGCCGCACGTCCCCGCCGACCGCCTGGTCATCAGCGGCGCCGCCGGCATCCCCACGGCCTACTTCGAGGAGCGCCTCGCCCCCGGCACCCCGGTGGTCCGCGTCATGACGAACACCCCGGCCCTGGTCGACGAGGCGATGTCCGTCATCTCCGCCGGCACGCACGCCACCGCCGACCACCTCGCCCACACCGAGGAGCTCTTCGGCGCCGTCGGCAAGACCCTCCGCGTACCCGAGTCCCAGCAGGACGCCTGCACCGCCCTCTCCGGCTCCGGCCCGGCGTACTTCTTCTACCTGGTCGAAGCCATGACCGACGCCGGCATCCTGCTCGGCCTGCCCCGCGACAAGGCGCACGACCTGATCGTCCAGTCCGCCATCGGCGCCGCGACCATGCTCCGCGACAGCGGCGAGCACCCGGTCAAGCTCCGCGAGAACGTCACGTCCCCCGCGGGCACGACGATCAACGCCATCCGCGAACTCGAGAACCACGGCGTCCGGGCCGCCCTCATCGCCGCCCTCGAAGCCGCTCGCGACCGCAGCCGCGCCCTGGCCTCCGGCAACAGCAACTGAACCCGCGGGGGCGGCCGCACACACACCGCCCCCACCGGCACCCTCACCTCACACGCCGGCCCCGGCCCGCGTCCCCGCGCCCTCCACCACAGGAGCCAGCAGCCCGATCGCGCGGTACGCCGCGTCCACCGTCGGCCGGGCCATCCCCCGAGCGCGCTCGGCCCCGGCCCGCAGCACGGCCTCCACCTGGCCCGGATCGGCACACAGCTCCTTGTGCCTCTCCTGCACGGGCCGCAGCACCTCGACCACGGCCTCGGCCGTGTCCCTCTTCAGATCCCCGTAGGACGCGTACGCGCCACTCAGGTCCTCGGGATCCGCACCCGTGCACGCGGCGAGGATCTCCAGCAGGTTGGCGAGCCCCGGCCGGGCCTCCCGGTCGTACACGACCTCCCGCCCGCTGTCGGTCACGGCCCGCATGACCTTCCTGCGGACCACGTCCGGCTCGTCGAGCAGATAGACGATCCCCGGCCCCACGTCGTCGCTCTTGCCCATCTTCGACGTGGGGTCCTGCAGATTCATCACCCGCGCCGCCACCTCGGGCCGGGTGGCCCGCGGCACGACGAAGGTGTGCCCGTACCGCTGGTTGAACCGCACCGCCAGGTCCCTGGCCAGCTCCACGTGCTGGCGCTGATCGTCCCCGACCGGCACCTCACCGGCCCCGTACGCCAGGATGTCCGCCGCCATCAGCACGGGATACGTCAGCAGCGACAGCCGCACGCTCCCACCCCGCCGCTGCTCCCGGGCGGCCTTCTCCTTGTACTGGATCATCCGCCGCATCTCCCCGTCGGTGGCCACGCACTCCAGCACGTACGACAGCCGGGCGTGCTCGTCCACATGGCTCTGCACGAAGACCGTGCACAGTTCGGGATCGAGCCCGGTCGCCAGCAGCAGGCTCGCGGCCTGCCGGCTGAGCCGGCGCACCCGCGCGGGATCGTGGTCCACGGTCAGGGCGTGCAGATCGACCACGCAGAACAAGGCGTCCGCCTCGTGCTGGTCGACAGCGGCCCACCGCCGCATCGCTCCCAGGTAGTTCCCCAGCGTCAGATGCCCCGTCGGCTTGACCCCGCTGAAGACCCGCGTCATCTCTGTTCCACCTTCCGGTCCGGGACCACCGCCCCGGCCCGGCCGCCCCTCGGGAGTAGCGGAGGGAGAAACAGAAACGGCCGCCGAAGCGGCGGCCGTCGAGTGCGTACGTGAGCGCGGCCGCCGTCAGGCGGCCCACCAGGACTGGTGACACGTACGCGTGGTCATGCGCTCCACGGTACGCCCCAGGGCCCCGGTCCACCCGGCACTTGACACGCCCTAACCCCCTCCGTAGTGTTCTCCGAGTTGCCCGACGTGAGAGCCGACTCCGGTCGGTCCCCGGGCAGCCACTCCGCAGGTACCCACCACTACTCGACGGGCAGATCTCTGTCCTCGTTTTCTTCGGTGCGCGTATTCGCGGAATGAGGAATCCATGTTCGAAAGGACGCGGGCCCCCGATTAGGTCGGGAGCCGGGGAATCCGCTAAAGTCTCACTCGTCGGAACGGCCCAACAGCCGCGAGGACAAGCCCCTCTGACTGGCAATCAGGCCCGAAAGGATCTGATAGAGTCGGAACCGCCGGAAAGGAAACCGCGAGAGCGGAAACCTGGAAAGCACCGAGGAAATCGGATCGGAAA
>NZ_JBIRHH010000003.1:608435-870175 GCF_044328425.1 Streptomyces sp. NPDC017943 | reverse complement strand
AACGTGTGGAGTTGACCGGTACTAATAGGCCGAGGGCTTGTCCTCAGTTGCTCGCGTCCACTGTGTTGGTTCTGAAACCACGAACAGCCCCATGCTGCCACGCGTGGTGCGGCTGACAGTTTCATAGTGTTTCGGTGGTTATAGCGTAGGGGAAACGCCCGGTTACATTCCGAACCCGGAAGCTAAGCCTTACAGCGCCGATGGTACTGCAGGGGGGACCCTGTGGGAGAGTAGGACGCCGCCGAACAATTCTTGAGCTCCGGCTCTCGGGTTAATAGCCCGAGAGCCGGAGCTTTTTTGCGTTGAGGTAGGGTCAGGGTGCATCGTTGGCACGTTTCCCACAGGAGGCCCCCGGGTGGAGGTTCAGGAGACTCGCGTCCAGACGGACCGTGTGCTCACCATCCCGAACATCCTCAGCATGGCGCGTCTCGTCGGCGTTCCCGTCTTCCTGTGGCTGATCCTGCGCCCCGAGTTCGGTGGGCCGAAGAGCGACGGCTGGGCCCTCCTGGTGCTCGCTCTGAGCGGTGTCAGCGACTACCTGGACGGCAAGCTCGCGCGGCACTGGAACCAGATCAGCAGCCTGGGCCGGCTCCTCGACCCCGCGGCCGACCGGCTCTACATCCTGTCGACGCTGGTGGGCCTCACCTGGCGCGAGATCCTGCCGCTGTGGCTGACCGCCGTCCTGCTGGCGCGCGAGCTGCTGCTGCTCGTCATGGTGGGCATCCTGCGCCGGCACGGCTATCCGCCGCCCCAGGTGAACTTCCTGGGCAAGGCCGCCACGTTCAACCTGATGTATGCCTTCCCGCTGCTCCTGCTCAGTGACGGAAGTGGCTGGATCTCGTCACTGGCTGCGATTTTCGGATGGGCGTTCGCCGGATGGGGTACAACCCTCTATTGGTGGGCAGGAGTGCTCTACGTAGTACAAGTCCGCCGCCTGGTCCGTGCGGACACCATGGCCGATTGAACCCCGCTGATTGCTCCGGTAGCACGGTCGCGATGGCCCGCGCTGGAAAAGCGCGGGACGATCCTGGCGGGGGAGGTCGGCTGGACCCGTCTCTGCGAGGAGGACGCTTCCGACATGAAGGCCGTCGTGATGGCCGGTGGCGAAGGCACGCGCCTTCGTCCCATGACCTCGAGCATGCCCAAGCCGCTCCTGCCTGTGGCCAACCGCCCGATCATGGAGCACGTGCTGCGGCTGCTCAAAAGGCATGGGCTCAATGAAACAGTCGTCACCGTCCAGTTCCTGGCCTCGCTCGTCAAGAACTACTTCGGTGACGGCGAAGAGCTGGGCATGGAGCTCACCTATGCCAACGAGGAGAAGCCCCTCGGCACCGCCGGAAGCGTCAAGAACGCTGAAGAGGCGCTGAAGGACGACGCCTTCCTCGTCATCTCCGGCGATGCGCTCACCGATTTCGACCTCACCGAGCTCATCAATTTCCACAAGGAAAAGGGTGCGCTGGTCACCGTCTGCCTGACGCGTGTGCCCAACCCCCTGGAATTCGGCATCACCATCGTCGACGAAGAAGGCAAGGTGGAGCGCTTCCTCGAGAAGCCCACCTGGGGCCAGGTCTTCTCCGACACGGTGAACACCGGCATCTACGTGATGGAGCCCGAGGTCTTCGACTACGTCGACCCCGACGTGCCCGTCGACTGGTCCGGCGACGTCTTCCCGCAGCTGATGAAGGAAGGCAAGCCGATCTACGGCTACGTCGCCGAGGGCTACTGGGAGGACGTCGGCACGCACGAGAGCTACGTCAAGGCGCAGGCCGACGTCCTGGAGGGCAAGGTCGACGTCGACATCGACGGGTTCGAGATCTCCCCGGGCGTCTGGGTCGCCGAGGGGGCCGAGGTCCACCCCGACGCCGTGCTCCGCGGGCCCGCCTACATCGGTGACTACGCCAAGGTCGAGGCGGGGGCCGAGGTCAGGGAGCACACCGTCGTGGGCTCCAACGTCGTCGTCAAGAGCGGCGCGTTCCTCCACAAGGCCGTCGTGCACGACAACGTGTACGTGGGGCCCCACAGCAATCTGCGCGGCTGCGTGATCGGCAAGAACACCGACATCATGCGCGCGGCGCGGATCGAGGACGGGGCGGTCATCGGTGACGAGTGCCTGATCGGTGAGGAATCGATCGTCCAGGGCAATGTGCGGGTCTACCCGTTCAAGACCATCGAGGCCGGTGCCTTCGTCAACACCTCGGTCATCTGGGAGTCCCGCGGCCAGGCGCACCTGTTCGGTGCCCGCGGAGTGTCCGGCATCCTCAACGTGGAGATCACGCCCGAGCTCGCCGTGCGGCTCGCGGGCGCCTACGCGACGACCCTGAAGAAGGGCTCGACCGTCACGACCGCGCGCGACCACTCCCGTGGTGCCCGCGCGCTGAAGCGAGCGGTGATCTCCGCGCTGCAGGCCAGCGCCATCGACGTACGGGACCTGGAGAACGTGCCGCTGCCGGTGGCGCGGCAGCAGACGGCGCGGGGCAGCGCGGGCGGCATCATGATCCGCACCACGCCCGGGGTGCCGGACTCCGTCGACATCATGTTCTTCGACAGCCAGGGCGCCGACCTCTCCCAGGGCAGCCAGCGCAAGCTGGACCGGGTGTTCGCGCGCCAGGAGTACCGGCGTGCCTTCCCCGGCGAGATCGGTGACCTGCACTTCCCGTCCAGCGTCTTCGACTCGTACACCGGGTCTCTGCTGCGCAACGTCGACACGACCGGGATCGCGGAGTCCGGGCTCAAGGTCGTCGTGGACGCGTCCAACGGAAGCGCCGGCCTCGTGCTGCCGAGCCTGCTCGGCAAGCTCGGTGTCGACTCGCTGACGATCAACCCCGGTCTCGACGAGGCCAGGCCGACCGAGACGGCCGACATCCGGCGCTCGGGCATGGTCCGGCTCGGGGAGATCGTGGCGTCCTCGGGTGCCGCGTTCGGCGTGCGGTTCGACCCGGTCGGCGAGCGGCTGTCGCTCGTCGACGAGAAGGGCCGCATCATCGAGGACGACCGCGCCCTGCTGGTGATGCTGGACCTGGTCGCCGCCGAGCGGCGCAGCGGCCGGGTCGCGCTCCCGGTCACCACGACCCGGATCGCCGAGCAGGTGGCCGCTTACCACGGCACGCAGGTCGAGTGGACGACGACGTCCCCCGACGACCTCACGCGGGTCGGCGGCGAGGAAGGCACCATCTTCGGCGGCGACGGCAAGGGCGGCTTCATCGTCCCCGAGTTCAGCAGCGTGTACGACGCCACGGCGGCCTTCGTGCGGCTCATCGGACTGGTGGCGCGGACGCAGCTCACGCTGAGCCAGATCGACGCCCGGATCCCGCGGGCGCACGTCCTGAAGCGGGACCTGGCCACCCCGTGGGCCGTCAAGGGCCTGGTGATGCGCCGGGTCGTCGAGGCGGCCGGGGACCGGTTCGTGGACACCACGGACGGGGTGCGCGTGGTGGAGACCGACGGCCGCTGGGTGATGGTGCTGCCCGACCCGGCAGAGGCCGTCACCCACCTGTGGGCCGAGGGCCCGGACGACGCCTCCGCGCAGGCGCTGCTCGACGAGTGGGCCGCGGTGGTGGACAGCGCCGGTCGCTGACCGGCGGATGGAACGGCCCGCACGCGGGCGTGCCGGACAAGTGCCCTCAACGGGGCCTGTCCGGCACGCCGGTGGGGCCGTTCGGTGGTAGTGGCCGCGACGTGCGACGATGTGCGGCATGCCGCAGCAACCCCCCATTCGGAGCACACCAGCGCGGCCGCGGCGCCCGGACGCTTCCATGTCGTTGCTCACCAACGTCATGGACCACAGCCTCGATGACGGCTACGCCGAGGCCGCGGCGCGCAAGAAGGCCGCCGGCGACGGCGGCATGCCGAAGACCCTGCGTGCCAAGCTCGGCCTGGCGGCGGGTCTGGTGCTCGCGGCACTGGTCGTGACCGTCGGCGCCGCCCAGGCGCGGGTGGCAGCCCCGGTGGTGGCCAAGGAGCGCGAGGAACTGGTCGACCGCATCGACCGGGAGACCGAGGCGGCCGACGAGCTGGAGGACGCCGTCGACGAGCTGCGCGCGGACGTGAGCGCGCGGCAGCGCGAGGCGCTGAAGCACAGCGGCGGCGCCGAATCCGACCTGGTGGGCATCCTGTCCGGCGCCGTCGCGGTGCACGGTCCCGGTGTGAAGCTCGTGGTGAACGACGCCAAGGAAGCCGGCACGGGCGGCGACGGCGATCCCCGTGGGACATCCGGGTTCTCCGACACGGGCCGGGTGCGCGACCGGGACATGCAGCGTGTGGTCAACGGGCTGTGGGAGTCGGGCGCCGAGGCGATCTCCATCAACGGGCAGCGGCTGACGGCACTGTCGGCGATCAGGGCCGCCGGGGACGCCATACTGGTCGACAACAAACCGCTGGTGCCGCCGTACACGGTGCTGGCGGTGGGGGACGGGCAGCGGCTCAGCACGCGGTTCCAGAACAGCGCGGACGGGATCTACCTGAACGTGCTGCAGGAGAGCTACGGCATCCGGACAGGCATCTCCGCGGAGGACGACCTCCGGCTGCCTGCCGCACCGAGCGTGACCGTGCGTACCGCACAGCCGAGCACCGAGAAGAGCGGGAAGGGCACATCGTGATCGCCGTACTGGGCCTCGTCGTGGGAGTCGTGGCCGGCCTGTTGGTCCGGCCTGAGGTTCCGGCGGTGGTCGAGCCTTATCTGCCGATCGCCGTCGTGGCGGCGCTCGACGCCGTCTTCGGGGGCCTGCGGGCGATGCTCGACGGCATCTTCGACGACAAGGTCTTCGTCGTGTCGTTCCTGTCGAACGTGGTCGTGGCCGCGCTGATCGTCTTCCTGGGCGACAAGCTGGGTGTGGGAGCCCAGCTGTCCACCGGTGTGGTGGTCGTCCTCGGCATCCGCATCTTCTCCAACGCCGCGGCGATCCGCCGGCACGTGTTCCGGGCGTGAGGCCGATGAGCGAGCAGGACGACCAGCACACCGAGAAGCACCGCCAAGCGCGCGGTGAGCAGCACGACGGCGAGACTGCCGGCAACGGACTGCGGCGCGAGCTGCCGCAGGAGGTGACCGCTGCCGCGGACGGGTCCGAGACGTCTGCCGCGCCGCACGGCGCACCGGAGTCCGGACCGGTGCCGCAGCCGCAGGCCGCCGCCGGGTCGGGGCTGACGGGCCGGCAGCGGCTGGTGCAGGGGCTGTGGCCGCCGCGGCTCAGCCGGGCGCAACTGATCGTCGCGCTGCTGCTGTTCGGCCTCGGTTTCGGGCTCGCCGTGCAGGTGGCCTCGAACAGCGACAGCGACAGTGCCCTGCGCGGCGCGCGTCAGGAAGATCTTGTCCGCATCCTCGATGAACTGGATGACCGCACCCAGCGTCTTGAAGACGAGAAGCAGGGCCTCGAGAAGCAGCGCGACGAGCTGGAGAACAGCTCCGACCAGGCCGAGGAGGCCCGTAGGCAGACGGTCGAGAAGGAGCGGCAACTCGGCATCCTGGCGGGCACGGTGGCCGCGCAGGGGCCCGGCATCACCATGACGATCCAGGACGCGAAGGGGACGGTCGAGGCGGACATGCTGCTCGACGCGGTGCAGGAGCTGCGCGCCGCCGGGGCGGAGGCGATCCAGGTGAACGGCCATCGGGTCGTCGCCGGCACCTACCTCAGCGACTCGGGCAAGGGAGTGAGCGTCGACGGGAACAAGATCAACGCGCCCTATCGTTTCCTTGTCATCGGCAAGCCGCAGGACCTGGAGCCGGCGCTCAACATCCCCGGAGGCGTGGTGCAGACTCTCGAGAAGGAACAGGCCACCGTCACGATCGAGCGGTCGACCGACGTGGTCGTGGACGCCTTGCGGGCGGCGAAGCGGCCTGACTACGCTCGGTCGTCCTCGCGGTGAGCCGGAGGCGCATGGGCGTCGTCCGGCGAGGGCATGAGGTTGCGGGGGGTCGACGCACCGATTGGGTGGTGCGTGGTGGAAACTGTCTGGTGCAGACGGACGTTGTCAGGATGTCCGGGTCGGCCAGAGTGTTCAGTCAGGGTTCGTCCTGCCCCACGGGCGGGTCTGTTTCGGTCAAGGGGAATCGCCCGTGAAGTTGTTTGCGAAGTTGTTCGGCAAGAGCGCGCGAGAGGGCAGCGACAACGCGACCGCCCGCCATCGCGCACAGCCTGACGCGGAGGGTCAGCGGCCGCTGTTCCGGGACCAGGTCGGCGGCCAGGGCGGCGATGTCCCGGGTGGCCAGGGCGCGCCGTCGGTTGACCCTGCGCGGTCCGGCGGAATAGGTTTCGGCCAGCCGTCAGCCTCAGGTGCGGGTGGGTTCTCCGACCCGTACGCGTCCCACGCTCCGGGTGAGCAGCCGCGGCAGGAGGATCCCATGTCGGCCCTGGTGTGTACGCGCTGCGGCAACCGCAACGCGGAGAACAGCCGCTTCTGCTCGAACTGCGGTGCGCCGCTGCGGGCGGGCGCGGTACCCGAGCGCCCGTCCGAGACGACGTCCACGATCTCCATCTCCGGCCTCGAGGCCTACGACAGCGAGACCACCGGCCAGACGCCGATGCCGACGCTGTCGCCCGAGGCGCAGGCGGCGGTGGACGCGCTGCCGCTGGGCTCCGCGCTCCTGGTCGTGCGCCGCGGGCCGAACTCGGGCAGCCGCTTCCTGCTGGACGGCGATCTGACGACGGCCGGGCGGCACCCGCAGAGCGACATCTTCCTGGACGACGTGACCGTCTCCCGGCGGCACGTGGAGTTCCGCCGCGCCCAGGACGGCTCGTTCACGGTGGCCGACGTCGGCAGCCTCAACGGCACCTACGTCAACCGCGAGCGGATCGACCAGGTCGCCCTGAACAACGGCGACGAGGTGCAGATCGGCAAGTACCGGCTGGTCTTCTACGCGAGCCAGCGGGGCTACTGAGCCCGCTGCCGCTCCCGGGACCGGTGAAGGTCCGTCCGTCAGGGAAGGTCCATGCGTCGAACACCGAGCGGCGGTGCCGGACACGGCGCCGCCGCCACGGACAGTGGTGGGCTGATGAGCATCGGCACGGTGCTGACCGTGCTGCGCGACGAGTTCCCCGAGGTCACCGTCTCCAAGATCCGCTTCCTGGAGTCGGAGGGCCTCATCGAACCGCAGCGGACCCCCTCGGGGTACCGCAAGTTCAGCGCCCGGGACGTGGAGCGCCTCGGGCACGTCCTGAGGATGCAGCGCGACCACTACCTGCCCCTGAAGGTCATCCGGGAGCACCTGGAGGCCATGGAGCGGGGTGAGGCCGTCCAGCTGCCCGTCGTGGGCCGTCAGCGCGACGGGGAGGCGGTACCCGAGACGCCCGAGGGGCCGACGGCGGCCCGGATCGGGCGTGCCGAGCTGCTCGCCGCCGCCGGCATCGAGGAGCAGGAGCTCCAGGAGTGGGAGTCCTACGGGCTGCTCACTCCACTGGAGGACGGGACCTTCGACGCCGAGGCAGTGACGGTCGCGGAGCTGGTCGGAGAGCTGGGGCGGTTCGGGATCGAGCCCCGGCACCTGCGGGCGATGAAGGCCGCCGCCGACCGTGAGGCAGGGCTCGTGGACCAGGTGGTGGCCCCGCTGAGGCGGCACCGCAACCCGCAGACCAGGGCGCACGCGGAAGCCCGGACGAAGGAGCTGGCGGGACTCACGGTGAAGCTGCACGCCGCTCTGGTACGGACGGCGCTCGGCGTGCGGCAGCCCTGACGGGCGGGGCGCCGGGGCCGGGACAGGGCGCCCGATCCGGGCCCGACTACCCAAACATCCCGGGCACGGCCTAGGGTTGCTGTGTGAACGAGCTCGATGTCGTAGGTGTCCGGGTGGAAATGCCCTCCAACCAACCGATCGTGCTGCTGCGTGAAGTGGGAGGCGACCGTTACCTCCCCATCTGGATCGGACCGGGGGAGGCGACGGCGATCGCCTTCGCCCAGCAGGGCATGGCTCCGGCGCGACCGCTGACCCACGACCTGTTCAAGGACGTGCTGGAGGCCGTCGGCCAGGAGCTCACGGAAGTGCGCATCACGGACCTGCGTGAGGGCGTCTTCTACGCGGAGCTGGTCTTCGCCAGCGGTGTCGAGGTGAGTGCCCGCCCCTCCGACGCCATAGCGCTCGCGCTGCGCACGGGCACGCCGATCTACGGCAGTGACACGGTGCTCGACGACGCCGGCATCGCGATCCCGGACGAGCAGGAGGACGAGGTCGAGAAGTTCCGCGAGTTCCTCGACCAGATCTCCCCGGAGGACTTCGGCAGCAGCAGCCAGTGAGGCTTCCGGAGGCTGATCCGCACAGCTGTGCGCGGCGGGCGAAATGCCCGCATGTGCCGGAGGCGTGTGAGAGCGTCATACCGGTCGCCGCGAGGGCATTCGGCTAGCCTTTCCCCGCGGAGGGGCACGGGAAACCACTCTCAGGGTGATTATCACTCGGCGTGGCGAGTGTGGCGATCGTTGACGCACCCCGGGTGACTGCCTACCGTCGAGAAGGCAGGTCAAGGACGGAGGTCGGCGTGAGAAGCAGCGGCGGCGGTACGGCCGGGGGCGGCCCCGAGCGCAGTCTCAGGGCGAGCGGTCCGTACCCTCCCCCCGGCTCACGGCTCCGCGCGAGCGGGGCGTGTCCCCAGCCCGACAGTGCGGCCGACCACGCTGCGCAGCGACCCGTGGCGGTGCCGAGCAGCGGAGGGACGACGTCCATGGCGTCCGAGCAGATCGGTTACCGCGGCCCCACGGCCTGCGCGGCGGCCGGCATCACCTACCGGCAACTGGACTACTGGGCCCGCACGGGGCTCGTGGAGCCGAGTGTGCGCCCCGCGTACGGGTCGGGGACGCAGCGGCTGTACAGCTTCCGGGACGTGGTCGTCCTGAAGATCGTCAAGCGGTTCCTCGACACCGGGGTCTCGCTGCAGAACATCCGCACGGCGGTGCAGCACCTCAGGGAGCGCGGGTTCAGCGACCTGGAGCGGATGACGCTGATGAGCGACGGCGCCACGGTCTACGAGTGCACCTCCCCCGACGAGGTCCACGCGCTGCTGCAAGGGGGCCAGGGGGTCTTCGGGATCGCCGTGGGCGTCGTGTGGCGGGACGTGGAGAGCGCCCTGTCCCAGCTGCACGGGGAGCGCGTCGACACCGGGGAGACGCTCATCGGCTCCAACCCGGCGGACGAGCTGGCCCGGCGGCGCAACCGCGCGGTCTGAGCGGTCCCGGGCCCCCGGGGCGCCTGGGCAGGGCAATGTCAGTGCGGTAGGGCAGCATCGGAGATGTGAGAACCGCGCCCACGATCCTGCATCTCGACATGGATGCCTTCTTCGCCTCGGTGGAGCAGGCCTCCAAACCGAGTCTGCGCGGGAAGGCCGTGGTCGTGGGCGGGCTGGGACCCCGGGGCGTCGTGGCGACCGCCTCGTACGAGGCCCGGGTCTTCGGGGTGCATTCGGCGATGCCCATGGGGCAGGCCCGGCGGCTGGCGCCCCACGCCGCCTATCTCGTGCCGCGCTTCATGCTCTACCGCTCCATCAGCGAGCGGGTCATGGAGCTGCTGCGGGCCCTGTCGCCGCTCGTGGAGCCCCTGAGTCTGGACGAGGCGTTCGTCGATCTGGAGGCCGGGGGAAGGGCCTGGGACGAGCGCTCCGCGCGGCTGGTCGGGGCGCAGCTGCGGGCCGACATCCGCGCCGCCACGGGCCTCACCGGGTCGGTGGGGCTGGCCGCCTCCAAGATGCTCGCGAAGATCGCCTCCGAGCAGGCCAAGCCGGACGGCCTGGTGGTGATCGAGCCGGGGACCGAGCGGGCGATGCTCGGCCCGATGTCCGTGCGGATCCTGCCGGGGGTGGGCCCGGCGACGGGCGACCACCTGCGGCGGGCCGGCATCACCACGGTCGGGGAGATCGTCGAGGCGGGTGAGGACGAACTGGTCCGGCTGCTGGGGAAGGCCCATGGGCACGGCCTGTACGCCATGGCCCTCGCCCGGGACGACCGGCCCGTGGTCGCCGAGCGGGAGGCCAAGTCGGTGTCCGTGGAGGACACCTACGACGTGGACATCCACGATCGGACCCGGGTGGGCCTGGAGGTGCAGCGGCTCGCCGACCGGTGCGTGCGCAGACTGCGGGGAGCCGGGCTGTCGGGACGGACCATCGTGCTGAAGGTGCGGCGCTACGACTTCTCGACCCTCACCCGCTCCGAGACGCTGCGCGGCCCCACGGACGACCCGGCGGTGGTCAGGGAGGCGGCGGCCCGGCTGCTGGACTCCGTCGACACCACGGGCGGAGTGCGGCTGCTCGGAGTGGGCGTCACCGGTCTCGCCGACTACACGCAGGAGGACCTGTTCGCGCAGGCGGCCGGGGAGCGGGCGGAGACGGACGGACCGGCCGAGGAGCGTGCCGCCGTACCGGTCGAGGAGCAGCCGCCGTCGCCCGCCGAGCGGCGCTGGCCCGCCGGGCACGACGTGCGTCACGCCGAGTTCGGGCACGGGTGGGTGCAGGGCAGCGGCCTGGGGCGGGTCACCGTCCGGTTCGAGACGCCCGCCTCGGGGCCGGGGCGGGTGCGCACCTTCCGTGTCGACGACCCCCTGCTGGAGCCGGCGGATCCGCTGCCGCTGGTGTTATGCGGACTTGAGGGTGGCGGGGCCGCGCCGGTGCGGGACGGCGAGGAGTGCGGTGGAGCGGCCGCGGGGGAGGGCTGTGCGGCTGCCGGGCCGGAGGACCGGCCGTCCGGGGCCGTGCGGGCGTAGGGCGGCGGGCCCGGGGGCGCTGCCCGGGCCGGGCGCTGCTCAGGCCTTCGTCTCGTCCGTGCCCGCCAGCCTGCCGAAGTCGCGGTCCGGGAGCGGGGGCGGGGCGGCGATGTCCAGACCGTAGTGGTGGTAAAGCTGGAGTTCCTGCTCCGGGGAGAGGTGGCGGCCCACGCCGAAGTCGGGGGCGTCCTTGATGAGGGCGCGTTCGAAGGGCACGTGCAGCGCGCCCTCGATCAGCTCGCTGGGCTCGAGCGGGACGAACGCGTCCCTGCTGAACAGACCGGTGCGTATCGCCGCCCACTCCGGCTCGCCCGTGGCGTCGTCGAGGTACACCTCGTCGATGGTGCCGATCCTGGTGCCGTTGCGGTCGAACGCCTTGCGGCCGATCAGACTGCGCGGATCGATGTCGGTACGCACGGGCCCTCCACATGGTCGCAAGTCACCTGTAGACCTAACAAAACGGTACAAGCGGGGATGCGGCCACTCGAAGGCTCGTGCGTTGACCTCGCTGGTACGCTGACAGCGGCTGCTGACCCCGTGCGGGAGAGTCCTCCAGACACCATCGGAGGCGCCGAAGGAGCAAATCCTCCCCGGAATCTCTCAGGCACACGTACCGCACGGACGAGGTCACTCTGGAAAGCAGGGCGGGTGTCGACGGCTTCCGCTCTCACCGACGGTGAAAGCCGGACGCCTTCGGGCGATCCGGTGAAGCTCTCAGGTTGAGATGACAGAGGGGGAGGCCGTCCGGGTACCCGCGCCGTGGTGCCCCTCGCAGGTCGCGTCAGACCAGGAGGCCTCCGCAATGACCGCCCACCGCATTCCGCTCTCCGAGCTCGAAGAGGCAGTTCCCTTCGAGCAGCGTCACATCGGGCCCGACCACGAGGCCTGTGCCAAGATGCTGGCCCACGTCGGCTACGGCTCACTGGACGAGCTGACGGCCGCCGCGGTCCCGGCCGTGATCAAGAGCGCCGAGGCGCTGGACCTGCCGGGCGCCCGCAGCGAGGCCGAGGTGATCGCCGAGCTGCGTTCCCTCGCCGACCGCAACCAGGTCCTCGGTTCGATGATCGGCCTGGGCTACTACGGCACCCACACGCCGCCCGTCGTGCTGCGCAACGTCATGGAGAACCCGTCCTGGTACACGGCCTACACGCCGTACCAGCCGGAGATCTCGCAGGGCCGGCTCGAGGCGCTGCTGAACTTCCAGACCATGGTCGCCGACCTGACCGGACTGCCGACCTCGGGCGCCTCGCTGCTCGACGAGGGCACCGCGGCCGCCGAGGCCATGGCCCTGTCGCGGCGCCTGGGCAAGAACAAGAAGGGCCTGTTCCTGGTCGACGCGGACGCGCTGCCGCAGACCATCGCGGTCATCGAGACCCGGGCCGAACCGGCCGGGGTCGAGGTCGTCGTGGCCGACCTCGGTGACGGCATCCCCGCCGAGATCGCCGAACGCGAGATCAACGGCGTACTGATCCAGTACCCGGGTGCCTCCGGAGCCGTGCGGGACATCAAGCCCGTCATCGACCAGGCGCACGAGCTCGGGGCCCTCGTCACCGTCGCCGCCGACCTGCTCGCGCTGACGCTGCTGAAGTCCCCGGGCGAGCTCGGTGCGGACATCGCGGTCGGCACGACGCAGCGCTTCGGCGTCCCCATGGGCTTCGGCGGTCCGCACGCCGGCTACATGGCCGTCCAGGACAAGATGGCGCGCAGCCTGCCCGGGCGGCTCGTCGGCGTGTCCGTCGACGTCGACGGGAACCGGGCCTACCGGCTGGCGCTGCAGACCCGTGAGCAGCACATCCGCCGGGAGAAGGCCACCAGCAACATCTGCACCGCGCAGGTGCTGCTCGCCGTCATGGCCGGCATGTACGCCGTCTACCACGGCCCCGACGGCCTCAAGGGCATCGCGCAGCGCACCCACCGCTACGCCACCGTCCTCGCCGCCGGGCTCGCGGACGGCGGCGTCGAGGTCGTGCACGGCTCCTACTTCGACACCGTGACCGCGCGGGTCGCCGGCCGGGCCGCCGACGTCGTGGCCGCCGCCCGGGACAACGGGGTCAACCTGCGCCTCGTCGACGCCGACCACGTCTCCGTCGCCTGCGACGAGACCACCACCCGCGCCCAGCTGCGCGCCGTGTGGGCGGCCTTCGGCGTCGAGGGCAGTGTGGAGACCCTGGACGCCGCCGCCGAGGACGTCCTCCCGGCCGCCGTGCTGCGCACCGACGACTACCTGACCCACCCCGTCTTCCACCAGCACCGCTCCGAGACGGCCATGCTGCGCTACCTGCGCAAGCTGGCCGACCGGGACTACGCGCTCGACCGCGGCATGATCCCGCTGGGCTCCTGCACCATGAAGCTCAACGCGACCACGGAGATGGAGCCGGTCACCTGGCCCGAGTTCGGGCAGCTGCACCCCTTCGCTCCCGCCGAGCAGGCCGCGGGGTACCTCACCCTGATCCACGAGCTCGAGGACCGCCTCGCCGAGGTCACCGGCTACGACAAGGTCTCCCTGCAGCCCAACGCCGGTTCGCAGGGCGAGCTGGCCGGTCTGCTCGCCGTCCGCGGCTACCACCGCGCCAACGGCGACGAGCAGCGCACCATCTGCCTGATCCCGTCGTCCGCGCACGGCACCAACGCGGCCAGCGCCGTGATGGCCGGCATGAAGGTCGTCGTCGTGAAGACCGCCGAGGACGGCGAGATCGACGTCGAGGACCTGCGGGCGAAGATCGAGCAGTACCGCGACCAGCTGGCCGTGCTCATGATCACCTACCCGTCCACCCACGGGGTGTTCGAGGAGCACGTCGCCGACATCTGCGCGCAGGTGCACGAAGCGGGCGGCCAGGTCTACGTCGACGGGGCCAACCTCAACGCGCTCGTCGGCCTCGCCAAGCCCGGGCACTTCGGCGGCGACGTCTCGCACCTGAACCTGCACAAGACGTTCTGCATCCCGCACGGCGGCGGCGGTCCGGGCGTCGGCCCGGTGGCGGTGCGCGAGCACCTCGCGCCGTACCTGCCGAACCACCCGCTCCAGCCCGAGGCCGGTCCCGAGACGGGCGTCGGACCCATCTCGGCGGCTCCCTGGGGCTCGGCCGGCATCCTGCCCATCTCGTGGGCCTACGTCCGGCTCATGGGCGGTGAGGGGCTGAAGCGCGCCACGCAGGTGGCCGTGCTCAGCGCCAACTACATCGCCAAGCGGCTGGAGCCGCATTACCCGGTGCTCTACACCGGCCCCGGCGGGCTCGTGGCGCACGAGTGCATCATCGACCTGCGTCCGCTGACCAAGGCGACCGGCGTGAGCGTCGACGACGTGGCCAAGCGGCTGATCGACTACGGCTTCCACGCGCCGACGATGTCGTTCCCCGTGGCCGGGACGCTGATGATCGAGCCGACCGAGTCGGAGGACCTGGCCGAGCTCGACCGGTTCTGCGAGGCGATGATCGCCATCCGCGCGGAGATCGAGAAGGTCGGCTCCGGCGCCTGGCCCGCGGAGGACAACCCGCTGCGCGGCGCCCCGCACACCGCCGGTGCCCTCGCCGGCGCGTGGGAGCACGCCTACAGCCGCGAGGAGGCCGTGTTCCCGGCCGGGGTGTCGGCCGCCGACAAGTACTGGCCGCCGGTCCGCCGCATCGACCAGGCCTACGGCGACCGCAACCTGGTCTGCTCGTGCCCGCCGCTGGACGCGTACGAGGACTGATCCGGCCGGCCGGACCACACGGTTCCAGGGAGGGGCTCCGCGGGTGCGGGGCCCCTCCCGGCATGTCGGATGCCGGCCGCCCCGGCGGGACGGACCCGGTGAGGGAGACCGCCGGTCCGGGTGTCACGCCGGGTAGGCGTGGGTCTGCGTCGCCTTGACCGCCGCCCACACCGGTGCCCCGGGGTGCAGATCGAGTTCCGCCGCCGCCACCGTGGTCAGGTCGGCGGTGAGGGGGAGTTCGCCGGTGAGGTCGGCGCGGATCTGGTCGCCGTGCGTCTCCAGCCCGGCGACCTCGCAGCGCCACAGGTTGCGGGCGCTGGAGCCGGCCGGACGCTCGCGGTACAGCGTCACCGCGCCCGGCGGGAACGCCACGAAGACCGGCCCGGACAGCTCCTCGGTGGTGGTGAGGGCGGGGCCCGCGGAGAGCCGGACGGTGTGGCCCTCGGCCCGGCCCCGGTAGAGGTTGAGGCCGACGAGCCGCGCGATGTAGTCGGTCCGGGGGTGGCGGGCGATGTCCGCGGGCGTACCCTCCTGGACGACCGCCCCGTCCTCGACGACGACCAGGCGGTCGGCCAGCACCATGGCGTCCAATGGGTCGTGGGTGACCAGCACGGCCACGGCCTCGAACGCGGCGAGGTGCCGGCGCAGCTGGGCGCGCACCTCCAGCCGGGTCCGGGCGTCGAGGGCGGCCAGCGGCTCGTCCAGGAGCAGCAGGCGGGGCTCCGTCGCCAGGGCCCGGGCCAGGGCCACGCGCTGGGCCTGTCCCCCGGAGAGGCGGCGGGGCTTGACCCCGGCGTGGTCCGCGAGGCCCATGCGGTCCAGCCACTCGGCGGCCCGGGCTCGCGCCTCGGCCTTGCCGGCGCCCCGGCAGCGCGGGCCGAAGGCCACGTTGTCCAGGGCGGTCAGGTGCGGGAACAGCAGGTAGTCCTGGAAGACGACGCCCACGGGCCGGGCCTCGGGCGGCGAGCCGTCCAGCGCCGTGCCGTCCAGACGCAGATGCCCGGAGGTGAGGGGGACGAGACCCGCCAGCGCGCGCAGGGCGGTCGTCTTTCCGGCGCCGTTCGGGCCGAGCAGGGCCACGACGTCGCCCGGGGCGGCGGCCAGCGTGACGTCCAGCCGGAACCCGCCCCGGTCGACGAGGAGACGGGCGTCGAGCCCCTGGAGGGGGCGCCTGGACGTGTCGTCGGGACCGGTCATCGGTGTGTCGTCCAGAGGTCGGAGGGGCCGTCGTCGGGCAGCCGGCGATCGGCCCGGTGGGGGGAGCGCGCCCGGTCGCGCGTGCGGGGGGTCACGACGCCGTCATCCACCGGTCGCGCAGGGCCGCCAGCACGGCGATGGACACCGCCAGCAGCACGAGGCTGAGGGCGATCGCCGCCGCCGGGTCGTTCTGCAGGGCCAGGTAGACGGCCAGCGGCATGGTCTGCGTGCGGCCGGGGAAGTTGCCCGCGAAGGTGATGGTCGCCCCGAACTCGCCCAGGGCCCGGGCCCAGGCCAGGACCGCCCCCGCCGCGATGCCCGGGGCGATCAGCGGCAGGGTGACCCGGCGGAACGCGGTGAAGCGGGAGGCGCCCAGGGTGGCGGCGGCCTCCTCGTAGCGGGGGTCGGCGGCCCGCAGGGTGCCCTCCACGCTGATGACGAGGAACGGCATCGCCACGAAGGTCTCCGCCAGGACCACGCCCGCCGTGGTGAAGGGCAGGGTGATCCCGAACCAGGAGTCCAGCCACTGCCCCACCACGCCGTTGCGCCCGAAGGCGAGCAGCAGGGCCACACCGCCCACGACCGGCGGCAGCACCAGCGGCAGGGTCACCAGGGCCCGTACGAGGCCCCGGCCGGGGAACCGCGTGCGGGCCAGCAGCCAGGCCAGCGGCACGCCGACGACGAGGCTCAGAGCCGTCGCCGTCGTGGCGCACACCAGGGAGAGCCGGAGCGCCTCCCAGACCTGCGGGCTGGTCAGCTGGTCGGGGAGGCTGCGCCAGGGCGCCCGCACCAGCAGGGCGATCAGTGGCAGGAGCAGAAAGGCCAGACCGATCACGGCGGGGACGAGCAGGGGGACCGGTACCGTCCGGGTCCGGTCCCGCGGACTGCCGCCGCGCCGACGCGTGCCGTGCGGACGGCTCTCCCGCGTGCCGGTCACGGCGCGATGAACCCGGCCCCGGACAGCACCTCGCGGCCCTCGGCGGAGCGCACCAGGGCGATGAAGGCCTTGGCGGTCTCGGGGTTGCGGGCGTCGTCGAGCAGGGCGATCGGGTAGTCGTTGACGGCGTCGGCCGACTCGGGGAAGTCCACGCCGTCCACCTTGTCACCCGCCGCCCGCACATCGGTGCGGTAGACGACGGCCGCGTCGGCCTCCTTCAGCTCGACCTTCGTCAGCGCGCTCTTGACGTCCTGCTCGTAGGAGACGGGCGTGACCTTCAGGCCGCCCGCCTTCAGGGCCTTCTGCGCGGCCGCCCCGCACGGGACCGTCCGGTCGCACAGGACGACCTTGAGGCCGGGCTTCGCGAGGTCCTTCAGGGAGGTGATCTTGTCGGGGTTGCCGGGCAGGGTGGCGATCTGGAGCCGGTTGCGCACGAAGGTGGCGGGGGAGCCCGCCGTGCCCTTCCGGTCCGTCACGAGCGCCATGGTCGTGGGGCTGGCGGCGGCGAAGACGTCGGCCGGGGCTCCGCTGTTGATGCCCGCGGCGAGGCTGTCGCTGCCCCCGAAGCTGAAGGTGATCTCGGTGCCCGGGTGCTGCTTCTCGAAGGCGGTGCCGAGCTTCTCGAAGCTCTCCTGGAGGGAGGCGGCGGCGAAGACGGTGACCGTGCCCGACAGCCCGGAGGAGGACGCGTCCTTGCCCGGCGCCCCGTCCGAGGAGGAGCAGGCGCTCAGGGCCAGCAGCACCGCCGCGGCCCCGCCGGCGACCTGGAGTGTCCGGCGGGTCCTCTGCGCGGAACGGATCATCTCGGGGTCGCTCCCTCTGTCTGCGGGGGAAGAGCCCGCAGGGCCCTTCCTATACGCCGATCATACTGGCGCATCTGCGAGGCATATGTCTCCTGTCGCATCGCATGAGCGATGGGGACGGGGGCTGTAGGTGTGTATGTGCGGGAGGGCGAGGAAGTCAGACCCGGTCGATATGCACGTTTGTCGACTTCACGCGGGCCGTGGCCTCCATGCCGACCTCCAGGCCCAGTTCCTCCACGGCCTCCCGGGTGAGCAGGGAGACCAGGCGGTGCGGGCCGGCCTGGATCTCCACCTGGGCGGCGACGTCCCCGAGTTTGATGGCCGTGACGATGCCCGGGAAGGCGTTGCGGGCCGAGGTGTAGGGGGCGTCGTCCTCGGGGGTGGCGGACCTGGCGAGTGCGACGGAGAAGGCGGCCAGGTCCCGTCCGTCGACGAGCCGCCGCCCGGTCTCGTCCCGGTGAGTGGTGATGCGGCCGGCGTCCGCCCAGCGCCGCGCGGTGTCGGGGCTCACGCCGAGCAGCCGTGCTGCCTGGCCGATCGTGTACGACTGCATGGCCGTCACCTTACGGCGGCGGCGCGGGCGGAGAGGGCCGCGGGACCGGTGCCTTGCTCGGTCCGCTTCCGGGTCTCGCCGGACGGCCCGAGGGGCGCCGGGTGCGGTCGTGCGAGCCGCCGCGGAACGTTCGGAGCGGCAGCCGAATGTTTCGTGAGCGCCAACGTCCGTATCCCGTCTGAAGATTCACCGCGTACGAGGGGTTGTCACCGTTTGGCCGCTGTCTCTAGGGTGCGGCATCAACGCAGCTTTCTGAATCTCAATCGAAACTTTCGAGGAGCGCATGATGGGCCACCCGGCACTGTCCCGCCGCGGCTTCCTGGCGGCCTCCGCCGCGGCCGGGCTGGGGACCACGGCACTGACCGCATGCGGCGGGGACTCGGACGGAGGGTCGTCCGGCACGACCACCATCGAGTGGTGGAACATCTCCACCACCCAGCCCGCCAAGAGCGTCTGGGCCTCGCTCGCCAAGAAGTACGAGGCGCAGCACCCCAAGGTGAAGATAAAGATCGTCCAGCTGGAGAACGACGCCTACAAGTCGAAGATGACGGCTCTGACGGCGTCCGGGAAGCTGCCCGACATCTTCCACACCTGGGGTGGCGGCGTGCTCAAGCAGCAGGTCGACGCCGGGCTCGTCGAGGACCTCACCGACCGCACCAAGCCGTGGAGCGAGGCGCTGCTGCCCGTCGCCAAGGAGCCGTACCTGATCGACGAGAAGCTCTACGGCATCCCGTTCGACATCGGCATGATCGGCTTCTGGTACAACAAGGCGCACTTCGCGGAGGCCGGCATCGACGGGCCCCCCGCCACCTGGGACGCGTTCCTCGACGCCGTGCAGCGGCTCAAGGACGCGAAGATCACGCCCCTGGCGCTGGCCGGCAAGGAGAAGTGGCCCGGCATGTACTACTGGGCCTACCTGGCGATGCGCACCGCCGGCGCCGGCGCGTTGCAGAAGGCCTACGACGCCAAGGACTTCACCGGCGCCCCCTTCGTCGAGGCGGGTGAGCACCTCGGCGAACTCGTCGCCCTCCAGCCGTTCCAGAAGGGGTTCCTCGGCGCCGCCTACTCCACGCCCACCGGCCAGGCCGCCACCGTCGGCAACGGCAAGGCGGCCATGGAGCTGATGGGCCAGTGGGCCCCCACCGTGCAGGCCGACGCGGGCAAGGGCCTCGGCAAGGACCTCGGCTTCTTCCCGTTCCCGGCCGTCGACGGCGGCAAGGGATCCATCACCGAGGTGTTCGGCGGGGGAGGCGGCCACGCCCTGCGCCGGGGCGCCCCGCAGGAGGCCGTCGACTTCCTGGAGTTCTTCGCCTCCGAGGCCACCGACCTGGAGCTGGTCGAGAAGACCGGCGTGCTGCCCGTCGTCCCGGCCGCCGAGAAGGCGATCGCCGACCCCAACATCAAGGCCGTCCAAGCACAGCTGAAGGCGGCCACGGGATTCCAGCTCTACCTCGACCAGGCCTACGCGCCCGCCGTGGGCCAGGAGGTCAACGACAGCGTCGCCGCGCTCATCGCCGGCTCCAAGTCGCCCGGCCAGGTCGCCCAGTCCATCACCAGGACCGCGAAGGAAGAGCAGTAGCCGGCGATGACCTCCACGTTCCTGCCGGACAAACGGACCGGCCCCGGCCCCGGCGCCCCGCCCCCGCCCGTGCCGCGGACCGGGAGCCGGGCCCGGCGCCGCACACTGCACTGGCTCACCGCGGTGGGCTTCCAGGTGCCCGCCCTCGCGCTGTTCCTCGGGCTCGTGCTGCTGCCGATGCTCTTCGCCCTGTACGTCGCGTTCTTCCGCTGGGGCGGCTTCGGCATGCCCACCGACTACATCGGCGGCGAGAACTTCACCCGGCTCCTTCAGGACGACGTCTTCCTCGGCGACCTGTGGCGCTGCCTCGTCCTGGTGGTGCTCACCCTCGTCGTCCAGCTGCCGTTCGCGCTCGCCATGGCCGTGCTGCTCAACCAGCGCATGCGCGGCCGGGCGGTCTACCGGATGCTGTTCTTCGCCCCGTACGTCCTGTCCGAGGCGATCACCGGCATCCTCTTCGGGATGATCTTCGCCCCGGACGACGGCTTCGCCGACCAGGTCCTCGGGCGGATCGGCCTGGACGGCGTGGGCGGTCAGTGGTTCGCCGACCAGTCCACCGTGATGGCGACCCTGTTCCTGGTCATGACGTGGAAGTACTTCGGCTTCCACATGATGCTCTGCCTGGCCGGACTCCAGGCCGTCCCCCGGGAGCTGACCGAGGCGGCGCTCATCGACGGGGCAGGCCCCTGGCAGCGCTTCCGCAACGTCACGCTGCCGCTGCTCGCACCCACCCTGCGCATCAGCGTGTTCCTGGCGGTCATCGGCTCCATCCAGCTGTTCGACCTGGTGTGGGTCACCACCGCGGGCGGCCCCGACCACCACTCCGAGACCATGGCCGTGACCATGTTCCAGTACGGCTTCAAGCGCTACCAGGTCGGCTACGCCGGCGCGATCAGCGTGGTCATGTTCGCCATCAGTCTCGTCTTCGCCCTCGCCTACCAGCGGTTCGTGCTCCGGCGCGACCTGGAAGGGGCCACCACGACCATGCGGGGAGACGGAAAGTGACCAGTCGTCAGGCCGTGCGCAAGGGACGGAACCTCCCGCTGCACCTCGTCCTGGTCGTCGTGGGTGCGGTGATGGCCGTCCCCCTGCTCTACGCCGGGCTGTCCGGCTTCAAGACCACCGACGAGCTGTCCCGCAACCCCGTCGGGCTGCCCGAGTCCTGGGTGACCTCCAACTACACCCAGATCCTCGGCTCGGGGGACTTCTGGCGGCTGATCGGCAACAGCACGCTGATCGCGGTGGGCACGACGGTCCTGGTCGTCGCCGTGTCGGCGCTGTCGGCCTTCTCCTTCGCGCGGTTCGCCTTCCGCGGCCGGGAGGTGCTGTTCACCCTGTTCACGCTGGGGCTGATGTTCCCGTTCGCGGTGGCGGCCCTGCCGCTGTTCCTGCTGCTGCGGTCGCTGGACCTGCTGGACAACCCGCTCGGCGTGATCCTCCCGCAGGCGGCTTTCGGGCTGCCGATGACGATCATCATCCTGCGGGGCTTCTTCCGGCAGATCCCCGGGGAGCTGGAGGAGGCCGCCACACTCGACGGGTGCAGCTCCCTCGGCTTCTTCTGGCGGGTGCTGCTGCCCATGGCGCGGCCCGCGCTCGGCACGGTCTCCGTCCTGGCGGTCGTCACCAGCTGGAACAACTTCTTCCTGCCGCTGCTGGTGTTCACCGAGTCGACGTGGTGGACGCTGCCCATCGGGGTCCAGCAGTTCCAGGGGCAGTACTCCGCGGAGTACGCCAAGGTCTTCGCCTACCTGGTGCTGGCCATGGTCCCGGCACTCGCGTTCTACTCCGTCGCCGAGCGCCAGCTCGTCGGCGGCCTGACCGCCGGTGCCACCAAGGGGTGACGTCCGCCGGTGTCCGCCCGCGCCCGTGTCCGCCCGTGGCACGCGCGGCGGATACGCGTCGGGGCCGGTGCGCGAGACGTACGCGGCCGGCCCCTCGTGTCCCGGGCGGGGTGTCGCCCCCGCCCGGCGGTCCTCAGGCGGCCGTCGTCACCTGGCGCCCGCCATCGGGCGGTGCGGGGCGATGACCCGGCCGTCCGGCAGCAGTTCACCGGTGTCCTCGAAGAGCACCACGCCGTTGCACAGCAGGCTCCATCCCTGCTCCGGGTGGTGCGCCACCAGGCGGGCGGATTCCCGGTCGGCGGAGTGGGCGGGCGGACACGGTGTCTGGTGCTGGCACATGGGTGGGATCTTTCGCTCTGTCGTGGTGGACGTGGTGACCGAGTCGACCGGCTCGGCCGTCGCTTGCGTTCCGCGGCTGGAAGTGTCGTCCATGGCCGCCCCCCGTCGGTGTGTTCGTCGGAACCCAGTGTTGCCCCACGGGCGTCGATCCGCAGGGATTTCGCAGCACCGCCCCTCACCGCTTCAGGACGCGTCACCCGCGCGGACGGTTCATCCCAACTGCGCTGTCCCTTCGGGTGGTTCGGCGTGGCCTGATGGGGCTAGTCCGGTCGGGCCACCCGCTCCGTGCGGCTCGTACGAGCCGGGGCGTGCTCGTCGGAGCGGAGGCCGGGCGGGTAGTCGCCGAGGGGCGTGGAACGGCCGTACCCCGCCGCCGGGTCTCCGGCGACGGGGTACGGGACGGGGTGCGGGAACGTCGGTCCGCGGTGGCTTCAGGCGGGTGAGCCGAGCAGGCGGGTCGGGGTCGCCCGGTGGGTCAGCACCGGGAGCAGTTCGGCGACGCGGTGCGGGCGGTGGGCCGCGATGCCGGGCGGCGCGGGTGCCAGCGGCACGAGGAGGTCGGTGGCCGCCGGGTGCCCGTCGGCTCCGTCGGCGGCGCAGTCCTCGTGCAGCCACAGCGTCAGCATGTAGAGCCCGGGGACCGACAGCAGGCGCGGCTGGTAGGGCTGGGGCAGCGCCTCGGCCTGGCGCAGGGCGAGCTCGGTGGAGGTGATGTACGGGCCCTCGAAGAAATGGGAGAAGGTCCAGCCGTCCGGCGTCAGCATGGTGTCCGCCGCGGCGACGGCGTGCTCGCCGCAGCGGATCAGGAACCGCCACCCGGCCAGCCGGGTCGCGGACACGCCCTCGGCGGTGACCCGGTCCAGCACGTGCACGGGCAGCGGGAGCTCGGGCGTGCCGGGCACCTGGCTGCGGAGCAGGGAGGGAGTTCGCGCTTCCCGGACCGCGGTGGGCGAGGAGAGCGCAGCCAGGACGGAACGGAGTGCGGGCGCGGGAGCCGGCGGGACATGCAGCGGCATGGTGGGTCGCCTCTCATTCAAAGGCACGGTGGCGCGAGGGCGGGGGCGGACGGCGCTGTCAGCTCACGAAAGGTCAGAGAGGCAGGGGCCGGGGTCAGGGAAACGAGAGGGGGGTGGGTCCCGTCGAACATCGCCTCGACGGCAGAACCCATCGACCGTGGGCGCCAACCTTCTGCCTTGTTCGCGAAGTTTATACGACACGGGTTCAGACTGTGTTTCGCCTAGCCGTTTCCGGTGAGTAGGACAAGGGTACATTCGGTCGGCGATACGCGAGATTAATCCCGATTTCAGGCGGGGGTACCCGGTGGTGACCTCGGAACATGTCCGCGGCGCGGTCGGCCCATTCTCGTCGGCGTTTTTCACGAGTTCGCCGGACCGGAATCCCGTCGTGCGCGTCATGCCGGGCGAATGTGCCACCGGTCACATGTGACCAGCGTAGCGGTCACCGGGACGGCCCGGGACGTTATCGATCGCTTTCGCTGGGCATCCCTTACCTGACCGGGACCCCGGCGGCCGGATCTCGGCCCGCATCATCCGAGGAGGGACGCTCAATGGGGGAGAAGGTCGTGGCAGGCCGGTTCGACCTGTCCGATCGCCAGCGCTACCGCGACAAGCTGGGTCAGTGTCTGACGGGCTTGGAGCGACTCCTGGCGGAGAAGCGGTTCGACCGCCCCAAGAACCTCATGGGGCTGGAGATCGAACTGAATCTGGCGGGTGCCGACGGCATGCCGAAAATGTTGAACAAGCAAGTCCTCGAACGCATCGCGAGCCGCGACTTCCAAACCGAGCTCGCCATGTTCAACCTGGAAGTCAACATCCCCCCGCACCGGGTGGACGGCCGGGTATTCGACCGGCTCGCGGAAGAACTCCGTACGTCACTGGCATATGCGGACCGGAAAGCGGCCGAGGTCGACGCCGGCATCGTGATGATCGGTATTCTGCCGACTCTCGACCGTGACGACCTGGTCTCGTCGAACCTCTCCGACGTGGACCGCTACACCCTCCTCAACGACCAGATCGTGGCCGCCCGCGGCGAGGAGTTCACCCTCGACATCGAGGGAGTGGAGCACCTCCGGTGCACCTCCAAGTCCATCGCGCCCGAGGCGGCCTGCACCTCTGTGCAGCTGCACCTCCAGGTGACCCCGTCCCGCTTCGCCGACGTGTGGAACGCGGCCCAGGCGGTCGCCGCCGCGCAGATCGCCGTCGGCGCCAACTCGCCCTTCCTGTTCGGCCGCGAGCTGTGGCGCGAGTCGCGACCCCCGCTGTTCCAGCAGTCCACGGACACACGCCCGCCGGAGCTCCAGGCCCAGGGAGTGCGCCCGCGCACCTGGTTCGGCGAGCGCTGGATCTCCTCCGCGTACGACCTGTTCGAGGAGAACCTGCGCTACTACCCGGCGCTGCTGCCGATCTGCGACGACGAGGACCCGCTCGAGGTCATCGACCGGGGCGGCGCGCCCTCGCTCGCCGAGCTCGTCCTGCACAACGGCACGATCTACCGCTGGAACCGTCCGGTGTACGAGGTCGCCGACGGCGTTCCGCACCTGCGCGTGGAGAACCGCGTCCTGCCCGCCGGGCCGACGGTCGTGGACATCGTCGCCAACGCGGCGTTCTACTACGGCGTCGTCCGGGCCCTCGCCGAGGAGAGCCGGCCGGTGTGGACGCGGCTGCCGTTCGAGGCGGCCGCCGCCAACTTCGACGCCGCCTGCAAGGACGGCATCGACGCCCGCTTCACCTGGCCCCGCGGCCGCCACGGCGGCGTCACCCAGGTCGACGCGGTGAACCTGGTCCGCGACGAGCTGCTCCCGCTCGCCGAGGCGGGCCTGGACGCCTGGGGCGTCGAACCGGCCGACCGCGACCTGTACCTGGGCGTGATCGAGGAGCGCTGCCGGCGCCGCACGAACGGGGCGACCTGGCAGGCCGCGACCTTCCACCAGGCCCTCGACGCGGGCCTCGGCCGGGAGGACGCGCTGGCCGCCACCACCCGGCGCTACCGCGAGCTGATGCACAAGGGCGACCCGGTGCACAGCTGGCCCGTGGGACTGCCCGAGCCGGTGTCGCTCGGCTGAGGGCGCCCACCGGGCCGCGTCCCGCTGCCGCCATACTGATCCGACAGGTCGGTGAAGTGGAGGCGGGTGTGCAGGCGGAGGCGAGCCCGGTGGGCGATCCCCTACCCCGGCAGGGGCTCTCGCGGCGGATGCTGCGCAGCGAGACGCTGCTGGTCCTCGCGTTGTCGCTCGGGGCGAGCGGGGTGTCCGCGCTCATCAGCTTCATCGGGTCGGTCACCCGGCCCGGCGGGCTGAAGGACCAGGCGGCCACCATGAACGCCTCGGCCGCGCCCGGCCGCCCCTGGCTCGACCTCGCCTGGCAGCTGTTCGGGATCACCACCGCGCTGGTGCCCGTCGCGCTCGTCGCCCACTTCCTGCTGCGCGAGGGCGCGAGCCTGCGCACCCTCGGCTTCGACCGCACGCGTCCGTGGCCCGACCTCGGGCGCGGCGCGGCGGTCGCCGCGGTCATCGGCAGCACGGGCATCGCCTTCTACCTCGCGGCCCGCGGCCTCGGCTTCAACCTCACCGTGGTGCCCGAGGCACTGCCCGACGTGTGGTGGAAGTACCCGGTCCTGATCCTGTCGGCGATCCAGAACGCCGTGCTGGAGGAGGTCATCGTCGTCGGCTACCTGCTGCGCCGTCTGGGGCAGCTGGGCTGGACGCCGACGGCCGCGCTGGTGGGCAGTTCGGTGCTGCGCGGCTCGTACCACCTGTACCAGGGCATCGGCGGCTTCGTCGGGAACATGGTCATGGGCGTCGTCTTCGTCCTTCTCTACCGCCGCTGGGGCCGGGTCGGTCCCCTGGTGGTGGCGCACGCGCTGCTCGACATCGGGGCGTTCGTCGGGTACGCGCTCCTGGCGGGCAAGGTGGGCTGGCTGCCGACGGCGTGAGGCCGGCGCGACAGGGGCGTACGACGGTTGTCGTACGCCCCTTCGGTGTCTCAGGCCAGCAGACGGCCGTCGAGGACCGTGACCGCCCGGCCGGTGAGCAGGGTGCGGCCGTCGCGCAGCCGGGTGTGCACGCGGCCGCCGCGGGGTGAGGCCTGGAGGCCCGTGAGGGAGGGGCGGCCGAGGCGCCCGGACCAGAACGGGGCCAGTGCGGTGTGGGCGCTGCCCGTCACCGGGTCCTCGTCGATGCCGACGTTCGGGAAGAAGCAGCGCGAGACGAAGTCGTAGCCCAGGGACGGGTCCGCGGACCGCGCCGTGGCGATGACGCCGCGCTCGGAGTGGGCGGCGAGGGCCCGCGGGTCGGGACGGAGGCCGCGGACCGTCCTCTCGTCGGCGAGTTCGACCAGCAGGTCGCCGACGTCCGGGCCGGTGTCGAGGACGGTGAGCGGTTCGGCACCCAGGGCCGCGGCGAGGCCGGCGGGCGGATCGGCGGGGGTGAGCGGTGCCGTCGGGAAGTCCAGCGTCACGGAACCGTCCGGTGCCGGCGCGGCGGCGAGCACGCCGCTGCGGGTGGCGAAGCGCACCGGGCCCTCGTGGGCGCCGGTGATGTGCAGGACGTGGGCGGTGGCGAGGGTTGCGTGCCCGCACAGGGCGACCTCGGTGGCCGGGGTGAACCACCGCAGGGCCCAGTCGGCTCGTCCGCCCGGGGGAAGGGGGTGGGCGAAGGCCGTCTCGGCGTGGTTGACCTCCCGGGCCACGTCCTGCAACCAGGTGTCGTCCGGGAAGGCGTCCGCGTCGGGCAGGAGCAGTACTCCCGCCGGGTTGCCGGTGAAGGGCCGGTCGGTGAAGGCGTCGACGATTCGGATCCGCATGCCCCGACGCTAGGTCCAGGGTGAAGCCGCAGGCCAAGGCCAATCCCCGATGCGCGGACCGCTCCGGATGGGCACGCGTGCCGGACGCAGAGGAGGGCGGGTCTTGTCGGATACATGTTTACGATATATCGTTGAAGCATCGCGACAGATCAACGATGGAATGGAGTGGTGGCGATGCGTACCCATGGTTTCGAGCACGGACGCGGACACGGTGGACACCGGCACGGCCTCGGCGGGTTCGAGGGGCTGCGCGCGGCCTTCGGTCCCTTCGGCCCGGGAGGCCCCGGCTGGGGCGGACCCGGCGGGCCGGGCTTCGGTCCCGGCCCCTGGGGCGGGCGCGGGCGCGGCGGGCCCAGGGGCCGTGCGCGGCGCGGCGACGTACGGACCTCGATCCTGGCCCTGCTGAAGGACCGGCCGATGCACGGCTACGAGATGATCCAGGAGATCGCCGAGCGCAGCGGCGGGGCGTGGAAGCCCAGCCCCGGCTCGGTCTACCCGACCCTTCAGCTGCTGGAGGACGAGGGCCTGATCGTCAGCGAGTCGGAGGGCGGCAAGAAGCTGTTCTCCCTCACCGAGGCGGGCCGGGAGGCCGCCGGCGAGGGGCCCGAGGCGCCCTGGGAGGAGGCCTCCCGCGGGGTCGACTGGGAGGCGCTCGGCGAGATCCGCCAGGCCGGGTTCGGCCTGATGGAAGCCTTCGGGCAGGTCTGGAAGACCGGCAGCAAGGAGCAGCGGGAGAAGGCGCTCGGCGTCATCAACGAGGCGCGCAAGAAGCTGTACCTGATCCTCGCCGACGAGGGCTGAGACGGGTCTGCGGCAGGCGCCCCTGGAGGAATCCGGGGGCGCCTGCGTGTGTGCCGGAGGGTTCCGCGGGCGTCTGCACGTGTGCCCGCGGGCCCGGTTCCGCCGGCCGCCCCTCGTACCGGGAGGCGAGGGAGCCGGTCTGATGTCCTCCGCAAGGAGGAGATCTGGGCCGGCCGCGTCCACTCCCCGTGGGACGCGGAGATGGTTCCCGCCGGGGATGACCCGGGCGGGCGGGGGTGATGGGGTGGAGGTGTGCAATCCCCGCAACCCCCGATCCCCCGGCAGTCGGCCCGGGAGCCCGATGCCCGGCGCTCCGACAACGATGCCGAACCCGGTGACGCACTGGCCCCCGTGATCGGCGGAGCCCGCCGCCGGGCGGTCCGGGGCGGGGACCGGCAGGTCGACACGGCCCATCTGCTGCACTCCCTGCTGGAGTCCGACCCCGCCGTGCGAGCCGCCTTCGGCGACGGGCCGCGGATCGCGCGGCTGCTCGGCTACCTCGTCCAGCGCAGCATCGGCTACGGACTGCGCTGGCAGGGCCGGGTCGAGGACTCGGGCGCCCTGCCCGCGGCGCCCGGAGCGACGGGCTTCTCGCCGCTCGCGTCCGCGTCGCTGGAGGAGGCCCGGGAGCGGGCCGCCGCGCGGGGCGGACAGGCCCGCGGCATCGATCTGCTGGCCGCGCTGCTGGCCGACCCCCAGGCGCGTGCGGTCGAGGTGGTCCGGCGGGCCGGGATCGACCCGCGCGAGGTGTGCCCCCTGATCGGGGACCGGCCCGGCGCCACGGAGGAGTGCGGCGAGACCGGCCGCTGAGCAGCCGCGCTCCGGTCGTCCACGGTATGAGACAGGTGTCATAAGGGGTGACGCTCCTGTCGGGGCCTGTCATCATGTGCCGGTGCGTACGACTGACAGCAGCGCGAGCGGACGCGGCAGGGGAGTGGGGCTCAGCCTCGCGCTCGGCTCCGCGGTGGCCTTCGGCGGGTCCGGTGTCGCGGCCAAGCCGCTGATCGAGGCGGGCCTCGACCCGCTGCACGTGGTGTGGCTCCGGGTCGCCGGGGCGGCCCTGGTGATGCTGCCGCTCGCCGTGCGGCACCGGGCCCTGCTGCGCCGGCGCCCCGGGCTGCTCGCCGGGTTCGGCCTGCTGGCGGTGGCCGGCGTCCAGGCCTGCTACTTCGCGGCCCTGTCGCGGATCCCCGTCGGGGTCGCGCTGCTCATCGAGTACCTGGCGCCCGCGCTCGTGCTGGGCTGGGTGCGCTTCGTCCAGCGGCGGCCCGTGACCCGTGCCGCCGCGGTCGGCGTCGTCCTCGCGGTCGGCGGCCTCGCCTGCGTCGTCGAGGTGTGGTCGGGTCTGCGCTTCGACGTCCTGGGCCTGCTGCTCGCCCTCGGTGCCGCCTGCTGCCAGGTCGGCTACTTCGTCCTGTCCGACCAGGGCAGCGACGCCGGTGAGGAGACGCCCGACCCGCTCGGCGTCATCGCCTACGGGCTGCTGGTCGGCGCGGCCGTCCTCACCGTGGTCGCCCGGCCCTGGAGCATGGACTGGTCGGTGCTCACGGGCACCGCGCACATGGACGGCACACCCGTCGCCGCGCTCGCCCTGCTGGCCTGGATCGTCCTGGTCGCCACGGTCGTCGCGTACGTCACCGGCGTGATCTCCGTACGGCGGCTCTCGCCGCAGGTCGCCGGGGTGGTGGCCTGCCTGGAGGCGGTCATCGCCACCGTCCTGGCCTGGGTGCTGCTGGGCGAGCACCTGTCCGCCCCGCAGATCGCCGGTGGTGTGATCGTGCTGGTGGGGGCGTTCATCGCGCAGTCCTCCGCGCCCGCGAAGGGAGCGGAGCAGCCGGTGGCCCGGGGTGGTCCGGAAAGGGAATTGTCCCGGCGCGGAAGCAGCGCATAGGGTGTCGATCATGCCTTCCGACGCACTCGTTCTCCCGCCTCCGGCCGCCTGAGGCGGGCCCTCCGGAAACCGCGCCCGGCGCTCTCGCCGCCGCGCTGAACGGTGCTGCCCGCAGACGAAGTCCGCGGACCCCGCCGGTCCATCGACCCGGGGCCCCTTCCCAACTTCCGCGCACCGCCGCCCTCCGTCATGACGGCGTGCCGTGCGCTCTGCGGAGAGAACACGTGTCGAACACCGCTACCGGCCTGCCCGTGGGGCGAGGCCTCCTCTACCTGATCGTCGCCGGTGCCGCCTGGGGCACCGCGGGCGCGGCGGCCTCCCTGGTCTACCGGGCCAGTGACATGGGGCCCGTCGCCCTCTCCTTCTGGCGCTGCGCCGCCGGACTGGCCGTCCTCCTCGCCGTCCGCGCGCTGCGGCCGCGCACCGGCCCGGCACCCGTGCGCGAACCCCTCGGCCGCAGAGTCACGCGGTCCGGCGTCACCGGGCTCGGGCTCGCCGTCTTCCAGACGGCCTACTTCGCCGCCGTCTCCGCCACGGGACTGGCCATGGCCACCGTGGTCACCCTCGGCGCCGGGCCGGTGCTGATCGCCCTCGGCGCGCGGCTGACCCTGGGGGAACGGCTCGGCCGCGGCGGCACCGCCGCCGTCGCCGGCGCCCTCGCTGGCCTGGCGGTGCTCGTCCTGGGCGGTGGCGGCGCGACCGTGCGCCCGTCCGGGGTGCTGCTCGCGCTGCTGTCGGCGGCCGGGTACAGCGCGATGACGCTGCTCACCCGCCGCTGGGGCCGCGACGGCGGGGCCGATTCCGCCCGGACGACCGTCGGGGCGTTCGCCGTGACGAGCCTGTGCCTGCTGCCCTTCGCCTCGCTGGAAGGGCTGGTTCCGCACACCGACGCGCCGGGCCGGCTGCTGCTCCTGCTGGTGTACGTCGCCGCCGTGCCGACGGCCCTCGCCTACGGTCTGTACTTCGCGGGCGCGGCCGTCGTCCGGTCCGCCACCGTGTCGGTGATCATGCTGCTGGAACCGGTGAGCGCCGCCGCGCTGGCCGTCCTGCTGCTCGGTGAGCACCTCACGGGCGCCACGGTGGCCGGGACCCTGCTGATGCTCGGATCGGTCACCGGTCTCGCGGTCGCGGAGGCGCGGGGCACCCGCCCGGAGAGGGCACCCGTGCCGCTCGGCTGAGGCGCGGGGCTCGGAGCTCCCACCGGCAGCGGAGGCGCTTCCGCGCCCGGGCGGTCACCCCGGGCCGCCGCGGGCCGAGAGGCCCGCGGCGATCCGCTCCCGCATCTGGGCCGGGCTCGCGGCCCGCGGGAGGAACCCGGCCGGTGCGCGTTCGTCCCTGCGCGACGCAGGGCGCGGATCCCCGCGAGCACCCGGCCTTGTGGTTCGTCGCTACCGCCGACCGCCGACCGCCGACCGCCGACCGCGCCGGGTGGCCATGGAGCCGGGCGGCCGCGTGAGGGCTCGTCGGCTTGCCATGCCCGGGCGGGAGGGCAGGGGCCGCGGGCGGATCGGCGTCACAGGGTCCGCAGGTAGCCGGGCAGCGCGGTGCCGGGGGCGAGATCCGGGTCGGGGAGCGGGGCGCCGTAGGTCGGGCGCACCGGGACGACCCCGGCCCAGTGGGGGAGGGCCAGGTCCTCCGGCTCGTCGTTCACCCCACCGGTGCGGAGCTTGGCGGACACCTCGTGGAGGTCGAGGCGGATCACCGCCGTGGCGGCCAGCTCCTTCTTGTTCGCCGGGCGCGAGTCGGCGGAGCGCCCGGCGACGACGTGGTCGACCAGGGCGTCCAGCGCCTCGCGCTTCTCCTGCGGGTCCGTCACGTCGTACGCGACGCCGTGCACCACCACCGAGCGGTAGTTGATGGAGTGGTGGAAGGCCGAACGCGCCAGGACCAGGCCGTCGACGTGGGTGACCGTCAGGCACACCGGCAGGCCCGGGTCCGCCTGGCCGGCCGCCCGCAGCGGGCGCGAGCCCGTGGAGCCGTGCACGTAGAGCCGCTCGCCGACCCGGGCGTACAGCGTGGGCAGGACGACCGGCGCGCCGTCCCGGACGAAGCCCAGATGGCAGACGTAGGCCTCGTCGAGTATCGCGTGCACGAATTCCTTGTCGTAGGAGGCCCGTTCCGCGGAGCGCGTGGGGACGGTGCGCTCGGTCCGGGGGTAGGCGGTGTCGGTCTGCGGCGTCTGCGCGGGCCCCTGCATGGCGCTCTCCATTGCACTAGTGCATAATCGGCTTTGTGCTAGGAGAGTATCGGATCAGCGGGCGGCGCGCAGCGGACATCTCGGCGAGCATCGAGCGGGCCGTGGGCGACGGAGAACTGCGACCGGGTGAAGTGCTCCCGCCCATGCGGGAGTTGGCCCAGCAGCTCGGAGTGAACCCGAACACGGTCGCGGCCGCGTACCGGACCCTGCGGGAGCGCGGGGTCATCGAGACCGCGGGCCGGCGCGGCAGCCGGGTGCGTCCCGTGCCGGCCACGACCGGGCGGGACCACATCCGGGTCGAGGTGCCCGACGGAGTGCGGGACGTGGCCGGCGGCAACCCGGATCCGGCGCTGCTGCCGCCGCTCGCGGGCGCCTTCGCGGCGGCGGCCGCCCAGGGCGACCGGGCTCCCGTGCTGTACGACGACGATCCGGTGGACCCCGATCTGGCCCGGGCCGCGCGGGCGGGGCTCGACGCCGACGGCGTGCCGGAGGGGCCGCTCGCCGTGGTCTCCGGGGCGCTCGACGGGGTGGAGCGGGTGCTGGCGGCGCACCTCAAGCCGGGGGACACGGTCGCCGTCGAGGACCCGGGCTGGGGGCGCACCTTCGACCTCGTCCCGGCCCTGGGCCTGCGCACCGCCCCCGTCGGGGTCGACGACGACGGACCGCGGCCCGAGGACGTGCGCCGGGCCCTCGCGGCGGGGGCACGCGCGCTGATCGTCACCGACCGGGCGCAGAACCCGACCGGTGCCGCGGTGGGCGCCGCACGGGCGCGTGCCCTGCGGGCGGTGCTGCGCGAGCACCCGGAGGTGCTGCTGATCGAGGACGACCACGGCCACGGCATCGTCGACCTGCCCCTGCACCCGCTGGCCGGCGCCACCCGGCACTGGGCGTTCATCCGCTCGGCCGCCAAGGCCTTCGGGCCGGACCTGCGGCTCGCCTTGCTCACCGGCGACCGGGTGACCCTCGACCGGGTCCGCGGCCGGCAGCAGCTCGGGCCGGGCTGGGTCAGCCTGCTGACGCAGCGGGCCCTGGTGCGGCTGTGGGCCGACGGCGCCGTGGAAACGGCCGGGGTGGCGGCGGCGTACGGGCGGCGGCGGGACGCGCTCATCACGGCGCTCGCGCGGCGCGGCGTCACGGCGCACGGCCGCAGCGGCATGAACGTGTGGGTGCCCGTGCCGGACGAGACCGGGGCCGTCGCCCGGCTGCTGCACGCCGGCTGGGCCGTGTCCCCCGGCGCCCGCTTCCGGCTGAGCGCTCCGCCCGGGATCCGCATCACCGTCTCGACGCTCGGCGAGGCCGACACGCAGGCCCTCGCCGACGCCGTCGCCTCCGCGCTCCGCCCCGCCCCCGCGCGCGGCTACGTCTGAGGCCGGGGCCGGGGGCGCACCTGCGTCAGGGCCGCCCCCACCAATACGACCACCGCGCCGACCGGGGTCGACCAGCTCAGGGACTCACCCAGGACGGCGACACCGGCGGCCGTGGCGATGACCGGGATGAAGTAGGTGACCATCTGCGCGGTCGTGGGGCCGACCTCGGCGACCAGGCCGTATTGGAGCAGCACGGCCAGGCCCGTGCCCAGGGCGCCCAGGGCGGCGACCGCCAGCAGCGGCACGACGGGCAGGCCGCTGGGCAGGGTCGTGAACAGCGGCGTCACGACGGCCAGCTGGATCGTGGCCAGGAGCAGCTGTGCGCCGGTCATCGACAGGTGCGAGTGGCCCGTGCCCGCCAGGGTGCGCCGGACGTAGATCCAGCCCACCGGGTAGCTGAGGGAGCCCAGCAGGGCCAGTGCCGTGCCGGTGGCGTCCAGGCCGTGGAAGCCCTGCCACGCCCCGAGCACGGTCAGCACGCCCAGGAACCCGAGGCCGAGCCCCGCCACCCGGACCCGGGTCGGGCGGTCCTCCGACAGGGCGACCAGCGACAGCGCCATGCCCCACAGCGGCGAGGTCGCGTTGCAGATGCCCGCCAGGGTCGACGGGATGGTCAGCTCGGCGTACGCGAACAGGGAGAACGGCAGGGCGTTCAGCAGGAACGCGGCGACCGCCAGATGCGCCCAGGTGCGCGCGCCGCGCGGCAGCCGCTCGCGGCGCACCACCATCGCCGCGGCCAGCACCGCCGTACCGAACACCAGCCGTCCGAAGGTCACCTGGAACGGTGCGAACCCCCCGGTGCCCACCTTGATGAGCAGGAAGCTGAAGCCCCAGATCAAGGACAGGGCGGCGAAGCGCAGCCGCCAGTCGAGGCGGGGCCGGGAGGGCAGGGGGGACGGGGTCGCGGCGACCCGGCCGGTGGTGGTCACGGTGCTCATGACCGTCACCTTGCGGCACAACGTCTTCGTAGCACAAGCGAGAATTCGCACGCGATATTGCGTAGCATCCCTTACATGTTGAACCTGGAGCGCCTGCGGACCCTCGACGCCCTCGCCCGTCACGGCTCGGTCAGCGGCGCCGCCGAAGGGCTGCACATCACGACGTCCGCCGTCTCGCAGCAGATGGCGAAGCTGGAGCGGGAGGTCGGCCAGCAACTGCTCGCCAAGAACGGCCGGGGCGTGCGGCTCACCGACGCGGGCCGGCTGCTCGCCGAGCACGCCGCGCGCATCCTCTCCCAGGTCGAACTCGCCCAGTCCGACCTGGAGGCACAGCGCGGGCAGGTCGTCGGCGAACTGAGGCTGGCCGCCTTCCCCACCGCCGCGCGCGGACTGTTCCCGCACGCCCTGTCCGCGCTGCGCGAGCAGCACCCCGCGCTGCGGCTGCGCTCGCGCGAGCTGGAACCTGAGCAGGGCATCGCCGGGGTGGTGCGCGGCGACCTCGACCTCGCCGTGGTCCTCGACTGGTACAACAAGCCGATGGCGCTGCCCGACGGACTGGTCAAGGCGTCGATCCTGGACGACCCGGCCGAGGTCGCCATGCCGGCGGCCCACCCGCTCGCCGGGCGGGCGGAGGTGGACCTCGCCGAGTTCGCCGACGACGAGTGGATCACCTGGGGCGAGGGCGAGTTCTGCCACGAGTGGCTGATGTTCACGCTCCGCTCCAAGGGCGTCGAGCCGATCGTCGGCCACCGCGCCGCCGAGCACCACACCCAACTCGCCCTGGTCGCCGCCGGACTCGGCGTGTGCATCGCCCCCCTGCTGGGCCGCCACCCCGTGCCCGACGGGGTCGTCACCGCCCCCCTCAAGCAGCGCGTGCGGCGACACGTCTACGTCGTCTGGCGCGCGGACGCCGACCGCCGCCCGTCGATCCGGGCGGCCGTGTCGGCGCTGCGCGCGGCGGGGGAGGGAGTCGCCCGGCCGGCCGGGTGCTAGTGCACGCCGAGCTTGCGGAAGTCCCAGGACACGATCTTGGCCGGGGTCAGCCGCAGCCAGGCGTGCCGGCCGTCGTGGGGCATCTCCTCCAGCCCGAAGTTCTTCCGCGCGAACAGCGTCTCGGGCACGTCGAGTTCCGCGCACAGCTCACCCGTGCGCGGGATCTCGCCCACGAACTCGACGGTGCCCGAGAGCTCCGCCCCGCGCAGTTCGTCGTACTCCTCGCCCGTGTCGACCACGATCGCCACGCGCGGATCGCGGCGCAGATCCGCCCACCGCTTGCTGCGCACCACCGAGTACAGCCAGATCGACGTGCCGTCCCAGGCGAACCACAGCGTGCTCACGTGCGGAGCGCCGTCCGCCGACACCGTGGCGACCCGGCAGGTGCGCTGTGCGGTGAGGAACGCGTCCAGCTCGCCCGGCGTCATCATGATCTTCCGGCCCCGGCGCTGCTGTGTGGCGGTCATGTTCCCCCTCTTTCTCCCGCGTCGTGGCAGAGGTGATCCTCTGCCATCACGTCGGAGAAGGATGGGTGCCGGTTCGTCCGGGGGCAAGGGGCGCCCGCGCGGAGTGGCACGCCGGGGCGCGGCGGATCGTCGCGGGAACGCCGCGTGCGGGCGCTCCCGCGACGATCGCCGGGCAGGCAAGGAAAGCCGGCGGGCTCAGGCCAGCCTGATCGAGTCGCCGTCCACGGTGACCTTCCTGGCCGGAAGCGGGTCGACCGCCGGGCCCTTCTGCACGCTGCCGTCCAGGACCGAGAACCGACTGCCGTGGCAGGTGCAGGAGATGGTGTCGCCCTCGAGATCCACCATCGGGCAGTTGCGGTGGGTGCAGATCGTCGAGAACGCCTTGTAGTCGCCCGCCGCCGGCTGGGACACCACGACCTTCTCGTCCTTGAAGATCTTGCCGCCGCCCTCGGGGATGTCGGAGGTCTTGGCGAGCGCCGCGCCGCCCCCGGCCGACGCGCCGCCGCCCTCGCTCGTCGCGCCGCCGTCCGCCGCGCCCTGTCCGGTCGACGGACCGGACGCCTTGTCGTCCGAGCCGCACGCCGTCAGCGCCACGGCGAGCCCCGCCGCACCGGCCGCCGCCACGACGGCACGGCGGTTCGGGCCCGGCACCGGCTGAACTGATTCGCTGGTCATGCTGACGTTCCTTCCGGGGATTCGTGATCTGCGCAGAGGTACGGCCCTCGGGGACCGGCTGTTCAGAGACCACCGAAATCCTGGCCCGCGGGCGGCAGGGCGCGGGTAAAGGCAAGCTGTCGGTTCGCTGTCGGGTTCCGGCCCGGCACCGCGAGGCCGCCGCCGCTGCCCGCTCCCGCGTCAGTAACCTGGGGCGATGCTCAAGGAAGTGATCGCGACCCGGTTCATCGCGCCCCTGCGCGAGGGCGGTTCGCTGCCGGGCCTGGTCGAGGCAGACGACCTCGGCCGCTACGTGCTGAAGTTCACCGGCGCGGGACAGGGGCGCAAGACGCTCGTCGCGGAGGTCGTCTGCGGGGAACTGGCGCGACGGCTGGGCCTGAGGGTCCCGCGCCTGGTCACCGTCGACCTCGACGCGGACCTGGGGCTCGGGGAACCCGACCAGGAGGTGCAGAGCCTGCTCAGGTCCAGCGGCGGCACCAATCTCGGCATGGACTTCCTGTCCGGCGCGCTCGGCTTCGACCCGCTGGCGTTCCGCGTGGACCCGCGCGAGGCCGGGCGCGTCGTCTGGTTCGACGCGCTCGTCAACAACGTCGACCGGTCCTGGCGCAACCCCAACCTGCTGATGTGGCACGGCGAACTGTGGCTCGTCGACCACGGCGCGACCATGATCTGGCACCACAACTGGCCCGGCGTGGAGGCCTCCGCGGCCCGCCCGTACGACGCCTCCGACCACGCGCTCGCGCGGTTCGCCCCCGATGTCGCCGCGGCCGCCGCCGAGTTGGCGCCGCAGGTCACCGAGGAACTGCTCGCCGACGTCACCGCGCAGATCCCCGGGGCCTGGCTCGCCGACGAGCCCGGCTTCGGCACGCCGGACGAGCTGCGGCAGGCCTACGCGCGGCCGCTGCTCGCCCGGGCGCCCGTCATCCACGACCGCATCCAGGGGCTCACGTGACCGACCGGCACATCATCAGGGGCGGCCCGCGCGACCGCCAGGTCTACGAGTACGCCCTGCTGCGCGTCGTCCCGCGGGTCGAACGCGGCGAGTGCATCAACGCGGGCGTCCTCGTCTACTGCCGCGCCGCCGGCTACGTCGGCGCGCTCACCCACCTCGACGAGGCGCGCCTGCTGGCTCTCGACCCCGAGGCGGACGTCGCCGGTGTCCGCGCGGCCCTCGCGGCCGTCGAGGGCGTCTGCACCGGCGGTGCCGCGGCCGGTCAGGCGGCGGCCGACGACCCCGGCCGCCGCTTCCGCTGGCTGGTCGCCCCCCGCTCGACGATCGTCCAGCCGGGCCCCGTGCACACGGGCCTCACCCGGGACCCGGCGGCGGAACTCGCGCGGCTGCTGGACCTGCTGGTGAAGTGAGGGCCGGCCGGGCCCGTCAGGCCCGCCGGCGCCGCAGCAGGTACCCGGCCACGACCGTGGCGCCGCCGGCGAAGGCCAGGCCGACACCGATCTCCCAGCCGCTCGGACCGGCGTGCGCGGTGCCCCCGAGCCCACCGCGCACGCCCTGCGACGGTGCGGCGGTGGCGGTGGGGGTGACCGGCCGGGAGGTCACCGGTGTCGGAGTGACCGGCCGGGACGTCGCCGGCGTCGGAGTGACCGGCCGGGAGGTGGCCGGCGCGGGGGTGGCCGGCGGGGTGACGGGGTCGATGATGCCCGTCCCGCCCCGGCGCGGCAGTGCCTCGCACGCGATGCCGTCGTCGGGGCCCTGGTCCTCGTCGAGCCGGTTCGGGTCGCTGCGGTCCGCGTCGAAGACGGCCTGCGCGTCCTCCTGGAAGGCGAAGTCCCGGCAGTCCCGGTCGGTCTGGGCGTGTGCGGGGACGGCGGGTGACGCGATCGCGGCGATCGCCAGCAGCGTGCCGAGAACACCGGTGCGACGGCGCATGGGGCGTCTCCTTTCGGGCCACGGGTGGCCCCTTCGACGCTAGGGGCGACCGGCGGGGGCGGCCCGCGGCCCTGGGCCGATCGGGTGTTTGCGCACCCGCCGCCGACGTGCGGGCCACGGGGGATGGATCACATGGCCGGTCCGGCCGTTGACACCGCGTGCCAGGGCTTCTAGCGTCACATCCACTGAAGGTACTAAGCGGTCGCTCACCTGAGGAGAAACCAGTCATGTCCACCACTGAGCAGCGGGTCGCCGTCGTCACCGGTGCAGCGCGCGGGATCGGTGCCGCCGCCGCCGTACGACTGGCCGCCGAGGGGCGCGCGGTCGCCGTCCTCGACCTCGACGAGGCCGCCTGCAAGGACACCGTCGAGAAGATCACCGCCGCCGGGGGCAGGGCCCTCGCGGTCGGCTGTGACGTCTCCGACGAGGCCCAGGTCGAGGCCGCCGTCGCCCGGATCGCCGAGGAGCTCGGCGCGCCGACGATCCTGGTCAACAACGCGGGCGTGCTGCGCGACAACCTGCTGTTCAAGATGAGCGTCTCCGACTGGGACACCGTCATGAACGTGCACCTGCGCGGTGCCTTCCTGATGGCCAAGGCGTGTCAGAAGCACATGGTGGACGCGGGCTTCGGCCGCATCGTCAACCTGTCGTCGTCCTCGGCGCTGGGCAACCGCGGCCAGGTGAACTACTCGGCGGCCAAGGCCGGTCTGCAGGGCTTCACCAAGACGCTCGCCAAGGAGCTCGGCAAGTTCGGCGTCACCGCCAACGCCGTCGCCCCCGGCTTCATCGCCACCGAGATGACCAAGGCCACCGCCGAGCGGGTCGGCATGGGCTTCGAGGACTTCAAGGCGGCCGCCGCCACCCAGATCCCGGTGGCCCGCGTCGGTGAGCCCGAGGACATCGCCAACGCCATCGCCTTCTTCACGGGCGAGGCCGCCGGGTTCGTCTCCGGCCAGGTGCTGTACGTGGCCGGCGGACCGCTCGACTAAAGGACCGAGAACATGACTTCCACGGAACTCTCCGGCAAGGTCGCCCTCGTCACGGGCGCCAGCCGCGGCATCGGCTACGGCGTCGCCGAGGCCCTGGTCGCCCGCGGCGACCGCGTCTGCATCACGGGCCGCAACGAGGACGCCCTGAAGGAGGCCGTCGAGCAGCTCGGCGCCGACCGCGCGATCTATGTCGCCGGCAAGGCGCACGACGAGGCCCACCAGGCCGTCGCCGTCGAGCGCACGATGGAGGCCTTCGGCCGGGTCGACTTCCTCGTCAACAACGCCGGGACCAACCCGGTGTTCGGCCCGATCGCCGACCTCGACCTGAACGTCGCCCGCAAGGTCTTCGAGACCAACGTCGTCTCCGCCCTCGGCTTCGCCCAGCGCACCTGGCACGCCTGGCAGAAGGACAACGGCGGCGCGATCGTCAACATCGCCTCCGTCGCGGGCCTGTCGCCCTCCCCCTTCATCGGCGCGTACGGCGTCAGCAAGGCGGCGATGATCAACCTGACGGTGCAGCTGGCGCACGAGTTCGCCCCCGGGGTGCGGGTCAACGCCATCGCTCCGGCCGTCGTGAAGACCAAGTTCGCCCAGGCCCTGTACGAGGGGCGCGAGGAGGAGGCCGCCGGGGCCTACCCGCTCGGGCGGCTCGGCGTGCCCTCCGACATCGGGGGCGCCGCGGCGTTCCTCACCTCCGAGCAGTCTGACTGGGTCACCGGCCAGACGCTCGTGGTGGACGGCGGCATCTTCCTCAACGCCGGCACCGGCTGATCCGGCCTCGTCCACGGTCCGGCACGGGCGCCCCTCCACCGCGGGGGGCGCCCGTACCCCTTGTGCGGGGGACGTGAACCAGCCGTGGAACAGGCGCAAAACGGACTGACAACGTCGTCATAGGTTTACCGATCAAGAAGCAGTGTTCCGAGGAGGGTCAGCGGGCGCGGCACTGCGGTATGGTCTGCCGACCCTTGGTATGGCAGATCGAGGAGCGTGCGCGTGTTCAACCGGAACCGATGCCTGCGGCGGGTGGCGGCCATCGCGTCCATATCGTCCCTGGTCGCCGGATGCGGGGTGCTGTCGTCCGACGCACCGGAGGACGAAGGACCCATCGTCGTGGGCACCACCAGCGCCCCCAGCACGCTCGATCCCGCTGCGTCCTGGGACAGTTCCTGGGAGCTGTTCCGCAACATCTACCAGACGCTGCTGAGCTACCCCACCGGCGCGACCGAGCCCCAGCCGGACGCCGCCGAGCAGTGCGGGTTCAGCGACTCCTCGAACCAGGTCTACCGCTGCGAACTGCGCGAGGGCCTGACGTTCTCCAACGGGGACGCTTTGGACGCCCAGGCCGTCAAGTACTCCTTCGACCGCATCCGCCGGATCAACGTCAACGGCGGTCCGGCCGGTCTGCTGGGCAGCCTCGAACGGGTCCAGGCGCCCAACGACCGCGAGGTGGTCTTCCACCTCAACAAGCCCGACGCGACCTTCCCGTTCGTGCTCGCCACCCCGGCGATGTCGATCGTGTCGCCGAAGGCCTACCCGCAGAACAGCCTGCGCAAGGGCGACGACATCGTCGGCTCCGGGCCGTACACCCTGGACTCCTACGACGAGGGCCAGGAGGCCGTCCTCGCCCGCAACGACTCCTACAAGGGCTTCGCCGAGCGCCGCAACAACGCCGTGACCGTCCGCTACTTCCAGGACTCCGGCACCATGGTCGAGGCCCTGCGCGACAAGAAGATCGACGTGACGTACCGCGGTCTGGCCGCCGGTGACGTCGTCGACCTGCAGAGCGCCAAGGAGGAGGAGATCCAGCTCGTCGAGGGCACCGGCACGGACATCAGCTACCTGGTGTTCAACCCGAAGGACCCCTGGGCCGAGAAGAAGGCCGTGCGCCAGGCGATCGCCCAGGTCGTCGACCGCGCGGCGATCGCCCACAAGGTCTACAAGGACACCGTCGACCCGCTGTACTCGATGGTCCCCAAGGGTCTCGCGGGCCACACCACGGGCTTCTTCGACGACTACGGCGACCCCGACATCGCCAAGGCCCGCAAGATCCTCGGCGAGGCGGGCATCAACCAGCGCGTCCCGCTCACCTTCTGGTACACCAGCGACCGCTACGGCTCCGAGACCGCCGCCGAGTTCAAGGAGCTCAAGCGCCAGCTCGACGGCTCCGGCCTGTTCACGATCACCCTCAAGAGCCGCCCCTGGAAGACCTACGTCGAGGGCTACCAGAAGGGCGAGTACCCGGTCTTCGGCCGCGGCTGGTTCCCCGACTTCCCGGACGCCGAGAACTTCATCGCGCCGTTCGTGGGTGAGCAGAACGCCCTCGGCACGCCCTACCCGGCGCCCGAGATCACCGGTGACCTGCTGCCCCGCTCGCGCCGCGAGAGCGACCGCGCGAACGTGGTGAAGGAGTTCGAGGCGGCCCAGCAGATCCTCGTCGACGACGCACGGCTGCTGCCGCTGTGGCAGGGCCGGCAGTACGTGGCGGCCAGCAGGGACGTCTCGGGCGCGGAACGGGCCCTGGACCCGTCGACGATCATGACGATGTGGGAGCTGCACCGCAAGACCGCCTGGTGACCGCCCCCTCCCCACGCCCGCGGGGCGCGTTGTCAGTGGTCGCCGGTAGGTTCTGGAAGCGGCAAGTGACCGCACATCGATAGGACGTTGACGTGACCGACATCGCCATGCTGCCCGAGTCCTGGCGCGGGGTTCTGGGCGACGAACTGCAGCAGCCCTACTTCAAGGAGCTGACGGAGTTCGTCGAGGAGGAGCGGGCGAACGGTCCCGTCTACCCGCCCCGCGAGGAGGTCTTCGCGGCGCTGGACGCCACGCCGTACGAGGAGGTCAAGGTCCTGGTCCTCGGCCAGGACCCCTACCACGGCGAGGGCCAGGGCCACGGGCTGTGCTTCTCGGTCCGGCCCGGGGTGCGGATCCCGCCGTCCCTGCGCAACATCTACAAGGAGATGCACCAGGAGCTGGGCACCCCCGTCCCGGACAACGGCTATCTGATGCCGTGGGCGCGGCAGGGCGTGCTGCTGCTCAACGCGGTGCTCACGGTCCGCGCCGGCGAGGCCAACTCGCACAAGGGCCGGGGCTGGGAGCGGTTCACGGACGCGGTGATCCGCGCGGTGGCCGAGCGTCCCGACCCGGCGGTGTTCGTGCTGTGGGGCAACTACGCGCAGAAGAAGCTGCCCCTGATCGACGAGTCCCGGCACGTGGTGGTCAAGGGGGCGCACCCCTCGCCGCTGTCGGCGAAGAAGTTCTTCGGCTCGCGCCCCTTCACACAGATCAACGAAGCGGTCGCCGCCCAGGGGCACCCGCCGATCGACTGGACGATCCCCGACCTGGGCTGAGTGCCCCGCGCGCACGGCGGCTCCCCGGGGATGCACCCCGGTGCGTCCGGAGCCGCCTGAGCCGGATCGCCCCCGCCTGCGGTTAGCGTCGGCGGGAACAGCCGGCGAGTGCGCGGAGGGTGCCGTGGCGGAACGACAGGGACGGACGGTGCCGGACGCCGTGCCGACCCGGATCGGGCAGGCCGTCATGCTGCACCACGCGGGCGACCGGGAGGAGGCGCGGCACCGGTTCCTCGACCTGTGGGCGGAGATCGGCCCGCAGGGGGACCCGCTGCACCGCTGCACCCTCGCCCACTACCTGGCCGACACGCAGGACGACCCGGCCGACGAACTCGCCTGGGACCTGCGGGCGTTGTCGGCCGCGCAGGAGGTCGCCGAGGGGCCGTCCGCCCGGTCGGACGGCCTCGCGGTACGCGCCTTCCGTCCGTCCCTGCACCTGAACCTGGCCGACGACTACCTGGGACTCGGCCGGTACGACGCCGCCCGGGCCCACCTGGCTCGTGCCAGGGAAGCGGCGGTCGCCCTCGCGGACGACCGTTACGGCGACGGGGTGTGGGCGGCCATCGCCCGGCTGGAGCGGCGGCTCGGCGAGGACGGCCCGGGCAGCCGGAGGCCGCCGCGCCAGCGGCCCTAGACGACGTCAGCCGCCGTACGTGTCCCGGCAGATCGTCGCCTCCGGGCTGTCCGCGCGCCAGCCCCCGTAGCGCCGGCCCAGGGCGCAGACGTCCGAGCCGCCCGGCACCTGCTCGCGGACCTCCCGCCCCGCCGTCCCCGGGACGTCCGGGGCGCCGGTGCGCGGACGCTGGGGGCCGCGTGCGCCCGTTCCGGGCCGCTCCGGGCGGGGACGCGGAGCCGGAGCACCCCGGGGCGGGCGCACGCGGTCCGGCGCCGCAGCAGGAGGCGGCGGTGCCGCGCGGGTCGGCGCCGCGGCTGCTTCCGGCCCGTCGGATTCGTCGATGCGTTGCAGGACCCCGCGCGCCGGAGCCTGGACGGACGGAGCCTGCGAGCGTCCCTCCGGCTCCGGCCCCGGCGCCGAGGGCGGCGGCGGCGCCGAAGGCCCCGGGACGGGTGGCTGCCCGACCGTCGTACAGCCGGCGAGGGCCGCGGCGGCCACGGTCAGCAGGAGCGTCGCTGCGGTCGTGTTTCGGTGCACCCGCGCAACTCTGGCGCCCGGCTACCCCGGTGGGGCGGCGGACCGGCGCAGGATGCCCCGCACGAGTGATCTCCCGCGCCCCCGTAGGCCGCGAGCGACGGGGGCGTCAGTCGCCGGTGGCGCCGTCGATGCGTTCGCGGATCAGGTCGGCGTGGCCGTTGTGCCGCGCGTACTCCTCGATCATGTGGGTGTACAGCCAGCGCAGGTTGAACCGCTCCCCGGTGCGCCGGTGCTTGCCCTCGGTGAGGTCGTCCAGGGCGAACCGGGCCGCGTTGGCCCGGGCGGCCTCGATCTCCGCCTGCCAGACCTCCCGGGTCCGCTCCCAGGTGTCCGCCTCGGTCAGGTGGAACTCGCCGTCCGGGTCCGCCTCGCTGAAGAAGAGCGGGGGCGCGTCCTCGTCCGCCAGCACGCGCCGGAACCAGCTGCGCTCCACGTCCGCCATGTGCCGGACCAGGCCCAGCAGGGAGAGGTTCGAGGGCTCCACGGAGGCGGACCGCAGCTGCTCGTCGCTCAGGCCCTCGCACTTCCAGGCGAGGGTCTGCCGGTGGAAGTCAAGCCAGCCCTCCAGCATGGTGCGTTCGTCGGCGGTGGTCCCGGGCATGCGTCGTTCGTCGGTCATGCAGGCATCCTGTCCCAGGCGCCCGTACGGCACACGTGGTTTTCAGGCGCCCAGCATGCCGGTCAGCAGCTCGCGCACCCCGGCCCGCACCTCCTCCAGGCTCGGCACCCGGGCGCCGAACGAGCCGGCCACGCAGCTGAACATCAGCCCGTCCGCCCAGGCGATCAGCGACAGCGCGTGCCGGTCCGGGTCCGTCGAGCCCATCGCGGTGACCAGGGCGGTCAGCTGGTCCCGGAAGCGGGCGCCGGTGGCGTCGAAGAAGGTGCGCAGCTCGGGTCGGCGCGTGGCCTCCAGGGCCAGTTCGTAGCGGGCCAGGGTCAGGGCCTTGTGGTCGGTGAGCGCGCGGTGGGCGGCGAGTGCCAGCGCGTCGGCCATGGCGTGCGGCCCGGACGCCGGGTCGGGCATCTCGTGCAGGGCCAGCACCTTCGCCTCGCGGTCCGCCAGTCGCCGCACCGCCAGCTCCAGCAGGGCCTGCCGGGTGCGCGCCAGGTTCGACGTGGAGCCCTGGGGGAGCCCGGCCGTCTCGTCGACCGCCCGGTGGGTCAGTCCGCGCATCCCGCGCTCGGCGAGCAGGGCGAGGGCGGTGTCGGCGACCAGGTCGGAGCGCGCGGAGACGGCGGTGCGCGAGGAGGCGGGAGTGCGTGCGGGCATGGCCCCACGCTACCCGCATGACTACACCTGTAGTAGCCTCGGTGTTGTCACTACAGGTGTAGTCACCTTTGGAGGAGTCATGACACAGCCGAGGCGGGCCGTCGTGGTCGGGGGCGGCATCGGAGGGCTGACGGCCGCGGTCGCCCTGCACCGGCGCGGCCTGCACGTCACCGTGCTGGAGCGCGCCCGGTCGCTGGAGCCGGTCGGCGCCGCGATCTCCCTCGCGCCCAACGCCCTGCGCGCACTGGACGTCATCGGGCTGGGCGACGAAGTCCGCGACCTCGCGGCCTGGTCCGGTGACGGGGGCCTGCGCACCCCGAAGGGACGGTGGCTGTCCCGCACCTCCGCCGAGGCGGCCGCCCGGCGCTTCGGCGGTCCGCTCGTGCTGCTGCCCCGCGCCACCCTGATCGAGCGCCTGGCCGCCCTGCTCCCGGCCGGGTCCGTCCGGACGGACGCCGCGGCGACCCTCACCGATTGCGGCGGCCCGGACCGGCCGGCCCGCGTGGCGACCGCGGACGGCGAGCACGAGGCCGACCTGGTGGTCGGCGCGGACGGGATCAGGTCCGCCGTGCGCGGGACGCTCTTCCCGCACCACCCGGGCGCCGTCTACGCGGGCTGGACGACCTGGCGGGTGCTGATCCCCGTGCCCGGTGCCCGGTTCGCCTCGCACGAGACCTGGGGCCCCGGCCGTCTGTGGGGGAGCCACCCGCTGAAGGACGGCCGTGTCTACGCCTACGCCGGGGCCACCACCCCCGCCGGCGGACGGGCCCGGGACGACGAGAAGGCGGAACTGCTGCGCCTGTTCGGCGACTGGCACGACCCGATCCCCGCCGTGCTGGCCGCGGTCCGCCCCGAGGACGTCCTGCGCCACGACGTCCACCACATCGCCGAGCCCCTGCCCGCCTATCACCGGGGCCGGGTGGCGCTGCTCGGCGACGCCGCGCACGCCATGCCGCCGAGTCTCGGCCAGGGCGGCAACCAGGCCGTGGAGGACGCCGTGGTGCTCGCCCACCACTGCGACGACCTCGCCGCCTACACCGCCGCCCGGCGCCCCCGGACGACCGCCATCGCCCGCCAGGCCGTCAAGGCGTCCCGGCTCAGCCTGATGAGCAGCCGGGCCGGTCTCGCCGTGCGCGACACGGCCATGAGCCTGCTGTCGCTCGCCGGGCCCGCCCTGTTCGTGCGCAGCTTCGACGGCATCGCCGACTGGGTGCCGCCGCGGCCGCCGTATGCTTCCGAGCAGACCCGGCAGACAACCGTTGGAGGAGACGCGTCCCGTGAAGGTCGGCTGCATCGGACTCGGTGACATCGCGCGCAAGGCCTACCTTCCGGTCCTCGCCTTCCGGGCGGGCCTGGAACTGCACCTGCAGACCCGCACGCCCGCCACGCTCGACCGGGTCGGCGACGAACTGCGTGTACCGGGGGAGCGGCGGCACACCACCCTCGACTCCCTGATCGCCGAGGGCCTCGACGCGGCCTTCGTGCACGCGCCCACACACGCCCACCCGGAGATCGTGACGCGGCTGCTGGAGGCCGGCGTCCCGACCTACGTCGACAAGCCGCTCGCCTACGAACTCGCCGACTCCACCCGGCTGGTGGAGCTGGCCGAGGAGCGGGGCGTGAGCCTGGCCGTCGGCTTCAACCGCCGCCACGCCCCCGGCTACACCCAGTGCGCCGACCATCCGCGCGAGCTGATCCTGATGCAGAAGAATCGCGTCGGGCTGCCGGAGGAACCGCGCACGATGATCCTCGACGACTTCATCCACGTCGTCGACACACTGCGGTTCCTCGTGCCGGGCGAGGTCGACGACGTCACGGTGCGGGCCCGCGTCCGCGACGGGCTGCTGCACCACGTGGTGCTCCAGCTCGCCGGGGACGGCTTCACCGCGCTCGGCGTGATGAACCGGCTCAGCGGCTCCGCCGAGGAGGTCCTGGAGGTGTCCGGGCAGGACACCAAACGGCAGGTCGTCAATCTGGCCGAGGTCGTCGACCACAAGGGGCAGCCGACCGTGCGGCGGCGCGGGGACTGGGTACCGGTCGCCCGGCAGCGCGGGATCGAGCAGGCGGTGCTGGCGTTCCTGGACGCGGTCGGGGCGGGCCGGGTGCTCAGCGCGAGGGACGCGCTGCAGACCCATGAGCTGTGCGAACGGGTGGTACGGGCGATCCAGGGGCCGACCGCCTGAGCCGCACGGTCCGCGTCCCCTCCCCGACGACCCAGACGCCGAGGATCAGCAGGGCCGCGTACACGGTCCAGTCGCCGAAGCGCACGTAGGGCGTCGTCCCGTGCGCGAGGGGCACGGAGTAGCGCAGGACCGCGGAGGCGTCCGTCCCGAGCCGCGATCCGGCGGGGCGTCCGTCAGGGCCGTGGACGGCCGAGACGCCCGTGAGGGTCGCGTGCACCATGGGCCGGCCGGTCTCGGCGGCCCGCAGGGCGGCCAGGGAGGCGTGCTGCGCGGGGGCCCAGCTGTGCTGGAACGTGGAGGTCGACGACTGGCCGACCAGCACGTCGACGCCCTCCCGGGCGAGGTGGCGGGTCATGTCCGGGAAGGCGGTCTCGAAGCACACCATCGGCCCGACGCGCAGCCCGTCGCCGATGCTCATCACGACCGGCTGCGAGCCGCGCCTGCGGTCCTCGCCCGCCGCCTTGCCGACGGAGGTGGCCCAGCCGAGCATCGAGCGGGCCGGGACGTACTCGCCGAACGGCACGAGCCGCATCTTGTCGTAGCGCTGCCCCGTGAGGCCGTCCGGCCCGACCAGGACCGAACTCTTGTAGATGCCGGGCTTGTCCGAGCGGCGGGCGTCGACGTTGACCAGGATGTCGGCGCCCGTCGCGCGGGACAGGGCGGCCAGCCGCCGCGCCAGGCCGGGCCGGTCGTCGAGGTCGAAGCCCACGCTGCTCTCGCCCCAGACGACCAGGTCGACGTCCTGCCCGGCGAGCCGCCGCGTGAGCTGCTCCTCACGCGCGAAGCGGCGGTCGGCGCTGTCCGCCCCGGCGACGACCCCGGGCTGGACGACGGCGATCCGCACCCGGCCGTCGACCGCCGGACGCGGCGCGAAGGCCCAGGCGGCCGAGGTGGCGGCGGCCGTGGCGACCAGCCCGGCCACGGCGGGCACCCGCGCCCGGGGGACCGCGACGAGGACGGCGAGGGCCACGTTCAGCCCCACGAGCAGGAAGCTCAGCAGCCACACTCCGCCCACCGAGGCGAGACGCAGCGCCGGCTGCACCTGCCACTGGCTGCTGCCGAGCATGCCCCAGGGGCCGCCGAGCCCCTGCCAGGAGCGCACCAGCTCGACCGCCAGCCAGCCCGAGGGCAGCACCAGCAGCGCCGTCGCGACCCGGGCGCGCGAGGGCACGCCGCCCAGCAGACGGCGCACGAGCCACCCCCACGGGGCCCACAGGGCGCCGAGCAGGGCGGCGATGACGAAGGTGAACACATGCAGGCTCGGCAGCAGCCAGTGGTGCATGGCCAGCATGAACCCGAAGCCGCCGCACCAGCCGTCGTAGGCCGCCCGCCTGCCCGTCGGCGCGGTGCGCAGCAGCAGAAGCCAGGGCACCAGGGCGGCGTACGCCCACCACCACAGGGCCGGGGCGGGGAAGGCCAGGACGGGCAGGGCGCCCGCGAGCGCCGCGGCGGCCGAACGCCGCCAGGGGGAGGCGAGCCAGTGGCCGAGCGTCTTCATGGGCGCCTCCTACCCCGTGCTGCCTCCAGTGTGCGCCCCGCGGACGATCTAGGGCACAGGACACAGGACACAGGACGCCGGGCCGGGTGGGCGCAGGCGCCCTCGGCCGCCCGGGAAACGCCACCCTTGTGCCGGACGAGGGGGGCGGCGGGCGGACGCCGCGCGATATTCGGTGGCCCCGGCCGGGCCGCCGGGGCCAGCCTGTCCTGCGTGAACGACCGAAGAGAACCGCGCCACCGGATACGTGCCCGCCAGACCGACTCCACGCTCACCGTCTACCAGGCCTACCGTCCGGAGATCGGCGGCCCCGCGGCCCGCACGGGCCGCTTCCCGTCGTCGTGGAAGCGGGACCGCATGACCTGGATCAAGCCCTCGTTCCTGTGGATGATGTACCGCTGCGGCTGGGGCACCAAGGAGGGGCAGGAGACCGTCCTGGCCGTCGAGATCAGCCGGGAGGGCTTCTGCTGGGCGCTGCGGCACGCGTGCCTCACCCATCACGTGCCCGCGCTGCACGGGGACCGGGCGGACTACGCGCGGCGGTTGAGGCAGGCGCCGGCCCGGGTGCAGTGGGACCCGGAGCGTGACCTGAGGCTGGCCGCCCTGCCCCACCGCTCGCTGCAACTGGGACTGGCGGGGGAGGCCGCGGCCCGGTACGCCGACGAGTGGATCGTCGGGATCGAGGACGTCACGCCGCTCGCCACGGAGGTGCACGCCCGGGTGAAGGCCGGTGAACTGGCCGCGGCCGCCCGGCTGTTGCCCGAGGAGCGGCCGTTCGAGGTGGACGCGGAGGTGCTGGCGCCGCTGCGTGCCTGAGCACCCCGCACGCGGTGGGGTCAGGCCGCCCTGACGACGTGGGCGCGGACGGCGGTGGCCCATTCGACGACCAGCAGCTCGTACTCCGCGCGCTCCTCGGCGGACAGGGTGCCGCCCGTGCGCCGCCACAGCGCACGGATCTCCTCGTTGACCTGGGCAGCGGGCCGCACGGAACCAGGGGTCAGGGAATCGGGGGACATGCCGCCCAGCCTAGGGGCAGCCCCTGACAGGCCGCTACCGGACGGCTACGGGATCGATATGCGGTTGGTCACGAGACCGGGGTCACACGGTCCGGTCACGCGGTCGGGTCAGTGCGCCGGCTCACCCGCGTGCGGGCTGAGGACACCCATGCCGACCAGGGCGATGATGAGGATGCCGAGGGCGATGCGGTAGTAGACGAAGGGCATGAAGCTCTTGGTCGAGATGAACTTCATGAACCAGGCGATGACCGCGTAGCCGACGCCGAAGGCGATGATCGTGGCGAAGATCGTCGGCCCCCAGGAGATGTGCCCGCCCTCCGTGGCGTCCTTCAGCTCGAACACGCCGGAGGCGAGGACGGCGGGGATGGCGAGGAGGAAGGAGTAGCGGGCCGCGGCCTCACGCCTGTAGCCCATGAACAGGCCGCCGCTGATGGTGGCGCCGGAGCGGGAGACGCCCGGGACGAGCGCCATGGCCTGGCACAGACCGTAGATCAGGCCGTCCCGGACGCCCAGGTCCTCCAGGGCCTTGCGCTGCTTGGGCGCGCGGTGCCGGCCGCCGCTCTCGTCCCGCGCCGCGAGCCGGTCGGCCACCCCCAGGACGATGCCCATGCCGATCAGCATCGTCGCGGTGATCCGCAGATCGCGGAACGGTCCCTCGATCTGGTCCTTCAGCGTGACGCCGAGCACACCGATGGGAATGGAGCCGACGATCACGAGCCAGCCCATCCGGGCGTCCGGATCGCCGCGCAGCTCCTTGTTCGTGAGCGAGCGCGTCCACGCCGAGATGATCCGCCCGATGTCCTTGCGGAAGTAGATCAGCACGGCGGCCTCGGTGCCGATCTGCGTGATCGCCGTGAAGGCCGCGCCCGGGTCCTCCCAGCCGGAGAAGGCCGCGGTCAGGCGCAGGTGCGCACTGGAGGAGACGGGAAGGAACTCGGTCAGCCCCTGGACGAGTCCGAGGATGAGTGATTCGAACCAAGACATGAGGTAGCGGAGTCCAAGTGCCGATCGTGGGACGGGCGACGGGCGCACCGGACCGCCGTTGCGGTGAACGGGGGATCATGTGTGCCGAGGGGGAAGCGTAGCGCCCCCGGGTGACCGCACCGACACAGGGGTTGGCAGCCGCGGGCCCGTGGAGGCGGCGAGCCGGGGGAGGGGCGGCCGGTCACCGGCGAGTCACCGAAGCGGCCCCGTCCGTTCACCCGTGCCGGGTGAGGCCACCCGCCCCGGAGGCGCTCAGGCTCGGTGGAGACACGGCAGTAGCCGCCGAACCGCGGGAACGAGGCGTGAGATGAGCACGACATCCACCCAGCCGTCGCACCGGGCGCGGGACGAATGGGCCGGCGGGCTGACCGCCTTCGCCGCCGTGATGCTCTTCCTGGTCGGCCTCCTCGACGTCTTCCGGGGCATCGCGGGCATCGCCGAGGACGACATCTTCGTCACCACGCGCGACTACGTCTTCGCGTACGACCTCACCGGGTGGGGCTGGGTCCACCTCGCCCTCGGGGTGATCGCCGTGGTGGTGAGCCTGGGACTGCTCAGGACGGCGCTGTGGGCCCGCGCCGTGGGCGTGGCCATCGCCGGGCTCGTGGTCATCGCCAACTTCCTGTCCCTGCCGCAGTACCCCGTCTGGTCGGTCGTGATGATCGCGCTGTCGGGCTCGATCATCTGGGCCCTGTGCGTCGTACCGCACGACAACCTCCTGGAGGCGTCGGACGACCTGTCGATGTACGCACGGGACGAGGGGTACCGCTCCACGATGTCCCCGCGCCCCCCACGGTGACCCGGCCGGTCCGGCGTGCCCCCGCCCCCCTCGTCCCCGGGTGGCGCCGATGACGGGTGACCTGCGCACCGAACGGTCACCGTGCGCGGCACCGCCGGGGCTGGGATGCTGTAGCTGCAAGCGCTGCTCATGCTGCGGCCCGGTGGACAGGGGTGATGAGCACCGTGGACGACATCGACATGGATTCCCCGGATCCGGCGGTCGCCTTCGTCGGAGCTCTCTCGCACAGCCACACCGACCCCTTGGGCGATCCCTTCCTGCGCACCCGCTTCGCCCGGCCCGCCAAGCCCTCCGCCTTCCTGAGGCGCCAGCGCCTCGTCGATCACCTCGGCGAGGCCCTCCGGGCACCGTTGACCCTCATCAACGGGCCGGCGGGATCCGGCAAGACCCTGCTGGCCTCCGACTGGGCCGACGAGGTGGACACACCGCTCGCCTGGCTCACCTTCGACGGGACGGACAGTCCGCCCGGGGTCTTCTGGGCCTACGTCCTGCAAGCCCTGCGCGCGGGCGGCGCGCCGGTCTCCGACGCCGTGGGCACACCCGCGGACGCCGCGCACGTCGATCACCGGCTGCTCTCGGTCCTCGCCGCCGAACTGAACGAACGCGACAGGCCCGTGACCCTCGTGCTCGACGACTACCACCGCGTCACCGACACGAGGATCGCCGAGCAGTTGGAGTTCGTGCTGCACCACGCCGGCCCCGGCCTGCGTCTCGTGCTCGTCACCCGCACCGAACCCGTGCTCCCGCTTCACCGGTACCGGGCCGCCGGTGTCCTGACGGAGATCCGCTCGGCCGAACTCGCCTTCACGCCCGAGGAGGCCGCGGCGCTGCTGCACCTGCACGGCCTGAACCTGCCGGTGCAGGCGGCACGCAACCTCGTCGACCGCACCCGCGGCTGGGCGGCCGGTCTGAGCCTGTCCGCCCTGGCCGCCAAGGAGAACCACGACCCCGAGCTCTACCTGAAGGAGTTCGAGGCGGACTGCAGCACCGTAGGAGACTTCCTGCTGGCCGAGGTGCTCAACGGGCAGACACCGCAGACCCAGGACTTCCTGCTGCGGGTGAGCATCCTGGAGCGCTTCTGCCCCGACCTGGCCGACGCGCTCACCGGGCGCATCGACGCCGAGCCCATCCTGGCCTCGCTGCACGGCGCCAACGCCTTCGTCGAGCGTCTCGGGCACGCGTGGTACCAGCTGCATCCCTTGTTCCGGGCCATTCTGCGCACGCACCTGCGGGTCCGCATGCCCGGCCAGGAGCCGGAGCTGCACCGGCGGGCCGCCGAGTGGCTGCGCCGTCACGGCTGCCTCGCCGAGGCCCTCACCCACAGCACCGCCGCGGGCGACTGGGACTTCGCCGCCGACGCCCTCGTCGAGGACCTGGCGATCGGCCGGCTGTTCACCGGTCCAGGCGCGGACGACCTGACCCAGCTCTTCTCCGACATGGAGCCGGAGGCCCACGGTCCGGCGACCGACCTCGTGCGTGCCGCCCGGGACCTGTCCCGGCACGACGTCGACCATGCCCGCGCCAGCCTGCGCCAGGCCGAGCGGAACCTGCCCGACGACGCGGCGGCCCGGCTGAGCTGCACCCTGCTGGACGCCCTGGCCGCCCGGCTGGCCGGTTCGCCGCCGGACGTGGAACGGGCGGCGGAGACGGCCGCCGGGCTGAAACGGAAGGTGCCGGCCCATCTGCTGGACAAGCACCCGGAGTTCGACGCCCTGCTGATGGCCCACGTCGGCTCGACCCTGCTGTGGGCCGGACGGCTCGAGGACGCGCGTGCGGTCCTCACCGATGTGGCCGGCACGGCCGGTGGAGTGTCCACCGCGTCCGCCCGGGAGGAGGCCATGGGGCATCTGGCCCTGCTCGACTACCTGAACGGCTGGACCGCGCGGGCCGAGCACAAGGCCCTGGAGGCGGTCCCGGACACCGAACGCCCCGGTGCGCCCCAGCCGTCCGGCGCCGCCATCGGCCGGCTGGTCCTCGCGGCCGTCGCGGTCGACCGCGACGAACTGGACCGGGCCGCGGACCTGCTCGACCGGGCGGACCACCTCTCCCGCGACAGCCGTGACCCGGTCGTGGCGGCGGGACGCGCCCTGGTCGAAGCCCGTCTGCTGCTGGCCCGGGGCAAGGTGCGGGCCGCCGTGGAGGCGGCGGACCCGGCCGTCACCGCCAGCGTGGCCTGCCCCTGGGCGACGACGCACGAGATGCTGGTGGCGGCGACGGCCCAGCTGACCGAGGGACGAGCGGACCGGGCCGCCGAGGCACTCGCGGCGGTCCCCGGCGACCAGCCGGTGTGGGCCGTGCAGGCGGCCACCCTGCAACTCGCGGCGGGCGGCCCGGAAGCCGCCCTCGACCTGCTCGGCACCTTGCGCACCGATGGACGCGCCGGACCGGCCGTGACCGTCCGGGCGGTGCTGGTCAAGGCGCGGGCCGCGGACGCGGAAGGGGACTCCGCCCTCGCCCGCAGGCTCGTGGGGCAGGCACTCCTGGACGCCCGGCGGGAACGGCTGCGGCGGCCCTTCCTGGACGCCGGGGCGTGGCTGCGCCCCTTCCTGGCCACCGCGCCCCTGCGGGACCTGGCGGCCGGCTGGCTCCGGCCCGTGCCGCCGCCCGGCGAGAAGGAACAGGCACCGCCGCTCGTCGCGGTCGAGCTGAGCGCGCGCGAGCACGACGTCCTGGCACGTGTCGCGCGGATGATGTCGACGGAGGAGATCGCCGCAGACCTCTGCCTGTCCGTGAACACGGTGAAGACCCACCTCAAGAGCATCTACCGCAAACTGGCGGTGACCCGGCGCGCCGAGGCCGTGCACCGCGCGCGGGAGCTGCGGATGCTGTGACGGCGGCCCGGCAGACGGCGGGCACGCCCTCGATCCGGCCGGGGTCCCTCCTCGCGGGTGAGGCGCACGGCCGCGGCCGGGTGTGTCCTTGAGGGGTCGTACGCGGTGCCGGGAGCGGTGCCGCGCCGGCATCCCGGCTCACCCGGCGAGGTGGAGACAGTGAAACGCTGGCGGGCTCTGATCGTCCTCGGCACGGCCCAGTTCCTCATGGTCCTGGACACCTCCGTGATGAACGTCTCCATCAGCCGGCTCGTCGAGGACTTCGACACGGACGTCACCGCCATCCAGGCGGTCATCACCCTGTACGCGCTGGTCATGGCCGCCTTCATGATCATCGGCGGCCGGCTGGGCGACATCGTGGGCCGTCGCCGCATGTTCCTGCTCGGCCTGGCCGTCTACGGCGTCGGGTCGGCCCTCACCGCGGTGGCGCCCGAGCTGTGGGTGCTCCTGCTGGGCTGGTCCGTCATCGAGGGGCTCGGCGCGGCGATGGTGCTCCCGGCCATGGTCGCCCTCGTCGCGGAGTCCTACCGCGGACGCGAGCGGGCCGTCGCCTACGCGGTGATCGGCGGTCTCGCGGGGGCCGGCATCGCCGTCGGCCCGCTGCTGGGCGGCTGGGTGACGACGTATCTGACCTGGCGGCTGGTCTTCGCCGGCGAGGTCGTGATCGTCGCGGTGGTGCTGCTGTGCCGCCACGTGATCAAGGCGGCACCCGCCCGGGGCGCACGCCCGCAACTGGACGTGGTCGGCGCGCTCCTCTCCGCCGTCGGACTCGGGCTGGGGGTCCTCGGCGTCCTGCAGAGCAGCACCTGGGGCTGGGTACAGCCCCGCAACCCGCCCTTCACCGTCCTCGGTTTCGCCCCCACCCTCTTCGTCGTCGGGGCCGGCGCGGCCGTCCTGGCCGTCTTCCGGTGGTGGGAGCGGCGCCGCACTCACCGGGGCGACGATCCGCTCGTGCACCTGACCCTGCTGAGCCGGCCCGTCCTGCGGTCCGGTCTGCTCGCCCTGCTGAGCCAGAACCTGATCCTCCTGGGGCTCTTCTTCACCATTCCGCTGTACCTGCAGGTGGTCCAGGGCTTCGACGCCTTCGAGACGGGACTGCGTCTGCTGCCGGTGTCGGCCACCATGCTGGTCACCTCGCTCGGCGCGTCCTCACTGGGGCGGAAGCTGGGTCCGCGCCGGGTGGTCCGGCTGGCCCTGCTGACCCTCGTGGTGGCCATCGTCTGGTTGCTCGCCACCATCGACCCGGCCATCGACGACGCGCAGTTCGCCGGCGCCATGGCCGTGCTCGGGGTGGGGATGGGCCTGCTGGCCTCGCAACTCGGCAACGTCGTGCAGTCGAGCGTGGAGGAGGCGGAGCGCAGCGAGGCGGGCGGCCTGCAGTTCACCGCCCAGAACCTGGGATCCGCGCTGGGCACGGCCCTCATCGGGTCCCTGCTCATCGGCTCGCTGGCCCACGCGTTCACCACCCGTGTGGAGGACGACCCGCAGCTGTCCGCCGCCACGCGCGAGGAGGTCGGCGTCGCCCTCGAGGCCGGGGTCACCTTCGTCCCCACGGACCAGGTGCGCTCGGCGGCGCACCGTGCGGGGCTGCCGCCCGCGGAGGTCGAGGCGGTGGCGGACTCGTACGCCTCTGCCCAGCTGCAAGGCCTGAAGGCGGCCGTCCTGGCCACCGGTGGCATCGCTGCGGCCGCCTTCCTCGTCACCCCGAACCTGCCGGCCGCCAAGGAGAGCCGGCCGCGAGGGCCGGGCACCGCCGACCGCGCCCGGGCACCCGGCCGGCCACGCTAGGCCCGCGAGGAACCCCCCATGTCGCATCGACGACGAGCGTCGCAAGGGAGATGGCCGTCATGAACCACGCCGTGATCAGAGCCAGGGGCAAGCTGAAGGAGATGACCGGCAAACTCACCGGGAACGACCGGCTGAGGGCCGAGGGGAGGACCGACCAGGCGAAAGCCGCGGCCGGCGAGACGGTCGCCGATGTCCTGCAACGGGTCCGGGGCGTCCGGGACTCCTTGAAGCGGGGGCGCTCCTGAGTGCGTGCCCTGTCCTGGCCCGCCGGCTCGACCGGGCCCGGCGGGCGCCCGCGGTGGCTCACCTCCTCCGGGTGAGGTACCGCACCGGCACCGGGCCGGAGGATGACTCACAGGGCGCCGTCCGCCTGTCCCGGGCAACCGTGGGAGGAAGCTCGTGCGCTACGAGATCCGCGTCGAGGGCCACCTGTCGGAGACCCTGGCCAAGGCATTCCCGGAGCTGGGACATGTCGTGATGGCCGGGCAGACGGTCCTGTACGGCCATGTCGTGGACGAGGCGCACCTGTACGGGCTGCTGGCCCGCTGCCAATCGCTGGGCCTGCGGGTCGTGGAGATGCGCCCCACACCGGAGTGACGCGCCCCCGGCGCAGCCCTTCCCGCGGGTTCACCCACGCAGGGTGATCCCGGCAGCCCCTCGCTCCGCGAGGCTGGGACGGTCGTACCGAGCGCAAGGCACTCACCGCGACCGTGGGCACGGCAGTGCGACGGTCGGCGGAACGTCGGAAGGCGCACCCATGGGAAACGCCGGGGACCCCGACCGGCCCGATCGCGGCGACACCGCGCGAGGGAAGCAGCCGCTCAGCCCGGGGGAGAGGTCGGACTACGAGCGGCTGCGGCGTCAGGCGTCCGTCCGGCACCGGCGCGCGCGTCGGGCCGGGGCGTCGGTCCTGCTCCTGCTGACGTTGCTGCTCGCCCCGCTGGCCGTCGTGGCCGCGTGGGTCGAGGACACGGTGTCCGACACCGACGGATACGTGAGCACGGTCGCCCCGCTGGCGTCCGACCCCGCCGTGCAGGCGGTCCTGACGGAGCGTCTCACCGACCGTGTCGTGGACCGTGTCGACGTCGAAGCGGTGACGGACTCGCTGGCGCGGACCCTCCAGGAGGCGGGCGCGCCACCCCGTGTGATCGACGGGGCCGCAGCGCTGGAGGGACCCCTGCACGACGCGGTCCGGACGGCCGTGGACCGCGCCGTCGCCGGGGTGGTCACGAGCGAGGCCTTCCGGCAGATCTGGGAAGGCGCCAACCGGCGCTCGCACGCCGCCGTGACGAACATGCTCACAGGTGAGCGTGAAGGCGCCGTGAGCGAGGAGAACGGCACCGTTCAGCTGGACGTGGGCGAGCTCGTCGACCAGGTGCAGCAGCGGCTCGTCGACGCCGGGTTCGACAAGGCCGCCGCCATCCCGGACACCGACCGCACCGTCACGCTGTTCGAGACCGAGCACCTGGGCAAGGCCCAGGACGCCATGCGGCTGCTGGACGTCCTCGGTGCCTGGCTGCCCGTCCTCACCGTCGTCCTGGCCGCGCTGGCCGTGTGGACCGCGCCGGCCCACCGGTTCATGCTGCTGATCACCGCGACCGGCGTCGCCGTGATGATGGCGGTCCTGCTCGTCATCCTGGCGCTGGTCCGGCGGGTCTACCTCGACTCCGTTCCGCCCGCGGCCCTGCCCGCCGACGCCGCCGCGGCCGTCTTCGACACCTTCGTCCGCTTCCTGCGCGACAGTGCCACCACCCTGCTGGTGGTGGCGGTGGTCACCGCGCTGATCGCGTACCTCCACGGTCCCGGACGGCTCGCCCGCGGCGTCCGGAGCACGGCGGACCGCGGCACCTCCGCCGCCGGCCGGGCCCTCGGACGGGCGGGAGTGCACACCGGCGGGCTGGGGTCCTGGCTGGACCGGCACCGGACGGCGATCACCGGCGTCGTCCTGGCGGGCGGGGCGCTGGCGCTGCTGCTCTGGAACCGGCCGAGTGCCGGGGCCGTCGCCCTCGTCCTGGGCATCGCCCTGGCCCTGCTGATCGTCGTGGCGGTTCTCGCCGCCGCCACCGGGCGGCCCGGCCGGGACGCGCACGCGGCCGGGGACCGGGCCGTCTGAGCCGTGCCCGCGGCCACCCGGCGACGTGCCGTGACGCCCGCGCTCCCCGGCCGCGACGGGACCGCCGGGTGCGCTCACCCGCGTCGGGTGAGGCCGACCGGGCGCCGGCCCGCGCACGCTGGGGGCACCTGCCCGGCCTCACGCCGGGCCGAACAGCGGCCAGCTCGTGGTCACCGTCGTGCTGCCCTTCCCGGGCGTCCTCCTCCGTGTGAGCGCCCGCGGGAAGGACACGGGCCGCCGTGGGATCGCGCAGGCGCGGGCGCAACAGGAGGCCTTCGATGCACGCATCCGGCCGGCCACGGGCACGGCGGCATCCGGCAGGGGAACACCGGCCGGCCGACCGGACTTCGCGACGCACACTCCGGGCCCGTGAACGGCCACCGCGCGGGCCGCGACGCACCATTCACCGCAGAGGGCGGGTGACGAGCGGGGCCGACGACCGCCGTCTCCCGCCGCGGCGAGGCGGCGCGCCGTGAGCGGCAACGTCGCGGAGCGCCGCCGGACGCCGCTCGGCACGTGGCCGGCGGTCGGTCTCACGGTGGCCCTCCTCCTGGTCGCCAATGTGGCCCTGCACCGCTCGACGGGCTGGTCGCGCCTGGCGGTGGCCGTCCTGGTCTGCGTGCTGCTGCTCGGCGTACTGCGCTGGGCCGGCGGCACGCGCGCCGACGCGGGGCTGGCACCCGGGACCCTGGCCCGCGGTGCCCGCTGGGCGCTGGCCCTGTCCGCGGTGGTGGCCGGCGTCTACCTGGCCGGGGCCGCCGTGCCCGCCACCCGCACGCTGTTCGAGGACCACCGCTACGACGGGATGAGCGGCACCGCTCTCGCGCTGCGCGTCGTGGTGCTCGTACCCGTCGGGACGGTACTGGTGGAGGAACTGGCCTTCCGCGGCGTGCTCTACGGGTTGGTGTACCGGGCCCGCGGGGCCGTGTGGGCGACCGCGGTGTCGAGCGTGTTGTTCGGCCTGTGGCACGTACTGCCGTCACTGCACCTGGCCGGCGCGAAGCCCGCGCTGACCACGGTGTTCGGTGTCACCTCGCTGGGCGCCGTGCTGGCCGTGGTGGCCGCGGTGCTGTTCACGGCGGCGGCGGGCGTCCTGTTCTGCGAACTGCGCCGCCGCAGCGGCAGTGTGCTGGCTCCCATGGGCCTGCACTGGGCGGTCAACGCACTCGGCTACCTCGTCGCCTTCCTGCTCCGCTGACCGCACCGCGGCCTCAAGCCCCGCCGCCGCGCGCTAGTCGCCGGGCCGGACGAGGTCCTTGAGCCGGTCGAGGTCCTCCGCCGTGAGGTCGGCGGGCCGCATGACCGCGTTCCAGCCGTCGACGTACGCGGCCTTGTAGGTGTGGCCGTGGCCGTCGGGGACGCCGGTGGAGAACGGCAGGTCGGCGGTGACCTGCCAGAAGGTGACGAACGGCATCCACACCATCTCCTCGAGCACGTCGTCGCCGGGTGCCTCGCCGATCCAGTCCGGTTCGGAGAGCAGCAGGCGGGGGCTCCACCAGACGATCGGATCGGACGGGTGCAGGAGGTAGAGCACCCGGGGACCGTTCCACGGCCGGTTCGCCGGAGGCGTTCCGGAGGCGGGGTCGTCGGTGAACCGCACCGTCCGTCCCCCCTCGTAGACGGGCTGGACCTCGGGACTGCCCGGGTCGCGCCCGTCACTGAACTCACGGAACAGCGTGTTGAAGTTGGGCGGCCCGGCGAACACGGTTCCCGCGGTGCGGTTGCGCAGGTCGTACTCCCCGCTGAAGGCGGTCTCCCCGCCGAACGAGCCCAGACTCTCGCCTGCGACGAACAAGCGCGGACGCTGCTCGGACGGGAGCTTGGACCAGGTGTCGTAGACCGCGTCGAAGAGTTCGCGGCCGGCCTCGCGTGCCTTGGACTGGTCGACGAGGTACGACAGCCACGACGGCAGATAGGAGTACTGCATGGCGACGGTGGCCGAGTCGCCGTTGCCGAGGTACTCGAACGAGTCCACGGCGGCCGGGTCCACCCAGCCGCTGCCCGTCGTGGTCATCACGAGCAGGTTCTCGCGCTCGAACCCGCCCGCCCGTTCGAGGTCCGCGACGGCACGCGCCGCCCGGCTCTCCGCGTCGTCGGCGGTCGCCAGGCCCGCGTAGGCGCGCACCGGCTCCTGTCCCGTGCGGTGCGTGAAGGCGCCGATGTCGGCGGCCGAGGGGCCGCCGCCGGTGAAGGCACGGCCCTGCCTGCCCAGTGAGTCCCAGGGGACGAGGGAGCCCGGCCCGCCCGAGCGCAGGGCGGAGGTGGGTTGCAGCACGCCTTCCGGGGTCTCGGTGTCCCGGAGCGAGAACGCCTCGTTGGCCGCGTTCACGATGCCGCCGAGCAGCAGCCCGGTGAACGCCGACCACGCCAGGGCGGCCACCGCCAGCCAGCCGACCGCGCGCGCCGCTCGTCTGCCGATCCAGCGTGCCAGGAGGGCGGCCGTCCAGTGGTACGCGCGGCGGAGCCCGCGCCCGGCCAGCAGCAGCAGGCAGAAGACGACCGCCGCGACGAACGGGCAGGCGACGGTGGCGAGGACGTTGTAGTCGGTGACCCCCATGAGTTCGCGGATCCTGTGCTGCCAGTACTGGCCGAGCCCGAAGGAGAGGCCGCCCAGCACGGCGGCGGCGACGAGGAGGACCCGCCACGACCGGGGTGAGGGTGTGCGTGCGTCCCGGTCGGCGAACGCGCGCCAGACGCAGGCCGCGACCACGCCCAGCCCGTACCCGATGGCGGCGCTGATCCCGCAGATCAGCCCCTGGAGGACTCCTCCGCGGGGCAGCAGCGACGGAGTGAACGACAGGCAGGCCAGGACGAGCGCACCCCAGCAACCGGGCAGAGACGCGCGGCGCCGCCGGCGGCGCTCGGCCCGGTCGCCCCGGTCCTCCGCCCGCGCCGCCTCCCCGTCGTGGGCTCCGGCCGGCGGGTCGCCCGGCTCACGCGGGGCCGCCCCGTCCGGTCCTCGCCCGGGCGAGGGGCGGCCCAGCGCCAGCCGGGCCACGTGCGGCCAGTCCGCCGCGTCCCCGACCGTCCGCGGGATGCGGGCGCGCCGGCGTGGCACGCGGACCCGGAGCGCCCCGGGCAGGATGCGGCACACCACGGGCGAGCGCAGCACGACGTGTTCCCCGTCGATGCCCACCGGGAGGGTCTCCGCGTCCGCCTCGACCACCACGTCGCCGGCGGTGAACCGGACCACGGCCTGCGAGCGGGCGCCGCGCACCGAGCGCGCCGCCTCGACGGCGTTGCCGATCCGTACGCCCACCACGCCGAGCGTCCCCGCGTCCAGCCGGTGCCTGCGTCCGGGACGCGCCGCGTCCAGCGCCCGCCCGTAGACGTTGTTGCTCACGAGCAGCGCCTGGAGTTCGCCGACGAGCCGTCCGCCGGCCCGGGCACGGAGCCCGGTGCCGCCGCCGGTGAGGAGACCGGGCAGCGTGCGCAGGGTCGTACGCGCCTTGGCCTCGCGGTATGCCGGCTCGGTGACGACCGACGCGTAGGTCCCGAAGGAGGCGTTGTTGACGAACACGCGCTCCCCGGCACACCCGAGGTCGACCGGGACGTCGACGCCGTCGGTCAGCGCCCGCAGGGCCGCGGCGGGATCGTCGCGGTCGAGACCGAGGTCGAGGGCGAAGTGGTTGCGGGTGCCGGCGGGGATCACGACGAACGGCAGGCCGTGCAGGGAGGCGACCTCGGCCACCAGCGCCTGGGTCCCGTCACCGCCGGCCACCGCCAGCAGGTCGGCCCCGTCGGCGACGGCCCGCCGGGCCAGTTCGACGACGTCCTGACCCGCGTCCAGCACCTCCACCCGGCAGCCTGCCGCCCGCGCCTTCTCCACCAGCTGGAAGCGGCCCACCTTGCCGCCGCCGGAACGCGGATTCATCACCACCCAGGGAGCGCGGGCCGCCGGGGCGACGGCTCTCCCCTCTCCGGCCCCGCCGGGTCGCGATGCGGCACGGGCCATGGCCACGGCCGCCGCCCACAGGGCCAGGGAGGCCAGAGCCGGGCCCAGCAGCCCGAACGCGGAGTACAGGGCGAGCACGGTCACCGGTGCGGCCACGGCCAGGACCGCTCCGACGACGCGGAGCACACCGGTGTGGGCCAGGAACCACCACATGCCGACGGCGGCGAGCGAGAGGCCCGCGAGACCGGCCAGGGCCCACAGCACACTCCGCAGGCCCGCGGCGACGAGCGGCACCAGAACGCTTGCCCCGAGGGCCAGCAGGGCGAGGCGGGCGGGCCCGGCGCCGTGTGTCCGGGCGGCGCCGCCGTCACCCGGCTCCCTCGTGTCGTCTCCGCGTCGCGCCACGTGTCACGCCCTTCATCCGACACCGGCCTGCCGAGGACGCCTCGCGTCGTCGGGTGTGCCCGGCCGTCGGCAGGGGGCGCCGCACGGCCGTGCCGACCGGGATGCCCCGCAGCCCGCCGGGAAGGCGGTCCGGCCCCGTCCGCCGTACGGGTCCGCACCGGTACGGGCCACTTCAGCGTGCCGTGCCGGGCCGCGCGCGACCTCACCCGGCGCGGGTGAGCGCGCCCGCGGAGGAAGCCGCCTAGACCGCCGTGGGCCCCGTGACCGTCCAGCCGGGCGCCTGCGGGTGGGCCGTGAGGTCCTGGTGGCGTACCTCGCCGCCGCAGGTCCGGCAGGTCACCGCGGGGTCCAGGGCCCCGCCGCAGGAGTGCTCCAGCAGCATCGGCCGGTCGCCGTCCGCCCGGAGGTGGCGGTCGCCCCAGGCCATCAGGGTCCACAGCACCGGTTCGAGCTCCAGACCGGCCTGCGTCGGGCGGTACTCGTAGCGCTGCGGACGCTCGCTGTACAGCCGCCGGGTGAGGATCCCGGCGTCGACGAGCCGGCGCAGCCGGGTGGCGAGGATGTCGCGCGGCGCGCCGATGTTGCGCACGAGCTGGTCGAAGCGGCCGTTGCCCAGGCACACCTCGCGCAGGACGAGGAGGGAGTGCTTCTCGCCGACGAGCGCCAGGGTGTCGGCGATGGAGCAGGGGCGGGGGTCCTTGGTGGCGGCCATGGACTCCAGTCTAGGAGAGGGTTGGAAAATCCAATCCACCGGTCTACTGTGAGTTCGGATTTCCTACTCACTGGTAGCTCACTGGTAGCCGTGGAGGCCCGCCATGCGTGACGCAGTCATCGTCGAAGCCGTACGCACCCCGATCGGCAAGGGCAAGCCGAACGGCGCCCTCGCGCACGTCCACCCTGTGGAACTCCTCGCCCACACCCTGCGCGCCCTCGTCGAACGATCCGGCGTCGACCCGGCACTGATCGACGACGTCATCGGAGGCACCGTCGACCAGGTCGGCGAGCAGGCCATGAACACCACCCGCTACGCGCTGCTGTCGGCCGGCTTCCCGGAGTCGGTGCCCGCGACGACCGTCGACCGCCAGTGCGGCTCCTCGCAGCAGGCCGTGCACTTCGCCGCCCAGGGCGTCCTGGCGGGGGCCTACGACCTCGTCGTGGCCTGCGGGGTGGAGTCGATGAGCCGGGTGCCGATGTGGTCCAACGTGCCGGCGGGCGCGGACCCGTTCGGGCCGGGCGTCGCCGCCCGCTACCCCGAAGGGCTCGTGCCGCAGGGGATCAGCGCCGAGCTGATCGCCGCCAAGTGGTCCCTCGGCCGCGAGCGGATGGACGACTTCGCGCTCGCCTCCCACGGCCGGGCCGCGGCCGCCTGGGAGGCCGGGCTCTTCGACGCCGAGGTCGCGCCCCTGGAGGGCCTCACGCGCGACGAGAGCGTACGGCCCGGCGGCACCCGGGAGACCCTCGCCGGGCTCAGGCCCGCCTACCACGACCCCCACTTCGCCGAGCGGTTCCCGCAGATCGAGTGGAACATCACGGCCGGCAACGCCAGCCCCGTCAACGACGGCGCCTCGGCGGTGCTCATCACCTCGAGCGAGACCGCGGCCCGGCTCGGGCTGCGCCCGCTCGCCCGGCTGCACAGCTTCGCCGTCACCGGCTCCGACCCGCTGCTGATGCTCACGGGCGTCGTCCCGGCCACCGAGAAGGTGCTGCGCAGGGCGTCCCTGACCCTGGACGACATCGACCTGTTCGAGGTCAACGAGGCCTTCGCCAGCGTGGTCCTGGCCTGGCAGCAGGAGACGGGTGCCGACCTGGAGCGGGTCAACGTGCACGGCGGCGCCCTCGCGCTCGGCCATCCACTGGGCGCCAGCGGCACCCGGCTGACGACCACGCTGGTGCACGCCCTGCGCGCCCGCGGCGCCCGCTACGGGCTGCAGACCATGTGCGAGGCGGGCGGACTGGCCAACGCCATGGTGCTGGAACGGGTCTGAGCGGGGCGGGCGGCCGGCTGACGGGCGGTCAGAGGCCGCGCAGGCGGTGCCGTTTGCGCCAGGCCACCACCACGCCCGCCAGTGCCGGCAGCGCGATGCAGGCCAGGGCGATCAGGAACGCCGGGGAGGTCGGCGTGGAGGCGCGCGCGCCGGCGACGGCGTAGGCGGCGGTGTTCGGGATCGAGCCGAGGGCCGTCGCCAGCAGGAACGGCACCAGGCCCATCCGGGAGACCGCGGCGCAGTAGTTCGCCGCCCAGAAGGGCACGCCCGGGAACAGCCGCACCGCCAGCATCGAGCGGAAGCCGTGCCGGCTGAGCTGGCCGTCCGCGGCCTTCAGCCAGCGCCCCCGCAGCAGCGGCCGCAGGGCGTCCTGGCCGAGCGCCCGGCCCAGGCAGAAGGCGATCCCGGCGCCCAGCACCGTGCCCGACAGGGCCACGCCGAGACCGAGCTGTGAACCGAACAGCGCACCCGCCGCCAGATTGAGCAGCGGCCTCGGCACGAACGCCACGGTGCACACGCCGTACGCGGCCGCGAACACCACGGCCGCCATGGCACCCCCGATGTAGGGCGGCCAGCCCTCGGTCAGCAGGCGCTGCGGCTCGAACAGCAGCACCGCGCAGGCGCCGGCGCCCAGCAGCGCCACGAGCAGGGACAGCCGGGACCACGGGGAGAACAGAAGTCTGGTGCAGCGGGCGGCGAAACCGGAGGACGCGGTGGACGGGGCGGTCGTGGCCCGGGGAGCGGCGACGGCGAGTTCCGCGGTGGCGGCCGGGGGAGAGGCCGTTGCGGTGCCCCCAGAGCGGTTGGTGGCATCGAGCATCCGGTGACACTAACCGACAAATGTGTGTGATCGCCGTATGGTTCGTCTCACGAGCGTCACAGGAGCCCGGGGGCGCGGGGTGCCCGGGCCGGGGGAAAACCATTCGACGCGCGGGGTGTTGTCGGCGAGGATCGACCTCATGTTCCGGCACGCCTTCGCTCTCGCTGCAGCCCTGGTCAAGGGCGCTCCGAAGGCTGCCGTCGTCACTGTCGCGGCCGTCGCGGACGGCGCCCGAAGCTGACCCTCCCCGGTTCGTCCGGCGGGCCCCGCGAGGGGAGGGTCGGGCAGCGCCTCGGGGTCCCCGAATTTTTTCCTCTCCGCCGGCGGGCGCGCGCATCGCGCCTCCGGCCAGACGCTTCGAGGTACAGCCATGCCCAAGACGGCCTACATCCGCACGAAACCGCATCTCAACATCGGCACCATGGGTCATGTCGACCACGGCAAGACGACCCTGACCGCCGCGATCACCAAGGTCCTCGCCGACCGAGGCACCGGCGCCTTCGTGCCGTTCGACCGGATCGACCGGGCGCCCGAGGAGGCGGCGCGCGGGATCACCATCAACATCGCGCACGTCGAGTACGAGACCGACACCCGCCACTACGCCCACGTCGACATGCCGGGCCACGCCGACTACGTCAAGAACATGGTCACGGGCGCCGCGCAGCTCGACGGGGCGATCCTCGTGGTCTCCGCGCTCGACGGGATCATGCCGCAGACCGCCGAACACGTCCTGCTCGCCCGGCAGGTGGGGGTCGACCACGTCGTCGTCGCCCTGAACAAGGCCGACGCGGGCGACGAGGAGCTGGCCGACCTGGTCGAGCTGGAGGTCCGCGACCTGCTCACCGCGCACGGCTAAGGCGGCGACTCGGTGCCCGTCGTCCGGGTCTCCGGGCTGAGGGCGCTGGAGGGCGACCCGCGGTGGACGGCGTCGGTCGAGGCGCTGCTCGACGCGGTGGACACCTACGTGCCGATGCCCGAGCGCTACCTGGACGCCCCGTTCCTGCTGTCCGTCGAGAATGTGCTCACCATCACCGGCCGGGGGACCGTGGTGACCGGCGCCGTCGAGCGGGGCGTGGTGCGGGTCGGCGACCGGGTGGAGGTGCTCGGGGCCGCGGTGGAGACCGTGGTGACCGGTCTGGAGACCTTCGGCAAGCCCATGGAGGAGGCCCAGGCCGGGGACAACGTGGCGCTGCTGCTGCGGGGTGTGCCGCGCGACGCCGTCCGGCGGGGGCACGTGGTGGCCGCGCCGGGGAGCGTGGTGCCCGGCCGCCGCTTCACCGCCCGGGTGTACGTGCTGTCCGCGCGGGAGGGCGGGCGGACCACGCCCGTCTCCACCGGGTACCGGCCGCAGTTCTACATCCGGACCGCGGACGTGGTCGGGGCCGTCGACCTCGGCGGGCAGGCGGTGGCCCGGCCCGGGGACACCGTGGCGATGCGCGTGGAGCTCGGCCGGGACGTGCCGTTGGAGCCGGGACTCGGCTTCGCCGTCCGCGAGGGCGGCAGGACCGTCGCGGCGGGGACCGTGACCGAGGTGGGCTGAGTCGGCGCGGCACCGCGCCTCCGGCCGCCCCCGTGCGCAGCGACCGCGCGGGGGCGGCCCCGGTCCCTCCCCGGGCGCCCGGCCCCGGCACAATCGAGGGGTGAACGAAGCCCTCCCCGTCGCCCGGTCCGTCGACCACGGGTTCGCCAAGCTCATGCCCGACGTCGACCGGGAGCGTGCCTGGCTGCTCACCGTGGACGGGGCGCCCCAGTCGTACGTCGACCTGGACGACCCGGCCCACCTGGAGTTCGAGTACGCGCGCCGGCTCGGGCACGCGCTGGACGTCGCGGCCGAGCCGGGGCGGGCGCTGGACGTGGTGCACCTCGGGGGCGGGGCCCTCACGCTGCCCCGGTACGTGTCCGTCACCCGGCCCGGCTCACGGCAGGACGTCGTCGAGGCCGACCGCGGCCTGCTGGAGCTGGTCACCGGGCATCTGCCGCTGGCCGAGGGGGCCCGCGTGACGCTGCACGCGGCGGACGCGCGGCGCTGGCTGGAGGAGGCTCCCGGCGACTCGGCGGACGTCGTCGTCGCCGACGTCTTCGGCGGCTCCCGGGTGCCGGCGCACCTCACCTCGGTGAGCTACGTGCGCGAGGCCGCGCGGGTGCTGCGCTCCGGCGGGGTCTACCTCGCCAACCTGCCCGACGCGGCGCCCTTCGCCTTCCTGCGCTCCCAACTCGCCACCCTAGGCACCGCCTTCGAGGAGATCGCGCTGGTCGCCGAACCCGGGGTGCTGCGCGGGCGGCGGTTCGGCAACGCGGTGCTCGTCGCCGCGCGCGGGCCCGTCGACGTCGCCGCCCTGGCCCGGCTCGCCGCCGCCGACGCCTTCCCGGCCCGGGTGGTGCACGGCCGCGCGCTGCAGGAGTTCACCGGTGCCGCGCGGGCCGTACGGGACGAGGACGCCGTACCGTCACCCGAGCCCCCCGACGGGGCGTTCGGCATCGGCTGACGGCTGTCCGGCGGCCTCACCGGTGACGCCCTTGGCCACCGGTGTGGTGCGGCGGCGCAGGTTGCGCACGTCCGGGACGCACAGCACCGCCGCCGTCACCAGGACCACCAGACCGGCGCAGCCCCACAGGGCCGCGGTGCGGCCGAAGGCGTCCTCCGCCGGTCCGGCCGCCGCGGTGGCCAGGGGCACGAACGCCACGGAGCCGAACCAGTCGTACGCCGAGACGCGGGAGAGCTTCGCCTCCGGGATCTCCTGGTGCAGGGCCGTCATCCAGGAGACGCCGAACACCTCGACCGTCGCCCCGGCCACGAACATCACCGCGAACAGCACGCCGATCGGCACCGGGACGGCCAAGGCGGCCGAGGGCAGCGCCAGGGGGAACACGCACAGGGTGCCGGCCAGGAGCAGCCGGCGCGGCTTCCAGCGGGTCATCAGCAGGGCGCCGGCGACGGTGCCCGCGCCGAACGCGCCCAGGGCCAGACCCCAGGGTCCCGCGCCGCCGAGGTGGTCGCGGGCGACGAGGGGGCCGTACACGGCGTCGGCGGCGGCGACCACGGCGTTGGCGACGGAGAACTGCACGACGATGCCCCACAGCCAGGGCCGGCCCGCGAACTCCTGCCACCCTTCGCGCAGGTCGGCGAGCAGGCCGCCGCCGGGGGCCCGGGGCGGTATGTGGCCCACGTCGAGGAAGGCCCGCAGTGCCCCGGCGACGGCGAAGGCGGCCGCGTCCGCGGCCAGGACCCAGCCCGGACCCATCGCGGCGACCATGGCGCCGCCCAGCGCGGCCCCGCCGAGACCGGCTCCCTGCATCGCCATCCGGAACACCGCGAAGGCGCGGCCCGCCTGCTCGCCCTGGACCGAGGACATGAGCATGCCCTCGGCGGCCGGGCCGAAGAAGGCCTGCCCGGTACCGCCCAGGGCGGCCAGCAGCATCATCTGCCACAGCAGGGGGTCCCCGGTCAGCACGAGAACGGCGAACACGGCCTGCGAGAGGCAGTTCAGGGCGTTGGCCGCGACCATCACCCGGTGCCGGGGCAGCCGGTCGGCGACGGCACCGCCGATCAGCAGGAACAGCACGAGCGGCACCGTCCGCGCCGCGGCCACGAGGCCGACATCGCCGCCGTCCCCGCCCGCCTCGAGGACGGCGAAGGCGGCGGCGACGAGGGCGCCGCCGCTGCCCAGGCTGGTGACGACCGCGGCGGCGGTCAGCAGGGAGTAGTTGCGGCCCGCCCAGGCGGGGCGGCGGGAGAAGGTGGTCGGCACCCCGTGACTATCCACGGGAAGGGGCCGGCTTGCCAAAACGGCCGGCGCCGGCCCCGCCCGGTCAGGAGTCCGTGGGCGCTTCCTCGGTGAGGCGCACCGTGCTGAGGATCTTCTGGATGGTCGCCTCGGGCAGCTCGTCCTTGACGCCCTTGGCCCCGTACAGGTTCCAGGTCACGAAGTCGCCCGCGCCGTTCTTGAAGGCGAAGGTGATGGCCTTGCCCTCGCTGTCGCACTTGCCGTTCTGCGGGGTGTTCTCCGAATGCGCCGTGGCGACGCTGCCCTTGATGCCCGACTTGGTGGTGTACGGCTTGGGCTTGGTGTACTTGACGCTCTTCTTGTCGGGCTGGGTGTAACCGCCGAAGATCCACCACGGGACACGGGTCTCGGCCGCCATGTCCGTGTTCTTCGCGCCGTTCTCGCCGCGGGTGCCGGCGGTGGCCAGCGCGGTGTCCTCCTCGCGCCCGTCCTTGTTCGCGTCGCTCGTGCACCACTTGGACTTGAAGTAGGCGGGAGCGGTGACCGTGGTGCGGTCCATCTCCCCGTCCTTCTTCTCCCATTCGAAGCCCACGCTCGTGTCCGGCGTCTCGATCTCCCAGTCGGAGGGGACGTCGAACTTGGTGCCGAAGCGCGGGTTGGCGACGACCTTCCAGCCGGGGACGGTCGCCTTCTCCGGCCCGCCGCCGCGCGGGTTGTCCCCGCCGCCCGAGGCGCTCGGATCGGCCGAGGGGTCCTTGGACGCGGTCGGGGACGGCTTCTTCTTGCCGTCGGTGCCGTCCGCCGTGTCGTCCTTGTCACCACCGAGCACCAGGAAGCCGGTGACGCCGGCGGCCACCACGACCGCGGTCGCCGCGATGATCGCGACGAGCTTGGTCCGGTTGCCGCCGCCGCCCTGCGGGGGCTGCGGCGCACCGGCCGGCGCGGGGGTGCCCCACTGCGGCTGCTGTCCGTAGGGGCCGGGCTGCTGGTAGCCCGGCTGCTGGTACGGATTCGGCTGCTGGTACCCCGGCTGCTGGTACGGGTTGTTCGTCTGCGGGTTCTGCTCGCCCCCGGGCGGCTGCTGTCCTGGCCACATGGGCAGTCACCCTAGCCGCGCTTCGGACACGATTCGGTCACCGCCCGTGGACGGGGGCGTAGCAACCCGGGGGCGGAGTCGTGCGGGACATGCGGTGGAGGCGTGTGCGGCGGTCGTCACACGGACCTGGTCAGACGACTCTACTCGTGAGTAACATGCGGGCATGAGCGCAGACCAGATGTCCATCGGCGAGATGCTCGCCGCCACGGTGCCCATGGCCCGGACCCTGAACCTCGAGTTCCTCGAGACCTCGCCGGAGCGGGCGGTCGTCTCCCTGCCGGACCAGGGCGAGTACCACAACCACGTGGGCGGCCCGCACGCCGGCGCGATGTTCACGCTGGGCGAGTCCGCGAGCGGGGCGATCGTGCTGGCCGCGTTCGGGGACCAGCTCTCGCGTGCCGTGCCGCTGGCCGTCCGTGCCGAGATCGCCTACAAGAAGCTCGCGATGGGCGTCGTCACCGCCACGGCCACCCTCGGCCGCCCGGCCGCCGAGGTCGTCGCCGAACTCGACGCCGGTGAGCGGCCGGAGTTCCCGGTCGCCATCGCCATCCGGCGCGCCGACGGCGCCGTGACCGGCGAGATGACAGTGGTGTGGACCCTGCGGCCCAACGGCTGAACGATCCGCCACCGCCCTGCCCGAGCCCCGGCCGTGTGCCGGGGCTCTCGTGCGTCGTGCGCCGGTCCGGGGGGAGATTTCGTGGACCGCTCGCCTTTGTCCGTGCACAACTCGCCCGTCCCGTCGAGTCGTTTCTTCGAAAGCCGGTGCGGATACCGGCGGTAACAATTCGCATTTCCTCGTACCGCGAACTCAAGCCGCCCGAACTCCTTGTTACTTGTCAGTCGTGTGTGCGAAAGTGAGCCGCCTCACAGCCGGGTCCGGTCCGCAATCGACCCGGCACAGGTATGCACCCACCACCCTGCTTTCGGACGGACGCGCCATTCGCCTGCCGTCCTGTGGCTGGAAGGAAATGGTTCCGTGCCGTCCCCCCACCCCCCACGCCCGCCGTTCCCGCCGCGCCCCGGAGCGGTGCCGGCGGATTCCGACCGCAATCTCCTCGCCCGGGCAGCCGAACCGAGTGAAGGCCCACGCGCCGTCGCGCTGCTGCTCGCGCGGCACTGGCGTGCGGTCCACGAGTACGCCGTCATCTGCCTGGCCTGCTCGCAGGACTCGGCGTCGATGGCGGCGGCCGCCGCCATTCGCCGGGAACTGGCCCGGCCGGACGGCGGCGCCCTGCGCCCGCGGCTGCTCGCGGCCGTCCGCGACACCGTCGGGGAGTGGGCGGCCGACGACGCCGTATCCGCCTCGCTGCCGGAACTCCGCAAAACCGTCGGCGCCCGCGGTCTGCGCGCCGCCCGGTCGGTGACACCCGAAAGGCGACGCCTTGCCGAGCGCGCTTTCCGGGCGCTTCCGGGAGCTTCTCAATGCCTGCTCTGGCACACCGAGGTCGAAGCCGAGTCGCTATCCGTACCGGCCGGTCTGCTGGGCGTGGACGCCGGTACCGCGGCGGCCGCCCTGGAGCATGCCCGCGAGCAATTCAGGACGGGTTGTGCACGCGCCCACCGGGAACTCGCGCCGACCCGGGAATGCCGCTACTACAACCGTCTGCTGGACGTCCCGATGCGCCGCGGGGGAGCCCTGCTGCCGGACGTGCAGCGGCACCTGATGGCCTGCCGCTACTGCCGGCACGCGGCCGAGCAGCTCAGCCACTTCGAGGGCGGGCTCGGGGAGTTGCTGGCGGAGACCGTGCTCGGGTGGGGAGCCCGCCGCTATCTGGAGTCGCGGCCGGGCCGCGACCCGGGACACGGCGGCCCCGCCGTGGGCGGACGCCACCGCCTCACGGCCCGCACCCCGGACGGCGACGGCCGGCCCGGAGTTCCCAGGCGGCGCCACGCCAAGGCGCTGGCTGCCGCGGTCGGGGTGACGTCCCTGGTGCTGCTCGCGACCCTGCTGACAGCCCGAGGCTGGAGCGAGGAAGCCGGCACGGTCGCCTCGCAGGCCACCGGGGGAGCGGCGCGCCCCGACGCGACCGCCGCCACCGTGGCCCACCCCGCCGAGGTGGCCCGGGGGCGGCTGCGCAACCTCGACACGGACCTGTGCCTCGACGTCAGGGGCGGGCGCCTGCGCGCCGACTCCCGTGTGACGCTGGCGGGCTGCTCCGCGGGGTCGCCGCAGTGGACGTACCGGGACGACGGCCTGCTGCGCTCGGCCGCCGACCCGCGGCTCTGCCTGGGATCGGACGCGGCCGAGAAGTCGGTCGTGCTGGCCGGCTGCCTCGTGCACGCCGGAACCGTCCGCTACGACCTGACCGTGCGGGGGGAGTTGCTGCCACGGGAAGGGAAGGGCGGCGCCCTGGCACCGGGCAGCGGGAGGGAGGTCACCGTCGCACCGCGCGACGGCTCGGCGTCCCAGCGCTGGGCGCTGGAACCGGCGCCCGCCGCGGGCGGCTCCCCGGCCGGCCGGGGAGCCGAGGAGCCTTCGGGGACGAGCCCGCGGAGGGCGGAGGAGCAGCCCCCGGGCGCCGCACCGCCCGGATCGGCAACCCGGCGGCCGAGGCCGCCGCGGACCGGGTCCGTTGACCCGGTACCTCCGGAGCGGTACTCGACGCGGGCCGTGCAGGTGGGCTGCTGCGCCGGAGGGGCTCCCGGGGTGCCGTCCGGGGACCGGGCCGCGCACGAGACGACCGACGCGCTCGACGCCGCCTCCACCGCCGTGACCGGCACGCTCGACACCGCGACCACGGCCGCCGTGACCGGCGCACTTCCGGCCGGCCTCGGCGGTGACCGCGTCGCCCGGGCCGTACTTCCCGCGGGCCGTGCGGGTGGGTTGCTGCGCTGAGTCGGCTTCCGGGGTGCGGGCAGGTAGGTGAGCGGGGCGCGTACGAGGTGACCGGCGTGCGCGACGCTGGTCACCGCCACCGCCGTGGGGTGTCTCCTACGGCCTTGGACCGCCCGCTCGGCGCCGTCGGAGCGGTCCTCGACGCGGGCGGGTGGATGGCCGCTGCGCCGAAGCGGCTCCGAGGGCGCGGCAGGGGCTCGGGGCGCGGGCCGGGCACGAGGTGACCGACGCGCTCGACGCCACCACCACCGCCGCCGGGGCCGTACTTCCCGCGGGCCGTACGGGTGGGTTGCTGCGCTCAGTCGGCGCCCGGGGTGCGGGCAGGTGAGCGGGGCGCACCCGGGCTCCGGGTCGGCTTCCGGGGTGCGGGCAGGTGTGCGGGTTGCGCACGAGGGGACCGGCGTGCGGGATGCCGCCACCGCCGTGTCCCGTGCGTGCCCGTGCTCACCGGGATGTTCCCGCCTGCAGGGCCGCAGAGTCCGCGCGCAGACGGATCGCCGGGAGGCGCCGCGCATCGAACCGGCACAGACTGGTACTCCTCCTGAGGCCGCCGCAGAACCCAGGGAGTGACGCATGCCCGAGGCCCCGCGCCTGGACAGCAGGACGACACCGACCGACGAGGAGGTGCGCACCCTCGACGCGCACTGGCGCGCCGCCAACTACCTGGCGGCCGGTCAGATCTACCTCCTGGCGAACCCGCTGCTCACCGAGCCGTTGCGGCCCGAGCACATCAAGCCGCGGCTCCTCGGCCACTGGGGCACCTCACCCGGGCTCAACCTCGTGTACACCCACCTCAACCGCGTCATCAAGGCGCGGAACCTGGACGCCCTGTGCATCTGGGGGCCCGGCCACGGCGGGCCTTCCGTGCTCGCCAACGCGTGGCTGGAGGGCAGCTACGGCGAGAAGTACCCCGACGCGTCCCGGGACGCCCGGGGCATGGAGCTGCTCATGCGGCAGTTCTCGTTCCCCGGGGGAGTGCCCAGCCACGTGGCCCCGGAGGTGCCCGGCTCGATCCACGAGGGCGGCGAACTCGGCTACTCCCTCGCCCACGCCTACGGCGCCGCCCTCGACCACCCCAACCTGCTCGTCACCTGCGTGATCGGCGACGGCGAGGCGGAGACGGGCCCCCTCGCCGGGTCCTGGCACGCCAACAAGTTCCTCGACCCGGTGCACGACGGTGCCGTCCTGCCCGTCCTCCACCTCAACGGCTACAAGATCGCCAATCCGACCGTGCTGTCCCGGCTCCCCCGGGAGGAGCTCGACGCGCTGCTGCACGGTTACGGCCACGAGCCGATCCACGTCACCGGCGACGACCCGGCGACCGTGCACCGGGCCATGGCCGAGGCCATGGACGACGCCCTGGACCGCATCGCGCGGTTCCAGCGCGCCGCCCGCGAGGAGGGCGCGACACAACGCCCGCGCTGGCCCGTGATCGTGCTGCGCACCCCCAAGGGCTGGACCGGACCGGCCGAGGTGGACGGCGACCCGGTCGAAGGCACCTGGCGGGCGCACCAGGTGCCGCTGTCCGGGGTCCGCGACAACCCCGAGCACCTGCGCGCGCTGGAGGACTGGCTGCGCTCCTACCGGCCCGAGGAGCTCTTCGACGCCGACGGCCGCCCGGTCGACGACGTCCTCGCCTGCGTCCCCGAGGGCACCCGGCGCCTGGGCGCCACCCCGTACGCCAACGGCGGGCTGCTCCTGCGCGACCTGCCGGTGGCGCCCCTGGACGACTTCGCCGTGCCCGTCGACAAGCCCGGCGCGACACTGCACGAACCGACCCGGGTCCTCGGCGACCTGCTCGCCCGCCTCATGCGCGACACCGCCGACCGGCGCGACTTCCGCCTGGTCGGCCCCGACGAGACGGCCTCCAACCGGCTCCAGGCCGTCGTCGACGCCGGCGGCAAGACGTGGCAGGCGGAGACGCTCCCCGTCGACGAGCGACTCGACCGGCACGGCCGGGTGATGGAGGTCCTGTCCGAGCACCTGTGCCAGGGCTGGCTGGAGGGCTACCTGCTCACCGGCCGGCACGGGCTGTTCTCCTGCTACGAGGCGTTCGTGCACATCGTCGACTCGATGGTCAACCAGCACATCAAGTGGCTGCGCACCTCCCGCCGCCTGCCGTGGCGCGCCCCCATCGCCTCCCTCAACTACCTGCTGACCTCGCACGTCTGGCGGCAGGACCACAACGGCTTCTCCCACCAGGACCCCGGCTTCGTCGACCACGTCCTCAACAAGAGCCCCGAGGCCGTCCGGGTCTACCTGCCGCCGGACGCCAACACCCTGCTGTCGGTCGCCGACCACGCGCTGCGCAGCCGCGACTACGTCAACGTGATCGTGGCCGGCAAACAGCCCTGCTTCGACTGGCTGACGATGGACGAGGCCCGGGTGCACTGCGCCCGCGGTGCCGGCACCTGGGAGTGGGCCGGCACCGAGGACGGCGGCGAGCCCGACGTCGTCCTGGCCTGCGCCGGGGACGTCCCCACCCAGGAGACCCTGGCCGCGGCCCACCTGCTGCGCCGGCACCTGCCCGAGCTGTCCGTCCGCGTGGTGAACGTCGTGGACCTGGCCCGGCTGCTGCCCCGGGAGGAGCACCCGCACGGGATGAGCGACTTCGAGTACGACGGGCTGTTCACCACCGACAAGCCGGTGATCTTCGCCTACCACGGCTACCCCTGGCTGATCCACCGCCTCGCCTACCGCCGCACCGGCCACCGGAACCTGCACGTGCGCGGCTACAAGGAGGCCGGCACCACCACGACGCCCTTCGACATGGTGGTGCGCAACGACCTCGACCGCTACCGCCTGGTCATGGACGTCATCGACCGGGTCCCCGGCCTCGCCGTGCGCGCCACGGCCGTACGCCAGCGGATGGCCGACGCCCGCACCCGCCACCACGCCTGGATCCGCGAGCACGGGACGGACCTGCCCGAGGTCGCCGAGTGGAGCTGGAACGCCTGAGCCGTCGGCGGCGTCCTCCAAGCCGGTAGGCTTCCCGGGGCACGCAGGGAGGCTCGGCGAAAGGAACCGGCGTTGCACGTCCAGGAATGGCTCGAAACCGTACCGGCGGTCGCCGTCTACGCGCTCGTGGGAGTGGTCATCGGCCTGGAGAGCCTGGGCATCCCGCTGCCCGGGGAGATCATTTTGGTCTCCTCCGCGCTGCTCGCCTCCCAGCACGGCGACATCGACCCCGTCGTCCTCGGCGCCTGCGCCACGGCCGGCGCGATCATCGGCGACTCGATCGGCTACGCCATCGGCCGCAAGGGCGGGCGGCCCCTGCTGGCCTGGCTGGGCAGGAAGTTCCCCCGGCACTTCAGCGAGGGCCACATCGCCACCGCCGAGCGGTCCTTCGAGAAGTGGGGCATGTGGGCCGTCTTCTTCGGCCGCTTCGTCGCCCTCCTGCGCATCTTCGCCGGCCCCCTCGCGGGCGTGCTGCGCATGCCGTACTGGAAGTTCCTGATCGCCAACGTCCTGGGCGGCATCGTCTGGGCCGGTGGCACGACCGCCGTCATCTACTACGTCGGCATCGTCGCGGAGTCGTGGCTGAAGCGCTTCTCGTGGCTGGGGCTGGTGGCGGCGGTCCTGGTGGGCCTGACCTCCATGCTGGTCCTCAAGCGCAAGGCGAAGAAGGCCGGCCAGAACCTGGAGGCGACCGGGGCGCCGACCTCCTAGGGACGCCGCGCCCCCCGTCCCGTCTACGCGTGCGCGTCCCGGTGGGCTTTCGCCAGCTCGGCGTACATCGTGCCGTTCAGGGTGACACCCTGCCGCTCCTCCTCGGACAGCTCCCGCCGGACCTTCGCGGGCACCCCGGCCACGAGCGAACCGGGCGGCACGACCATCCCCTGCGGCACCAGCGCCTGCGCGGCGACCAGGGAGCCCGCACCGATCACCGCCCCGTTCAGCACCGTCGCCCCCATGCCGACCAGGCAGTCGTCCTCGACGGTCGCGCCGTGCACCACCGCGTTGTGCCCGATGCTGACCCGCTCACCGATCCGCACGGGGAAACCGGGGTCGGCGTGCAGGGTGCAGTTGTCCTGGACGTTGCTGCTCGCGCCGACGGAGATCTCCTCCACGTCGCCGCGCACCACGGCCCCGTACCAGACGCTCGCCCCGGCGCCCAGCGTCACGCCCCCGATGACGGAGGCCGTGGGCGCCACGAACGCCGTCCCGTCGATCTCCGGTTCCCGGCCGCCGATCCCCATGACCATCGCCCGCTGTGCCATGCCCGCCTCCACTGACGTCGTTGCCGATCCGCACCGTACGCCACGCCGTGGGGCGAAGATCACAGGCCCTCTCCGTCATGGGGGCCGGCCCGGCTGAGTACGGTGACTTCCGTGCCGAAGCGCAAGAACACGTTCTCATCCTGGCGGCGGGGCCTGACGCAGCGCGCCGTCCACGCGGGCTGGGCCTGGCTCCAGCGGACGGCCTCGGTCACCGCCGAGCACCCCGGCCGGTACCGCTTCGGCGCGATGGGGACGGGCACGAGGCTCGCCTTCCCGCTCGGCACGGTCTTCGGCGAGCCGTGGATCCGCCTCGGCGCGCACTGCATCATCGGCGAGCAGGTCACCCTCACCGCGGGCCTGATGCCCGACCTCGACCTCGGTCCCGACCCGATCCTGCGGATCGGCGACGGCGTGGTCCTCGGCCGCGGCAGCCACGTCATCGCGGACACGACGGTCACCATCGGCAGTGACTGCTACTTCGGGCCCTACGTCTACGTCACGTCCACGAACCACTCCTACGACGACCCGCACCAGCCGATCGGCAGGCAGTGGCCGCGCATGGAGCCGGTGGAGATCGGGCCGGGCTGCTGGATCGGCACCGGCGCGGTGATCCTGCCCGGCGCCCGGATCGGCCGGAACGTGGTGGTGGCGGCGGGCGCGGTCGTCCGGGGCGCCGTGCCGGACCACTCCGTCGTGGCGGGCGCGCCGGCCCGCGTCGTACGCCGCTGGACCCCCGGCGACGGCTGGCAGCCGCCGCTGCGCACCCCGGCGCCGGTGCCCATCCCGGAGGGGGTCACGCCCGAGCAGCTGCGGGCGCTGTCGGAGCTGGCCGAGGAGGCCGCGGCCGGACTCGCGGAGCTCGAACCGGGCTCCTGAGCCGCACGGCGGGCCGGCCGCCCGCGGGCTCAGCCCGAGGCCAGCAGGACCGTACCGACCAGGGCCAGTCCGGCGCCCGCCGCCTGGACCGCCCGCAGCCGCTCACGCAGCACACCGCGCGCGGCCACCGCCGTCACCACCGGGTAGAGCGAGGCGAGCACGGCCGCCACCGTGACCGGCCCCTGCTGGGCGGCGATCGAGTAGGTGCCGTTCGCGGCGACGTCCGCCAGGCCCACGAAGGCGAGAGCGGGTAGGGCGTGCCAGGGGAAGCCGTCCGCCGGGAGCGCGGGGGCGCCGCGCCGCACCGAGACGTACAGGGCCGCCCCGCCCGCGGCCACGTTGGTCACCCGCTGCACGAACAGGGCCAGGAACAGACCGGTCAGGGTGTGCGACGCCTCGGCGATCAGGGCCATCACCGCGCCGAACCCGAAGGCCGCGAGCAGGGTCAGGGCGATGGCCTGGCGCTGCACGGGCGCGCCGCGCAACTGCGGCCCGCCGGCGAGGCAGATGCCGGCGACCGCGACGAGGATCCCGACGAACTGCAGCAGGCCGGGGCGCTCGCCCAGCACCAGTCCCACCCCCACGGGCACGGCCACGCCGATCGACCCCAGCGGCGAGACCACGCCCATCGGCCCGAGGGCCAGGGCCTTGTAGAAGGCCAGCATCGCCACCGGCCCGACCAGCCCGGCGGCGACGGCGAACCACAGCTGCGGCCCGGCCTCGCTCCAGCCGCCCGTGGCGACGACGACCGCACCCAGGACGACGACCGCGATCGACTGCGAGACCACGACCACGGTGAGCGCGGGCGTGCGGCGGGTCAGCAGTCCGCCGCCGAAGTCGGCCAGGCCCCAGAGCAGGCTGGTGGCCAGGGCGAAGAGCGCTGTCATGGAACGGATGCCTCGCAGTACAGTTCAGTGGACGATCAGGTCAACCACACCATAGTGCAGCTCGCTGAACTATGTCATACAGAATATTGGACGGAACGTGTCGGACCTCGACCTGCTGACCCAGTCCCTGGCGCGCAGCGTCAAGCACTGGCGCGCGGTGCGCGGCTTCACGCTGGACGTGCTCGCCGCCCGCGCCGGAGTCAGCCGCGGCATGCTCATCCAGATCGAGCAGGCCCGCACCAACCCCAGCCTGGGCACCGTCGTGAAGATCGGTGACGCGCTCGGCGTCAGCATCACCACCCTCCTCGACCACGAGCAGGGCCCGAACGTCCGCGTCGTCCCCGCCGAGCAGGCCGTCCGGCTGTGGCACACCGACGCCGGCAGCTACAACCGGCTGCTCGCCGGCACCGAGGCCCCCGGGCCGCTGGAGATGTGGGACTGGAGGCTGATGCCCGGCGAGAGCAGCCCCTCCGACCCGCATCCGGCCGGCACGACCGAACTGCTGCACGTCACGGCCGGGGAGCTGACGCTCACCGTCGACGGGGCCGAGCACCGGGTGCCCGCCGGCGCCAGCGTCCACTTCGAGGCCGGCGTGCCCCACACGTACGGCAACACCGGGGACGTGCCGATGGAGATGGTCATGGCCGTCTCGGTGCCGCCCGTCTCCTGAGACGCCCGGGCGGCGGGCCCCGCGGTGTTGTTAGCGTGCGGCCATGCGCGCACCCCTCGGACACTTCGACGACGCCCGGCCCGCCCCCGCCTGCCTCGACGAGCTGACCGCCCCCGTAGCCGACGCCGTACGCCACTGGCGGGGCAGCGTCCCCGCCGACCGGATCGTCTACGTCGAGACCGACCCCGCCTGGGCCGACACCGCGACCTTCGTGGAGCACTACGGGCAGGACCTGCTGGAGCGCTCCGCCAACTGCGTGGTCGTCGCGGGCAAGCGCGGCGGCGGGACCACGCTCGCCGCGTGCGTCGTGCTGTCCACCACCCGGGTCGACGTCAACGGCGTGGTCCGCCGCCGACTGGGCGCCCGCAAGGCCTCGTTCGCCGCGATGGACACCGCGACCGGTGAGACCGGCATGGAGTACGGCGGCATCACCCCGATCGGGCTGCCCGCCGACTGGCCCGTCCTCGTGGACGCGGCCGTGGTCGACCTGCCCTACGTCCTCGTCGGCAGCGGCCGGCGCCGCGGCAAGCTGCTGGTCCCGGGCAAGGCCCTCGCCGAACTGCCGGGCGCCGAGGTCGTGGAGGGCCTCGGAGCTCCCGTTCCGTAGCGCGCCGCCGCGCCCGGGCGCTGCTCGGCGAAACGCCCGCGTCTCCGTCTCCGGCACCAAGCGGTCCACCGAGGCCGCCTACAGCGCGGCGACGGCCCTCGTCACCGCCCCAGTCGGGGGATCTCGATGGCCGGGCAGCGGTCCATCACCATCTCCAGACCCGCCGCGCGGGTCCGTTCGTACGCCGCCTCGTCGACGACGCCGAGCTGGAACCAGACACCCTTCGCGCCCTTGGCGACGGCCTCGTCCGCGACCGCGCCGGCCAGGTCGCTGTTCACGAAGACGTCCACGACGTCCACCTCGAAGGGGATGTCCGCGAGGCTCGCGTACCCCTGCTCGCCGTGCACCGTCTCCGCCTTCGGATGCACCGGCACCACGCGCTTGCCGAAGCGCTGGAGCGTCGCGGCCACGCCGTACGCGGCACGCTGCCGGTTCGACGACAGGCCCACCACGGCCCAGGTGTCGCCGAGTTCGGTGAGAATCCTGCGGACCGCTGCCTCGTCGCCGTACACCGGTGACCTCCTCGGGAGTCGCAAAGGAACTGTTCCCGGTCAACGGCCCGGGCAGCCCGGTGATTCCCCGGCACCCCCGTGATAGCTTGCCGAGGCCAGTCGAACCCATGTACGTGGGTCAGGGAATCCGGTGCGAATCCGGAACTGACGCGCAGCGGTGAGGGGGACGGGCGGGGCCTCGGCCACTGGACGCACCGCGTGTCCGGGAAGGCGCCCCGATCCGGACGAACCCGAGTCCGAAGACCTGCTGGCGGCCCCCGCGGCCGACGCGGCGGGGGAGCACTGTACGACCGGGCTCCGCGACCGAGCCCTCGACGACCGAGGACTGGTTCCCCGTGCCCCTCGCCCGACCCGCCCGCGCGGCCGCCCTGCTCGCCGTCTGCTCCCTGCTCCTCGCCGGTTGCGGCGGCACGGAACCCTCCGGCCGCCATGACGGGAAGACAGCCGTCACCCTCCGCAACTGCGGGCACGAGGTCCGCGTGGAGTCCCCGCCGCGGCACGCCGTCTCCCTCGACCAGGGCACCACCGAGATCCTGCTCTCCCTCGGTCTCGCCGACCGCCTCGCCGGCACGGCCACCTGGACCGACCCCGTGATGAAAGGGCTCGAGAAGGAGAACGCCGAGGTGCCGCGGCTCGCCGACAACAACCCCTCCTTCGAGCGGGTCCTGGACGCCGACCCCGACTTCGTGACCGCCTCGTTCGTCTCCACCCTCGGCAAGGGCGGCGTCGCCACCCGGGAACAGTTCGAGAAGCTCGGCGTCCCCACCTACGTCTCCCCGTCCGACTGCGCCGGCAAGGACAACAGCTCCGGCGGCGACGGCTCCCGCGGCAAGCCCCTCGGCATCGGCACCGTCTACCGGGAAGTGCGCGACCTGGCCGCGATGTTCGGCGAGCGGGAACGCGGCGACCGGCTCGTGGCCTCCCTGCAACGGCGGATGGACCAGGCCACCGCGGGCCTCGACGCCTCCCGGGTCACCCTCCTGTACTGGTTCGCCAACTCCGACTCGCCCTACATGGCGGGCTGCTGCGGCGCGCCCGGCATCATCACCCGGGCCCTCGGCGCGCAGAACGTCTTCGACGACACCCACGACGAGTGGCCGCAGATCAACTGGGAGACGGTCGCCGACCGCGACCCGGACGTCCTCGTCATCGGCGACCTGACCCGCACGTCGCAGACCGCCGAATCGGCCGCGAAGAAGATCGCCTTCCTGGAGTCCAACCCGGTCACCCGGACCATGGACGCCGTCCGCCACCGGCGGTACGTGCTGCTCAGCGGGCAGGCCATGAACCCGACCATCCGCACGGTCGAGGGAGTGGAGCAGGTGGCCGCGGGGCTGCGCCGGTTCGGGCTGGCCGGGTGACCGCCCCGGATCCGGCCGGCCCCCGCGTCCGCCCTCGCCGCGCCGCCGGGCTCGCGCTGGGCGCGGCCGGAGCCGTGACCCTCGTGGTCTCGGTCGCCGCGGCCATCACGATCGGCCCCGCCGACATCGGCGTCGGGGACGTGTGGTCGGTCGTGGCCGCCCATCTCGGCCTCGGGGAGTCCGGGCTGACGCCCGTGCGGGACGGCATCGTCTGGCAGCTGCGGCTGCCGCGCACCCTCCTCGCCGCCGTGTGCGGGGCCGGACTCGCCGTGTGCGGGGCGGTGATGCAGTCGCTGCTGCGCAACCCGCTGGCCGACCCGTTCGTGCTCGGGGTGTCCTCCGGCGCCTCGACGGGAGCGGTCGCCGTCGTCGTGCTGGGCGTCGGCGGGGGTGCCGTGTCGGTGTCCGCGGGCGCGTTCTTCGGCGCCCTCGTCTCCTTCGCGCTCGTGCTGCTGCTCAGCCACACCCTCGGCGGCACCACCGACCGGGTCGTCCTCGCGGGCGTGGCCGCCATGCAGCTGTTCTCCGCGCTGACCTCGTTCGTCGTGATGACCTCGGCCGACGCCGAGACGACCCGCGGCGTGCTGTTCTGGCTGCTCGGCTCGCTCGGCGGCGCGGGCTGGACCGACGTCCGGCTGTGCCTCGCCGCACTGGCCGTCGCCCTGACGATGTGTCTGGGGTACGCCCGTACGCTCGACGTCTTCGCCCTCGGACAGGACACCGCCGCCGCTCTCGGGGTCTCCGTGGCCCGGACCCGCCTGGTACTGCTGTGCGTCACGGCCCTGCTCACGGCCGCGCTGGTCAGCTCCGCCGGGGCCATCGGCTTCGTCGGGCTGGTCCTGCCGCACGCCGCCCGGGCCCTCACCGGCCCCGGCCACGTCCGGCTGCTGCCGGTCACGGCCCTGGCCGGCGCCGTGTTCCTGGTGTGGGTCGACACCCTCGCCCGGACCGTGCTGGACCCCCAGAGGGTCCCGGTGGGCGTCGTGACGTCGCTCGTCGGGGTGCCGGCGTTCGTGGCGGTGCTGTACCGGACACGGAGGGTGCGATGAGCGGCCCGGACCGCCCCGGCGCCGCACGGAGTCCGGACAAGTCGGCGTGGAGCGCCGTGAGAAGGGCCGGGCCCGACTGCGCAAGCAGTGCCGCGCGCCGGGCGCCGCATGCCCGGCAGCCCCGCCTGCCGTTCCCGCACGACGTGCCGACCAGCCGCCGGTTGCTGGAAATGGCGCGTCGATCGGTGTCCTGAGCTGCTCTTCCTGGGTACTCGCGTGAACACCGCCGACGAGTCCGAAGCTCACCGGTGCGGATCGGACCAAGAGAGGGACGAGGGTGATCGTCGTGTCGACCATGCAGCCACCCCCTGCCGGAAGCAGAGCCGGCCAGGGCGGCTTGATGCTGCAGGCGCTGGTCGCCACCGCGATCGCCGCCCTGGCGGTCCCGCTGCCCGTGTGGGCCGCGGCACTGATCGTCACCGCGGTGCTGGGGGTGATCGCCGCGATCATGGCCCTGAGTGGAAAGAAGCAGGTTGCGCAGGGTGCTCCGCCCACCCCGGAGAAGACGATCGACAGCGTGAAGGCAGACGTGGCCGAGATCAAGGAGAGTGCACAGCGATGACCCGACCGTCCCAGGACGAGCCCACCGCCTCGAACCCGCATCAGGTGCGCGACCAGGTCGAGCGCACCCGTCAGGAGCTCGGCAGGACGGTCGAGGCCCTGGCGGCCAGGACCGACATCAGGGGCCGCGCCCAGGAAAAGGCAGCCGAGGTCAAGGAACAGGCCGCTGCCAAGGCCGGCGAGCTGAAGGCCGAGGCCGTCCGGGCCACCTCCCGGCTGCAGGACAAGCTGCCCGACCCGGTCCGCGCCCAGGCGGCCCACGGCACCCGACTGGCGCGGGACAACCGCACCGTGCTGCTGGCCGCCGCCGGTGCCGGTGTCGCGTTGTGGCTGCTGTGCCGCACGAAGAGGTGAGCCGGTGAAGGCCCTCGAAGTCGCCTTCGGTCGGCCGGTCTTGCTCCGAGGGCCCTGAGCGGTGGCTCAGTCCTCGAATTCGAATTCCGGGACGAGTGTGACGTCTCTGCCGGTCCGTACGCGGTAGAGGATCCGGAGCCCCTGGGGCCCGAGTGCGCGAATCGTGCCCCAGGGAATGGTCTGAGAGGCCAGGAGGCCGGTGAAGTTGGGATTGTCCTCGATCAGATCGAGGTTGACGCCGTTCTTGCGACGGCTGAGCGTCAGGGTGTCACGGGGCTGACGGATCTCCACGGTGCATTGCTTCGCGACGGAGAGGTGGAGTTGCTCGATCCCGCTCGCTCCGATGGTGGCACTTCTGTCCCGGACGGCCATGACGGCACCTCACTTCCTGTGTGCTCGTCGCCAGAGCCGCGACAAGCTGCCTTGGCGCAGCACCGTAGGGGACGCTTCGCACGATCCGGCACCGGATCGCCGACCGAGGGCGAAGCTCCCCCGTCCGGCGCGGCGGGGGAGGCGGCGAGGAGGCGCTGGAGCACCTGGCCGCCCGCAACGACCGTCGTCGCGCAGGAGAACCTCCGTCTCGCGGCGATGCCCCGTGCGCCGAAACGCCGTCCGGAACACGTCGCACGGGACCGCCGACCGGCCTAGGCTCGCCCTGTGCTGCGCATCATCGACGCCCGTACCGGCGAGCCGGCCGAGGCCGCCCCGGCCCACCGCGGACCGACCCTGGTCCGGGCGCACGCCGCCGGCTCCGCACTGACGGACCTGCGCGTCCTGCTCGTGGCCGATCTGCTCGTCCGGGCCCTGGAGATCGGGGGCTGCGTGGCGTCGGCGTGGCTCGACGGCGGGCCGTTGCAGCCGGAGCTGCGGGCCGGTGCCGTCGCGCTCGGCATGCGGTCCTTCGAGGCCGGACCCGACGCAAGGGTCAGGGGCACCCGGGTCGTCCATGTCGCCGCCGACGGCGGTCCCGAGCCGGACGGGCCGCGCGTCGCGGTCGCAGCGGCGAGCGGCCCCGGCCCGGCGGACCTCCCCGACCCCGCAGCCCTGCGCCTGGCTCTGCTGACCCGGCACCACGGCACCCCCGTCCACGTGGGGCCGGCCGCTCTCCAGGAGGCGGACGCCACGCTCACGCGCTGGCGCGAGGCGGTCGCCCGCTGGGCCCGCAGCCCTTCGCGCCCGGTCCCCGAGGACGTGCGCCGGCGGCTGCGCGAGGCCTGGGAGCACGACCTCGGCCTCCCGGCGGTGCTGGACGAACTGCGCCGGGTGGAGACCGGGCCCGAGGTGCCGGACGGGGCCCGCTTCGAGACCTACGCCCACGCCGACCGCCTCCTCGGCCTCGACCTCACCGCCGGCCTGGGATCCTCGTGATCGACCGTGCGGGAGGAGGCCCGCTGCGCCGCTTGGTGCTGCTGCGGCACGCCAAGTCCGCCTGGCCCGTGGACGCCGCCGACCACGAACGCCCCCTCGCGCCGCGCGGCCGCCGGGACGCCCCCGCCGCCGGGCGTGCCCTGGCCGAGGCGGACTGCCTGCCCGACCTCGCCCTGTGCTCCACCGCCGTGCGCGCCCGCGAGACGTGGGAGCTGGCCGCCGCGCAATGGGGCACACCTCCGCCCGTGCGGCACGACCGGCGGCTCTACGCCGCCGGGCCCCAGGGCCTGCTGAACGTGATCCACGAGGTGCCCGCCGAGGTGGAGACGCTGCTGCTGATCGGGCACAACCCCGGGCTGGAGGACCTGGTCCTGGCCCTCGCCGGGGACGGTCTCGACGACACCCTGGAGCGGGTCCGCACGAAGTTCCCGACCGCGGCGATCGCCGTCCTGTCCTGGCACGGCACGGCCTGGCACGCCCTCACCCCCGGAAGTGCGCTGCTCACCGCGCTGACCGTCGCCCGGGGCGACAGGAAGCACCACGGGCCGCACGCATAGGCTGGCCGGATGCAGGACGAATACCGCACGGTCGCCCGCGCGGCCGTGCACGAGACCGAGGTCAACCGCTCCCGCTTCCTGTGCGCCCTCGCCCCGGCGGCCACCGAGCAGGAGGCCCAGGAGTTCATCGCCGCGGTCCGCAAGGAGCACGCCGACGCCAACCACAACTGCTGGGCCTACGTCATCGGCGCCGACGCCTCGGTCCAGAAGGCGAGCGACGACGGCGAACCCGGCGGCACCGCCGGTCTCCCCATGCTCCAGATGCTCCTGCGCCGCGACATGCGCTACGTCGTCGCCGTCGTCACCCGCTACTTCGGCGGCGTCAAACTCGGCGCGGGCGGGCTCATCCGGGCCTACGGCGGCGCGGTCGGCGAGGCCCTGGACGCGGTCGGCACCCGCACCCGCCGCCGGTACCGCCTGGCCACGGTCACCGTCGACCACCAGCGCGCCGGGAGACTGGAGAACGACCTGCGCACCACCGGACGCGAGGTGCGCGACGTCCGGTACGGCGAGGAGGTCGACCTGGAGATCGCCCTCCCGGACGCCGACCTGGACGCCTTCCGGGCCTGGCTCGCCGACGTGACCTCCGGCACGGCCCGCCTCGAAGAGGGCGGCGAGGCGTACGGCGACGCCTGAGGACACGGGACGAAGCGGACGTTAACGGGTCACAACGCGCCTGCTGATGCCGGGCGATACGGGAGTAAGCACCCGTGATGTCGGCACCGGCGGTTAGTCTCGGGGGATCATGAGACTCCTGCACACGTCCGACTGGCACCTGGGCCGCTCCTTCCACCGGGTCGACATGCTCGGTGCCCAGGCCGAGTTCGTCGGGCACCTCGTCGCGACCGTGCGGGAGCGGGCCGTGGACGCGGTGGTCGTGTCGGGAGACGTGTACGACCGGGCCGTGCCGCCGCTCGCCGCGGTCGAGCTGTTCGACGACGCCCTGCACCGGCTCGCCGCCCTCGGTGTGCCCACCGTCATGATCTCCGGCAACCACGACTCGGCCCGCCGGCTGGGCGTGGCCGCCGGGCTGATCGACCGGGCCGGCATCCACCTGCGCACCGAGCCGTCGGCGGCCGGCACCCCGGTGGTGCTGGCCGACGCCCACGGCGACGTCGCCTTCTACGGACTGCCCTACCTCGAACCGGCCCTGGTCAAGGACGAGTTCGGCGTGGAGAAGGCCGGGCACGAGAGCGTGCTCGCCGCCGCCATGGACCGCGTCCGCGCCGACCTCGCGGGGCGGGCGCCCGGCACCCGCTCCGTCGTCCTCGCCCACGCCTTCGTCACCGGCGGGCAACCCAGCGACAGCGAGCGCGACATCACCGTCGGCGGAGTGGCCGCCGTGCCCGCCGGGGTCTTCGACGGCGTCGACTACGTGGCCCTCGGGCATCTGCACGGCTGCCAGACCCTCACCGACCGGATCCGCTACTCCGGCTCCCCGCTGCCGTACTCCTTCTCCGAGGCGGACCACCGCAAGAGCATGTGGCTGGTCGACCTGGCCGCCGACGGCACGGTCGGCGCCGAGCGCGTCGACTGCCCCGTGCCGCGTCCCCTGGCCCGCATCCGCGGCACGCTCGACGACCTGCTCGCCGACCCGGGTCTCGCCCGGCACGAGGAGGCGTGGGTGGAGGCGACGCTCACCGACCCGGTCCGCCCGGCCGACCCCATGGCCCGGCTCACCGAACGCTTCCCGCACACCCTCAGCCTGGTCTTCGACCCCGACCGCGAGCGGGAGGAGGGCGAGGAGTCCTACGCCCGGCGCCTGGCCGGACGCAGCGACCAGCAGATCGCCGAGGACTTCGTCGCGCACGTGCGCGGCACCGGGCCCGATCCGCACGAACAGCGCGTGCTGAGCGACGCGTTCGACGCGGTCCGCGCCGACGACACCGTGCGGGAGGTGGCCCGGTGAGGCTGCACCGGCTCACGGTCACCGCGTTCGGGCCCTTCGGCGGCACCCAGAGCGTCGACTTCGACGACCTGTCGGCCGCCGGCCTGTTCCTGCTGCACGGACCGACCGGCGCGGGCAAGACCTCCGTCCTCGACGCCGTCTGCTACGCCCTGTACGGCTCGGTCCCCGGCGCCCGGCAGACGGGCGGCCAGGGCACCGGCCTGCGCAGCGACCACGCCGCCCCCACAACCCGCACCGAGGTGAGCCTCGAACTCACCGTCGCCGGACGCCGCCTGGAGGTCACCCGCCAGCCGCCCTGGGAGCGCCCCAAGAAGCGCGGCACCGGCACGACCGTCGACAAGGCCCAGACCTGGCTGCGCACCTACGACGCGTCCGCCGGCGTCTGGAAGGACCTCAGCCGCTCCCACCAGGAGGTCGGCGAGGAGATCACCCAGCTGCTCGGCATGAGCCGGGAGCAGTTCTGCCAGGTCGTGCTGCTGCCCCAGGGCGACTTCGCGCGGTTCCTGCGCGCCGACGCCGAGGCCCGCGGCAAGCTGCTGGGCCGCCTCTTCGACACCCGCCGCTTCGCCGACGTCGAGAAGCGCCTGGCCGACCGCCGCCGCGCCACCGAGACGCGGGTGCGCGAGGGCGACGCCGAGCTGCTGGCCGACGCCCACCGGATGCAGCAGGCCGCCGGCGAGGCCCTGCGGCTGCCGGAGCTGACCCCGGGCGAACCCGGGCTCGCCGAGGCCGTGCTGGGCGCCGCGGCCGTGGCCCGCAGCACCGCCCGCGAACAGCTCACCGTCGCCGAGTGCACCCTCGCCGCCGCCGAGTCCGCGCAGACCGCCGCCACCCGTGCCCTGGACGCCGTGCGCGAGCTCGCCCGGCTGCAGCGCAGGTTCGCCGAGGCGCGGCAGCGGGCGGCGCGGCTGGAGGAGGGGGCCGGGGCGTTCCGGGAGGCACAGGCACTCATGGAGCGGGCCCGCAAGGCCGAGGGCGTCGCCCCCGCCCTGGACCTGCGGGAGGCCGCCGAGGCCGCACACCACCGGGCGGCCGCCGCCGAAGCGCGCGCCCGCGCCCTGCTGCCCGCCGACTTCGCCGACGCGGGAGCGTCCGGTCTGGCCACCGCCGCCCGCCGCGCCGCCGAGGAACTGGGCGGACTCGACGCGGCCCGCCGCGCCGAACGCCGGCTGGCCGAACTCCACGACGAACGCACCGGCCTGGACCGCCAGGAGCGCGCCGACGCCGACCTCCTCCAGGAGGCCGAGGCCTGGCTCGACGGCTGGGAGGAGGCCCGCACGGCCCTCCAGACCCGCGTGGACCACGCCCAGCGGGCCGCCGCCCTCGCCGAGCAGCTCGCCGTGCGGCGTGAGCCCGCCCGGCAGCGGCTGGCCGCGGCCCGGCTGCGCGACCAGCTCGCCGGGGACACGGAGAAGGCCGTCGAACAGGTCCGCACCGCGCAGGAGGAGGCGTTGCGGGCCAAGCAGCACTGGCTGGACCTGAAGGAACAGCGGCTGGCCGGCATCGCCGCCGAACTCGCCGAGAGCCTCGCCGACGGCGAACCCTGCGCGGTGTGCGGCGCCACCGAGCACCCCGCACCCGCCCGCAAGGTCGCCGGGCACGTCGACCGCGAGGCCGAGGAACGCGCCCTCGCCGCACACCAGCGCGCCGAGGAGCAGCGCGCCGAGCACGAACGCCGCCTCGGCGTCGTCCGGGAGGCCCTGGCCGCCGCCACCGCCGAGGCCGGTGACGCACCCACCGCCCGGCTGGCCACCGAGGCGGAGGAACTGGAGGAGGAGTACGCGCGGGCCCGCGGCGCCGCCGCCGAACTGCACTCGGCCCAGGAGCGGCTGCGCCAGGCCGGACTCGAGCACGAGCGGCGCGTCGCCGCCCGGCAGGAGGCCGCCGTCCGGGCCGCCTCCCGGGTGGGGCACCGGGAGCGCCTCGACCGTGAGCGCACCGCCCTCCAGGAGGAACTGGACCGGGCGAGGGGCGCTGCGGAGAGCGTCGCGGCCCGCGCGGCGCAGCTGGAGCGGCGCACCGCACTCCTCCAGGACGCCGCCGACGCCGTCCGCGCGGCCGCGGACTGCGCCCAGCGCCTGAAGGAGGCCGACGCCCGGCTCGCGGACGCCGCCTTCCGCGCCGGCTTCGAGACCCCGCAGGCCGCGGCCGCCGCCCTCCTCGACGACGCCGCCCACCGGGAGCTGCAGCGGCGGCTGGACGCCTGGCAGCACGAGGAGGCAGCCGTCCGGGCCGTCCTCGCCGAGGCGGACACCGCCGAGGCCGCCGCGCGGCCACCCGCCGACGTGGCCGCGGCGCAGGAGGCCGCCGACCGGGCGGCCCGCCGTCTGCGCGACGCCGCCTCCGCCCACGACGCCGCCCGGAGGCGCTGCGCCGAACTCGACCGGCTGTCCGCCCGCGCGCAGGCGGCGATGCGCCGACTGGCGCCGCTGCGCGAGCAGTACGACCGGGTGGCCCGGATGGCGGGCCTCGCCGCGGGCACCTCGGCGGACAACGAGCGCCGGATGCGCCTGGAGTCGTACGTGCTGGCGGCCCGGCTGGAGCAGGTCGCCGCCGCCGCGACCGTGCGGCTGCGCCGCATGTCGTCCGGCCGCTACACCCTCGTCCACTCCGACGACCGCACCGGGCGCGGCCGCAGCGGTCTCGGACTGCACGTGGTCGACGCCTGGACCGGCCGCGAACGCGACACGGCGACGCTCTCCGGTGGCGAGACCTTCTTCGCCTCCCTCGCGCTCGCCCTCGGCCTCGCCGACGTCGTCACGGACGAGGCGGGCGGGGTGCGGCTCGACACCCTCTTCATCGACGAGGGCTTCGGCAGCCTCGACGACCAGACCCTCGACGAGGTGCTCGACGTCCTCGACTCCCTGCGCGAGCGCGACCGCAGCGTCGGCATCGTCAGCCACGTCGCCGACCTGCGACGGCGGATCCACGCCCAGCTGGAGGTCGTCAAGGGCCGCTCGGGATCGGTCCTGAGGCAACGGGGCGCCGGCTGAGACCGGTCAGCGGCCCAGAGCACGCCGGGGGAGCGGCGAGGAGTAGACGACGCTCGTGGTCACCGACCCCAGCGCGCCGATCTTCCCGGACACCTCCTCCAGGTGGCGCATGGACCGCGCCGTGACCTTGATGACGAAGCAGTCGTCGCCCGTGACGTGGTGCGCCTCCAGGATCTCCGGCGTGACGGCGACCAGGTCGTGGAAGGGCTTGTAGTTGCCGGTCGGGTACCTGAGCCGGACGAACGCCAGGATCGGCAGCCCCAGCCGCTCCGGGTCGACGACCGCCGTGTAGCCCCGGATCACCCCGGCCTCCTCCATGCGGCGCACGCGCTCGGTGACCGCGCTCGCCGACATCGACACGGCCCGGGCCAGCTCGGCGAAACCGGCCCGGCCGTTGTGCTGGAGGACGTCGAGGATGCGCCAGTCGGTGCTGTCCGGGGAATAGTCGGTCACTCCCGAGGAATAGCAGGGGAATCCCCGGCGGATCAAGGCCGGGGCCGGGGATCGCTCCTTCAACGGGCGGGTCGGGGTCCGTAGGTTCTTGTCCATGACCACCACCGTGAATCCCGTCCTGCGGGTCGCGCCGGCCGCACCGGCGCAGGCCGCCGCGTACTTCGGGGCCGCCCTCGCCTTCCACACCGACGTGTCCGACGTCTCCGCCGCGCTCGCGGCGGGCGGGGACCCGGGCTTCGTCCTCGTCGACTCCCGTGCCACCCGGGCGTGGGAGCAGGGGCACGTCCCCGGCGCGCTCCACCTGCCGACCGCGCTCGTCCGCGAGCAGGCCGCGCGGCTCCTCGATCCGTCCGTGCCCGTCGTCACGTACTGCTGGGGCCCCGGCTGCAACGGCGCCACCCGCGCCGCGCTCGCCCTCGCCGAACTCGGCTACCGGGTCAAGGAGATGCTCGGCGGCTTCGAGTACTGGGTGCGCGAGGGCCTGGCGTTCGAGACCCGGGGCGGCGCCGTCCACCGGGACCCCGACCCGCTGACGGCCCCCGTGGACGCGGACGACTGCGGCTGCTGAACCCCGCGTCCAAGCCGAGGAGTTGACCCTGTAGGTTCGTGCGCCATGGTGCGATACGCGGAACCGGGCGTCGTGGAGTGGGTGGAGTCGGGCGGCGGGCCGCTGATCGCGGTTCCCGAGACCGTCCTGCCGTTCTGGGCGGGCGCCGACGGCGAGGAGACGGCGTCGGACTACGACCGGGCCTGCGAGGTCGACGGGCAGGCCGGGCTCCTCCCGGTCGGCGACGGCACCGCCCTCGTCCTGGGCGACGAACCGGCCGCGACGGCGTACCTCCCCGGCCACGGCCTGTTCGTCCGCTGGTGCGCGGCCGACTCCGAGGAGGAGCTGCTGGCGAGCCTCCCCTCGGCGGCCGCGACGGCCGACTGGGGGCCGGAGCTGGCCTGGAAGGTGCCCGGCCCCGTCCGTCTCTTCGACGCCGCCTGGCCCGGCACCGGCCTCACGGACGCCGACCAGGTCCGCGTCGCCCTGCGACCCGGCACCTACACGGTCAGCGCCGCGCGGGTCCAGCCGGGCCAGGAGACCTGGCTGGACCTCGTCCGGCTCCGGTTGCGCACGCCGAGGTGACCCCCGGGCGGGGGGCCTACAGCCGGGACAGTTCGTCCACGAGGTCGTCCAGCCCCAGCGACCCCTGCGACAGCGCCGCCATGTGCCACGCCTTCGCGTCGAAGGCGTCCCCGTGCCGCTTGCGGGCGTTCTCCCGGCCCAGCAGCCAGGCCCGCTCGCCGAGCTTGTAGCCGATGGCCTGCCCGGGCATGGACAGGTAGCGGGTCAGCTCGCTCTCCACGAAGTCGGCCGGGCGGCTGCTGTGCGAGCCGAAGAACTCCTGCGCCAGCTCCGGCGTCCAGCGCTCGCCGGGGTGGAACGGCGAGTCGTCCGGGATCGTCAGCTCCAGGTGCATGCCGATGTCGATGATGACGCGCACCGCCCGCATCATCTGCGCGTCCAGGTAGCCGAGCCGGCGCTCCGGGTCGGTCAGGAAGCCCAGTTCGTCCATCAGCCGCTCCGCGTACAGCGCCCAGCCCTCGGCGTTGGCGCTGACCATGCCGACGCTCGCCTGGTAGCGGGAGAGGTCTCGCGCCACGTGCTTCCACTGGGCCAGTTGCAGGTGGTGGCCGGGCACGCCCTCGTGGTACCAGGTCGACACCAGGTCGTACACCGGGAAGCGCGTCGCCCCCATGGTCGGCAGCCAGGTGCAGCCCGGGCGGGAGAAGTCGTCCGACGGCGGCGTGTAGTAGGGGGCCGCGGCGCTGCCCGGAGGGGCGATGCGCGACTCGACCCGGCGCACCCGCTCGGCCAGGTCGAAGTGGGTGCCGTCCAGGGCGTCCATCGCCTCGTCCATCAGGCCCTGGAGCCAGTCCTGGACCTCGTCGACGCCCTCGATGTGGGTGCCGTGTCCGTCGAGGTGGGCCAGCGCCTCCCAGGGGGTGGCGGCACCGGGGAGGATCTTCTCGGCCTCGCCCTTCATCTCGCCCAGCAGGCGGTGGTACTCGGACCAGCCGTAGGCGTACGCCTCGTCCAGGTCGAGGTCCGTGCCGTTGTACTGGCGCACCCAGCGGGCGTACCGCTCCCGTCCCACCACGTCCGGGGCGCCCTCGACGGCCGGTGCGTACACGTCCCGCATCCAGTCCCGCAGCCCGGCGACCGCCTCGGTGGCGGCCCGGGCGGCCGTGTCGAGTTCGGTCCGCAGGGACTCGGGGCCCGCGGCCGCGTACCCCTCGAACCAGCCGCGGCCCGAGCCGTCCGTGTCGGCCCACTCGCCGAGCTGCCCGACGAAGGTGGCCGTGGCGCGCGGCCCGCCGTACAGCTTGCGCTCCAGGCCCAGCGCCAGGGACTCCCGGTAGCCCTCCAGTGCGGCCGGGACCCCGCGCAGCCGCTCGGCGATCGCCGCCCAGTCCTCCTCGCTCTGCGCCGGCGTCACGGTGAACACCTGCCGCACCGCGTGCGCGACGGAGCTCAGGTTGCTGACGGAACGCAGGCCCTCGTCGGCCTCGTGCACGGCGAGTTCGGCGGTGAGCCGCTCACGCAGCAGCCGCCCGCAGCGGCGCTCGATGTCGCTGTCCGCGCCGGGCCGCCGCTCCGCCTCGTCCAGCCGGGCCAGCGTCCGGCGGGCCAGCTCCGCCAGCGCCTCCTGGCCGGCGGGCGAGGTGTCGGGGAGCCGGTTCGAACTCGCCTTGTCGCCGAGGAACGTGCCGGTGATCGGGTCGAGGGCGACGAGCTCGTCGACGTAGGCGTCGGCGACCTCTCGGGGAAGCGCGCTGGTGATCTCAGACATGCGGTCCATCCTGGTACGGCGGACCGCCCGCGTCACGCGGATTGAGCCGAGGGCGAAGGCGGCAGCAGCGGGCCGCACGCCCACTCCTGGAAGATCAGCCGCGTCTCCACCCGCGCCACCTCCCGCCGCGCGGTGAACTCGTCCAGCACGAGCCGCTGGAGGTCCGCCATGTCGGCCACCGCGACATGGACCAGGTAGTCGTCGGGACCGGTCAGATGGAAGACGGTCCGGGACTCGGGCAGCGCGCGGATCCGCTCCACGAACGGGCCGACCAGCTCCCGCCGGTGCGGCCTGACCTGCACCGACAGCAGCGCCTGGAGGCCCCGCCCGAGCTTGGCCGGATCCAGCTCCAGCCGGTGCCCGAGGATCACCCCCGAGCGCCGCAGCCGGGCCACCCGGTCCAGGCACGTCGAAGGCGCCACCCCGACCTGTGCGGCCAGATCCCGGTAGGTGGCCCGGGCGTCGTTCTGCAGCAGCCGCAGAAGATGAAGATCCACCGGGTCCAGTACGACAGATTCGGCCATCGGCCGAACGTAGCACGGGTTTCGCCCCCTCCGACCCGGCCGGTGTTCACCCTTCCGTCATGGACACAGCGAGCATGGGCGCCTACGACGACGTACGCACCGCACCGCGAGCACTCGCCACCGAGGCCGTGCACGCCGGCCGGGACGATCTCGCCCGGCAGGGGCTGCACGCCCCGCCGATCGACCTGTCCACGACCTACCCGTCGTACGACAGCCGCGGCGAGGCGGCCCGGATCGACGCCTTCGCCGCCACCGGCGCGGAGCCGGACGGACCGCCCGTCTACGGGCGGCTCGGCAATCCGACCGTGGCCCGCTTCGAGACCGCCCTGGCCCGGCTGGAGGGCACCGAGGCGGCGGTCGCCTTCGCCAGCGGCATGGCCGCGCTGAGCGCCGTCCTCCTCGCGCGCGGCGCGGCGGACCTGCGCCACGTCGTCGCCGTGCGCCCCCTGTACGGCTGCAGCGACCATCTGCTGACCGCCGGGGTCCTCGGCTCGGAGGTCACCTGGACGGACCCGGCCGGAGTCGCCGACGCGCTGCGCCCGGACACCGGGCTGGTGATGGTCGAGTCGCCGGCCAACCCGACGCTCACCGAGGTCGACCTGCGGGCCGTCGCCCACGCCTGCGGCTCGGTGCCGCTGCTCGTGGACAACACCTTCGCCACACCCGTCCTCCAGCGCCCGGCCGAGCACGGGGCCCGGCTGGTGCTGCACAGCGCCACCAAGTACCTCGGCGGGCACGGCGACGTCCTGGCCGGCGTCGTCGCCTGTGACGAGGAGTTCGCCGGGAAGCTGCGCCAGGTGCGCTTCGCCACGGGCGGGGTCCTGCACCCCCTGGCCGGCTACCTGCTGCTGCGCGGCCTGTCCACGCTGCCGGTGCGGGTGCGCGCCGCGTCCGCCACGGCCGCCGAACTGGCCCGCCGCCTCACCGCCGATGCGCGGGTGGCCCGGGTGCACTACCCGCGCATCGGCGGCGGCATGGTCGCCTTCGAGGTGCACGGCGACCCGCACGAGGTCATCGCCGGGGTCCGCCTGATCACCCCGGCCGTGAGCCTGGGCAGTGTGGACACCCTCATCCAGCACCCGGCGTCCATCAGCCACCGCATCGTCGACGCCGACGACCGCCGGGGCGCCGGGGTCGGCGACCGGCTGCTGCGGATGTCCGTGGGCCTGGAGGACGTGGAGGACCTCTGGGCGGACCTGGACCGGGCGTTGTCCGGCGCGGCCGGTGCCGCGGGGAGCCGCGCGAACGGGCGGCACACCGCCGTCCCCGCCCTCTGACCGGCGGCCCTACGGTGCGGAGGTGCTGCCCAGTTCCTCCGCACCCGCCGGCACGGCCCCGGCCAGCCGCGCCGTGATCACCAGCGTGCCCTCCTCGACCTGATAGTCGAGGGGGAGCCCGAGCCCCCGCATGGCCGCGACCATCGCCGTGTTGGACGCCTGCGTCACGGCGTACACGCTGGAGCAGCCCGCCTCGACGGCCATGCCCACCAGCCGGGCCAGCAACTGCGTGCCCACACCCCGCCGTTGCCACGCGTCCTCGACGATCAGCGCGACCTCCGTCTCGTCCCCGTCCCAGAGCAGGTGACCGAGTCCGACGATCCGGCCGGAGGCCGTCCGCACGGCGAGGGTGCGGCCGTGCCGGGGGCTGAGCAGATGGCCGAGGTAGCGGTCCGCGTCACCGACGGGCCCGTGGTAGCGCAGCCGCAGCGTCCGAGGCGAGCAGCGCTCGTGCATCGCCCGGGCCGCCGGCAAATCTCTCGGGTCGGCCCGCCGCACGGTGATGTCGCTGCCCTCGGCGAGAGTGAGCACGTCGGCGCCCTGCGGCACCCGCGGGCCGAGCCGGGCGTCCAGTTCCACCAGGGCCCTGGCCCGGGCGAACTCGGTCGGGGTGAAGGGCAGGTACGGCCGCTCCACGGTGATCGTCCCGCCCTCCGGGGAGCGCAGCCGCAGCACGGTGCCGTCGAGGGCCCCTTCCACCGGCGCGGTGGCCGGCGCGCGGTCGCCGCCCGCCGGAGCGGGCCGAGAGCGGATCGTGCACCGGCCCAGCAACTGCCGGAGCGCCAGCGGCAGTTCCGCGGCGTCGAGGGCGGTGCGCGCGGCGAGCCCGAGGACCCGGGTCGGCGCGTCGACCAGGTCGTGCGCGTCGGCCCGTTCCAGCCAGGTGTCGGTGCCGCCGGCCGACCGCACGGCCGCGGAGAGGTCCGAGGCGAGCAGCTCGGCCGGGGCCCGCAGCAGGAGTTCGTCCACCGTGCCCTCGGCCAGCGGGTGGGTCTGCAGGCTGATGATGTCCACCCGCTGCGCGGCGAGGGCCGCGCACAGGGCGGCCAGGGACCCCGGTTCGTCCTGCACCGTGGTCCGCATCCGCCACAGGGTGTCCGCCCCCGGCACCTGCTGCGGTGCCGGGGACCCGGTATCACTCGTCGGCGGCGCGTGTCCGTGGCGGCGACTGAAACGCCCGCGGAAGGCCGCCCCGGCCCGCTGCCATGCCGTCGTGGTGCGGGGGTCGTCGTTGCGGTTCGTCGGTTCGTTCGCTTCGCGCGTCATGCACCCACTGTGACGGAACGGTGTTGCGCGGTCGAGAACGGATTGTGACCGGCGGGTAAAGGCGCCATTTTCCCCGTTTTATCGACGATTCAAACGTTGCGCTGTGTACTCACTGACCGACCCGGCCGGGCTGGAGCACCTTCGTGTACAGCACCGTGCCGTCCTGCTCCCGCAGACGCACCGTCAGCTCGCCGCTGTGCCCGTCGATGTCGACCTCGCCGAAGAACTGGTAGCCGCCCGCGGGCGAGACGTTGCCCGTGGCCGGCGCCTTCACGAACACGCGGTCCGGGCCGAAGGTGCCGTCGAGCGCGCTCGCCGGGAAGGCGCCGGCGTTCAACGGGCCCGACACGAACTCCCAGAACGGCGCGAAGTCGGTGAACGCGGCCCGCGACGGCAGGTAGTGCTGGGCGGAGGTGTGGTGCACGTCGGCCGTGAGCCACACGGTGCCGGTGATCCGCCGGTGCGTGACGTGCCGGAGCAGTTCGGCGATCTGCAGCTCCCGGCCCAGCGGCTGACCCGGGTCGCCCTGGGCGACGGCCTCGACGTCCGTCTTCCCGTCCGGCACGACCAGGCCGATCGGCATGTCCGAGGCGATCACCTTCCACACCGCGCGGGAGCGGGACAGCTCGCGCTTGAGCCACTCCAGCTGCTCGCGGCCGAGGATGCCCTGCTCGTCCAGGGGCTGGTCGCCGGGGGAGTTGGCGTTGCGGTGGGTGCGCATGTCCAGGACGAACACGTCCAGCAGCGGGCCGTGGTGCTGCACGCGGTACACCCGTCCGTCCGGCCGGCGCAGGGTGGAGACCGGGAAGTACTCCGAGAACGCCCGGCGGGCGCGGGCGGCCAGCACGTCGACGCGCTTCTCGGTGTAGCGGCCGTCGGTGAGGATCTCACCGGGGTACCAGTTGTTGACGACCTCGTGGTCGTCCCACTGCACGACGGAGGGCACCCGGGCGTTGAAGGCCCGCAGGTTCTCGTCCAGCAGGTTGTAGCGGAAGTTGCCGCGGAACTCGGCGAGCGTCTCGGCGACCTTGGACTTCTCCTCGGTGGTGACGTTTCGCCAGGTCCGGCCGTCGGGCAGGGTCACGGTCTCGGCGATGGGTCCGTCGGCGTAGATGTTGTCGCCGCTGCACAGGAAGAAGTCGGGGTCGAGGGCGGCCATGGCGTTGTAGATGGTGTAGCCGCCCAACTCCGGGTTGATGCCCCAGCCCTGCCCCGCGAGGTCGCCGGACCAGACGAACCGCACGCCGTCGCGGCGCCGGGCGGAGGCGGTCCGGAAGGTGCCGGTGACGGGCTCGCCGGTACGGCGCGGGTCGTCCGGGTCGGCGAGCGAGACCCGGTAGTGGATCTGCTCACCGGAGGGCAGGCCGCGCAGCCGGGTGGTGCCGGTGAAGTCGGTGCCCGGACCGAGCAGCGGGCCGTGCCACCGCCGGGTGTGGCGGAACGACTCGGTGGCGGAGGTCTCCACGATCATCCGGGCGGGCCGGTCGGAGCGCACCCACACCAGCCCCGAGTCGCAGGTCACGTCGCCCGTCTGGACGCCCCAGGCGGCGTTCGGGCGCCCGGACCGCGCGAAGGCGGGGGCGGAGCCGAGCGCCGTGGGCAGGGACAGGGCCGCCGACGCGGCGAGGGTGCCGCGCAGGACGCTGCGCCGGGGGAAGGGACGGTGGGACATGGATGCGCCTCCAGGGACGGGATCCGGCCAGTGTGCAGAGCCACACCTACTGGCACGCCGCAGCGCCCGCACGAACCCCAAGTGAACAACTGATCGCAGGGTGAGGGAACAGGGCGACGTCTTCCTGTCGCCGGCGGGTGTCGGTGTCGGTGTCGGTGGCGGGGTCGCCTGCGGGTGCCGGTGGCGGTCCCGCGGCCGACCCGCCGTCAGCCGGCGAGCGCCTCCGCCATCAGCCGTACGCCTTCGAGGATCCGGGCGGGCGGCACGTGGGCGTAGCCCAGGACCAGCCGTACCTCCTTCGCGCCGTCACCGGCGCCGGGCGCGTGCGCGTACGAGGATAGCGGGCGCACCGCCACCCCGGCCTGCGCCACGCGCGCGAGGAACCGCTCCTCGGGCCCGTAGCGCTGCGGCAGGGTGGCGATCACGTGCAGCCCGGCGGCGATGCCCGAGACCACCGAGCCGGGGAAGTGCGCGTCCAGCGCGGCGACCAGGGCGTCCCGCCGCTCACGGTAGGCCCGCTGACAGCGGCGCAACTGCCGGTCGTAGTCGCCGCGTTCCAGGAACCGGGCGAACAGGGCCTGGTCGAGGGCCGGATGGCCGAGGTCCATGGTGCGCTTGCGCTCCACGACCTCCGGGGTCCAGGACTCCGGTACCAGCAGCCAGCCCAGCCGCAGCCCCGGGGCGAGGGACTTGCTGACCGAGCCGGTGTAGGCCACGCGGTCGGGGTCGAGGCCCTGGAGCGCCCCGACGGGAGCGCGGTCGTAGCGGAAGTCCCCGTCGTAGTCGTCCTCCAGGACGAGTCCGTCCACCGACCGGGCCCAGTCGAGCAGTTCGGCGCGGCGCCGGGCCGAGCAGGCGATCCCGGTGGGGAACTGGTGGGCCGGTGTCGTCACCAGGGACCGTACACCCGAGGCCCGCAGGGGCTCCATGGCGATGCCCTCGCCGTCGACCGGCAGCGGCACGGCCGTGACGCCGGCCGAGCCGTACAGCGCGTCGTGCTGCGGGCTGCCGGGGTCCTCCACCCCGACCCTGCGGATCCCGCGGGCGTGCAGCGCGTGACCGAGCAGGGTCGTCGCCTGGGCGACGCCGGAGACGACGACGATCCGCTCGGGGTCGGCCACCACGCCCCGCCGCCGGGCGAGCAGTTCGGCCAGCGCGGTGCGCAGCCGGGGCAGGCCGCGCGGATCGGGGTAGCCCAGGTCGCTGTGGGGCAGCTCCGCCAGCACCCCGCGCTGCGCGGCGGCCCAGGCCGAGCGGGGGAACAGCGCGAGGTCCGGGGTGCCGGGCACGAAGTCCGCCCGGGTGCCCGCGGACCGGGGGGCGAGGTCGTGCGCCCGGGGCCGCGCGGTCCGGACCGCGTCGCCCACCCAGGTCCCGGCGCCCCGGCCGCTGCGCAGGTAGCCCTCGGCTGCGAGCTGCTCGTACGCCTCCGTGACCAGACCGCGGGAGACCCCCAGGTCCGCGGCGAGGTCCCGGCTCGACGGCAGTCGTGTGCCCGGGGTGAGCCGTCCCGAGCGGACCGCCTCGCGCAGCGCCGCCTGCAGCGCGCGGCCGCGGGTGCGCGCGGGCGCGGAGGCGGCGGGGAGCAGCAGTTCCCAGGCGGCGGACGCGCCGCCCTCGCCCGGCTCGCTGTGCGTCGACCTCATGGAAGGAGACCTTAGAGGCTGCCCCCGCCCCCCGGCGGGGGCCTTCCGCCCTCGGGCGGTCAGCGGCTGCCGTCCAGGACCACCCTGGCCACCAGGGCCGGATCGTCGTTCATCGGGACGTGGCCGCAGCCGGGCAGCCGCACGAGCCGGGCCTGCGGGATGACGGTCTTGGCGCGCACCCCCTGGCGCGGGACCAGCAGCCGGTCCCGGTTGCCCCAGGCGACGGTGACGGGTGTGCCGACGATGTCGTGCGTGAACTGCACGGTACGGCCCGAGCGCAGCGTCTCGGCGAAGCCCTGCGCGCCGGCCAGGGCGCGGGTCTCCGCGACCACGGCCTCGGGGGCGCGGCGCCCCGGGCGCGCGTAGATGCTGCTGGTGAGCAGGGTGCGGCCGAGTGCGGGCCGGGCCAGCCGCTCCACCACGGGCAGCGGCATGCGCCGGGCGATGCCCCGCATGGCCGTCAGCACGGCGAAGGCGTAGCGGCGCTCGGCGTCGTTCCAGAAGCCGGCGGGGGACAGGGCGGTCACGGACCGCACCAGGGAGGCCCGGGCCAGATCGAGGGCCAGGAGACCGCCCAGCGAGTTGCCCGCCACGTGGGGCCGTTCGATGTCCAGCGCGCTGAAGAAGGCCGTCAGCACCGCGCTCATCGTGGGCAGGTCGTGCGCCATGCCGTCCGGCAGCGCCGGCGACTCGCCGCAGCCCGGCAGGTCCACGGCGATCACGTCGCGCTCGGCGGCCAGGGCGGGGACCACCGGGTCCCACGCCTGCCGGTGGTGGCCGATGCCGTGCAGCAGGAGCAACGGATCGCCGCTGCCCCTGCGCGTGTACGACAGGGTCACGGATCGCTCGCCGCGCGCGGTGGCGACGTCGAAGGACACGGTGGCGGACATGGGGTGCTCCTCGGCTGGATGCGCTGACAGACGCCGTAGACAGCTTGTCAGCAATTGCTACCGGTGGGTAGCCCCCGGAAGCCGCCACCTTCACCCCCGGGCGGCACGCTCAACGGGCCGTGCCCACCTCCGGGTTGCACAGGAGCAGGCCCCCCCCCGCCCACCGCACCGGCCGGATCCCGCCGAGGGTGGGCACCGGGTCCGGCGCCACTCGGCCACGGTGTCCGGGAAGGACCGGTTCCGCCTGGACAGGGCGGCGGCCGTGGGCTGGGATGGGATCGTGACGACCGAGACCGCGACCGACGTCTTCGAAGCACACCGGCCCGTCCTGCTGGGCGTCGCCTACCGCATGCTGGGGCGGGTGGCCGACGCGGAGGACGTGGTCCAGGAGGCCTGGCTGCGCTGGTCGGGCGCCGACCGCGGGGGCGTGCGCGAGCCGCGCGGCTACCTCGTGCGGATCACCACCCGCCTCGCCATCGACCGGCTGCGCCAGATCAAGTCACGCGGCGAGACCTACGTCGGGCCCTGGCTGCCCGAGCCGTACGTCACCGACTTCGGCGACACCGTGCCCGACACCGCCGAGCGGGCCGTGCTCGCCGACTCCGTCTCCTTCGCCGTCCTCGTCGTGCTGGAGTCGCTCTCCCCGCTGGAGCGCGCGGTCTTCGTGCTCCGCGAGGCCTTCGGCTTCCCGCACGCCGAGATCGCCGCCATGCTCGACCGGGGCGAACCGGCCGTCCGCCAGCTGGCCGGGCGGGCCCGCAGCCACGTCGAGGAACGGCGGCCACGCTACGAGGTCGACCCCGCCCAGCGCCGCGACCTCACCGAACGGTTCCTCGCCGCGGCGGCCGACGGCGACCTGGAGGGGCTGATGGCCCTGCTCGCCCCGGACGTCCGGCTCGTCGGGGACAGCGGCGGCAAGTCGCGGGCGCCCCTGCGGGTGGTGCACACCGCGGACAAGGTGGGCCGCTTCCTCGTCGGTGCGGCGCGCAAGGGTGTGGAGGACTTCTCGGTCCGCTTCCTGGAGCTCAACGCCGGCCCGGCGGTCCTCGTCCTGTCCGGCGGCAAGCCCGACACGGTCTTCCAGCTCGATGTGGCCGACGGCCGCGTCCAGACCGTCTACGTGGTCCGCAACCCGGACAAGTTGGGGGCGGTGCCCGCCGCCTAGCCGGTGCCGCGCGGCCCGGCGCGCCCTGTGTCAACGCGCCGTGAACGTTCCCGGCATTGGTCTTGACCAAGCATCAGGGCCGCCCTATGGTCGCAGATAAGTGCAACAACCTTTAATAAACAAGGGCGCTTAAACGAAGCCGACCACGGCGATTGCGGAGGACAGGGTGGGGACCACGCAGTTGGAACCGGTGCCGGAGCCGAAGTACTGGCACCTCAAGACCGTGCTCAGCCAAGCCCTCGACTCGGAGTTCGCGGTGGGGGAGATCCTGCCCAACGAGCGCGATCTCGCCGCCCGTTTCGGCGTCGCCCGCGCCACGCTCCGCCAGGCCCTGGAGCAGCTGGAACTGGAAGGCCGGTTGCAGCGCCGCCGCGGTGTCGGCACGACGGTCGCGCCACCCCGCATGGGCGTCTCCCTCGGCACCGGCCCGCACACCTGGCCCGGCGGCCCCGAGGACGCCTGGCAGCCGGTGGACTGCACGGCCGCCGTACCGCCCGCCGCGATCGCCGGGACGCTGGAGACCCGTGACGACGAGCAGGTGCACGTCGTGCGCCGTTTCCGCGTCTCCCACGGCCGCCCGGTCGCGGCCGAACTGCTCTACATCCCCCGGGCCTCGGTGCCCGAGCTCTCCGGCATCGACGCGCCCTCGGGCACCGCACGCGCGCGAGCGGTGCTGCGCGAGCTGCAGCGCCTGGAGCTGGACCGGCAGGAGAACGCGGTGGAGCTCGGTTCGGCCGGGGCCGACGACGCCCGCGAGCTGGACCGGCTGCCCGGAGCGCCCGTGCTGGTGGTGACGACGCGGTTCGTCACGGCGGGGCGCACGGCCGCGCTGTCCGTCGCGACGTACCGGGCGGACACCTGCCGGCTGACCTTCGGCGACGCGGGGCGCGTGGAGATCCACGACGGCCCGCAGCGCCAGGCCAGCTGACGCCGCACCCCCGGGTCCGGCCCGTCCGGCCCCGGGCCCTCAGCGGCGCGGCGTGGTCGTGCCCTCCACGCTGAACAGCTGCTCCTCCACATGGTCCAGGGCGAGCCGCAGCGCTCCCGTCGCCACCGCCGCGTCACCGAGCCGGGACAGGGTCACCTGCGGCGGACGCAGGCAGTACCGGGCCAGTTCCCGGCGCAGGGGGTCCAGCACACCGTCCAGGCCCGCCGCCCAGCCGCCGATCACGACCAGCTCGGGATCGAGGGCCAGGACCAGGGCCGCCACGTCGTGGACCAGGCGCTGAAGGTAGCGGTCGACGGCCGCCCGGGCCCGCTGGTCCCCCTCGCGGGCCTGGGCGAAGACCCCGGCGACCGCCTGCTCGTCCAGCGGGGGCAGCGGCTCGTCGGTGGTCGACAGCAGCGTCTCGGGGGTCACCTCCCGGCCCAGCAGGTGCAGTGCGCCGATCTCCCCGGCGGCCCCGCCGTAGCCGCGGTGCAGCCGTCCCCCGATCAGGGAACCGGCGCCCGGGCTGAGACCGGCCAGCACGAACACCACGTCGTCCGTCTCGGCCGCCGCGCCCTTCCAGTGCTCGGCCACGGCCGCCGCGTTCGCGTCGTTCTCGACCAGCACCGGGCACTTGAAGGACCGGCTCAGCCGTTCGCCCAGCCGCAGGCCCGTCCACCCCGGCAGCGCCGTGCCCAGCCGCACCGTGCCGTCCGCGTCGACGATCCCGGGCGTCGCCACCCCCACCGCCCGCAGCGAGCCGCGGGCCACCCCGGCCCGGCGCAGCAGCTCGGCGACCGCGCCCCGCAGCCGCTCCAGCCGCTCGTCGGCCCCCGCGGTCTCGGGCACGTCCCGCGCCTGGGAGCCGATCACCCGGCCGTCCAGGTCCGCCAGCAGCGCCGCCACCCGGCGTGCGCCGATCTCCAGCCCGAGCAGGTGCCCGGCCTCCGCCCGGAACCGGAACCGCCGCGCGGGCCGTCCCTGCCGCCGCGCGGCGCCCTCCTCCGCAGCCTTCTCCACGACGAGCCCGGCCTCGATCAGGCCCTCCACGACACCCTCGACGGTCGGCCTGGACAGCCCCGTCACCCGGGTGATCTCGGTCAGCGTCGCGCAGTCCGTGGCACGCAACGCGTGCAGCACCACCGCGGAGTTGATCCTGCGCAGCAGCGAGGGATCCCCGCCGGTCAGCCGCCCCACCGTCCGTCCTCCCAGGTCGTGCGCGTGTTGGCCGGATCGTACTTGCCCCGGCCCGCCCCGGCGAGGGCCGGGCACCAGGACGGGTCCGTCAGCCCGGCGCGACGAACCCCGACTCGTGGGCGGCGATCACCGCCTGCGTGCGGTCCCGCATGCGGGTCAGGCCGGTCATACGGATCATGCGGGTCATGCGGGTCATGGTCGCAGCCGTTCACCCGGACCACCGGCCGGTTCCGGTCCGGGCGGGAAGTCACCGGCCGAACCGGCCGGTTCGGCGGCGGACGGCGGGCCGGCCGGTTGACGCACCGCCAACTGTCAGTGGTGGCGGGTTTACTGGAGCCATGGACATCGCACGGCACATCGCCGTCGTCGACGAGCTGTGCCACCGCCCCTTTCCGGCGGAGCACGGCCCGTCGGACGTCGGCGTGTCGGGACCCGGTCACCACACGGCGGTGCTGGCGACGGCGGAGGAGGACGATCCGGCGCTGCGGGCGGAGACGGTCGACCGGTTCGAGAAGGACCGCGACGCCGTCCACGAGGTGCTGGCCTCCCGCTGGGGCGACGCGGACCCGTACAACCTGCTCACCGTCCTGCTCCGCACCGAGCGCGAGGAGATACCCCGGCCCTGGGCCGAGCTGAGTCAGCGGGCGAGCGTGGCCCACCTGTGGCAGGTGGGGGGCACCGGCCGCTGGGTCGCCGTGGCGGTCGCCGATCGCGACCCGGCGGACGCGGTCCGGCTGCTCGCGCTCGTCACGGAGACGGATCCCCCGTAGCGTCCGGGAGTTCGGCGGCCTCCCGCAGCAGGGCGAACTCCCGCGCCATCGTCTCCAGCGTCCAGTGCGCGTTCAGCCCGCTCGGATTGGGCAGCACCCACACGCGCGTATCGCCGATCAGGAGCGACTGGGGTCCCACCCGGGCCTTGCGGTCGTCGAACGCCGCGCGGTACGCGGTCACGCCCACCACGGCCAGCCAGCGCGGCCGCAGCCGCTCCACCTTCCGGGCGAGCAGCCGCCCGCCCTCCCGGTACTCCTCGGCGCTCAGCTCGTCGGCCCGGGCGGACGCCCGCGCCACGACGTTGGTGATGCCGAGCCCGTACGTGGGCAACTCCCCCTGCTCGGACGGCTTCAGCAGCCTCGGCGTGAAGCCGGAGCGGTGCAGCGCGGGCCAGAACCGGTTGCCGGGACGGGCGAAGTGGTGGCCCGTCGCGGCGGTCATCAGGCCCGGGTTGATCCCGCAGAACAGCACGTGCAGGCCTTCCGCGACCACGTCGGGCACGACGCGGTCGCGGGCGGCCTGAAGTTCCTCGGGGGTGAGACGCGGCATCAGCGGCGGCGCGTCACAGGATCGCGCCGGGGGTGTAGCCGGCGGCCCGCGGGTGCTGCTTGACGATCTCCTCGACCCGGGCGACGACGGTGGCGACCTGGTCGCCCGCGGCGCCGGTGAAGGACAGCTTGTCCGCCATCAGGGCGTCCAGCCGCTCGCGGTCCAGCGGGATGCGTTCGTCGGCGGCCAGCTTGTCGAGCAGCTCGTTGCGCTCGGCGCCCTGCTCCCGCATCGCGAGCGCGGAGGCCACGGCGTTCTCCTTGATCGCCTCGTGGGCGAGCTCCCGGCCCACGCCCGCGCGCACGGCGCCCATGAGCACCTTGGTCGTGGCGAGGAACGGCAGGTAGCGGTCCAGCTCCCGGGCGACGACCGCCGGGAACGCGCCGAACTCGTCCAGCACGGTCAGGAACGTCTCCAGCAGGCCGTCCAGCGCGAAGAACGCGTCCGGCAGCGCCACCCGGCGCACCACCGAGCAGGACACGTCGCCCTCGTTCCACTGGTCGCCCGCCAGCTCGCCGGTCATCGAGGCGTAGCCGCGCAGGATCACCATCAGGCCGTTGACGCGCTCGCAGGAGCGGGTGTTCATCTTGTGCGGCATCGCCGAGGAGCCGACCTGGCCGGGCTTGAAGCCCTCGGTGACCAGCTCGTGCCCGGCCATCAGCCGGATCGTCTTCGCCAGCGAGGACGGCGCCGCCGCCAGCTGCACCAGCGCGGTGACGACCTCGTAGTCCAGGGAGCGCGGGTAGACCTGGCCGACCGAGGTGAACGCCTGCGAGAAGCCCAGGTGCGCGGCGATGCGCTGCTCCAGCTCGGCGAGCTTCGCGGCGTCCCCGCCCAGCAGGTCCAGCATGTCCTGGGCGGTGCCGACCGGGCCCTTGATGCCGCGCAGCGGGTAGCGCCCGAGGAGTTCCTCGACCCGGCCGTACGCGACGAGCAGCTCGTCGGCCGCGGTCGCGAAGCGCTTGCCGAGGGTGGTGGCCTGCGCGGCCACGTTGTGCGAGCGGCCGGCCATGACCAGCTCGCCGTACTCGCCGGCCAGCTTGCCCAGGCGGGCCAGGACGGCCACCGTGCGGTCGCGGACCAGCTCCAGGGAGAGCCGGATCTGCAACTGCTCGACGTTCTCGGTCAGGTCGCGGGAGGTCATGCCCTTGTGCACGTGCTCGTGCCCGGCGAGGTCGTTGAACTCCTCGATCCGCGCCTTCACGTCGTGCCGGGTGACCTTCTCGCGCTCGGCGATGGAGGCCAGGTCGACGGTGTCGAGCACCCGCTCGTAGTCGGCGAGCGCCGCGTCCGGCACCTCGATCCCGAGGTCCTTCTGGGCGCGCAGCACGGCGAGCCAGAGCTGCCGCTCCAGCCTCACCTTCTGCTCGGGCGACCAGAGCGTGGCGAGCTCGGCCGAGGCGTAGCGTCCGGCGAGGACGTTCGGGATGCGGGGCTTGGCGGGAGCGGAAGTCACGTGGACGGATTCTACTGGCGATTCGTGCAGGCCAGCGCCACGGGTGGCTTCGTCGGAACCTACGAGATCCGCGCCACAGCACTCGGCCGTGCGGCGGCGGCCGGTCCTGCGCGGTCCGGACGACAGGTCCTAGGCCAGTTCCTCGAACGGCAGCAGGTCCGGCCGCTTCGGGGGCAGACCGTCGCCCGAGGAGCGCCCCGTGAGGCGGCGGCCGATCCAGGGGAGCAGGTGCTGGCGCGCGAAGCGCACGTCCGTGACCCGGCGCGTGATCCAGCCCGGCGGCAGCGTGGCCGGCATCGGCGTGTGCCAGTCGGCGTCCTCCGGGTCGTGGCCCAGCGCCTGCCACACGGCCTCCGCGACCCGGCGGTGGCCCTCGGCCGTCAGGTGCAGCCGGTCCACGTCCCACAGGCGCGGATCGCTCAGCGAGGGCGCGCCGTACAGGTCGACGACGAGCGCGCCGTGCCGCGCGGCCAGGTCGTCGACGCAGGCGAACAGCTCCTCCATGCGCGGGCGGAACCGCTCCAGTACGGGCCCCTGCCGGCCCGGGCTGCGCATCAGCACGAGCTGCTTGCAGGAGGGGGCCAGCTTCTCCACGGCCTCCTCCAGCAGCCCGCGCACCCGGCCCATGTCGCACTTGGGCCGCAGGGTGTCGTTGAGGCCGCCGACCAGGGTCACGACGTCGGCCTGCATGGCGGCCGCGACGTCCACCTGCTCCTCGACGATCTGCCGGATCAGCTTGCCGCGCACCGCCAGGTTGGCGTACCGGAAGCCGGGTGTGCGGGTCGCCATCCGGGCGGCGAGCAGGTCGGCCCAGCCCCGGTAGGTGCCGTCGGGCATCAGGTCCGACATGCCCTCGGTGAAGGAGTCGCCGAGGGCGACCAGGCTGCTGTAGGTGGGGTTCGTCTGCATGGCGACGGAAAGGGTATCCCGTGCACATACCCAGCAGTCGGTCGGCCTCCGTCCGGGCCCCGCACCGGCCCCCTCACGGCACCCGGGGCCGTCCCGTCACGCCCGCTGCCCGAACAGCTCCCGCAGCACGTCCTCCATCGTCACCAGCCCCGCCAGCCTTCCGTCGGCGCCGAGGACGGCCGCGAGGTGCGTCCGGCTGCCCCGCATGGCCGTCAGGACGTCGTCCATGGGGGTCGCCTCCCGGACCCGCGCGATGGACCGCATGTCCCGCAACCGGAACGGCACGTCCCGCCCCACCGCCTCCAGGGCGTCCTTCACGTGCAGGTAGCCCACGATCCGCCGCCCCTCGTCCACCACCGGGAACCGGGAGAACCCGGACTCGGCCGACAGCCGCTCCAGCCCCTCGGGCGTGATGCCCACGCTCGCGTACACCACGCGCTCCAGCGGCATCACCACGTCGCGCACCGGCCGCCGCCCCAGTTCCAGCGCGTCGCGCAACCGCTCCTGGGCGCGGTCGTCGATGAGCCCCGCCTCGCCGGAGTCCTTCACGATCTGCGCGATCTCCGCATCCGAGTAGGAGGCCGCGACCTCCTCGCGGGCCTCCACCCGCAACAGCTTCAGCAGCGCGTTCGCGAAGGCGTTCACCGTGAAGATCACCGGGCGCAGCGCCCGGGACAGCGCCACCAGGGGCGGACCGAGCGCGAGCGCGCTGCGCACCGGCTCGGCGAGGGCGATGTTCTTCGGCACCATCTCGCCGAGCAGCATGTGCAGATACGTCGCCAGGGCCAGCGCGATCACGAAGGACACCGCGTGCCCCGCCCCCTCCGGGACGCCGACCGCGTGGAACACCGGCTCCAGCAGGTGCGCGATCGCCGGCTCGGCGACCACGCCCAGCACCAGCGTGCACAGCGTGATGCCCAGCTGCGCGGCCGCCATCAGCGCGGACACGTGCTCCAGGCCCCACAGCACGCTCTTGGCGCGCCGGTCGCCCTGGTCGGCGTGCGGCTCGATCTGGCTGCGGCGCACCGAGATCAGCGCGAACTCGGCCCCGACGAAGAACGCGTTGACGACGAGCGTCGCCAGACCGATCAGCAACTGCACGGCGGTCACAGCTCCGCCCCCTTCTCCTCGGGCTTCTCGTCCAGGGGTGCGCGCAGCATGACCCGGGCCGCCCGGCGGCCGGTGGCGTCGAGGACCTCCAGCCGCCAGCCCGCGACCTCGAGCGTGTCACCGGGGGCCGGTATCCGCCCCAGGGTGGCGGCCACCAGTCCGGCCAGCGTCTCGTACGGTCCCTCCGGTGCGCGCAGGCCGACGCGCTGGAGATGGTCCACGCGGGCGGCGCCGTCGGCCGCGTACAGGGCGTGGCCGCCCTCGTCCGTCCCGGCGGGGGCGAGGTCCGGCGTCTCGTGCGGGTCGTGCTCGTCGCGCACCTCGCCGACGACCTCCTCGACGATGTCCTCCAGCGTCGCCACGCCCGCCGTGCCGCCGTACTCGTCGATCACCACGGCCATCGTGCGCCTGCCGGAGAGCCGGTCCAGCAGCCGGTCGACGGTGAGGCTCTCCGGCACCAGCAGCGGCTCGCGCATCAGCTCGGAGACGTGGATCCGGGTGCGGCGCTCCGCGGGCACCGCCAGCACGTCCTTGACGTGGGCCGTGCCGACGACCGAGTCGAGGGTGCCCCGGTAGACCGGGAAGCGGGACAGTCCGGTGGCGCGGGTCGCGTTCGCCACGTCCTCCAGGGTCGCCTGCACCTCCAGCGCGACGACCTGCACCCGCGGCGTCATCACGTTCTCGGCGGTCAGGTCGGCGAGGTTCAGGGTCCGCACGAACAGCTCGGCGGTGTCCGGCTCCAGGACACCCTCCTTGGCGGAGTGCCGGGCGAGGGCCGCCAGTTCCTGCGGCCCGCGCGCCGAGGCCAGCTCCTCGGCGGGCTCCACGCCGATGCGCCGCACGACCCAGTTCGCGGTGTTGTTCAGGTGGGTGATGAACGGCCGGAACACGGCGCTGAACCCGCGCTGGGCGTTGCCGACCGTCTTGGCCACCGCCAGCGGCGAGGAGATCGCCCAGTTCTTGGGCACCAGTTCGCCCACCACCATCAGGAACACCGTCGACAGGGCCGTGCCGATGACCAGCGCCACGCTGCGCGAGGCCGACCGGGAGACGCCGAGGTCCTCCAGCGGCCCGGCGATCAGGGCGGCGATGGACGGCTCGGCGAGCATGCCGACCACCAGGTTCGTGACGGTGATGCCCAGCTGGGCCCCCGACAGCTGGAAGGTCAGGTTCCGTACGGCCTTCAGCGCGCCCTGAGCGCCGCGCTCGCCGCGCTCCACGGCCCGCTCCAGTTCGGCGCGCTCGACCGTGGTCAGGGAGAACTCGGCGGCCACGAAGGCGCCGCAGGCCAGCGACAGCAGGATGGCCGCGAGGAGCAGGAGCACTTCGGTCATCGGTTCACCCCCGTTCCATGGTTCTCCAGGACGGCGGGGTACGCGCGGGGAGGATCGCCCATGGGCGGACGCTCACGACCTTTCATGCAGAACCGAGTGGCCCGACAAGAGTAAAGGATGTGCAAAGTCCTTCGGAGGTGTTCAGACGGACGCGTCGGTGAGGGGCTTCACCCAGCGCCGCCACTGCTCCTCGGCCGCGTAGCCGGCGGCCTCCCACGCGCGCTGCGCGGTCCCGTTGCGGGTCAGCACCATCGCGTCGGCCCGCCGCCCGCCGAGCGCCGCGAACCGTTCCTCGGCGGCGGCGAGCAGCGCCCTCGCCACGCCCCGGCGGCGGTGGCCGGGATGCACGGCCAGCCGGTACAGGTGGCACCGCCAGCCGTCGAAGCCCGCGATCACCGTGCCGGCCGTGTCGCCACCGCTCTCGGCCAGGAGCAGCGCCCCGGGGTCGCGTGCCAGGAGACGCTCCACGCCCTGGCGGTCGTCACTGATGCTCGTCCCCTCGGCGGCGACCTTCCAGAAGGCCAGGACCGAGTCGAGGTCGTCCGGGGTCGCTGCCCTGATGCGCACGTCGTCCATGCCGACGATCACACCAGGGACGGCCCTCGCGGACAGACGGTTCCACGATGCGGACAGCCCTCCCTCCGGTCCCGGCACGGTCACGCCACCGGCACGCCGCCGGTCAGTCGTGCGCGATCGCGGCCAGGACGTTCATCCGCGAGGCGCGCAGGGCCGGCAGCAGGGCCGCCACCACGCCGATCACCGCCGAACCGGCCACCACCGCCACGACCGTGAGCCACGGGATCGCGAGGGCCGTCATGCCCTGCAGGGCCAGCACCTCGTGGGTGCACACGCCCCACACCAGCCCCAGCGCCAGACCCAGCACGGCACCGAACACCGCGATCACCACCGACTCCAGCCGGATCATGCGCCGCAGTTGGCGGCGGGCCAGCCCGATCGCCCGCAGCAGCCCGATCTCCCGGGTGCGCTCGACGACCGACAGGGCCAGCGTGTTGACCACCCCCAGCACCGCGATGATGATCGCCAGCCCCAGCAGCGCGTACACGAGGTACAGCAGCACGGCGATCTGGTCGCGGACCAGCTGCTTGTAGTCGGCCAGGTCGCGCACCTGCACCTGGGGATAGGGGTCGAGGACCTCCTCCAGGTTCGCGCGCAGCTCGTCGTCGCCGGTGCCCGGGGCGGCGTTGACGTACAGCGCGGAGTCCTGGCCGCCCGGGGCGTACCGCTGGAGCGTGCCGAGGCCGAAGTAGAGCCCGCCCTGCGTGCCGAAGCCCTCGGCGGTGTCCTGGACCGTGAGCGCGCCGACCGTCAGCTCCGCCCGGCGCCCGCCCTGGAACTCCACCGGCAGGGTGCTGCCGGCCCGTACGCCGTGCTCGCGGGCGAAGTCACGGTCCATGGCCAGGTGGCCGGGGGCGAGCGCGGTGGCCGAGTCGCCCTGGGTGTAGGTGATGTCGGCGACCTCGTCGAGCCGGGGGTCGTAGCCCGCCGCCGTGGTCTCCACGCGGTCGCCGTCGGGGAGCCGCACCGCGACCGGGGCGAACCGCCCGCGCACCACCAGGCCGACGCCCTCCGTGCCCCGCACGGCGTCGGTGACCTCCCTCGGGAACGGCAGGAAGTTGGTGTTCTGCACGACGAAGTCGGCCCCCAGCGTCCTGTCGATCTGCCGGTCGAACGAGGCCGTCATCGACTCGCTGGCCACCGACATCCCGCCGACCAGGGCGAGACCCACCATCAGGGCGGCCGCCGTGGCACCGGTGCGCCGGGGATTGCGCAGGGCGTTGCGCTGGCTCATCCGGCCGATCGGACCGAACAGGGCGGGGAACGCGCCGCCCAGCACGCGAATCACCGGGCGGACCAGCAGCGGCCCGGCGATCACGGTCGCGATCAGGCTCAGCACCACCCCCAGGCCCAGCAGCGACGCCGCCGGCGCCGTCCGGTCCGCCACCGCACAGCCCGCGAGCGCCGCCGCCCCGGCCGCCCCGACCAGGGCGCCCGCGACCGCCCGCACCCGCAGCGGCCGGCCCACGCCGGCGACCTCGGCGTCCGACAGCGCCGCCATCGGCGAGACGTTCGCGGCCCGGCGCGCCGGCAGGTACGCGGCGACGAAGGTGACCGCGAGGCCCACGACGTACGCCGACACCGGCGTCACCCAGCCGATCTGCATCTCACCGGCGCCGATGCTCGTGCCCAGCAGCCCCATCAGCGCGATCAGGCCGGCCGCGAGCCCGATGCCCGCGGCGAGCCCCGCCGTGGAGCCGGCCAGGCCGAGCAGCAGCGCCTCGGTGAGCACGGACCGGCGGACCTGGCGCCGGTCGGCCCCCAGGGCCCGCAGCAGCCCCAGCTCCCGGGTGCGCTGGGCGATGAGCATGCTGAAGGTGTTGACGATCAGGAAGACGCCCACCAGGACGGCCACCCCGGCGAAGCCCAGCATCACGTACTTGATGACGTCGAGGAACCCGCCCAGCTTCTGGACGTCGGACTTCGCCTGCTCCCCGGCCGTCCTGATGTCGTAGCCCCGCGAGCCGAGCGCGGCGACGACCCGCTGCTCGAGCTGCTCGTCGCCGACTCCGGCCGCCGCGTCGACGGAGATGCTCGTCGCGAGTCCCGGCCGCCCCAGCAGCCTCGTCTGCGCGGTCGGGGTGTCGAAGTAGAACAGGGCGGCACCGGCGTTGGCGGTGGTGAAACCGGCGATCCCGACCACCCGGGCCTCGAACGAACCCGGGGGCGCGATCACGGTGAGGGTGTCGCCGACGCGCACGTGCTTGCGGCGCGCTGTCTCCTCGTCCACCAGCACCTGGCCGGGACCGCGCGGGGCGTGGCCGGAGGCCAGTTCCACCCGGCTGTGCTCGCCCGGGTTCCAGGCGTTGCCCAGCGCGGGCGCGCCCGTGGTCGGGCTCACCGCTCGCCTCTCGCGGTCGACGACCGTGAGGCCGGAGACCTCGACGTCGGCCCGGGCCGCGGCGACCCCGTCGATCCGGCGCACGCGTGCGGCGAGCGACGCCGGCAGGGTGGCCGTCCGCCCCGAGGGCACCGCCTCGTCGAGGTCCTCCTGCGGGCTGACCGTGACATCGGCCGCGGTGGAGGCGAACAGGCGGTCGAAGGTGTGGCTGACGGTGTCCGAGAAGATCAGGCTGCCCACGACGAATGCGACGGACAGCACGACGGCGAGCGCCGAGAGCAGCAGCCGCCCCTTGTGGGCCAGGAAGCTCCTCAGGGTCGCCTTGAGCACGGTGTCAGTTCTCCGCACCCGTCGCCGGGCCGTCCCCGGACCGGGAGCGGATCACGTCGAACTGCTTCATCCGCTCCAGCACGGCGTCCGCCGTGGGCCGGGGCATCTCGTCCACGATCCGGCCGTCACCGAGGAAGAGCACGAGGTCCGCGTGGGCGGCGGCCCCCGGGTCGTGGGTCACCATGACGACGGTCTGCCCCAGCCGGTCCACCGCCTCCCGCAGGAACCCCAGCACCTCCAGGCCGGCCCGGGAGTCGAGGTTGCCCGTCGGTTCGTCCGCGAAGATCAGCTCCGGCCGGGACGCCAGGGCCCGCGCACACGCCACGCGCTGCTGCTGCCCGCCCGAGAGCTGGGCCGGCCGGTGCCGCAGCCGGTCGCGCAGGCCGAGGGTGTCGATCACCCGGTCCAGCCACTCCTCGTCGGCCTTCTTGCCCGCGATGTCCATGGGCAGGGTGATGTTCTCGCGCGCGTTCAGGGTGGGGATGAGGTTGAACGACTGGAACATGAACCCGATGCGGTCCCGGCGCAGCCGCGTGAGGTCACGCTCCTTCAGCCCGGTGATCTCCGTGTCGCCGAGCCAGACCTGGCCGGCCGAGACCGTGTCGAGCCCGGCCAGGCAGTGCATCAGCGTGGACTTGCCCGAGCCCGAGGGACCCATGACCGCGGTGAACCGGCCGCGGACGATGTCCACGTCCACCGAGTCCAGCGCCAGCACGGCCGTCTCGCCGGAGCCGTATGCCTTGGTCAGGTCGCGGGCGCGGGCTGCGATCCCGTCGGCCGGCGCGAGGCCGGGAGCGTGCTCGGCAGCAGGTGTGGACACGGCGCCTCCTCCGGTGACACGGGCACGTCCCCGCCGAGGGTAATGTGACCCGCCCCACACCCGAAACACCCGAGGGCCCGCACGCGTCCTTTCGTCGCGCGCGACCTCGCGGGCTCGCGACCTCACGGGCGCGCGGGCTCCCGCATGCCGGCCGCCACCAGGTGCCCGTCGCCCATCGCCCGTCGCCCGTCAGCCGTCGGCCGTCGGCCGTCGCCGTAGGCGGTAGGCGGTCAGCGGTCAGCCGGGCGCCAGGCCGTGCCCAGGACGCAGTACGACGTGGGCAGCACCGGACCCTGCTCCGGCATCAGAAGCTGTCGGTAGGGGCCCAGTTCGAAGCCGGCCTCCCGCAGCGCCCGCACCGGCTCCCGCGCCACGTGGCAGCCGCCGCTGACCAGCGGCCACACCGTCCGGTCCAGGGCGTGCTGCGCGCAGACCATCGCCCGGCCGCCACCGCGGCCGTGCTCGAGGAACCGCAGCTCACCGCCCGGCCGCAGCACCCGCCGCAGCTCCCCGAGCGCCCGGGGCACGTCGCGCACGCTGCACAGCACCAGCGACACCACGGCCGCGTCGAACCCCTCGCTCTTGACCGGCAGGGCCTCCGCCGCCCCCGGCACCACGTCCACCGGCACCTCGGCACGCAGCGCCGCCTCCACGGCCAGCCGCCGCAGCCGTCGCTCCGGCTCGACGGCCACCACCTCCGCGACCGTGCCCGGGTAGTGCGCGAAATTCAGGCCGTTGCCCGCGCCGATCTCGATCACCCGCCCGGACAGTCCGCCGAGCAGCCGCTCGCGGACCCGGCCCATGCCCAGGCTGGTCTCCGCGCGGACACTGACCCGGGCGTAGCACCGGGCGAACAGCGGGTGGTGCACGACGTCCCGCGGCACCCGGCCGGACCGGAGCGGCATGGGGGACCTCCCTCGTGGAGCGGGCCTCACCCGAATTCTCCCCCGGACGGACTGGGCGCACCCCTCTTCGTGGCGGCCGGGGGAGCCGCCCGCTCAGGCGAGTTCTGCCGCCACCAACTCGGCCGCCCGGGCCACCAGCGGATTGTCCGCAGGGGCGTCCTCCTCGGGCTGGGTGGTGAGGACCGACAGGACGATCGGCGATCCGTCCGGCGGCCACACGACGCCCACGTCGTTGTTGCCGCCGTAGCGCCCGCCGCCGGTCTTGTCGGCGATCAGCCAGTCGGCGGGCAGCGCCTTGCGGAACTTCTCGCCGCTGGTGGTGTTGCGCAGCATCCAGTCCGTCAGCCGCGCCCGGTCGCACGGGTCGAGCGCGTCCCCGAGCACCAGACGCGCGTAGGTGAGGCCGATGGCTCGCGGGGAGGTCGTGTCGGTCTCGCGCCAGGGCTCGGCCGAGTTGAGTTCGGGCTCCCAGCGGTCCAGCCGCGTGACGCGGTCACCGACCGACCGGGCGAAACGCGTCACGGCTGCCGGTCCTCCCAGCTCCTTCAGCAGCAGGTTGCCTGCCGTGTTGTCGCTGAACCGGAGGGTGGCGTCGCACAGTTCGCCGACGGTCATCCCGGTGGCGACGTGCTGCTCGGTGATCGGGGAGTAGCCGGACCGCGTGACGTAGTCCTGGGTGTAGTGGATGCGCCGGGCCAGGAACGTGCCGTCGCGGTCGAGGTCGCGCAGGACGGCCGCCGCGGCCAGCGTCTTGAACAGCGAGGCCATCGGGAAGCGTTCGTCGGCCCGGTGCACGACCGTGCGGCCCGTGCGCAGGTTCCGGCCGTACACCCCCAGTCGGGCGGTGTGCTCCCGCTCCAACTGCCTCAGCCGCGCGGTGACGCCGCCGGAGCCGGTCGCGGCGCGGGCCGTTCCCCCGCCCAGCGCGAGGGCGGCGGCCGCACCCAGGGTGAGGGCGGTACGCCGGGACGGGAGCAGAGGTGTGGTGCGCACGGTGGTCACGGTGGTCCTTTCGGAGGAGCGAAAGAGCGCAGGAGCGGTGGGTGGGAGGAGCGGAGGGTGGGAGGTGCGGAGGTGATCGCCTGTGTGGTTCACCACGCGATCACGCCCGTGCGCGGTTTCACCGCCATGCCCACGCGACGCTCGCGCCCCCCGGTGGCCGCTTGCCGTCCCGGCCACCGGATCGCTCACACCTCCCGGGGAGCCTCCCGTGTGTGGAACGCCTCCGCGTCCCAGGTGCCGTCCAGACGCGGCGCCAGCCATCCCGGCGCCGACGACCGGAACTCGGCGGGGGACAGGCTCCCCGACCCGGCCGGGACCGCACCGAGCAGGGGCGCCCCGGCCACGTCCGGAAGGTCCGCGAGATTGCAGCGCGCGGCGAGGTCCGGCTCGGCGGGCCAGCTCCCGATCACCATTCCCGCCAGGTCCAGGCGGCGCCGCCGCAGCTCACGCGCCGTCAGCTCCGTGGTGTTGAGGGTGCCCAGGCCCGCCTGCACCACGACCAGCACCGGCGCCGACAGCAGCCCGGCCGCGTCCGCCAGCGTGCCGCCGGCCGCGTCGAACCGGACCAGCAGCCCGCCTGCGCCCTCCACCAGCACCAGGTCGTGCTCGGTGGCCAGCTTGGCGGCCGCCTCCGCGACCTCGTGCGGCCGCACCGGAGCCCGGCCGGCCCGGCGTGCGGCGGTGGCGGGGGCCAACGGCTCGGGGTAGCGAGCCAGTTCGGCCGTCGTCACCGGACCCGCCAGCCGGGCCACCTCCGCCGCGTCCCCGGGCTCGTCCGGCAGCACGCCGGTCTGCGCGGCCTTCAGCACGGCCACCGTACGTCCGGCCGCCAGCGCCGCCGCGGCGACGGCGGCTGTCACGACGGTCTTGCCGACCTCCGTGCCCGTACCCGTGATCATCAGTACCGGCATGTCATCCCTCCCGCGCCGCCGCGCACACCGCCCGCGCGATCCGCGCCAGGTCCGCGTCGCCCGTGACGTACGGCGGCATCGTGTAGATCAGATCGCGGAACGGCCGCAGCCACACACCCTCGCGCACGGCCGCCGCCGTGGCCGCCCGCATGTCCACGGCGTGGTCCAGCTGGACCACGCCGATGGCGCCCAGGACCCGTACGTCCGCGACGCCCGGGAACTCGGCGGCCGCGGCGAGCCCGTCGCGCAGTCCCGACTCGATCCGCTTGACCTCCGCGAGCCAGTCCTGCCCGAGCAGCAGCTCGATCGAGGCGCAGGCCACCGAGGCGGCGAGCGGGTTGCCCATGAAGGTCGGGCCGTGCGCGAGCACCGGCACCTCGCCGCGCGAGATGCCGTCGGCCACCCGCCCGGTGCACAGCGTCGCCGCCATCGTCAGATAGCCGCCGGTCAGCGCCTTGCCCACACACATCACATCGGGCGTGACCGCCGCGTGCCCCGCCGCGAACAGCGCGCCGGTACGGCCGAATCCGGTCGCGATCTCGTCGAACACCAGCAGCACGTCGTGCGCGTCGCACGCCTCGCGCAGCACCCGCAGATAGGCGGGGGAGTGGAACCGCATGCCGCCCGCGCCCTGCACCACCGGCTCGACGATCACCGCGGCCAGCTCGTCGGCGTGCTCGGCGATCAGCGAGCGCAGGTGCTCGGCGTAGGTCTCCTCGAACTCCGCCGGAGGCGGGTCGGCGAACACCTGGCGCGGGAGCACCCCGGCCCACAGCTCGTGCATCCCGCCCTCGGGGTCGCACACCGACATCGGCTGCCAGGTGTCCCCGTGGTAGCCGCCGCGCCAGGTCAGCAGCCGCCGCTTGCCGGGGCGGCCCAAGGAACGCCAGTACTGGAGGCACATCTTGACCGCCACCTCGACCGACACCGACCCGGAGTCGGCGAGGAAGACGTGCTCCAGCCCCTCCGGCGACATGTCGACAAGGTGCTTCGCCAGGCGGACGGCGGGCTCGTGGGTCAGCCCGCCGAACATCACGTGGCTCATCCGCCCGAGCTGCTCGCGGGCGGCCTCGTTCAGCACCGGGTGGTTGTACCCGTGGATCGCCGACCACCAGGAGGACATCCCGTCGACCAGCTCGCCCGAGCCGTCGGCCAGCCGCAGCCGCACCCCGCTCGCGGACTCCACGGCGAGGGGCTCCTGCCGCCCCGGCATGGGGCCGTACGGGTGCCAGACGTGCCGCCGGTCGAGCTCCAGCAGCTCGGGGACCGTCAGCTCAGGCATTGGGTGCGAGATCCGTCCCGGCACCCCGGCGGCGCACGGCGACCAGGTCCGTACGGGGACCGGCGGGAGCGGGCTCCGAAGGAGGAGCGGGCGCGGTCCCGGAGGGGGACGCGGCCTCGGTGGTGGACGCGGGCTCGTTGGTGGACGCGGGCTCGGAGGCGGGCGCGGAACCGCACACGCCCGCTCCCTCGGCCCCACCGGAACCGCACGCGCCCACGCCCTCGGCCGCCTCGGTACCGCAGCCGCCGCCACCGCTGCCGCAGCCGCCGCCGGCCCGGTGCTCGGGCAGGGTGACCTGGTCGGTGCCCTCCACCTCGAACCCGGCGTCCGCGATCATCTCCAGGTCGGCCTTTCCGGCCTGGCCCTCACTGGTGAGGTAGTCGCCCAGGAAGATCGAGTTGGCCAGGTGCAGGGCGAGCGGCTGCATGGTGCGCAGATGCACCTCGCGCCCGCCCGCGATCCGGACCTCCACGTCGGGGCAGACGAACCGCGTCATCGCGAGGATCCGGAGACACCGCTGCGGGGTGAGGTTCCATTCCTTGGCGAGCGGGGTGCCCTCGAAGGGGATCAGAAAGTTGACCGGAACGGAGTCGGGGTCCAGTTCGCGCAGCGAGAAGACGACGTCGACCAGGTCCTCGTCCGTCTCGCCCATGCCGGCGATCAGCCCCGAGCAGGCGGACAGCCCCGCCGCGTGCGCCTTGTTCACCGTGTCGACGCGGTCGGCGTAGGTGTGCGTGCTGGTGATGTCCCCGTACGTCGCCTCGGACGTGTTGAGGTTGTGGTTGTAGGCGTCCGCTCCCGCCTCGCGCAGCCGCTCCGCCTGGCCGTCGGAGAGCAGCCCCAGGCAGGCGCACACCTCGACGCCCTCGTTGTTCTCCTTGATCGCCTTGATCGTGTCGGAGACCCGGTCCACGTCGCGGTCGGTCGGGCCCCGTCCGCTGGCCACCAGGCACACCCGCTTGGCGCCTCCGGCCACCCCGGCCGCCGCCGCGTCGGACGCCTGATCCGGCTTGAGCCAGCTGTACTTCAGGATCCCGGCCGTGGAGCCGAGCCGCTGCGAACAGTACGAGCAGTCCTCCGGGCACAGGCCCGACTTCAGGTTGACGAGATAGTTGAGTTTCACCCGTCGGCCGAACCAGTGCCGGCGCACCTTCCCGGCCGCGGCCACCACATCGAGGAGGTCGTCGTCGGACGTCCGAAGGACGGCCAGTGCCTCGTCACGGGTCGGCGTCTCGCGCCGAAGCCCCTTGTCCACCAGCGTGTTCAGCAGGTCCATGAGAGCCGATCCTGTCCTACGGACCCGCTTCGGGCCAAGGAGACTTCACACAAGCAATCGGCTTCGACGTGTGGGTATTGCCACACTGTGACCCGCTGGTCGTCCCGCTAGTGTCTGTGCACTGCCTACAAAACCCGCGGAGGACCACCCATGGCGTTCGGCTGGCTCGACGAGCAGGCGCAGCGGCGCCGCAGCGCCGGACTCGTCCGGACGCTGCGCCCCCGCCCGGCCGATTCGCCCCTCCTCGATCTCGCGAGCAACGACTACCTCGGACTGGCCCACCACCCCGAGGTGGCCGAGGGGGCGGCCCGGGCGGCCCGGGTCTGGGGCGGCGGCGCCACCGGCTCCCGGCTCGTCACCGGCACCACCGAACTGCACGCCGAGCTGGAAGGCGAACTGGCCGATTTCTGCGGCTACGAGGCGGCTCTGGTCTTCTCCTCGGGATACGCCGCGAACCTCGCCGCCGTCACCGCGCTGGCCCCGCACGGCTCGCTGATCGTCTCCGACGCCGGCAACCACGCCTCGCTCATCGACGGCTGCCGGCTGGCCCGCGGCGCGACCCAGGTCGCCGCGCACGCCGAACCGGAGGCGGTGCGCAAGGCACTGAGGACACACGACGGACCCGCGATCGCCGTCTCCGACACCGTCTTCTCGGTCGACGGCGACGCCGCCCCGCTCACGGAACTGGCCCGCGTCTGCCGCGAGCACGGCGCCGGACTCGTCGTCGACGACGCCCACGGCCTGGGCGTCCTGGGGGAGGGCGGCCGGGGTGCGCCCCACGCGGCGGGTCTCGCGGGCGCCGAGGACGTCGTCACGACGGTCACCCTCTCGAAGTCGCTCGGCAGCCAGGGCGGAGCCGTCCTGGGTCCCGCGCGGGTCGTCGACCATCTCGTCAACGCGGCGCGGACGTTCATCTTCGACACGGGCCTGGCCCCCGCCGCGGCCGGGGCGGCCCTGTCGGCGCTGCGGCTGCTGCGCCGCGAGCCCGAACGGGCCGCCCGGGCCCGGGCGGTGGCGGGTGACCTGCACGCACGCCTGAGCGCCGCGGGTCTGGAGGCGGTACGCCCCGACGCCGCGGTGGTCTCGGTGCGGGCGCCCTCGGCCGAGGACGCGGTGCGCTGGGCGGCCGAATGCCGCGCGGCGGGCCTGGCCGTGGGCTGTTTCCGTCCTCCTTCCGTGCCCGACGGCATCTCCCGGCTCAGGCTGACCGCTCGCGCGGACTTGACCGGTGAACAGATCGAACGCGCTGTACGAGTGATCGGCGAGACGCGACCATGAGTCGGCGTGACACGGCCGTGCGTCGGCACGATGACGGACTGATCGGACGGGAGACGGGCCTCTTCAGCGGCTGAGGCAGCTGACGCAGCGCCTGAAGCGGCTGATCAAAAGAGCTTCACAGACGGGCTTCACAGACGGTCCAGGCCGGCGGTGAACCCCGCCCAGCTCCGCGGTGAGAAGAACAGCGCGGGCCCGTCCGGGGTCTTGGAGTCGCGCACGGCGAGCAGTCCGGCCCACGGCGGAGCGTCCGGACGCGCGGTCTCGACGCAGTTGTTCGCGCCGGTGCTGTAGCTGCTGCGCAGCCACCGCACACCGTGCAGTGCGCGGCTCGAGGGGACATGACGAGGCAGTGCACGCATGGTGCCTCCTTATGCGCCGGTGGATGTCCCGGCGATGAAATCCAACGAATCCTCGGGCGAAAGGGCGTGGATCAAAAGGGAGTTGAAGGCCTCCGTGTAGGCCCGGAGGTCTTCTTTCCGTTCGAGGTAGAGGCTACTCGTCAAGTGGTCGAGAACAACCACGTCCAGATCAGAAGTGCTCGAAAATGACAAGATAACGAAAGGTCCGGTCACCCCGATGTGCGCACCGGCGGCGAACGGCAGAACCTGAAGCCGTACGTGGGGCAGCCGCGCCGCCTCCACCAGCCGCTCCCGTTGCCGGGCCATGACCCCCGGGCCGCCCACCTCCCGGCGCAGCACCGCCTCGTCCAGGACGGCGCTCAACTCCAGCGGCGGATCTGCGCGCAGCACGTCCTGCCGGGCGAGGCGCACCTCCACGAGGGTGTCGAGCCGGTCCTCCGGCACGTTCCCCACCGCCGCCCTGGTCACCGCACGGGCGTACTCGGGCGTCTGGAGCAGGCCGGGGACGACGGTGGTCTCCAGCGTGCGCATCGCGGTGGCCTGGGACTCCAGGCTGATGAAGTCGCGGTAGGTCGGGGGCAGCACACCGCGGTAGGCGTGCCACCAGTGGTGCCGCCCGCCGCCGTCGTCCGAACCCGCCAACACCGCCAGCAGCTCGCGCAGTTGGGAATCGGCCACGCCGTAGGCGTCGAGCAGTAACCGCACGTCGGCCGGTTTCACCCCGCTCGTGCCGGTCTCGATCCGGCTGACCTTGGACTGGTGCCAGCCCACCAGCCGGGCCGCCTCACCGCTGGTCAGCCCCGCCGACGTGCGCAGGGCACGCAGTTCGGCGCCGAGTTTCCGGCGGCGCACCGCGGGACCGTGCTGCATGTGCTTCTCCTTACTCCTTCCGGACCACCCATATACGGTCTCGCGTCGCAGAGTTCACCGCTTCGGGCGACAGATATATGCATATCTTGGTGGATCGCCGTCCTTCGGGGGTGTTCTGGTGGCACTCTGGCGACGGAAGCACCAGTCCGGGACCGTACTCGAACCATCCGCGTGGTGTCGGACCACGGTGCCGTGGGAAAGGGACGACGTCGCCATGGCAGACCATCTGGAAGCATCCGTCACTCTGCCGAGCGATCCCGCCTCGGTCCCCGCGGCGCGCGCCTACGTGGTGGGCACGCTGGCGGAGTGGGGCCTGCCGGCCGACACGGAGGTGTCCGACACCGTCCGGCTGATCATCTCCGAACTGGCCACCAATGCCGTCCAGCACACCTTCGGTCAGTCGCCCACGTTCACGGTGGACGTCGTGCTCGACCGTGACGAGCACCTGCGCATCGGCGTCACGGACAGCCATCCGCGCCTTCCCAGGCGCCTGCCCGCCGCGGTCCAGCAGGACAACGGGCGCGGCCTGGTCATCATCCGGTGGCTGACCGCGGAATGCGGCGGCAAGCTGCGCATCCGGCCGACCCGGGAGGGCGGCAAGACCATCACGATCGAACTGCCCTGGACCATCCCGGCCCAGCCGGTACCGTCCCGGGGCCCTCAGGAACCCTAGAACTCCGACGGACCTCCGCGGACGGCGCCCGATCACCCTTCGCTCGGCCCCCCGGGCGGCCCCCGGGACCCCGTCGCGCTCGGCGACGCCTTGCCGGGGCCTCCGTGCGCGCTCTGAGGGAGCCGGGCTGCCGAGGCGGCTGCGTCACCGCGCGCCGCTCGGGCGCGGGCACCGCCGCGGCGGCCCGGCCCGGCGCACCAGCCGCGGCAGCAGCCCTCAGGCCGGCGCAGACCACGAAGGTGGCCCCACCCGCCGCGATCCCGGCCTTGCGGCCCGTGGTCACGTCCACCACCAGCAGGGCCGAGGTGCTGAAGGCGAAAGCGCGAGGTGAAGGCCAGTGACGGCAGGAAGGCGAAAAGAATCTGCACGTCCGTCTGGGTGACCTCACGGGTAACCGTCCGAGCCGCCTTCACGCCCGCGGCGTGCGGCGGCGCGTCAGGACGCCGCCGCACGCCGGGCGGTCACTTCACGCGCCCGTACCAGACACTCTTGGTCCAGATCTTCTGCAGTCGCACCACGTCCCCGGTCTTGGGGGAGTGCCACAGCTTGTTCTTACCCGCGTAGATACCGACGTGGTACACGTTCTTGCCCGAGTGGAAGAAGACCAGGTCCCCGGCCTTACGGCTCTTGGCGGAGATGTGGCGCGTCTTGTTGTACTGCTGGGCGGCCGTGCGCGGCAGCTTCTTGCCCGCCTTCTTGAACGAGTACAGCGTCAGCCCGGAGCAGTCGAACCGGTGCGGACCGGTGGCCCCGTACTTGTACGGCGATCCCTTCTTCGAGGCCGCGATCTGGAGTGCCTTGGTCGCCGGGGTGGCTGCCGCGGCCTCGGACGAGAAGCCGGGCGCCACTATCGAGCCGCCGACGGCGGCGATGGTGAGAGCCGAGGCCGTACCGGCACGGGCCATGAGCGACGGGACACGATTGAGCGCAGTCATGCGCAACCCTTCGTCAGCCGCCTGTGAAGGATGACCTGTCGGATTCGGGCTGGCGAAGTTGCCCGGCCGCTGACGCGGCTTCACCCCAAGGGCTGCTCGGACCCGGTCATGGCGTGACCGTCCCGGCGACCCGTCGTGCTTGGGTCCTCCACTCCTGCCGATCCACTCCTGTCGACCGGTCATCCGGGCGGCGGCAGGACTCGGCGTCCGCCCGGATCGCCCCGCCGCTGTGGCGGGGGCTTGTCGTCAGTCAGGGATCTTGACTCATGGCTGTCCCGAAATCCCAACGGAACCGAGGATTTGTGTTGTTACTCACCACTCACCCGTTCGGGTGGACACGTCTGTGTTCGAGCCGCCGTCCACCCCACCGTGGACGGTCCGACCAGGGAGGGAATGTCCAATTCCGCCCTGCGGCCAGGCCCGTTGCGCAACTTCAGCCACCCGAAGTCCGGACGCGTGTCTACTCCGAACAGGGGTACGCCATTTGGTCGGTTTCGACTCGGAGTCGGACGTTCCGCCGGTCGGCGTGTTCCGGGTGGTGCACCCCCCTCAACTGGCGGACCGCGGCGGAAGGGTGACGCGGGCGGTGCGCGGCTCGCCGTCCCGAGCGCGTCGGGACGCGGTCCGGCGTGGCGGCACGCGATTCCGTCTTCCCCCGTTGGTGCATCAGGGTGAGCGCGACACGCCGAGTTGGCCCGTCCGAGGAGGTCGACGACGCCGAGGTAACGACCGATCAGCTCGGCCTTCCCCGAGCCGCGGGGGCCGGTTCCCGCCCGGCCCTCCCTCGCCCGCCCTCGCCCTCCCTCGACCGGGTCGGCTCCTCCACCCGCACCAAGGGATCACCGGCCGCCCGCTCACCGGCTCTGCCGCTCGCCCGCTCGGCCGGCCCGGCTGACGGAGCACCAGGAGCGCGCCGGGAGCACGGCGTGCCGGCACGCCGGGGTTGTGGGCCGCATCGGTACCTGCGGTCGCGGGCGGCCCTTCCCCGGCGAGGTTCGTCGCGCCCCCGCAAGAACCCCCGCAGGGCCCGGTGCCGGACTCCGCAGGAGCACGGCAGGACCGTGCACCCCCGTCCGCTACAGCGGGGATGCACGGTCGTCCGGGTGCCGTCGTCCGGCGACGGCCGTCGCCTGCGGTCAGCCGACCGTCGCGAGGTCGCGCCGGTCCTCGGCGGGGGCGCCGTCCTTCTTGCGGGCGCGCAGGGTGCTGCCGAGCAGGACGGCCCCCAGTCCCAGCGCCGCCCACCAGGCCAGGGTGAGCACCGGCCCGGTCGCCGCGGCGCCGTCGAAGTAGGACACCGAGCGCAGCAGCGACGTACCCGCGCCCGGCGGCAGCCACTGGCCGATCGCCCCGGCCGGCTCCGGGAGCATCTGCGGGGCCGAGGTGGCTCCGGAGAAGGGGTTGCCCAGCAGCATCACCAGGGCCGCCCCGAGTCCTGTGCCGGCGGGGCCGATCAGGGCGGCGAGACCCGCGACGGCCGCACCGACGGCCAGGGTGGACAGACCGAGCGCCGAGGCTTCCACCCACCAGTCGCCGGCGAGGGCGCCGAGCCAGCTGTCCGCGATCCCGGCGGCGACCGCACCCACCGCGGCGGACACCGCGAGCAGTGCCGTCACGGCGCGGACGCCGCGCAGCCCCAGCAAAGTGACCGCCGCGCCGGCCGCGATCCCGGCCAGGGCGAGCGGGAGCACGGCGGCGTTCAGCACCGCGCCGCGGGGATCGCTCGCCGGGGTGGGCACCACGTCGACCGTCCGCACGGGGGTGCCCTCGGCGGAGGACTGCCGGGCCACGGCCTGTTGCAGGAACTGGGCGACGGCCGGCCCGGCCGCGGAGGCCGTGAGCAGCTCGGGCCCCTGGGGCGTCACCACGATCGCGCCGTAGACGCTCCGGCCCTCGATGGCGTCGAGGGCGGCTGCCTCGTCGGCGTAGCGGTGGATCTCGAAAGCTCCCTCGTGCTGCTGGAGCTGCCGTTCGGCCTGGGCCGCCGCGGCGGGCGGTCCGGCGACGCCCAGCGGCAGGTCGCGGGGGGCCGTGCGGGAGGCCGGCCAGGCAAAGGCCCACAGGGCCAGGGCGGCGACGACGGGCACGAGGACGACGACCGCGATCAGCGGGCGGGCTCGGGAGGACATGAGGGTCTCCTGGAGGGAGAGGTCTGGACTAAAAAGAAGGATCGTTCGTTTTGCTGTCTCCACCGTCCTCCCGGGGTGCGTCCTTGTCAAGAATGAATATTCGTTTTACGTTGGGGGCCATGGCCCGCGTGTCCCAGGAACACCTCGACGCCCGCCGCCGCCAGATCCTCGACGGCGCCGCGCTCTGCTTCGCCCGCAACGGCTTCCACGCCACCTCCATGCAGGACGTGCTGAAGGAGGTCGATCTCTCGGCGGGTGCGGTGTACCGCTACTTCAGCGGCAAGGAGGAGCTGATCGGCGCGATCGTGACCGAGGTCCTCGGCTCGGTCCGGGACGCCTTCGAGGAGGCGGCCCGTCGGACCCCGCCCCCGCCGCCCGACGAACTCGTCGCCTCCGTGCTCGGCAGGACGCTCGGAGCCCGGGAGTCCCTCGTCGTGGACGGCAGGCCCGCCTTCCCCCGGCTCGTGATCCAGGTGTGGACGGAGACCCTGCGCAACGAGGAGCTGGCGGCCCTGCTCCGGGAGGGCTACGGCTCGGTCCGCGCGTCCTGGGGCAGGATCGTCCAGGCCTACCAGGAGGCCGGGATGATGCGGGCGGACGTCGAGCCGGACGACGTGGCCCGCACGATGATCGCCTCCGTGCTCGGCTTCATCGCCCAGCAGTCCCTGTTCGGCCCGGCCCCGGTGGAGATCCTGCGGGACGGACTGCGGGCGCTGATGAGCATGGAGGGCCGGTCCGCCGCCGCCGGCGGAGCGCCACGCGGTTAACGCACCCGAAACGCGGCCCCACTAGCCTGCCGCGCACGCCACCCGGCTCGTCGCCCCGTGGCGGCGGCCATCGGACCCCGCACGGTCCGGAGCGAGGACTGAGGTGGGACGTGCAGCTGACCCCGCACGAACAGGAGCGTCTGCTCATCCATGTGGCGGCCGACGTGGCGCGGAAGCGCCGGGACCGCGGCCTGCGACTCAATCACCCCGAGGCGGTCGCCCTGATCACGTCGCACCTCCTGGAGGGGGCCCGTGACGGGCGCACCGTCGCGGAGTTGATGTCCTCCGGCCGTCAACTGCTCACCAGGGACGACGTCATGGAAGGTATCGCGGAGATGATCCACGACGTCCAGGTCGAGGCCACCTTCCCGGACGGCACCAAGCTCGTCACCGTCCACGACCCGATCGTCTGACGGGGCGCCGCAGTGATTCCTGGAGAGATCCTGTTCGCCGACGGGCCGATCGTGTGCAATTCCGGCCGCGAGGTCACCCGGCTCACCGTCCTCAACGCCGCCGACCGCCCCGTCCAGGTCGGCTCCCACTACCACTTCGCGGAAGCCAACCCGGGCCTGGAGTTCGACCGCGTCGCGGCGCGCGGCAAGCGGCTGAACGTCGCCGCCGGGACGGCCGTGCGCTTCGAGCCCGGCATCCCCGTCGAGGTCGAACTCGTCCCGCTCGCCGGGGCCCGGATCGTGCCCGGCCTGCGCGGCCGGACGGGAGGTCCCCTCGATGCCTGAGCTCTCGCGTGCCGCCTACGCCGACCTGTTCGGCCCGACGACCGGTGACCGGATCCGCCTGGCGGACACCGACCTGCTGGTGGAGATCGAGGAGGACCACTGCGGCGGGCCCGGACGCGCCGGGGACGAGGCCGTGTTCGGCGGCGGGAAGGTCATCCGCGAGTCCATGGGCCAGGCCCGTGCCACCCGTGCGGAGGGCACGCCGGACACCGTCGTCACCGGCGCGGTGATCGTCGACCACTGGGGGATCGTCAAGGCCGACGTGGGCATCCGCGACGGCCGGATCACCGGCATCGGCAAGGCCGGCAACCCCGACACCATGGACGGGGTCCACCCCGACCTGGTCATCGGCCCGGAGACCGAGATCATCGCCGGCAACGGGCGCATCCTCACCGCCGGTGCCATCGACGCCCATGTCCACTTCATCTGCCCGCAGATCGCCGACGAGGCCCTCGCGTCGGGCATCACGACCCTCGTCGGTGGCGGCACCGGCCCGGCCGAGGGCTCCAAGGCCACCACCGTCACACCCGGCCCCTGGCACCTGGCGCGGATGCTGGAGGCGATGGAGGCCCACCCGCTCAACATCGGCCTGCTCGGCAAGGGCAACACCGTCTCCCACGAGGCGATGCTGTCGCAGATCCGGGGCGGCGCGCTCGGCCTGAAGCTCCACGAGGACTGGGGTTCCACCCCGGCCGTCATCGACGCCGCACTGACCGTCGCCGAGCGGACCGGCATCCAGGTCGCCATCCACACGGACACCCTCAACGAGGCCGGCTTCGTCGGCGACACGCTCGCCGCGATCGCCGGGCGCGGCATCCACGCCTACCACACCGAGGGCGCCGGGGGCGGCCACGCGCCGGACATCATGACCGTGGTGTCCGAGCCGCACGTGCTGCCCAGTTCCACCAACCCCACCCGGCCGTTCACGGTGAACACCGCCGAGGAACACCTCGACATGCTGATGGTGTGCCACCACCTCAACCCGGCCGTGCCGGAGGACCTGGCCTTCGCCGAGTCGCGCATCCGGCCGTCCACCATCGGGGCCGAGGACGTGCTGCACGACCTCGGTGCCATCTCGATCATCTCCTCGGACTCCCAGGCGATGGGACGCGTCGGGGAGGTCGTCCTGCGCACCTGGCAGACGGCCCATGCGATGAAGCTGCGCCGGGGTGCGCTGCCCGGGGACGGGCGGGCCGACAACCACCGCGTACGCCGTTACGTCGCCAAGTACACGATCAACCCCGCCCTCGCCCAGGGCCTGGCCCGCGAGATCGGCTCGGTGGAGACCGGCAAGCTGGCCGATCTGGTGCTGTGGGAACCGGCGTTCTTCGGAGTCAAGCCGCTGCTCGTGCTCAAGGGCGGGCAGATCGCGTATGCGCAGATGGGCGACGCGAACGCCTCCATCCCCACCCCGCAGCCGATCCTGCCGCGTCCGATGTTCGGGGCGATCGGCCGGGCGCCCGCCGCCAACTCCGTCAACTTCGTCGCCCCCCTCGCCCTCGACGACGGCCTGCCCGAACGGCTCGGCCTCGGGAAGCGTTTCGTGCCGATCGAGTCCACCCGCGGCGTCACCAAGGCCGACATGCGGGAGAACGACGCCCGGCCCGACGTGCGGATCGACCCCGACAGTTTCGCCGTGCACATCGACGGCCGACCGGTCGAGGCCGCGCCCGCGGCGGAACTGCCCATGGCCCAGCGCTACTTCCTCTTCTGACGGCCAGGGGTGATCCCATGTCGCGTGCGACGCTGCTGATCGTGGCCGACGGGCGGTTCCCCGCCGGCGGCCACGCCCACTCGGGCGGCGCCGAGGCGGCCGTCGGCGCCGGGCGCATCACCGGGGCGGCGAGCCTCGGGGAGTTCTGCCGGGGACGGCTGCACACGGCGGGCCTGACGGCGGCCGGGCTCGCCGCGGCCGCCGCGCTCGGGCTCGACGCGGTCGCGCTGGACCGTGCGGCGGACGCCCGTACGCCCTCACCCGCGCTGCGGACCGCCGCGCGGAAGCTGGGGCGGCAGTTGCTGCGGGCCGCGCGGACCACCTGGCCCTCCCGGGAACTCGACGCACTCGCACGGGAGTTCCCCAAGGGCGCGCATCAGCCGGTGGTGCTGGGCCTGGCCGCCCGGGCGGCCGGCCTCGGACCGGCCGACGCCGCGTACTGCGCCGCGTACGAGAGCGTGAGCGGACCCGCGGCGGCGACCGTGCGCCTGCTGAGCCTGGACCCCTTCGACGCGACGGGCGTCCTGGCCCGGCTCGCGCCGGAGATGGACCTCGTCGCCGGCCGGGCGGTGGAGGCGGCGCGTCGAGCCGTCGAGGACGGGACCGACGCACTGCCCGCGGGGTCGGCGCCACTGCTGGAGACGGGGGCACAAGCGCACGCGGCGTGGGGAACACGGCTGTTCGCCTCCTAGCCTCCCCGGCACCCCGGCACCCCGGCACCCCGGCACCCCGTCAATCCGCCGACTCGCCGACCCGATCGCACCTCCGGACCACCCGCCCCACCGAACCACCCGCACCCGTCGGGCCACCCGCACCGAACGGGCCACACGGCAGGAGCCGCACCATGCACCTCGACCACACCCACGACGGCCCGGCCGCTGTCGGCGCCGACGCCCTGCGTCCCGACGGCCGCCGCCGTGCCCTGCGCATCGGGCTCGGTGGGCCCGTCGGATCGGGCAAGACCGCCACCGTGGCCGCACTGTGCCGGGCGTTGCGCGACGAACTGTCCCTGGCCGTCGTCACCAACGACATCTACACCCGCGAGGACGCCGAGTTCCTGCTGCGGGAGGCCGTGCTGCCACCCGAGCGGATCACCGCGGTGGAGACGGGTGCCTGCCCGCACACCGCGATCCGGGACGACATCTCCGCGAACCTGGAGGCCGTGGAGGACCTGGAGGACGAGGCCGGCCCGCTGGACCTGGTGCTCGTCGAGTCCGGCGGGGACAACCTCACGGCGACCTTCTCCAAGGGGCTCGTCGACGCGCAGATCTTCGTCATCGACGTGGCCGGGGGTGACGACATCCCGCGCAAGGGAGGACCGGGCGTCACCACCGCCGACCTGCTCGTCGTCAACAAGACCGACCTCGCCCCGCACGTGGGATCCGATCTGGCCCGGATGGCTGCCGACGCCAAGGCGCAGCGGGGCGAACTCCCCGTCGTCCTCCAGTCGTTGCGCAGTGAGGCCGGGGTGGCCGAAGTCGCCGCCTGGGTGCGGGACCGGCTCGCCGCGTGGACGGCGTGACCACGTACGGCACGGGGGTGCGGTCCGTCGCACGGATCGTCGCCCGCGACGACGGGCGGGGCGGGACCGCGCTGCCCGTCCTGGAGAGCGACGGCCCCCTGGCCCTGCGCCGCACCCGCTCGACCGGTTCCGAGGCCCGGGTCGTGCTGGTGGGCGCCATGAGCGGGCCGCTGGGCGGGGACCACTTCACCGTGGAGGGCCACGTGGAGGAGGGCGCCCGGCTGACCGTGGAGTCGGCGGCCGCCACCCTCGTACTGCCCGGGCAGACCGGGGAGGAAGCCCGCTACGACGTCCGGCTGTCCGTCGCCGACCGGGGCGAACTGCACTGGCTGCCGCAGCAGTTGATCTCCGTGCGCGGCAGCGGCCTGCGCGTCACCACCCGGGCCGACCTGGCGCCCACCGCGAGACTCGTGCTGCGCGAGGAGCAGGTGCTGGGACGCGCGGGGGAGCAGCCCGGGCGGTTGTCGAGCCGGCTGACCGTGCGGGTCGCCGAACGCGTCGTGCTCGACCAGGAACTGGCCTGCGGACCCGGCGCGCCCGGCGGTTGGGACGGCCCGGCCGTACTCGCCGGCCATCGCGCGGTCGGCCAGCTCGTCGTCGTCCGCCCGGAGTTCGCCACGCGGCCGGTGACGGCACGGATGCTGGGGGAGACGGCCTGCCTCATGCCGCTCGCCGGCCCCGCCGCGCTGGTCAGCGCCCTGGCACCGGACGCGTTGCGCCTGCGGCGCGTGCTCGACGAGGCGTTGCTGCTCCTCTCCTAGACGGGCCACGTCCGTACAGCAGCACGACTTCTCCGTTTATCGGATTGGCAAAGAAGGGCGGCCGCCCCTGTTCCCGGACACCTCGCAACCGCGAGGATCCCCCGTACTGATCGCAACGATGTACGGGGAGGTCCCCCTTGAGGGGTATGAGACCGACAAGGCGTATGACGGCGCTCGGTTCGGCCGGTGCGCTCGTCACGGCCACGCTGATAGCCGGCGCCGTCGCGGCGCCCACGGCCAACGCCAGCGCGGGCAGTGGCCACGGCCAGGACCGTGAGGCGCGCGGAGCCGCCATCGCCGCCGCCCGGGCCGCGAAGACCGGCATCGACTGGCAGGACTGCCCCGCCGACTGGAACCTGGCCAAGCCGATCCAGTGCGGGTACGTCACCGTGCCGCTCGACTACGCCAAGCCGTACGGCAAGCAGATCAAGCTCGCCGTGGACCGCATCGGCAACACCGGCACGAAGGCCGAGCGGCAGGGTGCGCTCCTCTACAACCCCGGCGGCCCCGGCGGCTCCGGACTGCGCTTCCCGGCCCGCGTCACGTCCAAGAACCCGATCTGGGCCAACGCGGCCAAGGCGTACGACTTCGTGGGCTTCGACCCGCGCGGTGTCGGCCGGTCCACGCCCATCTCCTGTGTCGACCCGCAGGAGTTCGTCAAGGCGCCCAAGGCCGACCCGGTGCCCGACTCCGAGGCCGACAAGCGCGCCCAGCGCAAGCTGGCCCGCGAGTACGCCGAGGGCTGCCAGGAGCGCAGCGGCTGGATGCTGCCGCACATGACGACGCCGAACACCGCGCGCGACCTCGACGTCATCCGCGCCGCCCTCGGCGAGAAGAAGCTCAACTACCTGGGCGTCTCGTACGGCACCTACCTCGGCGCCGTCTACGGCACGCTCTTCCCGGGCCACGTGCGCCGCATGGTCGTCGACAGCGTCGTCAACCCCTCCCGCGAGAAGATCTGGTACCAGGCCAACCTGGACCAGGACGTCGCGTTCGAGGGCCGTTGGAAGGACTGGCAGGACTGGGTCGCCGAGAACGACGCGACCTACCACCTGGGCGACACCCGCGCCGAGGTCCAGCAGCAGTACCTGAAGCTGCGCGCCACCGCGAAGAAGAACCCGATCGGCGGGGTCGTGGGCCCGGCCGAGCTCATCTCCTTCTTCCAGAGCGCCCCCTACTACGACTCCTCCTGGGCACCGGTCGCCTCGGTCTTCAGCAAGTACGTCGCCGGAGACACCCAGGCGCTCGTCGACGCCGCCGCCCCCGACCTGTCGGACACGGTCGGCAACGCCTCCTCGGAGAACGGCAACGCCGTGTACACGGCCGTGGAGTGCGCCGACGCCAAGTGGCCCACCAGCTGGCAGAAGTGGAACCGCGACAACACGCGGCTCCACAAGGACCACCCGTTCATGACGTGGGCCAACGCCTGGATGAACCTGCCGTGCGCCACCTGGCCGGCCAAGCAGCAGACGCCGCTGAACGTCCGGACGGGCAAGGGCCTGCCCGGCGTGCTCATCGTCCAGTCCGAGCGTGACGCCGCCACCCCGTACGAGGGCGCCGTCGAACTGCACAAGCGGTTCAAGGGCTCGCGCCTGATCACGGAGAAGGACGCCGGCTCGCACGGCGTGACCGGGCTGACCAACCCGTGCATCAACACGCGGGTCGACGCCTACCTGCTCACCGGCAAGCTGGACGGCGCGGACGTGACGTGCGCGCCGCACGCCACGCCGAAGCCGTAGCGGACCGAACGACGTGGGGCGGCCGGACCTCCGGCCGCCCCACACCCATGCCGCGAGCGGCGCAGATCAGCTCTGGGGCGACCGCCGGAACCTGCGCTGCCGGGCGGCGGCCGCCTCGGCCTTCACGTCGGCCGCGTACCGGTCGACGTACTCCTGCTCGGACAGCGCCAGGATCGCGTACATGATCTCGTCGGTGATCGCCCTCAGCACCGCCTTCTCGTTCTCCATGCCCTCGTAGCGGGAGAAGTCCAGGGGCTCGCCGAAGCGGATCGCCACCGGGTGCAGGCGGGGGACGACCTTGCCGGGCGGCTGGGCCTCGAAGGTGCCGATCATCGCGCAGGGCACGACCGGCACGCCGGCCTTGAGCGCCATCACCGCGACCCCGACCTTGCCCTTGTAGAGCCGCCCGTCGTGCGAGCGGGTGCCCTCGGGGTAGATGCCGAGCAACTCGCCCTTGCCCAGGACGCCGAGACCCTCGCGGATCGCGGCCTGGCCCGCGTCCTTGCCGGAGCGGTCGACGGGGATCTGCCCGGCGCTGCGGAAGAAGAACGCCGTCAGGCGGCCCTTGACGCCCGGGCCGGTGAAGTACTCGGCCTTGGCGAGGAAGGTGATGCGCCGCTTCAGGATCGCGGGCATCAGGAAGTGGTCCGAGAACGACAGGTGGTTGCCGGCGACGATGGCCGCGCCCTCCGCCGGAACGTGCTCCAGCCCCTCGATCCTCGGCCGGAAGACCAGTCTCAGCAGCGGACCCAGCAGCACGTATTTCAGCAGGTAGTAGAACAAAGCGGCCGCCCTTCGACTCTCGCGGGGGACTCAGCCACCGCGTTCCAGCAGGTCAACCGGCATGTCGTGGGGTGCCAGTGTAGGTGCAGGCGCGGCCGCCGGACACCAGGTCCGACAGGTCCGCGCCGATCCTCCGCCGATCCCCCGGGTGAGGGGCGAACCGCCCCGTCCCGATCCCGCCGCTCGGCTGCGCGGCCGGTGCCGTGCGGGGGGAGCGCCGAGTAGTCTGCCGGACATGCGCATCTCTGTTTCCTCGGACATGGACGAGCCCGTGGCCCGGGCCCTCGTGGACGCGCTGCGCGAGCGGGGCCACGAGGTGCGGACGCACGGGGCGCTGCGCCCCGGCGACGATCCGCAATGGGCGGTGTGCTCCGAGGCCGCGGCCCGGGAGGTCGCCGAGGGGGCGGCGGACCAGGCCGTGGTGTGCTGCTGGACCGGCACGGGAGCCTCGATCGCCGCGAACAAGGTGCCCGGCGTGCGGGCCGCCCTGTGCACGGACGCCTACTCCGCCGACGGGGCCCGGCGCTGGAACGACGCCAACGTGCTCGCGCTGAGCCTGCGCCTGACGTCCGGGCCGCTGCTCGGCGAGATCCTGGACGCCTGGTTCGCCGGCGAGCCCAGCGCGGACCCGGAGGACCGCCAGAACGTGGACCGCGTACGGCTGCTCGACCACGGCAAGACCCGGCTGTAGTCACAGCCGCACGACGATGAGGGCGGTGTCGTCGGTGGCGCCGCCGGGCGGCAGCAGCTCCATCAGGACGGTGTCGGCCAGCAGTTCGGGGTCCAGGGCGCGGTGCCGGCGCAGGGCGTCGGCGAGGCGTTCCAGGCCGGTGTCGATGTCCTCGCGCCGGCGTTCGACGAGCCCGTCCGTGTACAGCACGAGCGTCGCGCCCGCCGTGAACACCGTCTCCGCCTGCGGCCGGGGGATCGGGTCGGGGCGTGCGTCGAGCGGTGTGTCCGTGGCCCGGTCCAGGAACTCCGTGCGGCCGTCGGGGTGGACCAGCACGGGCGGCGGATGACCGGCGCTGCTGTAGGTGATGGTCCGCCGGTCGAAGTCGATGAAGGTCGTCACCGCCGTCGCCGACTCGGCGCCGTCGACGACGTGCGCGTACCGCCCCAGCACGTCCAGGGCCTGCGCCGGCCCCTCCGCGACCCGGGACGCCGCGCTCAGCGCGCTGCGCAGCTGGCCCATCACCCCGGCGGCCCCCAGGCCGTGCCCGACGACGTCGCCGACGGACACCCCGGTACGGTGACCGCCGACCAGGTCCACCAGGTCGTACCAGTCGCCGCACACGTTGAGCGCCCCGACGGCGGGCCGGTAGCGGACGGCGGCCCGGTGGTCGTGCCGGGTCTGCGGCCCGGCGGGCAGCATGGCCTCCTGGAGGGCCAGCGCCACCTCCCGCTCCCGCGAGTGCGCCAGACGCAACCGCTCGTTGAGCTCCTGCAGTTCACGGGCGCGGGTGTAGAGCTCGGCCTCCAGCACCCGGGCGCGGCCGTCGCCGTGGCCGTCGGAGCGGCCCCGGGCCCGGATCAGCTCCGTGACCTCCTCGACGCGGTGCACGACGAGCACCACGCGTCCGTCGGGGCCCGGTACCGGCGTGTTCACCGGGCTCCAGTAGCGCTCCTGCCACTTCCCGGAGTGCGGCGGATCCTCCACGTCGTAGCGCTGGAGGGCCATGGCGTCCCGCTCGCCGGTCGCCAGGACGCGGTACAGCGACGCCTGGAGGTTGCGCATGCCCGTCGCCTGCGGATCGTGAGGGTTGTCGGGGAAGACGTCGAAGAGGTAGCGGCCGACCAGTTGCTCGCGGGTGCGGCCGGAGACCCGGACGAACTCCGCGTTGACGTCCGCGTACACGAGGTCGGGCGTCAGCAGGGCCACCATGCCGGGCAGGGACTGGAAGACCGCGGAGAAGTCGATCGCCGTTTCCGTCATGGCCGCCGCCTCACTGCTGCCGGAATCACCCCAGTTTCGCACGGCCTGGACCGTCCTCGCCCGGGCGTCAGTCCGCGAGCTCCGTGAGGGACTGCTCGGCCCAGATGATCTTCCCGTCGGCGACGAAGCGCGTGCCCCACCGCTGGGTGAGCTGGGAGACCAGCAGCAGACCGCGCCCGCCCTCGTCCGTCGTGCGCGGGTGCCGCAGGTGGGGCGCGGTGGCACCGCCGTCGAACACCTCGCACACCAGGGTGCGCTCGCGGATCAGGCGGAGCCGGATCGTGCCGGTGGCGTACCGGATGGCGTTGGTGACCAGCTCGCTCACCACGAGCTCCGTCGTGAAGGCCAGCTCGTCCAGGCCCCAGCGGGCCAGCTGCCGGGTGGCCGTGCGACGGGCCTCGGCGACGACGGCCGGGTCCGAGGGCAGCTCCCAGTCGGCGACCTGATCACTGCCGAGACGTTTCGTCCGGGCCATCAGCAGGGCCACGTCGTCGTAGGGGCGCGCCGGGACCAGCGCGTCCACCACGGCGCGGCAGGACGTCTCCAGCGGCCCGCCGTGCTCGAGTGCCCGGCGCAGCCGCTCCCGTCCGGCGTCGACCGCCCAGGTCTCGCCCCGGGCGAGCAGTCCGTCGGTGTGCAGGGCGAGCGTGCTGCCCTCGTCGAGCGGCATCGCGACCGCCTCGAACGGCGGGCCGCCCACCCCGAGCGGCGGTCCCTGCGGGAGATCGGCGAACACCACCGAGCCGTCGGGCCGGACCACGGCCGGTGCGGGATGCCCGGCCGCGGCCATCGCACAGCCGCCGTCGACCGGGTCGTAGACGACGTACAGGCACCCCGCGCCCACGCACAGCGAGCCCGCCGACCCCGCCGCACCCGGCTCGGCGCCGTCCTCCCGCGCCGTGCGGGCCACCAGGTCGTCGAGGTGCGCCAGCACCTCCTCGGGTGGCAGGTCCAGCGCCGCCAGGGTCCGCACGGCGGTCCGCAGCTGCCCCATGGCCGCGGCGGCGTCGATGCCGTGCCCGGGCACCTCGCCCACGACGAGCGCCACCCGGGCACCGGACAGCGGGATCAGGTCGTACCAGTCGCCCCCGAGGCCGGTCAGCTCGTCCGCCGGTCGGTAGCAGGCGGCCACGTCGACCGCGCCCTGCTCGGGCAGGCGGTGGGGCAGGAGACTGCGCTGGAGCACGAGCGCGGCGTCCCGCTCACGGGTGTAGCGGCGGGCGTTGTCCACGCAGACGGCCGCCCGCGTGACGAGGTCCTCCGCCAGCCGCAGATCCCCCTCGTCGAAGGACTCCCGGCGGTTGCGGCGGAAGAAGGTGGTGACGCCGAGCGTGATGCCGCGCGACCGCAGCGGCACTGTCAGCACGCTGTGCAGGCCCAGTTCCCGGAACGTGGCGGGCCGGCCGCTCGGGACGTCCGTCGTCCAGTCCCTGGCCTGCGGGTCGATCCGCTCCCCGAGCCAGGACCGCCCGGTGGCCAGACAGCGCACCGGAGGCGTGCCGGGCCGGAACTCCACGACCTCGCCGATGGCGATGACGGCCTCCACCAGGTCCTCCTGCGCGGACCGGAAGCCTGCGCGGCGCAGCGCCACCGGTTCCCCGGTGTCCGCGAGCGGCCCGGGAGCCGGTTCGGCACCCCCGAGGACCGACTCCAGCAGGTCCACGGAGACGAAGTCGGCCAGGCCCGGCACGGCCACGTCGGCCAGTTCCTGCGCGGTGCGGTTGAGGTCCAGGGTGCGGCCGATGCTCTCCCCGGCCCGGTCCAGCAGCGCCAGGCGCTGGCGGGCGCGGTGCCGCTCGGTCATGTCGACGACCGTGTAGTAGACGCCGATCGGCCGCCCCTGGTCGTCCTCGAGGCGGCTGAAGGACAGCATGTGCGCCGTCTCGCGCAGTGGCGCCGACCGCACGCGGCCGACGTGCTCGTACCCGACGACCGCCTCGCCCGTCTCCAGCACGTGCCGCATCTGCGCCTCGACCGCCTGGGCGTCCATGCCGGGCTGGACGTCCGCGAAGCGCAGGCCGAGCCGGCTCGCCGCCGGTCCGCCGCCGAACTGCTCGAGAGCGGTGTTCGACCACACGAAGCGCAGGTCCGTGTCCACGATCGCGATGCCGACCGGCGCGTCGGCCACCATCTGCTCCAGCACCGTGCGGCTCATGTCCCAGCCGGTCGCGCCGGCCAGCTCCGACAGCAGCACCAGCCAGCGCGGGGCCCCCTGGGCCTCCTCGGCGGAGGCGATGCGGGCCGCGACCCTCACCCGCCGCCCGTCCTTGCGCCGGGCCGTCAGCAGCCCGGCCCAGCCGCCGTCCCTGCGGCACCGCTCCACCAGGTCCGGTACGCGCTGCGCGTCCTCGGCGACCAGCAGATCGGCCAGCTTCCTGCCGACCGCCTCCGCCGCCGGGTACGCCAGCAGCCGCCGGGCGTCGCCCGTCCAGCCCGTCACCACGCCCCGGGAATCGAGCAACAGGGGCGCGGCATCGGCCACGTCGAACCGATGCCGGGCAACGCCGGACTCCTCGTGTGCGCCCACGGCCGACCTCTCTGTCGCTGAGAGTGGTCTACCACCTCTTGCCCCAATCTTCACCCTTCCGGCGCCAGGGGGCGGCCCGGGAGGGTCCGGTCGGGGCCCGCGCCACCTCCGGCGGGGGAGCCCCTGGCCCCGTGGCCGCCCCGACAGGGTGCTCGCCGGGCCGCCCGGGCGGCCGGGGAGGGACAGGAAAGCGGCCCTCCCCGGCCGGATCTCATCCCAGGGCCTTCTCCAGTGCCGCGAGGGCGCCCGTGAGCTCCTCCGCCGTGATGGTCAGCGGCGGGGCCAGACGGATCGTCGAGCCGTGGGTGTCCTTGGCCAGGACGCCTTCGCGCATCAGGCGCTCGCTGATCTCGCGGCCGGTGCCGAGCGCCGGGTCCACGTCGACGCCCGCCCACAGGCCGCGGGAGCGGAAGCCGACCACGCCCTTGCCGACCAGGCCGGTCAGACCGTCGCGCAGGACCTCGCCCAGCTCCGTGGCCCGGCGCTGGAACTCGCCCGTCTCCAGCAGCTCGACCACCGCCGTGCCGACGGCGGCCGCCAGCGGGTTCCCGCCGAAGGTCGAGCCGTGCTCACCGGGGTGCAGCACCCCGAGCACCTCACGGCGTCCGACCACCGCCGACACCGGCACGATGCCGCCGCCCAGCGCCTTGCCCAGCAGCAGCACGTCCGGCACCACCGACTCGTGCGCGACCGCCAGCGTCCTGCCCGTCCGGCCCAGGCCGGACTGGATCTCGTCGGCGATGAACAGGCACCCCTTGCGCCGGGTCAGCTCGCGCACGCCGGCCAGATAGCCGTCGTCGGGGACGATGACGCCCGCCTCGCCCTGGATCGGCTCGATCAGCACCGCCGCCGTCGTCTCGTCGACGGCCTCCTCCATCGCCGCCAGGTCGTTGTACGGCACGACCCGGAACCCCGGTGTGAACGGCCCGAAGCCCGCCCGTGCCGTCTCGTCCGTGGAGAAGCTGACGATCGTCGTCGTACGGCCGTGGAAGTTGTCCGCCGCGACGACGATCGTCGCCCGGCCCTCCGGGACGCCCTTGACGTCGTAGGCCCACTTGCGGGCCACCTTCACGCCGCTCTCCACCGCTTCCGCGCCGGTGTTCATCGGCAGCACCATGTCCATGCCGGTGAGCCCCGCCAGCCGTTCCGCGAAGGCGGCGAGCCGGTCGTTGTGGAAGGCGCGCGAGGTGAGGGTCAGCCGGTCGAGCTGGCGGTGGGCCGCCTCGATCAGCGCCGGGTGCCGGTGACCGAAGTTGAGGGCCGAGTAGCCGGCCAGCATGTCGAGGTAGCGCCGGCCCTCGACGTCCTCCACCCACGTGCCCTCGGCCCGGGCCACGACGACGGGCAGCGGATGGTAGTTGTGCGCCAGGACCGGCTCCTCGGCGCGGATCAGCTCCTCGGAGCCACGGGTCCCGGGCGAGTCCTGGGCGCGGACGGGTGCGGTCATGAGCGGTTCTCCCGGATCTCCTGGGTGCAGCACTTGATGCCGCCACCGGCCTTCTGGAACTCGGACAGGTCGACGGGGACCGGGACGTAACCGCGGTCGGCCAGCTGCGCGGCCAGTCCCGACGCCCCGGGCGAGACGAACACATGGCGTCCGTCGGACACGGAGTTGAGCCCGAAGGCCATCGCGTCCTCCCGGGTGGCGAGCACCGCGTCCGGGTACATCCGGGCCAGCACCTCCCGGCTGCCCGGCGAGAACGCCTCCGGGTAGTAGACGATGTTTCCGTCGCGCCCGTCGTGCCCGTCGTCGAGGACGAACAGCGCCGTGTCCAGGTGGTAGAAGTACGGGTCCACCAGCGTCAGGCTCACCACCGGCACACCGAAGTACTCCTGCACCTCGCTGTGGGCCTCCCGCGTGGTGCGGAAGCCCGTCCCGGCCAGGATCCACCGGCCGGCCGGCACCAGGTCGCCCTCGCCCTCGCACACCGACTCCGGGTGGTAGACCTCGTAGCCCTCCGTCTTGAACCACGCCTCGTAGGGCACGGACTCGGGACGGCGCTCCGGGGCGTGGAACAGCGAGCCGAAGACACGGCCGTCGACGACGACCGCGGCGTTCGCGGCGAAGACCATGTCGGGCAGACCGGGCACGGGTTTCACGATGTCCACGGTATGGCCGTGGGCGCGGTAGGTGTCGACCAGCGTCTGCCACTGGTCCAGGGCGCGGAGGACGTCGACGGGTTCGTCGGGGTGCATCCACGGGTTGATCGCGTACTGCACGGCGAAGTGTCTGGGCTCGCAGACGAGATAGCGCCGCCGGCGCGGCACACGGGAGTCGGGCACGAAGGGGTCCCTCCGCTTCCTCACGGTCCGTAATGAGTGGTGGACACAACGGTAGGAATCAAGAGCCGGGCCCGACAAGAAACATTGCTTGCGCGTCGACGCACGAATGCTGCGTCTTCAGGCTGGTCAGCGCACGCCTGCTGCGCCGGCCGGCCGGGCTACTCGGGTGCCGGCTGACTGGCTCCCGCCTCGGGACTCTCCGGCAGCAGATGCGACAGCACCATCACGCTGATCGTCTTCCGGATGAACGGTTCCTGGCGGATGCGCTCCAGCACCTCCTCGAAGTGCTCCACGTCCCGCGCCCGCACGTGCAGCAGCGCGTCCGCGCCGCCCGTGACGGTCATCGCCGCGGCGATCTCCGGGTAGTCCCGCACGACCTCCGCCAGCCGCCGCGGGGGCGCCGCGCCCTCGCAGTACACCTCGACGTAGGCCTCCGTGCGCCAGCCCAGCGCGGACGGCTTGACCGTGGCCGAGAACCCGGTGATCACGCCCGTCTCGCGCAACCGGTCGACCCGGCGCTTGACGGCGGTGGCCGACAGCCCGATCGCCGTACCGATCTCGGCGAACGACGTCCTCGCGTTCGCCATCAACGCGGTGATGATCTTCCGGTCGAGTTCGTCGAACGGCGCGGACCTGCTGTTCATGCGGGCACTGTATCCACCGTCGCCCCGGTGCGCCCCCGGCCCGGCGCGGCCGCCCCGGCCGGTGCGAACGATCACCACCGGCCCGTGTCCGGACGCGGGGATCGCCCCTACACTCCGGGTTCATGCTGCGCGCCCTGGCTGTCGACGACGAACGCCCCTCGCTGGAGGAACTCCTCTACCTGCTGCGGGCCGACCCCCGCATCGGCAGCGCGGAGGGCGCCGGCGACGCGACCGAGGCACTGCGCCGCATCAACCGTGCCCTGGAGTCCGGCCCCGGCGGCCCCGAGGCGATCGACGTCGTCTTCCTCGACATCCAGATGCCCGGTCTGGACGGCCTCGACCTCGCCCGGCTGCTGGGCGGTTTCGCCCGGCCCCCGCTCGTCGTCTTCGTCACCGCCCACGAGGACTTCGCCGTCCGGGCCTTCGACCTCAAGGCCGTCGACTACGTCCTCAAACCCGTGCGCAAGGAACGGCTGGCCGAGGCCGTCCGCCGGGCCGCCGAACGGCGCGGCACCTCCCCGAGCATCCCCGTGCACGAACCCGACCCGGACCACATACCCGTCGAACTCGGCGGCGTGACGCGCTTCGTCGCCGTCGACGACATCACCCACGTCGAGGCCCAGGGCGACTACGCCCGCCTGCACACCGACCGCGGCAGCCACCTGGTGCGCATCCCGCTGTCCACCCTGGAGGAGCGCTGGCGCTCGCGCGGCTTCGTCCGCATCCACCGGCGCCACCTCGTCGCCCTGCGCCACATCGGCGAACTCCGCCTCGACGCCGGCACCGTCAGCGTCCTCGTCGGCTCGGAGGAGCTGCAGGTCAGCCGGCGCCACGCCCGGGAACTGCGCGACCTGCTGATGCGGAGGCCGTGACGGTGCCCCAGGACCCCACCGCGCGCCGCGTCGTCGTCACCGGCCCGCCCCGCCAGAGCCTCCCGCACGCCCGGCTGCGCTCCCGGGGGCGCCATCCCGCGCCTTCCGCCTCCTACCGGCCGCGCACCGAGATCGACGAGCAGACCACCCTCGGCCACACCTACGTGCGCTCCCTGATGCGCAGCCAGCTGCGCGCCGCCCTCACCGTCCTCGCGGTCCTCGGCCTGCTCGTCGGCCCGCTGCCCCTGCTGTTCGCGGCGCTGCCGGGCGCCCGCCGCCTGGAGTGGGCCGTCCTCGGCTTCGGCCTCTACCTGCCCCTGGTGCTGCTCGCCCGCTGGTACGTCCGCCGCGCCGAACGCAACGAACGCGACTTCGTGCGCCTAGTCGAAGACCGCTGAGCCCCGCCCGATGAACTCCGGCTACGCCGTCCCCGCCGTCGCCCTGGTCGTCGTCTCGACCGTCCTGGTCGGCGCCTTCGGCCTGCGCATCTCCCGCACCACGTCCGACTTCTACGTCGCCTCCCGCACGGTCGGCCCGCGGCTGAACGCGGCGGCGATCAGCGGCGAGTACCTGTCCGCCGCCTCCTTCCTGGGCATCGCCGGGCTCGTCCTGGTCCAGGGCCCCGACATGCTCTGGTACCCGGTCGGCTACACCGCCGGCTACCTCGTCCTGCTGCTGTTCGTCGCCGCGCCGCTGCGCCGCTCCGGCGCCTACACGCTGCCCGACTTCGCCGAGGCCCGCCTCGCCTCCCCGGCCGTGCGGCGGCTCGCCGGGGCCTTCGTGGTGGGCGTCGGCTGGCTGTACCTGCTGCCCCAGCTCCAGGGAGCGGGGCTCACACTGACCGTGCTCACGGGGGCGCCCGACTGGCTGGGCGGGGTCACCGTCGCCCTCGTCGTCACCGCCACCGTCGCCGCGGGCGGCATGCGCAGCATCACCTTCGTCCAGGCCTTCCAGTACTGGCTCAAGCTCACCGCCCTGCTGGTCCCCGCCCTGTTCCTGGTACTGGCCTGGCAGGGCGACGGCGCCCCGCGCCACGCCTTCGACGAACCGGCCACCTTCCGCGAGCAGCGCGTCGTCCGTGTCGCGGACGACATCGACCTGAGGCTGGACCGCCCGCTGACCGTCACGGTCACCGGCACCGTCGACGGCCGCACCCACACCGCCGGCCGCGTCGACCTGACCGCCGGAACCCACCGCATCGACGGCGGCACGCGCCTCGCGTTCCCCGCCGGCGCCGCCGTCCCCGAGGCCGAGCGCAGCGGCGGCGGCGACCTGTCCCCGTCCCAGGCCGAGAGCCGGGAGGAGCGCCCCCTGTACGCCACCTACGGCCTGATCCTCGCCACGTTCCTCGGCACCATGGGCCTGCCGCACGTCGTCGTCCGCTTCTACACCAGTCCGCACGGCGTCGCCGCCCGACGTACCACGGTCGCCGTCCTCGCCCTGGTCGGCGCCTTCTACCTGCTGCCCCCCGTCTACGGCGCCCTCGGCCGCCTCTACGCGCCCGAACTCACCCTCACCTCGGACCCCGACGCGGCGGTCCTGCTGCTGCCCGACCGCATGATCGGGGGAGTGGGCGGCGACCTGCTGGGCGCGCTGGTCGCCGGCGGCGCCTTCGCCGCGTTCCTCTCCACGGCCTCGGGGCTCACCATGGCGGTCGCCGGTGTCCTCACCCAGGACGTGCTGCCCTCCCGGGGCGTACGGCACTTCCGGCTGGGGACCGTGCTGGCCATGGCCGTGCCCCTCGCGGCCAGCGTGCTGGTCGGCGGGCTCCCGGTCGCCGACGCCGTGGGACTGGCCTTCGCCGTGTCGGCGTCCTCGTTCTGCCCGCTGCTCGTGCTGGGCATCTGGTGGCGGCGGCTGACCCCGCCCGGCGCGGCCGCCGGGATGCTGGTCGGGGGCGGCTCCGCCCTCCTCGCCGTCGCCGCGACCATGACGGGCTACCCGGGCCCGGGCGCCCTGCACGCCCTGCTCGCCTGGCCCGCCCTGTGGTCCGTGCCGCTCGGCTTCCTCACCATGGTCGTGGTCTCCCTGGCCACCCCCGGCCGGGTGCCGCCCGGCACGAACGCGGTACTGGCCCGCTTCCACCTGCCCGAGGAACTGCGCAGCGAGGTGACGCCGTGAGCGACTTCCTGGCGGGCCTGTGCGTCGCCGTGCTGCCGGTCCTGGCCCTGGGCGTCTGGATCGGCCGGCGCACCGCCCGGGCCGGCAGCCTCGCCGGACTCGGCACGCCCGTCGAGCACGCCACCTTCGAGACCCTGCACACCGCCTCCCTGGCCGCGCCGCCGCTGCGGGCCGGCCTGACCGAGGAGACCGCCCGCAGGTCCGCCCGCAAACTGCGCTCCCTGCTCGGCACGGACGCCCTGTGCCTCACCGACCGTGAACAGGTCCTCGTCTGGGACGGCGACGGCGCCCACCACCGCGGCGAGATCATGGAGCGCCTAGGGGGGCCGCTGGACACCGGCCGCGGCGAGGCGTTCCGGCTGACCTGCGACAACCTGGACTGCTCGGTGCGCTGGGCGGTCGTCGCCCCCCTCACCGTCGACGACCGCGTGCACGGCGCCCTGGTCGCCTGCGCCCCCCGCGAGTCCGCCGTGCTGGTCCGGGCCGCCGGCGAGGTCGCCCGCTGGGTCTCGGTGCAGCTGGAGCTGGCGGACCTCGACCGCTCCCGCACCCGCCTCATCGAGGCCGAGATCAAGGCGCTGCGGGCCCAGATCTCGCCGCACTTCATCTTCAACTCGCTCGCGGTGATCGCCTCGTTCGTGCGCACCGACCCCGAGCGCGCCCGCGAGCTGCTTCTGGAGTTCGCCGACTTCACCCGCTACTCGTTCCGCCGGCACGGCGACTTCACCACCCTCGCCGACGAGCTGCACGCCATCGACCACTACCTGGCACTGGTCCGGGCGCGCTTCGGCGAGCGCCTCTCCGTCACCCTGCAGATAGCCCCCGAGGTGCTGCCCGTCGCCCTGCCCTTCCTGTGCCTGCAGCCGCTCGTGGAGAACGCCGTCAAGCACGGCCTGGAGGGCAAGGCCGTCCCCACGGGCAAGTGCCACATCCAGATCACCGCCCAGGACGCGGGCGCCGAGGCGCTGGTCGTCATCGAGGACGACGGCGCCGGCATGGACCCCGAGCTGCTGCGCCGCATCCTCGCCCGCGAGGCCAGCCCTTCCGGCGGCATCGGCCTGTCCAACGTCGACGACCGGCTCCGCCAGGTCTACGGCGACGCCCACGGCCTCGTCATCGAGACCGCGCAGGGCGCGGGCATGAAGATCACCGTCCGGCTGCCCAAGTACCAGCCGGGCGTCCACTCGGCGGGCCGGCTGACCGGCGGGTGAGCGCTCAGGTGCTGCGCGTGGTGACCACCATGCCGAGGGTGATCAATCCCAGGACGACCCAGCCGAACCACAGCCAGCCGTTGCTCCCGAGCGCCACCGTGTAGGCCGTCACGACGACGAGACCGCCGACGGTGAGCACCCCCATGGTCTTCGTCGAGTGGGAACCGTTCGTGGAACCGGGCATCGCGACACCCTCCTCGTGGTCCGGTCCCTCCATGGTGCCTGCCGGACGCCCGGCGCGCACGGGCCTTGCGCGAGCCGCCTTCAGCGCCCCTGCGCGTTCAACGAGGCGAGATAGGCGTTGTACGCCTCCAGTTCCTTGTCGCCGTCGCGCTCCGCGGCCCGGTCCGTGCGCCGCGCCTGGCGCTGCTCGGAGGCGTACCACTGGAACAGCAGGGCGATCAGGACCAGCACCGACGGGATCTCGCTGAACGCCCAGGCGATGCCGCCCGCCGCGTTCTGGTCGGACAGCGCCTCGACGCCGAGGGAGGCGGGCGGGTTCTTGAACGTCTCGACCATCGGCTCGGTCGCCATCATCAGGGCGATGCCGAAGAACGCGTGGAACGGCATGCCCGCGAACAGCTCCAGCATCCGCATCAGGTAGCCGGGCCGGTGGGGACCCGGGTCCACGCCCATGATCGGCCAGAAGAACACCAGGCCCACGGCGAGGAAGTGCACCATCATCGCGACGTGCCCCGCCCTGGACCCCATCAGGGTGTCGAAGAGCGGCGTGAAGTACAGCCCGTACAGGCTGGCGATGAACAGCGGGATCGTGAACGCGGGGTGGGTGACGATCCGCATGTACCGGCTGTGCAGGAACATCAGCAGCAGCTCACGCGGCCCCTTGCGCCCCCGTCCGGCCGTGGGCAGCGCCCGCAGCGCGAGCGTGATCGGCGCTCCGAGCAGGATGAGGATCGGCGAGACCATGCTGATCACCATGTGCTGCACCATGTGCACGCTGAACATGACCATGCCGTAGTCGTTGAGCTGCGTGCACATCATGAGCATGATGCTCAGCACGCCCAGCGTGTAGCCGACGGTCCGGCCCACGGGCCACTTGTCCCCGCGCCGCACCAGCCGGACGACACCCCACCCGTACAGGGCCAGACCCGCCAGGCAGGCGACGAGGAAGAACGGGTCCGCCGACCACTCCAGCCCTCGCCCCAGCGTGAACGGCGGCAGATCCATGGTCATGCCGTGCCCGCTGTGATCCATTCCGCCGGCTCCTGTTTCGTGGGGGTGTGCAACAAGTTGTCCGCCCACAAGAGTAGAGCCGCCCCCGGTCACCACTGTGACCGGGGGCGGCACGGCGCCTCGGCGGCGCGGGGAACGGCGCGAGCGACCACCCGCGACCCGCACCCGGCAGATCAGCTCGGGCTCAGAGGACGCACTCCGCCTCGTCGTAGCGGTCCTCCGGCACGGTCTTCAGCGTCTCGACGGCCTCCGCCAGCGGCACCATCACGATGTCCGTCCCGCGCAGCGCGGTCATCTGCCCGAACTCGCCCCGGTGCACGGCCTCCACCGCGTGCCAGCCGAACCGCGTGGCGAGCACCCGGTCGTACGCCGTCGGCGTCCCGCCGCGCTGCACGTGGCCGAGGATGACCGGGCGGGCCTCCTTGCCCAGCCGGTCCTCCAGCTCGATCGACAGCTGCCGGGCGATGCCGGCGAAGCGCTCGTGCCCGTAGATGTCCTTGCCGCCCTCGTCGAAGTCCATGGTCCCGGGCCGCGGCTTGGCGCCCTCGGCCGCCACGACGATCGCGAAGCGCTTGCCCGCCTCGAACCGCTCGCCGACGCGCCGGGTCAGCTCCTCCATGTCGAAGGGCCGCTCCGGGACGACGATCGCGTGCGCGCCGGCCGCCATGCCGGAGTGCAGCGCGATCCAGCCGGTGTGCCGGCCCATGACCTCCACGACCAGCACCCGCTGGTGCGACTCGGCGGTGGTCTTCAGCCGGTCGAGCGCCTCGGTCGCCACGCCCACGGCCGTGTCGAAGCCGAAGGTGACGTCCGTGACGGCGATGTCGTTGTCGATGGTCTTCGGCACGCCCACCACGGGCAGTCCGCTGTCGGACATCAGGCGGGCGGCCTTCAGCGTGCCCTCACCGCCGATGGGGATGATCGCGTCGAGACCCAGCTCCTCCAGGTGCCCCCGGGCCCGCTCCACACCGTCGCGCAGGTGGGAGGGCTGGACACGGGAGGAACCGAGGATCGTTCCGCCGCGGGCGAGGATGCCGCCCACCGCGTCGAGGTCGAGCTTGAGGTAGTCGCACTCCAGGAGGCCCTTCCAGCCGTCCCGGAAGCCGATGACCTCGTCGCCGTGGTCCACGACGGCGCGGTGCACGACGGACCGGATGACGGCGTTCAGGCCGGGGCAGTCGCCGCCGGACGTGAGGACACCAATGCGCATAGCCCGAATACCTTCTCAACGTGGGCCGGGGACCGGACCACGTTGTCCGGCGGGAATCCCCGCCACCCTAGCCGCATCCGGGCGCCGGACCGAAGCACGCGTCCGCCTGCTGGACGACCCCGCTCACCTGTGCGGATGTGACGTCAGACGGGCTGTTGACCCGGAGGTCGACGCGTGCCTCGGACGAGCTGCGGCGCTGTGCTCAGGCGGGCTGCTGAGCAGCCGCGATGCGCTCGTTGCGCAGGGCCTCGTACCAGCGGTCGTCGGTCGGCGGCAGCGCGTTGACGTCGAGGGCCAGCTTCAGCAGCAGGTCCGCGATCAGCGGGTTGCGCGCCAGCACCGGGCCGTGCATGTACGTGCCGAAGACGGTGTCGTTGAAGGCGCCCTCGGTGCCGTCGCCCGTGCCGTTGCCGTTGCCGAACCGCACCCGGGCGAGGGGGCGGGCGGTGGGGCCCAGGTGGGTGACGCCCTGGTGGTTCTCGAAGCCGGTCAGCGGCGGCAGTCCCAGGCGCTCGTCGATGTCGCCCAGCACGTCACCGACGCACCGCGCGCCCTCGCCGCGCACCGAGACCACGTCCAGCAGCCCCAGGCCGGGCTCGCGCTGGCCGAGGTCGTTGATGAACTCGTGGCCGAGGATCTGGTAGCCGGCGCACACCGAGAACACGATGGCGCCGTTCTCCACCGCCCGGGTCAGTCCGCCGTCCCGGCGCAGCCGCTCCGCGGCGAGCCGCTGCGGCCGGTCCTCGCCGCCGCCGATCAGGTAGATGTCGCCGGAGGTCGGGATGGGCTGGTCGCTGCGCACGTCGAGCCGGGCCACGTCCAGGCCGCGCTGCCGGGCACGGCGCTCCACGACGAGGACGTTGCCCTGGTCGCCGTAGGTGCTGAGCAGGTCGGGATAGATCCAGACGACCCGCAGTTGGTTGTCGCTCACAAAAGTCCCCTGACGTCTCGTGCTCAGTTGCCGACGCGGCGGCGCAGGTCCTGGAACGCCGTGTAGTTGGCGATGACCTCGATCCGGCCCGGCGGGCAGGCGGCCACGGCCTGGTCGAGGGTGTCGTGGACCTGGAAGTTCTGGTCGGCGACCTCCAGGCGCACCGCCAGGTCCAGCCGCCGGTCGCCGATCACGCAGATCGGGTGGCCCGACAGCCGCGTGTAGTCGACGTCCCACAGCCAGGAGGTGTCCGTGCCGTCGGCGCCGCGCGCGTTCACGGACAGGATGACCGGCGTGGGCGGCGGGTCGATCAGGGAGAACGTCTCCAGCCAGCCGGCCGGGTTCTTCGCGAGCAGGAGCCTGAGGTCACGGCCCTGGAACTGGACGACGTCGTACCGGCCGGCGACCGCCTGCACCTGGTACATGCGCTCCAGCGCGACCTGCGGCGGCACGCCGAACACGGCGGCGACGGCGGCCGAGGAGGCCGCGTTGGCCTTGTTGGCGCGGCCGGGCAGCTGCAGGTGGATCGGCCAGGCGGAGCCGTGCGGGTCGAGGACGTGGTCGCCGGAGAGCGCCCAGCTCGGCGTCGGGCGGCGGAAGCCGCACTCGCCGCAGAACCAGTCGTCGCCCGGGCGCTGCATCACACCGCCGCAGGACGGGCAGGACCAGGCGTCGTCCTTCCACATCTGACCCGCGGCCACCCAGACCACGTTGGGGGAGGAGGAGGCGGCCCACACGACCAGCGGGTCGTCGCAGTTGGCCACGATCACGGCCTTGGAGCCCGCGAGCCCTTCGCGCCAGTTCTCGGCGAGCATGCGCGTCTCGGCGGCCCGGTCGAGCTGGTCGCGGGAGAGGTTGAGCAGCGCGATGCACTTCGGTGCGGTGTCCCGGGCGACCCCGGCGAGGTACTTCTCGTCGACCTCGATGACGCCGTACCGGGCCTCCGAGCCGCCGGCGAGCGCCGAGGTGATGCCGGCCGGCATGTTCGCGCCGAGCGCGTTCGACACGACGGGGCCCGCCGCGCGCAGGGCCTCGGCGATGAGCCGGGTGGTGGTGGTCTTGCCGTTGGTCGCCGAGACCAGCGTCACGTCCAGGTTCTGCGCGAGCCGGGCCAGCAGGTCGGGGTCGAGCTTGAGTGCCACCCGGCCGCCGATCACCGATCCGCTGCCGCGTCCCGCGGCGCGGGACGCCGCCGCGACCGCCTTGCCCGCGGTCACGGCCAGCTTGGCCCGCGGCGAGAGCGGGTCCGAGTTGCCTGCCATCAGTTCTCGATCCTCCTTGCGTACGCGCCGCGCCCTGAAGCCTGACGGCCACGTGGTGTGGACCTCAGCCTATCGAGATCCATTCGCACTCCCGAACCGTGGCACTGTGGCGAACTCGTGTGGAAGGCGCGGACCGACAGGACCTTACTCTTGCCGCCATGCGACACAGCCCCATCCCCGGCGCCCGAGGCCGCGTGAGACCCCTCACGCTGCACGGCGATCCCGTCCTGCACACGCCTTGCGCGGAGGTCACCGACTTCGGCCCCGAACTGGCCCGGCTCGTGGAGGACTTGTTCGCCACGATGTACGCCGCGCGGGGCGTCGGCCTCGCCGCCAACCAGGTCGGCGTGCCGCTGCGGGTCTTCGTGTACGACTGCCCGGACGACGAGGACGTCCGCCATCTGGGCCACGTCGTGAACCCGCGCCTGGTGGTCGCGGACGGGGTGGTGGTCCGCGGTCCGGAGGGCTGCCTGTCCCTGCCGGGCCTGGAAGCGGGCACCGAACGCCACGACCACGCCGTGGTGGAGGGCTTCACCGTGACCGGTGAGCCCGTCACGGTCCACGGCACGGGCTTCTTCGCCCGCTGCCTGCAGCACGAGTCCGACCACCTGGAGGGCCGCATCTACGCGGACCGCCTCACGGGCCGGCGGCACCGCAAGCTGATGCGGCAGGTCGCCCGGGCCTCCTGGAACGCCTGAGCGCCGTGGTCAGAACCCCGGGCCCCCGACCCGGTCGCCCACGCTCGCCAGCCGCCCCCACAGCAGGTCCGCCAGGCTGCGCACCAACTCGGTCCGCGAGCAGGGCCGTTCCCCCAGCCACCAGTCCCCGGCCGCGTGCATCATGCCGACGATCCCGTGGCCCCACACCCGCGCGAGCTGCTGGCCGCCCGGCCCGAGGTCCAGCCGCTCCTCGATGACCTGGGCCAGCTCCTCGCCCATCCGCCGCAGCAACGGCGCGCTGTGCTTGCCGACGTCGAACCCGGGGTCGCCCGGCTGGCCGCCCTCGGCGGGGTGCATCAGGAACCGGTACACCTGGGGGCGCGCCTCGATGGCGGCGAGGTAGGTGTCGAGCGTCGCCTCGACGCGCTCGCGCCGGTCCGCCGGGGCGTCCAGCGCCGCCCGCAGGGAGTCCAGCAGTGCGTCGGTGTGCCGTTTGGCAAGGGCGGCGTAAAGTCCGCCCTTGTCGCCGAAGTGGCGGTAGAGGATCGGCTTGGTGATCCCGGCCTCCGCCGCGATCGCGTTCATCGAGGCCTGGGGGCCGTCGCGCAGCACCACTCGGTCGGCGGCCTCGAGCAGCTCGCGCCGCCGGCGGTCGGCGGACCGTTGCTGATCGGTCCGCTGTGTGGTGTCCATGTGCTCTCCCCACCCGTGGTGTTTCGATGACGCCTGCGCAAACTAGCACTCGGGCGTGATCCGGGCAGGGGAAGGGCCCGACCGGGCCGAGGGGAGTTGACGTGGACTACCCGTCGGTAACAGACTGCGGTTACCGCAAGTAACATGCACGTGCGCCGCTGGAGGGGACGACATGGCCGAGTTCACCATGGAGCTCAACGACGAACAGAAGGAGGTCCGCGACTGGATCCACGGCTTCGCCGCCGACGTGATCCGGCCCGCGGCCGCCGAATGGGACGAGCGTGAGGAGACTCCCTGGCCGGTCATCCAGGAGGCCGCCAAGGTCGGCATCTACTCCCTGGACTTCTACGCCCAGCAGTACTTCGACCCCACAGGCCTCGGCATCCCCATGGCGATGGAGGAGCTCTTCTGGGGCGACGCGGGCATCGCCCTGTCCATCGTCGGCACCGGCCTCGCCGCCGTCGGCGTCCTCGCCAACGGCACCGAGGAGCAGATCGGCACCTGGATCCCGCAGATGTACGGCGACGCCAACGACGTGAAGGTCGCCGCCTTCTGCTCCTCCGAGCCCGACGCCGGCTCCGACGTGGCCTCCATGCGCACCCGGGCCGTCTACGACGAGGCCAAGGACGAGTGGGTGCTCAACGGCACCAAGACCTGGGCCACCAACGGCGGCATCGCCAACGTCCACGTCGTCGTCGCGGTCGTCGACCCCGAGCTCGGCTCCAAGGGCCACGCCTCCTTCATCGTCCCGCCGGGCACCGAGGGACTCTCCCAGGGCCAGAAGTTCAAGAAGCACGGCATCCGCGCCTCGCACACCGCCGAGGTCGTCCTCGACAACGTGCGCGTGCCCGGCTCCTGCCTGCTCGGCGGCAAGGAGAAGCTGGACGAGCGGCTCGCCCGCGCCCGGGAGAAGGCCCGGCAGGGCGGGGAGCGCGTGAAGAACGCGGCCATGGCCACCTTCGAGGCCTCCCGCCCGGCCGTCGGGGCCATGGCGGTCGGCACCGCCCGCGCCGCCTACGAGGTCGCCCTCGACTACGCCACGAACCGCGAGCAGTTCGGCCGGCCCATCATCGACAACCAGGGCGTGGCGTTCCAGCTCGCGGACATGCGCACCTCGATCGACGCGGCGCGGCTGCTGGTGTGGCGCGCCTCCTGGATGGCGATCAACGGCAAGCCGTTCACCGCGGCCGAGGGCTCCATGTCCAAGCTCTTCGCCAGCGAGACCGCCAAGAAGGTCACTGCCCAGGCCATCCAGATCCTCGGCGGCAACGGCTACACCCGCGAGTACCCGGTGGAGCGCATGCACCGCGACAGCGCCATCTACACCATCTTCGAAGGCACGAGCGAGATCCAGCGCCTGGTCATCGCCCGCACCCTCGCCGGCGTGCCCATCCGCTGACGTCCGCTAGCGGTGCCTGAGCGGCGTCAGCTGCTCGATGTCGTACCGCGCCCGGAGCTCCTCGATCGCCGTGTGGTCCGGCGGGCCGCCGGCGCCGAGGATCTCCAGCAGCTCCTCGAAGTACCGCTCGTGGTCCGGCGGCGGGCTCGCCTGGAAGAACATCTTCGCGGGCTCGTCCGTCGGATTGGCGAACGCGTGCGGGCACCCCGGGGGCACGACGATCACCGTGCCGGGGGTCGCCCGCACCACCCGGTTGCCGGCGGCGGACTCCCACCCCTGCCAGCGGTCGGGGGTGCGGATCCGCGGCTCGAAGGCGAGCACGTCCAGCTCGCCCTCCAGCACGTAGAACAACTCCTCGCTGCGCGCGTGCACATGGGCGCCGACGTCGAACCCCGGCGGCACCACCACCTCGAAGGAGGAGGCCGCGCGGGAGTGGGCGCCGGTCACCTTGAAGGTCACGTGCTGGGCGGGCGCCCGGACGACCCGGCCCTGCCCCGGCGGGACGAGCAGCCCTTCCGTCGCCGTCATCCCGCCCGGTCCCCGTCCCGCCAGCGGCCCAGCGCCATCTCGGCGGTGATGCCGGGACCGAACCCGGCGACCAGCCCGCGCGCCCCGCTTTCCGGCCCGCCCTCGTCGAACAGCCGGCGCAGCGCGTCCAGGACGACGGCGCTGGCGATGTTGCCGTACTCGGTGAGCGTGGCCCGGCTGAACCGGAAGGCGTGCGGGTCGACGCGCAGGAAGGTGCTCAGGTCGTCCAGGATCCGGGGCCCGCCCGCGTGGACGATGTAGAAGTCCAGGTCGGACGCGTCCCACCCGTGGTCGCCCGCCAGGTCGGTGAGGACCGGTGCGAGCGGCTCCATCGTGCCCGGGACCCGCTTGTCCAGCAGGAAGTGGAAACCGGTGGCGCGCACGTCGTACGTGATCCAGTCCTCGGTCTTCGGGATCAGGAACGAACCGTTGCGCTCCAGCGCGATGCCCTCGCCGCCCCGGCCGCGCACCACGGCGGCGGCGATGCCGTCGCCGAACAGCCCGTTCGACAGCAGGGAACCGACGCCCATGTCGGTGGGCTGGTAGCACAGCGAGCAGAACTCGCAGGCCACGATCAGCGCGTTGGCCTCGGGGTAGGCGGAGCAGAAGTCGTGGGCCCGGTTGATCGCCGCCCCGCCGGCCGCACACCCGAGCTGGGCGATCGGCAGCTGACGGGTGGTCGGCTCGAAACCCATCTCGTTGATCAGCCAGGCCGTCAGCGACGGCATCATGAAGCCCGTGCACGACACGTAGACGATCAGGTCCACCTCGGTGGTGAGCAGCTCGGCGTCGTCGAGGGCCCGCTGGACCACCGCGGGCACCCGCGCCTTGGCCTCCGCCTCGTAGAGCTTGTTGCGCTCCTCGAAACCCGGGTGTCTCAAGGTCTTTTCGACGGGCTGCACGATGCGTCGCGTGCGCACGCCGGTGTTCTCGATCAGCCGGAGGGCGAGCGGCAGTTGGGGGTGGCCCGCGTGGCGCTGCCGCGCCAGCTCCAGCGTCTCCTCCATCGTGATCACGTACTCCGGGACGGACACCGAGGGTCTGCACAAAGTCGCCATGAACCGTGCCTGCTTTCGCCTTCCGGAAGGCGCTTCGCCCCCCGGCCAGAAGGTGGTTCACCACTAGGGGTGGTCACCCCACGATCACCCGGGGGCACGGTGACTTCGCGCCGGGCTACTCCGTACCGGGGAGGACGTGCAAGGCTCGTTGCGGCAGTCGGATGACGCGGCCGCGCGACGACGCGTCCGGCCCGGGACCCGCTGCCGGCGGCCGCCGCGCGGCCGCCGGGTCTACCGGGCGTACACGGCCCGGCAGGCCCTGGGCGCCCCACCGCCGGACGCGGTCCCGGCCCCGGCGGTCAACCGGCCTCGGGGGGCAACCGCGCGAGAAGCCGTCATGCACCCGCACCCGTTACGTCGCCGTCCCGCTGCTGTGCGCGATGCAGGCCACGTCGATACGGTCGGCGAGCTTCGCCAGTTCGATGGTCAGAGCCGCGACCGTGTCCTCGTCCAGTCCGGACTCCCCGTCCTCCACCAGCCGCACCCACCGTCCCCCCACCGTCCGCAGCAGCTTGCTGACATCCGCCGCAGCCACCTGCAGGGTCCCGCGGTTGTCGACGATCAGAGGCAGAGTCACTTCGCGGTTCACAGACGGGATCGTAGCCCCGCATCACTCACGCACCGTGCCAAACCGTGGTGATGTTGCAGAACTCGCGGATTCCGTGCCCGGACAGCTCACGCCCGTAGCCGGACCGCTTCACACCGCCGAACGGGAACGCCGGGTGCGAGGCCGTCATCCCGTTGAAGAACACGCCTCCGGCCTCCAGATCCCGGACGAAACGGTCCACCTCGGCCTCGTCCCGCGTCCACACGTTGGAACTCAGCCCGAACGGCGAGTCGTTCGCGATCAGCACCGCCTCGTCCAGGTCCGCCGCCCGGTACAGCGTGGCGACCGGCCCGAACGCCTCCTCCCGGTGGATGCGCATCTCCCGGGTGATGCCGGCGAGGATCGTCGGCGTGTAGTACCAGCCCGGACCCTCCGGGCGTTCGCCACCGCACAGCACCCGGGCGCCGCCGCGCACCGCGTCGTCGACCAGCTCCTCCAGGTCGCGCAGTCCCTGCTCGGTGGAGAGCGGCCCGACCTCCGTGTCCTCGGACAAGGGGTCGCCGACCTTCAGCGCCCGCATGCCCTCGGTGAACCGTTCGGCGAAGGCGTCGTAGACGTCCGTGTGCACGATGAACCGCTTGGCGGCGATGCAGGACTGCCCGGTGTTCTGCACCCGTGCCGTGACCGCGACCTGCGCCGCCCGGTCGATGTCGGCGGACGGCATGACCACGAACGGGTCGCTGCCGCCCAGCTCCAGCACCGTCTTCTTGATCATCTCCCCGGCGGTGGAGGCGACCGCGCGGCCGGCCGGCTCGCTGCCGGTGAGGGTGGCGGCCTTGACGCGTTCGTCGCGCAGGATGTCGTCGATCGCCGCCGAGCCGATCAGCAGGGTCTGGAAACAGCCTTCGGTGAAGCCCGCCCGGTGGAAGAGGTCCTCGATGTAGAGGGCGGTCTGCGGGACGTTCGAGGAGTGCTTGAGCAGACCCACGTTCCCCGCCATCAGCGCGGGCGCCGCGAAGCGGATCACCTGCCACAGCGGGAAGTTCCAGGGCATGACCGCGAGCACCGGGCCGACCGGCCGGTAGCGCACCAGGACGCGTGAGGCGCCCGAGTCCTTCACGTCCGCGTCGGAGGGCCGCTCGTCGGCGAGCAGTTCCTCGGCGTGGTCGGCGTACCAGTGCATCGCCTTGGCGCACTTGGCGGCCTCGGCCCGGGCCTGCTGGATCGGCTTGCCCATCTCGGTGGTCATCACCCGGGCGATGTCCTGCTGGTCCTCCTCGAGGAGGTCGGCGGCCCGGTGCAGCAGCCGCGCGCGCTCCTCGAAGGTCGTCGTACGGTAGGTGCGGAACGTGGCCTCCGCGAGCTGGATCCGGCGCTCGATCTCCTCCTCGCCCATGGCCTCGTACGTCTTGAGCGTCTCGCCGTTCGCCGGGTTCACCGTCGCGATGGGCATGGCTGACCTCCCTCGGTGCGGGCTGTGTCTCGACCTTCCCGCGCGACGGAGGGGACCGCAACGCGGGAGTGTCTCCTCAGGGCGAGTGCTCCGCCAGCCGGTCGAGAAACGCGGCCTGGGCCGTGATGATCACCGCTCGGGCCTGTTCGGCCCCGAACCACGCGACCCGGTCCAGCTCGGGGAACTCCTGCATCCGCCCCGAGCGCGGCGGCCACTCCATCCGGAAGGTGCCGGGTGCGACGGTGTCCGGGTCGAGGTCGGCCTCGATCGCCCAGGCGGTGACGATCTTGCCGTTGGTCTGCCGCACCTCGCCCAGGGCGATGGCCTCACCGTCGGGCGGGGGCAGTCCCAGCTCCTCCTCGAACTCGCGGCGGGCGGCGGCCCAGGGGGACTCGTCGGGCTCGTACTCGCCCTTGGGGATGGTCCAGGCGCCGGCGTCACGCCGGGCGTAGAAGGGGCCGCCCATGTGGCCGAGCAGGACCTCGCGGCCCCGCGCGGACGGGCGGAAGAGCAGCAGGCCTGCGCTGCGCTTCACGGCCTCACCTCCGGGTGCGCCGCGAGGAGCGTCTCGACGGTGTCGGCCTCCTCGGGGCGCTTGTCCTCGCGGTAGCGGATCACGCGGGCGAAGCGGAGGGTGACGCCGGCCGGATAGCGCGTGGAGCGCTGCAGGCCGTCGTAGGCGATCTCGACGACGAGTTCCGGGCGGACCCTGACCACGTGGTCGTTCGTCTCGACGGCGAGCTGCTGGAGCCGTTCGGTCTGCCAGGCGAGCATCGCGTCGGTCATGCCCTTGAACGTCTTGCCGAGCATGGCGAGACCCCCGTCGGCCGTGCGGGCGCCCAGGTGGAGGTTGGAGAGCTTGCCGCTGCGGCGGCCGTGGCCCCACTCGGCGGCCAGGACGACGAGGTCGAGGGTGTGGACGGGCTTGACCTTCAGCCAGGACGCACCCCGCCGGCCCGCGCTGTAGGGGGCCTGAAGCGCCTTGGCGACCACTCCCTCGTGGCCGCGCCCGAGGGTCGCGGCCAGGAACTGCTCCGCCGCGGGGGTCTCCCCGGGGCCGGAGACCAGTGTGCGGCGCACCCGCATCGGCTCGGGGACCAGGCGGGCGAGTTCGGCGTGGCGCTCGGTGAACGGCAGGTCCAGCAGGTCACGGCCGTCGACGGACAGCGCGTCGAAGAAGACGGGGGAGACGGGCACCGCGCGGGCGGCGGTCGCCACGTCGGTGCGCGAGCCGACCCGGCCGGCCGTCTCCTGGAACGAACGGGGGCGTCCGTCCTCGCCGAAGGAGATCACCTCGCCGTCCAGGATGAACCGCTCGCCGCGCAACTCCAGCACGGCGGCCGTCACTTCGGGCAGCCGGTCGGTGATGTCGTCGAGCGTGCGGGTGTAGAGCCGTACCGTGCCGCCGTCCCGGTGCACCTGGACCCGGATGCCGTCCAGCTTCTCCTCCACCGCGCAGGCGCCGAGCTTGTCCACGGCCTCGGCGACCGAGGAGGCGCTGTGCGCGAGCATGGGCAGCACGGGGCGGCCGACGGTGAGCCGGAACCGGTCCAGGGACGCGGGCCCGTCCGAGAGCAGCGCCTCGGCGACCGACTGGAGCGAACCCGCGAGCATCACGGCCCGGCGCACGTCCGCGGAGGGCGCCCCCGTCGCCTGGGCCAGGCCCTCCACGGCCACCGCGTCCAGCGCGCCCTGCCGGACCTCGCCGGTGAGCAGTCCCAGCAGGAACCGCTGCTCGTCCTCGGTGGCCGCGCCCATCAGCTCCCCGACCAGCCGGGTGCGCTCCGCCTGAGAACCGGGGCCGGACACCTTCGCGAGCTCGGACAGCCGGGCGTCGACGTCCCGCACGGTCAGGCTCGGCTCGGCGGCGGGGACGACCGGCCGCCCCAGCACCTTCCAGCCGACGCCGATGCGGCCCTGCGGCAGGCGTCCGGCCAGGTAGGGGATGACGACGGGCACGTCGTCCGCCTCCGCGTCCCGGAAGAGCTCCGCGAGCAGCGCCGTCTTCCTCGACCGTGCGGAGGTGGCGGCGACCTCCTGGGACACTCGGGCCAGCCGGTGCAGAAGCATGCAGTCATGGTGCACCGCCGGGGCCACCTCTACACCCGGACGCCCGGGCCGGTGTTGCTTGGGGACCCTGGCGGGTCGCCCGGGGAGCCTGGCGGGTTGCCCGGGGGCCCCTGGCGGGTTGCCAGGGGAGCCTGGCGGGTTGCCCGGGGACCCTGGCGGGTCGCCCGAGGACCCCTGGCGGGTTGCCCGGGGCCCTGGCGGGTTGCCCGGGGACCCCTAATGGGTCGCCCGGAGGGCCGTGCCGGGGCCGCCGTGCCAGGGCCGCCGGCCGGTCATCACCGGTCCTCGCGCGGTGCCTGCCACGGGACCCCCTGTCCCTGCACCGCCGCGTCGAGGTCCGCCATCAGCAGGTCCCCGACGATCGCGGACGCGGCCCGGTAGCCGCCGCTCGCCGCGTGCACGACCTGCTCGGCGAAGCCGATCGCGTTGCCCGCCGCCCACACGCCCGGCACGGTCGTCAGGCCCGTCGCGTCGACCACCGGGTACGCGCCGAAGGGCGTCTCGTGCAGCTCCGCGCCGAGCCGCTCCAGCAAGCCCGTCCGCGGCACCGGCCGGGGAGCGGCGAACAGCACCGAGCGGGCGTGCACCGTGCCGTCGGCCAGCCGGACCCCGGTGAGCCGGTCGTCCTCGACCACCAGGCCCGCCACCTCGGCGGGGACCACGTCCACCCCGGCGGCTGCCAGCCGGCGCAGGTCGACGTCGGACAGCTCCTCCTCGGCGACCCGGTGCAGGAAGAACCGCACGTCCTTGGACCACTGGGACACCATCAGCGCCTGGTGCACACTCGCCGGGCTCGTCGCCAGCACCCCGAACGGCTGGTCCCGCACCTCCCAGCCGTGGCAGAAGGGGCAGTGCAGGACGTCCCGCCCGAACCGTTCCGCCACCCCCGGCACGTCGGGCAGCTCGTCCTCGAGCCCGGTGGCGACGACCAGGCGGCGGGCGCGCACGCTCCGGCCGTTTGCCAGCACCACGGTGAAGTCCTCGTCCCGTCCCACCTCCACCACCCGGTCCCGCACCAGCTCGACGCCGTAGCCGGTGACCTCCGCGCGGCCCGCGGCCAGGAACTCGGCCGGTGGCATGCCGTCACGCGACAGATAACCCTGCATGTGCGCGGCGGGCGCGTTGCGCGGTTCACCCGCGTCGACGACCAGGGTGCGGATCCGGGCCCGGCCCAGCACCAGCGCCGCGGACAGACCGGCCGCGCCCCCGCCGACGACGACCACTGCGTACTTCTCGGTCATGGTGACCACCTCCGTCGCCGAGCGTCGCTCCGGACCCCCGGGATTGACAAACGCCTTTGCCGAACCTGCAATACCCCCATGACCACGGACGAGGTACTCGCGGGCGTCGGCCCGAGGCTGCGGCAGATGCGCAAGGAGCGGGAGGTGACCCTGGCGGCGCTGTCGGAGACCACCGGCATCTCCGTCAGCACCCTGTCGCGGCTGGAGTCCGGCCTGCGCAAACCCAGTCTGGAACTGCTGCTGCCGATCGCGCGCGCCCACCAGGTGGCCCTGGACGAATTGGTCGGGGCGCCGCCCGCGGGCGACCCGCGGGTGCGTGCCAAGCCGATCCAGATGGGCGGGCGCACCCACTGGCCCCTCACCCGCCAGCCCGGCGGCCTCCAGGCGTACAAGGTGCTGGAGCCGCAGCGGAAGCTGGAGCCGGACCCGCGCACGCACGAGGGCTACGAGTGGCTGTACGTGCTCTCCGGGAGGCTGCGCCTGGTGCTGGGGGAGCACGACGTGGTGCTCACGGCGGGCGAGGCGGCCGAGTTCGACACGCGCGTGCCGCACTGGTTCGGGTCGACGGGGGAGGGGCCCGTGGAGTTCCTCAGCCTGTTCGGGCCGCAGGGGGAGCGGATGCACGTGCGGGCGCGGCCGAAGCGGTCGTGACGTACACGACAGGGCGAGCGTGGGACCTTTCCGCCGAAGGCTGTTCCCTGATCGGCAAGCGACCGCTTAGTATGCGAACCGGACCCGGTCAGACGAAGCAGTCCCCCGTGGAGGCCCCGCATGCAGGCATGGCACGTGCACGAGAACGGCGAGCCGGGCGAGGTGATGCGGCTCGAGGACGCGGAACCGCCCACCCCCGGTGAGGGCCAGGTCCTGCTGAAGGTGCGGGCGGCCAACATCAACTTCCCCGACGCCCTGCTGTGCCGCGGCCAGTACCAGGTCCGGCCGACGCTGCCGTTCACCCCCGGCGTGGAGATCTGCGGCGAGACCGAGGACGGCCGCCGGGTCATCGCCAACCCGGCGCTGCCGCACGGCGGTTTCGCCGAGTACGCCCTCGCGGACTCCGCCGCCCTGCTGCCCGCGCCCGAGGCCCTGGACGACGCCGAGGCCGCGGCCCTGCACATCGGCTACCAGACGGGCTGGTTCGGCCTGCACCGCCGGGCCGGTCTGGAGGCCGGCGAGACCCTGCTCGTCCACGCTGCCGCAGGAGGGGTCGGCAGCGCGGCCGTGCAGCTCGGGAAGGCCGCCGGCGCCACCGTCATCGGTGTCGTCGGCGGCCCCGACAAGGCGGCCGTCGCCCGCGAGCTGGGGTGCGACGTGGTGATCGACCGGCGCTCCGAGGACGTGGTCGCCGCCGTCAAGGAGGCCACGGGCGGCCGGGGCGCCGACGTGGTCTACGACCCGGTCGGCGGCGAGGCCTACACCCAGTCGGCCAAGACCGTCGCCTTCGAGGGGCGGATCGTCGTCGTCGGCTTCGCCAGCGGCACCATCCCGAGCCCGGCCCTCAACCACGCCCTGGTGAAGAACTACTCGATCCTGGGCCTGCACTGGGGTCTGTACAACACCAAGGACCCGAAGCTCGTCCGGCACTGCCACGAGCAACTCACCGAGCTGGCCGCGCGGGGCGCGATCAAGCCGCTGGTCAGCGAGCGCGTGCCGCTCGCCCGAGCGGCCGACGCCGTGCAGAAGGTGGCCGACGGCCGGACCACCGGCCGTATCGCCGTCGTCATGGAGGAGTCGGCATGACCCCCGAGGAACTGCGCCACAGCACACGGGAGTTCCTGGCCGCGCACCCGCCGGCCTCGACCGACCGCCTCGACTTCCTGCGGGCCCGCTTCGACGCCGGACTGGCCTGGGTGCACTTCCCGCAGGGCCTCGGCGGACTCGGCGCCTCCCGCTCCCTGCAGGCCGTCGTCGACGCCGAACTGACCGCGGCCGGGGCGCCCGACAACGACCCGCGGCGCATCGGCATCGGCCTCGGCATGGCCGCGCCGACGATCCTCCAGTACGGCACCGAGGAGCAGAAGCGGCGCTACCTGCGGCCGCTGTGGACCGGCGAGGAGGTCTGGTGCCAGCTGTTCAGCGAACCCGGCGCCGGGTCGGACCTGGCCGCCCTCGGCACCCGCGCGGTGCGTGAGGGCGACACCTGGGTGGTCGACGGGCAGAAGGTCTGGACGTCCAGCGCCCATGTGGCCCGCTGGGCGATCCTCATCGCCCGCACCGACCCGGACGTGCCCAAGCACCGCGGCATCACCTACTTCGTGTGCGACATGACCGACCCGGGCGTCGAGGTGCGGCCGCTGCGGCAGATCACCGGTGAGGCCGAGTTCAACGAGGTCTTCCTCACCGGCGTCCGCATCCCCGACACGCGGCGCCTCGGCGAGGTCGGCGACGGCTGGAAGGTCGCGCAGACCACGCTGAACAACGAGCGCGTGGCCATCGGCGGCATGCGACTGCCCCGCGAGGGCGGCATGATCGGGCCCGTCTCCGCCACCTGGCGCGAGCGGCCCGAGCTGCGCACCCACGACCTGCACCAGCGGCTGCTGAAGCTCTGGGTGGAGGCCGAGGTCTCCCGCCTCACCGCCGAGCGGCTGCGCCAGCAACTCGTCGCGGGCCAGCCCGGCCCCGAGGGCGCCGGCATGAAGCTGGCCTTCGCCCGCCTCAACCAGGAGATCAGCGGCCTGGAGGTCGAACTCCTCGGCGAGGAGGGCCTGTCGTACGACGACTGGACCATGCGGCGCCCGGAACTGGTCGACTTCACCGGCCGCGAGGCCGGCTACCGCTACCTGCGCTCCAAGGGCAACAGCATCGAGGGCGGGACCAGCGAGGTCCTGCTGAACATCGTCGCCGAGCGCGTCCTCGGACTGCCCCCCGAGCCGCGCACCGACAAGGACGTCGCCTGGAAGGACCTGGCCCGATGAGCGATCTGCTGTACTCCGAGGAGGAAGAGGCGCTCCGCGCGGCCGTCCGCGGCCTGCTCACCGACCACTGCGACGCCCCCGGCGTCATCGCCCGCACGGAGTCGGACACCCCGCACCACCTGGCCGTGTGGAAGTCTCTCACCGACGGCATGGGCCTGGCCGGTCTGCTGGTGCCCGAGGAACTCGACGGGCAGGGCGCCACCCACCGGGAAGCCGCCGTGGTGCTGGAGGAACTGGGCCGCGCGGTCGCGCCCGTGCCGTACCTGACGAGCGCGGTCGTCGCCACCGAGGCGCTGCTCGCCTGCGGCGCGGACGACCTGCTGCGCGACCTCGCCACCGGCACGGCGATCGGCGCCCTCGCGGTCGCCCTGCACACCGCGCCCGGCGCCGTCCACCGTACGGTCCGGCACGAGAACGGGCTGCTGCACGGCACACTGACCGGCATCGCCGACGCGGCCGTCGCGGACGTCCTGCTCGTGCCCGCCGACGACGGCGGCCTGTACGCGGTCGACGCCGGCGCCGCGACGATCACCGCGCAGGTGTCGCTCGACCTGACCCGGCCCCTGGCCACCGTCGAACTGGACGGCACACCGGGCACGTTGCTCGGTGACGCCGAACCCGCCGTGCGCCGTGGCCTGCGCGCCGGAGCCGGGCTGCTCGCCTCCGAGCAACTGGGGCTCGCCGAATGGACGCTGACGGAGACCGTCCGCTACCTCAAGGAACGCAAGCAGTTCAACCGGCCCGTCGGCGGCTTCCAGGCGCTCAAGCACCGCCTCGCCCAACTGTGGCTGGAGGTCGTCAACCTCCGCGCGGCCGCCCGCAACGCCGCCGACGCCCTGGCGACCGGCGAGGACACCGACCTCGCCGTCGCGGTCGCCCAGGCGTACGCGGCACCCGTGGCCGTCCACGCCGCCGAGGAAGCGGTGCAGTTGCACGGCGGCATCGGCATGACGTGGGAACACCCGGCGCACCTCTACCTGAAGCGCGCCAAGGCCGACTCGATCGTCTTCGGCACGGCCGGCGCCCACCGCCAGGCCGTGGCCGCACTCGTCGACCTCCAGGCGCCCTGAGGCTCCTCCTTCCCGGCACCTCGGGTCCGGCGGCGGACCGGGCGACCGCGGTGAAGCCCGCCCCACCAGGGGCGGGCTTTTCGGTGCGCCCGGACCCGACGAGGTGAACGCACGGCGGCAGTCCGGCCAACTCGACGCACCAGCCTGCTGGTTGAGCGTGCAGGACCGCATACTCACAGGGTTCCCGTACGGCACTTCCAGGGAGGCAGAGCATGGCCCTCACCACCCGTCGCAGAGCCCTCACCACCCTCGGCGCCGCCCTCACGGGCACGGTCGCCCTCCCCACCGCGGACGCCCTGGCGGGCGAACGCCGGCACGGGCCCCGCCCGTTGTGGCGCGCCCACGCCCACAACGACTACGAGCACCCCCGCCCCCTGCACGACGCCCTGGACCACCGCTTCGGCGGCGTCGAGGCCGACATCCACCTCGTCGGCGACCGGCTCCTGGTCGCGCACGACCCGCAGGACCTGGACCCGTCCCGCACCCTGGAGTCCCTCTACCTCGACCCGCTCGCCGCCCGGGTGCGCGCCCACCACGGCTCCGTGTACCGCGGTCACCGCGGCTCGCTGCAACTGCTGGTCGACATCAAGACCGAGGGCGCGTCGACCTACCTCGCACTCGACCGTCACCTCCGGCGTCACCGGCACCTGTTCACCACCTACGCCCACGGGAGGGTCCGCCCCGGCCCGGTCACCGTCGTCGTCTCCGGCGACCGGGCGGCCCGCGCTCCCCTGGAGGCCCAGTCCGTCCGGCGCGCCTTCTACGACGGCCGTCTCGCCGACCTCGGCGGCCCGGCGCCGGCCTCCCTCATCCCGCTCGTCAGCGACAACTGGACGCTCAACTTCACGTGGCAGGGCGTGGGCACCTTCCCCGACGCCGAGCGGCGGAAACTGCGGGCCATCGTCGCAACCGCCCACCGGCGCGGGCAGGCGGTGCGGTTCTGGGCGACCCCGGACCAGCCCGGGCCCGCCCGCGACGCCGTCTGGGGCGAACTCCTCGCCGCAGGCGTCGACCACCTCAACACCGACGACCTCGCCGGACTCGAGAGCTTCCTGGACGCCCGGCGCACGGCGTAGGCCCGCCGGGAGCGCGGGGACACCACACGTTCGGCGGACAGGCCAGCCGCACCGACGAACCCTCCGCTACGCCACACTTGCGGCCGAACGCCGTGAACCGGACAAGGCGGCGTGGCGGAGGAGTCGACGATGGCCATTTCCATCTCTGTGGTGCTGCTGCTCTCGATCCTGGCGGTGATCTTCCTGCGCAACGGCGGCCTGAAGGTGTCCCATGCGCTGGTCTGCCTGCTGCTCGGGTTCTCCCTGGCCAGCACCAGCATCGCCCCGACCATCCACAGCGGCCTGACCGCGACGGCGGACATCGTCAGCGGTCTGCGGCCCTGACGTCAGGTCCCGGAGAAGACGCCGATGCCGTTGGCCACGGCCCGTTCGGCACCGCCGCTGGGGTGGTTGCGCACCGACACGGCGCTCGCGCCCGCCTTCCGGGCGACGAGCGTCGACGACCCGCCCCCGTCCAGGCTGAAGGCGTCGTCCGAGCCCAGTTCCCGCATGGTCCCGGCGACCTCGGCGATCGTCAGCCCGGTGCGGTAGGCGGCCGCCCCGTCCAGCGCGAGCAGCAGCAGGCGCCGCCCGCCGTCCGCGATCCCCACGGCCGTGCGCACCGCCGACGTGGTGTCGTCCAGCCCCGGCAACGGGCTACCGCCGCTGAGCACCGGATAGCCGCCCAGCGCCAGGCGGTACGCGGCGCCGCCCGCGGCCGACACCAGACGGTGCTCGATGTGGACCTCCTCGCCCGTGGCGAACTTCCGTAGCTGCTGGGCGCCCGTCTCCCGGCCCACCAGCACGGTGGTCCCCGCCGCGATGGGGCCACTGCCCGGGGTGTCGGCGGCCGACACCACCGCGCCGTCGCGGACCGTCACCTCGTAGGTGTCGGTGCTGCACGGCGCCGCCCGGTCCGTGTCCGTGCCGCAGGTGGCGCGCACGCGCGAGGCGCTGCCCCACTCCGAGGTGAACGCGCCGACCGAACCGACCGGGAGCGCGTACTGGTTGAGCCCGCCCAGCGGAAGCTGCGCGTCGGCCGTGCCGACCGAGCCGTCCAGGGCCAACCGGTCCAGGCGCGCCCGCCCGTCGGTGTCCACGGCCAGCACGTCCTCCGTGGTCGTACCGGACGGCAGGGCGGGCCCGAAGCGTTGCCCCTTCGGCACCGCCGCCTTGAGGGTCCGTCCGGCCGCGATCGCCGGCCCCACGCTGGCGCCGGTCACCTCGACGCCGGGGTGCTGTGCCTCGCTGATATTGAAGAAGTCGCCGTTGACGCCGGCGACCGCGCCCTGGGCGTCGGCCATCCTCGACACCTGGGCCCGCGAGGCGACCGCCCCGGGGTACAGCAGGTCGACCCGCACCTGCGGGTTGCCCAGATCGACCCGCAGCACGTGCGCGTGCGCCACCCCCTTGGCCGCGTCGATGTCGAACTCCTCGTAGGTGACGCCCGGCGCCACCCGTGCCCGCTTGGCGACGGCGGCGTCGGCCGGGGCCGCCCCCGCCAGACCCGCACCGGCCAGCGCACCGAACGCCGTGAGGAACGCCAGAACCGATCTGCCTGCCCTGCGCCGCTTGTGACGACCTGCCACCGTGCCCCCTGATGCCTCGTCGACCGTCGGGACTTCCGGGGGCAGTGCACCAGACCGGGAGGCCGGGCGGGGCCTGCTGTGCGGCGGCCACGCGGGAACGGCTGAAAAAACGCACCCCTCCGGGTGTCTCAGCCGTCGCCCGTTCCGGTGGCGTACGGGGTGAAGTGGGCGGGGGCGTGGTCGACGGGCAGGCCGGGCCGCCACGCGGTGAGGGCCTGCGCACTGCACACGAACAGCTGATCCGGCAGCCGGTCCAGGGCGAACCAGCGCCAGCGGCCCACGCTCTCGCCGGGCTGGTCCGCCGGTTCGCCCCGCCATGCCGTGACCTCGGCCGCCACGGTCACCCGGACGACACCACCGACCTCGTCCAGCAGCGTCCCCAGCAACCGGACGTCCTCCGGCCGCGCCTCGATCCCGGTCTCCTCGCGGAGTTCGCGCACGGCCGTCTCCCGCAGCGACTCGCCCGGCTCCACCGTGCCGCCCGGCAGCTCCCACGTCCCGCGCCGGTGACGGCCCAGCAGCAGGCCGCGCGGACCGTGCAGCACGACGCCGACCCCGAGCGCCGCGTGGGCGGGCGGCGGCTTGCCCACGCGCGGCCGGGAGGACACCCGGACGGGCCTGGTCACCTGGAACAGCAGATAGGAAGCGCGGTTGCCTTCCTCCGGCGCCTCGAGGACGTCGACCCGCTCCACCCGCAGCCCGTACTCGGTGAGCAGCTCCGTCCACAGGCCGGGCGTGAGCACCCACATGTGGACCGTCACCTCACCGCCGCCGGCCAGCCGCAGGATCTCGGGCCGCGCGCGGACCCGGTCCGACGGCCCGTCACCGTCCGAGTTGGTGTGCAGCACCGTGAAGCAGAGCCGGCCGCCCGGCTTCAGCGCCCCGGCCAGGGCGGGCAGCAGCCGGTGCGGATCGACGTACGGCACGGCGTTGACCGAATAGACCACGTCGTACGGCTGAGCCGAGCGCAGGTGCTCCACCGCGTCCGCCAGGACCAGCCGCAGCCCGGGCAGCGTGCCGTAGCGGGCGCGCGCCCGTGCGTACTGCCCCTCCGCGCGGTCGACCGCGTCCACCTGCGCGCCGTGGGCCCGGACCAGATGGGCGGCGTGCCGCGCCGGACCGCATCCGAGGTCGAGCACCCGGCGGCCCGTCAGTTCGCCGAGGATCCCCGCATCCGGCCCGCCGCCCTCGAAACCCCAGTCGATCCGCTCCGCCTCCGGCAGCACCGTGCCCCGCCGCAGGTGGTGTGCCCCGTACGCGTCCCAGGCCCGGGCGTTGGCGTCCTCCGCCGCGGGGGCGCCCTCCGCGTGCACGGCGCCGGCCCCGTCCTCCGCCTCTTCCGTCAAGGCTCAGCCGCCCGCGACGGCGTCCCGGGGGAGCACCCTGACCCGGTGGAAGTTGCACCCGGCGAGCCGAGGCCCGCGGTCCGCGGGCGGGGCCTGGTGTGCCTTGAGGGCGATGCTCAGCAGGCTCAGCAGCAGGTCGACGTCCGCCTCGCAGTCGAGGTGCACCGTCACCCAGTCCGATCCGGGGACCAGGTGGATGGCGCTGGAGTCGGAGAGGTTGTGGTGGAAGCGCCGTATGGCTCTGTCCGTGAGATGCAGGTCGACGTCCCGGGCCGAGTGGAAGTGGACGATCTCGTCGTGGACGGAGCGCAGCGCCCGTCCGGTACCGCAACTCGCCGGGCCCGCCATGAGGTCGGGCCAGGCCTGCAGGCGCTCGATGGCGCGCTGGGCCAGACTCATGGCCCTATGGTCGCGCGATCACCCGTCCGCAACCAGGGGTTGAGCGATTCGTAACCGGGACGTGAGGTGGTCCGGCGCGTGCGGGCCCGCGTTCAGGAGTGGTCGCGCACGAGTCTGAGGTAGCGCTTCCAGTCCCAGTGCCGGCCGGGATCCGTGTGGTCGCTGCCGGGCACCTCGTGATGCCCGATGATGTGCGCGCGGTTGCGGGGGATGCCGTATCGCCCGCAGATCGCGGCGGTGAGCCGGGCCGACCGCTCGTACATGACGTCGGTGAAGCAGCCCGGCCGGTCCACCCAGCCCTCGTGCTCGATGCCGATGCTGCGGGTGTTGTAGTCCCAGTTCCCCGCGTGCCAGGCGATGTCGGACTCGCGTACGCACTGCGCCACACGCCCGTCCGACGACCGCACGACATAGTGGGCGGACACCCTCTCGCGCGGATCACGGAACACGGACAGCGTGCCGGCGTAGGTCGTCTGCGCGACATGGATGACGACGTACTTCAGCGGATGGGCCCGGGGGCGGTTCGCGGGCGTGTAGTTGGACCGGCTCGCCGGGTGCCACGCGGCCCCGGGGTGGTCGACGGCCGCCCGTGCTCCGGCGGCGGCGGCCCGGGCCGGGAAGAGGGCACACGGGAGGGCGGTCAGGGCGGTCAGGGCGGCGCCCTCGAGGATGCCGCGCCTGCTGGGAATGGCCGTCGTGCGGTTCATGCGGGGTTCCTTCCGGGGCCGACGGACGGTGCCGTGCGATCGACTGGGGTGGCGGTGGCCGCGGTGGGTGCGGCTCACGTCGATCAAGTTACGGCGCCTGCCGGGCGGTCGGAGGGAAGCGTCGGCTTTCCGTGGACAGGACCGGTGATGTGCACAACGCGCTCACCCGCACGGGGTATTGCGGACCTCGGGAGTGGCGGGGACGACAGGATGCGGGTGCGGCGGGAGCGCCCTCATCGCTGCGCGGCGAAGGCCGCCGGGTCGTCGAGGACCGCCCGCACCACCGAGTGCGCGGCCCCCAGCAGAGGGCCTTCCGGGCCCAGTCGGGACACGGACACCGGGCAGGCCGGACCCGCTGTGCGACGCGCCAACTCCTCGCGCAGGGAGGAAAGGAGCCACGGCGCCAGCCCGGACAGCTCTCCGCCCAGCACGACGCTCTCCGGATCGAGCAGGTTGACCGCGCCGGTCAGGGCGACTCCGAGTGCGGATCCGGCGTCCCGCAGGGCGCGGCGGACGTTCTCGTCGCCGTCCGCCGCACGACCGGCGAGCGCTCCCACCCGGTCCCGGTCGGGCTCCAGGCCGGCCGCCCGCAGCACCGCCTCCTCACCGGCGTACTGCTCCAGGCAACCCCGGCCCCCGCACCCGCACTCCGGTCCGTCGGGGCGGACCGGCACATGTCCCAGCTCGCCCGCGAACCCGCGGGTTCCGCGCAGCAGTCCGCCGTCCACGACGAGCGCGGCGCCGATGCCGATCTCCGCCGACACGTGCAGGAAGTCGCCTGGTGTGTCCTCACCGAGCCAGAGTTCGGCCAGCGCCCCGAAGTTGGCCTCGTTGTCGACGGTCGGCGGCAGATCCGCCGGCAGCAGCGCGCCCAGGTCGGCGTCGCGCCAGTCGAGGTTGGGTGCGCGGACCACGGTCCGGCCGTCGCGCGCCACCAGGCCTGGCACGGCCACGGCCAGTCCCGCCGGCCACAGTCCCTCGCTCTCCGCCTCGGAGACGACCTGGCGGATCAGTCCGGTCAGTTCCGCGATCACAGGTTCGGGGGAGCGGCCGCGGTTCGCCCCCTGCCGTATCGCCCGCGCGCGGGTGGTGCCGGTGAGGTCGACCGCGCAGACGGCGAGGTGGTCGACGCCGACCTCCGCGCCGATCCCGGCCGGGCCGCGTCCGCTGACGGCGAGGGCGGAGCCCGGCCGGCCCACCCGGCCGGGCCGCTCGGGTCCCAGTTCCTCCAGCAGCCCCGCGCGGATCAGCTCGTCGACGAGCGTCGACACCGCGGCCCGGGTCAGCCCGATCCGCGAGGCGACGGCGGCCCGCGAGAGCGGCCCCTCGGCCCGGACGGTGTGCATGACCCGGGCGAGATTGCGGCGGCGCATCCCCTGCTGGGTGTCGGGCAGCGCGCGTCGCCGCCCGGTCGGGTGGGCCTCGTGCAGCGGTGCGGTCATGCCTGAGCCAGTCCTCAGTCGGTGCGGGTGGGACGCTCCAGCAGTGGAGCCGCGTCGGAGAGTACCCCGGCGATCCTGGCCAGCGTCTCCTCGTCCCGCTCGACGGCCTCGAGCACCGGACCGGCGGCGGTGCCCCAGCGGCGTGCCACGGCGGCCGGGTCCTCGCCGGTCAGCAGTCCGGCCGCCTGGGCGGCGGCGCCCAGGGCCACCAGTTCCTTCGCCTCGGGCACCTGCACCGGGCGTCCCGACAGGCGCCGCACGGTGTGCTGCCAGGCCGTGCCCCGGGCACCTCCGCCGATCAGCAGCAGGGGCGCCGAGGGGTCCGCGTCCTCGTCGAGCACCAGGTCGAGAGCGCCGAGCAGCGAGTGCACGGCACCGTCGTAGGCCGCCTGCAGGAGCTGACCGGCGGTCGTGTCGTGGCGCAGGCCGTGCAGCAGCCCCGACGCGTGGGGCAGGTTCGGGGTGCGTTCACCGTCCAGGAACGGAAGCAGCGTGACGGCCGTGCCGGGCTCGACGGCCTCGCGGTCCAGCCCCAGCAGCGTGGCCACGCGGTCCACGGCGAGCGTGCAGTTCAAGGTGCAGGCCAGCGGTAGCCAGTCGCCCCGGGCGTCGGCGAAGCCGGCCACCGTGCCCGTGGGGTCGGCGGTCCGCCTGCGCGACACCGCGTACACCGTGCCCGACGTGCCGAGGCTCATCACCGCGACACCCGGGGGGACCCCGAGGCCCAGCGCCGCCGCGGCGTTGTCGCCGGTACCGGGGGCGACCAGGGTGCCCTTGGAGAACGGCAGATCATGGCCATCGCGGACCGTACCCGCGATCTCGCCGGGCCGGACCACGCGCGGCAGCAGCGCCGGATCCAGACCCACGCGCGCCAGGATCTCCTCGTCGTACGCCTCCGTACCCGAGGACCACCAGCCCGTACCCGAGGCGTCGCCTCGGTCCGTGGTGCCCTGCCCGGTGAGCCGCTCGGTCAGGTAGTCGTGGGGGAGGCGCACGGCCTTCGTGGCGCGGACGGACTCCGGCTCGTGCTCGGCCAGCCACGCCCACTTGGTGACCGTGAAGGACGCCGTGGGAACGCTGCCGGTGCGCTCGGCCCAGACCTTCGCCCCGCCCAGCTCCTCCGTCAGCCGCCCTGCCTGGGGCGCCGAGCGCACGTCGTTCCACAGCAGGGCGGGCCGCACCGGCTCACCCCTGCCGTCCAGCGTGACCAGGCCGTGCTGCTGGCCGCCGACCGCGACCGCGGCGGCCTCGTGCGCCGGCTCGCCGCACTGGTGCAGCGCCTCGCGCAGGGCGTCCCACCACTGGCGCGGATCGCTCTCGCGCCCCGCTCCCGAGGTGACCGTGTGAGGCGCCTGGCCACTGGCGACGATCCGGCCGGTGGCCGCGTCGACGACCAGCGCCTTGGTGGACTGGGTGGACGAATCCACGCCGACGACAAGCGGACCCTCGGCTGCTGACATCGGGTTTCTCCCTACTGCGCGCGGCACGTGCCTGTTGTTCGGGGCACCTTGTCCCTTCCCAGGAAGGTGCTCGCATACTAATTTGTAAACCGGCATGACGAAATAGCCTCAGCGAGCAAGGAGCCGCGGCATGAACTACCAGCCCACCCCCGAGGACAGGTTCACCTTCGGCCTGTGGACCGTCGGCTGGCAGGGACGGGACCCCTTCGGCGACGCCACCCGACGCGCCCTGGACCCGGCCGAGTCGGTGCAGCGCCTGGCCGAGCTCGGCGCGCACGGCGTCACCTTCCACGACGACGACCTGATCCCGTTCGGCTCGAGCGACACCGAGCGCGAGAACCACATCAAGCGCTTCCGGCAGGCGCTGGACGCCACGGGCATGAAGGTCCCGATGGCCACCACCAACCTCTTCACGCACCCGGTCTTCAAGGACGGCGCCTTCACCGCCAACGACCGCGACGTACGCCGCTACGCCCTGCGCAAGACCATCCGCAACATCGACCTCGCCGTCGAACTCGGCGCCGAGGTGTACGTGGCCTGGGGTGGCCGCGAGGGAGCCGAGTCCGGGGCCGCCAAGGACGTCCGCGCCGCCCTGGACCGGATGAAGGAGGCCTTCGACCTCCTCGGCGAGTACGTCACGTCCCAGGGCTACGACCTGCGCTTCGCCATCGAGCCGAAGCCGAACGAGCCGCGCGGCGACATCCTGCTGCCGACCGTCGGCCACGCGCTGGCGTTCATCGAGCGCCTGGAGCGCCCCGAGCTGTACGGCGTGAACCCCGAGGTGGGGCACGAGCAGATGGCCGGCCTGAACTTCCCGCACGGCATCGCCCAGGCCCTGTGGGCGGGCAAGCTCTTCCACATCGACCTCAACGGCCAGTCCGGCATCAAGTACGACCAGGACCTGCGCTTCGGTGCCGGAGACCTGCGCGCCGCATTCTGGCTGGTCGACCTGCTGGAGTCGGCCGGATACACCGGCCCGCGCCACTTCGACTTCAAGCCCCCGCGCACCGAGGACCTCGACGGCGTGTGGGCCTCGGCGGCCGGCTGCATGCGCAACTACCTCATCCTCAAGGAGCGCGCCGCCGCGTTCCGCGCCGATCCGGAGGTCCAGGAGGCGCTGCGCGTGGCCCGGCTGGACGAGCTGGCGCAGCCGACCGCGGCGGACGGCCTCCAGGCCCTGCTCGCCGACCGGACGGCCTTCGAGACGTTCGACGTCGAGGCCGCCGCCGCGCGCGGCATGGCGTTCGAGCACCTGGACCAGCTGGCCATGGACCACCTGCTGGGGGCCCGCGGCTGACCTGCACGCGCGCGTGGTCCCGGTGCGTGCCGCCGCACGCGCGGCCGGGGGCATGCCGCCGCACGCGCGGCCGGGGGCATGCCGCCGCACGCGCGGCCGGGGTGCGTGCCGGCGCACGCTGGTGGTCTCGGTGCGTGCCACCACGCACGCGTGGTCACGGTGCGTGCGGCCACAGGCGCGCAGCTCCTGTCCGTGCGGCCACACGCGTGTGGTCCCGGTCCGTGCGGCCACACGCGCGCGGCCTCGGTCCGTGCCGGCACGCGAGCGCGGACTCTGTTCGTGCGGCTACGCGCGTGAAGACTCCGCCGGTCCCGCCGGTCGGTCGTCGCGACCGGTCGGCGCGGCGGTTGCCTCACGCGCGCCTCGCGCCAAGGCTCCGGCCCGACGGACCGGAGCCCTGGCGTCGGACTCACGTCACCGTCAGGTGCGCCCGTCGGGCGTCACCCTCACGGCCCGTCCCCTTCCCCCGGCGAGGGTTCCGCGGCAGCCAGAGCCGTGGCCGGGTCCCGGGTGGGCTCTCCGGCGGGTTGCCAGCGGCCGCGCTCCTTGCGGTAGGGCCACCAGCGGCCGTCCCGGCCGAGACGCAGCTGGGTCGCCGAGCCGGCCGGCGTCCACCGGTTGCCCCGCGCCCGCAGCTCGGGCCGCTCGTCCGGGTCCCAGGCCGCCTCCAGGGCGGCACGCGCGCGTGCAAGGGCCTCGCCCTCGACCTGCCACTCCTCGTCGAGTACGGACAGGGCGTCCGGGCCGCCCAGCCGCCAGGCGCGCACGGCCGTCGCCAGTCCCTCGCGGCCGCGCCCCGATCCGTCGGCCAGCCGGTCGGCCACCTCCCGCGCCGGATCACCCGCGGCCAGCCGCACCGCGTCCTGCCCGGCCGTCAACCGCGCCCCTGGTTCGCCCCCGAGCGCTTGGGCGAGCAGCCGATGGGCGTGCACGGCGGTGCGCGCCGCCAGGTACTCCAGTGCCGGCGGGTCCACGCCGGGCGCGGGCGGAGTCTCGGTGTCGAGGGAGGGCGGCGTCCCCGGCTCGTCCGGCAGGCAGGGCGGGGCCGGAAGCGGGGGCAGGATGTCGCCGGCGGCGTACGCCTCGGCCGCGTCCACACCCTCCGGCTCGGCGGGCTCCGGGACGGCGTGCGTCCCGCTGCGCGCCTGTAGGTCCTCCAGCAGGGCGGGCTCGGTCCGTCCCCGCATCAGCAGCAGGACGAACGGGTCCTGATCCAGCAGCCGAGCGACTTCGTAGCAGAGCGCCGCGGTGTGCCCGCAGTGGTCCCAGGCGTCGCAGTCGCACTCCGGTTCCAGGTCACCGATCCCGGGCAGCAGGTCGACACCCGCGCTCGCCGCGTCCTCGACCAGGTGCGGCGGCATCTCCCGGTCCAGCAGCGCCGCGACATGACCGGCCCGCTCCACCGTCATGTCCAGGAAATGGTCCCACTGCGCGGGCGAGAGCTCGGACAGCAGGACATCGGCCCGGTGGGCCGTGCCGTCGCGGTCCTGCACCACGGCCGTGAGCCGGCCCGGGCGCACCGACACCGCACCGACCGCTCCCGCCCGGGCCAGCCGCCGGCCCGCCTTGAGCTGCGCCAGGTCGAGCGCGGTGTCCTCCAGCGCCTGCAGCCAGGCCCGGCCCCACCAGCTCGCGGCGAACGCCCTGCCACGGGCGGGCGGCAGCGCGGCGAACGTCCGCTCCGGGGTGTCGTCGTACCGGTTCATCGCAGGCCCCCTCGCAGCTCGACCAGGTCGGCCAGTTCGGCGTCCGTCAGTTCGGTCAGCGCGGACTCGCCGGAGCCCAGCACCGCGTCCGCGAGCTCCCGTTTGCGGGCCAGGAGTTCGGCGATGCGGTCCTCCACGGTTCCCTCGGCGATGATGCGGTGCACCTGCACCGGCCGCGTCTGGCCGATCCGGTACGCGCGGTCGGTCGCCTGCGCCTCGACGGCAGGGTTCCACCAGCGGTCGTAGTGCACCACGTGCTCGGCCCGGGTCAGGTTCAGCCCGGTGCCCGCCGCCTTCAACGACAGCAGGAACACCGGCACCTCACCGTCCTGGAACCGTCGCACCATGGCCTCCCGTTCGGCGACGGACGTGCCACCGTGCAGGAACTGCGAGGGCGTTCCGCGCGCGGCCAGATGGCGTTCCAGGAGGCGGGCCATCTGCACGTACTGCGTGAAGACCAGGACACCGGCCCCCTCGGCGAGAATCGTGGTCAGCAGCTCGTCCAGCAGTTCCAGCTTCCCGGAGCGCCCGGAGACCACCGGTCGCTCCTCCTTGAGGTACTGGGCCGGGTGGTTGCAGATCTGCTTGAGACCGGTCAGCAGCTTCACGATCAGGCCCCGCCGGGCCATGTTGCCCGCGCCGGAGATCTCCGCCAGCGCCTCGCGCACCACGGCCTCGTAGAGCGCCGTCTGCTCCGGAGTGAGCAGCACGGCGTGGTCCGTCTCCGTCTTCGGCGGCAACTCGGGGGCGATGCCCGGGTCCGACTTGCGGCGGCGCAGCAGGAACGGCCGTACCAGCCGGGCCAGGCGGTCGGCGGCCCCCGGGTCGCGGCCGCCCTCGACCGCCTCCGCGTAACGTCGCCGGAAGGTGCCGAGCCGGCCCAGCAGTCCCGGAGTCGCCCAGTCGAGGATCGCCCACAGCTCCGACAGGTTGTTCTCCACCGGGGTGCCGGTGAGGGCCACACGCGCGCGTGCGCCGATGGAACGCAACTCGCGCGCGGTGGAGGAGTACGGGTTCTTCACGTGCTGGGCCTCGTCCGCCACGAGCATGCCCCACGGCACCTCACCGAGCCGGCCCGCGTCCAGGCGCATCGTGCCGTACGTGGTGAGGACGAACTCGCCCTGTGCGAGGTCCTCCAGGGAGCGCCGCGGGCCGTGGAAGCGCCGCACGGGGACGCCCGGGGCGAACCGCTCGATCTCCCTCTGCCAGTTGCCCATCAGGGACGTCGGACAGACCACGAGGGTCGGCCCCGCGGACTGCGCGTCGGTCTGCCGGTGCAGATGCAGGGAGATCAGGGTGATCGTCTTGCCGAGCCCCATGTCGTCGGCGAGACAGCACCCCAGCCCGAGTGAGGTCATGCTCGCCAGCCAGTTGAGCCCTCGCCGCTGGTAGTCGCGCAGGGTGGCCGCGAGGGCTGCGGGCTGCTCGACGGGCTGCTGCGCCTCGGGGTCGGCGAGCCGCTCCTTCAGCTGCGCGAGCCACCCCGTGGGCTGCGCTTCCACTCGGTGGCCCTCGACCTCGGCCCAGCCCGTCAAAGCCACGCCCAGCGCGTCCACCGGGGTGACCTTGTGGTCCTGCCGGGAGCGGGCCAGGCGTACCTCCTGCGGGTCGACCAGGACCCACTGGTCGCGCAGTCGCACCACGGGGCGCTTGGCCTCGGCGAGGCGGTCCAGTTCCGCGCGGCTGAGCTGCTGGTCCCCCAGCGCGAACGACCAGGTGAAGGAGAGCAGTGCGTCGGCGGAGAGGAACGACGGGGCCACCCCGGAACTCCGCCCGGCCCGCACGTCGTCCGGCTGCGTTCCGCTGTCGGAGGGCCCCACCTCCGCGCGCGTGGTGAGCTTCCGGGTCAGTCCCCTGGGCCAGTGCACCTCCACCCCGGCCAGCGCCAGGGCCCGTGCCCCGGCGCCGAGCAGGTCGACAACCTCCTCGTCGGCGAGCGCCACCGCGTCCGGCACGGCCGCCGACAGCAGGGGGGCCAGCGGTGTCCAGGCCCGTGCCGCCCGCCGCAGCGCGAGCAGGGCGTCCATCCGCGCGCGCGGGCCGAAGGCCTCGCCGCCGGCCCACAGGTCCGCGGCGTCCGCCACGAGTGCCGGGTCGCTGACACTGTGGACCTGCAGCACGGCCCGGAAGGCCACGTCCGCGCCGAGACCCTCCGGATCGCCCGACCCGTCCGCCCCAGTGCCTTCGTGTCCGTCCGCCCCAGTGTCTCCGTGTCCGTCCGTCCCAGTGCCTCCGGAGCCCTTCGCCTCGATGTCCGGCAGCCCGTCCGTCTCGATCCGCAACGAGAGCCGTACGCCCGCGTCGTGGCCGGCGGCGATGTCGGCGGCCCAGGCACGCTGCCCGGGCAGGTGCACCGGGGTGAGCGACGCGTAGGCCTCCGTGCCGGTCACCAGGGGCGCGGCGGGGGAGCGGGGCAGGGTGTCGGCCACCGCGTCGAAGAAGGCCCTCAGGAGCGGCTCCGGCCGGGGCAGCCGCAAGGGTCCCGGCCCGTCCAGCGGCACGGCATGCGCCTCGGGCGGCATCGCGGCGGCGAGGCGGCGTACGGCCTCGACGTCCTCGGCGTGCAGCGGGCCGGCGCGCCAGGCGTCGTGGTCAGCCTGCGACAGCCCCGGCAGCAGCAGGCCGCGCGACAGGAGATGCAGTGCGTGCAGGGCGGCCGCGCGCCAGAACACCGCCGACCGGTGGTCCCCGGCTTCGGCACGCACGCGTGTCAGGACCGGAAGGGCGGTGCGCAGCGGCAGCAGGGCGGCGGGCACCGTCGCTCTCTCGACTCCGTCGTCACCGGCGACGACGACCTCGAGATCGACGACCGTCAGGTCGCCGAGGGCCGGTTCCGACGCGGGCGACGGCCCGGGAGCCGGTGGGTGCGTGCCGTCCGGCCGCCAGAAGGCGATGCCGCCGGTGCGCGGCGGGTCGCCGGGCAGGAACACGGCGTGACAGCGGGTCAGTTCGAGGGGCGCGGAGGAGGATTCCCGGGGTGTCGACTGCTCGGTTATGACTGAGTCCTCAAATTTGACTAGCGGGGCGGAGTCGCCGAGAGTACAGCACTCGTGCCGCGTACGGGTATGACAAGGCTGTGAGCCGGGTCACCACGGGGTCTCAGGGGCGCCTCGGGGTCCGGCCTCAGGGATGTCTCAGGGGCGCGGATCGGAACCGGCGCGGGCGCGGGTCCGTTCTCGGGACAGAGAGCGGCACCGGCCGCGAAGGAGGCGACGACATGTCCAACAACGCCAAGATCGCCGTGGGAGGTGTGGCGGTCGGCCTGGTCCTGCTGATCTGGCTGCCCTGGTGGGCGGCGCTCCTGATCGTGCTGGGTGTTCCGGCCGCGGCCTACCTCACCCTGGACCCGTCACAGCGGCGCAGGCTGCGCCGCGCCACACGCAAGGAACTCGGCCGGTGAGGCGCCCGGTAACGCGCAGGGCCGCCACCCACTGACGGTCAGTTGGGCCGTACGGCCATCTTGTCCAGCGCTTCGAGGAGCCCCGGCAGCTCCGGTCCCCGGCCCACGGGCAGGACCTCGCCCGGCTCGTCGTCGAGCAGCACGAAGGCGATGTCGTCGGTCCGGGCGACCAGGGACCAGCCCGGGCCGTCGGCCCGCAGGATCCGGGCGTCACCCGGGGCGAACGAGGAACGGACCCGGCCCAGCGGCGGTGGCGTGTCCAGGTAGGTGCGCGCTTCGGCGAGAGCGCGCCGGATGCCGCTGTGGCCGGCCCTCCGCCCGTTCTCCCCGCCGCCTTGCGCGTCGCCGCTGCCCTGGGCGCTGTCCTGCGCGCCGCTCTGCGCGCTGCCCTGCGCACCGCCCTGTGCCCCGCCGTCCTCGCTCGCGGACGCGGTGGGCCGGGGGTAGGCCGCTTCGACCTGCTCCCGCCACATCGCCCACTGCAGGGCGATCTCGTCCGCTCCGAGACGTCGCTGGGCCGGGCCCCAGACGCCGGTGTCGGGCGGAGTCAGCGGGGGGCGGTCGTCGACGTCCGGGCCCGGATCGTGCGGTGCGGGCACACCGGGTGCCGCGACGGCGACCGCGAGCGGCCAGCCGGGCAGCGCGGACACGACCGTGCGCTCGTCCGGGGACAGCTCGTACTCCATGCCGCAGTCCCACGACGCGATCGCGACGGCCACCAGGGAGACGTCGTCGGTGACCACGGTCCACCGGGCGCCCTCGCCGTCCTGGCCGAGCACCAGCCCGTACCCGTCCGCGAGCGGGGCGAGACCGAGCGCCGCACAGGCCTCGGGGTAGTCGTCGCCGAGCACACTCGGGAACTTCGCCGGCGTCAGCAGCACCGCCGTGAGCACGTAGAGCGCGTCGTCCTCGGCGGTGACGGCGACCTCGTCCGTCCCGGCCATCCCAGCCTCCCCATCGGTTCGTCCAACCGCGCGCACCCTAATGCGCCCGGAAGCCGCTTGTCACGACCCGGTCGGCCGCGCGAGCTGCAGTTTTCCGGCGGACGGGGGCGAATCGGCCGCCGCGGAGGAATGTGTCACCCCGTCGGCAGCCCCAGCAGCTCCCGGGCCACCGTCTCGGGTGACCGGCCCCGCTCTCGCGCGAGGGCGATCACGGCCCGGCAGGCCAGTTCGTTCACGCCGAACGACAGGGCCTCCGGCGACACCCAGCCGGCCGCCTCCTCGGCCCGGTCCTGGTCGTCCTCGGCGCAGGCCGTGACGTAGGACGCCGCGGCCTCGAACAGGTTGTGCGGACGCCCGCCCCCGCCGGCCTTCGGTTCCGTGCGCAAGGCGTGCGCGACCTTGTCCCCGGCCTTGCGGACCCTGCCCCACATGTCGACCACCCTTCCACCGGTGTGCGCGAACTGCCGTGCCGTCGTGTCGGCGCCATGCCGTCATCTCGGCTTGTCCAACGTAAAGTTGCGGGACTCGGGGCAGAAGGGGGACGGCACGGTGAAGCGATTCGCGCGTCTGGAACAGATCCGGCAGATGGACCCGAACCGGCAGGCCACGGACATCCACCGGCTGAGCGTGGCCTACGAATTCCCCTGGGACCACACCAGGGCGCTGGAGCTGGCGCTGTACCGCACGTACGCCGTCCCGAGCATCGGCCGGCTGCTCGCCCGCACGGCGGAGCTCACCGAGCGCGCGCAGAAGCGCTACGACGACACGGCACTGCTCCTGGACACCGTCGTGGAGCACGGTTTCGGCAGTGACCAGGGCAGGACCGCGATCCGCCGGATCAACGGGATGCACCGCAGCTACGACATCAGCGACGACGACATGCGCTATGTCCTGTGCACCTTCGTGGTCATGCCCAAGCGGTGGATCGACGCCTACGGCTGGCGGCGGATGTCACGCCACGAGATCGTCGCCTCCGTCGTCCACTACCGCACACTGGGCCGGCACATGGGTATCAAGGACATCCCCGGCACCTACGAGGAGTTCGAGGCGGTGCTCGACGCCTACGAAGCGGCCCACTTCGCCTGGGACGAGGAGGCACGGTGCGTCTCGGACGCCACGCTCGACCTGATGGCCTCCTGGTACCCGGCGCCGCTCGCGCCCCTGCTGCGCACCACGACCCTCTCGCTTCTCGACGACTCCCTCCTGCGGGCCTTCCGCTACACCCCGCCGAGCGCCGCCACGCGCGCGTGGGTGCGTCGCGCCGTCCGGCTGCGGGGCCGCGCCGTCCGGTTGCTTCCGCCCCGCCGCGCCCCGCACTTCGCCCGCCAGAACCGTGAGATCAAGTCCTACCCGAACGGCTACCGGATCGCCGACCTGGGCACCCGTCCGGTCCCCGGTCTGCGGGGCTGCCCCGTGCGGCGCGGAAAGGCCCCGGATGCCGGGAACGGGTGAGATGCGGACCGCAACCGGCTCGCACATCCCGGGCCGAAGTCACCGCGACGGTCGCCTCGCCCACCGCTCGACGCGTGCCCCCGGCACGGTCAGGTGTCCGAGCGCACGGCCAGCGCGAGGAAGCGGTCGTCCTCGTCCACGTACGACGTCAGCCGCCAGCCCGCACCGGCCAGCAGCGGACCGAGACGGGGCTCGGCCCGCAGATCGTCCGGGGTGAGCGCGCGGCCGTGCCGGGCCGCGAGGCGCGCCCTGCCGATCGGGTGGAACAGGGCCAGCAGTCCGCCGGGGCGCACCACGCGCGCGAGTTCACGCAGGTTCGCGGCCGGGTCCGGCAGGTGCGAGACGAGCCCCGCACCGAACACGGCGTCCAGTGAGCCCGACCGCAGGGGAAGTGCGGCGACGTCCGCGAGGAGCAGCGCCCCGTCCCGGTCCCGTCCCGCCCGCACGGCCTCGCGCAGCATCGCCGGTGTCAGGTCGGCCCCGAGCACGACACCCGAAGGCCCGACGGCATCACGCAGCGGCGGCAGAGCACGGCCCGTACCGCACCCGGCGTCCAGCACCCGGCCCCCCGGCCGCAGCCCGAGTTCCGCCACCGCGGCCGCGTAGGCCGGCCCGTCGTCGGGGAACCGGCTGTCCCAGTCGGCGGCGCGGGTTGTGAAGAACTCCTGGACACGCGTCTGGTCGTCGCTCATGTACGGCATGATTCCTCACCGGCACGGATGACGCCTCGGTGCACACGTTCGAGCGCGACCCGATCGTTCCGCAGCATCCTTGCGCCACATTGCAACTACTTTCGAAATGCGCCCCCTTCACGCGGCATGCCCGGGTCTAGCGTCCCGGGGCCATGGGACACCTGGACCACGCCGCCCTGGGGTGGCTGACCCCCGTGCTGTCGTACGTGATGGCCTGCACCGGCGCCGCGCTGGGGCTGCGCTGCACCGTCCGCGCGCTCGCCACCACCGGACGCTCGCGCCGCAACTGGCTCCTCACCGCCGCCTCGGCGATCGGCACCGGCATCTGGACCATGCACTTCGTGGCCATGCTCGGATTCAGCGTCGCCGGCACCGACATCCGCTACGACGTGCCGCTCACCCTGCTGAGCCTGATGGTCGCCATGGTCGTCGTCTGCGCCGGCGTCTTCGCGGTCGGCTACAGCCGCGACCGCGGCCGCGCCCTCGTCCTCGGTGGACTCACCACCGGCGTCGGCGTCGCCAGCATGCACTACCTGGGCATGGCGGCCGTACGGCTGCACGGTGACGTGACGTACGACCCGCTGCTCGTCGGGCTGTCGGTCCTCATCGCCGTCGTCGCCGCCACGGCGGCGCTGTGGGCGGCGCTCAACATCAAGTCACCCGTCGCGGTCACCGTGGCCTCCCTGATCATGGGTGCCGCCGTCAGCAGCATGCACTACACCGGCATGTTCGCGGTGGCGGTGCGGGTGACGCCGTCGGCCGACATCCTGCCCGGCGCCACGGCGATGCAGTTCATCTTCCCCCTCGCGGTCGGCCTGGGGTCCTACCTCTTCCTGACCTCCGCCTTCGTGGCGCTGTCACCGGCCGTCGGGGAACGCGAGGCCACCGCGTCGGCCCAGCGGACGGTCGGCACCGCCCCCTCCTAGCGACTCCCCGTGCGGCCCGGCTGCCGCACTCCGCCCCGCCGCGGCCCCGGCGGCACCCCCGACCACTCCCGAGCGAGGAGTCCATGCGCACACCCCGGAGGACGCCCACAGCCGGCGCCCAGACGCCGCCCCCGCCCGTGCGCGGCCGTCGCGCACACGCCGGGCCACCGGCCGAGGAGGGACCCGAGACACCCGAGGGCGAAGGCGCGGACGGCATACCCGCGCGGGCCGAGCGCTGGCGGGTGCGTCCGCGGACCGTGCGGGCCAAGATCGTCTGCCTGCTGATGGTGCCCGTCGTGTCCCTGCTGGCCCTGTGGGCGTACGCGACCGTCACCACCGCCCAGGACGTCTCACGACTGCGGCAGGTGCAGCGCGTGGACGCCGCCGTCCGCGTCCCCGTGTCGACCGCGGTCGCCGCGCTCCAGGCCGAACGCGCGGCGGCGGTCCGCCGCGCCACCGACCCGTCGGCCGTACGCGCCGACGAACTGGACGAACTGGCCCGCCGCACCGACGCGGCCGTCGCGAGACTCCGGCTCGGCCGGAGCAGCACCGTCGCCGACAGCGAGGAACTGCCCGCCGCCGTCGCCCCCCGCCTCCGGGAGTTCGTCACCGGCGCCGAACAACTGGAGCCACTGCGCACGGCGGTGCTCGACCGGCGCGTCGGCTGGGAAGACGCGTACGAGAGGTACACGAGCACCATCGCCGCGGCCTTCGGGGCGGTCGGCTCCCTCACCGGCATCCAGGACGCCGCCCTCGGCTCCGACGCACGCGTGCTGCTGGAGTTCTCACGGGCGGGCGAGGCGCTGGCGCAGGAGGACGCGGTGCTGGCGAGCGCCCGCCTGAGCGGTGCGCTCGACGGGGAACGGCTCCGGTTGTTCGCCGGCGCGGTCCAGGTGCGCCGCACGCTCACCGATTCGGCCGTGGCGGACCTGCGCGGCACCGAACGAGCCGCCTGGGGCAGTCTGGAGAGCGACGGCGCCCACGACAGTCTGGGCGCCGTCGAGGACAAGGTGCTCTCCGCCGGATCCGGCGCCCGCGCGGTGGACGCGGTCCCCGCGGACACCTGGACCACCGCCCACGCGCGCGTGCAGAACGGAATGCGCACCATCGAGGGCGACGCGGCGCGCAGCGTGGCGGAGCGGGCCGACCCCTTCAGCCGGGGCCTGCTCACGCCGGCCGGTGCCGCCGTCCTGTTCGGTCTCGCTGCCGTCGCCGCCTCGCTCGTCATCTCCGTGCGCATCGGACGCGGCCTGGTGGTGGAACTCGTGAGCCTGCGCAACACCGCGCTGGAGATCGCCCGGCGCAAACTCCCCGACGCCATGCGGAAACTGCGCGCCGGAGAGGACATCGACATCGACGCCGAGGTGCCGTCGACCCCGCCGGCAGAGGACGAGACCGGCCAGGTGGCCGGGGCCCTCGGCACGGTCCACCGCGCCGCCCTGCGAGCCGCGGTGGAACGCGCGGAACTCGCCAGCGGCATCTCCGGCGTCTTCGTCAACCTCGCCCGCCGCAGCCAGATCCTCGTCCACCGGCAACTCAGCCTGCTGGACAGCATGGAACGCCGCTCCGACGACCCGAACGAACTGGGCGATCTCTTCCGGCTCGACCACCTCACCACCCGCATGCGGCGCCACGCCGAGAGCCTGATCATCCTCTCCGGAGCCGCGCCCGGACGGGCCTGGCGCACGCCCGTCTCGCTCACCGATGTCGTCCGCGCCGCGGTCTCCGAGGTGGAGGACTACGCGCGCGTGGAGGTACGGCAGCTCCCCGAGGCGTCCGTGGCCGGCGCGGCCGTCGCCGACCTCACCCACCTGCTCGCCGAACTCATCGAGAACGCGGCCCAGTTCTCACCGCCCCACACGCGCGTGCGCGTCACCGGCGAACCCGTGGGCAACGGCTACGCCGTGGAGGTCGAGGACCGCGGCCTCGGCATGGGCAAGGAGACCCTCGCCGAGGCCAACCGCCGTATCGCGCAGTCCGAGGCGCTCGACCTGTTCGACAGCGACCGGCTCGGGCTGTTCGTCGTCAGCAGGCTCGCCGCCCGCCACGAGGTCAAGGTCCACCTGAGGACCTCGCCGTACGGCGGCACCACCGCCGTCGTCCTGCTGCCCACCGCACTGCTGCACGCGGACACGGCCGAACGCTCCCCTGCCGTGACGACCCGCACCAGTCCGTACGGCGAAGCGGCCCACGCGCGCGTGCCCGACGGCAGCCGCCTCCACGACCCCGTCCCCGCCCAGGCCGACCGGCGCGCCCTCATGGCCCCGGTACCCGCCGCCACCGGGACGGCGAGCCACACAGAGGACACCCACCACCTCACCGCCTCGGACCACCCCGGGACGCCAGGGCACACCGTCCCGGAGAGCCACACCGAGCCGGACGGCCGCACCGGGACGGAGAGCCGTGCCGAGCCCGACGGCCGGACCGGGACGGTGAGCCGCGCCGCCCCGACGAGCCGCACCGAGGCCCCGGGGCACGGCGAGTCCACAAGCCGCACCCCACCACCAGGAGTCGCCACCTTGCGACTGCACCGACCCCCGGAGCAGCCCGACCACTCCGACGATCTTCCGCGGCGGGTACGCCAGGCCAGCCTCGCCCCCCAACTGCGCGAAGGACGCCCCGACGAACCGCACGCGACGCCCGCCCCGCGGGACGACACGCGCACACCCGAACTCGTACGGGACCGCATGGCCGCCTACCGCGACGGCTGGGCGCGCGGCGGAGGCAGGCGACCCGGGCGCGGACCGGCGCCCCACCCGGCGGCGGGCCACGAAAGCAGCGAAGGAGACCCCGCATGATCCAGGACCCGAGCACGCACACCGCCCGGCGCTCCGGCGAACTCGACTGGCTGCTGGACGATCTGACGCTCCGCGTGAGCGAGATCCGGCACGCCGTGGTGCTGTCCAACGACGGCCTCGCGGTGGGCGCCTCCAGCGACCTGCGGCGCGAGGACGCCGAACACCTCGCCGCGGTCGCCTCCGGCTTCCACAGCCTGGCCAAGGGAGCGGGACGGCACTTCGGGGCCGGCGGCGTGCGCCAGACCATGGTCGAGATGGACGAGGGCTTCCTGTTCGTGGCCGCCGCGGGCGACGGATCCTGCCTCGCCCTGCTCACCGCCGTCACCGCCGACATCGGCCTGGTCGCCTACGAGATGGCACGCCTGGTCAAGCGCGTCGGCGAGCATCTCGGCACCGCGCCCCGCGTCGGCACCCAGCCACCGGCCGCCGGATGAACGGGCAGAACGGCCCGCGCAGATGACCGAGGACATGACCGGCGCCCCGCTCGACCAGGGCAGCCAGTGGTACGACGTCGAGGCCGGTCCGCTCGTCCGCCCCTACGCGCTGACGGGCGGCCGGACCCGGCCGGGCCCCGAGGGCGTCCGGTTCGACCTGATCGCGCTGGTCACCCTGGATCCGGCCGCGCAGGGCACGGACGACGCCCCGCTCGGCCCGGAACACCGCAACATCCTCGGCCTGTGCCGCACCGAGACCCAGTCGGTCGCCGAACTCGCCGCCGGCACGGACCTGCCGGTGGGCGTGATCCGGGTTCTCCTCGGCGACCTCCTGGAACTCGGCTGCGTCACCGTCAGCCGCCCGGTTCCCCCCGCGCAACTGCCCGATGAACGCATCCTCCGCGAGGTGATCGAAGGGCTCAAAGCCCTGTGACCGGCGGCCACCACACACAGCCACCGGGCGATGACCGTCGCTCGCCCCGCCGGTCCTCCACCCCACCTGCACCACGTCAACCCTGCCGGCACTCCCGAGAGAAGTGATCAATGGTCTCCGAGCACTCCGACGCCGCGGGCGGCGACACCACCGCACTGGCGTTGAAGATTCTGGTCGCCGGCGGGTTCGGCGTGGGCAAGACGACCCTGGTGGGTGCCGTCAGCGAGATCCGCCCCCTGCGCACCGAGGAACTGCTCAGTGAAGCCGGCCGTTCGGTGGACGACACCGAGGGAGTGGACCACAAGACGACCACGACCGTCGCCATGGACTTCGGGCGGATCACCATCAGGTCCGGGCTCTCGCTGTACCTGTTCGGCACCCCCGGCCAGGACCGGTTCTGGTTCCTGTGGGACGAGCTGGCCCAGGGGGCGCTCGGTGCCGTGGTCCTCGCCGACACCCGTCGTCTGGAGGACTGCTTCCCCGCCGTCGACTACTTCGAGCATCGTCGCATCCCGTTCGTGGTGGCCGTCAACTGCTTCGCGGGTGCCCGTATGCACGGCGCCCCGGACGTCTCGCGCGCCCTCGATCTCGACCGCGGCACCCCGGTGGTGCTGTGCGACGCGCGTGAACGCGACTCGGGCAAGGAGGTGCTGATCCGGCTCGTCGAGTACGCCGGGCGCATGCACACCGCCCGGCTGCTCGACTCCGTGAGCTGAGCCGCCGCTCGCCGGCTCCGCCGGCTGGACGCCGTCGCGCGTTCAGTCGGCGACGTCCGCCTCGGCCAGGACCTTGTCGACGGTCACGCGCACGAGGAGTTCGCCCGGGACACCGTTGCGGGCACCGAACTCCTCGGCGCGGTCGGCGCCCATGTAGCGAGCCGCGATCCGGGTGGCCCAGTGCCGCACCTCGTCGAGGTCCTCCGAGACGCGGGCACGGCCCTGCACCACGACGAACGCGTACGGCGGCCGGTCGTCGTCGACGCACAGGGCGACCCGGCCGTCCCGGATGATGTTGCGCCCTTTCACGGTCTTCTTGCCGGTGTTGAACACCAGCTCGTCCCCGTCCATCACGAACCAGATCGGCGCCACGTGCGGACTACCGTCGGCCCGGACGGTCGAGAGCTTTCCGGTGCGGGTGCCGTGGGACACGAACTCCCGCCATTGCGCATCGGTCATCTTCTCTGCCATGGCGTCCATCCTCCTTGCCCCTGCCCCGGTCGTGGGGAAGGCTGGCATGGAGATCCTCCGAAAAGGAGGGGAATCGTACGGGGAGAAAACGGGGAGAACGGAAGATGCCGCAGAACCAGGGGCTGGGCTGGCTGCTCGACGATCTGACCGAACGCGTCCACGACGTGCGGCACGCACTGGTCCTGTCCAACGACGGCCTGGTGACCGGGTCGAGCACCGGACTGCGCCGCGAGGACGCCGAGCACCTCGCCGCCGTGTCGTCCGGACTGCACAGCCTGGCCAAGGGATCAGGAAGGCACTTCGGAGCGGGCGGCGTACGCCAGACGATGATCGAGTTCGACGACGCGGTGCTCTTCGTCACAGCGGCGGGCACGGGCAGCTGCCTGTGCGTCCTGAGCGGCGCCGAAGCCGACATAGGCCAGATCGCCTACGAGATGACGCTTCTGGTCAACCGGGTCGGCGAGCATCTCGACGTGGACGCGCGCCAGCCCGAGCAGAAGCCGACAAGAGATCTCTGACCTGCGGTTCTGTCGCTCCCCGTGGAGTTGTCCACAGGCCGGGCACGCTCGGTGGTGAAACGGATACGGTCTGTTGCACGGCGATCGCGTCCGGCGTCAGCCGCCACTCCACGGGGGAGACCGACCATGTCACGCATCAGCACCACCACCGACGGCGCATCCTGCGCCCCCAGCCGGGCCGCCCGCGAACTCGACCTCAAACGCGGCGAGTTCGATCTGGCGGTGAACCTGGGCCTGATCCGTACCGTGCCCGACGAGGGTGGCCCAGGACGACGCGTGGCCCGGGCGGAGATCGACCGGCTGCGTGCCGAGGAGGGCTCCTCGGACGACCTGCGCCGGCGCGTCGCCACGGTGGGCACCCATGAGGGCGCCGAGCTCATGGGAGTGGCTCCGACGAGGTTCACGGCGCTGGCGCGTTTCGGCCTGCTGGTGCCGGTCCGCTTCTACCTGAACCGCTACCGCACCGTCGTCTGGCTCTACCTGGCCGAGGAACTGGGCCGGTTCGCGGCCGAAGCGGGCAACGCCCAATTGCTGACCGGACGGCGGACACCACCCGAGATGCGGGAAGCGCAGAAGGCGGGAACGGACCGGCGGCCCCGCAACTGGCGCGGACGTCACATCGGGTTCCTGACCCGGCAGGCCGGGGACGACCCCTGGGCGCGAGCCGCGGCTGTCGCCTCCCTCCTCGATCCGGCCGACGTCGCGGAGGTCGTGCCGGACCCCGGGGAGCGCGCACGACTGGACCGGTACCGCCCCCGCCTTCCCTCGCACGGCGCCCCGGGATCGCCCGCCGCCGAGCTGGCCGCGGCGCTCATGACCGCGAGCGAACCGGACGAAGTCGCCTGGTTCCGAGCCGACCTGGCGCACACGCTGGAGACGGCACGTGAACGCCCCGCGGCTCCCTCTCCCGCCGCGCGGCACACGCCGGCGCCCCTGCCGCGGCCCGCCTCGGCCGTCACACGCCGGGCACCCGGCTCCCACGCGCCGTCCCGGGGCGCCACCCACCCCGGCCCCTCCCTCCCCACCCGCCCCGGGTCCCGCTCCGAGTCCCGCACCGGGTCCAACACCGGAGCCCGCCCGGGTGGCCTGCTGAGCCGCCTCCGCCGCAGAGGCCGCCGGTAGCGCCGTCGTCAGGGTGCCGCCACCGGCTCCTGCTCCGCGCCTTCGTCCGGGGCGACCAGCGACTGCGTGAACGGAATGCGGGACAGCGCCAGGACCCCGGCGGCGATCAGTGCGACCCCGAACAACTGGGGCACCAGCCACCACCCCGACCGGACCGTCTCCTCGTACAGAAGGATGCCGAGGGCGAGACTCACCAGCGCGTCGCCGAGAGTGAGCGCCGGCTGGGAGGCGACCAGGGGGCCGGCCTGCATGGCGTTCTCCAGCAGGAACAGCGCGCACACGCCGGTCAGGGCGAAGGCATAGGTCTGCCACGTGGTGAGGAAGGCCACGAGTCCGTGCTCGTCGAGGATGTGGGTGGCCGCCTTCATCAGCGCGGCGGTCACCGCGTAACTGATCGCCGTGCCCGCCCCCAGACATGCGGCACGGGCACGGCCCTCGGGGCGCTTGAGAGCGGCGAGGGAAAGCACCACGACCACCCCCGCGCACACGGCCAGCGCGGGAATCCAGCGGTCCAGCGGTACATGGGTGCGGTCTCCGGACGGAGAGGCCGCGGCCAGGGCCACGGCGAGCCCGGCCACCACCATCGCGACGGCCACCCAGCCCGCACCGGGCAGATGCCGGTGCATCAGCAGAGAGGCGACGACCAGAGTGAGCGGAAGTTCCAGGACGAACAGCGGCTGCACGATCGTCAGCGGTCCCGTCGCCAGGGCCAGCGCCTGGCAGACGGCGGCGCCGATCACCGCGACGATGCCGGCCAGCCAGACCGGCCGCCGCAGCAGGTCGAGCATCAGTCCGGCCCGGAAGCCCTGCGCACGCGGCACGGTGAGCGCCGCCTTGCGCTGCAGCACGGTCGCGACGGCATTGCTGAGGGCCGCGCAGACGGCGAACAGAACGGGGAGCACGGTGTGCAGCGTGGTCACCTCCCGGTGGCGGCGGGCGCGTGACGCCGGCTGGCCCTTTCTCTGCCATGGTCACCGGGGCGGGCCCCGGGCGCGATCCGGGGCCCACCCCCTTGGGCCCGTACCGGTGAAGGCCGGCTCAGCCCAGCTTGCGGAAGAGGCCCTCCTGGACGACGGAGACGACCAGCCGCCCCTCCAGGTCGTAGATCCGGCCCCGGGCCAGGCCACGGCCGCCGACCGCGATGGGCGACTCCTGGTCGTAGAGCAGCCAGTCGTCCGCCCGGAACGGACGGTGGAACCACATGGCGTGGTCCAGCGACGCCATGTCGAAGCCACGCGGCCCCCACAGAGGCTCGACGGGGATGCGCACGGCGTCCAGGAGGGTCATGTCGCTGGCGTAGGTGAGGGCGCAGGTGTGCACGAGGGGGTCGTCGCCGAGCGGCCCGACGGCGCGCATCCACACGGCGCTGCGCGGCTCGGCGTCCCGGACCTCCTCGGCGGTCCAGCGCAGCCGGTCCACATAGCGGATGTCGAAGGGCTGGCGGCGGGCCATCCGCTCCAGCTGCTCGGGCAGGGCGCCCAAATGCTCGCGGATCTCCTCCGTGACCGTCGGCAGGGACTCCGGGTCGGGGACCTTGCGGGCCGGCGGCAGCTGGTGCTCGAAGCTGCCCTCCTCCGGCTTGTGGAAGGACGCGGTGAGATTGAAGATCGTTCGGCCCTGCTGCACGGCGGTGACCCGCCGGGTGGTGAAGGAGCGCCCGTCGCGCACGTGCTCCACCTGGTAGACGATCGGCACGCCCGGCCGGCCCGGCCGCAGGAAGTAGGCGTGCAGCGAGTGCACGGGCCGGTCGCCCTCCGTGGTGCGGCCGGCGGCGACCAGCGCCTGGCCCGCCACCTGCCCGCCGAAGACCCGCTGCAAGGACTCGTCGGGGCTGCGGCCGCGGAAGATGTCGACCTCGATCTGCTCCAGGTCGAGCAGGTCGACGAGACTCTCGGCGGGGTTCGTCGTCATGGGACGGTTCTCCTGTGTTCGCTGCTGCTGCCGGGCCGGTCAGAGCTGGCCGACATCGGTGACGCGGACGACCGCGCGGCCCTCGGCGTCCGAAGCGGTGAGGTCGATCTCGGCGCTGATGCCCCAGTCGTGGTCGCCGTTCGGGTCGTGGAAGATCTGCCGGACCCGCCACAGGGCGTTCTCCGGCTCCTCCTCGATGATGAGCAGCTTCGGCCCGCGGGCGTCGGGACCGGTGCCGAGGTCGTCGTACTCGTCCCAGTACGCGTCCATGGCCTCGCCCCACGTCTCGGCGTCCCAGCCGGACTCGGCGTCCATCTCGCCCAGCTCGCCGACCTGGTCGAGGGCGGCCAGTTCGACCCGGCGGAACATGGCGTTGCGGACCAGGACCCGGAAGGCCCGCGCGTTGGCGGTGACGGGCTTGACCTCGTCGGCCTTCTCCTGGGCCTCCTCGGCGGTCATCTCCTCCGGGTTGGCGAGCTGCTCCCACTCGTCGAGCAGGCTGGAGTCGACCTGGCGCACCATCTCGCCCAGCCACTCGATCAGGTCCTGCAGATCCTCGGACTTCAGATCGTCGGGGACGGTGTGGTCGAGGGCCTTGTAGGCGCTGGCGAGGTAGCGCAGCACGATGCCCTCGGTGCGGGCCAGCTCGTAGTGGGAGACCAACTCGGTGAAGGACAGGGCGCGTTCGTACATGTCCCGGATGACCGACTTCGGCGACAGCGGGTGGTCGCCGACCCAGGGGTGGCTCTTGCGGTACGTGTTGTACGCGTGGAAGAGCAGTTCCTCCAGGGGCTTGGGGTAGGTGATGTCCTGGAGCCGCTCCATGCGCTCCTCGTACTCGACACCGTCCGCCTTCATCTGGGCCACGGCCTCGCCGCGCGCCTTGTTCTGCTGCGCGGCGAGAATCTGCCGCGGGTCGTCCAGGGTCGACTCCACGACGGACACCATGTCCAGCGCGTACGACGGCGACTCGGGGTCGAGCAGTTCGAAGGCGGCCAGGGCGAAGGTGGACAGCGGCTGGTTGAGGGCGAAGTCCTGCTGGAGGTCGACCGTGAGGCGGACGATGCGGCCCTCGGCGTCCGGCTGGTCGAGCTTCTCGACGATGCCGCCGTCGAGCAGCGAGCGGTAGATGGCGATCGCCCGGCGGATGTGCCGCAGTTGCTGCTTGCGCGGCTCGTGGTTGTCCTCCAGGAGGTGGCGCATGGCCTCGAAGGCGTTGCCGGGCCGGGCGATGACCGACAGCAGCATGGTGTGCGTCACGCGGAACCGCGAGGTCAGCGGCTCCGGCTCGGAGGCGATGAGCTTCTCGAAGGTCTGCTCGGACCAGGCGACGAACCCCTCGGGGGCCTTCTTCCGGACGACCTTGCGGCGCTTCTTCGGGTCGTCGCCGGCCTTGGCGAGGGCCTTCTCGTTCTCCACGACGTGCTCGGGCGCCTGGGCGACGACAAAGCCCTCGGTGTCGAAACCGGCCCGCCCGGCGCGGCCCGCGATCTGGTGGAACTCCCGGGCGCGCAGGGTGCGGACACGCGTGCCGTCGTACTTGGTGAGGGCCGTGAACAGCACCGTGCGGATGGGCACGTTGACGCCGACGCCGAGGGTGTCGGTGCCGCAGATGACCTTCAGCAGGCCGGCCTGCGCGAGCTTCTCCACCAGGCGGCGGTACTTGGGCAGCATGCCGGCGTGGTGCACACCGATGCCGTGCCGGACGTAACGGGAGAGGTTGCGGCCGAACTTGGTGGTGAAGCGGAAGTTGCCGATCAGGTCGGCGATCTGCTCCTTCTCCTCCTTCGAGCACATGTTGATGCTCATCAGCGCCTGCGCCCGCTCCACCGCCTGGGCCTGGGTGAAGTGCACGATGTAGACGGGCGCCTGCCGCGCCTGGAGCAGGTCGGTGAGCGTCTCGGTGAGAGGGGTGTAGCGGTACTCGTAGGACAGGGGCACCGGGCGGGTGGCCGAACGGACCACCGCTGTGGGGCGGCCGGTGCGGCGGGTGAGGTCCTTCTCGAAGAAGGACACGTCACCGAGCGTCGCCGACATCAGCACGAACTGCGCCTGCGGCAGCTCCAGGATCGGGATCTGCCAGGCCCAGCCGCGGTCGCCCTCCGCGTAGAAGTGGAACTCGTCCATCACGACCTGGCCGACGTCCGCGTCCTTGCCGTCGCGCAGCGCGATCGACGCGAGGACCTCGGCGGTGCAGCAGATGACGGGGGCGTCGGCGTTGACCGAGGCGTCGCCGGTGAGCATGCCGACGTTCTCGGTGCCGAAGATCTTGCACAGTTCGAAGAACTTCTCCGACACCAGCGCCTTGATCGGGGCGGTGTAGAAGGTGACCTCGTCGCGCGCGAGGGCCGCGAAGTGCGCGCCCGCCGCGATCATGCTCTTGCCGGACCCGGTGGGCGTCGACACGATCACGTTCGCGCCGGAGACCACCTCGATCAGCGCCTCCTCCTGGTGGGGGTAGAGCGTGAGCCCCCGCTCGCCGGCCCACGACTCGAAGGCTTCGTACAGGGCGTCGGGGTCGGCGGTCCGCGGCAGCTGATCGATGAGGGTCACGCCCCCATCTTGCCTGGCCCGGTGCCCGATGCGGGAATCGGCTGCGGTCCCGAAGATCACGAACGCTACGCTGGGGCGCCGACCGCGCGTCGGCGCTCCCGGTCAACTGGACAGCGGCACATGAGGAATGGGGCGGGCAACGGCCATGATGGGACCAGCACACTCACTGTCGGGCGCCGCCGCCTGGCTCGGCGTAGGTGCGGCCTCGGCCGCCGCCGGGCACACGATGCCCTGGCCGGTCCTCCTGGTCGGCGCGCTGATCTGCGCCGGTGCCGCCCTCGCCCCGGACCTCGACCACAAGGCGGCCACGATCTCCCGGTCCTTCGGGCCGGTGTCGCGCTGGCTGTGCGAGATCGTCGACAAGCTGTCCTACGCCGTCTACAAGGCGACGAAGAAGCAGGGCGACCCGCGCCGCTCCGGCGGGCACCGCACGCTCACCCACACCTGGCTGTGGGCGGTGCTGATCGGGGCGGGCACGTCGGTGGTGGCCCTCACCGGCGACCGCTGGGGCGTCCTGGCGATCCTCTTCGTGCACATGGTGCTGGCCATCGAGGGCCTGCTGTGGCGTGCCACCCGGGGCTCCAGCAGCGAGGTCCTGGTGTGGCTCCTGGCCGCGACCACCGCGTGGATCCTCGCGGGCGTGCTGGACCAGCCGGGCAACGGCGCGGACTGGCTGTTCACCGCACCGGGCCAGGAGTACCTGTGGCTGGGGCTGCCGGTCGTGCTCGGCGCGATCGTGCACGACATCGGCGACGCCCTCACCGTCTCCGGCTGCCCGATCCTGTGGCCCATCCCCGTCGGCCGCAAGCGCTGGTACCCGGTCGGTCCGCCGAAGTTCATGCGCTTCCGGGCGGGCAGCTGGGTGGAGCTGAAGGTACTGATGCCGGTGTTCATGCTGCTCGGCGGGGTGGGCTGCGCGGCGGCGCTCAACGTGATCTGACCGCCTCGCGGGCGTGCGGGCGTGCGGGCGTGCGGGCAGCGGGTGGCCCGTGCGGCCCGACCGGCGGTGGCCGGCCGCGGGAGCTCAGCCGCTGCCGCCGTAGCGCCGCTCGAACGCGGCGACGCGGCCCTCCGTGTCCACCGTGCGGGCCTTGCCCGTGTAGAAGGGGTGGCTCTCCGAGGAGATCTCCACGTCCACCACCGGGTAGGTCTCACCGTCGTCCCACTCGATGGTCTGGTCGCTGGTGGCGGTGGACCGGGTGAGGAACGCGTACCCGGCGGCGCGGTCGCGGAAGACGACGGGGTGGTAGTCGGGGTGCTTGTCCTGCTGCATGGATGCTCCTCGGGCGACTGAGGTGACGGAGAGCTCGGGGCGGGCGGCGGGGCGGAGCCCTGGATCAGCCGGGCAGGGTGTCCTCGTCGACGATGTGCACCGCGGCCTCCTCGGCCGACGCCGCGGCACCGTCGATGCCCACGTCCAGGGCGACCAGCGCGGCCTCCTCCTCGTGGGCGCCCTCGTCGGGGGCGACCAGCCGGCCGGAGCGGGCCGCGCCGACCTCGTTGTCCAGCAGTTCCCCGTCGGTGCCCGCGCAGTCCCCGATCCCGTCGCCGTCGTCGGCCGCGCCGTCCGGCAGCTCCTCCGCGAGCCGCTGGTCGAGTGTCTCCCCGCGCAGCCGTTCGGCCGCCGTGACGCCCAGGTGCTCGACGGCCCAGGGCCGCTCCGGAGGGGACCAGCCCCGGTCGAGAGGATCGTCGACTCCGTCGTAGTCCAGGGTGTCCTCGGAGTCGAGCACCCCCGTGTCCTCTCTCTGCTCGTTCTGTTCCGGCTGGTAGACGTCGTCTCCCCAGCCGTCGGAGCTGCTCACGGGTACCTCCAGGGGGTGGGACGGGCCCGCTCGCACCAGGGCCCGCGCCGGGCCGCCGCCGCACCGGACGGGGCAGGTGCCGGCGCCCCCGGCGGGATCCGGGCCCGCCGGGGTGCCGCTGCTGTCGCGGCCCCTCGGGCGTTCCCCGAGCCGGTGCCTGTTTCCAGAGTTCCACCGAGCCGCGGGACCCCGCAACGCCAGGCGTCGGCGGCGGCTGCGCCCCGTCGCCCCTCAGCCGTGCCAGGACCGCCACAGCGACGCGTACGCGCCGTCCGCCGCGACCAGTTCGTCATGGCTGCCCAGTTCGCTGATCCGCCCGTTCTCGACCACGGCGATGACGTCCGCGTCGTGCGCGGTGTGCAGCCGGTGGGCGATGGCGACGACCGTGCGGCCGTCGAGGACCCGGGCCAGGGAACGTTCCAGGTGGCGGGCGGCACGCGGGTCGAGCAGGGACGTCGCCTCGTCGAGGACCAGGGTGTGCGGGTCGGCCAGCACCAGGCGGGCCAGCGCGATCTGCTGGGCCTGGGCGGGCGTGAGGCCCAGGCCGCCCGAGCCGACCTCGGTGTCCAGGCCGTCCTCCAGGGCCCGGGCCCAGCCGTCCGCGTCGACGGCCCCCAGCGCGGCCCACAGCTCGGCGTCGACGGCTCCGGACCTGGCCAGCCGGAGGTTGTCGCGCAGGGAGCCCACGAAGACGTGGTGCTCCTGGTTGACCAGCGCCACGTGCTCGCGGACGCGTTCGGCGGGCATCCGGGACAGTTCGGCCTCGCCCAGGGTGATCCGGCCGTCCCGGGGCGCGTAGATGCCGGCGAGCAGCCGCCCCAGCGTGGACTTGCCCGCGCCCGAGGGACCGACCAGGGCCAGCCGCGTGCCGGGGGCGACCTGCAATGACACCTCGCGCAGGACGTCCACGCCCTCCAGGTACCCGAAGTGCACCCGGTCGGCGTGCACGTGCCGTCCCTCCGGCGCCACGGTGCGATCGCCTTGGTCGGGCTCGATGTCCCGCACGCCCACCAGCCGGGCCAGGGAGACCTGGGCGACCTGGAGCTCGTCGTACCAGCGCAGGATCAGCCCGACCGGGTCGACGAGCATCTGGGCGATGAGCGCGCCGGTGGTGAGCTGGCCGACGTCGATCCACCCCTGCAGGGCGAACACGCCCCCGATCATGAGCACCGCGCCCAGGACGGTGAAGTGGGTGACGTTGATGACGGGGAAGAGCACCGAGCGCAGCCACAGCGTGTACCGCTCCCAGGCGGTCCACTCCTGGATGCGGCGCTCCGACAGGGCGATGCGGCGGTCGCCGAGGCGGTGTGCCTCGACCGTGCGCCCGGCGTCGACGGTCTCGGCCAAGGCGGCGGCCACGGCGGCGTACCCGGCGGCCTCCGAACGGTACGCCGCGGGCGCCCGGCGGAAGTACCAGCGGCAGCCGGCGACCAGCAGCGGCAGGGCGACCAGGACGGCGAGGGCCAGCGGCGGCGCGGTGACGACCAGCCCACCCATCAGCAGGACCACCCACACCACACCGATCGACAGCTGCGGCACGGCCTCGCGCATGGCGTTGCCGAGCCGGTCGATGTCGGTGGTGATCCGCGACAGCAGGTCGCCGGTGCCGGCCCGTTCCAGCACACCGGGCGGCAGCCCGACCGACCGGACGAGGAAGTCCTCCCGCAGGTCGGCCAGCATCCGCTCGCCCAGCATCGCGCCGCGCAGCCGCACCTGGCGGACGAACAGGGCCTGCACGAGCAGCGCGCCCAGGAAAAGGCCCGCGGTGAGTTCCAGGCGCAGTTCCCGGGTCCCGTCGGAGACCCGCTCCACGAGCCCGCCCAGCAGCCACGGTCCGGCCATGGAGGCGATGACGGCCACGGTGTTCACGGCGACCAGGGCCGCGAACGCGCGCCGGTGCCGGCGCAGCAGCTCGGTGACGTAGGCGCGGACGGTCGCGGGGGCACCGACCGGCAGGGTGCTCGCCGTCGTCGGGGCCGCCGGGTCGTAGGCCGGTGGTGCGACGCCGATCATGCCTTCTCCTCGATCTCTTCCAGTTTCCGCAGCATGTCCGCCCCGGTGAGTTCCGCCCGCAGCACGGCCGAAGGGGCCGTCGTGTCCCGCGCGGCCTCGTCGTCCGTCTCGCGGGTGACCACCGACCGGTAGCGGGGCTCGCCCCGGAGCAGCTCGCGGTGCGTCCCGGCCGCCACCACCTCGCCGCCGTGCAGGAACACCACCCCGTCCGCCCGGTCCAGCAGCAGCGGGGAGGAGGTGAACACCACGGTCGTACGCCCGGCGCGCACGTCCCGCAGGCCCGCGGCGATCCGGGCCTCGGTGTGCGAGTCGACCGCCGAGGTCGGTTCGTCGAGCACGAGGACCTGCGGGTCGGTGACCAGTGAGCGGGCTAGGGCGAGCCGCTGCCGCTGACCGCCGGACAGGGACCGGCCGCGCTCGGTGATCCGCGCGTCCATGGGATCGGCGGCCTCCAGCGAGCCCTGTGCCAGCGCCGCCAGCACGTCGTCGCACTGCGCGGCCGTCAGGGCCCGCTGGAGCTCGACCTTGCCCGAGGCGGGTACGTCGAGCAGCTCCCGCAGTGTGCCCGACAGCAGCACCGGGTCCTTGTCCTGGACGAGGACCGCCGACCGGGCGTCGTCCAGCGGGAGTTCGTCGAGCGGGACGCCGCCGAGCAGCGCGGAGGTGCCTTGCTGCGACGGGTGCCCGCCCAGGCGTTCCGCCAGCCGGCCCGCCGCGTCCGGGTCACCGCACACCACCGCCGTGAGACGCCCGGCGGGGGCGAGCAGCCCGGTCTGCGGGTCGTACAGGTCCCCCGAGACAGAATGCAGGTCCCCCGAGAGGGAATGCAGGTCCGCCGAGCGGGAACCGGCCGCCCGTGTGCCCGTGCTGTCCGTGGCCCGTTCCAGCGCCAGCACGCCCGCGGCCCGTCGTGCGGAGGGGCGGGAGAAGGAGTACGCCATGGCGATCTCCTCGAAGTGGCGCAGCGGGTAGCTGAGGATCATCACCGAGCTGTAGACGGTGACCAGTTCGCCGACCGTGATCCGGCCCTGGCGTGCCAGGTCCACGCCGTACCAGACGAGGCCGACGAGCAGCAGCCCGGGCAGCAGCACCTGGATCGCGGCGATCAGGGACCACATACGGGCGCTGCGCACGGCCGCGTGCCGGACCTCCTGGGAGGCGTCGCGGTAGCGGTCGAGGAACAGCTCCTCGCCGCCGATGCCGCGCAGGACGCGCAGACCGGCGACGGTGTCGGAGGCGAGCTCGGTGGCGCGGCCCGCCTTCTCGCGCTGCACGTCGGCCCGCCGGGTGGCGCGCGGAAGGAGCGGGAGCACGGCGAGGGCCACCACGGGCAGCCCCAGGGCGACGACCACGCCGAGCGCGGGCTGGTGCACCAGTAGCGCTGCGCAGACCAGCACGACGGTGACCACGGCCGCGGTGAACCGGGACAGCGCCTCGACGAACCAGCCGATCTTCTCCACGTCCCCCGTGGAGACCGCCACGACCTCGCCGGCCGCCACCCGCCGGGTCAGCGCCGAGCCCAGCCGTGCGGCCTTGCGGGCGAGGAGCTGCTGGACCCGGGCAGCCGCGGTGATCCAGTTGGTGACGGCCGCGCGGTGCAGGAAGGTGTCGCCGACCGCGCTTCCGGCGCAGGCCAGCGCCAGCAGACCGCCCGCCAGGGCGAGTTGCGACCCGGACCGGTCGACGACGGCCTGCACGGCGACGCCCACGCAGAACGGCAGCGCGGCGACGCAGCCGAAGTGCAGCAGGCCCCAGGCCAGTGCCTTCGTCTGCCCGCCGAGCTGGTTGCGGAACAGCCACCACAGGAAGCGGGAACCCGAACGCGCGTCCGGCACGCCCGGGTCGGGGTACGGAAGGTCTTGGATCTTCATGACGTCCCAGTGGCTCGTGTCAGGCGGAAAGGGGTGAGGACGAGGTGCGAGGGCGAGAGCGAGGGGGAGAGGAGGGCGAGGGGAGGGGACGAGAGGGTGCGGACCGAAGGCAGCAAACCGTGACAGGTTCGCGGTGCGACGCGGTCGGAGGCAAACGGTTTTCCGTCCACCGCACGCAACCGGCCGCCCGTGCGACCTCGGCCCGTCCTCGCCGGAGCGCGGGTGCGACCATGGGGCGATGAACAACGGAGCGATGCACAGTGGTGGCGTACGACGAGCGGTGGCCGCGACGGCGGTCGTCGCCTCCCTCGTGACGGCTCTGTCCGCGTGCGGCGGCGCGAAGGACGGCCGGACGGACACCGGGCGCCCGGCGACACGCCCCCACGCGACCACGGCCGATCCGACCCGCATCCCCGGTGTCGGCGACCGGCTCCAGAGGCAGATCCCGTCCGGATCCCGCCAGGTCGTCGCGGTCTACGGCGACGGCAAGAACTCCGCCGACTCCAAGGTCGTCCTGTACACCAAGCACGGCTCGGCCTGGCAGCGGGAGCGCGACTGGGCCGGGCACAACGGCAAGAAGGGCTGGACCACCGACCACCACGAGGACGACGACCGCAGCCCCGTGGGCGTGTTCACCCTCAGCGACGCAGGCGGCGTGCTGCCGGACCCGGGCTCCGGGCTCCCGTACACACGCTCCGCCGCCTTCGCCGCCCCGCGCTGGTGGGCCAAGTCGCACTGGCACGACTTCGACTACGTCATCGCCATCGACTACAACCGCGTCAAGGGCACCCCGCCCAACGACCCGACCCGGCCGGAAGGTCAGGAGAAGGGGGGCGGGATCTGGCTGCACATGGACCACGGCAGCGGCACGTCGGCCTGCGTCAGCGTGTCCGAGTCGGCGATGAAGTACCTGCTGCGCACGCTCGACCCGCGACAGCATCCTGTGGTGGTGATGGGCGACAGGGCCGACCTGGCGGCCTAGGGCGTTCCTTGGGATCTGACGACCTTCCGTCGCTGACGGGGCGCCGCATCGACCCAGTAGACTCCGCGCTCTTGGTTCAGCGCGCTTGGGGGGGCGACGTGGCAGGTGACGGCATCAGCTCTGCGAGAGCGAGGCGTATCGACTTTGCCGTGACGATGCTGTTCGGCGCGGTGTACGCCAGCGCGTTGTTCCTCGTCGTGACGGGCTTCACCGTGGAACCGAGTGGTTGCGGAGGTCGCTTCCATGATTCGTGCTCAGGCGGGACGTACTGGCGTCTTGGCGTCGGCTTCGGTCTCTTGGCGGTAGTTGCGCCTGTGCTGCACAAGGTGGTGCCGAGTGTCCCGTTCGAGCAGGGCGTCGGCCGAACGGGGGCGATCACCGCTCTGCTCTTGGGTGCAACGGCCGCTATCACCCTGACCTCGGCGGTTGTTCGAGCGGTTGCCTGAGGCGCTGAGTCACCTCGTGGACCAGATGAGGATTCCAGCGATGTGGAGTGCCGCGAGGTGGATGGATGCTCACGCGGGACCGCCGCCGGTGCTGACCTGAACGGTGCCGGGGTGCACGGCAACCACCGTGAACCACCGTGCTCCCCTGCACCCGCACCGTGTCGCGTCCGCGCCCAGCGCCCGCCAGCAGCGGTCGACGCCCGTCAGCAGCGTCCCGCCCCCGTCAGCAGCGCTCCGCCGGTGCCCCGTCGATCAGCGTGTCCAGCAGCGCGCCCAGCGTCTCGCGCTGATCCCCCGTCAGCGGAGCGAGGATCTCCTCCGCCGCCGACCTGCGCACGGCGTGCAGCTCGCGCAGCGTGGACCGGCCCTCGTCCGTGAGCTCGATGCGGATCACGCGCCGGTTCGCGGGATCGGGCACGCGTCGCACCAGCCCGCTCGCCTCCAGCCCGTCCACCAGGGTCGTCACGGCGCGCGGCACCACTTCGAGCCGCTCCGCGAGATCGGCCATGCGCGGCGGCGAACCCCAGTGCGCGAGCGTGCGCAGCAGACGTGACTGGGCGGGTGTGACGCCCAGCTCGCGCTGCTGCAGATGGCGCTTCTGGATGCGGTGCACCCGGCGGGTGAGCCGCAGCAACTGCTCGGCGAGCGGTCCGTCGGGGTCGGGCATGGTCATGCGGGGAACAATATCAGGATGACGTTCATTGTGAGTCTAGGTAACAATGAACTACGATCCGACCCGCCACCCGCCACGCCCCGGCGACACACCCGCGAAGGAGCCCATGCGTCCCGACCACGCCATCGCCTGGACCCCGCCCGACGGCATGCAGGAGCAGCCCCGGCAGGTCCGCCGCATCCTCGCCCTGTTCCGCCCCTACCGGGGCCGCCTCGCCGTCGTCGGCCTGCTGGTCGGCGCCGCGTCGCTCGTCTCGGTCGCCACGCCCTTCCTGCTGAAGGAGATCCTGGACGTCGCGATCCCCCAGGGGCGCACCGGCCTGCTCAGCCTGCTCGCCCTCGGGATGATCCTCGGCGCCGTCCTCACCAGCGTCTTCGGGGTCCTGCAGACCCTGATCTCCACGACCGTCGGACAGCGCGTCATGCACGACCTGCGCACCGCCGTGTACGGCCGGCTCCAGCGGATGTCCTTGGCGTTCTTCACGCGCACCCGCACGGGCGAGGTGCAGTCCCGCATCGCCAACGACATCGGCGGCATGCAGGCCACCGTCACCTCCACGGCGACCTCCCTGGTCTCCAACCTGACCAGCGTGGTCGCCACCATCGTCGCGATGATCGCCCTGGACTGGCGGCTGACGATCGTCTCGCTGGTGCTGCTGCCGGTCTTCGTGTGGATCAGCCGCCGGGTCGGCGACGAACGCCGGAAGATCACCACCCGGCGCCAGAAGCAGATGGCCGCCATGGCTGCCACCGTCACCGAGTCGCTCTCGGTCAGCGGCATCCTGCTCGGGCGGACGATGGGCCGCTCCGACTCCCTCACGAAGTCCTTCGCCGAGGAGTCCGAGGAACTCGTCGACCTGGAGGTGCGCTCCAGCATGGCCGGCCGGTGGCGCATGGCCGTCATCACCATCGTCATGGCTGCCCTGCCCGCCGTCATCTACTGGACCGCCGGCATGGCCCTCCAGATGGGCGGTCCCAAGGTGTCCATCGGCACGATCGTGGCATTCGTCTCGCTCCAGCAGGGCCTGTTCCGCCCGGCCGTGAGCCTGCTGTCGACCGGCGTGCAGATCCAGACCTCGCTCGCCCTCTTCCAGCGCATCTTCGAGTACCTCGACCTGCCGGTCGACATCACCGAGCGCCCCGATCCGGTCCGTCTCGACCGCGTCAAGGGCGAGATCCGCTTCGAGGGCGTCTCCTTCGGCTACGGCGACAAGGGCGGCCCGATCCTGGACGGCATCGACCTCACCGTGCCGGCGGGGAGCAGTCTGGCCCTGGTCGGCCCGACCGGGGCCGGCAAGTCGACGCTCGGCTACCTGGTGCCCCGCCTGTACGACGTGACCGGCGGGCGCGTCACCCTCGACGGGGTCGACGTGCGCGACCTCGACTTCGACACCCTGGCCCGGGCGGTCGGCGTCGTCTCGCAGGAGACGTACCTCTTCCACGCCTCGGTCGCCGACAACCTGCGCTTCGCCAAGCCGGACGCGACCGACGAGGAACTCCGGCGGGCGGCGGAGGCGGCCCAGATCCACGACCACATCGCCTCCCTGCCCGACGGCTACGACACCGTCGTCGGCGAGCGCGGGCACCGCTTCTCCGGCGGCGAGAAGCAGCGCCTGGCCATCGCCCGCACCATCCTGCGCGACCCGCCGGTCCTCATCCTCGACGAGGCGACCAGCGCGCTGGACACCCGGACCGAGGCGGCCGTCCAGGACGCGATCGACGCCCTGACGGCGAACCGCACCACGCTGACCATCGCCCACCGGCTCTCCACCGTGCGGGGCGCCGACCAGATCGTCGTCCTCGACGCGGGACGTGCGGTCGAGCGCGGCACCCACGAACAACTGCTGGAACAGGACGGCCGGTACGCCGCGCTGGTACGCCGGGACGCCCAACTGCAACCGACAAAATGAAAATATGCCGGGTTTGTGACGGTATGCGGGTTACCGTGCCCGCATGCAGAAGAACACTCCGCCACGGAGCACGATTCGACTGACGCGCCGGGGCCGCATCGCCCTCGTCGCGACCGGAGCCGTCGTGGTCGGTACCGCCGTGGCGGTGCCGCTGCTGACGCTGACTCCCGAGGAGGACCCCCGGCCCACGGCCCTGGTCGTCCCGGAGGGCTGGCGCGCGACGCAGGTCTACACGGCCGTCGACAAGGCCCTCGAACTGCCCGCGGGCAGCACGAAGAAGGTCGTCGCCAAGGCCGCGCTGAAACTGCCGAACGACGCCGACGGCAACCCCGAGGGCTACCTCTTCCCGGCGACCTACCCGCTGGGCGGGAAGACGACGCCCGAGAAGCTGCTGACGCTGATGGTCGACACCGCCAACGAGAAGTTCAACGGCGCGCCCATCGCCGCGGGGGCGCAGCGCAACGCCATGAACGTCTACCAGGCCGTCACCATCGCCAGCATCGTCCAGGCGGAGGCGGCCACCAAGGCGGACATGGGGAAGGTCGCCCGGGTCGTCTTCAACCGCCTGGAGCGCGGCATGCCGCTGCAGATGGACTCCACCCTCAACTACGCCCTCGGCCGCTCCACCCTCCGTACGACGCTGCGCGACACCCGGATGGACAGCCCCTACAACTCGTACCAGCGCATGGGGCTGCCGCCGACGCCCATCGACAACCCCGGCGAGGAAGCGATGCGCGCGGCCGTCAACCCGCCCCCCGGCGACTGGCTGTACTTCGTCACGGTCCGCCCGGGCGACACCCGCTTCACCGCCGACTACCAGGAACACCAGCGCAACGTCGCGGAGTTCAACGCCCACCAGAAGAGCGCCGGGGCACGGGCGGCCGGATGAGGCGAGGGCGGACGGGCTACGCCGCGGCGGGCTCCCGGCTCAGCAACCGCCTGATGTCGCGGATCGCCGCACGGCCCGCGCGGTTGGCTCCGATCGTGCTGGCCGAGGGACCGTAGCCGACCAGGTGGACCCGCGGGTCCGCGGCCGTGCGCGTGCCCTCCATGCGGATGCCGCCGCCGGGGCCGCGCAGCCGCAGCGGGGCGAGGTGGTCGATCGCGGCGCGGAAACCGGTGGCCCAGAGGATGACGTCGGCGTCGACGTGCCGGCCGTCCTTCCACTCCACGCCTGCCGGGGTGATGTGGTCGAACATCGGCTGCCGGTCCAGCACCCCGTCCTCGATGCCCTGCCGGATCGCGTCGTTCAGCGGCAGCCCGGTGACCGAGACGACGCTGCGGGGCGGCAGTCCCTGCCGGACCCGCTCCTCGACGAGCGCGACCGCGGCCCGGCCGGCGCCCTCGTCGAACGGACCCTCGCGGAACACGGGCGGGCGGCGGGTCACCCAGGTGGTGGACGCCGCGTACCCGGCGATCTCCAGCAGGTGCTGGGTGCCCGAGGCTCCGCCGCCCACCACGACGACCCGCTGCCCGGTGAACTGCTCGGGCCCGGGGTACTGCGCGGTGTGCAGCTGCCGCCCGCGGAAGGTCTCCTGGCCGGGGTAGCGCGGCCAGAACGGCCGGTCCCAGGTGCCGGTGGCGTTGACCAGCGTCCGCGTCGACCAGGCGCCGTCCGAGGTCTCCACCAGCAGCCGGCCGCCCGTGCCCTCGCGCACGGCCCGCACCCCGACGGGGCGCCTGACCCGCAGGTCGAAGGCCCGCTCGTACCGGTCGAAGTACTCGCTGATCACCTCGGCGGACGGCCGCCCCGGGTCCGCGTCCGTGAGCTCCATGCCCGGCAGCGCGTGCATCCCGTGCACCCTGCCGTACGTGAGCGACGGCCAGCGGAACTGCCAGGCGCCCCCGGGGCCGGGGGAGTGGTCGAGCACCACGAAGTCGCGGTCCGGCTCGAAGCCGGAGCGCCGCAGGTGGTAGGCGGCCGCCAGACCGGCCTGGCCGGCGCCGATGACAACGGTCTCGACCTCACGCGGGTTGTTCACATTTCTACCAACGGTCCCGGGGGCGTGGATCTTCCCGACGGGCGGGGCGCCCCGGAGGCGGCGGACGCATGGGCCAGGATGGAGGGCATGTCTGATGCCTTCACCACTCGAGTCCTGAACGTCAGCACCGGATCCGCGGAGAGGGTCCTCGACATCACCGGCGAGTGCGAGTCCTTCCTGCGCGAGGCCGCCGCCGGCCGCGACGGCCTGCTCAACGTCTTCGTGCCGCACGCCACCGCCGGGATCGCCGTCCTCGAGACCGGTGCCGGCAGCGACGACGACCTGCTGTCCGCGCTGCACACCCTGCTGCCCGCCGACGACCGCTGGCAGCACCGGCACGGCAGCCCGGGCCACGGCCGGGACCACGTCCTGCCCGCCCTCGTCCCGCCGCACGCGACCCTGCCGGTCGTCGACGGCCGGCTGCAGCTGGGCACCTGGCAGTCGGTGTGTCTGGTGGACACCAACAAGGACAACCCGGACCGCACGGTGCGGCTGAGCTTCCTGGGCTGACCCCGCCGCGTCCTCGCCCCCGGGCGAACCGAACGCCCATCCCGTACCGGCGTTCCTCCCGGGTGGCCGATGACGGCTTCACGTCGAAGGCGTGACAAACGGTGCTGGTCGGCGCCGTGCCCGCTCTGCCATGCTCGTGGCAGATCCCGGGACAGGGCGCGAGGGCCCGCGGGGGCCGGGCAGGTACACCTCGATGACCTGCCCGGCCGTTCCTCTGTCCGGGGGCGTTCAGGGGCGCTCCCGGACACCCGGACACCCGGACACCCGGACACCTGGAGACCCGGACACCCGTAGCAGGGGCGGCAGGGGGGCGGGCGCTCAGACCCAGCCCGACTCGGTGGCGATCCGGATGGCGTCGATGCGGTTGCGGCCGCCCGTCTTGCGCGTGATCGCCGACAGGTGGTTGCGGACCGTCGCCACGGACAGGCACAGCCGCTCGGCGATCTCCCGCGTGGGCGTGCCGTCGGCGGTCAGCCGCAGCACCTCCACCTCGCGCGGCGTCAGCGGGTTCACGCCCGCGTCCAGCGCGGCCAGTGCGAACTCCGGGTCGACGAAGCGCTGCCCCCGCACCAGCTTGCGGACCCCGTACACCAGCCGGTCCGGCGGGGCGTTGGTGCTGATGACACCGGCGGCGTGCAGATCCAGCATGCGGCGCAGCCGCTCGGGTGTCGTCGAGGCCATCACCAGCAGCATCCGGCACTCCGGCAGCCGCTCCCGCAGCTCACCCCGGACCGCCAGTTCCTCGCCCTCGCGGGAGTCCACGTCGATCACGGCCACGTCCGGCCGGCACGCCACCGCGCGGGCGAGCACGTCCCCCTCGCCGTCGGCCTCGGCGACGACCTCGATGTCGTCCTCGTGCGACAGCAGGGCGGCGAACGCTCCCCGCACGAGACGGGTGTGCTCGACGAGCAGAACGCGGATCACGCTCGGATTATCGCCGCCCGCACCGCGGATTTCAGGTCGGGCCGCCCGCGCGTCCGGTCGAGTGGTGAGGCCCCTGGGGCGGGCGTACCGTCGAACGGTGGACACCGCAGGCAGCAGCCCGCAGCCGGCCGCACCACAGGCGACCACCACCAAGCAGACCGGTGGTGGCGGAAACGTCATGGCGCTTCTGGTCATCGCCTCGTGCCAGCTGATGGTGGTTCTCGACATCACCATCGTCAACATCGCCCTGCCGCACATCCAGAGCAGCCTCGAGTTCTCCACCACGAGCCTGTCGTGGGTGGTGAACGCCTACACGCTCACCTTCGGCGGCCTGCTGCTCCTCGGCGGCCGGGCCGGTGACATCCTGGGCCGGCGGCGGGTGTTCGTCTTCGGCGTGCTGCTCTTCGTGTTCGCCTCCCTGCTCGGCGGGTTCGCCCAGAACCCCGGCCAACTCCTCGGCGCACGCGCCCTCCAGGGCGTCGGCGGTGCCATCGCCTCCCCGACCTCCCTCGCCCTGATCAGCACCACGTTCCGCGAGGGACCGGAACGCAACCGCGCGTTCGGGGTCTTCGCCGCGGTCTCGGCGGGCGGCGGCGCGATCGGCCTGCTGGCGGGCGGGATGCTGGTGGAGTGGCTCAACTGGCGGTGGGTGCTGTTCGTCAACGTGCCCATCGGCCTGCTCATCGTGCTCGCCACCCCCAAGTGGATCCGCGAGTCCGAGCGCCATCCCGGGCGCTTCGACATCGTCGGCGCCCTCACCTCCACCGCGGGCATGGTGCTGCTCGTCTACGGGTTCATCCGGGCCGCGCAGGACGGCTGGCGGGATCCGCTCACCCTGGCCTCGTTCGCCGGGGCGGTCGTGCTCCTGATCGCCTTCATCCTGATCGAGCGGCGTTCCAGACAACCCATCACGCCGCTGCACATGTTCGCCGACCGCAACCGCGCGGGCACCTACGGCATCATGCTGTGCCTCGCCGCCGCGATCTTCGGGATGTTCTTCTTCCTGACGCTGTTCGTGCAGAACGTGCTGGGCTTCAGCCCCTTGGCCGCAGGTCTCGCCTTCCTGCCGGTCAGCGCGGTCATCGCCGTCGGCGCCGGACTGGCCTCGCGGTTCCTGCCCGTGTACGGACCCAAGCCGTTCATGGTGATGGGCGCGATCCTGGCGGCGGCCGGACTGTCCTGGCTCACCCTGACCGACGTGCACTCCACCTACGCCGGCAGCGTCCTCGGGCCGATGCTCGTCTTCAGCCTCGGCATGGGCATGGAGTTCGTCTCGCTGACCCTCATGGCCCTGTCCAACGTGCCCACCCCCGAGACGGGCGCGGCGTCCGGCCTCCTCAACGCCACCCAGCAGGTCGGCGGCTCCCTCGGCCTGTCCATCCTGGTGACCATGTACGGCACGGCCAGCACCAACGAGGCCGAGAAGCAGGTCCCCGCCTTCCTGCGCCAGGCGACGCCGGTGGAACGCCTGCGGTTCGAGCGCACCGGGCAGCTGCCCAAACCCTGGTCCGACGAGATCCTCACCGCCGGCGTCTCGGCCGCGTTCGTCACGGCGGCCGTCTTCACCGCCGTGGCCGCCCTGATCGCCCTGGTCGTCATCCAGGTCCGCCCCTCCGACCTGGAACGCCTCAAGGGCGGGGCGACCCCCGGCCCGATGTGAGCCCGGCCGCCCTCACCGTCCCGGCGGCGGGGAGGCCGCCAGCGCGTCGGCCAGTCCGGCCGCGTCGGTGCCGAGCTTGCGGTACACCGAGGACAGTTGCCGCCGCACGCCCTCCTCCGTGATCCGCAGCTCCTGCGCCACCGCCGGCGCCGGGCGGCCCCGGGCCGTCATCTCGGCGGCCCTGCGCTCGTGCACCGTCCTCGCGTCCGGCCGCCAGCAGGGCGCCCAGCACGTCGTCGCGGGGCGGGCCGGTGGTGCGCTCGGCGATGGCCGCGTCGATGATCGCGTGCACGCGGTCCACGGCCCGCCGGTAGCGGCGGTTGGCCGGGAGGGGCAGTCGGAAGAGCGCGTCGACCGGGGCGATGGTGCGGACGAACAGGCCGCGGACGATGACGGTCAGGCAGTCCCGCACCTCGGCGGCGGTGGCCTCGTCCAGCGAGTCGGACAGCAGGACGCGGCTGATCACCCTCGTCGTCAGGGCGGTCATCTCGGCGCTCACCCGGACGTCCTGCCCCGGCTGCCAGCTGCGGCAGGTGGCCTCCGCCTCCTCGGCGATCAGGTCGGCACAGCCGGTGACGCGCGAGCGCCGGAAGGCGGGTTGCAGCACCCTGCGCTTGCGGCGGTGGGTGTCCTGACGGCACGTCACCAGGCCCTCGCCCATCAGGGCGCCGAGCCGGTCGTACAGCGGGCCTCCCTTGTCGAACGTCGCGCTGTCCTTGAGGACGTGGTGGACCGACTCGGGGTGGCAGACCATCCAGGCGCGCTGGGGGCCGAGGTGCAATGCGACGAGATCGCCGTGCTGGGGCAGGGAATTCAGAAAGTCCAGCGGTCGCCGGGCCAGGGCGATGCCGTGGCTGAGAAAAATGGAAGATGCCTGGTGCAGAACCGGCCGTCCACGCCGGCTCGGTCCGGGAAGTGACGCCGCTCATCGAGAACCACCTGTCCTGGTCGACGGGCTGAAGCGGTGACGGTGCACCGACGCGATGCTCACCGGGCCCTGCCCGGTCCGCGCCTGCCGCCGATCTGGTGAACCCTTTCTGCGAGGGGGCGCACAGGTGCACGGGAAGCGCGGGGGTCATCACCGTCGCGGCGCGTTCGCGCGGGGGACGCATTCCCCACGCCAGGACATCCCGGCCGTGCCGCCGCACCGCACGGCGCATTCGCCGGCGTACGGCGAAACGCGGGCCGGAACCGGCCCGTCGGGAGATCCCTCGCGCTAGACGATCTCGCCGGCGCCGGTCGGGAGCGGTGGCTCCGACTCGATGCGGCGCAGCTCCTCGTCCGTCAGGAGGCGGGAGCGCAGCAGGAAGCGGACGCCCTCGGGGGCCTCCAGGGAGAAGCCGCTGCCCCGGCCGGGGACGACGTCCACGGTGAGGTGGGTGTGCGACCAGTACCGGAACTGGTCGCCGCTCATCCAGAACGGGGTGTCGCCGCCCACCTGGCCGAGCAGGACGTCCGAGGCGCCCACCCGGAACTCGCCGCGCGGGTAGCACATCGGCGCGCTGCCGTCGCAGCAGCCGCCGGACTGGTGGAACATCACCGGCCCGTGCGCCGCGGTGAGGCGCCGCAGCAACTCCTCTGCCTGAGCGGTCAGTTCGACGCGTCCCGTGCGTACGGTCATGCGGTCCCTCCCGGGCACGGCGGGTGGCCAGGCGTCCAGTATCGGCCCGCACGGGTGCGGGACCGCAAGCCCCGTGCGGGCCGTGTGCCCGCAGGAGGCACGCGTCGTCGCAAGCGGCGCGCACCAGCCGGTCGCCGTCCTCACCTTGGCTTCTGCGCCGCCGCGGTCCCGCCGAACCCGGGGGAGCCCCGGTCGCGTCACATCCCGTCCGCGGTCAGGGACTGCTCGGCCCAGATGGTCTTGCCGGTGGCCGTCTGACGGCTGCCCCAGCGCTCGGCGAGCTGTGCGACGAGCATCAGCCCCCGCCCGCCCTCGTCGAAGACCCGGGCCCGGCGCAGGTGCGGTGCGGTACTGCTGCCGTCGGACACCTCGCAGATCAGGCTCGCGTCGCGGATCAGCCGCAGCTCGATGGGAGCGCCGCCGTACCGCAGGGCGTTGGTGACGAGTTCGCTGACGATCAGCTCGGTGGCGAACTCGGCCTCCAGCAGGCCCCACGCGGCCAGTTGCTCACCCGCCATCTTGCGGGCCCGGGCCACCGCAGCCGGCTCCGGTGACAGCCGCCAGGTGCGCACCTGTGCGGCGTCGAGCGCGGCCGTCCGGGCCAGCATCAGCACGATGTCGTCGGCGGGCCTGCCGTCCAGCACGGTGTGCAGAACCCGGTCGCAGGTCTCGTCGAGGGTGCCCGCCCGCTCGCCCAGCGCGCGGCACAGCAGGGCGGCCCCGTCCTCGATGCCCTGCTCCGGCGCCGTGAGGAGACCGTCGGTGTAGAGGGCGAGCAGGCTGCCCTCCTCCAGCGGCAGCTCCACGGCCTCGAAGGGCAGACCGCCCAGACCCAGCGGCGGTCCGGCCGGCAGGTCCAGCAGCCGCACCGCGCCGCCGGGCGTGACCAGCGCGGGCGGTGGGTGCCCGGCGCGGGCCGCGGTGCAGCGCCGGGAGACCGGGTCGTACACGGCGTACAGGCAGGTGGCGCCCACCTGGCCGGACGGCGTGTCCGTCCCGTGCACCCCGGGGCCCTCCTCCCGGTCCAGGCGGATGACCAGATCGTCCAGCTGGGTGAGCAGCTCGTCGGGCGGGAGATCGACGTCCGCGAGCGTGCGGACGGCGGTGCGCAGCCGGCCCATCGTGGCCGAGGCGTGCACGCCGTGTCCCACCACGTCCCCGACGACCAGGGCGACCCGGGCACCGGACAGCGGGATGACGTCGAACCAGTCGCCACCGATGTCCGCGCCGGAACCGGTCGGCAGATAGCGGTAGGCGACCTCCACGGCCGCCAGCGCCGGCGGCCGCCGGGGCAGCAGGCTGCGCTGGAGCGCCAGTGCCGTGCGGCGCTCGCGGGTGAAGCGGCGGGCGTTGTCCACGCTCACCGCCGCCCGGGTGACGATCTCCTCAGCGAGCAGCAGATCGTCCTCGCTGAACGGCTCCGCCGTCCGGTGCCGCAGGAAGTGCACCAGGCCCAGGGTGACGCCCCGGGCGCTCAGCGGCGCCAGCATCACCGAGTGGATCATGTGCCTGGCCACGGTCTCGGCGCGGGCGGTGGACGACCCGAGCCACTCCCGCAGCTGCGGATCACCCGGCCGGTGCCGGGTGGCCCGGCCCGCGGCCAGGGTGCGCAGGGGCAGCGTCCCGACCGGGTAGCGGGTGGTGCCGCCCGAGGGGACCACCGACTCCGGGCAGCCCTCCAGCACCGACCGCTGCGCGGTGCGCCGAACCGTCACCGGTGTGTCCGGCGGCAGCGGGCCGGGCTCGTCGCCCACGGCGACGGACTCCAGCAGGTCCACGGTGACGAAGTCCGCGAACCCGCCGGTCACGGCCACCTCGGCGAGTTCCTCGGCCGTCCGGGTGACATCGAGGGTGCTGCCGATGCGTGTGCTGGCCTCGTTGAGCACCGCCAGGCGGCGGCGGGCCCAGTACTGCTCCGTCGTGTCGAACACGGTCGCCGACACGCCCCGCACCGCGCCGGTCCCGTCCTTGAGCGGAGAGATGAACATCGACCAGGCGTGCGGCCGGGTCTCGCCAGGAGCCTTGTCGTGCGACTCGTGGAAGATCATCTCGCCCGTGCGCAGCACCTCGCGCTGGAGGCGGTCGTACGCGTCGAAGGGCGGGTGGGGTTCGATCTCCCACAGGGTCAGGCCCTTCATCTCCTCCTCGGTCCGGCCCATCACCTCGGTCATGCTCTCGTTGGCGGCGACCAGCCGGGCGTCCCGGTCGTAGACCGCGACCGGCACGGGCAGCTGGGCCAGCGTGAGGTCCCACAGGGGCAGGGTCGCCTGCTCGGCCGGTCCGGCCCGGTACACCGGCGCCGTCCCGGTCACGAGCCACAGCCGCCCGCCGTCCGCGTCCAGCAGCGGCGTCCCCTGCAACCGGACCACGACGCGGTCGCCGTCCCGGTGACGCAGCGCCACCTCACCGGCCCAGCGGCGCCCGTCGGCCAGATGCCGCCGCGTGGACTCCGGGAGCGCGGCGGCGAGCAGGTCGGTGACGGGCCTGCCCACCACGTCGGCGGAGTCGAACCCGAGCAGCAGGCGGGCGCCGTCGCTCCACACCATGACGGCCCCGCCGGCGTCGACGACGACCGCCAGGCCCTCCGGTACGCGTCCCTCCACGGTGCCTCCGGTTGACGCCTCTCGACCGCTCACGGGCTCCTGCCCCGATTGTCGCGCCACCGGCCGCTGCGGGCGCGTCCATGGCCGGGGGGAAGCCGGCGATCGGCGCACGGCCGCGGGGACGGCGGGAGGAGTCCGCCCGCCGTCCCCGGGCACCGGAACGGCTCAGGGCCACGCGACCGCCACGCGCTCGGCCAGCAGCACGGCACCGATGCCGATCATCAGCACGCCGGAGACGCGGGTGACGGCCCGCGCCGCGGCCGGCCTGGCCCGCAGCACCCTGCGGGCCAGGACGCCGACGGCGAGGTACACGACGGCGCACACGGTCATGTGCAGCGCGCCCAGCAGACAGGTCTGCCCGGCGACGGGCCAGCCGCCTGCCGGGTCGATGAACTGGGGGAACAGCGAGAAGTACAGCAGCAGCGCCTTCGGGTTCAGCCCGCTGGTCCCGGCCCCCCGGAGCATCACCCGAAGCGCCGAGGAGCCGTCCGCGCCGCTCGCCTCCCCGGCGGGAGCGGGGGCGGCCGGCTGCCGCAGGAGACCCCCGCCGAGCCACACCAGATAGCCCGCCCCGGCGACGGTCAGCGCGGTCAGCAGGGTCGCCGACCCGGCCACGAGCACCACCAGGCCCGCGACCGCCAGCAGGGTGTAGCCCGCGTATCCGGCCACCAGCCCGGCCACCGCCGGAACGACGGTCCGGTCCCGCAGACCCGCGGTGACGGCGTAGGCCCAGTCCGCGCCCGGTGTGGACACCAGCAGCAGATCCATGGCCAGGAAGGCCGCCAGCGTCGTCGTGTCCATGAAGCGATCCCTCTCACGTGCCGTGGTGCGAGAGGAAGGCTAGGCCGGATCGGACCGAAGGTGTTCCCTTCTTTTCTCCTTGATCGCGGGATCTGAGGCAGAATCTTCTCCATGGATGCCCTGGACCGGAAAATTCTCACCGAGCTGCAGCGGGACGGCCGTCTCACCGTCACCGAGCTGGCGGCCCGGGTGAAGCTCAGCGTCTCGCCCTGCCACCGCAGGCTGCGCGACCTGGAGCGCGAGGGCGCCATCCGCGGATACCGCGCGATGGTCGACCCCGCTGCCGTGGGGCTGAACTTCGAGGCGCTGGTCTTCGTGACGCTGCGCTGGGAGGACGCCGACACGGTCTCCGCGTTCGAGGAGGGCGTCGCCGCCGTCCCGCACGTCCTCCAGGCACAGCGCCTGTTCGGCGACCCGGACTACCTGCTGCGCGTCGCCACCACCGACCTGGCCGCCTTCCAGCGGCTCTACGACCGTCAACTCGCCCGCCTGCCCGGCGTGCAGCGGCTGAACTCCACGCTCGTGATGAAGCACGTGGTGGACGACCGGCCGCTGCCCGAGTGACCGCGCGAGCCACCGGGCGGATGTGCACGCACGGGCAAGGCGCCGTGCACTCCCCGGCAACCGGGCCGCAGCCCCGCGGCCTAGCGTGAAGCCGAACCGTCACCAGCCGCCCGGAAGCGAGGACGCGCCCCATGCCGTACATCACCGTGGGCCAGGAGAACTCCACCGCCATCGACCTGTACTACGAGGACCACGGCTCCGGGCAGCCGGTCGTGCTCATCCACGGCTTCCCGCTCGACGGCCACTCCTGGGAACGGCAGAGCGCCGTCCTGCTCGACGCCGGCCACCGCGTGATCACCTACGACCGGCGCGGTTTCGGGCAGTCCTCGCAGCCGACGACCGGCTACGACTACGACACCTTCGCGGACGACCTGAACACCGTGATGGAGACCCTCGACCTGCGGGACGCCGTCCTCGTCGGCTTCTCCATGGGCACCGGCGAGGTCGCCCGCTACCTCGCGCGCCACGGCTCCGCACGCGTCGCCAAGGCCGCCTTCCTCGCCTCGCTGGAGCCCTGCCTGCTGAAGTCCGACGACAACCCCGACGGCGTCGCCCCCAAGGAGTTCTTCGACGGGATCATCGCCGCGGTGAAGGCGGACCGCTACGCCTACTACACCGAGTTCTACAAGGACTTCTACAACCTGGACGAGAACCTCGGCACCCGCATCAGCGAGGAGGCCGTCCGCAACAGCTGGCAGGTGGCCGCCCGGGGCGGCTCGCACGCCGCCGCTGCCGCCCCCGCCACCTGGTACACCGACTTCCGCGCCGACATCCCGGCGATCGACGTGCCCGCCCTGATCCTGCACGGCACCGCCGACCGCATCCTGCCCGTGGAGGGAACCGGCCGGCCCTTCCACAAGGCGCTCGCCGCCGCCGACTACGTGGAGATCGAGGGCGCCCCGCACGGACTGCTGTGGACCCACGCAGAGGAGGTCAACGCGGCGCTCCTCGCCTTCCTGGCCAAGTAGGCCTCTCCCTCGGACCGTTCTCACCCCGCCGCAGGTGCGCGGGGTGAGATCATCGGGGTCTGCGGCCGGCCCGTGCCGCCGGCCCCGACGACGTCCGAGGGGGAGCCAGGTGCCCGTCGTCCTTTCCACCGCGTCACTGCCGCCGGCCGACCGCGCGGAGCGCTGGCACCACGCGGTGTCGCACACGTTCGTCCCGCTCGATGTGCGGCTCCTCCAGGAGGAGCCGTCGCCCGGGAGGATCGCCGGCGACCGTCTCGGCTCCCTGCGCATCTCGCAGGTCCAGGCGGGCCCCCAGGTCGTGACGCGCAGCCGGCGGCTGATCGCCCGGGACGGCGAGGACGCCCTCATCCTCACCCTCCAGCAGCGCGGTGCCTCCCTCAAGGAACAGGACGGCCGGGAGACCCGCGTCGGGCCGGGCGAGTTCTCCCTGTCGGACGCGGCGCGTCCGTTCCGCAAGAAGGTGCAAGGCCCCTTCCGTTTCACCTCGTTCCAGTTCCCGCGCGGGGACCTGAGCGTGCGGGACGAGGATCTGCGGGCGGTGACGGCCACCGCCTTCTCCGGGCGGGAGGGCGGCGCAGCCCTGGTCGCCTCCTACTTCGCGCGCCTGGCCCGGGAGGCGCCGCACCTCGACCCCTGTGCCGGCCGCCGGTTCGCCGCGACCGCCCTCGACCTGCTGGCCGTGCTGATCGACGAACGGGGCGGCCGGCACGCGCCCCGGGAGCCGCAGGCCGCGGCCGCCACGCTGGTGCGCGTCAAGGACCACATCCTGCGCCACCTGTCCGACCCGGAGCTGTCCCCGCCGCTGATCGCCGCCGCGCACTTCGTGTCCGTCCGGTACCTGCACAAGCTGTTCCAGGCGGACGGTGTCACCGTGGGGGAGTGGATCCGGACGCAGCGGCTGGAGCGGTGCCGCCGGGACCTCCTGCGTCCCGCACCGGGGGAGCAGAGCGTCGCGGCGGTCGCCCGGCGTTGGGGCTTCGTCAGCCCGAGCCACTTCAGCCGCGCCTTCCGCGCGGCCTACGGCGTGACGCCCCGCGAGTGGCAGCGGCGAGGATCCGCCGGCACCGACGGCGCGGGCTTCTGACGCGGGGGGAAGCAGTTTCGTCGCAACCCTCTGTTGCGAAGGGGAACACTTTCGTCGCAAGCTTCCGGCGCGAAGGGGAACACTTTCGTCCGCCCCCTCGTTCCACCGGGGCTCACCTTTGCCGTGCCGCTGACTCGAGGAGCCTCATGCCGCACACCGCGACCGCCCCGTCCGCCGTCCTGCCCGCGCTTCCCGCCCCGAGTGCCCAGGCGGAACGGCTGATCGAGCTGGGGGTGCACGACATCGCCGGACTGGCCGCCGACGAGATCCGCGACTTCGCCGCCCGGGCCGGCAGCGACGGCTCGCTCCTGGCCGTCCATCCCGACCGGGCGCCCGCCTCCACCCTCGCGCCGCTGCTGCGCCGGGACGGCAAGCCGGGCTTCGTGGTGGTCGACATGGCCGACGTCGACGCGTTCACCCCGTACGCCGTCGAACTGCCCGACGCCGCCCTCTACTTCGTCTCCGGCGTCGACCGCGGCGACCACCTGGCCAACTGGAGTCCGGACGAGGCGCTTCCCGCCCTCACCGCGGAGCACCGCACCCCGCTCGTGCTCACCGAGGGCATCCACTGGATCCTGCAGCAGCCGCAGGCCCTGGAGCGCAACCGCTGCTTCATGACCATCGGTTCCCGGCTGCGCAAGGCCGACGGCACCTTCGACGCGCGCACCCCGGCCGTCTGGATCAGCAACGGCACCGGCCGCGACGGACGCGAGCGCCGTAACGCCCCGAAGGTGGGCTGGTGCTGGTGGAACAACCGCCACACCTGGCTCGGGTTCGCCTCCGCGGCGGGCCGTGGCTGAGCCCTCCCCGCCGGGGCGGGACCCGGGCGCAGCCGCCGGTACGGCAAGTGGATGATCCGTCATCCATGCCTACACTCGTGCCATGGCGGAGACAGTGCGTTGGCTGACACCGGAGGAGCAGCGCGCCTGGCGCGGCTTCGTCCGCTTGCAGGAACGGCTCGGCGGGCGCCTGGGACGGCTGCTGCAGTCGCAGTCCCGGGTGTCGTCGGCCGACTTCGCCGTGCTCGTCCACCTCACGGACACGCCCGACGGGCGGCAGCGGTACCAGCACCTGGCCCGCGCGCTGGAGTGGGAGAAGAGCCGCATGTCCCACCACATCGCGCGGATGGCCGGACGTGGTCTGGTGGTGCGCGAGGAGTGCCCCGAGGACGGGCGGGGCGCGTTCGTCGTGATCACCGAGGCGGGGCGCGCGGCGATCGAGGCCGCCGCACCGCGTCACGTGGAGGCCGTCCGCGCCCTCTTCCTGGATCACGTCACCCCGGCCGAACTGCGGGTGCTCGCCGAGCTGTCCGAGCGCGTCCTCGCCCGGATGGACGAGGAGGACTGACGCCGTCAGGCGCGCCGCACGGGGTGTCCGCTCATGACCGAGACCCGGTTGAACGCGCCGATGGTGATCGCCACCCAGACCACCGCGGAGATCTGTTCCTCGGTCAGGGCCTCGCGGGCCGTCGCGTAGGCGGACGTCTGCGCGGCCGTGTCCGTGGGATCGTTCGTCGCCTCGGCGAGCGCCAGGGCCGCCCGCTCCACGGCGGTGAACACCTCCGTCTCCCGCCAGGCCGGCAGGACGCCCAGCCGCTGTGCGGACTCGCCCGCCTCGAGGGCCTTGCGGGTGTGCAGGTCGAGGCAGTAGGCGCAGCCGTTCAGCTGGGACACGCGGAGGTTGACCAGCTCCACGGTCGTGCGGTCCAGTCCCGCCCCGGCGGCCGTCGCCCTGACCGCTTCCGAGGCCCGCACCATGGCCCGGAAGGCCTCGGGGCTCCGCTTGTCGACGAAGATCCTCGGATGGGCCGGGCCGGTGGTCCGGTCGCTCACGTCACGCCTCCCTCGGGGCCGTGCGGTCGCGGCACCGGTGTGCCGTGGCCGCCGACCTGCCTGCGTGGCATCATAGTTGATGTGACAACCAGAGCGGGCGAGAGGTGGTCCCGGTGAGCAACGTGGAAGCCGAACCGGCGGCGCTGAAGTGCGGGGCGGTGGCCGGCGACGCCGGGGCCGGGCAGGGTGCCGCGGTCGAGGTGCTGTCGGCCCGGGAGGTGCCGCTCGGGGGCCCGCGTGCCCTGCTCGTGCGCCGGACCCTGCCGCAGCGCGCCCGTACCCTGATCGGCGCGTGGTGCTTCGCGGACCACTACGGCCCGGTCGACGCCTCCGGCACCGGCATGGACGTGCCCCCGCATCCCCACACCGGCCTCCAGACGGTGAGCTGGCTGTTCAGCGGAGAGATCGAGCACCGCGACTCGCTCGGCACCCACGCCCTGGTCCGGCCCGGCGAGATGAACCTGATGACCGGCGGCCACGGCATCGCCCACTCGGAGGTCTCCACCGCGCGCACCACCGTCCTGCACGGCGTCCAGCTGTGGGTGGCCCTGCCCGAGGAGCACCGGCACACCGCCCGCGACTTCCAGCACCACGTGCCCGCGACCGTGCGCCGGGACGGCGCCGAGATCAAGGTCTTCCTCGGCTCGCTCGTGGGCAGCACCTCGCCGGTGCGCACCTTCACGCCCCTGCTGGGCGCCGAGATCGTCCTCGGGCCGGGCGCGACCCTCACCCTGCCGGTGGACCCCGCGTTCGAGCACGGCCTGCTCGTCGACAGCGGCGACGTCCGCCTGTCCGGCACCGCGCTGCGCCCGACCGACCTCGGTTACCTCCCCCGCGGCACCGACACCCTCACCGTGGCGAACGACTCCGGCACCCCGGCGCGCACGGTCCTGCTCGGCGGCCCGCCGTTCGAGGAGGAGATCGTGATGTGGTGGAACTTCATCGGCCGCAGCCACGAGGACATCGTCCGTGCGCGCGAGGACTGGCAGGCGGACTCCGGCCGCTTCGGCACCGTCGAGGGCTACCCCGGAGGGCGACTGCCCGCACCCGCCCTGCCGAACGCCGTCATCACCCCGCGCCGCAATCCCCGGCACCCCTGAGTGCCGGCCGTCGAACTCCCCGTAGGAAAGGCATCCCATGAGCGAGTCCTCCACCGCCCCCGCCGTGCAGCGGGTGGACGAGCGGCAGCGGTACGAGATCCTCGTCGACGGCCGGCGGGCCGGGCTGACGGCCTACCGCGACCGCGGTGAGCAGCGCGTCTTCTTCCACACCGAGATCGACGACGCCTTCGCCGGCCGCGGGCTGGCCTCGGAACTGGTCGGCCGGGCCCTCGCCGACGTACGCGCCTCCGGGAAGCGGATCGTGCCGGTCTGCCCCTACGTGGCCAAGTACCTGAAGAAGCACGAGGAGTTCACCGACCTCACCGACCCGGTGACCCCGGACGTCCTGCGGTGGCTGGAGGGCGAACTGGGCTGAGCGACCGCGCGCGGCGTGGACCGCGTCACGCGGGGCACGAGTCCGGCAGCCCTCCAGCGGGCCTAACGCAGGGTCAGCAGGCCCGGGCGGTAGGGCAGGAGGCCGTAGTCACCGCCCGAGGCCGGGCTGCGGCCCTGGTAGAGGAGTTGCAGGTGGCAGGGGTCGACGGTCATGGTCTGGTCGGCGGTGGTGCGGATCAGTTCGCCGTGGCTGATGTCGTTCGTCCAGGTGGCACCGCTGTTGGCCTTGCCCGCGAAGGGGTTGCTCTCCGTCGCGGCCTGGGGCGTCCAGGAGCCGTTCAGGCTGGTGGCCGTGAACGAGCGGAAGTACCGGCCCTGTGAGCCGATCGCCTCGACGATCATGAGGTAGCGGTTCTGGCCCTGCAGCTTGTAGACCTGCGGGGCTTCGAACAGGTTGTTGGTCGTGTCGCTCATGACCACGGTGGACGTCGAGCCGAAACTGCCCGGGAAGTTGCCGATGGGCATGCTGGCCCGGTAGATCTTGCCGTTGTCGCCGGCGAAGAACAGGTACATGTTCGTACCGTCACCGATGAGCGTCTGGTCGATGGGCCCGGTCCCGGAACCGGTGATGCTCCCGGAGAAGAGCACCTGCTCGGACGACCAGCCGTTCGGGTCGGCGGGGTCGCTGGAGGTGCGGTAGGAGAAGGCGGTCCGGCCCCACTGGTAGGCCAGCACCCAGATGTTCTTCGGCGCGAAGTAGAACAGCGTGGGGGCGACGGCCGAGTTCGACATCGGGTTCTGGCCGGCCGAGGCCATCTGCGACCAGTCGGTGAACGGGCCGAAGTTCATCGAACCCCACCGCGTCCCGGTGTCGTGCGTGGTGGCGTAGACGAGCTGCCTGCCGTTGTACGGGGCGACGGTGAAGTCCTTCAGCGAGACCCACCCCTGCCTGGGCTGCGCCAGCGCGCCCGTCGAGCTCCAGCGGTACGCCGAGGGGAGTTCACAGGTCCCGGACCCGCCGTCGGCCCCGGCCTTCACGAGCCGCCACTGCTGGTTCGCACCGCCCCAGTCGTCGTACTGGACGATGTCGGCGTTGTCGGCGGTGGAACCGCCCTGCACCTCCAGGGCCTTGTTGCTGTGGCGCGACACGAGCCGCACGTAACCGTCGGAGCTGTCGACCAGCCGCCACTGCTGGTTGACGCCGTTCAGGTCGGCCCACTGCACGATCGAACCGCCGTTCGCCGTGGACCAGTTGTGCACGTCGAGCACCTTGCCCGAGTGGCGGGACTTGATGCGGTAGTAGCCGCCCCCGGAATCGACGAACTGCCACTGCTGCTGGTTCTGGTCGTTCCTCGTCCACTGGGTGATGCGGGCGCCGTCCTCGGTCGCCAGGTTGTACACGTCCAGGGCCTTGCCGCTGTTGCGGTTGACCAGCACGTAGGAGGCGCCGGGGTCCACGGTCGCCGCGCCGGCGGGCTGGGCGCCGAGGAAGGTGACAAGGAGCAACAGGGGCGTGAGGACGGCGAGCAGGCGTCCTGGGCGGACCGGTGACGGATGGCGGAACCACATGCGAGGCCTCCTTGAGGGCGGTCGAAACTTTCGATCGATCCCCGAATCATCGACGGCACAAGCTAGGAATCCGGAGTGCGTCGGTCAAGGTCTGGAGCCGAGGTGTCTGCAAACAGACGCTGCACCAGGGCTTCGAATGTTTCGAAGGAAAGCAAGAAACTTTCTCGGTGTCAGGTGTTGACGAGTCACGGTCAATCCCGCACGCTTCCCACCGAGCGCCCGACCGCAGTTCGAGATGTCGAACCCACGGGCCGGGCCGTCCCTGTCGAGCGGCGCCTTCCCCTGCCCATCCGACAGTCCGTGATCTCTACTCTGGAGGCACAGCCATGGGCGTGTACGCCCCACCCGCACCCGCAGCCCGCCGGACGATCCGCCGGCTGTTACCGGCGCTGATCGTCGGCGTCCTGTGCGCGGTCGCCGCACTGGTCGCGCCGCCACCCGCGCACGCCGCCGAGAGCACGCTCGGCGCCGCGGCGGCGCAGAGCGGCCGCTACTTCGGCACCGCCATCGCCTCGGGCAAGCTCGGCGACTCCGCCTACACGTCGATCGCGGCCCGCGAGTTCAACTCGGTGACGGCCGAGAACGAGATGAAGATCGACGCCACCGAACCGCAGCGGGGCCAGTTCGACTTCACCGCCGCCGACCGCGTCTACAACTGGGCGGTGCAGAACGGCAAGCAGGTGCGCGGTCACACGCTGGCGTGGCACTCCCAGCAGCCGGGCTGGATGCAGAGTCTCAGCGGCAGCCAGCTGCGTCAGGCGATGATCAGCCACATCAACGGCGTGATGGCGCACTACAAGGGCAAGATCGCCCAGTGGGACGTCGTGAACGAGGCCTTCGCCGACGGCAGTTCGGGGGCCCGGCGCGACTCCAACCTCCAGCGCACCGGCAACGACTGGATCGAGGTCGCCTTCCGCACCGCGCGCGCAGCGGACCCGGCGGCCAAGCTCTGCTACAACGACTACAACGTCGAGAACTGGACGTGGGCGAAGACCCAGGCGATGTACGCCATGGTCCGGGACTTCAAGCAGCGCGGTGTGCCGATCGACTGCGTCGGCTTCCAGTCGCACTTCAACAGCGGCAGCCCCTACAACAGCAACTTCCGCACCACCTTGCAGAACTTCGCCGCCCTCGGTGTCGACGTGGCCGTGACTGAGCTCGACATCCAGGGAGCCCCGGCCTCCACCTACGCCGCCGTGACCAACGACTGCCTGGCCGTCCCGCGTTGCCTCGGCATCACCGTCTGGGGCGTGCGCGACACCGACTCCTGGCGAGCGGAGCAGACGCCGCTGCTGTTCAACGGCAACGGCAGCAAGAAGCCCGCCTACACCGCCGTCCTCGACGCGCTCAACGGCGGCTCCACCACGCCCCCCGCGGACTCCGGGCAGATCAGGAACGCGGCGTCGGGCCGCTGCCTCGACGTGCCCGGCACCAGCACCGCCGACGGCACCCAGCTCCAGTTGTGGGACTGCCACAGCGGCACCAACCAGCAGTGGACCTACACCGACGCCGGTGAGCTGCGGGTCCTGGGCAACAAATGCCTGGACGCCGCCGGCACCTCCAACGGCACCAAGGTCCAGATCTACAGCTGCTGGGGCGGCAACAACCAGAAGTGGCGCCTGGCCTCCGACGGATCCATCGTCGGCGTCCAGTCCGGCCTCTGCCTCGACGCCGCCTCGGCCGGTACGGCCAACGGCACCCTGATCCAGCTGTACTCCTGCTCAGGCGGCGGCAACCAACGCTGGACCCGCACCTGACGGCACCGTCCCACCGGGCGCCCGGCGCACCACCTCGCCGCCGGGCGCCCCGCCGCGGCTCTAGAAGAAGCCCAGCTTCTTCGGCGAGTAGGAGACCAGCAGGTTCTTGGTCTGCTGGTAGTGGTCCAGCATCATCTTGTGGGTCTCGCGCCCGATGCCCGACTTCTTGTAGCCGCCGAACGCCGCGTGCGCCGGGTACGCGTGGTAGCAGTTGGTCCACACGCGGCCCGCCTTGATCCCGCGGCCCAGACGGTACGCGGTGTTGCCGTCGCGGCTCCAGACACCGGCGCCCAGCCCGTACAGGGTGTCGTTGGCGATCTCGAGTGCCTCGTCGACCGAGTCGTAGGTCGTGACCGACACGACCGGGCCGAAGATCTCCTCCTGGAAGATGCGCATCTCGTTGGTACCGCGGAAAACGGTCGGCTCGACGTAGTAGCCGCCCTCCAGGCCGGGCACCGTCCGGGGGTTGCCGCCCGTGACGACCTCGGCGCCCTCCTTCCTGCCGATGTCCAGGTAGGAGAGGATCTTCTCGTACTGGTCGTTGCTCGCCTGCGCGCCGATCATGGTGGCCGGGTCCAGCGGATCGCCGCCCACGATGGCCTCCGTACGGGCGACGCAGCGGGCCATGAAGTCGTCGTAGATCGACGACGGGATCAGCGCACGGGACGGACAGGTGCAGACCTCGCCCTGGTTCAGGGCGAACATCACGAATCCCTCGACCGCCTTGTCCAAAAAGTCGTCGTCGGCGGCCATGACGTCGGGCAGGAAGATGTTCGGGCTCTTGCCGCCCAGTTCCAGCGTCACGGGGATGATGTTCTCGCTGGCGTACTGCATGATCAGGCGGCCGGTCGTGGTCTCGCCGGTGAACGCCACCTTCGCCACCCGCGGACTGGAGGCCAGCGGTTTGCCCGCCTCGACACCGAAGCCGTTGACCACGTTGAGCACGCCCGGAGGCAGCAGGTCGGCGATCAGGTCGACGACGTACAGGAGGCTCACCGGTGTCTGCTCGGCCGGCTTGATGACGACGCAGTTGCCGGCCGCCAGCGCGGGCGCCAGCTTCCAGGTGGCCATCAGGACGGGGAAGTTCCAGGGGATGATCTGCCCGACCACGCCCAGCGGTTCGTGGAAGTGGTAGGCGACCGTGTCGGCGTCGATCTGCGCGATGCTGCCCTCCTGGGCGCGGACCACCCCGGCGAAGTACCGGAAGTGGTCGACGGCCAGGGGGATGTCGGCGGCCAGGGTCTCGCGGACCGGCTTGCCGTTCTCCCAGGTCTCCGCGACGGCGATCTTCTCCAGGTGCTCCTCGATGCGGTCCGCGATCCGGTTGAGCACCCTCGCGCGCTCCGCGGTGGAGGTGCGGCCCCACGCGTCGGCCGCCCGGTGCGCCGCGTCCAGGGCGAGGTCGACGTCGGCCGCGGTGGAGCGGGCGACCTCGCAGAACACCTTGCCGGTCACGGGAGTCGGGTTCTCGAAGTAGCGGCCCTCGACGGGGGGTGTCCACTCGCCCCCGATGAAGTTGTCGTAGCGGCGGGCGAAGGTGACGATGCTGCCGTCCGTTCCGGGCTGCGCGTACACCATGGCGGCTCTCCTCGGTGAAGGGCTGGCGACGGCCCGTGCCGTCGTGACGTCCCCGACTGTGCTCCGCGGAGGTTGGCGCAAGGTTGGTGCGCCGGAGCGGCAACCGGTGCCCGGTCGGAGGGTCAGTCGCGCAGGGCCGCCGTCAGCCGGCCCGCCGCGATCGCGCGCCGGGCGTCCCGCGGACCCAGCAGCCCGAGCGCGTGCTCGTGGATCTCCGTGTCGTACGGCGCCAGTTCGCCGTGACGCAGCGCGTGCTCCGGGCGGGGACTCGCCAGGACGGCCTCGCGGACGGCCACCTCCAGGCGGGTGCGCCACTCGCCGATGCCGGGGGCCTCGGAGCGGGGGAGGAGCGGGCCGCCGTAGTGGCGCAGCGCGCCGTCGATGTCGCCCCGCTCCAGCGCGCGCAGCACCTCGACGGCGTCGCACGCCACGGGGACGGTCAGGGCGTAGCGCCGGGCGGAGACGCCACCGCCCAGGGCCCGGCGCAGATGGGAGATCTCCGCCTTGACGGTGGAGGACGTCACGGGCCGGTCCCCGTGGAGCGCGGCGCGCAGCCGCTCCGCCGGGAAGCCGCCCGGCTCCAGCGCGAGCAGGGTCAGGATCTCCAACTGCCGCGGGCGCAGGGCGAGTCGGCGTCCTCCCTGGACGGCGTGCTCCGCACCCAGGCAGCTGATCCGCAGCCGGCCCGGCCGGGGAGGCTCGGCTGTCAGGCGGGCCTCGACGGTCGACACCAGGGTCCGCACGGTCGACATCGCCAGCGGGTGTGAGCGGTCCCAGGTGGTGGACAGGTCGAGCACGCCGAGGACCCGGCCGTCGGGAGCCCGTACGGGCGCGCAGTAGCAGACCCAGCCGTGCAGGGCCGACACCAGGTGCTCGGCGGAGAAGACGGAGCTGGGACGCCCCGTGCGCAGCGCCAGCGACAGGGCGTTGGTGCCCATCGCCTGCTCGTCCCAGCGGCCGCCGGGGGCGAAGTTGACCCGCTCGGCCCGGCGCCGCATGGTCGGGCCGCCGCAGGTCCACAGGATGGTGCCGGACTCGTCGGTGACGGCGGTGACGAATCCGGCGTCCTCGGCGATGCTGCGCAGTTCCCCGGCGAGGCCGGTGACCGGGCCGTACAGCGGCGAGGACGTCCACCGCTGCCGCACTGCCCCGCCGTCGGCGACCGGGGCGCTGTCCCGGCCCGGATCGACGCTGCCGAGCGAACGCGCCCAGGACTCCGTCACCTCGTGCCGCAGGCTCGGGCTGCCGCCCGGCCGCGTCCCCGGGACGCTCAGCCGCGGCACCCAGCGTGACCACTCGTGCTCCAGCACACTCCTGCGCTGTCGGAGGTCAGGGCGCTGTGACATGGGCTCTCCCTGCCGTCGTACCTTCGTCCCGGCGTCAGGTCAGTGTTACCGGACGCCCCCGCCCCGGTCGAGCGGTCGGGCAGCGCGGACGGCGAACGGTCCGGCCGTACGAGCGAGCGGACCGGCCGTGCGAACAGCGGACGGTCCGGCGGTACGAACAGCCAACGGTTCGGCGGCAGTTCGCCCCGGTGGCCGGGTGCCGCCGTCCGGGTGACGGGTTCACCCGGTCCGGCGGAACGGGACCGGCACCGCGTACCACCGGCGCGTGGTGCCGCGTTGACCGGGCATGGACAGCACGCAGACGGTGCGGCGCCCGCCCGATGACGAGGCCGCGCCCCGCTCGTACGCCCAACTCACCAGCGGTTACACGGCACATCCGGCGCTTCGCGCGGCACCGGCCACCGAGGGGCCGGTCAGTTCCGACGCCGTGCCGGGACACCGCGACGGGCACTGGGTCTCCTTCGCCGCCCCCGCCGACAGCGAGATCTGACCCGCCGGTGCCACCGGGGCCGCAGCCGGCCCCTGGGCCGGCCCGCATCCGCCCGGACGCCGGCTCACCAGCCGTCCGTCACCGCGGGCTCCGCACTGGCCGGAGTCAGCACGGCGAGCGTGCCGGTGGCCTTCCGCAACGCCGCTTCCAGAGTGCCGGGCGCGTGCAGCGCGCCGGAACCGTCCGGCGGGACGAGCCACTCCAGCCGTCCGGCGGGCCGGTAGGGCGGGGGCACGGCGATCCAGGAGCCCCGCCCCACGTGCCGGACCCCGTCCCCGACCCACTCGCTGACCGGGTCGGGCGGCAGGAGGAACCCCACCCGGCGCGCGGCGGAGTCCACCAGGGTGGGGCCGGGCAGGTTCGGCGGATCGCGCCACAGGATGTCCAGGGCGAGCAGTCCCAGCCGGTCGGGAACGCTGAGCACGTCCCAGTACCGCCCGGCCTCCACGAGCACCGTGCCCGAGCCGTGGTCCCACTCCCGCTTGCACGCCTGCGGGTCGGTGGCGGCCGCGGCGAGCCACTCGACGGCTTGTTTCCCCATGACGCTCCGCATGCTCACCCCAGGCACGGTCGGCGGCTCCGCGTCCGCGGGCGCGCGGGACACGGACCGGGGGCCCGCGGTGCTCCGCGCCCCGCCCGGCCACAGCCATGCTGGTAGATATTTCTACGTCCCGGAAGGGGTGGCGCGGCCTGGCGTTCCGACCGGTGGGGCAACGATCGGAAGCGGACGCCCGAGGGCCCGATCCGTACGACGCCGGTCACATCCGTGCGCCCGGCGACACGGTCCGGACCGGCGCACCGGCGGACCGCGGCGGCACGACGACGGCCCCGACCGGGGGACCGGTCGGGGCCGTGCGGGAGCGGGCCGGGTCAGCCGCGCTCGGCGTGCTTCTTCTTGATGCGGGCGGCCTCCTTGCGGACCTCCGCCTGGGTCGTGCGCTCCCGCTGGAGCCACTCGGGGTTCTCCTGCTTCAGCGCCTCGATCTGCTCGGTGGTGAGCGGCTCGGTCACGCCACCGCGGGCGAGACCCGCGATGGAGACGCCCAGCTTGGCCGCGACGACGGGGCGGGGGTGCGGCCCGTCGCGCCGCAGCTCCCGCAGCCACTGCGGGGGGTTCGCCTGCAGCTCGTTCAGCTCGGCGCGTGAGACGACACCCTCCCGGAACTCGGCGGGGGTGGCCTCGAGGTACACACCCAGCTTCTTCGCCGCGGTGGCGGGCTTCATCGTCTGGGTGCTCTGGTGCGACGTCATGCCGTCCAGCGTATCGAGCGTGCGCCGCGCCTCCGACCACGGCCACCGCCCGCGGCCGGACGGGGACGGTTGCGCGGCGTCACGGTCGCTGACCTGGGCCGGTAACCTGGCCGGGTGACAGACTCGGCAGCATCCCCCGCGTTCCGGCTCGCCTACGTCCCCGGGGTGATGCCCGACAAGTGGGTGCGCGTCTGGAGCCGGCGGCACCCCGAAGTCCCGCTGACGCTCGCGCAGGTACCCGCGCCGGACGCGGCCGGACGGCTGCGCGCGGGGGAGGCCGACGCGGGCCTCGTCCGGCTGCCCGTGGACCGCGCGGTCTTCAGCGCGATCCCCCTGTACACGGAGCAGACGGTCGTCGTCGTACCGAAGGACCATCTGGTCACGGCCGTCGACGAGGTCACGCCGCAGGACCTGTCCGACGACATCGTGCTGCACCCCCTCGACGACGTCCTCGACTGGGAGCACGGCCTGCCCGGGCGGCCCGCCGTCGAACGGCCCGCCACCACGGCCGACGCGATCGAGCTGGTCGCGGCCGGCATCGGCGTCCTGATCGTCCCCCTGTCACTGGCCCGTCTGCACCACCGCAAGGACCTCACGCACCGTCCCCTGGAGGAGGCGCCGGGCTCGAGCGTGGCTCTCGCCTGGCCCGAGGACGCGAAGACGGACCTCGTCGAGGACTTCATCGGCATCGTCCGCGGCCGGACGGTCAACAGCACGCGGGGCCGCACGCAGCCCCCGGCCCAGGAGAAGTCCCGGCGCGCGGGGCAGGACGGGACGCGGCGCAAGCCTGCGGCAGGCGGACGCTCCGGCGCCGACCGCCGCGGGAGCGGCGCCGCGGGAGGCGCGAAGGGCACGGCCAAGGGCGGCGCGTCGAAGGGGGGCGCGTCGAGAGGCGGCACCTCGAAGGGCGCCGGAGGCACGCGGCAGGCCGGCGGAGGCGCCGGGAAGGGGAGCGGCAAGCGCGGCAAGCCCCGTCGGCGCTCTTGACGCCCGGGGGCCGGGTACCCGGCGCCGACGTCCGGCCCGGGCCCCGTCCGGTCCGGTCCGCGACCGGGGCGGCGCACCCGGGTCGTCCGCACGCGTGCGGGGCCCGGCCCGGACCCCGCACTCCCCGCTCAGCCCGCCGTGGGGGACGGCTGCGGCGCGAAGGTCGGGTTGGGGGCGACCGTCTGGAAGTCCTTCAGGTTCTCGGGGACCGGCAGCACCCGGACCGGCGCGCCCGCCTGCGGTGGCGGGGGCGTCGTCTGGTCCTGCGGAAGCTTCGCCGGGGCGGTGATCTGGAAGGCCACCTGCTCGTGATTGACCAGGCCGGTCTTCTCCAGGATCGTGATGTGGTCGAGCACGGTGTCGTTGGTCTGGTCGGCGAGTTCCCGCACGAGGCTGTTGCGGGTGGTCGCCCGGATCTTGGCGATCGTGGGGAAGATGCCCCCGTGCGCCACGCGCATGATCGTCACCGCCGTGGAGTCGAACTCCTTGCCCGAGGCGCTCTCGGCCGTCGCCACGAACTGCTGCTGCTGCGGGGAGGGCTCGTTCGGCAGCGTGATGCCCAGGTCCGTACCGAGCTTGCGGCACGACGCGTCGAGGCGGCCGTGTCCCACCAGCAGGTGCTTGGCGACCTCCTTCATCGCCGGCGTCGTGCCCTTCTCCATCGCCATCTGACCCAGCGGGTACTCCCACAGCCCGGCCGCACGCACCCGGACCACGAAGTCGCGGTCCGCCTCGGTCAGCGGGCCCCACTGGGTGTTCGCGATGATGCGGTCCTGGCTGGAAGCCGTGTTCTGCACGCCCAGCATGCTGGGATAGGCGAGCGCGGTGAGCGTAAGGATCATCGCACCGCCCACGAACGCGGTTCCTGCCGTGCTGCGCGAGATGCGCATCGTGCCTCCTGGAGATGAACGGCCCAACAGCAGGAGGTACGGACGGCGCAGGCGAAACAATCACCTCCGCCGCAAAAAAGTTCGTACACCCGCCCGGCGTCAGGACGGGGCAGCCGACTCCACGAGCCAGCCGTAGGCGCCGCGCGCCGTGAACTCCCGCTGTCCGCCCCGCATCAGGAGGCCGGCCGTGGCGAACTCCGGGGCTGCGGCCTGCGCGGGGACGTACGGGACGGCGATGCAGCGCATGCCGGCCGCGTGCGCGGCGGCGGCGCCCGGCGCGGCGTCCTCGACGACGACGCAGTCGGCCGCGGACGCGCCGAGGCGGCGGGCCGCCTCGAGGAAGACGTCGGGTGCGGGCTTGCCGTGCGCGACCTCGTCGGCCGAGACCACCGTGTGCAGCTGCGCGTCGAGGCCGGTGCCGGTCAGCACCGCCGCGATCGCCTCCGGCGAGGATCCCGAGGCCACGGCCATGGGCACATCCTCGGCGGCCAGGAGGTCCACGAAAGCGCGCATCTCCGGGAAGACGCGGGTGGCGCCGCGCGCCAGGTCCAGGTAGCGCCGGTTCTTCGCGGCGAGCAGCTCCTCCACCGTGGCCGGCAGGGCGTACCGCTCCTTCCAGTCCGCGACGGTCTCCTGCGTGCTGATGCCGACGTACCGCTCGTGGTCCGCCCAGGTGAAGTCGGGGACGCCGTGGGCGGCGAGGGTCTGCCGGCCGGCCTCGTAGTAGTTCGGCTCGCTGTCCACCAGCGTTCCGTCGAGATCGAAGATGACCGAAAGGCCGCGGAGCCTGCTCATGCCGCCATGCTCTCAAAGGTCATCCCCGGGCCGACCGCCCGATCGACTCCACCAGCGGGAGCAGCCGGTGCGCGACGCGCTCGCGCAGGGCGACCTCCGTGCGGGTGCGTACGACCCCGGGCATGCTGATCAGCTTCTGGACGACGTCCTCCAGGTGCGCGTTGTCCCGCGCCACCACCCGCGCCAGCAGGTCCCCGCCACCCGTGATCGAGAACGCCTCGACGATCTCCGGCACGGCCGCCAGCGCGTCGCCCACCTCGTCGAGATGCCCCTGGGTGACCTCGACGTGCACGAACGCCAGCACCGGATGCCCGAGCGCGGCGGGGGAGAGGGCCGGCGCGGTGCCGGTGATCACCCCGGTCCGTTCCAGCCGGTCGAGTCGCGCCTGGAGCGTGCCCCGGGCGACACCGAGGATCCGGGCGTACTCGCGCACGCTGGTACGCGGCTGCTCCAGCAGCAGCCGCAGGATGCGGGTGTCGAGCTCGTCCACGGGCATCGCACGTCCTCCTCGTCCGATGGCTCTGCCATGGCCGCTTCCTTGCGGTCCCGGCTGTGCCAATGGCCCAGTCTAGAATCAGCGAGTTGAGCCACTGGCGGACGGGATGCTGATATGGGTGAGTCGATGGCGCTGCGGACCCCGCGGCGCCTTTTCCATGCCCACGCCACGTGCGGGGACGAAGGAGGCGGTAGGCGGTGCTGAAGAGGGTGTTCACGGCTCCGGATCCGGGGCGGACGCGGTTGCGGTTCGCCACGCGCGCGGTGCTCGGCATCGCACTGGCGGTCGCCCTGAGCGGCCTCGCCGGGCACTCCCTCACGGGCGCCGTCACCGGCGGCCTCGCCGCCCTGCTCGCCCTGTTCACCGTCACCGACGCCACCGTCCGCGGCCAGGCCGTCACCACCGCGCTGCTGCCCGCCATCGGCCTGCCCGTCCTCACCGCGGCGGCCGTCCTCCACGACCATCCGGTCGCCCGGGACCTCACCTTCCTCGCCGTGGTCGGCGCGGGCGTGTACGCGCGCCGATGGGGCCCGCGCGGCCACAGCCTCGGCGTCTTCGCCTTCATGAACTTCTTCGTGGCGCAGTTCCTGCACGCCACGACCGGCCAGCTGCCCGAGCTGTACGCCGCGGTCCTGCTGTCCGTCCTGGCCGCCGCCGCGGTGCGCTTCGGCCTGTGGTGCTACGAGCGGCGCCTGCCCCTGCCGGTGCCGCCCGCCCCGCCGGGCGGCACCGGCCTGGCCCGCGTCACCACCCGCCAGGCGGTGCAGGCGACCGCGGGCGCCGGCTTCGCCCTGATCGTGGGGCAGCTGGTGTCGGGGCAGCGCTGGTACTGGGCCGTCGGCGCCACCTGGTGGATCTTCGTCAACACCACCTCGCGCGGCGAGACCCTCGTGCGCGGCTTCCGGCGGCTGCTCGGCACGGTCATCGGCATCGGCCTCGGCCTGCTGATCGCCGTGCCCGTCCACGGGGACCCGGTCGGCACCGCCCTGCTCGCGGCCGTCTGCGTCTTCGGCATCTTCTACACGGCGGCCGTCTCCTACACCTGGATGATGCTCTGGGTGACCCTGCTCGCCGGGCTGCTGTACGGCCTGCTCGGGGTGCTCGGGCCCGGACTGCTCGCCCTGCGGCTCGCCGAGACCGTCGTCGGGGCGCTGGGCGCGGTCCTGGCCGTGATCCTGGTCCTGCCCGTCACCACCCACAGCGTCACCGACGCCTGGATCCGGCGCGCGCTGGGCTGTGTGCACGCCTGCGCCACCGAGACCGCCCGGCGCCTGGCGGGTGCGCCCGACGCCGACCCGGCCCCGCGCGTGGCGGAACTGGAGCAGCTCCTCGCCCGGGTGCGGCTCTCGGTCGCCCCGCTGGTGCACCCCCTGAACCCCGTGCTCGGGCGCAAGCGGCGGGCCCGGCACGTGCTGGACCTCCTCGACGACTGCGCCCGGGAGATCCGCGGCCTGGTCGCCGTCGCCGCCGACCCGGAGGCCTCCCACGACGCCCGCCTCGCCGCGGCCTGCGCGCGCGTGGAGACGGCGGTCGAGGCCCTCACCGAGGGCCGCGACATCGCCCTCGACGCCGACGGGCCGGCCGTCTCCGAGCCCGCTCTCGCCCACCTCCACGGCCTGGAGCGGGCCCTCGCCGAACTCGCCCGGCCCCTGCGCGCCCCCTCGGGCTCCCCACTGGTCGGCGCCTGAGGACACCAGGGGCGCTCTTGACCCGTTGGTCTAGACCGCGCATGATCGGCTGCGCGGCCTTCCGGACGGCTCGCGACGAGAGGGGACAGCGGTGACGGACGGCAGACGGGCGTACATCGGATCGTTCACGACGGCCGGCGGCCCCGGCCTCGTCACCGCGCGGGTCGACGCCCACAGCGGCGCACTGACCGTCCTGAGCCGCCTGGACGGCCTCGCCGACCCCTCCTACCTCGCCCTCGCGCCCGGCGGCGGCACGCTGTACGCCGTCAGCGAGACCTCAGAGGGCACGGTGACGGCGTACCGGGTCGGCGGGGACGAGCCGGAACCCGCCGGGCCCGCCGTCCGGGTCGGGGGCGGGCCCACGCACCTCGGCGTGTTCGCCGGACACGTCCTCACCGCCGACTACGGCTCCGGAAGCGTCACCGCCGTCCCCCTGCGCCCCGACGGCATCCTCACCGGGCCGGCGTCCGGCGCGCTGCGGCACACCGGATCGGGGCCCTGCCCGCAGCGCCAGGGGGAACCGCACGCCCACCAGGTGCAGGCCGACCCGAGCGGCCGCTGGGCCGTCAGCGTCGACCTCGGCACCGACTCGGTGCGGGTGTGCACCCTGGCCGACGGTGTTCCGGTCCTGCACCGGGAGACCGCCCTGGAGCCCGGCTCGGGACCCCGGCACCTGGCCTTCCACCCGGACGGCACGCGCGCGTACGTCGTCAACGAGCTGCGCCCGTCCGTCACCGTCTGCCGCTGGGACGCGGCCGCGGGCGTGCTGACCCCCCTCGCGGAAACCGGCGTCCTGCCCGGCGCGCCGGCGGGCGACGCCTACCCGTCGGGCATCGCCGTCTCCCGCGACGGCCGCTTCGTGTGGACCGCCACCCGCGGCGAGGACGTGCTGTCCGTCCTCGCCGTCGAGGGCGAGGACCTGCGGCTGGTCACCACGGTGCCCTGCGGCGGCCACTGGCCGCGGGCCCTCACGGCCCACGGCCGCCGGCTGTACGTCGCCAACGAGCGCTCCGGCGATGTCACCTGGTTCACGGTGGACCCCGACACCGGCGTCCCCCACCGCGAGGGCTCGCTCGAGCTCCCGGCCGCGTCCTGCGTGATCATCGGCTGACACGCCCGTACACACGACGAAGGCCCGTTCCGTGCCGGAACGGGCCTTCCGCGTGCGGTGGGACGCCGGGCGTCAGCGCGCCGGCGTGCTCTGCGCCTGCTGCGGCGTGATGCCGAGGGCGGTCGTGTACTTGGCGAGGGCCAGCTTCCCGATCGCCGGGTACGCGCCGAGCGACTCCGCGGCCGAGCACCCGGCCTCCTTCGCGGCCTCCTGGACCAGTCCCGGCTCGATCTCCGGGCCGATCAGGTAGGGCGCGAGGGCCAGCTGCTGCGACCCGGAGGAACGCAGCTGCTCGGCCACGGACGCGATGGAACCCTCCTGGTCCAGGGCCGCCGCCATCACCGGCACCGCAAGGCGGGCCGCGAGCAGCATGCCGGTGATCCCGGCCGCCTGCACCGCCTCGTCACCGCCCACGGACGCCAGGACGATGCCGTCGGCGGCGGTCGCCACGGTGAACAGCCGGGCGCGGTCGGCACGCGCCAGACCGGCCTCCGACAGCCGCACGTGCAGCGCCTCGGCGAGCAGCGGGTGCGGACCGAGCACGTCCGTCAGCTCGGCGGCGATCCGGCTCTCCATCACGGCCTGGCGGACCCGGCGCAGCAGCGCGCTGTCCGGGCCGGCGAGCAGCGGCACGACGACGGCGACCGGTCCGTCCGGCTCCCGCACGTCCAGACCCGCGGCGCGCGCCTGCTCGAAGCGGGCGGTGCGCTCCTCGGCGGCGTACGCGAGCACCGACTGCAGGGTCGGGAACTCCTCGTTGTCCCCGTCCAGGTACCCGATGCGGGCGTCGAGGCCGGGCAGCTCGGAGCGGGCGATGCTCACGACCTCCTCGGCGAGGCCGCGCGTGGCACCGCTGGGCGTGCCCGGGACCGCGAGGACGAGCGCCGGCGCGCCCTCGGGAGCCACCAGCGGCTCGGGGCGGCGGTGCCGTCCGGGCTGGCGGGGGCGCGGCATTCGTACTGGCAGGCCGGACGCGGGCCCAGTGGGGGAACTCATGGCGTCGCATGTTACTGGCTTCCTGGGCTCCCCTGTTCGGGGAGGGTGCAGGTGAGCGGTATCCGTCCCGTTTTGTCGGATGAGTTGCGTACGGTTCGGGTGTGATGGGGTCAATCGCCCGTCAGGGCGGTCACGCTGAGCAGGGCCTCGTCCTCGGGCAGGGCGAGGGAGCCGGCGCTCAGCTCGGTCGCCAGGCGCACCGCGCCGTGCAGGGGATCTCCCTCCGCGGGCACCCGGCGCACCCGCGGCAGCCGCTGCGCCAGTTCCTCGTCCAGCGGTCCGAGCAGCACCGCGCCCATCCTGAACAGTCCGCCGGTGGCCGCCACGTACGGCTCCCCGCCGCGCGGGCACACCGCTGCCAGGGAGTCGGCCATGTGCCGGGCCGCCGCACGCAGGATGCCCGCGGCGACCGGGTCCTCGTCGGCGCACTCGGCCACCCGGGGCGCGAAGGACGCGAGGACGGCGGGCCGGTCGGGACGCGGGTACAGCGCGCCGGGCAGCCCCGCCGCCGGCCCGAACGCCTCCTCGGCACGGCCCAGCAGCCGGGCGGAGCCGCCCTCCCGGCCGTCGTGGGCGCGCAGTGCGGCCTCCAGCCCGGCCCGTCCGATCCACGCCCCGCCTCCGCAGTCGCCCAGCAGGTGCCCCCAGCCGTCCGCCCGGCGCCAGCCGGCCAGATCCGTGCCGATCGCGATCAGGCCGGTGCCGCCCGCGACGACGGCACCCGGACGGGTGCCCAGGGCCCCCGCGTAGGCCGTCACCGCGTCGGCGGCCAGCGCCACCCGCCGCACACCCAGTTCGCGCGCCAGGGCGCCCGGCAGCTCCGCGCGCAGCGCCGCGCCCAGGGTGGCCAGCCCGGCCGCGCCCACGACGGCGGCGGTCAGCCGTACCGGACCGGCCTCCGCCGCCGACGCGCGCGCGAGCGGCAGGAGTTGCGACATGAAGTGCTCGGGGTCGATGCCCCGGGCGCCGGTGCGGACCGGTTCGGCGGAGGCCCGCCGGGCCAGCGGCCCGCGCCCGGCGGTCCCCACCACCACCCGGAGGCCGGACCCGCCGGAGTCCACGGCGAGGAACCCGCAGTCCACGGGACGCGACACGACCCCTCCTTCACGGCGGGCCGGCCGCGCCTTCCGCCCGGCCCCGGCCCGCGAGCTCGACGGGGAGGAACACTAGCGGCGTGCCCGCGGCAGGGGGCGACGACCCGGCGCCGGCGCCGGCGCACGGTGTCTGCCAGTAGAGTGACGCGTCGTGGCACCACGACCGTTGCACGAACTTGTCGAAGCAGGGTGGGCGAAGGCCCTGGAACCCGCGGCCGAACGCATCGCCGCCATGGGGGACTTCCTCCGGGCCGAGATAGCGGCGGGCCGGACCTACCTGCCGGCCGGCGCCCATGTCCTGCGCGCCTTCCAGCAACCCTTCGACGACGTCCGCGTCCTGATCGTCGGCCAGGACCCCTACCCCACACCGGGGATGGCCATCGGCCTGAGCTTCGCCGTGGCGCCGGAGGTGCGCTCGCTGCCGGGGAGCCTGGAGAACATCTACCGCGAGATGCACTCCGACCTGGGCCTGCCCCGCCCGTCCAACGGCGACCTCACACCGTGGACGCGGCAGGGTGTCCTGCTGCTCAACCGGGCCCTCACCACCGCGCCCCGCAAACCGGGCGCGCACCGCGGCAAGGGCTGGGAGGAGGTCACCGAGCAGGCGATCCGGGCGCTGGCCGCACGCGGCAAGCCGCTGGTGTCGATCCTGTGGGGCCGCGACGCGCGCAACCTGCGCCCCCTGCTGGGCGACCTCCCGGCGATCGAGTCGGCCCACCCCTCACCGATGTCGGCTGACCGCGGCTTCTTCGGCTCACGCCCGTTCAGCCGGGCCAACGACCTGCTGATGAAGCTGGGCGGCCAGCCGGTCGACTGGCGGCTTCCATAACCTTGCCGCGCCGCCGGGGCCGCCCCTTGCGCAGTTTCGGCGACCGCGACCGGCGGTCGCCGGGGTGCACCGGACCACGGGCGGGGCCCGTCGGCCGCCGGGGTGCACCGGACCACGGGCGGGGCCCGTCAACCGCCTCAGCGGGACGCCCCGTTCGACTCAGCCGACGACCGCTGCGCGTACGCACAGCACGTCCGGCAGGTGCGAGGCCACCTGCTGCCAGCTGTCCCCGTCGTCCGCCGAGGCGAACACCTCGCCGTTGCGGTTGCCGAAGTAGACGCCCGCCGGGTCCGCGTCGTCCGTGCACATCGCGTCCCGCAGCACCGTGCCGTAGTGGTCGTCACGGGGCAGGCCCGCCGACAGCGGCTCCCAGCTCTTGCCCGCGTCCGCCGTCCGGTAGACCCGGCAGCGGCGGTCCGCCGGGACCCGGTCGGCGTCGGCGTTGATCGGGAACGTGTACGCCGTGTCGCCCCGGTGCGGATGGGCCGCCACCGCGAAACCGAACGTCGACGGCAGGCCCTCGCCGATGTCCGTCCAGTGCGCGCCCGCGTCGTCACTGCGGTACACGCCCCAGTGGTTCTGCAGGTACAGCCGGTCCGGGTCCGCCGCGTCCCGGGCGACCTTGTGCACGCACTGGCCGAACTCCGGGTTCGGGTCGGGCAGGAACACCGCCGACACACCGGAATTGGAGGGTGACCAGCTCGCACCGCCGTCCAGGGTGCGGAACACTCCGGCGGTCGAGACGGCCACCGTCACCGCTCCGGGGTCGCGCGCGTCGGTGAGCACCGTGTGCAGGCCCTCACCGCCACCGCCCGGCACCCACTTCGAGCGCGTCGGGTGCTCCCACAGCGGCCGCACGAGGTCGAACGTCTCGCCCCGGTCCTCCGAGCGGTACAGCGCGGCCGGTTCCGTACCCGCGTACACCACGTCGGGTTCGGCCGCCGCCGGGTGCAGCTGCCACACCCGCTCCAGGGACGCGCCGGTGTCCTTGGGGAACTTGACGGCCGGCCGGGCCGGTTCGGTCCACGTCCGGCCGAGGTCGTCGGAGTGGAACACGGACGGGCCCCAGTGCGCGCTGTCGCCGCCGGCCAGCAGCCGCGGGGACGCGGTGCGGGTGTCGACGGCGACCGAGTACACGGCCTGCGCGTTGAAGTAGGGACTCTCGTCGAACTCCCAGGCCCCGCCGTCTCGGCGGCGCCCGATGAACAGGCCCTTGCGCGTGCCCACGGCGAGCAGTACCTCGGTCATGCCGATCACCTCCGCGGCGTCACCGTCGACGCCTTCTCCTCCGACATCGGCCAGTCTGCACCCCACCACTGACAGTCACCTCCGGACCGGGTTGCGGCGCAGGTCAGCGGGGTGTCGCGCGCTGAGCCGCGCCGGCGCCCGCCTCCCACCCGGGTCGGTGCTCTGAGCATCGGCAGGCCCCGGCGCGTATGGGGAGGACGGCGGCCCCACCGGCCGCCGGTGAGGAGGTGCCCTCGATGGCATGGCGGGGTCCGACGGTGTGGCTGTGGCGCTGGCGCCGCAATCCGCTCAAACGCCCGGCCGACAGGCTGGAGACCTGGGTCCTGCTGGGCGTGTGGACGCTCACCGTCGTCGCCGGAGTGCTCGCCGGGACGCACGTGTGCCGCTCGGTCGAGGAGGGGCTGTCCCGTGAGCGCATCGAGTGGCGTCCCGCGGTGGCCCGCCTCGCCGAGCGGGCTCCCGGAGCGCCGGCCCGGGACCGCGGCTCGTCCCCTGCCGACCAGGTCTGGGCGACCGCCCGGTGGACGGCGCCCGACGGCTCCGTGCGGACCGGCCTGCTCCGGGTCCCGGAGGGCAGCCCCGCCGGGACGCCCGTCACCGTGTGGACGGACCCGGAGGGCCGCCGGGTGACCCGCCCGCTGACCGCGTCCCAGGCACGCTTCCGCGCGGTGCTGACCGGCGGGGTGGCGGGCGTCTGCGCCGCGACCGTGCCGCTGCTCTTCGGCGGCGCGGTGGGCCGCCGCCTGGAGCGCCGCCGCATCGACTCCTGGGACGCAGCGTGGGCCCGCTTCGACCCGCTGTGGGGCCGCACCGCGGGGTGAGGACCCGGACGGACGGCCGACGCCACGGGCCCACCGCCGCCGGGCCCCACGCCACCCCGCGAAGCACCTCCACGGGGCTGCTTCGCGTGCTTCGCCCCGGCCGGCGCCGCGGCCCCGTCCCACGGACGCTGCGGCAACCCGGGACGACGCGCAGCGGCACTTCTCCTCGCCCGGTCCCGACAGGTCCGTGCCCCGCCGCGCCCCGGCCCCCGACGTGCCTACCCCGCCACCCCCAGCGCCTCCCCGCACAGCCGCAGCAGCACCAGGTCCTCGTGGAGGGCGCGGCCGCCCGCCAGGTCGGTTCTGTGCCGCCGGGGGGAGGCGAGTTCCTCGCGGAGCAGGTCGTGCAGGGGTGCGCCCTCCTGCCCCAGGGCGGCGGCGCACCCGGCGATCACCACGCGCGTGTGCGGATGGCCGGTCCAGCAGGCGCGGAGGACGGGCAGGACCCGGTCCGCTTCGCCCGTGGTCCGCCACACCGCGCACGCTGCCGTCGCTCGTTCCAGCGAGTCGCCGGAGCCCGCCAGGCGGCGCAGTTCCGGCAGGGCCGGCCGGGCCGCCGGTCCGAGCCGCGCGAGGACGGCCGCCGCGCGGCACCGCCGGTCCCTCCCCGGCGCCGCCACCTCCCGCAGCAGCGCGGGCACGACCGCGTCCGCGTCTCCGGTGACCGACCACAGCGCCTCCGCGGCGGCGACGGCACAGCCGGTCACCAGCAACGCCCGCAGGTCCGGGACCGCTTCCCGCGCCTCCCCGCCGAAGGCGCCCAGGGCGTCGACCGCCGCGTGCACGACGGCCTCACGGCCCCGCGCCCGCTCCGGCATGCCACGCAGCAGCCGCAGAACCCAGGGCAGGGAGGAGACGTCGCCCAGGGACCCGAGCGCCGCCAGCAGGGGGACGGCCTGCTCGTGGGTGCAGGGGCTGTCCGGCGGCACGCGGGCGAGCCGGCGCCGCAGGGCCGGGGCAAGGGGCGCCGCCGCCGGGCCCAGGTGGGGTATGACCCGGCCGAGATCGTGCGGCACGACCGGACCGGCCAGCACCTCGGCCAGCACCGGCGTGGCACGCGCGTCGCCCGCGCGCGCGAGGGCCTTGAGCGCACCGCCCAGAGCGGGGCCGCCCCGCTCGCCGTGCCGTACGCGGAACTCGGGGCGGGACGTCACCAGGGCGTGCAGAGGCCCGGCGGCGGGTGCCGCGAGGGCGTGCAACTCCGCCAGGACGGTCACTGCGGCATCGTGCAACCGGTCCTCGCGGCACCCGAGTTGCGCACCGACGAGGGCCACCGGCCGCTCGTGACCGTCGCGCCACTCCCGGACGAACCCGGCCGCCATCCACACCCCGTTGCAACGGTCGAGGGGGTCGGGACTCGACAACTGCCCGCACAGCAACTCGGCCCGGTCGGCCACGCGGCTCCCGAGCCCGGAGTGCAGGACGCGCAGCAGCCGGGAGCCCTCCTCGTCGGACGGACGCAGCCGCCGCAGCCGCCCGGCGAGGGTCTCGGGGCCGGGATCGCCGCAGGCGTGGCCCTGCGCGGTCCGCCGACCGGATCTCTCCCTGAGCAGCCCCACGGCGACCGGGACCACATCGCCGGGCAGCCGCCCGGGGGCGCACCCGGCGAGCTGGCCGAGGGCGGCGAGCCGCAGGGACGGGCCGTACGGAGGCCCGCTCAGCGCCTGAAGCAGGCGCACGGCCTCGGCGCCGTGGTCGGGGCCGAGGCGTAACCGGTGCCGGCGGGGCGACCGGGCCGCGGCGTGCCCGTGCCGCCGGACGAACAGGCCGAGGGCCTCCGCCAGGGCCGTCAGCACCCGGTCGTCCCGCTCCACGAGGATGCGCTCCCGCAGCAGCGACAGCACCCGGCCCGGCCCGTCGAGGAACCGCACCAGCGCCCCCGGCACCACCCGGCGCACCCCGCTGTCGGCGTCCCCCGCGAGCCGTACGAACACCTCGGCACGCGCGCGGAGCGCGGCCCGGGCCCGTGCGGCGAGCGCGTCGCCGTCACCGCCGAGGTCGCCGATGCTGACGAGGAGTTCCAGGACCTCCGCCCGGTCCGGCACCTCCTCGCGGACGGCGAGCGAGAGGAGGAACGGGACGCACGCGAGTGTCGCGTCGTACACGTCCCCCCGCCGGTGCACGGCGCCGTACATCCCGTCGAGTGCGGTCCCCCGCTCGGTGGGATCGGCGGAGGCCAGTCCCCGCAGCAGTCCGGGTATGTCCTGCGCACTGCCGTCCGCGTACCGCAGCGAGGCCCAGTCGACCTCGTCGATCCCCCTGAACACGTTGTCCTCCCCAGGCGAAGTGCCGACTGACGGGGAGTCTGCACCACGGCACCGACAACGAAGCGGAAGCAGGGGGTGACTGTGCGCAATCTGTCTGCTGGTTGGCTGACTGTGGGTCAGTCCCCGGGCAGCGCCCGCTCCACGACCGCGTCGAGGGCCGCCCCCTCCGGCAGTGTCCCGAAGGCGTGCCCCCAGTCGCCGCCGAGCCGGGTCGCGCAGAAGGCGTCGGCGACCGCGGGCGGGGCGTGCCGCACCAGCAGCGAGCCCTGGAGCGCCAGAGCCATGTCCTCGACGAGGCGGCGTGCCGTCGTCTGCGTCGCCTCCGTCAGTTGCTGCTTCAGCCGTGCCACCGCCGCGTCCAGCCGGGCGTCCGCGCCGCGTGCCAGGGCGAGTTCGCCGAACAGGGCGTCGGCCGTGCCGTGTTCGCGGCCCAGCGCCCGCAGCACGTCGAGCGCGTTGACGTTCCCGGAGCCCTCCCAGATGGACAGCAGGGGTGCCTCGCGGTAGTGCCGGGGCATGCCCGAGTCCTCGACGTAGCCGTTGCCGCCGAGGCACTCCAGGGCCTCGGCCGTGAAGGCCGGACCGCGCTTGGTCACCCAGTACTTGCCCACGGCCGTGGCGATCCGGCGGAACGCGCTCTCCCGCGCGTCCCCGCGGACGGCCCGGTCGGCCGCCCCTGCCAGGCGCAGTGTCAGCGCCGTCGCGGCCTCCGACTCCAGCGCGAGGTCGGCCAGGACGTTGCGCATCAGGGGCTGGTCCAGCAGCCGTGCGCCGAACGCCCTGCGGTGTTGCGCGTGGTGCCCCGCCTCCACCAGGGACTTGCGCATCAACGCGGCCGACATCGTCACGCAGTCCAGACGCGTGCAGTTGACCATCTCGATGATCGTCTTGACGCCCTGCCCCTCGGGACCGACCAGCCAGGCCACCGTGCCGTCGAACTCGGGCTCCGAGGAGGCGTTGGACCGGTTGCCCAGCTTGTCCTTCAGGCGCTGGATGCGGAACGTGTTGCGGGTGCCGTCCGGCAGCACGCGCGGCACCAGGAAGCAGGACAGACCGTCCGGGGCCTGGGCCAGCACCAGAAACACGTCGCACATGGGCGCGGAGGTGAACCACTTGTGCCCGCGCAGGGTGTACACCCCGGGTTCGGCCGTGGGTGTGGCCCTCGTGGTGTTCGTGCGGACGTCGGAGCCGCCCTGCTTCTCGGTCATCCCCATGCCGGCGAGCAGCCCCCGCTTCTCGGTGGGCTCGCGCAGGGCGGGGTCGTACTCGCGGCTGGTCAGCAGCGGCTCGTAGAGCTTGGCCAGCTCCGGCTGGCGGCGCAGGGCGGGGACGGCCGCGTACGTCATGGAGGTCGGGCAGCCGTGTCCCGCCTCGGTGTGGCCCCAGACCAGGCCGCCGGCCGTCCGGGCGACGTGCGCGCCCGGCCGGTCCTCCGCCCAGGGCGCGCCCGCCAGCCCTTCCGCGACGGCCGTCCGCATCAGGTGGTGCCAGCTCGGATGGAACCGGACCTCGTCGACGCGGTTGCCGTACCGGTCGTGCGTGTGCAGCTCCGGCTCGTGCCGGTTGGCCAGATCCGCCCACTCCTGCGCCTGGACGCTGCCGGCCTGCCGGCCCAGCCGCCGCAGGTCCGCCTCTGCCCAGCCGGCGCCCTCCCGCCGCAGCCCCTCCAGCAGCGCCGCGTCCTCGGAGGCGTCGTACGGGGTGAGGGGCGGGGCCTGGTTGGTGACGTCGTGCGTGGCGGGTGAGCCGTACGCCCGCGGTTCCTCCGGTGTCGAGACCATGCGCCGAGTGTTGCACTTCTTCTACGGTCGCAGCAATAGTGCAACATCGCAGGGTGCCGCGTACAGTACGTGCCCATGCCCAGGAACGTGCCCGCGCGGTCCGGCGCGCTCGATCTGCGCCCCCTGTCCGCGCGGTCGGTCGTGCTGAGCCTGCTGCTCGGCACGCACCCCCCGGAGCTGGCGACGCGGGAGCTGGTGCCGCTCGTCGAGGGGTTCGGCGTCGGGGGTTCCACCCTGCGCGCGGCGCTCAGCCGGATGGTGGCCGCCGGCGATCTGGGGCGCACCGACGCCGGATACCGTCTCAACGACCGTCTGCTGGACCGTCAGCGCCGCCAGGACGACGCCGTACGGCCCCGCACGCGCGCGTGGGACGGCGACTGGGAGATGGCCGTCGTCACCGCGACCGGCCGGGGGCCCGCCGAACGCGCCGATCTGAGGACCCGGCTGACCGGCCTGCGGCTGGCCGAACTGCGCGAGGGCGTCTGGCTCAGGCCCGCCAATCTCGCCCGGGAGCTCCCCGCGGACCTGGGTGAGGTCGTCCAGCGGTACACGGCCCGGCCCGAGCGCCCCGCCCGCGAACTCGCCGCGTCGCTGTGGCCCCTGGACACCTGGTCCGGCACGGCCCGGGACCTCCTCGCCCACATCGCCGGGGCGGACCGGCCCGCCGACCGCCTCACCGCGTACGCCGCGGTCGTCCGGCATCTGCTCGCCGATCCGGTGCTGCCCCCGAGCCTCCTGCCGGCCGACTGGCCCGGGGACGAACTGCGTGCCGCCTACGCCGCCTACCAACGGGAGCTGACCGGGGCAGTGCACGCGCGCGTGCGCGGCACATGACCCGGAAGGCACCCGGAAGGCACTCGGTCGGCTCGACCGGCCGGGGCGGGGTGCCATGACGTGGACGGCCGTGCGCAGCGCCCGCCGGGGCGCTCCGCACGGCCGCCGTCACCGTGGGGGGAGGTCTCCCCGGGCTACCGGTAGGTGATGTCCGAGGTGGAGTACAGGCAGTTCTTGCTGTCCGGGCCGGACCCGACCGCGGTGTTGTTGTTGTACTTCTGGCAGGGCACGACCTTGCGCGCGGAGTCGTTGCGGATCGTGATGCCGCGCAGGGTCGCCACGTCGTTGCGGTTGACGTTGATGCCGACGAGCCGCGCGGTGGACCCCGTGCCGGTCACGTCGATGGTGTCGAGGTTGACCTTGCGGGTGTACTGCGTGGAGCAGTCGCCGCAGGAGCGGTAGAGCGTCTTGAACTCCTGCACCGCGAAACCGGAGATGTTGAGCGTGCCACCGCCGTTGTGCTGGAAGACCTTGTCCGCCGCCTTCTTCGCCCCTCCACCGATCACGTGGTAGGTGGCGCCGGTGCCGCCGCGGAAGGTTGCGGCGTCCTCGCCGACGTCCTCCCACCAGACGTTCTGCAGTGTGCAACTGCCCTCGCAGTGGATGCCGTCGGCGGCCGGGGCACCCAGGACGACGTTCTTCAGCACCGCGCCGTCCGCGAGCCGGAAGATGGGGTCCTGGCCCTCCTCCTGGCCGTCGCCGGCCAGGTCGCCGGTGCCGTAGTACCGCTTCATCCCGTAGTCCTTGGTGCCGGACACGGCGATGGTGGAGGAGGTGCCCTGGCTGCCGTTGGGTGTGGGCCAGGTGGCGGCGCTCGCCGTCGGGGCCTGCATGGTCATGACCATGCCAATAGAAAGGCCGAGGGCGGCCATCGTGCCGATCGGTGCGCGCCCGCGGGCGCGCGGTCGGGTCGCAGACGTCATGGTCCCGATTCCTTCTGTCGTGGGGGCCGATCAGGTTCGGGTGGTTCATGTACACGGACAACGGTCAAGCTTTCGTCCGGTGCGGTTGCGTGTGTGTCCCGGTATGCATCTACATCCACCAAGACGTGCAGCTCATGGCGTCGGGCAGGGTAAGACGGGCGCCCTGTGCGGACGCATCCGGGTCAACCCACTGAACGGAACGTAGACGGTAAGCGCTTTCTGGTCAACGCCTCGCGCAGAACACATCCGGCCGTCCGTCCGGCCGGTCGGGGTCGGCCGTCACGGTGGGGGAGTGCTCGCCCCGGAACGGCGAAACCGGCCGCGGGGGGGGCCCCCGGGGGGCGGGGCGGGGGGCGCGGGGGGCGGGGGCCGCGGCGCCGGGCGGGTGGGGGTACACCGTGTTTTCGGTTTGTGGGGGGGCCGGGGTTGCGGGCCCCCGCCCGCCCGCCCCCCCCCGCCGGCCGCCCGCCCGGCCGGTCGGCGGCGGGTGCGGCCGGTCGGCGGCGGGGGCGGGGGTCGGCTCAGACCGAGCGGTGGTACTGGTCCGGCACGTGCACCTCGCCCCCGAGCTCCCGTGCGGCGTGCCGGGCCCATGAGGGGTTGCGCAGCAGTTCACGGCCCAGCAGGACGGCGTCCGCCTCGCCGTTGGCCAGGATCTTCTCCGCCTGCTCGGCGTCGGTGATCATGCCGACGGCGGCGACCGGGAGGCCCGTCTCGGCGCGGACCCGGGCGGCGAAGGGCACCTGGTAGCCGGGGCCGGTGGGGATGTGCACCCCGGAGACGTTGCCGCCGGTGGAGACGTCCAGCAGGTCGACTCCGTGGGCACGCAGATCGCCGGCGAGGCGGACGGTGTCGTCCGCCGTCCAGCCGCCCTCGTCGAGCCAGTCGGTCGCCGAGACGCGGAAGAACAGGGGCTTGTCGTCCGGCCAGACGGCGCGAACGGCGTCGACGACCTCGAGCGCGAAGCGGGTCCGGTTCTCGTAGGAGCCGCCGTAGGCGTCGGTGCGCTGGTTGGAGTGCGGTGAGAGGAACTCGTTGATCAGGTAGCCGTGGGCGCCGTGGATCTCCGCGATCTCGAAGCCGGCGGCCAGTGCCCGGCGGGCCGCGTCCGCGAACTGCCGCACCACGTCTCCGATCTGTTCGACCGTCAGCTCGGCCGGGACGGGGTGCCGCTCGTCGAAGGCGATCGCGCTCGGGGCGACGGAGTCCCAGCCGTGGCCTTCCGGGCCGACCGGGGCGCCGCCCCTCCACGGGCGCTCCGTCGACGCCTTGCGGCCGGCGTGGGCCAGCTGGATCGCCGGGACCGTGCCCTGCTCCCGCAGGAAGCGGGTGATCCGGCGGAAGGCCGCCACCTGCGTGTCGTTCCAGATGCCGAGGTCGTACGGCGAGATGCGGCCCTCCGGGGACACGCCGGTGGCCTCGACGATGACGAGGCCCGTGCCTCCGGTGGCGCGGGCGGCGTAGTGGGCGAAGTGCCAGTCGGTCGGGGCGCCGGCCTCCGGACCCTCCGGCGCGGCCGAGTACTGGCACATCGGGGGCATCCACACGCGGTTCGGGATCGTCACATCGCGCAGGGTGAAGGGCTCGAAGAGCGCGGTCACGGCGGACTCCGTTCGTCAGGGGGCCGAGGTCTCCTCGTACGATAGCCTTCGTAGTACGGCGAGTGTCAAACTACGAAGGTTCTCGTACCATGGGAACTCCCGAGGAAGTGAGGCCGTCGTGACGACCCCCGCCGTGAGTAGCCGTGCTCTGCCGCATCCCGCACGGGACGAGGTCCGGCTGGAGGGTGTGCTGCACGCGCTGTCCGATCCGATGCGGCTGCGTATCGTGCGGGAACTGGCGGCCGCGGTGGGGGAGTTGTCCTGCTCCCACTTCGAGCTGCCGGTGACCAAGTCGACGACGACCCATCACTTCCGGGTGCTGCGGGAGAGCGGGGTGATCCGGCAGGTGTACCGCGGGACCGCCAAGATGAACGGGCTGCGGCGCGACGATCTGGACGCCCTGTTCCCCGGTCTGCTGGACGCACTGCTGGAGGCTGCGGCCCGGCAGGCCGCCCGCCTCGCGGACTGACGGTCCGACGGGCGTCCGGGCGTCCGGGCGGCCGGCGGTACGCGGGCGCCGCCGCCGCGGCTGCGCTGACAGGGTGCAGTGCGCCGCCGAGGGCGCGTGTCCGATCTGTAGGGAATGTGATCATGCGGTTACGTTCCGTGTGTGGTCGAAGCATCCTTTCTTCATCTTTCTGATCGCTCTCCGGCGGACGGTGCGGTGTCCGTGCGCCCCGCGTGGGAAGTGCGGGAGAGCGAGGGCGCCACGCGCTGGTTCGAGTTCCGTCTGGCCTTCGCGGACGGAGCCCGTGTCGACGCGCTGGCACTGGTGGCCGGCGGAACCGTCTGCGTCGAGGAGGTGCGCGCCCAGCCCGCGCTGACCCTGGACGATCTGGCGGTGCTCGCCGACTGGATCGAGGAGTCGGTCGCCGGGGCGTGCGCCGCCGGGCCCGAAGCGGGGGGAGACGGCCCGGGCCGCCGGGCGAGGCCGGTACCCCCGCGTGGCGCCGAGGGGCGGCAGCTCGTCGCCCGGGAGTACCGCGCGGCCCAGCGGTCCGGAACCGACCCGGTCCTCGCCGTGATGTCCGCGACCGGTCATGGCCGCCGCACCTCCCTCAGGCTGATCGGCCAGGCCAGGGACGCCGGCCTGCTGCCGGCGCGCCGGGCCAGACGCTGACCTTCCGGCCCGCACGGCGTCCGGCCGGACCCCCATCCGGCCGCGCCGGGCGAGCCGCTCAGAGCATGTTCCGCATACGGGTGATCTCGCTCGTCTGCTGCGCGATCACCTCGTCCGCCATCTCCTCGACGCGGATGTTGTTGCCCTCCCCCTTCACCTCCGTGGCCATGGTGATCGCCCCCTGGTGATGGGTCGTCATCAAGGTGAGGAAGAGGTGGTCGAACGCGCTGCCCTCGGCCGCGCGGAGCTTCTTCAGCTGGGCCTCGGTCGCCATGCCGGGCATCGCCGCGTGGTCGTGCCGCTCGGCCCTCAGCGGTCTGCCGTACGACTTCAGCCAGCCCTTCATGGCCTCGATCTCCGGCTTCTGCCCGGCCGCGATGCGCTCGGCGATGCGCTCGACGTCCTTCGACTCGGCCCGCTCCTGTACGAGTCCGGTCATCTCCAGCGCCTGCGTGTGGTGCTGGATCATCATGCGGACGTAGGAGACGTCGGCCGAGTTGGGGGAGTCGTTCTCCGCGTGCCGGTCCGCCACCTCCTCGGGGGACAGGGTGCGGTTGGCCTCACCGGGCCCGCCCGGCGCGATCACCGCCGGGCCGTCCGCCGCCTTCTCGTCCGAGCCCGAGTCGCAGCCTCCCGCGCCGAGCACGGTCAGGACTACCAGCCCCGTCACGACGGCGGACGCGCGGGACGTACGGGACGCACGGCGGAAGAGCACAACGACCTCCTGGGGCGGGCGGGTTGGGGCGCACCGCGTGGTGCCGGCGGCGTACTGGCACGCTTCCGCGGGTCATTGATCGCAAAACTTCATTGCGATTCTGTTGCCCCCTATTGGTATGTGCATGGCGAAGACGATACTGCGTGGTGCGTGAACCGTTCCGCAGCGAACGGAACCAGGGAGGAAAACAGTGATCCTGTTGAACGACCGCAGAACACGCCGCAGACGACTGGGAGTCGTCGCAGCCGCCGGCGGAATGCTGGCCGCGCTCCTCACGGCTGCTCCGGCAGGGGCCACCCCCGACCCCGGGGACGCGCCGCCCGCGCCGAAGGAGGTCTCCAGGAACGCCCAGGCCGAGGTGCGCGACGCCATCCGGAACGGCGACATACCCGGCCAGGACGAGATCGTCCGGTCCGACAACATCCGGCACGTGGCGCACGTCCCCAAGGACGCGCTGAAGGGCACCAACTCCGACCTGGCCTTCCAGGGCAGGTACGCCTTCGCCGGCAACTACGACGGCTTCCGCATCTTCGACATCAGCAACCCCAGGGCGCCGAGGACCGTCGCCGAAGTCCTGTGCCCCGGCTCGCAGAACGACATCTCCGTCTCCGGTGACCTGCTGTTCCTGTCCACCGACTCCTCGCGCAGCGACAGCAGTTGCTCCAGCACCACCCAGCCGGCGACCGAGAAGTCCTCGTGGGAGGGCATGAAGGTCTTCGACATCAGCGACAAGCGCAACCCGAGGTACGTCGCCGCCGTCGAGACCGCCTGCGGCTCGCACACCCACACGCTGGTGCCCGAGCGCCGCAACGTGTTCGTGTACGTCTCCTCGTACTCGCCGAACGCCGCCTACCCCGACTGCCAGCCGCCGCACGACGGCATCTCCGTCATCAAGGTGCCGCGCCACGCGCCCGAGAAGGCCCAGGTCGTCGGCTTCCCCGTGCTGTTCCCCGGTGAGGGCCCGGACGGCGGCGGCAACCCGGGCGGCCCGGTCAACCCGGGGGTCTCCAAGACCACGGGCTGCCACGACATCACGGTGCTGCCGTCCGAGGACCTGGCCGCAGGCGCCTGCATGGGCGACGGCATCCTGTTCTCCATCAAGGACCCGGAACGCCCGAAGGTCATCGACCGGGTCCAGGACAACGTCAACTTCGCGTTCTGGCACTCCGCGACGTTCAACCAGAGGGCGAACAAGGTCGTCTTCACCGACGAGCTGGGCGGCGGCGGCGGGGCCACCTGCAACGCCCAGGTCGGCCCGGACCGCGGCGCCGACGGCATCTACGACATCGTCGGCAAGGGCGACAAGCGCAAGCTCGTCTTCCGCAGCTACTTCAAGATCCCCCGCCACCAGGCGGACACCGAGAACTGCGTCGCCCACAACGGCTCGCTCATCCCGGTCAAGGGCAGGGACATCATGGTCCAGGCCTGGTACCAGGGCGGTGTCTCCGTCTGGGAGTTCACCGACTCGGACCGGCCGAAGGAGATCGCCTACTTCGACCGCGGCCCGCTGACCACCGACACGATCACGACGGCCGGCTCCTGGTCGGCGTACTACTACAACGGCTACATCTACTCGAACGAGATCGCCCGGGGCTTCGACGTGCTGAAGGTCGACGACCGGCGCACGGATCCGGCCCGCCGGGTCCACCAGCGTGAGCTCAACGTGCAGACCCAGCCCGACTACTTCGACTGATCCGCCGGGCCGCACCGCGGTGCGGCCCCCGTCGCGAAGAACCGCGACAGATCGTCGTCGCAGTCCCCGCCGGAGGCCCCGGCCTCCGGCGGGAGACCCAGCTCCCAGTCGAGCCGGTAGCGCTTGAACAACTCGGCCCGCAGCACCGGGACCGGCATCGGTACGCCCGGCACCAGGGCCGCGTACACCGCGCCCATCAGCAGGGCCCGCATCATGGGGTAGTCCCGGTCGACGTCCTCGGAACCGTGCCGCGCCATCGTGTCGCGCAGCAGCTCCGCCAGCCGGCGCTGCTCCGGGCACTGCATGAAGCCCTCGGTGTCCAGGATCCCCGCCATGTGCTGGCGCATCAGCACCGGCCGGTCGCGGGCGAGGCCCAGGACGGCGTCGATGGCCCGGGCCATCCGCTCCCGGCCGTCGTCGGTGCGCGGCTCGCGCTCCAGCGCCTCCTCCAGCGTGCGGTGCATCAGCCGGTGCACGGCGGACTGGACCAGCTGCCGCTTGCCCGGGAAGTAGTACGACACCAGACCGCGCGCCGAACCGGCCCGGTCCGCGATGTCGCCGAGCGTGGTGGCCTCGTAGCCGCGCTCGCCCACGAGCTCGACCGCCGCCTGCAGGAGCCGCTCCCGGGAACGCCGCCGCAACTCTTCATTGACCGAGGCGCTGCGCGGGGACATATCCTGTAACTCCTGCGTTGACTGGCTGCCAGCCAACTATACTCGGAGGGTGTCCGGCCGGACCGCTCGGTCCTGGTCGGCGATGCCGTCTGCCTCGGGCGACGCGGGGGATCGTCCGAGGCAGACGTGCGAACGCCCCAGTGGTCGCCCGGGGCTACCACCTCTCGGCCGAACGGCGGGTGCGTCCACGCCGCCCGGGCTCAGCTCACCAGCTCCAGCACGGGCAGCAGTCCGGCGGGCCGGTCGGCCACCGGCAGATGGTCCACGAAGTGCACCGCGCACCCCAGGGCGCCGGCGCCGCCGTCCGCCACGCGGTTGTCCCCGACCATGAGCGTCCTGCGGGGATCGGCCCCCAGCGCCTCGCACGCGGTCGCGAAGAGGCGCGGATCGGGCTTCTGGATACCGTGCTCGAACGACAGGACGTAGGTGTCCACGTAGCGGTCCAGGCCGTGCTCCCGGAAGACCGGCCGGAGGTCCCAGCCGATGTTGCTGACCACCCCCACCGGGATGCCGCGCTCCCCGAGGGCCCGCAGCACCTGCGGGGCGTCCGGGTAGGGGGCCCAGGCGGCCGGGGTCATGTGCCGGTCGTACAGCGCGTCGTGCAGCGCCGGGTCGGGCAGCGGGACCTGGCGGGACAGGCCGGTGTAGGCGGCCCGGTGCAGTGCGGCGCTGCGGTCGCGGACCTGCCAGGTCTCGGCGAGTTCCTCGGGGACCCGGGCCGGATCCCCGCCGCCGGGGAGCGCCCCGACCGCCTCCAGCGCCCGTGCCGCGGCGGTCAACTCGGTGTCGGAGAGCGCGGTCCGGCTGCCCACCATGGCCCCGCGCAGCCAGGCATCGGTGGACTCGACCCGGAAGAGGGTCCCGGAGAAGTCGAACAGCACGGCGTCCATGGGGCGATCTTATGAGGCGCCGCCCCACGCCCGTCGGTGATTGCGGAGGCCGATGGGCGGGGCCCGCCGGGCGCGACGGGGCCGGGCGGTGACCGGCCGGGCGGGGAACCGCTCAGCCCTGCGCGTCCATCCGCCCCGGCTGCCACCGGGCGTGCGCCCACACCGCCAGGGCCACGACCGTCGCACCCAGCAGCCAGCCGCCCATCACGTCCGACGGCCAGTGCACGCCCAGCCAGATCCGGGTCAGGCCCACGCCCACCACGGAGACGACGGCCACGGCCAGGGCCGTGCGCCACACCGCGCGGGTGACGCCGTGGCGGTGCAGGAGCCACAGCAGCAGTCCGCACACCACGGTGGCGGTCATCGCGTGACCCGACGGGAAGGCCGCGTAGTGGGCCGAGTCGACCGGGTCGGGCCACACGGGGCGAGGCCGGTCCACGGCCGCCTTGACGCCCTGCTGCAGCAGCGTGCCGAACGCCACGGCCACGGCCAGCCACACCGCCGTCCAGCGTGCCGCGAACCGCACCACCAGCGCCACGACGACGGCCGCGCACAGCAGCCTCATCGTCCACGGGTCCCAGACCCAGTCGGTCAGGATGCGGCACGCCTGGGTGAGGCCGCCCTCCTCGACCGCCCAGCGGTGGGTGGTGGCCGCGATGTCGCCGTCCGCGGTGACGAGAGGACTCCATCTCGCCGCGACGAGGGTCAGCAGCAGGGCCGAGCACACGGCCAGGGCGCCGGCGAGCGTGGCGGTGACGCGGTGCTCCGGGCGGGGCGGGGAGTCCACGGACGAGGTGTGCATACAGCGATAGTCGCCGAACCCGGGGTTCCGAAACCAGCGCGGGGACGATCTCCCGCCACCCGGACGACCTGCTCCGGACGCCTCCCGTCCACCTGGCCCCGGCCCCGGCCCCGGTCAGCCCAGGGCGTGCAGCCCCGGTACGAACGCCAGCAGCACCGGCACCACCGGCACCAGCGCGGCCGCCGCCGTCAGGCGCAGCCGCCGCGAGGGGGACAGGCGGTCCGGGGGAGTGAGCAACCGGTGCACCCGGGCCGGGACATGGGCCTGGGGGGTCGGGCAGGGGCCGAACACGCCCCGGTGTTCGTTCAGTTCGACCAGGGCGAGGGCCGTGGTCAGCCGGCCGAAGCGGCGCGACGCCGTGTCGTCGGCGGCGAGTTCGACCAGGCGGTGCATCTCGTCGCGGAACGCCGCGAACACCGGCACCTGCGGGAAGCCGCCCGCGAGGGCGGAGGAGCAGTTCAGCAGCCAGTCGTGCCGGGCACGGGCGTGACCCTGCTCGTGGGCCAGGACGGCGTCCAGCTGCCGGCCCTTCAGCCGGTGCAACGCCGCCGTGGTCACGACCAGTTGGGCAGGTGTGCCGGGCACCCACCAGGCGTCGGGCCGCTCGCTCTCCAGGACGACGAGCCGACCCGAGACCGCCACCTCGCCCGGCATCAGCGGGGCCCGGACCAGGAGGTCGGCGCGGCGCCGGCGGCGCCGGGCCCGGGCCCGGACGATCTCGCGGACCAGCATCGCCGCGCTCCACAGCCCGGCGCAGGCCAGCGCCACCGCGGTGCTCGCCGCCCAGGTGCCCGCCGTGCCGAGGGCGTAGGCCTCGACGACCGGGCCGGGCGCCGTCGCGAAGACATGCCCGCCGACCGCGTGCCAGGCGGCCGCCGCGCTCAGCGTCATCGACAGCGCGCAGCACACCAGCACGGCCGCCACCACGCACTGCCAGACCCACAGCGCCACCACCGGCTCGCGGTCCGGCCAGTCCGCCCGGGCGAGCAGCCGGGGAGCGACCACGGCCGTCAGGGCGCCGAGCAGCAGCAGCGCCGCGGGGAGCATCATGGCCGCAGCCTATGAGGGCATCACCCACCGGCGGTACGGCTGGCGGGGGCAAAGTGACGCAGGCAACGAATTCCGCAGCCGTCGGCTTGAACTGCTCCGTGGACGGGCGAACCGGCGTGAACCGTGCGGTGTCACAGCGTCAGCAGCATCGCCACCATCGCCATCCCCATGGACAGGCGGCAGGCCCGCGCCAGCTCCGGTCGGTCGCCCCACCTCCTCGCGGGCGTGCCCCGGCCCGCGCCGCCGCTTCCCGCCACGGCCGCGACCGGCACCAGCCGTGTCCCGGCCAGTAGCACGTACCCGGCGAAGTACAACAGCAGCATTCCCGTCAGCAGCGGAACCCCCGAGCCGCCCCCGCCGTGCGCGTGGCCGGGAGACCCCGCCATGACGACGGACATGTAGACCATCGCCCCGGCCCCCACCAGATGGTGCAGGTGGTGCGCCCCGGCCCGCGCGGCCCACAGCGCGTGCAGGCCCGCCGCCCCGAACATCACCGCGTACGCCGGCCAGGCCCACGCGGGCGGTGTGAACGCCGCGGCCGGGACCGCCATGACGGCCATCCCGAAGCCCATCAGCGCCTCACCGCCCGTGGTGCCCCGTTCTCCCTCGGCCCCGGTGCGCATCCGCAGCAGGCAGTAGGCGCCGGTCACCGCGCAGAGCGCCACCAGCAGCCAGCCGGACGATGCCGGTCCGTGCACGCGTACCTCCCCCGATCGGCGGTCGGTCATTCGATGCCCGGGCCGGACGGTGCGCACGCGAGCGCAAGGGTGTACACGGGGAGCGTTCCGGGGAGCACGGCGGACGGGCCACTGATGTTTCACGAGTAAAACACCTGTTAATGTGGAGGGATGAGCACCGCGCCCCCCACCCCCGCCTCCTCGACGACCCCACGGCGTCTCCCGCTGGCGGGAGTGCTGCGCCTCGGCCGGCCCTCCGAGATCTGGTTCAAGCCCGCGCTGAGCGTGGTCGCCGCGATGGCGCCGCCCAACCTGACGCTGCTCGCGCTCGGGCGACTCGACCTGGCGATGTACACGATGGCGGGGTCCCTGTGCGCCCTGTACACCCACAACCGCCCCTACGCGGCCCGGGCCCGGGCCCTGCTGTGGGTAGTGCTGGGCATGGTCGGCGGTCTGGCGGTGGCCCTGATCGCGGCTTCGCTCACCGACAGCGCCGCCCTCCTGGTCACCGTCGGGGCGCTGCTCGCCGCCGCGCAGAAGGTGCTGTGCGACGCCACCCGCGTCGGCCCGCCGGGCAACGTCGTGCTCGCCTTCGTCACCTCGGCGTCCCTGTTCGCGCCGCAGACCCTCGCCCAGGTCCCCGGCCACCTGGCGCTCGCCGCCGCCACCGGCGTCTGGGCCTGGCTGGTCTGCATGGCGCCGGGACTGCTGCGCCCGCACGGCCCGGAGCGACGGGCCACCGCCGCCGCACTGAAGGCGGCCGCCGCCTGCGCCGCCACGGCCGGGACGGACAGCGACGCGGCCCGGGCCCGCGCGGCCGGGTACGCCGCCGTGCAGGCCGCCTGGCAGTCGCTGCTGTCCACCAAGGCCCCCTCGCGCACCCGGCGCGCACTGGAGCGGCTCGTCGTCCGCGCCGAGGTGGCCCTCGTCGCGCCGGCGGAAGCGGACGCCGGGAGGCTGCGCGCCTGGGCCGACGCGCTGCGCGGCAACGGGCCGGTGCCGCGGGCCGGGCTCCCTCCGGCCGCCGCCGAGGAACTGGCCGGCGTCGAGGCGGCCCGGCCGCTGTGGGCCCGCCTCGGCCCGCTGACCCCGCTCGCCGCCCGCACGGCACTCGGCTGCGTGCTCGCCGGCCACGCCTCCCTCGCGCTGGGTGTCGGCCGGCCGTACTGGGCGCTGGTCACGGCCGCCTCGCTCTACCAGGCCAACGTCACCCTGACCTGGAGCCGCGCCGTGCAGCGGGTGGTGGGCAACGTCGCCGGCGTCCTCGTCTTCCTGGCCGTCGTCCCGCTGGCGCACCTGGGCCCGGCGGCCCTGGTGCTGAGCTGCCTCGCGTTCAGCTTCGGCGCCGAGGTGCTGATCAGCCGGAACTACTGGCTGGGCAGCGTGTGCGTGACGCCCATGGCCCTGCTCGTCACGGAGTTCGCCGGGTACCAGGCGCCGGGGGAGCTGATGAAGGAGCGGGTCGTGGACACCGTCGTCGGGGCGCTGGTCGGTCTCGCCGCCGCCGTGGCGGTGACCGACCGCCGCGCGGGCGACCGGGTGGAGCGCGCCCTGGCGGACGCCGACCGGGCCCGCGAGGACGCCGCCCGCCTGCTGGCCGAACCCGACCCCGCCCCGGCCGCCCTGGAATCGGCCCGCCGCGCCCTCGCCGCCGCCCTGGCCGCCCTGCGGGCCACCGCGGACGCCGCGGCCGGGGAGTGGTGGCAGCGGGCGCTGCCCCACGAGAGGGTCGTGCTCACCGAGCGGTCCGGACACCGTACGCTCGCCGCTACGGCACGACGCCAGGGACTGCTCCCGCGGCGGAGCGCGGGCACGGAGACGGAGGACGCACGGGCATGACGCCGACCGAGGGATCGCCACCCGCAGGGAACGGCCCGGGGGCCGGTCCCCGCCAGGGAGCCGGAGCCGGGCCGGGCGCGGGGGAACGGCCGTCCGCGGTGGACCGGGCCGCCGGCACCGCGCGGGGCGGTCCCGCCGGTGAGGGCTCGGTCGCCGGGCACCGGCCCGCGCGCGCCCCCCGAGCGGGCGACGGCACGGCGTCCGGTCCGGCCCCCGCCCGCCGGGGCGACACCGTGGCCGCGGTCGTCCACCAGTGGCGGTCGGTGCATCCCGAGCTGGACACCGGCCCGATGGAGGTCATCGGGCGGATCAACCGCTGCGCCGCGCTCCTCCAGCAGGCCGAGGACGCGCCCCTGCGCCGGGCGGGGCTCAGCCGGCCGGAGTTCGACCTGCTCGGCGCGCTGCGCCGGACCGGGCACGAGCTGACCCCCGGGGAACTGGCCCGGGAGACGTTCTCCTCCGGGGCCGCCGTCACCAAGCGGCTGAAGCAGCTCGCCGAGCGCGGCCTGGTCGAGCGCCGCGGCGACGACCGCGACCGCCGGGTGGTCCATCTCCGCCTCACCGACGCCGGGCGTGACCTGGTCGACGCCATCCTCCCCTCCCAGCTCGCCTACGAGGCCGCCGCGCTGTCCGGCCTCGACGCCCCCGAGCAGGGCGAGCTGGCCGCACTGCTGGGGGACCTGCTCGGCCAGCTGGAAGGCCGCCTGGGCGCGCTGCGACCCTGAGACCACCACGGGCACGGGGGCTCGGGGCCACGGGGCACCGGGTACGAGGCACGGGGGCGCCGGGGCCGGGGCGCCGGGTTCCGCTCCCGCTCGCCTGGAACGCGTACTCCGCTAGAACTCGTACTCCGCCGGATACACCCCGAACATCGCCCCCTGCGGGTCCCGCAGCACCGCGATGCGCGGGCCGTCGGGCACGGACGTCGGGACCATCAGGACGGTGCCGTGCCGCTGGACGACGGCGGTCGCCCCGTCCACGTCGTCGACGGCGAAGTAGGGCAGCCAGTGCGGCGGCACCTCCGGCGGGAACTTGTCGTCCATCGTCACCATGCCGCCGAAGTCCGCGCCGTCCAGTCCCCACTGCGTGTAGCGGTCCGAGGCGCTGACGCCCCAGCCGAACACGCGCCCGTAGAACGCCACGGACTGCTCGGGGTCGCGGGTGAACAGCTCCACCCAGCCCAGCGCGCCGGGCGCGTTGAACAGCCCGGCGCCCGGGAAGGCCCCCGCCTGCCAGAGCTGGAACACGGCGCCCCCCGGGTCGGCGGCCACCACGAAGCGGCCCGCGTCGAACACGTCCACCGGGCCCAGCAGCACCACCCCGCCCGCCTCCGTCACCGCACGGGCCGCGGCGTCCGCGTCCGTCACGGCGAACGCCACGTTCCACGCCACCGGCTGGGACGGCTGGTAGAGGGGAGCGAGGGCGGCGACGGCCGCGTCCCCGAGGTGGGCGACGGTGTAGCCGCCCGCCTCCGGGCGGGGGTCGGTCTCGGGCCGCCAGCCGAACAGGCGCGTGTAGAACCGCCGGGCCGCCTCCAGGTCGCTGGTGCCCAGCTCCGCCCAGCAGGGCCCGCCGGTCACCGGTGCGTCGAGCTTCATGGCGTTCCTTCCGCAGGAGACGACCCCCTCCAGCACGCTAAGCCGCCGCCGGGAGCGGGTGCCATCCGGGGACGCTGGTGGGGCACCGGGCGCCGGCCGCCTCAGATGCCCGGCCGGTGGCGCATCGGGTGGTCCGCCGGGACCTCGACCAGGACGATCGGGATGCCGTCCGGATCGGCGATCCACATCTCGATCAGCCCCCAGGGCTCGCGCACCGGGGGCCGCACGATCTCCACGCCCTCGGCGCGCAGTTCCTCCTCGGCCGCCGCCGCGTCGTCCACCTGGAGCCACAGCCGCACCGACGGCTCCTGGCGGGAGGCGGCCCGGCCGGACACCTCCAGGAAGCCGCCGCCGAGGAAGTAGACCGTGCCACGCTCGGGACCCGTGCCGAACTCCCGGTACACGGCGAGGCCCAGCTGCCCGCCGTAGAAGGCCCGGGACCGCTCGGGGTCGGTGGGGCGGAGCAGGACGCGGCTGCCGAGTACATGCACCATGCGGCGGAGCCTACCGGCGGGGTTACGCTCGTCCCTGCCCGAGCCGCGCCAGCAAAAGACGGAGACGTACGCCCATGGAGACCGCCGCCACCGCACTGACCTTCCGGGACGCCACGGACGCCGACGTGGACGAACTGGTCGCGCTGATCGAGTCGGCGTACCGGGGCGACTCCAGCCGGGCCGGGTGGACCACCGAGGCGGACATCCTGGAAGGGCAGCGGACCGACCCGGACGGTGTGCTGGAGGTCATCAAGTCGCCCGACAGCCGGCTCCTGACCGTGGAGCGCGACGGCCGGATCGTCGCCTGCTGCCAGCTGGAGCACCAGGGCGGGCACGCCTACTTCGGGATGTTCGCGGTCAGCCCCGCGCTCCAGGGCGCCGGGCTGGGCAAGCTGATCATCGCGGAGGCGGAGCGGCAGGCCCGGGAGACCTGGGGCGTGACGGAGATGCAGATGACGGTGATCTCCGTGCGGGAGGACCTGATCGCCTGGTACGAGCGGCGCGGCTACCGCCGCACGGGCCGGACCACCCCCTTCCCGTACGGCGACGAGCGGTTCGGTGTCCCGCAGCGCGACGACCTGGAGTTCGAGCTGCTGGTGAAGCGGCTCGGCTAGCGCGGCGAGCGGCCCCGGGCCCGCCGGGACCGGCCCTACGCCGTGAAACGGCCCGTGCGCTTGATGTCCGGGTGGTCGGTGGTCGCGCCGTCGAGGCCGAACGCCCGGACCAGGCGCAGGTGGTCCTGCGTGTTCACCACCCAGCCCAGGATGCGCAGGTCGGCCGCGCGGGCCCGTTCCACGATCTCCAGGGTGAGCCGGCGGATGTTCAGGCAGACGGTCGCCGCCCCCACCGCCACCGCGCGGTCGACGACGTCGGTGCCGTAGCGGCTGGCCACGAGCGCGGTGCGCACCCCGGGCACCAGACGGGCGATCTCGGCCACCGCCTCGTCGTGGAACGAGGACACCTCCACCCGGCCGGCCAGCCCGCGCGCGTTCATCACCTCCGCGAGGGCGCGCGCCGCCTGCACGTCCTTGATCTCCGCCTGGAGGGGCGCCCGCACGGCCTCCAGAACCTCCTCGAAGACCGGCACCCGCTCGCCCCGGCCCGCGTCCAGGGTCCGCAGCTCCGCGAGGGTCTTCTCGGCGATCGCCCCGGTGCCGTCGGTGGTGCGGTCCACGTCCGCGTCGTGCATGACGACGAGCGCGCCGTCCTTGCTCAGGTGCAGATCGAGTTCGATGGCGTCGAGCCCCGCCTCCTGGGCGGCGACGAACGACCGGAGGGTGTTCTCGGGCTCCACACCCATGACTCCGCGGTGACCGATCGTGAGGAAGTTCAAGACACCACTCTCTTCCGTCGACAGGCGGCTGTGGGGGCCTGACGGCCCACCCGACCGTATCGCCTGGACAGGCCCTGCGCGCAGAGGTGCGGGCATGCCCGTCGCGGGCCCGGGCACACGCATGGTCGACAGGAAAAAGTGCGGTGAAGGACCGGGTGAGGCAGGATATTTTCCCGAGGCGACCCTTGCTGGACGGAACCTCGTGTGTATACGGTCTGCATACGTGAGATTCTCCCGTGGAGGGTGTGACATGACGGAAATTCTTGTGCAAGTGGGTTCGGAGGAGACGGTTCCTCCCGTGGCCAGGGTGGTGGAGCACCCGGCGTGGCCCGTGCTCAAGGATGCCGTGGAGCGGATACGGCCCTGGCAGTCGAAGGACGGGTCGATCGACTTCGGCGCCGAGGGCGCGCCCGGTACGGCCGACGCCGAGCTCGCCGTCCGCGAGGTCGTCGACGCGGTCCTGGAGCTCTCCCCGCTGCTCCCGCACGACCGCGCCTACCACGAGGCCCTGGCCAAGGATCTGACCCGGTGGGCCGACGGCGGTTTCAAGGTGCCGGACTTCCTCGACTCGCTGCTGGCCTTCCAGCCCGCCGCGCACCGGGCGGACGGCCTCCAGCACCTGGTCGTCTTCCCGATGTACACGCAGAACGGCAACCCGGACCGCAACCTCGAAGCGGTCGTGCTGCGCATGGTCTGGCCGGACTGGCTGGCCGAGCTGGAGCGCACCCGTTACGACAACCCGCTGTTCTGCGGCATCACGTTCGAGGACTTCACGGCCGGCTACGACACCAACTCGGCCGTCCTCTTCCCCGAGACGATCGCCGTGCGCGAGGCCCCCGAGCGGTTCACCTGGGGCGGCATCTTCTGCGACCGCGAGGCGGCCCGCTTCCGGCGCGTCACCGACGCCGCCGTCGACATCCTGGGCCTGGAGCTGCCCGAGGACGTGGCCGCGATGGTCCACGACCAGAAGCGCTGCGAGGAGGCCTTCGTCCTGTGGGACATGGTCCACGACCGCACCCACAGCCACGGCGACCTGCCCTTCGACCCGTTCATGATCAAGCAGCGCCAGCCGTTCTGGATGTACGGCCTGGAGGAGCTGCGCTGCGACCTCACCGCCTTCAAGGAGGCCGTGAAGCTCGCCCAGGAGGGCGTCCCGCAGGCCCGTGACGTGCAGGTCGCGGTCCTCTTCGACCGCATGTTCCGCTTCCCCGTCACCGGTGAGCGCGTGCGCAACTACGACGGCCTCGGCGGCCAGCTCCTCTTCGCGTACCTGCACAAGCACGACGTCGTCCGCTGGACCGACAACAAGCTCACCATCGACTGGGAGCGGGCCCCGCAGGTCACCAACCAGCTGTGCGGCGAGATCGAGCAGCTGTACCGCGACGGCATCGACCGTCCCAAGCTCGTCCACTGGTTCGCCGGCTACGAGCTCGTCTCCACCTATCTCTCCCCGCACCCGGGCTCCAAGTGGGCCAAGGGTCCCGACGCCCTGGACCTGACGCAGCCGCCGCGCAAGCTCGTCGATGACGTGCTTCCGGACGAGTTTCCGCTGAGCATGTTCTATGAGGCACTGTCCAAGAAGCTGAAGAACGTGATCGCCTCCACCAAGGGCATCACGGCGGACAGCACCGAGCGGATCGCCGCGTGAGCGATCGGCGTACCGAGAACACTGCTCAGGAGGCGAAGAACATGGCGGGGAACGGGGCGCTCAGCGGTGCGGTGATCGCGGTGGCCGGAGCGGGCGGGCCCGCGGGCCGGGCCGCACTGCTCAGGCTGGCCGAGGCGGGAGCCACCGTCATCGGCTCGGACAACGATCCGGAGCGGCTGGCGGAAGCCGTCGACGCGGCGGGCTACGCCACCGGCGGCGCGACCGTCACCGGTGACACGGTCGACCTGCTCGACCTGCAGGCCACCCGTGACTGGGCCGACCGCATCGAGAAGGACTTCGGCCGCGTCGACGGCCTGGTCCACCTCGTCGGCGGCTGGCGCGGCAGCGAGACCTTCACCAGGACCAGCCTCGACGACTGGGACTTCCTGGAGATGCTGCTGGTGCGCACCGTGCAGCACACCTCGCTCGCCTTCCACGAGGCGCTCCAGCGCAGCGACCGCGGGCGCTACGTGCTGATCAGCGCCGCGGGGGCCAGCAAGCCCACCGCGGGCAACGCCGCCTACGCCGCCGGCAAGGCGGCCGCGGAGGCGTGGACGCTGGCCATGGCCGACTTCTTCCGCAAGGCCGGGGGCCCCGAGGGCCCGACCTCGGCGGCTGCGATCCTGGTGGTGAAGGCGCTGGTGCACGACGCCATGCGCGCCGACCGCCCCAACGCGAAGTTCGCGGGCTTCACCGACGTCAAGGACCTGGCCGAGGCCATCACCGAGGTCTGGGACAAGCCCGCCGCCGAAGTGAACGGAAAACGTCTGTGGCTCACCGAGAAGCCGTGAACCCGCCGAAGACCGACGCACGACGCCACCACGACCCGGACATCCGCGGTTTCGCCAGCGACAACTACGCCGGCGTCCACCCGGAGGTGCTCGCCGCCCTGGCCGTGGCCAATGGCGGGCACCAGGTCGCCTACGGCGAGGACGTGTACACCGAGAACCTGCAGCACCTCGTGCGCAGCCACTTCGGGCCGACGGCCGAGGCGTTCCCGGTCTTCAACGGCACAGGAGCCAACGTCGTCGCCCTCCAGGCTGTCACCGACCGCTGGGGCGCGGTGATCTGCGCCGAGAGCGCGCACATCAACGTCGACGAGTGCGGCGCGCCCGAGCGCGTCGGCGGCCTGAAGCTGCTCACCGTCCCGACGCCCGACGGCAAGCTCACCCCCGAGCTGATCGACCGGCAGGCGTACGGCTGGGACGACGAGCACCGCGCGATGCCGCAGGTCGTGTCGATCACCCAGGCCACCGAGCTGGGCACGGTCTACACGCCCGAGGAGATACGGGCGCTGTGCGACCACGCCCACGCGCACGGCATGAAGGTGCACCTGGACGGCTCCCGGCTGGCCAACGCCGCCGCCACCCTGGACGTCCCCATGCGGACGCTCACCAGCGCGGCCGGCGTCGACCTGCTCTCCCTGGGCGGCACCAAGAACGGCGCCCTGTTCGGCGAGGCGGTCGTGGTGATCGACCAGGACGCCGTGAGCCACATGAAACACCTGCGCAAGCTGTCCATGCAGCTCGCCTCGAAGATGCGGTTCGTGTCGGTGCAGCTGGAGGCCCTGCTCGCCCGGGACCTGTGGCTGCGCAACGCCCGGCACGCCAACGAGATGGCCCAGCGCCTGGCCGAGGGCGTGCGCTCGGTGCACGGGGTGGAGGTCCTCTACCCGGTGCAGGCCAACGCGGTGTTCGCCCGGCTGCCGCACGACGTGAGCGAGCGCCTGCAGAAGCGGTTCCGCTTCTACTTCTGGGACGAGACGGCGGGCGACGTCCGCTGGATGTGCTCCTTCGACACGACCGAGGACGACGTGGACGCGTTCCTCGCGGCGCTCAAGGAAGAGATGGCCCGCTAGCGAGCGGGGATCCGCGGTACTCACGGATCCGGGCGTGCGCCCCCCCCCCCCCCCGGGGGCGCGGCGGGCGCCACCCCGCGCCGGGCGCGGCCCCCCGCGGGGGGGCGGGGGGGGCCGGCCACGCGGGTAC
>NZ_JBIRHH010000003.1:386658-608425 GCF_044328425.1 Streptomyces sp. NPDC017943 | reverse complement strand
CACCCCCCGGCGCCCGCGGTGGCGCGGCCCCCCCGGCCTCCCAGTAATCCGGGGCCCCCCCCGCGCGGGGGCTGCGGGGCTCCCCGGCCCCGGGGCCGCCCCCCCCCCCCCCCCGGGGGGGGGGGGGCGCACGCCTCCGTGCGAGGGCAGCGGCACCGCTCGTGGAGCCGTGGGCGTCCTGCATCGCGTGAAGTCCAATCGGCTGGACTTACTGGTCTTGTATGCTGCACCGCGGCGGTCGTCCGGGATACGCACCCCAGGCGGGGGTTCCGGGCGGCCGTCCCCGACCGCACCCCCGAGGCAAGGCCCCCACCATGACACTCACCCTGACCGTGTCGGACGGCGTGCGCACCCTCGCGCCCGGCTTCACCCATGTCGCGATCGAGGCGCACGGCCTGGTCAACGGGCCGAGCACCGAGGCGAGTTCGGCCCTGCTGGACGACGCTGCCCGGCGGCTCGCGGCCCGCCTGGACGGCCGCGCACCGCACGAGGACCCGCACATGGCCGCCTGGCGCGAGACGTACACGGCCTTCGGTTCCAAGCCCTCCCGCACCCGCAACTCCGCCGAGGCGCTGGCCCGGCGGGCCCTGTCGGATGCGGGGCTGCCCCGTATCAACCTGCTCGTCGACCTCTACAACGCCGTGTCCGTCGCCCGTCTGATCCCCGTCGGCGGTGAGGACCTCGACCGGATCGAGGGTGAGATGCGCCTGGTCCGCGCCACGGGCGAGGAGGAGTTCGTGACCGTCGCCGGCGGCGAGGAGGTCGTCGAGCACCCGGGCCCGGGCGAGGTCGTCTGGTGCGACGACCGGGGCGTCACCTGCCGGCGCTGGAACTGGCGCCAGGGGCCGCGCACCCGCCTGACCGAGCGGACGACGTCAGGGGTCTTCCTGCTGGAGAGCCTCGCGCCGCTGCCCGTCGCCGAGGTGCAGGACGCCGCGCGGGAACTCGCCGAGCTGCTGGCGGAGTTCAGCCCGGGTGCCGACCTCGACGTCCGCGCCCCCGGGTCCGCCTGAGCGGGGGCGGCGGGGGCGGCGGGGGCGTCAGTGCGCTTCCGCCGCCCTGACCTGCTCCGGCGTCGGGGCCGTGCCGCCGAGGTGGGCCGGCATCCACCAGGTGTCGTCCGGGCCCTTCGGGCGCACCGGGTAGGCGCGCTGGGCGGCCTCCAGCAGTTCCTGCACGCGCTCGCGCACCTGCCGGGTCAGGGCACCCGCGTACTTGTCGCGGGAAGCCTCGATCGCCTCGCCCACCCGGATCGTGATCGGGATGTGGCTGCGCTTGAAGTTGCGAGGGTGGCCCTTGGTCCACAGCCGCTGCGTGCCCCACACCGCCATCGGGATCAGCGGCACGCCCGCCTCCTGCGCCAGGCGTGCGGCACCCGACTTGAAGCTCTTCAGCGTGAACGACGGCGAGATCGTCGCCTCGGGGAACACCCCGACGATCTCGCCCGAACGCAGTGAGTCCAGGGCGTGCGCGTACGCCGCCTCGCCCTGCTTGCGGTCCACCGGGATGTGCTTCATCCCGCGCATCAGCGGACCCGAGATGCGGTGCCGGAAGACCGACTCCTTCGCCATGAACCGCACCAGGCGCTTCTGGGGCAGCGCGGCCAGGCCGTTGAAGACGAAGTCCAGGTAGCTGATGTGGTTGCTGACCAGTACGGCGCCGCCCGAGCGCGGGATGTTCTCCGAACCCTGGCAGTCGATCTTGAGGTCCCACACCTTGAACAGCGTGCGGGCGAAGCCGACGACGGGACGGTAGACGAGCTCTGCCATGGGCGGTTCGGACCCTTCCTGCTCTGCCTGGGAAGGGATTCCCAGCGGACAAGTTACGCAGCCGTAGGTTTACGGCTTGTCGCAGATGGTGCCCCAAGAACGACCGGGTAGCCAGTCCTCGTGCCCGCGGCAGGCGAGATTCTCGTCACGTCGCTCGTGGATCTCACCTCGTGCTTTTACGTGCCCATTACCCCGCGCGCACGGTCGCGCGCCGCACGAGCAGGTACAACTCGCAGCCCAGGCAGTACCCGAACGCCGCATTGAGGAAGGCGGCGGCGAGCGCCGCGCCGGTCGCCGCGAGTCCCAGCCACCCGGGTCCCACGGCGAAGCCGACCAGTCCCAGCCCGGCGAAGAGCAGCCCCACCGCCTGGGCGAACCGCGGCGGTTCGGGCGCCTCGAACGCGGTCGGCGGCCCCAGCCGGGGCCGCAGGAACCGGGCGAACAGCACGCCGTACGGCGAGCGGCGCACCCCGCCCGCCGCGCCGAGCAGGAACGCCAGCGTCTGCCAGGCCAGCAGCCAGGCGCTGCCCGTGATCAGGACGACCGCCAGCACCACGGTCGTGACGACCGCGCCGAAACGCGGCCCTCTTGCGTCGATGTCCATGGGAACCAAGCATTCCGCAGCTCGGCGCACTTGAGGGGGCGGGAATCTTTGCGGTCTCGTGAACGCTTGCAGCAGGTGATGACCGGACTGGTGGTGTGCGTGGCGGTGCTCGCGGCGGCGAGCGCCCTCGGAGTGCTGCACAGGCGACGGAGCGGGAGGGTGCGGGTGCGCGGGCGGGACGACGGCAAGCGGCTCGACGCGGCGGATCTGGGCGCACAGCTGGGGGAACGGGCGACGCTGGTGCAGTTCTCCAGCGCGTTCTGCGCGCCCTGCCGCGCGACCCGGCGGGTGCTCGGCGAGGTGGCCGGGCTGGTCCCGGGTGTGGCGCACGTGGAGATCGACGCCGAGGCCCATCTGGACCTCGTGCGGCGGCTCGACGTCCTCAAGACACCGACGGTGCTGGTCCTCGACGCCGGCGGCCGGGTGGTGCGCAGAGCGGTGGGGCAGCCCCGCAAGGCCGACGTGATCGCCGCGCTCGGCGAGGCGGTGGACGGGGCGTGAGGCAGTCAGTGAGTCATCTCCCACAACGGGGAACGAACTTGACTGCGCCGACCATTTATCGTCAGCCTGACCGCATGCCTGCGGACCTCCTGACCACGACCGGCCTGCTGCGCTCGGTCTTCCGGCGGCACGCCGCGGGCGTCGCCGTCGTCACCGCCCGTGGCGAGGACGGCCCGGTGGGCTTCACCGCCACCTCCCTGACCTCGGTGTCCGCCGAGCCGCCCCTGTTCTCGTTCGGGGTCGGCACCGGCGCCTCCAGCTGGCCCGCGCTGGCCGGGGCCGGGCATGTGGGCGTCCACGTGCTCGGCGAGCACCAGCAGGAGCTGGCCGCCACCTTCGCCCGCAGCGGCGCCGACCGCTTCGCCCCGCCGACCGACTGGCGCGAGGGCCCCGAGGGCGTCCCCGTGCTCGACGGCGTGTCCGCCTGGCTGGTGGGCCGGATCGTGGCCCGGGTGCCCGCCGGGGACCACCGGCTCGTCATCGCCGAGGTGGTGCACGGGGCCGCCACGGGCACCGACCGCCCCCTGCTCTACCACCAGGGCTCCTTCCACCGGCTGGGTGGCTGACCGGCGCCTCTCCGCCGGGCTGCGCGACCGTCGAGTTCCGGTTACGCTGCGTTGCGAAGGTCACAGTTCAAAGCGCTTGCTTAGCGGGAACGAACTCTGTGTACTGACGAGTAATATTTCGCTCGGAGCGTGGGTCGCCCCGACCGGGATCGGCCGCTTGAGGCGCCTATGCTGCCTGCAAGAGGCAGCCGAGAAATGACGATGCAGTAGGAGAGCCGGCGTGAGCTTGAGGATCGTTGTCACTGTGAAGTACGTGCCCGACGCCACTGGCGACCGGCACTTCGCCGATGACCTGACCGTCGACCGGGACGACGTGGACGGTCTGCTCTCCGAGCTCGACGAGTACGCGGTCGAGCAGGCGCTGCAGATCTCCGAGAACTCCGACGACGACGTGGAGATCACCGTCCTGACGGTGGGCCCCGAGGACGCCAAGGACGCCCTGCGCAAGGCGCTGTCCATGGGCGCCGACAAGGCGATCCACGTCGAGGACGACGACATCCACGGCACCGACGCCATCGGCACCTCCCTGATCCTGGCGAAGGCGATCGAGAAGGCCGGCTACGACCTGGTCGTCTCCGGCATGGCCTCCACCGACGGCACCATGGGCATCGTCCCCGCGCTGCTCGCCGAGCGACTGGGCGTCCCGCAGGTCACCCTGCTCTCCGAGGTCTCGGTCGAGGACGGCACGGTCAAGGGCCGCCGCGACGGCGACGCCGCCTCGGAGAACCTGGAGGCCTCCCTGCCGGCGGTCGTGTCCGTGACCGACCAGTCGGGCGAGGCGCGCTACCCCTCCTTCAAGGGCATCATGGCGGCCAAGAAGAAGCCGGTGGAGTCCTGGGACCTGTCCGACCTCGACCTCGAGGCCGAGGAGGTCGGCCTGGAGGGCGCCTACACGGTCGTCGACGGCGCCACCGAGCGCCCGGCCCGTACCGCGGGCACGATCGTCAAGGACGAGGGCGAGGGCGGCAAGCAGCTCGCTGAGTTCCTCGCGGGCCAGAAGTTCATCTGAGCCCGATCGCCGACCGTCCCTCATCTTTCGCAAGCAGGAGAGAAGAAGTCCCATGGCTGAAGTTCTCGTCTACGTCGACCACGTGGACGGTGCCGTCCGCAAGCCCACCCTGGAGCTGCTGACCCTGGCCCGCCGCATCGGCGAGCCGGTCGCCGTCGCGCTGGGCAACGGCGCCGGTGACACCGCCGCCGCCCTCGCCGAGCACGGCGCGGTCAAGGTCCTCACGCACGAGGCCGCCGAGTACGCCGACTACCTGGTCGTGCCGAAGGTGGACGCCCTCCAGGCCGCCCACGAGGCCGTCTCCCCGGCCGCCGTGCTGGTGCCGTCCTCCGCCGAGGGCAAGGAGATCGCCGCCCGCCTGGCGCTGCGCCTGGGCTCCGGCATCATCACCGACGCCGTCGACCTGGAGGCCGGCGACGAGGGTCCGGTGGCCACCCAGTCGGTGTTCGCCGCGTCCTACACCACCAAGTCCCGTGTCTCCAAGGGCACTCCGGTCATCACGGTCAAGCCGAACAGCGCCGCCGTGGAGGCCGCCCCCGCCGCCGGCACCGTCGAGGCGCTGAGCGTGTCCTTCTCCGCGCAGGCCACCGGCACCAAGGTCACCGGCCGCACGCCGCGTGAGTCGACGGGCCGCCCGGAGCTGACCGAGGCCGCCATCGTGGTCTCCGGCGGCCGTGGTGTGAACGGCGCGGAGAACTTCGCGATCATCGAGGCCCTCGCCGACTCCCTCGGCGCGGCCGTGGGCGCCTCGCGTGCCGCGGTGGACGCCGGCTGGTACCCGCACACCAACCAGGTGGGCCAGACCGGCAAGTCGGTCTCGCCGCAGCTGTACATCGCCAACGGCATCTCCGGCGCGATCCAGCACCGTGCCGGCATGCAGACCTCGAAGACGATCGTCGCGGTCAACAAGGACGCCGAGGCCCCGATCTTCGACCTCGTCGACTACGGCGTCGTCGGCGACCTGTTCGACGTCGTCCCGGCCCTGACCGAGGAGATCAAGGCCCGCAAGGGCTGATCGCCCCCCCGGCGGCAGCAAGGGCCCCCGTGACCGGCCGGTCACGGGGGCCCTTGCTCATCCCAGGGTCATCGAGGCCTGCACGGGCAGATGGTCGCTCGGGTAGGTCCCGCCCAGGCTGAAGGTGTTCATCCAGGCCCGGTGCGTGGTCACCCCGGGGGTGGTGAGGATCCAGTCGATGCGCCGCCCGCCGGGCACGGGCGCCCGGTAGCGGTGGTACGTCCCGTACGCGGGCCCCCGCGCCGCCGCCTCGTCCCAGGCGTCCACCAGCCCGATCCCCAGCATGAGGTCGTACACCCGGTTGTGGTGGGCGGGCGCGTTGAAGTCGCCGGTGACGACGACGGGCAGCGAGCGGTCCCAGCCGGCGATCGTCTCGCCGATGAGCCCCGCGGAGCGCGTGCGGGCGTACTGGCTGACACTGTCCAGGTGGGTGTTGAGGACGTAGAACTCCCGGCCGCCGTCGGCGAGATCGGCGAAGCGCACCCAGGTCACCATGCGCAGCCAGTCCGCGTCCCAGGTGTTCGACGCGATCGTGTACGGGGTGTCCGACAGCCAGAAGTGATCGAACTCGATCGGGTCGAGTCGGCGCGTGTCGTAGAAGATCGCCATGAACTCGTCCTTGCTGCCGCCCCCGCGTCCGGTGCCGATCCAGTCGTAGTGCGCGCCGAGATCCTTCTCGATCGTGCGCACCTGGCCGTAGAGCCCTTCCTGGGTGCCGATGACGTGGGGTCTCTCGCGGCGCAGCAGTTCGCGCATCACCGGCCGGCGCACGGACCAGGGCGGTGTCTCGTCGACGACGGTCGCGAAGCGCACGTTGAACGTCATGACGTCCAGGGCACCCGGGTGCTCGCCGGCGGCGGCGGACCGGGTCGGGCCCGCGGTGGTGAGCAGCGGCCCCGCGGCGGCGGCCGCGGCCACCGCCTTGAGCCCGTGTCGGCGCGTCACTCCGGCCTCGTTCGGCACGTGATCCACTCCCTCGCACGTCAGGATGATGGTTGTCTGCTCAATACGGAAGAGAGGGGCGGGATTGCAGCGATTGCGGGGCACGGATGCGCGATCACCGTCCCGACGGTGTTGACCAGGCCGGAGGTCGGCCGATAACTTCGCTCTACGGATTGTTGATTCCGTAGAGTGGAAAACAGGAGGGTTCCGGAATGGGTCAGGGCCAGCAGGAGAAGGTGGCGACGAGCCTCGCGGGCGCCGTCAGCGAGGAGATCAGCGCCGCCCTCGCGCCGGTCGACGCGGAACTGGAGCGCCGCTACCCCGGAGACCCCGGCACCCGCCAGCCCGTGCACACCGTCTACGTGCCCGGTGACGCCTTCGCCGCCGACACGCTGCGCACCTGGGGCGACCGGGCCCTGGCCGCCCTCGACGAGCACGCCCCGGACGCCGCCTCCCTCGCCGCCGTCCTCGGCCTGCCCGAGGATCTCGCCGAACCCGTTCACGCCCGGGTGCGCGCCAAACTGGAGCGCGAGCCGATCGAGGACCTGCGCGTCGACTTCGAGGACGGCTACGGCAACCGCCCCGACGCCGAGGAGGACGAGGCCGCCGCCCGCGCCGCCCGCATCGTCGCCGAGGCGTACGCGCAGGGCACCGCCGCCCCGTACATGGGCATCCGCATGAAGTGCATGGAAGCGCCCGTGCGCGCCCGCGGTATCCGGACCCTCGACATCTTCCTCACCGGCCTGATCGAGGCCGGCGGCCTGCCCGCCGGGCTGGTCCTCACCCTGCCCAAGGTGACCTACGCCGAGCAGGTCACGGCCATGGCCCGGCTGCTGGACGCCTTCGAGAAGACCCACGGCCTCGAACCCGGCCGCATCGGCTTCGAGATCCAGATCGAGACCAGCCAGTCCATCCTCGCCGCCGACGGCACCGCCACCGTCGCCCGCATGATCCAGGCCGCCGAGGGCCGTGCCACCGGACTGCACTACGGCACCTTCGACTACAGCGCCTGCCTCGGCGTCTCCGCCGCCCACCAGGCCAGCGACCACCCGGCCGCCGACCACGCCAAGGCCGTCATGCAGGTCGCCGCGGCCGGCACGGGCGTACGGGTCTGCGACGGCTCCACCAACGTCCTGCCCGTCGGCCCCACCGAGAAGGTCCACGCCGCCTGGCGCCTGCACTACGGCCTCACCCGCCGCGCCCTGGCCCGCGCGTACTACCAGGGCTGGGACATGCACCCTGGGCACATCCCCACCCGCTACGCGGCCGTCTTCGCCTTCTACCGCGAGGGCTTCGAGCAGGCCGCCGCCCGGCTCACCCGCTACGCCAACCGCTCCGGCGGCGACGTCATGGACGAGCCCGCCACCGCCAAGGCCCTCAGCGGCTACCTGCTGCGCGGCCTGGACTGCGGCGCGCTGGACATCGGGGAGGTCGCCCGGCTGACCGGTCTGACCCGCGCCGATCTGGAGGGCTTCGCGATGCCCCGGCGCGGGGACCTGACGGCGTCCGCCTGAGGCCCGGCGGCACCCGCACGCACCGGCTCTGCCGCAGCCGCCGTCGACGAAGCGCGCACCCGCACGGTCGGTGAACCGCGCACCTGCACGGACGACGGCGGCAGTGGGGAGGTGGGGGCGGCGATGTCTACGTCAGGGGCGGCGGCGTCGCACCGGTTCCCGGGCTGCCGTACTGCTGGGCCCGCGCCGACCACACCGCCGCGTACCGTTCGAGCCCCGACGCCGTCACCAGGCCCTCCTCGGCGAACAGCCGCGTACCCCGCTCGCACAGCCGCCGGTCGGCCCGGGCCCGTGCACAGAACTCCTCGGGCAGGGTGCCGAACAGCTCCCGCAGCCGCGGGAGTTCCGCCAGCAGGCCGCCGAGCAGCTCCCGTTGGCCCGGGTGGACCCGCCGCGCGCCGGTGCCGTCGTGCAGGACGCCGTGCCGGTTGACGTAGGCGAACACCCCGGGCAGGCGGCTGCCGTCGGCGAGTTCGACCGTGACGCCGGGGTCGGGCAGCCACGCCCGGTCGAAGTTGCCGCCCGGCATGGGCACGCCCTCGCTGGCGTCGATCGCCGCGAGCTGCCCCCCGTCGAGCCAGAGGACGAACAACTCCCGTACCGTGCCCGGCGCGAGGACCGGAGAGGCCGAGACGTACCCGGCGCGGCTGACGTGGGCCGACACCCCCGCGTCGACACCGGTGACCCGGGCCTTCACCATCGGCAGCGGCGACGTCGTCCCGGCCTCGCGCAGCTTGTGCCGCAGCTGGCCCGGGCAGCCGTTGGAGCCGATGGCGAGGACCGGCGTGCGGTCCTCGTGGCGGAGGCGGTCCAGCGGCAGGAACCGGTCGCCGTCGAGCAGCCCGGAAGCGGCCGGCCACGCGCCGGGATAGAGCAGCGGCTCCTGGCGCGGCACCCCGTCCAGTCCGAGTGCCCGCAGCGTGCGGTCCGCCTGCCCGCCCACGGCCGCTCAGTCCGCCGGCGGCAGCTCGCCCGAGCCGCGGGTGATCAGACGGGTCGGCAGCTCGATGCGCTCGGGCGTGACCGAGGAGCCGTCGAGCTGCCGGAAGAGACGTTCCGCCGCGGTGCGGCCGATGGCCGCGGCGTCCTGGGCCACGACCGTGACGCCCGGCTGGAGCAGGTCGGCGAGCTCGATGTCGTCGAACCCCACGAGGGCGACGCGGCGGGAGTGCGCGGCGAGCACCCGGATCACGGTGACCGTCACGCGGTTGTTGCCGGCGAATATCGCGGTGACCGGGTCGGGGCCGGACAGCATCTCCTCGGCGGCCCGGCGCACCCGCTCGGGGTCGGTGACGCCGAGGGACATCCAGGGGGCCGCCACCGGTATCCCCGCGTCCTCCATCGCGGCCCGGTAGCCGCGCAGCCGCTCGGCGGCCGTGTGGATGCGGGGCATGTCGCCGATGAAGCCGATCCTGCGGTGACCCTGGGCGATGAGGTGGGCGACCCCGTCGCGGGCACCGCCGAAGTTGTCCGAGAGCACCACGTCGGCCTCGATGTGCCCGGCCGGGCGGTCCACGAACACCGTGGCCACACCCGCCTTCAGCTCCGGCTCCAGATACCGGTGGTCGTCCCCGGCGGGAATGACCACCAGCCCGTCCACCCGCCGCGCGCACAGGGCCAGCACCAGTTCCTGCTCCCGGTCCGGGTCCTCGGCGCTGGAGCCGTTGATCAGCAGGGCCCCGTGCGCCCGGGCGACCTCCTCCACGGCGCGGCTCAGCGGTCCGTAGAACGGGTCGGCGAGGTCCTCCAGGACCAGTCCGATGCTGGCGGTGCGGCCCTTGCGGAGCACCCGCGCGCTGTCGTTGCGGCGAAACCCCAGGGCGTCGATCGCCTCCTGGACCCGTCGCTCCGTCTCCGGCGTGACGCCGGGCTCGCCGTTCACGACCCGGGAGACCGTCTTCAGGCCGACCCCGGCCCGGGCGGCCACGTCCTTCATGGTCGGACGGTTGCCGTAGCGCGTGGCGGATCGAAGGTGGGTCTGGGGCACGGTGCGCTGTCCTGTCCTGTCGTCCACGGGGTGCGTAGGTCCGGGGTGTTGTATGAGGATGTGGCGTCGAGCATAGAGCCTGGACAACGTTGTCAGCCTCGGGAGAGACTGTCCACCGCGCTCTCCGGCCCGCCTCCGACGGCGGAGCCGGTATGTGGTTTGCCCTGTTCGATGGCTGTTCTCGGCATTTTTCATATGGTTCACGGGGAGATCCGACACTGATGCACACCGACCTAGTGGCCGCGCTCGACATCGGCGGCACCAAGATCGCCGGCGCTCTCGTGGACGGGGGCGGCCGGATCCTGGTCCGCGCCCAGCGGCCGACGCCCGCCCGCGAGGACGGCGACACCGTGATGCGGGCCGTGGAAGCGGTGCTCGGCGAGCTCACCGCCTCCCCGCTGTGGGGGCGGGCCGCGGCGGTCGGGATCGGCAGCGCAGGGCCCGTGGACGCCTCGGCGGGAACGGTGAGCCCGGTGAACGTGCCCGGCTGGCGCGACTACCCGCTGGTGTCGCGGGTCCGCGCCGCCGCCGGCAATCTGCCCGTGGAGCTGATCGGCGACGGTGTGGCGATCACGGCCGCCGAGCACTGGCAGGGCGCCGCCCGCGGCCACGACAACGCGCTGTGCATGGTGGTCTCCACGGGCGTCGGCGGCGGCCTGGTGCTCGGCGGGCGGCTGCACGCCGGGCCCACCGGCAACGCCGGTCACATCGGCCACATCAGTGTCGATCTTGACGGCGATCTGTGCCCGTGCGGCTCGCACGGGTGCGTGGAGCGCCTCGCGAGCGGCCCCAACATCGCCCGGCGCGCCCTGGAGGACGGCTGGCGGCCCGGCCCCGACGGGGACACCTCCGCCGCCGCGGTGGCCGCCGCGGCCCGGGCCGGCGACGCGGTCGCCGTCGCGTCCTTCGAGCGGGCCGCACAGGCCCTGGCGGCGGGGATCGCGGCCACGGCCACCCTTGTGGAGATCGACATCGCAGTGATCGGCGGCGGTGTGGGCAAGGCCGGTGAGGTCCTCTTCGCCCCGCTGCGCAAGGCCCTCGGCGCCTACGCGACATTGTCCTTCGTCCGGAACCTGACCGTCGCGCCCGCCCAGATGGGCACCGACGCCGGCCTGGTGGGCGCCGCCGCGGCGGCCCTGGCGAAGCGGGCCGACCCGGCGGCGGCGGGCGTCTGAGACCCGGCAGGAACGTTCAGGCACCGCCCGTCCCGCGTACCGGTCCTCGCGGGCGGCCGGGCCACGGCGCAGGGCGGGACGCTCGAGCGCCGGTACCCGTCCTCGCGGGCAGTCGGGCCGCGGTGTAAGGCAGGACGCTCCTGCGCCGTGACGCCGGTGAGCTGCTCCCGCCGGGGTCGGTCCGGCCGTCCGGCTGAGGCCGTCGACCCCGGTACCCGCGCGCCTCCCGGCCTCCCTGCCTTCGGCTCCCTGTCCTCGGCCACCCGGCCTTCGGCTCCCGGTCCCCGGTCCCCGGTCCCCGGCCCAGGCCTCCGGCCCCCGGCTTCCCGGCCCGCGGCCCCCCGGGCCTCTCGGCCCGCGGCCTCCCGGCCTCTCGGCCCGCGGCCTCCCGGCCTCCGGCCTCCCGGCCCCGGCGTCCCGGCTCCCGGCCCCGGCCCCGGCGTCCCGGCTCCCGGCCCCGGCGTCCCGGCTCCCGGCCCCGGCGTCCCGGCGTCCCGGCTCCCGGCCCCGGCGTCCCGGCTCCCGGCCTCCCGGCCTCCCGGCCTCCCGGCTCCCGGCCTCCGGCCTCCCGGCCTCCCGGCTCCCGGCCTCCCGGCCCCCGGCCTCCGGCCTCCCGGCCCCCGGCCTCCCGGCCTCCCGGCCCGCGGCCTCCCGGCCCCCGGCCTCCCCGCCCCCGGCCTCCCCGCCCCCGGCCTCCGGCCGCCGACCCCGCCGACCCCCCGTCCTCGGGTCGGACGGCGTGCCGCCGGGCGGGCGTGCCGTCGGCCGGGGGGTTCGGCGCGCGTGGTACGCAACGGGACCGCGAGCCGTGCCGCCCGGAATGGCAGGTCCGTCTCGAAAATCGACCGCATGTCCGTGCGATGTGGCACGATCACGCGTGTGAGCAGCAGCAGACCCGTCCCGGAGCAGCGCCTGCGCGATCTCGCCCGGCTGCGCCGGGTCAAGGACCGGATCGACCGGGAGTTCGCCCAGCCCCTGGACGTGGAGGCGCTGGCCCGGGGAGTGCACATGTCGGCCGGGCACCTCAGCCGCGCGTTCCGGCAGGCCTACGGGGAATCGCCGTACAGCTACCTGATGACCCGGCGCATCGAGCGGGCGATGGCGCTGCTGCGCCGCGGCGACCTCAGCGTCACCGAGGTGTGCTTCGAGGTCGGCTGCTCCTCGCTCGGCACCTTCAGCACCCGCTTCACCGAACTGGTCGGCATGCCGCCCAGCACCTACCGGCGCGAGGCCGCACGCGCCACCGCGGGCATCCCGTCGTGCGTGGCCAAGCAGGTCACCAGACCGGTCAGGAATCGAGAAGCGCCCACCGCGAGCCGAAACTAGCGTGATGGCCATGGACCTCACCATTCACGCCAGCTTCCTCCCGCACGACGACCCGGACGCCGCCCTGGCGTTCTACCGCGACACCCTCGGCTTCGACGTACGCAACGACGTCGGCTACGGGGGCATGCGCTGGATCACGGTCGGTCCCGCCGGCCAGCCCGACACCAACATCGTGCTGCACCCCCCGGCCGCCGACCCCGGCGTCACCGACGAGGAGCGCCGCACCGTCGCCGAGATGATGGCCAAGGGCACCTACGGCGGCATCGTGCTGGCCACCACCGACGTCGACGGCGTCTTCGAACGGCTCCAGGCCGGTGACGCCGAGGTCGTGCAGGAACCGGTGGACCAGCCCTACGGGGTCCGCGACTGCGCCTTCCGCGACCCCGCGGGCAACATGATCCGGATCCAGGAGCAGAAGCCGCGGTAGCCACCCGGCACGACCCGTCCCACCGCGCTCCCGCGGCACCGCGGGAGCGCACCCCCCGCGCCCTGCCCGACCGGCCCGGCGCGGGGGCGAGATCGCCCGAGCGCGGCAGGCCCGCCCGACAGATGGAGACACCATGAGCAAGGCCAGGACGACGCACGGACAGCCGCCCGGGCCGCACGTCGCCGACAGCCACGACGTGATCCGCGTGCACGGCGCGCGCGAGAACAACCTCAAGGACGTCAGCATCGAGATCCCCAAGCGCCGGCTGACGGTCTTCACCGGCGTCTCGGGATCGGGCAAGAGCTCGCTGGTGTTCGACACGATCGCGGCGGAGTCGCAGCGGCTGATCAACGAGACCTACAGCGCCTTCCTCCAGGGGTTCATGCCCAACCGGGCGCGCCCCGAGGTCGACGTGCTCGACGGGCTGACCACCGCGATCGCCGTCGACCAGCAGCGCATGGGCGGTGACCCGCGCTCCACGGTCGGCACGGCCACGGACGCCAACGCCATGCTGCGCATCCTCTTCAGCAGGCTCGCCGAGCCGCACATCGGCCCGCCCAGCGCGTACTCCTTCAACACCGCCTCCGTCAGCGCGTCCGGCGGCATCCGCGTCGAACGCGGCGCGGAGAAGACCAGGACGGTCAAGGCGACCTTCTCCCGCACCGGCGGCATGTGCACCCGCTGCGAGGGCCGCGGCAAGGTCTCCGACATCGACCTCACCCAGCTCTACGACGACTCGAAGTCGATCTCCGAAGGCGCGTTCACCATCCCCGGCTGGAAGTCGGACAACGTGTGGACCGTCGGCCTGTACGCCCAGTCCGGCTTCCTCGACCCGGACAAGCCGATCCGCCGGTTCACCAAGAAGGAGATGCAGGCCTTCCTCTACGGGGAGCCGACCAAGGTCAAGGTCAACGGCGTCAACCTCACCTACGAGGGCCTGATCCCCAAGATCCAGAAGTCGTTCCTGTCCAAGGACAAGGAGGCCATGCAGCCGCACATCCGGGCCTTCGTGGAACGCGCGGTCACCTTCACCAGCTGCCCCGAGTGCGACGGCACCCGGCTCAGCGAGGCCGCCCGGAACTCGCGGATCGGCGAGCTCTCCATCGCCGACGCGTGTGCCATGGAGATCCGGGACCTGGCCGAGTGGGTCCGGCAGCTGGCCGAGCCGTCGGTGGCGCCGCTGCTCACCGCACTGCAGGGCACGCTCGACTCCTTCGTCGAGATCGGCCTCGGCTACCTCGCGCTGGACCGGCCGGCCGGCACCCTCTCCGGCGGCGAGGCGCAGCGCGTGAAGATGATCCGCCACCTGGGCTCCTCGCTCACCGACGTCACCTACGTCTTCGACGAGCCGACCGTCGGACTGCACCCGCACGACATCCAGCGGATGAACGACCTGCTGCTGCGGCTGCGGGACAAGGGCAACACGGTCCTGGTCGTCGAGCACAAGCCGGAGGCCATCGAGGTCGCCGACCACGTCGTGGACCTCGGCCCGGGCGCCGGCACGGCGGGCGGGGCCGTCTGCTTCGAGGGCACGGTCGAGGGCCTGCGCCGCGCCGACACCGTCACCGGGCGGCACCTCGACGACCGGGCCAGGATCAAGGAGAGCTTCCGCGAGCCCACCGGTGCCCTGGAGATCCGCGGAGCCTCGGCGAACAACCTGCAGGACGTCGACGTGGACGTCCCGCTGGGCGTCCTCACGGTCGTCACGGGTGTCGCCGGTTCCGGCAAGAGCTCGCTCCTGCACGGGTCCATGCCGGCCGACGCGGGCGTGATCGCCGTCGACCAGAGCCCCATCAAGGGCTCGCGGCGCAGCAACCCCGCCACGTACACCGGGCTGCTCGACCCCATCCGCAAGGCGTTCGCCAAGGCCAACGGTGTGAAGCCGGCCCTGTTCAGCGCCAACTCCGAGGGTGCGTGCCCCACCTGCAACGGCGCCGGGGTCATCTACGTCGACCTGGGGATGATGGCCGGCGTCGACACTCCGTGCGAGGACTGCGAGGGCAAGCGGTTCCAGGCCTCGGTCCTGGAGTACCGCCTCGGCGGCCGGGACATCAGCGAGGTGCTGGCGATGCCGGTGTCGGAGGCCGAGGAGTTCTTCGCCGCCGGAGAGGCCCGCACCCCGGCCGCGCACCGGTTCCTGGAGCGATTGGCCGACGTCGGGCTCGGCTACCTCACCCTCGGCCAGCCGCTCACGACGCTGTCGGGCGGCGAGCGGCAGCGGCTGAAACTGGCCACGCACATGGGCGACAAGGGCGGCGTCTACGTCCTGGACGAGCCGACCACCGGCCTGCACCTCGCGGACGTGGAGCAACTGCTCGGTCTGCTCGACCGGCTGGTCGACTCCGGCAAGTCGGTCATCGTGATCGAGCACCACCAGGCCGTGATGGCCCACGCCGACTGGATCATCGACCTGGGGCCCGGCGCCGGTCACGACGGCGGCCGCGTCGTCTTCGAGGGCACCCCGGCCGACCTGGTCGAGGCCCGCTCCACGCTGACCGGGCAGCACCTCGCGGCGTACGTGGGAGGTTGAGAGCGGGCGGCTCCTGGAGGGTCGGCCGAACGGCCCCCTCCGGAGGGCGCCGGCCGCCCGGGCCGCCGACGCTGGGGGCATGGCTTCCGCGAAACCCGTCGTGGTCTACCCGCCCGCCGCGGACAACGGCAGGCGGGTCCGGGTCGACGACCAGTTCCTCGGGATCGCCTACGGACTGCTGGACGTCGCCGAGTTCCTCCGCCGGGCGGGCATCGAGGACGCCGACGAGGCGTACGTGGCGGCGACGGGGCTGATCGAGTGGCGCGGTGGGGGACCGGACGCCTGGGGCGGCGGCTGACCGGGGCACCGGCCGGCGCACCGGTCGCGGACGACGGCGTGACCCCTTGGTGGGTCGGGGCGTTGTTCCGGGCATGAAGAAGCGCAGCATGCTCGCCATCGCCTCCCTGGCCACCGGTTTCGTCGTCGCGGCGGTCAGCCCGTCGCACGCGCTCGGGGACGGCCTCGGCACCCTGAACGTGGACAAGGCCCTCAAGACCCTCGACGACACCGTCGTCGCCAAGGACAGCCTGTCCCTGGACCGCGAGGACGGTCATCAGGTGAACCGGAAGGGCTGACGAGCCGCCCCCCCGGCCCACGGCGCCGGCGCCCCCGCACCCGGGGCGCCGGCGCCGTCGTCATGCGCCCTCAACTGGGGCTGGTTTCCGTGGCAGGGTGGAGCGGGCAAGCCTCAGGGGGCCAACAGAAGAGGGGGACCTGTGACCGTCGTCTGGATCAACGGCGCGTTCGGTGCGGGGAAGACGTCCACCGCGCAGGAACTGATCGAACTGATCCCGAACAGTACGCTCTTCGACCCCGAGGTCATCGGCGGAGCGCTGCGGTATCTGCTGCCGCCCAAACGCCTCGCCGAGGTCGGCGACTTCCAGGACCTCCCGATCTGGCGGCGGCTCGTGATCGACACGGCGGCCGCGATGCTCGCCGAGCTCGGCGGGACCCTGGTGGTTCCCATGACCCTGCTGCGCCAGGAGTACCGGGACGAGATCTTCGGTGGGCTGGCGGCCCGCAGGATCGCGGTCAGCCACATCCTGCTCGCCCCGGCCGAAACGATACTGCGGGAGCGCATAGCCGGACGCGAGGTCCCACCGGGCCTGCCTGACGGGGAAGAGCGCACACGCCAGTGGTCCTTCGACCACATCGAGCCCTACCGGGCCGCACTCGCCTCCTGGCTCACCGCCGACGCCCACCCGGTCGACACCGGCCACCTCACCCCACGCCAGGCCGCCGCCCGGATAGCGGAGGCGGTCACCAGCGGTGCGGCGCCCCTGTGCGACATCGTGCAGACGCCCGAGCCCACCGCCGAGACCCTCGCGGCCGGTGTCCTGCTCTTCGACGAACAGGACCGCGTGCTGCTCGTCGACCCCACCTACAAGGCCGGCTGGGAGTTCCCCGGCGGGGTCGTCGAACCCGGCGAGGCTCCGGCACGCGCCGGGATGCGCGAGGTCGCCGAGGAGACCGGCATCCGCCTCGACGAGGCGCCCGGCCTGCTCGTCGTCGACTGGGAACGCCCCGAGCCGCCCGGATACGGCGGTCTGCGGTTGCTGTTCGACGGCGGGATCCTCGACTCCGCCGACGCCGCCCGGCTGCTGCTGCCCGGCCCGGAGCTGCGCGACTGCCGCTTCGTCACCGAGGAGGAGGCCGCCGGACTGCTGCCGCCGGTGCGCTACCAACGGCTGCGGTGGGCCCTGCGCGCCCGGGAACGGGGAGCGGCGTTCTACCTGGAGGCCGGGGTGCCGGTCGGTTAGCCCCTGGCCCCGTCCGCGGCCCGGCCCGAACGGCACGTCCCGGAACGGCCCGGAACGGCACATCCCTGACGCGGTGGGGGCGGCACGTGCCGAGCGCGGTCACGGCGGGAACGCCTCGCGCAGAGTCCGGCCGGCCCGCCCGCGGACGGGGTCCCCGTGGCCGAAGCAGGCGACGTCGGTGTCGAGTTCCGCCAAGCGCCGGCACGCGGTCAGGACGGCGGCGCCGTCCCGGTTGAACACACCCGGCATCACCGTGCCGTCCACCGGCGACGCGGCCACCGTGTCGCCCGTGAACAGCACGCCGTGCTCGGGCAGATGGAGGGCGATGCTGCCGTCGGTGTGCCCCGGCACGTGCAGGACGTGCGCCCCGCCGCCCAGGTCCAGCACGTCTCCGCCGGACACCTCGGTGACCTGTCCGGGCCGGGCGAAGTCCCCCTCGGGCAGCAGCTCCAGCGCCCGGGCGTGCAACGGGCGCTCCCACTCCTCGAACACCGGCTCGGGGCCCGGGACGTCCCCCCGGACGACGGGGGCCTCCAGCCGGTGGGCCAGCACCTCGGCTCCGCTCAGCGCGGCGAACTCGGCCGCCCCGCCCGCGTGGTCCTCGTGGAAGTGGGTGAGCACGATCCGCCGTACGCTCCGCGGCCGGTGGCCCAGCGCGGTCACCGCCTCGGCGATCTCCGCGCCCGAACCCGCCGGGCCGGCGTCGACCAGCGTCAGCGCGTCGCCGTCGCGCCACAGGTACGCCTGGCCGACCGGGAAACGCAGCAGGTGCAGACGGGGGAGCAACTCGATCAGGTCCATGCGACGACCGTGGGGAAGGCCCCCGTCCCGGGACGAGGGCCTTCTGCCGAGGGCAGAGCGGTCAGCTCGCCGCGTAGGCGCGCAGGAACAGCGCCTCCGCCACCGACAGCCGCTCCAGCTCGTCGGGGGACACGCTCTCGTTCACCGCGTGGATCTGCGCCTGGGGCTCGCTCAGCCCGATGAGCAGGATCTCCGCCCGCGGGTACAGCCCGGCCAGCGTGTTGCACAGCGGGATGGACCCGCCCTGCCCCGCGTACTGCATCTCCTGACCCGGGTACGCGACCGCCATCGCCGACGCCATCGCCCGGTACGCCGGGCTGGAGGTGTCGGCGCGGAACGGCTGCCCCTCACCGACCTGTTCGGTGCTCACCCGTGCCCCCCACGGCGTGTGCGCCTCCACGTGCGCCTGGAGCAGCTTCGTCGCCTCGCCCGCGTCCATGCCCGGCGGCACGCGCAGGCTGATCAGCGCCCGGGCGCTCGCGTGCACGGACGGCGTGGCACCGACGACGGGCGGGCAGTCGATGCCGAGGACCGTGACGGCCGGGCGCGCCCAGATGCGGTCGGCGACCGTCCCGGACCCGATCAGCTCCACCCCGTCCAGCACCTTGGCGTCCTGCCGGAACTGCTCCTCCGTGTACTCCAGACCGTCCCAGGCCGTGCCCGGGGCGAGCCCTTCGACCGTCGTCGAACCGTCCTCGTCGCGCAGCGAGTCCAGCACCCGGATCAGGGCGGCCAGCGCGTCGGGGGCGGCACCGCCGAACTGGCCCGAGTGCAGGTTGCCGGCGAGCGTGTCGATCCGCACGCGGATCATGGTCATGCCGCGCAGCGTCGAGGTGACGGTCGGCAGGCCGGCCCGGAAGTTGCCCGCGTCGCCGATCACGACGGTGTCCGCCTCCAGCAGCTCCGGGTGCTGCTCGGCGTAGCGCTCCAGCCCGCCCGTGCCCATCTCCTCGGACCCCTCGGCGATCACCTTCACGTGGACGGGCACACCGCCGTCGGCCTTCAGCGCGCGCAGGGCCAGCAGGTGCATGATGACGCCGCCCTTGCAGTCGGCGGCGCCGCGCCCGTACCAGCGCCCGTCCCGCTCGGTCAGCTCGAACGGCGGAGTCGTCCAGGCCGCCTCGTCCAGGGGCGGCTGCACGTCGTAGTGGGCGTAGAGCAGGACGGTCCGGGCGCCCTCCGGGCCGGGCAGGTAGCCGTAGACCGACTGGGTGCCGTCGGGGGTGTCGAGCAGGGCCACGTCCTGGAAGCCCTCGGTGGTCAGCGCGTCGGCGATCCAGCGGGCGGCGCCCTCGCTCTCACTGCGCGGGAACTGGTCGAAGTCCGCCACCGACCGGAAGGCCACCAGCTCGGCCAGCTCCTCCTTCGCCCTGGGCATGAGAGAGGCGACGGTCTCGGCGACCGGATTCGACGACATGGGCACGCTCCTCGTGGGTGCGACGTTGTACGGGTGCGTACGTCTCGGTACGCGCTGATCGAGCGGTGCGGGCGCGTCCCCGTGTAAGGGGCACCCACAGCGCCGATCCTCCCACAGCGGCCTGCGGTGACCGCCGCCGTAGGATGCGGGAGACAGCGGCAGGCGGCTTGATCGGGAGCAGTAGACCATCGTGAGCAGCGAGAACTCTTCGGCGGACGACGTGCAGCAGGTGTGGGACGTCGTCGTGGTGGGCGCGGGACCCGCGGGCGCTTCGGCCGCCTACGCGGCGGCGGTGGCCGGCAGACGTGTGCTGTTGCTGGAGAAGGCCGAGCTGCCGCGCTACAAGACCTGTGGCGGCGGCATCATCGGCCCCTCGCGCGACGCCCTGCCGCCCGGCTTCGAGCTGCCGTTGCGGGACCGTGTGCACGCGGTGACCTTCTCGCACAACGGCCGCTTCACCCGCACCCGCCGCTCCAAGCGCATGCTGTTCGGGCTGATCAACCGGCCCGAGTTCGACCAGCAGCTCGTCGAACACGCCCAGAAGGCGGGCGCCGAGCTCCGGACGGGGGTCACCGTCCAGCGGGTCGAGCAGCACGGCTCGGCCGTCCCGGACCGCCGCACGGTGGCCGTCGTCCTGCAGGGCGGCGAGGTCCTGCTCGCCCACGCGGTCGTCGGCGCCGACGGCAGCGCGAGCCGGATAGGGGCGCACGTCGGGGTCAAGACGGACCAGGTGGACCTCGGCCTGGAGGTGGAGATCCCGGTGCCGGAGACCGTCGCCGAGGACTGGAAGGGCCGGGTCCTCATCGACTGGGGCCCCATGCCCGGCAGTTACGGCTGGGTCTTCCCCAAGGGGGACACCCTCACGGTGGGGGTCATCTCGGCGCGCGGTGAAGGAGCGGCGACGAAGCGGTACCTCGAGGAGTTCGTCGGACGGCTGGGGCTCGCGGGCTTTGAGCCGAGCATCTCCTCCGGCCATCTGACCCGTTGTCGGGCCGAGGACTCGCCGCTGTCGCGCGGCCGGGTGCTGGTGTGCGGCGACGCGGCCGGGCTGCTGGAGCCGTGGACCCGTGAGGGCATCTCCTTCGCGCTGCGTTCCGGCCGGCTGGCGGGGGAGTGGGCGGTGCGGATCGCCGAGGCGCACGACGCCGTGGACACCCGCCGCCAGGCCCTCAACTACGCCTTCGCCGTCAAGGCCGGGCTGGGGGTGGAGATGAGCGTCGGCAAGCGGATGCTGACGCTGTTCGAACGCCGTCCCGGGCTGTTCCACGCGGCGCTGACGGGCTTCCGCCCGGCCTGGAAGGCGTTCAGGGACATCACGCAGGGCTCGACCTCGCTGAGCGAACTCGTGCGCACGCATCCGCTGGCCCAGCGTGCCCTGTCCGTGATGGACCGCCGTCCCGCGGCGACCGGCGGCGAGCGCGGGGCGGAGACCGGGGGGTCCGGGGCCGGCGCGCCGGAGTGATCCGGGAGACCGGGCGGCCGGCCGTCGTCGGCCGCCTCGGCTGCGGTGCAGGCGTCCACGCGCTCGCCGGGGTGCGGTTCTCCGGAACGCGGCGGGCTGCGGCTGTCGTACGAGGCCGGGCGCCCCGCGCCGATGGCTCGCCGGCGGTAGGTCCGGACTCCGTAGCGTCGCGGGCGAGTTGACACGAGCCCGAGCTCACCAGCCCCGGCAGCGCTCCCGCGCGGGCCCGGAACCGCTGCCGCGCCCGGCGTTCCGCCGGAGCCGCCCACCGGGCGACGGAACTCCGACCGTGGCCGGTAGAAAGCGGAGCAGGCACGGCCGGTCGGCCGTGCCCGTTCCCGGCCGTACTCCCCGGGGAGTACGGGTGATCACCGCGTTCGGCGGACGCCGTCGCCCGCGGCCGGCGTCTAGCGTGGCCGGTATGGACGAGCAGCGCGGGCGGGGCGGCCCGCCGCAGTGGTGGCGGTACGGCCCCGCCTGGTGGGACCGGCAGGAGGAGCGGGGGCCGCGGTGGCCCTGGCGCTCGACCCTTGTCGTGACCGTCTTCGTGCTGGCCGGTTCGGCTTTCGCCGACCGTGCACAGCACGGCGAGCGGGCGGGCCTGGACCCGTACGCCCGGGTGCTGCTGGTCCTGGCCGGGGTGCTGCTGCTGTGGCGCAAGCGCCACCCGGTGGCGGTGGTGTTCGGCACCGCGGCGGTCGTGCTGCTGTACCTCGGTGCCGGATATCCGTACGGGCCGGTGTTCCTCACCGTCGCCGTGGCGTGCTTCAGCGCCGTCGTCGCCGGGCACCGCACGGCGGCGTGGGCCGCGATGGGGGCGCTGTGGGCGGGACACGTCCTGCTGGCGCACTGGCTGTTCCGCTGGCTGCCGCCCGCGGGGGACTCCGCCGCCTCCTGGAGCGAGGAGGCCGTCGTCGCCACATGGGTGGTGGCGATCGCCGCGGTGTCGGAGCTGGCGCGGCTCCGCCGTGAGCAGTGGGCCCGGGAGCGGGCCGGGGCCGCGCGGCGCAGGGCGGACGCGGAGCGGCTGCGGATCGCCCGGGAACTGCACGACGTGCTCGCGCACAGCATCTCCGTGATCAACGTGCAGGCGGGGGTCGGCCTCGCGCTGCTCGACAGCGACCCCGAGCAGGCCCGCACGGCGCTCACCACCATCAAGGACCAGAGCAAGGAGGCGCTGGGTGAGGTGCGCCAGGTGCTGGACACCCTGCGGGCGCCCGGGGCCGCGCCGCGCGCGCCCGCGCCGGGGCTGGACCGGCTGCCCGAGCTGGTGGAGCAGGCCGCGAGCGCGGGGCTCGCGGTCGAGGTCGAGGCCGAGGGAGAGCCGCCCCGGCTCGCTCCCGGCACGGACCTGGCCGCCTTCCGGATCGTCCAGGAGGCCCTGACCAACGTCGTGCGGCACTCGGGGTCGCGGCACGCGCGCGTGCACCTGGCCTGCGACGCGGCGCGGCTGCGGCTGCGCGTGGACGACGACGGGCCGGCCACCGGCGCCGAAGCGGGCGGCAGCGGCAACGGGCTGGCCGGGATGCGGGAGCGGGCCGCCGCGCTGGGCGGCACCATCGAGGCGGGACCGCGCCCGGACGGGGGGTTCCGGGTGCTCGCCGTACTGCCGATGGCACCGCCTGGCGGTACGGCGGGGGCGGAGGAGCAGTCCGCGGACCGGAGCGTGCGACGACCTCGGGAGGACCAGTGATCCGCGTACTGCTGGCCGACGACCAGTCCCTGGTCCGGGCGGGATTCCGGGCGCTGCTCGACGCGCAGCCGGACATCGTCGTGGCCGGTGAGGCGGCCGACGGCGCGGAGGCCGTGCGCCGGACCCGCGAACTGCGGCCCGACGCCGTCCTGATGGACATCCGCATGCCCGTGCTGGACGGGCTTGCGGCGACCCGCGAGATCACCGGGGACCCGGCCCTCGGGGACGTCAGGATCGTCATGCTCACCACCTTCGAGCTCGACGAGTACGTCTTCGAGGCGATCCGCTCGGGCGCCTCCGGGTTCCTGGTGAAGGACACCGAACCGGACGAACTGCTGCGCGCCGTGCGGGCGGTGGTGGCGGGCGACGCCCTGCTGTCGCCGGGGGTGACGCGGCGGCTGATCGCGGAGTTCGCGGCGCGGTCCAAGGAGCCCGCGGCGGCCGGCGCGCTGAGCCGGCTCACCGAGCGGGAGCGGGAGGTGATGGCGCTGGTCGGGATCGGCCTGTCCAACGAAGAGATCGCCCGGCGCCTGGTGGTCAGCCCCCTCACCGCCAAGACCCACGTCAGCCGCACGATGGTCAAGCTGGGCGCCCGTGACCGGGCCCAACTGGTGGTCCTGGCCTACGAGTCGGGGCTCGTGCGGCCGGGCTGGCTGGGCTGAGCGGATGCCCGGAAGCGGACCAGCGCGCTGATCACCCCGTCATACGGAAGAGCCGAACAGGGGATTCGAGCAGGGGTGTGCCCGGCGGGCGAGGCAGCCCGCCGGGCACACCGCGGAGGCGTTCCCCCCGGTCGCGCTAGTCGCGCACGGCGACGCGCTCCGCCTCCCTCGGGGTGGACTTGGCGACCACGACGGACGGTTCGGCGGCCGGCGGCCGCTTCCGCCCCGGCCGCAGACCGGTGAGGGTGATCAGCAGCCCGGCGAGGGCGATCACCGCCACGACCACCAGCCCGGGCCGATAGCTGTCGAGGACGGCCTGCGGCGAGGCGTCGCCGCGCCCGGGGGAGTTGGCCGTCACCACCGCCGTCACCACGGCGAGGAAGATCGCGCCGCCCACCTGGACCGAGGTGTTGAGCAGCCCCGAGACCATGCCCTGCTCGTGCTCGTCGACGCCGTTGGTGGCCTGGACGTTGAGCGAGGGGAAGGTCAGGGCGAAACCGGAGCCGACCAGCAGCATCGTCGGCAGGATCACCGTCGCGTAGCCCGGATCGAGGTCGATCCGCAGGAACAGGGCATAGCCGGTCACCATCAACGCGAAGCCGGCCACGATCAGCCGGGCCGTGCCGAACCGGTCGATGACGGCCCCCACCTTCGTGGCGGACAGGGCCACCAGCGCACCGGCGGGGAGGAACGCCAGGGCCGTGTGCAGGGCGGACCAGCCCAGCAGTTGCTGCATGTAGAGCGTGACCAGGAACTGGAAGCCGATGTAACTGCCGACGAACGTCAACGCCCCGAGCTGGGCCCGGACCTGCGGTCCGGAGCGGAGCACGCCGAGCCGCACCAGCGGGCTGGGACTGCGCCGTTCGACGGTCACGAAGGCGGCCAGCAGGACGGCGACGGCGGCGAAGGAGGCGACGGTGCGTGCCGAACCCCATCCCACCTCGGGCGCCTCCACGACGGTGAAGACCAGCAGCAGCATCGAGGCGGTGCCGAGCACGGCGCCCGGGATGTCGTAGCCGCCCCGGCCCCGCTCCCGCTCGGTGCGCGGCAGCAGCTTGAGGCCGGCGAACAGGGCGATCAGCGCGACGGGAGCGGGCAGGAGCATGGTGAGCCGCCAACTGGCCTCGGTCAGCAGGCCGGAGAAGACCAGGCCCATCGAGTAACCGGTGGCGCCGCAGGTCGTGTAGATGGCCAGGGCCCGGTTGCGCAGCGGCCCCTCGGGGAACGTCGTGGTGATGATCGACAGCCCGGCGGGGGCGGTGAAGGCCGCGCTGAGGCCCTTGACGAACCGGCTGGCGATGAGGAGCGGCCCCGAGTCGACGAGCCCGCCCAGCAGCGAGGCGAGCGCGAAGACGCCCAGGGCCACCAGGAAGACCTGGCGGCGGCCCAGCAGGTCGGCGGCGCGTCCGCCGAGGAGCAGCAGACCGCCGTACCCCAGGATGTAGCCGCTGACGATCCACTGCAGCGCGGAGGTCGACAGGCCGAGGTCGGCCCCGATGGACGGCAGCGCCACGCCGACCATGGACACGTCGAGGGCGTCCAGGAACATCGCGGCGCAGAGCACGAGCAGGGTGCCCCAGAGCCGGGGAGTCCAACGTCCCTGAGACGTGGGGGAGATGAGCGGAGAGGTCATGTCCCGGACTCTACATGCGCATGCATGGAATGCAAGCGCATTTAATTCAGGTGCAACGATCCGGGTTCTCTGTTACGGTGCCGCGCATGGCGGTGACCCGGGCCGAGCAGGCGCTCGTGGAACAGTGGCGGGACCTTCTGGCGCTGCATGCGCGGACGCAGTGCGCGCTCGACCGCGCGCTGCACGAACACGGCTTGTGCGCCAGCGACTTCGAGGTGCTCGACGTCCTCGCGGGACGCCGTCCGTCGAAGAGCGCCGCCGCCTACCGCGTGCAGGAGATCTCCGAGCGGGTCCACCTCAGCCAGAGCGCGCTGTCCCGGCTGATCGCCCGGCTGGAGAAGGAGGGCCTCGTCGAGCGGTGCATGTGCCCCGAGGACCGGCGGGGCGTCCGGGTCTCGCTCACCGCAAAGGGACGCGCGCTGCACGGGGAGGTGCTCCCCGTGCAGCGCGCGGTGCTGGCCCGGATGCTGGCGGACGACTGACGCCTGCCGCCTGCCGCCTGACGACTGACGCCCGAGGCCTCTCGGCGTGGCGGCGGCGGGTCCGCTACGGCAGCGGCGTACCGCCCGTCGCGTTGACGATCTCGGCGGTGATGTACGAGGCGTCCTGCGAGGCCAGGAAGACGTACGCCGGAGCCATCTCGGCCGGCTGCGCGGGGCGCCCGATGGGAGCCTGTTTGCCGAACTCCTTGGTGTCGGGGAGGGTCGCCGGGATCAGCGGCGTCCACACCGGGCCGGGCGCGACGGCGTTGACCCGGATGCCGCGCTCGATCAGCATCTGCGCGAGACCCTGCGTGAAGGTGACGATCGCACCCTTGGTCGTCGCGTAGTCCAGCAGGTGCGGACTGGGCTTGTACGCCTGCACCGACGTGGAGTTGATGATGCTGCCGCCCTCCGGGATGTGCGGCACGGCCAGCTTGCACAGCCAGAACATGCCGTACAGGTTGGTGCGCATCACCCGGTCGAACTGCTCGGTGGAGATGGCCTCGATGCCGTCGGGCTGGGACATCTGGTACGCGGCGTTGTTGACCAGGACGTCGATGCGCCCGAACTCCTCGACGGCGCGGTCGATGAGCGCCCGGCAGTTCTCCTCCTCGCGGATGTCGCACGAGACGGCCACGGCACGCCGCCCGGCGGCCTCGACGAGCCGGACGGTCTCGGCGGCGTCGTCCTTCTCGTCGTCGAGGTGGGTGAAGAGCACGTCGGCCCCTTCGCGGGCGAAGGCCAGGGCGACCGCACGGCCGATACCGGAGTCACCGCCGGTGATCACGGCCTTGCGGCCCTCCAGCTTGCCGCTGCCCCGGTAGGACTCCTCACCGTGGTCCGGCGGCGGGTCCATGGGCCCCGTCCAGCCGGGGTGCGGCTGGTCCTGGGAGGGGAACTCCGGGTTCGGGTGCTGCTCGCCGGGGTGCTGCTGTTCGGTCACGGATCTTCCTCCTGCTCCATGGCATGCGGCCCGGTGATCACAAGGGCCGCGGCCACGGGTACCCAGGTTGGCCGCGATGTGACCTGCGGACCCGGGCGCACTTCCCGCCGGAACGGCCGTTCACCCGAACGGCGGTGCCCGCCCACGAGAACGCCCGTCACGCGGTCCAGCCGTTCCGGGCCGGGACGCCCCCGAGGTGGAGGTGGCCCGGGCCGCGTCCGAGGTGGAGGGAAACCCCGTCCCCGGTCGTGTCCGAGGCGGAGGAGACCCCGTCCCCGGTCGTGTCCGAAGCGGAGAGGTCCCGGCTGCCGGGCACGTCCGAAGCGGAGAGAAGCCCGGCTACGGGTGTGGTGGAGTCTCGGGCCCAGGTGTGTTCGAGGCGGGATGGGAGGCCCGGGGGGCGTCGGGAGCCCTCTGGTGTCGGCGGCGCGGGTCAGGTGCCGGGGCTTCGGGTCCTCGTGCCCACCAGCGCCCCGACCACCGCCGCCACGCCCGCCAGCACGGCGACGCTGGTCAGCGCGGCCGGCAGGGTGAGCCAGTCGGCCATGAAGCCGATGGCCGGCGGGCCGAGCAGCATGCCGCCGTAGCCCAGGGTTGAGGCCGTCGCGACGCCGCTGGGCCCGGCCAGGGCCCCGGCGCGCTCCACCGCGACGGGGAAGAGGTTCGCCAGGCCGATGCCCGTGACCGCGTAGCCGAGCAGGGCCGCCCACAGGGACGGGGCGAGGGAGCCCAGCAGCATGCCGGCGGCCGCGGTGGTGCCGCCGGCGACGACGGTCCGGGTCTGTCCCAGCCGCTCCAGGAGCGTGGTGCCGGTCAGCCGTCCCACGGTCATGGCGAGCGCGAAGCAGGAGTAGCCGAGGGCGGCCGCCCCGGAGGAGGCGCCCAGGTCCTCCTCAAGGTGCAGGGCGCCCCAGTCGGCCAGGGCGCCCTCGCCGTACGCGGTGCACCCGGCGATCAGGCCGAAGACGAGGACCAGGGTCCGGGTGCGGCCGTCCAGCCGGCGCGGGGCGCCGTCCCGGAGCCGCTCGCGCCCGGGCGGCAGGGGAGGCTCGTTCCGCAGCAGGACGGGGCCCGCCGCGGCCGTCACGATCAGGCCGACGGCGGTCAGGAGCAGCAGGTGCCGCGTGGGGCTGAGGAAGCCGGCGACCAGCCCGCCCAGGCCCGCGCCGAGCATGCCGCCCAGGCTGAACGCGGCGTGGAAGGTCGGCATGATCGGCCGTCGCAGGGCGGCCACCAGGTCGACGGCCGCGCTGTTGAAGGCGACGTTGATGCTGCCGTACGCGGCGCCGAACAGCAGCAGGACCAGGCCCAGCGCGAGGGCCGACCCGGTCAGCGGGGGCAGGGCGACGCTCAGGGACAGCAGAACCGCGCAGACGACGGTGACCCGGTGGTTGCCGTACCGGCGGCACAGGCGCCCGGTGAGGGTCATCGTGACGACGGCCCCGGCCGAGACGCCCAGCAGGGCCAGGCCGAGCGCACTGGCGGAGGCGTTCGTCTGCTCCTTGATGGCGGGGATCCGGACGACCCAGCCGGCGAAGACGAAGCCGTCCAGGGCGAAGAAGACGGTGAGGGCGGTGCGGAGTCGGGTGAGGGAGCGGTCGTGGCCCGGCACGGCACTGTGCGAACGGGCTTTGTTTATTTGCGGCACAAACTCAGGCTAGGTGGGTGCGGGGGAGAGGACAAGGTGCGACGCTGGGACGAGACAGCATCCGCCGCCGGAAGGCAGGAGGGGCGATGGGACGTGACGTGCCGGCCCTGGTGTTCACGCGGGAGGACCGCCGTCGGTACCGGGAGAAGATGCACACCGACCTCGAAGTGCTGGCGCGGATGCTCCGCGAGTCCGGCTTCGAGAGCGAGCGCCCCCAGGTCGGGCTGGAGATCGAGCTGAACCTCGTCGACGACCACGGGCTCCCGGCGATGCGCAACACCGACGTCCTCCAGTCGATCGCCGACCCGGCCTGGTCGAGCGAGCTGGGCCGCTTCAACCTGGAGATCAACATCCCGCCCCGGGAGCTGACGGCCGGCGGCCCCGGCGCCTGGGAGCAGGAGATCCGCGACGCCCTCAACCACGCCGAGGACGGGGCCGCCGCCGTGGGCGCCCACCTGATCATGGTCGGCATCCTGCCCACCCTCGGGGAGCAGGACGTGAGCGGCGCGGCCCTCTCCGGCGACCCCCGCTACCGGCTGCTCAACGAGCAGATCTTCGCGGCGCGGGGCGAGGACCTGCGGATCAAGGTCGACGGTGTGGAGCGCCTCGCGACCTACGCCGACACCATCACCCCCGAGGCCGCCTGCACCAGCACGCAGTTCCACCTCCAGGTCGCGCCCAGGGAGTTCCCGCACTACTGGAACGCGGCGCAGGCCGTCGCCGGGGTGCAGACCGCCCTCGCGGCCAACTCGCCCTTCCTGTTCGGCAAGGAGCTGTGGCGCGAGACCCGCATCCCCCTGTTCGAGCAGGCCACGGACACCCGCCCCGAGGAGATCAAGGCCCAGGGCGTGCGGCCCCGGGTGTGGTTCGGGGAGCGCTGGATCACCAGCGTCTTCGACCTCTTCGAGGAGAACGTCCGCTACTTCCCCGCACTGCTGCCGCTGTGCGAGGACGAGGACCCCCAGCGGGAGCTGAACAGCGGCCGCGTGCCCGAACTGGGCGAACTCACCCTGCACAACGGGACGATCTACCGCTGGAACCGGCCCATTTACGCGGTCACCGACAGCGGCCCGCACCTGCGCATCGAGAACCGGGTCCTGCCCGCCGGGCCCACCGTCGCCGACATCATCGCCAACGGCGCCTTCTACTACGGCCTGACGCGCGCCCTGGTCGACGAGGACCGGCCGGTGTGGACGCGGATGTCGTTCGCCGTGGCCGAGGAGAACCTGCACACCGCGGCCCGCGACGGCATCGACGCCCGTCTGTACTGGCCCGGGGTGGGCGAAGTGCCGGTCACGGAACTGGTGTTGCGGCGCCTGCTGCCGCTCGCCCACCACGGGCTGGAACTGGCCGGCATGGACGCGCCGTGGCGCGAGCCACTGCTGGGCATCATCGAGCAGCGCTGCGTCACCGGCCGCAACGGCGCGACCTGGCAGGCCGAGACGGTCCACCACCTCGAGAAGGCCGGGGTCTCCGACCGGCGTGAGGCGCTGCGGCAGATGACCAGGACGTACATGGACTACATGCACATGAACGCCCCCGTGCACACCTGGCCCGTGGACTGACGCCTCTCACACCGCGCTGGGCGAGGCCCGGCCGCGCCAGACGCGGGCGCCGGTCAGCGGGACCGGCGCCGGCACCCGCGCCGACGTCGTCAGCTCCACACGCCGCCCTTCGGCCGAGGAGCGTAGCAGGGCGGTCATGATCTCCAGGACGTGCAGGGCGAGTTCACCCCCGGCCCGCCGCGCGCCGGGCGTGAGGAAGTCCAGCAGGCCGAGGCCGCGGGCCCCCTCCTCGTACCCGGCCGACGCGGGCAGGGTGTGCCATCCCGCCCCGCCGAGCGGGTGCAGCCGTACCGCGCCGTCGAAAAGGTTCGGGTCCGGGACGGCCAGGGTCCCCTCCTCGCCGTGGACCTCGATCGGCGCGGCGGTCGTGGCCACCCCGTCGAAGCTCGTCGTGAGGGTGGTCAGCGCGCCGCCGGCGTGTTCCAGCACCCCGGAGACATGGCTGTCCACCTCCACCGGTATGCGCTCGCCCGCGCGGGGCCCGGTGCCGATGACCCGCTCGGCGCGCAGCCGGCCGGCCGCACCGATCACGGCCCGCACCGGACCGAGCAGATGGACCAGGGAGGTGACGTAGTAGGGACCCATGTCGAGCAACGGGCCGCCGCCCGCCGTGTAGTAGAAGTCGGGATGGGGGTGCCAGCGCTCGTGGCCCGGCGTGACCATCACGGCCGAGGCGGACAGCGGGCGCCCGATGCTCCCGGCCTCCACGGCGGCCCGGGCCGTCTGGACTCCCGTGCCCAGCACGGTGTCCGGCGCGCATCCCACCCGCACGCCGGCCTGCGCGGCGGCCGCCAGCACGGCCCGCGCGTCGTCCAGTTCGGCCGCCAGCGGCTTCTCCCCGTAGACGTGCTTGCCCGCGCGGATCGCCGCGAGGGCGATCCGGGCATGGGCCGCCGGTGTGGTGAGGTTCAGGACGGTGTCCACCTGCGGACTGCTCAGCAGTTGCCCGACCGGCAACGCCCGGGCGCCGGGCAGCCGGCCGGCGACCGCCGCGGCGCGTCCGGCATCCAGATCGGCGACCGCGGTGACCCGCACGGCGGGATGTCCGGCCAGGGTGTCCAGGTAGACGCCGGAGATGACGCCGAGTCCTACGACACCGACGCGGTGCGCGCCGCCCACAGCATGCCCCTCTCGACGATGGTGCGGACCTGGCGGTTCTCCAGCACGCCGACGTCGTGCCCCGGGGTCGTCACCACGACCCGCCCGGCGCCCCACCGGCGCGTCCACACCGCCGGGGACGTGACCGGCTCCTGCCAGGGCTGCCACGGCCGGGCGGGGTGCGTGGTGGTGGCCAGCACCTCGATCAGGTCGTCGTGCAGCACCCAGTACTGCTCCGTCTCCAACTCGAAGTCCCCGATGCCCGCGGTGACGGGGTGCTCCCGGCCCGCCTCGGTGACACGGACCGTGTGCGGCAGGAAGTTGTCCGCCGCCCCACCCCGCCGCGCGCAGGGCTCCTTGCCGGGATGCGCCGCGAACTGGCCGCCCACCAGGTGGAGATACTCGGCCGAGGCGCGGAAGGAGTCGACGATGCCGCCGTGCCAGCCGGTCAGGCCGGTGCCGGCCGCGACAGCCGAACTCAGGCCCTCCACCTGCGCGGTGGTGATCTGAGACATCGTCACGCACTGCACCACGAGATCGGTGCCGGCCATCAGTGCGGCGTCCGCGTAGACCTCGGTCGACTCCTCGACCCGTACGGCGAATCCGCTGTCCCGCAGGAAGGGCAGGAACAGTTCCGTCGCCTTGACCGGCTCGTGGCCTTCCCAGCCGCCCCGGACCACCAGTGCTCGTCTCCGCGTCATCGGAACCCACTATGCGCGGACGGGCCGGTTTCGAAAAGAGGGCCGAACGTCACGAAACTTTCGAGGTGGAGGCGCGCGCCGAGATCTCCCAGCAGGCCGCCGTGTAGCGGACCTCGGTGCCCTGCACGAAGGGGTCGAAGGCGGGCCGCACCGCGTCGACCACCTCGGCCCGGGTCCGCTCGTCGGCCTGCGGGAGCACCGTGCCCAGGGGGCCGAGCCGGGTGAAGTAGCGCACGAGATCCCGCTCGGGCAGGGTGCAGACCGGGTCGACGGGCCGCAGGGAGGCGCCGGACCACCCGCTCGCCTCCAGGATGCCGCGCACACGGTCCGGGTCCGCGAAGGCGAACTGCCCCGGCTGGTCGGGCCGGCGGGCGGGCAGCTCCGGGACGAACGGCGCCGCCGCGCGCTCCGCCGCCGTCATGAACGGGTTCTCCTCCGGCCCCCGCCACACCACCAGCCGCAGCCCGCCCCCGTCGGCCACGGCGGTGCGCAGGTTGGTGAACGCCCTGACCGGATCGGGGAAGAACATGACGCCGAAGCGCGAGACGACGGTGTCGAAGGCACCGGGTCCGAACGCGTGCTCCTGCACGTCGGCGTGCACGAACGACGCCGGCACGTCCTCCTGCTCGGCCAGTGCCCGGGCCGCCGCGATCATCGGCGCGGAGAGGTCCGCCCCGACACAGTGCCCGGTCCGCCGCGCGACGGCCCGGGTGACGGCACCGGTGCCGCAGCCGACGTCGAGCACTCGGGCCGACCCCTCCTCGGCGACGGCACGCACCAGCAGCTCCTCGATCGGCCGGAACATCCCGTCCAGCAGCTGCTGCAGCTCCACCCAGGCATGGCCGGAGGGCCCGTTCCAGCGGGCGGCCTGTTCGTCGTGGTCCCTGCGCGAGGCGTCCATGGTCTCTCCTTCTGCTTGCCTTCGGGGAAGCGCGATGACAGCGTTCTACTTCAAGCCGACTTGAGGTCAAGACAATGACGCACCTGGACATCGGGGACGTGGCCCGTCGCGCCGCGGTGCCCGCCTCGACGCTGCGCTACTACGAGGACAAGGGGCTGATCACCCCGGTCGGCCGCCGGGGGCTGCGCCGCCAGTACGACCCGTCGGTGCTGGAGCGCCTGGCCCTGATAGCGCTGGGCAGAACGGCCGGGTTCTCGCTCGACGAGATCGCCGGGATGTTCGCGCCGGACGGCGAACCGCGGATCGACCGGGGCGTGCTCACCGCCAAGGCCGACGAACTGGACCGCAGGATCCGCGAACTCGGCGTGCTGCGCGACTCGTTGCGCCATGCGGCCGCCTGCCCCGCGCCGAGCCACCTCGAGTGCCCCACCTTCCGCCGCCTCCTGGACGAGGCGACGGGCCCGGGCCGCCGGGGTCCCTCCGCCGAGCGCCCGGCCGCGACCCCGCCCGCCCGTCGGGTCGGGCCCCGCACGCCGCGGAAACCCTGAGGAGCGGTACGAAGACCCGCCACAGCCGCCACGTCGTACCCGCCGCGCCCGAGAAGGCCCACGTCGTGCCCGGTCGCCCGGCGGGAGTGCGAGAGGCGGACACCGTTCGGCACGCCCCGCCCGCATCTGGGAACGACTGCGGCCGGTGGGCCGCCCTCCCGTCGCGCCATCCGTGGCAGGACCCATCTCGGACCGAACAGCCGCCCCACCGGGCCGCGTTCGCGGAGGGCGGCGACCGGGAAGAATGAGGGTCGGGCCCGATGGTGCGCGCCGTCGCCGGAGGAGAGGCTGGAGCCCAGGTGAGAACGGCCGGCCGGTCACCGGTGAGCCGCCTCCCCGCGCACCCGGACCCGAACCCCACGACGTGCCCTGGCCCGGTGTGCCCTGCCTGCGGCGCTGCCGGCCGCCGGAGAGGAGAAGCCGTGACCCAGTCCGACGACGCGCGCCTCGTGGACCTGCGGACCCGTCTGGAACGGCAGGACCCCCGGTTCGCCCACGCCATGAGAGCCGGCCGGCCGGCGCCGCCCCGCGAGTACCGGCGCACCGGGCCCCGCTGGGGGCTGGCGATCGGGGTGGTCCTCCTGGGCGCGGGCATCGTCCTGGCCCAGGGGCTGCTCATCGCGAGCGGGCTGGTCGTCCTCGGCATGGCGGCCCAGCTGATCGACCCGGACCCCCCGCGCACGGGGCACCGGAGCCCCGGCCCCCGCTGACCCCTCCGCCCCTCGCGCCGCCCTCCGTGTAGGGGACCGCCCGTCACTCCCTCGGGCACCGGACCCGCCCCCCCGGTCGCCGGTGGCCGGATTCCGCCGACCGAGTGCGCTCGTAACCCGTGTGAACGTCCCGGATGGTGGGAGCGGCCGGTCTGACTGACGGTGGTTCACGTCGAGACCGGGTCTCGTGAGTCGGCGAGGCGCCGACTGCCCGGTTCGCGACGGAAGGACTCACCGATGCGCTCTGCCCGCATGCTGCTCGCCACGGCCACGGCCACGGCGGCCCTCGCGATCGCCGCCCCCGGCGCCTACGCCCAGGTCATGGGCGACTGGGACGACGACTCCACTTCCTACAGCAAGGAGCACGACAAGCACGACAAGCACGACAAGCCGCACGGCGGGATGCACACGGGTGGCGGAGCGCTGACCGCCGTGACCTCGGACGGCGACTGGGACTCCGGCGACGACGAGGGCAAGCCCGAGGACGAGGGCAGCGAGGAGCAGGGCAAGCCCGAGGACCAGGGCGGCCACGACGAGCAGGGCAAGGACGACGAGCAGGGCAAGGAAGAGGAGCACGGCAAGCACGAGGACCACGGCAAGGAGGAGCACGGCGACCACGAGAAGGACTCCTCCTGGGGCGGCAAGCACGAGAAGCCGCGCGGTGGCATGCACACCGGCGGTGGCGCCCTGGCCCTGGTCAACTCGGACGACTGGGAGAAGCAGGACGGCGGCTACAAGGAGGACGGCGACAGCGGCTGGTCCGGCAAGCACGAGGACGACTCCTACGCCGACAAGGGCGACGAGGGGTACAGCGGCAAGCACGACAAGGGCTCGTGGGAGGGCAAGCACGACAAGCCGCGCGGCGGCATGCACACCGGTGGCGGCGCGCTGGCCAACACCTCGGGTGTGACCGCCGGCGGGCTCGCGGTGCTGGCGGTCGCCGGTACCGGTCTGTACGCGCTGCGCCGCCGGAAGGCCGCCCAGGGCGTGGCGTGACCGATGCCCGACCTCATACCGGCCGCCGCACGCGCTCCGCGCGTCGCGGCGGCCCGGCTCGTCCCGGTGCGGGCCGTGCCCCCTGCTGTGCCCTGAACAAGGTGGTTATCGATGGCGGTCAGCCCCCCTGCCCTTCCCGACCCCGAACCCGCGCCGTCCCGGAAACGGCTGCGCGCCATAGTGGCGGTGCTGTGGTCGGCGGCCGCGCTCGCGGTGCTCCTGAACCTGACCGGCGGCCGGGGCGGCTCCTTCGACGCCGGCGGAGCGCCGCACGCCCCGCCCGCCCTCCCCGCCGCCTCGGCCGCCCCCTACACGCCGCCCGGGGCGTCGGCGTCGCCGTCCGCCGAAGGACCGCGGATGTCCCGCTCGCGGCCGGTCCGCCTGCTCATTCCGAAGATCGGCGTCGACGCGCCCTTCACCGACCTCGCCATCGGTGCCTCCGGCATGCTCGACCCCCCGCCCGCCGACGACACCAACCTCGTCGGCTGGTACGCCGAGGGCCACTCGCCCGGCGAGCCGGGGACCGCGATCATCGCCGGGCACGTGGACACCAAGACCTCCCCGGCCGTCTTCGCCGGCCTGGGTGAGCTGAAGAAGGGCGACAAGTTCCACGTGACGCGGGCCGACGGCAGCAGGGCGGACTTCGTCGTCGACGGCAAGGAGTCCTTCCGCAAGGACGACTTCCCCAGCGAACGGGTCTACGGCGACACCCCCCAGGCCCAGGTCAGGCTGATCACCTGCGCCGGCGCCTACGACCGCCAGGCCCGGGACTACACCGAGAATCTGGTCGTCTTCGCCCACCTCGTCTGACATCCGGTGCCCCTGCCCTGACTTGGTGTTTTACAGTGACAGCCACCAGTTCAGGCGACTGTGGGACCTGTGAGGGATGCGCGAAACATGACGACCGAAACGTTTGAGTTCCAGGTAGAGGCACGCCAGCTGCTCCAGCTGATGATCCACTCGGTCTACTCGAACAAGGATGTCTTCCTGCGCGAGCTCGTCTCCAACGCCTCCGACGCGCTCGACAAGCTGCGTCTGGAGAAGCTGCGGGACGACGCGCTCGACGCCGACGTGTCCGATCTGCACATCGAGATCGACGTCGACAAGGAGGCCCGCACCCTCACCGTGCGGGACAACGGCATCGGCATGTCGTACGACGAGGTCGGCCGCCTCATCGGCACCATCGCCAACTCCGGTACGGCGGCCTTCCTCCAGGAGCTGCGGGAGGCCCAGGAGGGGGGCGGCGCGGAAGGGCTCATCGGCCAGTTCGGCGTCGGCTTCTACTCCGGGTTCATGGTGGCCGACGAGGTCACGCTGGTGACCCGGCGCGCCGGCGAGGACCAGGGCACCCGCTGGAGCTCCCGCGGCGAGGCCACCTACACGCTGGAGAAGGTCGACGACGCGCCGCAGGGCACGTCCGTCACCCTGCACCTCAAGCCGGCCGACCCCGAGAACCAGCTGCACGACTACACGTCCGAGTGGACGATCCGGGAGATCGTCAAGCGGTACTCGGACTTCATCACCTGGCCGATCCGGATGGTCCCCGCCGGGGACGACGGCGACGGCGCGCCCGCGCCCGAGACGCTGAACTCGATGAAGGCGCTGTGGGCGCGCTCGCGGGAGGAGGTGTCCGAGGACGAGTACCACGAGCTGTACAAGCACATCAGCCACGACTGGCGCGAGCCGCTGGAGACGATCCGGCTCCAGGCGGAGGGCACCTTCGAGTACCAGTCGCTGCTCTTCATCCCCGCGCACGCCCCGCACGACCTGTTCACGCGGGACTTCAAGCGCGGCGTCCAGCTGTACGTCAAGCGCGTCTTCATCATGGACGACTGCGAGGCGCTCCTGCCGCCGTACCTGCGGTTCGTCAAGGGCGTCGTCGACGCGCAGGACCTCTCGCTGAACGTCTCCCGCGAGATCCTCCAGCAGGACCGGCACATCCGGATGATGCAGCGCCGGCTCACCAAGAAGGTGCTGTCCACGGTCAAGGACCTCATGACCAAGGACGCCGAGCGCTACGCCACGTTCTGGCGGGAGTTCGGCACCGTCCTGAAGGAGGGCCTGGTCACCGACCCCGACAACCGGGAGGCGCTGCTGGCCGTCGCGTCCTTCGCGACCACGCACTCCGAGGACGAGCCGACCACGCTCGCCGGGTACGTGGAGCGCATGAAGGACGGCCAGGACGCCGTCTACTACATCACCGGCGAGTCCCGGCAGAGCATCGAGAACTCACCGCACCTGGAGGCGTTCCGGGCCAAGGGCGTCGAGGTGCTGCTGCTCACCGACCCGGTCGACGAGGTGTGGGCCGACGCCGTCGGCGAGTACGAGGGCAAGAAGCTGCGCTCCGTCACCAAGGGCGAGATCGACCTGGACTCCGAGGGCGAGGAGAAGGCCGGCGAGGAGCGGGAGAAGCAGGCCGAGGAGTTCGCCGGGCTGCTCGGCTGGATGCGCGAGCAGCTGGACGAGGACATCAAGGAGGTGCGGCTGTCCACGCGGCTGACCGTCTCCCCGGCCTGTGTGGTCTCCGACGCGCACGACCTGACCCCGGCGCTGGAGAACATGTACCGGGCCATGGGCCAGGAGGTGCCGCGCACCAAGCGGATCCTGGAGCTCAACCCCGGTCACCCGCTGGTGAAGAGCCTCAACCAGGCCTATGCCGACCGCGCGGACCGCAGTGAGCTCGCCGAGTCCGCGGAGCTGCTGCACGCCCTCGCGGTGCTCGCCGAGGGCGGACAGCCCAAGGACCCGGCCAAGTTCGTCCGGGCCGTGTCGGAGCGCCTGGAGCGCACGCTGTAGCCGGGGAGGGATCAGGGGTGGTCCGGGGTGCCCGCGGGGCGGGCGCCGGGCGGGGTCGGGCCGGTGCCCGGCGGGACGACCTCGCCCTGGACCACCCGCGGCGCGGGGGCCGTGCCGGCCTCCTCGTCCTTGGCGGCACGCGCCTCGGCCTTGAGGATGCGGGCCGCCTTGCCGGCCGAACGGGTCAGCTCGGGCAGCTTCTTGATCCCGATGACAACGGCGACGACGACGAGAACGATCGCCAGCTCGCTCAGTCCGAACATGGTGTCCTGTCCTTTCTCACCCGGGCCGGGCACGGCGCGAGCGTATCGGGCGGGGAGCACGGCGTGATCCCCGTCTCGGGGTGCGGGAGCAGGTGCCGGCGCAGGTGCGGCAGCATGCCGCGGTCGAGCAGGGCCTGCCGCCAGGCCAGCCGGGCGTGCTCCACCTGGTCGGGGGCGGGCGGGACGCGGCGGTCCAGGGCCGTGCGCAGCAGCGCGGCCGCCGCTACCAGACCGGCCCCGGCGGCGACCGTCGCGAACGTCCAGCCGCTCGCGAGGAGCGAACCGGGCAGCGGTCCGGGCGCCCCGACGGCGTGGAGCGTCCCGCCGAGGGCGAGCAGCACCACGGCGGCCACGGCGGTCACCAGGGGCGTGAGAACCGCGAGGGCGGGCAGCAGGCTGCCCGTGCCGAACGGCGGCTGCGGCCGGCGCCGCGCCGCCCGCCGCACGGCGAGAAGGTCCCGGTAGGGCTCCCCGGCCGCCGCCACGACGGCGTCGGCGTGGGCGCGCGCGTAGGCGCGCAGGTGGGCCGCGGCCCGGCCGTCCGGGTCGGCGCCGAGGGCGTCGCGGATGCCGGCGCTGCCGAGGGCCAGGTCCAGTACGGCTTCGAAGTCGGCGCGGTCCTCGGGCGCGAGGCGGGGCGCAGCGGCCACGTGGTCTCCCGGTCGGTCGGTCGGGGGGCGGTCGCCGGGCGCGGGGTCAGACGCCGACGCCGAAGTCGGAGGCGATGCCGGCCAGCCCGGACGCGTAACCCTGGCCGACGGCACGGAACTTCCACTCGGTGCCGTGCCGGTACAGCTCGCCGAAGACCATCGCGGTCTCGGTGGAGGCGTCCTCGGACAGGTCGTAGCGGGCGATCTCCCGGTCGTCCGCCTGGTTCACCACCCGGATGAAGGCGTTGCGCACCTGCCCGAAGCTCTGACCGCGGTTCTCGGCGTCGTGGATGGAGACCGGGAAGACGATCCGGTCGACCCCGGCGGGCACGGCGGAGAGGTCGACCTCGACGGTCTCGTCGTCGCCCTCGCCCTCGCCGGTGAGGTTGTCGCCGGTGTGCCGGACCGAACCGTCGGGGCTGCGCAGGTTGTTGTAGAACACGAAGTGCCGGTCGGAGGGGACCTTGCCGGAGGCGTCGAGGAGCAGGGCCGAGGCGTCGAGGTCGTAGTCGGTGCCGGTGGTCGTGCGGACGTCCCAGCCGAGACCGACCAGGACGGCGGTGAGCCCCGGCGCCTCCTTGCTGAGCGAGACGTTGCCACCCTTGGACAGGGAAACTCCCACGGAACACTCCTTCTACGTGAATCGGGCCGGTGCGAACGGGCCAGAATTGAATCTACAGCACTGTAGAAGATGGGGGGCGGGTCCGGCCGGTCTATACGATGTCCGCACGGGCAACGCAGGGCGGCGCGAAGGAGGCAGGGCGGTGACGGATGACCGGCAGCGGCCCCGGCGGGGGCAGGGCGAGCTGGAGGCGCTGGTGCTGTCGGCGCTGCGGGAGGCGGACGGGCCGGCGACGGCCGGCTGGGTGCAGGAGCGCCTCGGCGGCGGCCTCGCGTACACCACGGTGATCACGATCCTGACGCGGCTGCTGGGCAAGGGCGCGGTCACCCGGGAGCGGGTGGGCCGGTCCTTCGCCTGGACCCCCGCCGCGGACCAGGCCGGTCTGGCGGCGCGCAAGATGCGCAAGGTGCTGGACGCCGAGAACGACCGCGAGGCCGTCCTGGCGAGCTTCGTCACCGGGCTCGGTCCCGAGGACGAGCGGTTGCTGCGGGACCTGCTGGAGCAGGAACACGGCGACGGGGAAGACTGACGCCGCATGGGGGTCTTCGTCTTCCTGCCGCTGGTCCTGCCGCTCACGGCCTGGCCGGTCGCGCGCCTGGCCGAGCAGCATCTGCACCCGCGCACCGCGACCCGGCTGCTGACCGTCCTGGCCGCGGTGCTGGCACTGTGCAGCACGGTGTGCCTGGCCCTGGTCATGGTGGTCGGCACCGCCCAACTGCCGGGCAACCCGCTGCCCGACGGCTGGTCGGACCCGGAGGTGCGGGCGGCCGTGCCCTTCGACGAGGTCGTCGGCAAGGCCGCCATCCCGGCCCTGTGCGCGGTGGTCGCCGCCTGCGCCCGGGCGCTGTGGCGGCACGGCCGGGTGCGCAGGCAGGCCCACCGTGCGCTGGCCGGGCTGCCGGACACGGAGGTGACGGTCCTGCCGGACGCCGTCCCCTACGCCTACGCGCTGCCCCCCGGCGGGCGACGGGCCGGCGACGGGGCCGGGCGCGGGGGAGCGCGGCGCCCCGCCGCGGCCCGGGGCCCGGGAGCCGCCCACCCGGGCCCGGGACCGGGGCGCGCACTCCGGCGGGGGAGGGGCCGGGTCGTGGTGACGACCGCCCTGCTGGAGCGGCTGCGGCCGGCCGAGCGGCGCGCCCTGTTCGCCCACGAGCGGGCCCATCTCACCGCGCGCCACGACCGGTTCCTGCTCACCGTGCAACTCGCCGCCCGGGCCAACCCGTTCCTGCGTCCGCTGCGCACCGCCGTGGCCTACACGGCCGAGCGGTGGGCGGACGAGGAGGCGGCGCGGGTGGTCGGCAGCCGGCGCACGGTGGCGCGGGCCATCGGCGCGGCCGCCCTCGTCTCGCGGGGCACCCCGGCGCCGACCCTCGCGGGCCTGGCCGCGCCCGGGCCGGTGCCGCGCCGGGTGGCGGCCCTGCTCGGTCCGGCGCCCGCCGGGCGCAGCTGGCCCCCGGTGTTCACGGCCGTCGGCCTGGCGGCCTGGGGCGCGGCCGCCGGGACGGCGGTGTCGGCGATGTCGTCGGCCAACGCGGCCGTCACGATGGTCCTCATCCTGCACGCCGCGACACCGCTGTGAGGAGCGGGCGCCGCTCTCCGCGGCGCCCGCACATCCGCCGGGGCCGCTCAGGCCTCCTCTTCCTCCTCCTCGCCCTCGAAGAAGTCCCCCACCTCGTCGACCACTTCGCTCGCGACCATGCCGCCGACGACACCGACCGCGAGACCGGCCGCCCCTGCGGCGACCACGGTCCCCATGCCGGGACCCTGCCGCCGCTCCCCGTGGTGGTGCCCCTCGTGACCGTGGGCCGGCAGAGCGCCGTGACCGGCCGGGACGCCGTACCCGGCCCGGTGCTCGACCAGGTGGTGCAGCCAGCCGTCGACGACCGCCGTCCAGTCCTGGTGCTCGACCCCGTCGTGGGAGACGGCGAACCGGGTGAGCGCGTCGTGGCCGGGTGCCGGGAAGCCGCCGCGCTTGTCCGCCTCCAGCACCACCTCCACGCCGTCCGGCCGGGCCAGGAAGGTCACCTCGATCTCGTGCACCTGCTGGGCGTACTGCGGCGGCGGGACGAGCTCGATCTCCTGGTAGAAGGGAAGCCGCTGGTCCGTACCGCCGATGTGCCCGAGCTCCAGGTCGGCCGACCGGAAGCCGAACCCGAGACCGCCGAGGGCTTCGAGGACCGCCTCCTGGACGGGCAGCGGCGTGACGCCCAGCGGGTCGAGGTCGCCCTTGTCCTTCGCACCCGCCACCGACAGCTCCGTGCGCACGCCGAGGACGACGCCCAGGCTCTGGCCGTGCAGTTCGGTGATCGGGGTCTCCCACGGCAGGGTCACCTCGAACGGCAGGGTGCGCCGCTCGCCCTCCGCGAGCCGGAAACCGCCGCCCACGGTGAACCGGTCGAAGGCGACGACGCCCTCGCTCTCGCCGTCCTCGTGCTCGGCTTCCACCCGGGCCACGAGTTCCAGGGTGATGTGCTCGATCTCGAAGTCGGCCCTGCCGCCCTCCAGTTCGACCCGGCCGCCGAGCGTGCCGCCGGGCCGGACGGGGGCGGGGTCGAGGACGGTGTCGACGGTCGGTCCGCCGACACCGATCGCCCCGAGCAGTCGTTTGAACACCATGGTGGCGTCCACTCCTTCACGTACGTGTACGAGCTTGCCTCTACAAGCGTGTAGAAGCATAGTCCCGCTCCGGCCCGTGCGTGCTCCACGGCGGCACCCACGGGCGGGAATCGGCCGAAAGAGGCGGCACTCGGCCCAGGCGGGCGGTCAACTCGTCGAGCAGGCGGTGCCGTTCAGCGTGAAGGCCGCCGGGCCGGAGTCGGTGGCGCCCCGGGTGGCGGTGAAGCCGAGCGTGACCGATCCTCCGGCCGGGATCGTCGCGGTGTAGGGGGCGGCCGTCACGCTCACCGCGGACCCGCTCTGCGTCACCGTGCCGCCCCAGAGGTTGTCGACCCGCTGGCCGTCGGCGAACGTCCAGCGCAGCGTCCAGCCGTCGACCGCGGCGGTCCCGGTGTTGCGCAGGACGATCTCGCCCTGGAACCCGCCGGGCCAGCTGCCCGTCACCCGGTAGCCGACGCCGCAGGACGGTGACGGGCCGCCCGGCGCGGTCGTGACCGTCACCGTCGCCGAGCGGGCCGAGCGGTTGCCCGCGGCGTCACGGGCGTAGACGGCGAAGGTGTGGGAGGTGGCGGGGGACAGCCCGGTCAGGGTGGCGGTGGTGCCGGTCGTGGAGGCGACCGCGGTCTCGGTGCCGGAGCCGATCCGCACGACGTCGTAACCGGTGACGCCGCCGGCGTCCGAGGACGGGGCCCAGCTCAGGGTGGCGGAGGAGGACGTCACACCGGAGGCGGTGGGGGCGCCGGGTGCGGTCGGGGGCGTGGTGTCGCCTCCCCCGGAGGAGTACACCGCGGCCTCCTCGGCGGTGGCGGCGATGCCGTTCACGCCGTTGAACAGGCGCTGACCCCAGGGCGTGAGCCGGTCCGGGTCGAAGCCCGTGACCATGTCCAGGTATCCGACATCAGCGCTGTTGCCGCTCCAGGACCAGCCGAGGTAGCCGAGGCGGAGTTGCTCGGCGACGGCCAGGACGGTGTCCTCGTCCGGATCGCCGTCCGAGTGGTCATGGCCGAACTCGCCCACCACGAGGGGCAGTTTGGCGCCGGCGAACCGGTCGAGATAGGCGGTGATCTCGGCGGCCGTGTCGAAGACGCCGTACATGTGGACCGAGAACACGGTGTTGGCGTCGGGATCGGAGGCGAACACCGAGGCGGCGTTGTCGCGCATGGTGAACGCCCAGTCCTGGCCCCAGTTGGGCGCGTCCACCATGAGCGTGTGGGCGAGACCGGCGTCGCGCAGCCGGGCGATCGCCGCCTTGGTGTCCGCCGTCCACGCGGCGTGACCGACGTTGCCGTACGGCTCGTTGCCGATGTTGACGATGATGTACTCCTCCTGGCCGGTGAGCGCGCCGCGCACACTGATCCAGTAGTCGGCGGCGCGGGAGAGCGGGACGGCGCCGCTCTGCTCGCCGTAGCCGGTGGTGTCGTGCACCTCCAGGACGCAGATGAGCCGGTTCCGCTTGCACTGCGCCACGACGTTCGCCACGTCGGCGGTGTCGTTGCGGGTCCAGCGGTCGCCGCTGGACAGGACGACCCGCACGGTGTTGGCGCCCTTGGCCTTGATGTGGGCCAGGGAGCCGATCCGGTCGGGGTACCAGGTGTGGGCGTGGTTGACCCCGCGCATCACGAAGTCGTTGCCGCCGGCCTCCAGGAGGCGGCCGTCACGGACGTGGAAGCCGATGGGGGCGGCCACCGCCGGAGGAGCGGCGGTGAGGAGGGAGAGCAGAAGGGTCAGGAACGCGGCGGCCGCGACGGCGACGCGGGGGACGGGGGTCGCGCGGGGTCTCATGAGGGCTCCTGCGGGTGGGGGGAACGGGACGGTCCGTCGTACATGGGAGCGCTCCCATGCATGTAGCCACCGGTGCCCACGGACCGTCAAGAGGCCGGCGCGGACGAGACGCGAAAGAGGCGCGGCTCGTCCGAGCCGCGCCCCCTGCGCGGGCGTCCCCGCGGGGTCAGGCCGCCGTGCGCCCGCGCCGCACCGCCTTCTTCAGCAGCGGCCAGGCCAGCAGCAGCACGATCGCCGCGTACACCGTCACCGCGAACGGCGTGTCGACCAGGCCCGACACGCTGCCGTCGCTGATCTGGAGGGCGCGCCGCAACTGCTGCTCGGCGTTGGGCCCGAGGATCACGCCGATGACGGCGGGCAGCACCGGCAGGCCGTACCGGCGCATGCCGAAGCCGATCAGGCCGATGACCAGCAGGATCACCAGGTCGACGACCTCCCCGCCCACCGCGTACGCCCCGACCGCCGCGAAGAACATGATCCCGGCGTACAGGTACGGCCGCGGGATGCGCAGCAGCTTGGCCCACACGGGCGCCAGCGGCAGGTTGAGCGCGAGCAGCAGCACCATGCCGACGAACAGGGAGGCGATCAGGCCCCACACCAGGTCCGGTTCGCGCTCGAACAGGAGCGGGCCGGGCTGGATGCCGTACTGCTGGAAGGCCGCCAGCATGACGGCCGCGACCGCCGTGGTGGGCAGGCCCAGGGTCAGCATCGACACCAGGGTGCCGGCGGCCGAGGCCGACGCCGCCGACTCCGGACCGGCGACGCCCTCGATGGCGCCCTTGCCCCACTCGTCCCGGTGCTTCGACAGGCGCTTCTCCGTCACGTACGACAGGAAGGTGGGGATCTCCGCGCCGCCCGCCGGGATCGCGCCGAACGGGAAGCCGATGAACGGGCCGCGCAGCCACGACCTCCAGGTCCGCTGCACGTCGTCCCGCCCCAGCCAGGGCCGGCCCACCGGGATCGGCTCGGGCGGGCTGCGCCGCAGATGCGCGGCCACCCACAGGGCCTCGCCGATCGCGAAGAGACCGACCGCGACGATCACCACGTCGATGCCGTCGGCCAGTTGGAGCGCACCGAAGGTCAGGCGCTGCTGCCCCGTCATCTGGTCCAGGCCCACCAGCCCCAGGGTGAGTCCGATGAGCAGGGAGGCCAGGCCCCGGACCCGCGACGAACCCAGGACCGACGTCACCGCGATGAACGCCAGCACCATGATGGCGAAGTAGTCCGGGGCGCCGATGTCCACGGCCAGTTCGGCGACCGTCGGCGCGAGGGCGACGAGCAGGAGCGTGCCGACCATGCCGCCGGCGAAGTGCCCGATCGCGGCCGCCGCCAGGGCCTGGGCGCCGCGCCCGGACTTGGCCATGGGGTTGCCCTCCATGGCCGCCACCACCGCCGCGCTCTCCCCGGGGGTGTTGAGCAGGATGGAGGTCGTCGAGCCGCCGAACATGGCTCCGTAGTAGATGCCGGCGAACATGATGAACGCGCCCGTCGGATCGAGCCCGTACGTCACCGGCAGCAGCAGGGCGACCGCCATCGCGGGCCCGATGCCGGGCAGCACGCCGATGGCCGTGCCGAGCAGCACCCCGACGGCGGCCCAGAGCAGGTTGATCGGGGTGAGGGCCGTACCGAAGCCGTCCAGGAGGGAGTTAAAGGCGTTCATGTCACAGCACTCCCATCAGCGGGCCACCGGGCAGGGGCACTCCCAGCAGGTTGTCGAAGACCACGTAGGTGAGCAGGGAGAGCCCGGCCGCGATGAGCGGATCGCGGTCGGTCCTGCGGCTGCCCAGCGCGAACGCCGCGCCCCAGAACAGCAGCGCGCCCGCCACGGGGAAGCCGAGCGGCTCGATCAGCACCGCCGCGCCGAGGAACACCCCGGCGAGCAGCGACACCGTGCGCCAGTCGGCGGGTTCGGACAGGTCGACGTCCTCACCGCCCTCGGCCTGGCCCCGGCCGCCGCGCAGCACGTCCACCGCGAGCAGCGCGGCGATCACCAGCAGACCGGCGCCGACGACGACCGGCACGGTCCTCGGGCCGACGGGGCCGCGCTGGGCGATGTCGACGTGCATGGTGAGCGTGTCGGTCAGCACGAGCACGCCCAGCGCCAGCAGCAGGACGCACACGCCGAGTTCGGAGTGCTCCCGCAGCCAGGAGCGGCGCTCACCCTGCTCGGCGGGGGGCGCGCCGGTGGTCGGCGTCGTCGTCACAGTCCCAGCTCCTTCAGCACCGACACCACGCGCTTGTCCTCGGCGTCGAGGAACGCGCCGAACTTCTCACCCGTGAGGAAGGCGTCGTCCCAGCCGTTCTGCTCCATCGACGTGCGCCACTCGTCCGAGCCGTGGAGCTCCTCGACCAGCCGCACGAGCTTCTCGCGCTCCGCGTCGTTCAGGCCGGGCGGGGCGACGATGCCGCGCCAGTTGGTGAAGTTCACGTCGTAGCCCGCCTCCGTCAGCGTCGGTGCGTCCAGTCCCTCGACCCGCTCCGGGCCGGTCACCGCCAGCAGGCGCAGCTCGCCCGCCTTGATCTGGTCGAGGTACTCGCCCACTCCGGAGACGCCGAAGGCGACCTTGTCGCCGAGGATGGAGGCCAGCAGCTCACCGCCGCCGTCGAAGGGGATGTAGTTGACCTGCTTCGGCGGGATCCCGGCGGCCTTCGCCATCAGCATCGGGGCCAGATGGTCGGGTCCGCCGGGCGAGGACCCGCCGCCCACCGGCAGCTTGCCCGGGTCCTCCTTCCAGGCGCCGATCAGATCGTCGATCGTCTCGTACGGCGAGTCCTTCGCCACGACCACCACGTCCTGCTCCTCGGTGAGCCGGGCGATCGGGGTGGTGTCGCCGAGCGTCCTGGGGGCGTCGTTGGACCGGACGGCGCCCACCACCCCGAGCCCCATGGACATCGCGAGCTTGCCGTTGCCGTGCTCGCTCACCAGACGGGTCAGGCCCACGGTGCCGCCCGCGCCGGGCAGGTTGAACACCTCGATGTTGTGGGTCAGTCCGGCGTCCTCGGCGTTCTTCGCGGCCGTCCGGGCCGTGATGTCGTAGCCGCCGCCGGGCGTGTTGGGGACCATGAAGCGCAGGCCCGGGATCTGTGTGCCGGTCCCGGAGCCACTGCCGGCGGTGAGCAGCGGAGGTCCGGCGAACACGAGCACGGCGGCCCCGAGCAGGGCGAGGGGGGTGCGCAGGCGCACGAGTGCCACCACCTGTCGGTACGTCGTTGCGGGTAGGGAAAGGCCCTGTGGGGGAGGGTGAGGTGGGCCACATGGTGCCCGGACGCCGACGGGCTGTCTCGCTTGCGCAACCAACGGATGTTGTGGTCATTGCGGTCGTGGCGCAGCCGCCGCCCCAGGGCGTCCGCAACGACGAAAGGGCCCCGGCGCCTGCGCGCCGGGGCCCCTCGCTCGGGACGGACTAGCCGGTGTGCACCTCCAGGGCGGCCCGGACGGCGGACTCCAAGGCTCCCTCGATCCAGGCCGGCTTCACCGACGTGTGGTCCCCGGCGAAGTGCAACGGCCCCTCGGCCGCGGGGATCGCCTGCAGCAGTTCCGTGTGCTGTCCGGGCAGCAGCACGGACGCCTCCCCGTAGGCGTACGGGTCGCGCAGCCAGCTCTGGGTGCGGCCCGCGCCGGTGTAGAAGACCTCGATGCGCCGCCCGTAGACCTGTTGCAGACCGCACAGCGCGTGCGGGTAGCGGGCCTCGTCGTCCAGGGAGTCCCAGCGCAGGGCGTCGTCCGCCCAGCTGTAGGAGGCGAGGACCACACCGCCCGGGCTGCCCGGAACCGGGTGCGAGGGGTTGAACATGAAGCGGTTGGCGTTGTCCGACACCGAGCCGCCGCCCACCACGCCGGCCGCCTCCGGCTGGTCGCGCCCGATCGCGCGGTTGGCGGCGTAGTGCGTGCGCTGGGCCGCCGTGATGTGCCCGCCCGGCACCGAGGGGTGCGCACCCAGCAGACTGCCGTCCGCGGGCGCCCGGCCGGTGCGGTACGCCTCGTACAGGCCCGGCTTCACGGCGTTCAGTTCGCGCTTCCAGTCCGCCTCGTCGAACTCCCACCAGCGGCGGCTGAACTCGAGCAGCACCTTGGTCGCGCTGTCGTAGTGCAGTTCGCTGACCGCGCGGCGCTTGCGGTACGACAGCGGCGGGTCGACCTGCACGTGCCGCAGCCCGGAGAACGGCACGGTCACCACGGCGACGTCGGCGGTGAACTGCTCGCGGACGACCGGGCCGTCACGGCCCTCGGACACGGTGTCGACCCACACGTGCGGGCCCTTGCCCCGCACATGGCCCCCCTCCGGCGCCGGACGGTCGGGGTGGTGGTACTGGATGCGCGTCACCCGGCGGTCGAACCGCACCTCCTTGCGCACCCGTTCCAGCAGCGCGTCCGGCAGGACGGCCGTACCGCCCTCCAGTTCGTAGAAGGGCGTGTCCGGGCTGATGAGGGAGGAGCCGATGAAGCTGTGGATGAACGACAGCGGCAGGCGGGAGGTGAGGTTCTCCAGGGTGCCGATCAGGTCGACGGTGCGCTCGTCGAGGCCGGCGTGCTCGGTGAGGAAGCGGAACATCGACCAGTCACCGAACCGCTGCACCACACGGGCCCAGCCGCGCAGCCGTTCGGGCAGGGGCTTGTCGACGCGCTTGCCGTCGGGCCCGACGCGGCTGAACTCGTCGCGCACCGGGTCGAGGGCGGCGCGCAGGATGGCGGCGGCCGGGGTGTCCCAGTGGGCCTTCGGGACGCCGAAGGAGCGGTTCACGCGCCGGGGCGAGCGGGCGTAGTCGGCGCGCCGCACCCGGATGCCGTTGACGTGGATCCAGGTGCGCGCGGCGGGGCGGCCCTCCTCGTCGACGTCGACGTAGTGGAAGCGCCGCTTCTTCAGGTCGAGCTGGTCGATGAGCTGCATGACCAGCGGGTGGCTGCCGGGCAGGCGCATCGCGCCCGCCTCGGCGTACTGACGGGGGTCGGCGAACGGCTGCGCGGCGCCCTCGTGCCCGCCCTTGCGGAACGTCTTGACGCGCCCGCCCGCCCGGTTGCCGTTGGCCTCCAGGACCGTGACCCGGTGCCCCGCCCGCTTCAGCAGCCAGGCGGTCACCAGCCCCGCGGGGCCGGCGCCCACGACGAGGACGTCCTTGGGACGGGTCCGGCGGGGCGGCAGCCCGTCCCGCAGGACGCGCTGGTAGCGCGGGACGAGGGGGCGGTCGTCCGAGTCGAGGACGAGCAGGGCGCGGGCCACGGCGAGGGACCGCTCGGGGTCGGCGCCCCGGGCTGCGCCGGGGGCGACGCCGGGGGCGGGTGGCGCGGCCGGTGCGGGCAGGGCCGTGGCGGTACCGCCGGTGAGGGCCGTCGCCACGGTGGCCGTGCCGGCCACCGCCGCGAAACTCCGCCGGGAGAAGCCGCCGTCCGGGCGCGCCACCGCGTGATCTTCAGTCATGGCGATCTTTGTAGCGGTCGCCGATCCGGGGCCGCCGCCTTTCGCCCGGGCGTTGCCCCCAAGGAGCGAATCCCGGGCAAAACCCGCACGTCACGCGTGAGATGACGCTCTCGGCACGCTCGGTGGACCCGAAGGGATGAATGCGCGACGGAACCGCGCTCGCCGTCCCGTACGAGCCCTCAGACTGCGACATGCGTATTCACACCCGCGCTCTCCGTCCGTCCGCGCGCCGCACGCGCACGGCGGCGCCCACCGGCGCACGGAAGGGCCGGGGCGACGGAAGGGGAAGGGTGGCGCAGCGGCGCACTTCGTTCGGTGACCGGGCCCGTTACTGGTTCGACAGCACACTGGCCCGTGGCGCCTCCGCCCTGGTCGGGTGGATGGCACTGCTGTGCCTGGCGGTCGTCGTCCCGGCCAGCGCGGTGGTGGTGTGGACCGACCCGGACGCGCCCGAGGCCCTGCCGGACCGGCTGGGGCAGGTGTGGCACCTGACGGGGGAGACCCTGCGGCTGGGCGGCGCGACCGGCACGCCGCTGCGCGTGACGATGTCGGTGCTGCTCGCCCTCGTGGCGCTGCTGTACGTGTCGACGCTGGTCGGCCTGATCACCACGGCCCTCACGGAACGGCTCACCGCGTTGCGGCGGGGCCGCTCGACCGTGCTCGAACAGGGGCACGTCGTGGTCCTCGGTTGGTCGGAGCAGGTGTTCACGGTGGTCGGCGAACTGGTCGCCGCCAACGCCAATCTGCGGCGCGCCGCGGTGGCGGTGCTCGCCGACCGCGACAAGACCGCGATGGAGGAGGCCCTCGGCACGAAGGCCGGGCCCCTCGGCCGCACACGGCTGATCTGCCGCAGCGGCCCCACGACCGACCCGGCCGTGCTGACCCTGACCAGCCCGGCGACGGCCGGTGTCGTGCTGGTGCTGCCCCGGGACGAGCCGGACGCCGACGCCGAGGTCGTCAAGACGCTGCTGGCGCTGCGGGCCGCGCTGGCCGGGGCCAAGAGCCGCCCGCCCGTCGTCGCCGCCGTCCGCGACGACCGCTACCGGCTGGCCGCCGTCCTCGCCGCCGGGCCGGGCGGAGTCGTCCTGGAGAGCGACACGGTCACGGCCCGGCTGATCGTCCAGGCCGCCCGCCGCCCCGGGCTCTCCCTGGTCCACCAGGAGCTGCTGGACTTCGCGGGCGACGAGTTCTACCTGGTCGGTGAGGCGTCCCTGACCGGCCGGACCTTCAGCGACGCGCTGCTGTCCTATCCGACCTCCAGCGTGGTGGGACTGGTGCGCGGCGACACCCCGCTGCTCGCCCCGCCACCGCAGACGGCCATCGCCGCGGACGATCTGCTCATCGTCGTCTCCCGCGACGACGACACGGCCTGGCCCGGCGAGTGCGGGCAGTGGGTCGACAAGGCGGTGATGGCGGCCGGCCCACCGACACCGGCGCGGCCGGAGCGGGTCCTGCTGCTGGGCTGGAACCGCAGGGCGCCGCTCATGGTCGACCAGTTGCGCCGCCGCGCCCTGCCCGGGTCGGCCGTCGACGTGGTGGCCGACTGCGGCGAGGAGACGGTCCGGCAGGTGCACGAGTCCGGCGCGCACCACGGCACCGACCTGGCCCTGACCCTGCACCAGGGGGACGTCACCCGCCCCGAGACCCTGCGTCGGCTGGACGTGCACTCCTACGACAGCGTCATCGTCCTCGGCCGGGACCCCGTGCCCGGGCAGACCACGGACCACCCCGACAACCGCACGCTCGTCACGCTCCTGCTGCTGCGCCAGCTGGAGGAGGCCACCGGGCGGGAGCTGCCGGTCGTCACCGAGCTGGTCGACGACCGCAACCGGGCCCTGGCCCCCATCAGCCCGGGCGCCGACGTGATCATCAGCGGCAAGCTCATCGGCCTGCTGATGGCGCAGATCTCCCAGAACCGGCACCTGGCCGCGGTCTTCGAGGAACTGTTCTCCGCCGACGGCACCGGCATCCGCCTGCGGCCGGCGGGCGACTACGTGCTGCCCGGGTGCGAGACGGCCTTCGCCACCGTCGTGGCCGCGGCACGGCAACGGGGTGAGTGCGCCATCGGCTACCGCAGCCACGACGAGGCAGCGGCCGGCCCCGGCCACGGGGTGCGGGTCAACCCGCCCAAGGCCGAGCGGCGCCGCTGGACGGCCGGGGACGAGGTAGTCGTCGTCGGCCGGGACTGACGCCCCCCCGTGCCGTCGAATCCGTCCGCCTGCCCATAAGCCACCTGGAAAAACGATGCAATGCGGCTGTGTGTTCAGCGAAAGGCCGGGCATCAGGAGTGGCGGAGGTGGACAAGAATGGTTCCCTTGCTTCTCGTCCTGCTGCTGGCCCTGATCCTTTTCGGCGCCGGATTCGCGCTGAAGGCGCTGTGGTGGGTCGCGGTGATCGTGCTGGTGGTCTGGCTGCTCGGTTTCGTGCTGCGCGGTGCGGGCAGTGGCGGCCGCCGGAGCCGCTGGTACCGCTGGTAGGCCCGGCCGGCCCGTTCCCCGGGCACGGAACGCCGGGAACGGGGTAAAGGGAAAAGACTCAATTCTCCGTACGAAAGGGGTTCCTGTTCATGGCCGACACGAACGACGTCGTCGAGCTCATTCTCCAGGACCATCGGCGCATGGAAGAGCTCTTCCGTCAGATGCGCAGCGTCGAAGCCGACCGTGAGGGTGCCCTGCGCGAATTCTCGGACCTGCTGATCGCGCACGCGGTCGCCGAGGAGTCCGAGGTGTACCCGGCGCTGAAGCGGTACAAGAACATCGACGACGACGAGGTCGAGCACGGCGAGCACGAGCACGAGGAGGGCAACGAGGCGCTCCTCGCCCTCCTCCAGGTGGACGAGGTCGGCTCCGACGAGTGGGACGAGAAGCTCGAGGAGCTGGTCGAGGCCATCACCCACCACGCCGACGAGGAGGAGCGCACCATCCTCAACGGTGCGCGCGAGAACGTGGCGATGGAACGGCGCGAGGAGCTGGGCGTCGCCTTCCTCGAGGAGCGCGAGCGCCAGTTGAAGGCCGGCTGCGGTTCCGTGGACAACGTGCGCAAGATCGTCGAGTCCTGACCCGTCGGGGCCGGTACGCCCGGCCCCACCAGGACGAGCGCGAGGGAGCCCAGACCCACCAGGGGTCCGGGCTCCCGGTGTGTCCGGTGTCCCGTTGACCTGACGGGGCGTCCGGTCGCCTGGCGTTTCCCCGCGATCGATCGGAATTCAAGCACTGTTGCGGTGCGACAGGTGTGAGCGTCCAGCGGACGTGGTCATCCTCTTGTCATGAACCTGCGGTCCGATGGACGGGCCGCGGCTGATGGAGGTGTGGGATGCACCGAAGACTCGCCACCGGTCTCGCCACTTCGACCCTGGCCCTCGTCACCGTCGTGGGCACCGCCACGACCGCGAGCGCCGCCCCCGCCGACAAGCCCCAGGTGCTCGCGAGCTGGACGCAGACCAGCGCGTCGAGCTACAGCACCTGGGCCGCCGCCCGGGCGAACCAGGCCGCGTGGTCCGCGTACGCCTTCGACTGGTCGACCGACTACTGCTCCTCCTCACCGGACAACCCCTTCGGCTTCCCCTTCTCCCTGTCCTGCGCCCGGCACGACTTCGGCTACCGCAACTACAAGGCGGCCGGCACCTTCAGCGCCAACAAGTCCCGCATCGACAGCGCCTTCTACGAGGACCTCAAGCGGGTCTGTGCCGCGTACGGCGGCGCCACGAAGACCTCCTGCAACAGCACCGCGTGGACGTACTACCAGGCGGTGCGCGCCTTCGGCTGACCAGGCGTCGGTTCGAGGAGCCGACCTCGCGGCGGCCGGGTGCCCGTGCCCGGCCGCCGCCTGGTTCAGCGGCGCAGGGCGATCCCGATGCCGAGGCGCGGCCACGAACGGGCCGCCGCCAGCAGGGCCTGCGTCCTCGTCGACGGGGTGGCCGCGGCCGCGGCCAGCGCCGCCGCGGCACTGGCGATGCCGAGGACCGCGCCCGCCGCCACGTCGCCCGGGTAGTGGACGCCCGTGTGGACGCGTGAGTAGCCGACGGCACCGGCCAGCGCGCCGAGCGGCACCGCGGCGGGAGGCAGCACGACACCCACCGCCGTGGCGAACGCGACGGCGGACGCGGTGTGTCCGGACGGGAACGACGCCGAGGTCGGCATCCGCACGTGCCGGTCCACCGTCACCCGGGCCGCCTCCCGGTCCGGCCGGGCGCGGCGCACGAGCCGCTTGCCGAGGAGGTTGGCCGAGGCCGACGCCACGCCGATGGCGCCGACACCGGCGAGAGCGGCCCTGCGCGGCCGCTTCCCGGCCAGGGCCAGCGCGGCGGCGATGCCGAAGGAGATCTTCGAGTGGTCGGCCGCGCGGGACAGATGGCGCAGTGCCCGGTCGAGCGTGGGTGTCGGAGTGGCGGCCACCGCCGCGTACAGGGCGCCGTCCACGGCCCTGAGATCACCGAGCACGGCCTTCGCCAGCCGCACGGGCCGGAGCGGGGACGGCTCGTCCCCCGGGAGCGGACGAGGGGCGTCCGCGGCTGTGGTCGTCGGATCGGTCATGTGCTTCTCCCCGCAGTGGCCTTCTTCAGCAAGGTACCGGCTCACTCCGGGCGCACGCTCGGCGCCCCCGCGGGCCGGTACCGGACGAGTGCCCGCTCGGCGGGCGGCCACCCCGGTGACCCGCGCGCCCGCGCCGTCGTCGCTATGCCGCTCGGAACGTCCTCAGGCGCAGCGAGTTGCCCACCACGAAGACCGAGGAGAAGGCCATGGCCGCCCCGGCGAGCATCGGGGTGAGCAGGCCGGACGCGGCCAGCGGGAGGGCCGCCACGTTGTAGGCGAACGCCCAGAAGAGGTTGGAGCGGATGGTGCCCAGGGTGCGGCGGGCCAGGCGGATCGCGTCTGCGGCGGTGCGCAGATCACCGCGCACCAGGGTCAGGTCGCCCGCCTCGATCGCGGCGTCGGTGCCGGTGCCCATGGCGAGCCCGAGGTCGGCCTGCGCGAGCGCCGCCGCGTCGTTGACGCCGTCGCCGACCATGGCGACCGACCGGCCCTGTGCCTGCAGCCGCTTGACCACGTCGACCTTGTCCTGCGGCAGCACCTCGGCGATCACCTCGTCGATGCCGACCTCCCGCGCGACGGACCGGGCCACCGCCTCGTTGTCACCGGTCAGCAGGATGGGCCTGAGGCCCAGCGCCCGCAGCCGGGCGACCGCCTGCGCACTGGTGTCCTTCACCGCGTCGGCGACCTCCAGCACGGCCCGTGCCGCACCGTCCCAGGCGACCGCGACGGCCGTGCGCCCGGCCTCCTCGGCCGCCGCCCGTGCCTCGGCGAGCCCCGGCGGCAGCTCCATGGCCCACTGGGCCAGCAGCCGCTCCCGGCCGACGAGCACGGCGTGGCCGTCGACGACGCCCTGCACCCCGAGTCCCGGCACGTTGGCGAAGTCCTCCGGCGTGGGCAGCGTGCCCAGCTTCTCCAGCGCCGCGTCCGCCACGGCCCGGGCGACCGGGTGCTCGGAGGCGTGCTCCAGGGCGCCGGCCAGCCGCAGCACCTCGGCCTCGCCGGTGCCGTCGGCGGTGTGCACGGCCAGCAGGGTCGTCCGGCCGGTGGTGACCGTGCCCGTCTTGTCGAGGACGACGGTGTCGACGCGGCGGGTGGACTCCAGTACCTCGGGCCCCTTGATGAGGATGCCGAGCTGGGCGCCGCGGCCGGTGCCGACCAGCAGCGCGGTCGGGGTGGCCAGGCCGAGGGCGCAGGGGCAGGCGATGACGAGGACGGCGACCGCGGCGGTGAACGCCGCCGTCAGCCCGGCGCCGTTGCCGAGCCAGAAGCCCAGCGTGCCGAGCGCCAGGGCGATCACGACCGGCACGAACACCGCGGAGATCCGGTCGGCGAGCCGCTGCGCCGCGGCCTTGCCGTTCTGGGCGTCCTCCACCAGCCGCGCCATGCGGGCCAGTTGGGTGTCCGCGCCGACGCGCGTGGCGCGCACGACGAGTCGCCCGCCGGCGTTGACCGTGGCGCCGGTGACCGCGTCGCCCGCCCGCACCTCCACGGGCACGGACTCCCCGGTGAGCATCGAGACGTCCACGGCGGAGGACCCCTCCAGGACCGTCCCGTCGGTGGCGATCTTCTCCCCGGGCCGGACCACGAACCGGTCGCCGGTCCGCAACTGCGCCACGGGGACCCGACGTTCCCGGCCGTCCCGGTCCAGCACGGTGACGTCCTTGGCGCCGAGTTCCAGCAGGGCCCGCAGGGCCGCTCCGGCCCTGCGCTTGGCACGCGCCTCGAAGTACCGGCCGGCCAGGATGAAGGCCGTCACGCCCGCGGCGGCCTCCAGGTAGATGTTCCCGGCCCCGTCCGTGCGCTCGATGGTCAGCTCGAACGGGTGGGTCATGCCGGGCGTGCCCGCGGTGCCGAGGAACAGCGCCCACAGCGACCACAGGAACGCGGCCGAGACTCCCACCGAGATCAGCGTGTCCATGGTGGCGGCGCCGTGCCGGGCGTTGGTGAGCGCCGCCTTGTGGAAGGGCCACGCCGCATAGGTCACGACGGGCGCGGCGAGCGTGAGCGACAGCCACTGCCAGTACGTGAACTGCAGCGCCGGGATCATCGCCAGGGCGACGACGGGTACCGCCAGCAGCACGGCGGTGATCAACCGCTCGCGCAGCGGCCGCAGTTCGTCGGCGGCGGCGCCGGGCGGACCGGATTCGCCGGGGGGTGCCGGCTCCTGGGCGGTGTAGCCGGTCGCCTCGACGGTGGCGATCAGGTCGTGCACGGAGACGTCGCCGGTGTAGCCGATCCTCGCCTTCTCCGTGGCGTAGTTGACGGTGGCGGTGACCCCGTCCATGCGGTTGAGCTTCTTCTCGATGCGCGCCGCGCAGGAGGCGCAGGTCATGCCGCCGATGGCGAGCTCGACCACGGCTTCGGCGCCGGTGGTGGCGGTGGTCATGGTCAGACCCGTCCGGTCAGCTCGTAGCCGGCCTCGTCGACGGCCCGTGCGACGGCTTCGTCGTCCGGCTCGCCGGGTCCGGTGACGGTGACGTGCCCGGCGTCGAGGTCGACCTCCACTCCGCTGACCCCGGCCAGCTCGCCGACGGCCTCGGTCACCGCGGTCCGGCAGTGGCCGCACGACATTCCGGAGACGGCATAGGTGGTGGCGGGCATCGGGTGCCTCCTCTGAGAGATCCACGCATACGGGGCGGGGGTATCTCCGCCGCGCTTCTTGTATACCCCCACCCGGTATACGACGCAAGCGTGGGAACCGCTTGACTTGGTACCCCCCAGGGGTATGGTGAGCTGCATGGAGACCCCGCACTCGCGGGAGCGAACCGGTATCCGAAGGAGCCGACGGCCATGAACACCGGACTGAAGATCACCACTTTCGCCGTCGCCCTGGCCGCGACGTTCGGCACGGCCTACGGCGTGGGGCAGGGGGTCGACCCCGTCGTCGCGGACGGCCCGCCCCGGCACGAGGACGACCACCCCGGACCCTCGCCGGAGCGCGCGGAGCCGGGCCGCGGCCACGCCGGGCACGACACACCCCCGGCCGGCGGACTGCAGATCTCCGAAGGCGGTTACACCCTCGACCTGAAGACCCCGCGCGTCACTGCGGGCCGGCGCGCCGACCTGCGCTTCACCGTGCGGGACGCCGCCGGGCGCGCGCTCACCGCCTACCAGCGCGAGCACGACAAGGAACTCCACCTCATCGTGGCCTCACGGGACCTGGTCACCTACCGCCACCTGCACCCCACCCGGGCCGCGGACGGCACCTGGAGCACGCCCGTCGACCTGCCGCGCGCCGGCGGCTACCGCGTCTTCGCCGACTTCACCCCGGCGGCGAAGGACGCCGGGAACCTCACCCTGGGCGCCGACCTCGCCGCCACCGGCCCCTACCGGCCGCAGGACCTCCCCGCACCGAGCGCCGAGACCACCACCGGCGGCTACGAGGTCGAACTGGCCGGCCGGCTGGACCCCGGCAGGGCGAGCGAACTGGAACTGAAGGTCTCCCGTGACGGCCGGCCCGTCACCGACCTCCAGCCCTACCTGGGCGCCTACGGCCACCTGGTCGCCCTGCGCGCCGGCGACCTCACCTATCTGCACGTCCACCCGAACGGCGAACCCGGGGACGGCTCGACCCGCCCCGGCCCGGAGATCTCGTTCACCGCGACCGCCCCGAGCGCCGGGTCCTACCGCCTGTTCCTCGACTTCAAGCACGACGGGCGGGTCCACACGGCGGCGTTCACCGTGCGGGCCGGGGGCACGGCGCCCGCGACGGACACCCCCCAGGGGCATCCGGACGGCGGGCACGGGCACGGGCACTGAGCCTCAGCCGAGGGCCCGGTCCAGGCTGAACGCCGCGCTGATCAGGGCGAGGTGGGTGAACGCCTGCGGGAAGTTGCCCTGCTGCTGGCCCGTGTGGCTGATCTCCTCGGCGTACAGGCCGAGATGGTTGGCATACGTCAGCATCTTCTCGAAGGCGAGGCGGGCGTCGTCGATCCGGCCGGCGTGCACCATGGCCTCGACGTACCAGAACGAGCAGATGGAGAACGTGCCCTCGTCGCCGCGCAACCCGTCCGGGCTGGAGCGCGGGTCGTAGCGGTAGACCAGCGAGTCGGACACCAGGTCCTCGGTGAGGGCGTCCAGCGTCGACAGCCACTTCGGGTCGCGCGGGGCGATGAACTTCGCCAGCGGCATCATCAGCACGGACGCGTCCAGCACGTCGGCGCCCTCGTACTGGACGAACGCCCGGCGCTCCTCGGACCAGCCCCTGCTCATGATCCGCCGGTAGACGGTGTCGCGGCACTCCCGCCAGCGGGGCAGGTCGGCGGGCAGCCCGCGCCGGTTGGCCATCCGGATGGCCCGCTCGACGGCCACCCAGCACATCAGCCGCGAGTACAGGAAGTTCTTGCGCCCGCCGCGGGTCTCCCAGATGCCCTCGTCGGGCTGGTCCCAGTGCGTGCACACCCAGTCCACCAGGGCGCACACGTCGTCCCACTGGTCGCTGGAGATCGGCTGGGCCCACTTGTCGTACAGGTAGATGGAGTCGATGAGGGCCCCGTAGATGTCGAGCTGGAGCTGGTCGGCCGCCGCGTTGCCGACCCGCACCGGCGCCGAGCCGTGATGGCCCTCCAGGTGGTCCAGCTCCCGCTCCGGCAGGTCGGTGCGCCCGTCGATGCCGTACATGATCTGCAGCGGCCCGGAGTGTGCGCCGTCCCCGGGGCTGATGTGCCGGCTCACGAACCGCATGAACGCCTCGGCCTCGCCGGAGAAGCCCAGCCGCAGCAGGGCGTAGACGCAGAAGGCCGCGTCGCGCACCCACACGTACCGGTAGTCCCAGTTGCGCTCCCCGCCGAGGTTCTCGGGCAGGCTCGTCGTGGGCGCGGCCACGATCGCCCCGGTCGGCGCGTAGGTCAGCAGCTTCAGCGTGAGGGCCGAGCGGTGCACCATCTCCCGCCAGCGGCCCTTGTACCGGGAGCCCGCCAGCCAGCGCCGCCAGTACGCCACCGTCGCCGCGAACTGCTCCTCGGCCTCCGTGTGCGCGCAGTGCCGGGGCGTCACCTCGCCGCCCACCTTGTCCAGCGCGAACACCGCCGTCTCGCCCTCGCTCAGCTTGAAGTCCCCGCGCACGTCGGAGCCGTCGGCCTCCAGGGGGACGGTCGCCGTCAGTGCCAGGGAGACGTCCCCCGACTCGAACAGGGCCACCTCGCCGGTCAGCCGCACGGTGTGCGGGCGCGTGCCGTAGTCGAACCGGGGAGCCACCCGGGTGCGGAACGGGACCGAGCCGCGCACGCACACCACCCGGCGGATCAGCCGGTGGCGTTCGGCCTCCGACGACTCGCCGTCGACCGGCATGAAGTCCTGCACCTCACCGAGGCCGTCCTCGGTGTAGAAGCGCGTGATCAGGACGTTGGTGTCCGGGAAGTAGAACTGCTTGGTGCGGGCCGGCACGGACGCCGCCAGCTCGAAGCAGCCGCCGCGCTCGGCGTCCAGGATCGAGGCGAACACGCTCGGCGCGTCGAACGCCGGGCAGCAGTACCAGTCGATCGTGCCGTCGGTCCCCACCAGCGCCACGCTGCGCAGATCACCGATCAGCCCGTGCTCGGCGATCGGCACGTACCGCCGACCGCCCGCTCCGCCGCTGTCTTCCGCCGTCACGCCCATGACAGCCTCCCTGGCCCGACAGGCGCCTGTGCACCAGCCTAGGGCCTGTCCGACACTTCCCGCCTGCCTCCGGGCGGCGGCGGGAATCGTCCGACAGGCCCTGGGGCCCGGTGAAGCCGCCCTCAGACGGTCACGACGCGCAGTCCCGCCTCCTCGAAGTCCCGCACCGCGCCCGGGTCGGCGGCCGTGTCGGTGACCAGGGTGTCGACCGTGCCGGCCGCGCAGATCCGGGCGAACGCCCTCTGTCCCAGCTTGCTGGAGTCGGCCGCCACCACCACGCGCTCCGCCCGTTCGCACAGCAGCCGGTTGACCGCCGCCTCCGCCTCGTCGTGGGCGGCGGCGCCGTGCCGGACGTCGAAGGCGACCACGCCGAGCACCGCCACGTCGACGGTGATCTGCCCCAGCACGCCGTCCGCGAGCGGCCCCACCAGCTCGTAGGACTGGGCCCGGGCCACCCCGCCGGTCAGCACGATCTTGAACTGCGGCCGCACGGCCAGCTCGCTCGCGATGTTCAGCGCGTTCGTCACGACGGTCAGGGCCGGGGTGCCGGAGGCCAGGTCCCCGCGCACGGCAAGGGCCCGGGCCACCTCGGTGGTGGTCGTCCCGCCGGTCAGGCCCACCGCCTCACCGGGCGCCACCAGGTCCGCCACGGCCTTGGCGATCCGCTGCTTCTCCGAGGCGCGGCGGGCCGTCTTGTAGCGCAGCGGCAACTCGTACGACACCCCGTGCACCACGGCACCGCCCCGGGTGCGCACCAGCATCTGCTGCTCCGCGAGCTGGTCGAAGTCCCGGCGGATCGTCGCCGCCGACACCCCGAGCTCGCGGGCCGCGTCCTCGACGTCCAGCCGGCCGCGCTCCACGAGCAGTTCCAGCAGCGCCTTCCAGCGGGCGTCGCGCGACATGGGCACCTCCACTCTCGATCTCCCGGCGACCCTACTGCACCGGTCTGCACGCGATGCTTGATGATGTTCGAAACCAGACGCTATCTTGCAGGAACAAGCAGACCGGAGGGTGTCGTATGACGCATGTCGAGGACGAGCTGACCAGCCAGCCGGAGTGCTGGGCCCGTGCCGCCGCGGAGGCACCGGGCCACGCGCGGGTGCTGCCGGCGCCGGGGGAGCGGGTCGCCGTCGTGGGCTGCGGCACCTCGTACTTCATGGCGCAGGCCGCCGCCGCCCTGCGCGAGGGCGCGGGCCAGGGCGAGACGGACGCCTTCGCCGCCTCGGAGTTCCCCCACGGCCGTGCCTACGACCGGGTCGTCGCCCTGACCCGCTCCGGCACCACCACCGAAGTCCTCGAACTGCTCGGCCGGCTGAAGGGCCGCACCCGCACCACCGCGATCACCGCGGACCCCGGCACCCCCGTAGCGGAGGCCGCGGACGACCTGGCCGTCCTCGACTTCGCCGACGAACGCTCGGTCGTGCAGACCCGGTTCGCCACCACCGCCCTGACCCTGCTGCGCGCCCACGTCGGTCTGCACCCCGACCGCGCGGTGGCCGACGCCCGCACGGCACTGGCCGACCCGCTGCCCGAAGGACTCGCGGACTGCGGCCAGTTCACCTTCCTGGGCCGCGGCTGGACCGTCGGCCTGGCGAACGAGGCCGGCCTGAAGATGCGGGAGGCCGCGCTGGCCTGGTCGGAGGCCTATCCGGCGATGGAGTACCGGCACGGCCCGATCAGCGTCAGCACCGCGGGCACGGCGACCTGGATGCTCGGTGAGGCGCCGGACGGACTGGCCGACCAGGTGCGCGCCACCGGCGCCTCGTGGATCAGCGGCGAGCTCGACCCGCTCGCCGAACTCGTCCGCGCCCAGCGCCTGGCGGTCGCCGTCGCCGCCACCCGGGGCCTCGACCCGGACCGCCCGCGCCACCTCACCCGCTCCGTGATCCTCACCCCCTGACCCGCCGGACGCCCGCCTCCCCACCCAGGAGACCCCGTGCCCCTGACCACCACCGGCGAACTCGTCACCCGCGCCGCCGCGACCCGTTCGGCCGTCGCCTCGTTCAACGTCATCACGCTGGAGCACGCCGAGGCCGTCGTCGCCGGCGCCGAGTCCGAACGGACCCCCGTCGTCCTCCAGGTCAGCGAGAACGCCGTCGCCTACCACGGGGGGCGGCTGCTCCCGCTGGCCCGCGCCGCCGCCGCCTGCGCCGAACAGGCCGCCGTGCCGGTCGCGTTGCACCTGGACCACGTGTGCAGCGACGCCCTCCTGCACCAGGCCGCCGACGCCGGCTTCAGCTCCGTGATGTACGACGCGGCCCGCCTGCCCTACGACGAGAACCTCGCCGCGACCCGGGCCGCGGTCGACTGGGCCCATTCCAGGGGCCTGTGGATCGAGGCGGAGCTCGGCCGGATCGGCGGCAAGAACGGCGGCGCCCCGCTGGACGCCCACGCCCCCGGCGCCCGCACCGACCCCGACGAGGCGCGCGTCTTCGTCGCCGACACGGGCGTGGACGCCCTGGCCGTGGCCATCGGCAGCTCCCACGCCATGACCACCCGCACCGCGGCCCTCGACCAGGCCCTGCTCAAACGCCTGTCCGCCGCCCTGGACGTGCCCCTCGTCCTGCACGGCTCCTCCGGCGTCCCGGACGGCGAACTCACGGCCGCGATCGCCGGGGGCATCACCAAGGTCAACATCGGCACGGCCCTGAACATCGCGTTCACCGGCGCGGTCCGCGACGCCCTCGCCGCGCACCCCGACGCCGTCGACCCGCGCGGCTGCCTGACCGTGGCGCGCGAGGCGATGACCCGGACGGTGGCGAGGACCCTGCGGACCCTCGGCGCCGCTACCGCTTGACGGCTTTCAGCACCACGAACTTCGGGTCGCTCGCGACCAGCGTGCTGTTGCCGAACAGCCTGCGCAGCGTGACGTGGTAGCCCAGATGACGGTTGCCGACCACCCACAGCTCACCGCCCGGCCGCAGCGCGCGCCGCGCCCCGGTGAACATCCGCCGGGCCGTGGCGTCCGTCGTCGCCTGGTGGGAGTGGAACGGCGGGTTGTTGAGCACCAGGTCGACACTGCCCGACGCCACCCCGGCCAGCCCGTCCCCGACCCGGAACTCCGCACGCCCCGGCACGCCGTTGGCCCGGTACGTCGCCTCCGCCGAGGCCACCGCCTGGAAGGACTCGTCCACGAACAGCACCTCGGCGCCCGGGTCGGCGAGCGCCACCGCCGTCCCCACGACCCCGTTGCCGCACCCCAGGTCCACCACCCGGCCGCCCCGGCCCGGCGGCAGGTGGCGCAGGAAGAAGCGCGTGCCGATGTCCAGCCGGTCGGCGCAGAACACCCCGGCGTGGTTGACCACCGTGCGCCCCGCCACCGGCCCGGCGTCGTCCGGCAGCGCGTACACGTGGGGCCACGGACCCGCGGGCCGCTCCAGCGCCGGGTCCGGGGTGCAGAAGATCAGGCGCGCCTTCTGTTCGGCGAGGGAGGTGCGGGTCGGTCCCAGGATCCGCTCGAACAACCGCAGCGTCGAGGTGTGGATCTCCTTGACCATGCCCGTGCCCACCACGACCGTCCCCGCGTGCACGGCCGGCGCCAGCCGCAGCAACTGGTCCTCCAGCAGCGCCAGGCTCTTCGGCACCCGCACCAGCAGCACGTCGACCCGCTCCGGTGGCGGATCCTGCGTGGTGAGCAGCCGCACCGCCCCGGGCACGGCACCGGCCCGGGCGAGATTGGCCCGCGTCGCCTCCTGCGTCAGATACGAGTCGGTGATCTGGACCGGCCGGTGCGCCGCGAGCGCCGTCACCAGCGCCCCCCACCGGTCACCGACCACCACGACGTTCCCCGACAGCGGCACCTGCTCCCCGGCCAGGTGCCTCAACAAATACGCGTCGGAGGCGTCCCAGGCGCGCAGCCGGTCACGCGGGTCCTCGGGGAAACGGGTCAGCGCCAGTTCGCCCCACGGGGTCGTCATACGGTCGTCCATCGTGCGACCAGGCTAGCCGAGCGGCTCGTCGCCCCTGGTCGGGCACCATGGAGGGCATGGACGCCGAGCTGTTCCCCCGTGAGCGCGCGCAGATCGCCCCGGGAGCGGTGCACGTGCCCGGCTGGCTGGACGCGCGGGACCAGCGCGAGCTGGTCGAGGCCTGCCGCGCCTGGGCCCGGCCGCCCGCCGGGCTGCGCACCGTCCGCACCCCCGGCGGCGGCACGATGAGCGCCCGGCAGGTGTGCCTGGGCTGGCACTGGTACCCCTACCGCTACGCCCGGACCGTCGCCGACGGGGACGGCGCCCCGGTCAAACCCTTCCCGCCCCTCCTGGGCGACCTGGGCCGCCGCGCGGTCCGCGACACCCTCGGCGGACCGGACCCCGCCTTCGACATCGCGCTGATCAACTTCTACGACGCCGACGCCCGCATGGGCATGCACCGCGACAGCGACGAGAAGGCGGACGCGCCCGTGGTCTCGCTGAGCCTCGGCGACAGCTGCGTCTTCCGCTTCGGCAACACCGAGACCCGCAACCGGCCCTGGACCGACGTCGAGCTGCGCAGCGGCGACCTGTTCGTCTTCGGCGGCCCCTCCCGGCTCGCCCACCACGGGGTGCCCCGCATCCACCCGGGCACGGCACCGCCCGGGCTCGGCCTGAGCGGGCGGCTCAACATCACGCTGCGGGTCAGCGGCCTGTAGCGGCCGACGCGGCGGATCATGGGAGACTCGCCCTCATGAGCGGGAAGGCGGACCCCCGGCCGGGGGACGGGAGCACCACGAGGACGCGGCTCGACCGGGGGCGCGCGGCGCTCGGACCCGCGCTGGAGCTCGTGCACACCGGACGGGCGCCCACCCGGGCCGTGCTCACCGCCGAACTCGGGGTGACCCGCGCGACGGCCGGGGCGGTCGCCGCCGAACTGGAGGCGCTCGGCCTGATCCGGGTCGACGCCCGCCCCGGCGCCGCTGCCGGTTCGCAGGGCAGGCCCTCGCACCGCCTGTCCGTCGCCGAGGACGGGCCCGTCGCGCTCGCCGCGCAGGTGCACGCCGACGGCTTCCGCGCGGCCCTGGTGGGGCTCGGCGGCCGGATCGTCGCCACCGCGCCCGGCTGCGAGACCGTCGACGCCGACCCCGCGAAGGTCCTGGCCTCCGTCGTCACCGCCGGGGCCGAGCTGCTGCGGGAGACCGGACGGCGGTGCGTGGGCGCCGGCCTGGCCGTGCCGTCCGCCGTCGCCGAACCCGACGGACTGGCCCTCAACCCCCTGCACCTGGCCTGGCCCGCCGGAGCGCCCGTGCGGGACATCTTCGCCGAGCAGGTGCGCGCGGCGGGCCTCGGCGGGCCCGCGTTCGCCGCGAACGACGTCAACCTCGCCGCGCTTGCCGAGCACCGGCACGGCGCCGGCCGCGGCGCCCGCGACCTGCTGTGCGTCGCCACCGGCCACCGGGGCGTCGGCGGCGCCCTCGTCCTCGACGGCCGTCTGCACCGCGGCAGTTCCGGTCTCGCCCTGGAGGTCGGCCACCTGACCGTGCACCCCGAGGGCCGCCCCTGCCACTGCGGCAGCCGCGGCTGCCTCGACGTGGAGACCGATCCGCTCGCCTTCCTCACGGAGGCGGGACGCGCCCCGGGCCCCGAGGTGTCCCTGCTCCAGCAGTCGATCGACCTGATCCGCCACCACTACGACGACCCGGCCGTCCGCACCGCCACCGAGGCCCTCATCGACCGCCTGGGGCTCGGACTGGCCGGGCTGGTCAACATCCTCAACCCGGACCGCATCATCCTCGGCGGCCTGCACCGCACCCTTCTGGACGCCGACCCGGCCCGCCTGCGCGCGGTGGTCGCCGACCGCAGTCTGTGGGGGCAGAGCGGCGGCGTTCCCATCCTGGCGTGCACCCTCGACCACAACAGCCTGGTCGGCGCGGCGGAACTGGCCTGGCAGCCGGTCCTGGACGATCCCCTCGGGGCCCTGGCACGGCAGGGGTGACGGCCCGGCACGGCAGGGGTGACGGCCCTCCGGCGCACCCGGGAGCCGCATCCGCCTGCGCAAGCCGTGCATGATCCCCGCGCCGGGGGGACCCGTTCACCGGACGACGCCCGTCCCGCGGGCAGCACACCCGACCGCACCACCGAGGAAGTCGACACCATGACCGACCAGCTCACCGTCAGCGTCCTGGGCACCGGCATCATGGGCGCGGCGATGGCCCGCAACCTCGCCCGCGCGGGGCACACCGTGCGCGTCTGGAACCGCACCCGGGCCAAGGCCGAACCGCTCGCCGCCGAGGGCGCGCACGTCGCCGGCACCCCCGCCGAGGCGGTCCGGGACGCCGACGTCGTCCTCACGATGCTCCACGACGGACCCGTGACCGAGGCGACCGTGCGCGAGGCGGCACCGGGCCTGCGCGCCGGCACCGCCTGGGTGCAGTCCACCACCGCCGGCGTCGAGGCCGTCGCCGCTCTGGCCGCCCTGGCCGGCGAGCACGGGCTGCTCTTCTACGACGCGCCCGTCCTGGGCACCCGGAAGCCGGCCGAGGACGGGCAGCTGACCGTGCTCGCGGCCGGGCCGGCCGGCGGCCGGGACAAGGTGACGCCGGTGTTCGACGCCGTGGGCGCCCGCACGGTGTGGACCGGCGAGGACGGGTCGGCGGGCAGCGCGACCCGGCTGAAGCTCGTGGCCAACAGCTGGGTCCTCGCCGTCACGGCCGCCGCCGGGGAGAGCCTGGCACTCGCCAAGGCCCTGGACGTCGACCCGGACGCGTTCTTCGACCTCATCGCCGGCGGCCCGCTCGACATGGGCCATCTGCGCGCCAAGTCCGGCCTCATCCTCGAGGACCGGCTCACCCCGCCCCAGTTCGCGGTCGGCACCGCCGCCAAGGACGCCCGCCTCATCGCCCGGGCCGGCGCGGACAACGGTGTCCGCCTGGACGTCGCCGCGGCCACCGCCGAGCGGCTGGAGCGGGCCGCCGCGCAGGGCCACGCCGACGAGGACATGGCCGCCGCCTACTTCGCCAGCTTCGACGACCACTCCCGCTGACAGACCCAGGAGGTTCCCGCATGTCCAAGCCGCCGCTGCCGCCCGAGGCCCAGGCCCTGCTCGCCCGGCCCAACCCGTGCGTCATGGCCACGCTGCGTTCCGACGGAGCGCCGGTGACCACCGCCACCTGGTACGCCTGGAAGGACGGCCGGGCACTGATCAACCTCGACGCGGGCCGCGTCCGCCTCAAGCACCTGCGCCGCGACCCGCGCGTCACCCTCACCGTCCTCGCCGGGGACGACTGGTACACCCACGTCACGCTCATCGGCCGGGTCACCGAGATCTACGACGACGAGGACCTGGCGGACATCGACCTCCTCGCCCGGCACTACACCGGCGGGCCCTACCCGGACCGCGAACGGCCGCGGGTCAGCGCCTGGGTGGAGGTCGACCGCTGGCACGGCTGGGGCTCGATGAAGGACAGCGACCAGCCCGGCGGCTGAGACGGACGGGCACGGTGCTCAGCGCCACGGCACCGCGAACGCCCGCCCCGGGTTCTCCGTGAGGATCCGCCCGACCAGTTCCTCGCCCACCGCGTGCACGAGCCGGGGCCGGACGCGGCGCAGCAGGTGAGGCATACCGGGGCCGCCGTCCACCGAACGGGCGGCGGCCGTCGTGGTGTCCGCGCCCAGCAGCAGCCGGTCGCCGAACCCGGCGTCGGCGAGGGCCCGCACGGCGTCGGGCATCCGCCAGTCGGTGGCGTGGTGGGCGCGTGACGGGCCGTCGAACGCCAGGTAGCAGCCGGTTTCCGCGACGTGCCGGTGCACCACGGGGTCGGGGGAGCGGTTCAGGTGCCCGAGCACGACCCGGTGCGGCTCCACACCCAGCTCCCCGCACAGCAGGTCGAGCACGTCCGGCGCCGCAGTGCCGAGCTCCAGGTGCACGGCGATCGTCGCGCCCGTCGCGTGATGCGCCTCCGCCGCCGCCCCCATGGTCCAGCGGGCGTGCGCGTCCAGGGCGTGGAAGCCGCCCGCGACCTTGATCAGGCCCGCCCGCACCCCCGACGTCCCGATGCCCTCGGTGAGTTCGGCCACGAAGACCTCGGCCAGCCGTCCCCGGAGCCGGGCCAGGGTGTCCTCGTCGTAGTGCACCGCCTGGTGGAGGCCGGTGGCCGCCACCACGTGCACACCCGTCTCGCGGGACAGCGGCGGAAGGTCGGCCGCCCGCCGCCCGAGCCCGTACGGGGTCCACTGCACGACGGTCCCGCCGCCCAGCTCCCGGAACGCCGTCAGCTCCGCTCGCGCGGCCGCCCGGCTGCGCAGCTCCTGGCCGGGCAGCACGGGGGTGCCGAAGAACAGGTGGTCGTGGGCGTCGCACACCCCCAGGTCGCCGGGGGACACGTCCCCCAGGACCGTCCGGACGGTGGTCACCACTGACGGCCCCGGGGCAGCAGTCCGCGTCCGGGCGCCGACAGGTGCAGCACCTCGAACACCTCGTCGCCGGCGCCGGCCGCCGCGTGCTCACGGAGGGAGAAGTGCAGCAGCTCCCAGCGGCTCGTGTCGACGGCCGCCGCCGCGAGCACGGTCCCGTCCTCCGCGGCCAGCCGCCGGGCTTCGTCCGCCGCGTCCCGGGCCACCTCGGCCAAGGGCTCCCCGGCGGGGAAGCCGTGCCGCCGGCGCACCGCGAAGCGCGCGTGCGTGCCCGCTCCCTCCTGGTACGCCAGGCCCGTCCACTGACGGGCCGAGGGCCGTCCGAAGTCGTCGCTGACGCCCTGGAAACCACCGCCCCACAGGAAGGAGTTCATGCCCTCGACGGTGTTCCACAGGTAGAACGGCGCGTACTGGCTGACGGGCGAGCCGTGCACGCCGCGTTCGCGGATCAGGTAGGCCTTGAGGCCGAGTCCGTCCCAGTCGTCCAGCAGGTGTCCCCGGCGGGCCACCCGGTCACGGACGATGCCCATGTCGTAGTCCGCGGGCAGGGTGAGTTCGTACTGCATGGCATGCACGGCGCAGTCCTCAGGGGGTCGGCGGTGTCAGCAGGGAGAGCAGTCCGCGCACGCCTGCCTCGAACGCGGCGGGGGAGCCGGAGGCCCGGGCGAGGACGTAGCCGCCCTGCACCGTCGCGACGACGGCGGCGGCGATCTCCGAGGCGTCCAGGACGGGCGCGAACTGGCCCTGCTCCTTGCCCTCTTCGACGAGGTCGGCAATCCGTCCGCGCAGCCAGTCGAGCGTCTCGCCCACCGGGGCCCGCAGTTCGGGACTTGCGACGATGTCCGGGTCCATGGCCAGCCGGCCGACCGGGCAGCCCCGCAGCACGTCCCGCTCCCGCCGCAGATACGCCTCGACACGCTCGGAGGGCGTGCCCGGGCCGTCGAGGATCCCGGCGGCGGTGCTGCGCATCTCCTCGGCCGAACGCCGGATGGCGGCCAGCGCGAGGTCGGGCTTGCCCTTGAAGTGGTGGTACATGCTGCCCTGTCCGGCGTCCGCCCGTTCCAGGATCGCCTTGGGGCTGGTGCCCACGTATCCGCGCTCCCACAGCAGTGCGCGCGTCGACTCGATCAGCCGCTCAGAAGTGCTCACGGGGCCTACTGTACATACCAGTAGGTACAGAGTCGAGGGAGTTGCTCGAGGGGACACCGCCGGGGTCACCGGGGGTGTCGGGGGTGCTGGGTCGCCGCGATCGCCGGGGGTGCTGGGTCGCCGGGAGTTCGGAGGCCGCCCGGGGTGGGGAGCCATGCGGCGACCGGGCCGGGCCGGGCGCGCCGCCGCCGGGTGGCGCACGCCCCGGTGGCGCGCCCGCTGGGCGCGTCAACCGGTGCGCGGCGTGCGCCACCCGGCGGCCGTCGTGCGAACGGTGGTCACCGCCCGGTCAACCGGCAACGGCGGACCGGGCGGGAGCATGGTCGGGCAGAAGCCCGTCGGTGGCGTGCCCGACCTCCGCGAACCTGCGCACCGGTTTCTCCTTGACGGCGTGGCGCGAGCGGCGCGACGGCGTGGCGAGGGCGGTGGAGGCGGTCGGCAGGGTGAACCACACGACCTTGCCGGACTCGCCGTCGGGCCGGACGCCCCAGCTCTCGCTCATGGCGGCGACCATGGCGAGCCCGCGCCCGCAGGTCGCCAGCGGTTCGGCGTCGTCGACCACGGGCATCCGCGGGTCGCCGTCGCGTACCGAGACGGTGAGCCGGTCGAGCAGCAGCTCTATCTCGACGGTGCACGTCTTGTCCGGCTGTGCGTGGCGGTGGACGTTGGACAGCAGCTCGGTCACGCCGAGCGAGGCCCGGTCGATCAGGGCGTCCAGATGCCAGTAGCGCAATTGCGCAGATACGATTCTGCGGACCTGGCCGATCCGCGACGGCAGGGCCTGAAGCTCCACCGTGCAGTGCCTGCTCGGAATGCTGATCACGGCTGCGACTCCCCGACGTGAGGTCCGGAAGAACACGGAGTTCGGATCCAGCAGGGCGTCTTCGTGACACTCTCGCCCGCTGTCGTGGCCGGCGGGCTGGTTCGCAGCGTTATCGCCGGTAAACCCAGAGTGACGTGAGACCAGAGTGGCGCAAGGGGTGAGGTACCGCAACTCGCGTGCATCTCAGTCGTCTCGCCCCGACGCCCGGCGCACGGCTTCGATGAAGCGCCGTGCGGCCGGCGGTCCCGGCTCGCCCGGGGCGGGGTCGTGATCGCCCAGGGTGAGCAGGTACCGGTTGCCGTTGAGATCCGCCGTGGCCCGGTCATCGGGACCGAACCAGGGTTTGGAGGCGCGGACGGCCTGGACCGGGGCGCTGTCGATCTCGCTGCCGTAACTGGTCAGCAACTCGAGCCGGCCGTCGCTGATCCGGACCTGGCCGGCCCGGGTGAGCGAGCGCAGCCGCTTGCCGATCCGCACGCCCGTGGCCCTGAACTCCGGCTCCGCCATGCCACCCGCCCCCTTGTGCGTCTCGGCGCACCGCCCCCGCTCCACGCGGAGTGCGGTACGGGCTCGTTCGTGATCCAGTGTGCCCCTCCGGGGTGTCCCCGTCTCCGGCCGGCGCACCCGAGGTTCCGGCGGTGCGCCGTGCCCGGGACGCGGTTCCGGCGCGGTGCCCGCGGCAGGTCGCCATCCCCGCCGTCACCCCGCCCGGAGTCCCGGTCCCGCGGTGCAGTCTGCCCCTGCCCGGCGTCGAGCACCAGTGCCCGCGAGACCCCGGCCGGGGGGCGCCCGCAGCACACCCACCGATGCGCCCCCAGGTGTGCGCGCCCCCTTGCACCGGACCTGCCCCAGGGGGCGCTTTGGGGGGCTCAAAGATGCGTTTATGCAGGTGAGAAGCGTGCGCCGGGTGCTTATGATCGAGGTGTCGGCCGCGCGACGCGTCGACGGCGCGCAGCGTTAGGAGCACCCTCGTGAGCACCCCCCAGCAGATCCGCACCGGCGTGACCCTCGACGTCGACCACAGTGACGCCGCCTACCGCGCGTGGCTGAAAGAAGCCGTCCGGAGAGTGCAGGCCGACGCCAACCGCTCGGCCGACACGCACCTGCTGCAGTTCCCCCTGCCCGAGCAGTGGGGCATCGACCTGTACCTGAAGGACGAGTCGACGCACCCCACCGGAAGCCTCAAGCACCGGCTGGCCCGCTCCCTGTTCCTGTACGGCCTGTGCAACGGCTGGATCAGGCCGGACCGGCCCGTCATCGAGGCCTCCAGCGGCTCGACCGCCGTCTCCGAGGCGTACTTCGCGAAGCTGATCGGTGTGCCGTTCATCGCCGTCATGCCGCGCACGACGAGCGCCGAGAAGATCCGCCTCATCGAATTCCACGCGGGCCGCTGCCACTTCGTGGACGACCCCCGCACGATGTACGAGGAGTCCGCCCGCCTCGCGGCCGAGACCGGCGGCCACTACATGGACCAGTTCACCTACGCCGAACGCGCCACCGACTGGCGCGGGAACAACAACATCGCCGAGTCCATCTTCCGCCAGCTGCGCCTGGAGCGGTTCCCGGAACCGGCCTGGATCGTCGCGACGGCGGGCACCGGCGGCACCTCGGCGACCCTGGCGCGCTACGTGCACTACATGCAGTACGACACGCGCGTCTGCGTCGCCGACCCGGAGAACTCGTGCTTCTTCGAGGGCTGGACCACCGGCGACCCGGACGTCACGTGCGACTGCGGCTCGCGCATCGAGGGCATCGGCCGGCCCCGGATGGAGCCGAGCTTCGTGCCCGGCGCGATCGACCGGATGATGAAGGTGCCCGACGCGGCCAGCGTCGCCGCCGTACGGGCCCTGGAGCGGGTCATCGGCCGCAAGGCGGGCGGTTCCACCGGCACGGGCCTGTGGAGCGCGCTGAAGATCGTGGCGGAGATGGTGTCCGAGGGGCAGCGGGGCAGTGTCGTGACCCTGCTGTGCGACCCCGGGGACCGGTACCTCGACAAGTACTACTCGGACGCCTGGCTGGCCGCGCAGGGGCTCGACATCGCGCCGTACAGCGCGGCGATCGACTCGCTGCTGGAGACCGGCGTCTGGCCCTGCTGAGACGGGGCAACGCCCGGCGCGCGTAACGGACAGGGCGCCGGAGGGGCGCACGCGGGGCGCACGCCGTTTCCGGCGACGTGCCGGGCGGGACGGGCGGACGGTGCCGCGCAGTGTTGTCGGCCGGGGGCCCGGGCGCTCATGGGGTGAGCGGTCGGATGCCTTGCCGGCGGGGGACCGCTAGGGCGTCTTGGGTGACCGGGCAGCCGTCCGTCGCTCTGCCCGGTCCGGGCCTTGGCATGGGCGTGAGCCGTCGGTCGTGCTGCCTGCTGGGGGCCTTCTGCGTCGAGCCGTGGCCGGTGGGCAGTCCGTCGCCCACGGGTCGGGGCCTGCTGCGTCGGCCGGGAAGCCGTCCGTCGCTCTACCCAGTCGAGGGCCCTTCGCATGGGCGCGGACCATCGGTCGTGCTGCCTGCTGGGGACCTTCTGCGTCGAGCCGTGGCCGGTGGGCAGTCCGTCGCCCACGGGTCGTGGTCTGCTGCGTCGGCCGGGCAGCCGTCCGTTGCTGCACCCGGTCGCGGACCTCTGCCTGGCCCGAGGGGCTGCCCGTCGCCCTACCCGGTCGGGGGTCTCCCCGTGACCGGGCAGCCCTCCGTCGCTCTACCGGCCGGAGGAGGCCCCTCGCAGGGCCGGGCGGAAATTCTCCGGGAGGCCGGTCAGAGGTCCTCGTCCTCGTCCTCGTCGGGCTCCGGCTCGCCGGCCACCACCAGGCGCCGCAGATGCTCCGTGACCACCCCGCGGGCCTCGTCCGGCAGTCCGGCGTCCGTCACCAGGGTGTCGATCTGCTCCAGCGCGGCGAACGAACTCAGCCCCACCTTGCCCCACTTGGTGTGGTCCGCGACCACCACCACGCGCCGGGCCGACTGCACGAGCCGCCGGTTCGTCTCCGCCTCCGCCAGATTCGGCGTCGACAACCCGGCCTCGACCGATATGCCGTGCACACCCAGGAACAGCAGGTCGAAGTGGAGCGCCGCGATGGCCTGGTCGGCCACCGGCCCCACCAGTGAGTCGGAGGGCGTGCGCACACCACCGGTCAGCACCACCGTCGCCGCGCCCTGGCGCGGACCCGACGTGCGCTGCGCCGCGTGGAAGATGTCCGCGACCCGCACCGAGTTGGTGACCACCGTCAGGTCGGGCACGTCCAGCAGTTGCTGCGCCAGCGCGTAGGTCGTCGTGCCGCCCGACAGCGCGATGGCCGCGCCCGGCGCGACCAGCTTCGCCGCCGTCCGCGCGATGTCCTCCTTGGCGGTGAGCTCCAGGCCCGACTTGGCCTCGAAGCCCGGCTCGTGGGTGCTCGCCTCGACCACCGGGACCGCGCCGCCGTGCACCTTCTCCAGCACGCCCTGGCGGGCGAGCGCGTCGAGGTCGCGGCGGATCGTCATGTCGGACACGCCGAGCTTGCGGGTGAGCTCGTTGACCCGCACACCGCCCCGGCGGCGCACCTCGTCGAGGATCAGGGATCGCCGCTGCTCCGCGAGGAGGTTCTGATTCTCGCTCACGTACGCTCCGGTCCTTTCGCCTCAGTGCCGCCCGACATGCCCCGCGCGTCCCCGCCCACCAGGACATTCCCCCCGGGCTCCGGTGCACGGACGCCCCATCCTCGCACGGCGGTGTCCGGACGGCGCCACCGACCACTGGTCGCGTTCACGCCATGACTGACGCCTCCTCCGCGTCACCCGTGTCACGGAACGGGGAGATTCCGTGACAGCAGGTGTAGGGCGCCGCGGGAGTGGAGATCCTGTGCCCGCACGGACAGAGCCGACGGCGCGTCACGGGGAAGTGCGAATCAGTGGAACGTGCGCAGGAACAGGCCCCGGCCGGTGGACCCGGTGGATCCGGCGGCCCCGCGGAGCGGGCGGGGGAGACCGCCCTGGAACTGCTGGTCCACGGCGTGGGCGGCACCACCCCGCAGGAGATGCTCAACGACCCGCGGACGGTGCGCATCACCGGCGACGACACGGCCGCCGTCTTCCGGCGCGCCGACGACGTGGACGCCGAGGACACCCCCGGCCGCCGCCGCGAGGAACCGGTGCCCGAGGCCTATGTGTGGTGCAACCTCACCTCCGGCAACGGCATCCGCGCCCTGTGGCTCCTGCTGCTGCCGTTCATGGTCGTCAACCTCGCCCACTGGATGCGCCCCACCGCACACGGCCGCCGCCGCACCGTCCGCCTGTACGGCCTGCTGGTGCGGCTCACGGCCCTGACCCTGACGGTGCTGCTCGTCGCGGCGGCCTGCGAGGTCGCCCTGGACCTCGCGGCATGGCAGTGCGCCGGCACCACCGCGTGCGCCGACCGCCACAGCTGGCTCGGCTTCCTCTCACCCACGGTCTCCGACGGCGGCTGGTGGAGCGCCCCCGGCCGCCGGCTCGCCCTGGCCGCCGCCGTCCCCACCGCCCTGACCGTCCTGCTGTGGTACCTGTCCCGGCGCACCTGGAACGACTACGAGTCCCACACGCCCGCCGCCCGCGCCCCCGAGCCCGAGGAGGAGAACGGACCGACCGCCCTCGCCCGGCCGGGCTTCTGGTACGGGCGCCGGCTGGTCGCCCGGCTGCGCGCCGCGCACACGGCCGCCGGGCTGGTCACGGTCGCCGCCGCCGTCGGCAGCGCCGCCGCCCGCCACGACCGCGAGCCCGGCGGCCCGGCCGTGCTGCACCTGCTCGGCCTGGCGCTGGAGGCGGCGCTCACCGCGTGCGCCCTGGCGGTGGTCTGGGTGGTGTGCCGTCGCGGCCGCAGCGAGAACCGCCTCGACCGGGAGCTCGACGAACGCCACGTTCGGCGCCTGCCGCTCGTCGCGCTGGTCCTGCTCGCCCTCACCGTGCTCTACGCCGGCTGGGAGCGCCCGGGGTGGAGGTCGGCGGGCAGGCTGCCCGGTGACACCACCTTCGGCGCGATCGCCCTGGTCCAGGGTCTGCTCGTGATCTGCCTGGCCGTCGTCGCCCATGCCCTGCACCGCACCGACCCCGACCGCCGGGCCGTGCTGCGGGGCCTGGGCGGGCCGGCCGTGGCGATGCTGGCCTGCGCGCTGGGCGGGGTGATGTCCGGGGGCGTGTCGCAGCGCGTGGCCGACTGGCTGGACGGGACGGGCACGGTGATCGCCGGCCCGCCGGTGCTGCTGACCTGGCAGGCGTCCGTCATCCCGCCCCTGCTGGTGGTGCTGCTGGGGCTGGTCGGCTGGCTGGCCCGGCGGGCCTGGCACCTGGCCCGCGAGGAGCGGGACGCCGTGGCGCGGGACTACCCCGACGAGGTCCAGGACCGGGCCCGCACCCGCCGTATCGCCTACACCCGCGCCATGGCCTCGCTCACCGACCGGGGGCCCCGCGTCGTCGCCGTCGTCTCGGGCGTCACGCTGCTCCTCGGCGCGGGCGCCCTCGTGGGGGCGCTCGCCACCGACCGGACGCCGGGCGAGGCCGCACAAGGCACCTACCCCGTCGTCCACGGCGCCGCCGAGACCGCGGAGGCCCTCGGCTCCTGGCTCATCGGCCTCGGATTCATCCTGTTCGTCACCTGGGGCCGGCGCGCCTACAAGGACGCCGCCGCACGCCGCACCATCGGCATCCTGTGGGACGTCGGCACCTTCTGGCCGCGCGCCGCCCACCCGTTCGCCCCGCCCTGCTACGCCGAGCGCGCGGTGCCCGACCTCACCTGGCGCATCGCCACCTGGACCCGGGCCACCGGCGGCCGCCTGGTGATCTCCGGGCACTCGCAGGGCAGCGTGCTCGCCGCCGCCGCGGCCTGGCAACTGGCCCCGTCCGCCCGCAGGAGGGTCGCGCTGCTCACCTACGGCTCACCCCTGGAGCGGTTGTACGGCCGCTGGTTCCCGGCGCACTTCGGGCCCGCCGCGCTCGGCTCCCTGCACCGCGAGGTCGACTGCTGGCGCAACCTGTACCGGCTCACCGACCCCATCGGCGGCCCGGTGCGCCTGTCCGGCGACGGCGGACCCGCCGTCGACCACGCCCCGTTGAAGGACCCCCTGGCCTACGGCCGCACCGCGCGGCTGCCGCTGCCCGCGCCGATCCTCGGCCACTCCGACTACCGGGCCGACCCGGTCTTCGCCGAGGAGCGCCACAAGCTGCTGGGCCGGCTCACGCCGGCAGTCCCCCCGCCCCGCGACACCCCCGAACCACCCGCCGCCTAGGCGGCGGGCGGGTTCACAGCACCTCGGGCAGGTCCTCGGCGAACAGCAGCGTCAGGTCGTCGGTGGTGGGCTCGGCGACCTGGGCGACCCGGCTCGCGTGCCGCTCCACCATCGCCTCGAACGTCTGCCGTGCCGTACGGCCGTTGCCGAACGACGGACCCTTGGGCAGGTCGGAGAAGTACTTCAGCAGCGCCTCCGCGGCGCCCGGCGCCAGCCGGTACTCGTGCTCCTCCGCCTGCTGTTCCACGATCCGCAGCAGGTCCTCCGGGCCGTAGTCGCTGAAGGTGATGGTCCGTGAGAAGCGGGAGGCGACACCGGGATTGACCGACAGGAAGCGCTCCATCTCGGCGGTGTAGCCCGCGACGATCACCACGACCGCGTCCCGGTGGTCCTCCATCAGCTTCACCAGCGTGTCGATGGCCTCCTTGCCGAAGTCGCGGCCCGCGTCCTCGGGGGAGAGCGCGTACGCCTCGTCGATGAACAGCACGCCGCCGCGGGCCTTCTCGAAGGCCTCCTGCGTGCGGATGGCCGTGGAGCCGATGTGCTCGCCGACCAGGTCGACCCGGGACACCTCCACCAGGTGGCCCTTGTCCAGCACCCCGAGGGAGGCGAGGATCTCGCCGTACAGCCGGGCCACCGTCGTCTTGCCGGTGCCGGGGGAGCCGGTGAAGACCAGGTGCCGCTTGACCGACGCGGCCTTGAGCCCGGCCTGCACGCGGCGCCGGCCCACCTCGATCATGTCGGTGAGGGCGCGCACCTCCCGCTTCACGCTCTCCAGGCCCACCAGCGCGTCGAGTTCACCGAGGACGTCCTTGGAGCTGCGGGCGGGCCGCTCGGCCGGGGCGTGTTCCGCCGGGGCGGGGACCACCGGTTCGGTGCGCGGACCGGGGACCGCGCCGAGCAGACCGGGGGAGTGCTCCGCCGTCTGCACGGCCGTCTCCGGCACGGCGTACGCCCGCAGGGCCGCGCTCTCGTCGCTCGTGCAGTCCTCCACCACCGGTCCCGCCGCGGAGGCCGGGTCGGCGCCGCTGTCGGCGAACTCGTAGCCGCCCCGGGCGCACCGCTCCGTGCGGCACTTGCGCAGCGTCGTACGGCTGCCGTCGATCACGTGGAAGCCGTAGCCGCCGCTGCCCGTCACCCGGCAGTTCACGAAGCTGCCCCGGCCTCCGGCCGAGACGTAGACGCCGGCCTCCGCCGGGGAGTCGACCGTGCAGCGCTCCACCGCGGGATCGGCGCCCTTGGTGACGATGACGCCGGTCTGGGTGCCCGACAGCGTGCAGTTGCTCAGCGTGCCGCCGCTGCCGTGGTCGCGGAACCAGGCGCCCGTCGCCGCGTCCCGGATGCGGCAGTCGTCGAGCTGCGCGGTCGCGCCGTCGCTCACCGACACGGCCGTGTTGCGCACCTGCGACAGGTCGCTGTCCACGACGTCGGCGCGCGAGCCGCGGTCGAGCACGAACAGGGCGTCCGGCACGTCGTGCACCCGGCAGGACTCCAGGACCGCCGTGGCGCCGTCGCTGACCCACACCGCGGGGTAGTCGCCCGTGCTGTCGAAGATCTCGCACTGGTTGGCGTCCACGCGGGTGCCCGGGTCCCACACCGACAGGCCGTTGCGCCCGAACTGCCGCACCGTCGTGCGGGTCAGCGTGAGGACGGAGCGCGAGCGCAGGTCGACCGCGTTCTCCGGGATGTCGTGGATGCGGCAGTCGGCGAGGGTCAGCACCGCGTCGGTGTCGAGGGTGACCCCGTCGGCCGTCGTGCGGTGCACGTCGCAGTCGGTGAGGTGGGCGGTGGCCCGGCCGGTGATCTGCACCCCGCTGCCGCGCACCTCGTAGATCTCGCAGCCCACCGCCTCCACCGCGGAGTTCTCCCCGGTCGCCGACAGCCCCGGTCCGGAGGCGTGGTGCACCCGGCAGCGCTCCAGACGGGGGTGGGCGCCGCCGCGCACGGCCACCCCGGCCTGGCCGGCCGCGACGACCTCGCACTCCTCGAACACCCCGCCCGCGCCGTCGACCACCGCGATGCCGACGCCCGCCGGGTTGTCGACGGCACAGCGGCGCACCGTCGGCCGCGCGTTGCCGCGCACCTCGATCCCGGCCGCCGACCGCGTCACGATCCGTACGTCCCGCAGCTCCGGCGTGCCCTCCTCGATCAGCACCGCCGGGGCGGTCGCGTCCTGGCCCTCCACGTGCAGGTCGTGCACCACGGCGGAGGCGCGCACGGTCAGCGGCACCCCGTCCACGGGGGCGATGCGCACCGAGCCCGGGGAGTTCTCCGGCCCGCGCAGGGTGATAGCGCGCTGCAGGACGAGGTTCTCCCGGTAGGTGCCGGGCGCGACGGTCAGCACGTCCCCGTCGGCCGCTGCCTCCAGGGCCGCGGCGAGCGATGCGTACTCACCCGTGCGGCGCCGCCACCGCGACGTACCGGTGTGCGTCACCTGGACCGTGCCCTGTGCCATGGTGTAGCTGTGCCCCCACCTCGGTCGTACTGATGGCTCGTTCGCCTTCGGGACGCATCTTGCCGGTGCCGCCGCGACCGGGCCCGGCCCGGGGGCCCGGTCGCGCACGCGGTATCGGCACCGGCGCGCCCTTCCTGCTCGCTCGCGCGCGGGTCGTGCCGAACGGGTTCGGCCGGACCACCGTAGCGTGCGCGCGGGCGGTGGGTTGACCAGAGCCGGAAGGCCGTCAGCTGCCGGTGCCCGTCCTGCCCCAGTCCGGGCCCGCCCTGCCCCATGCCCGGTCCCAACGCGCGTACCGGCGGCGGACCATGCGCCACACGAGCACCCGTCTGCCGGCCTCCACGGCGGCGCCCGTCAGCAGGGCCGCGCCCACGCCGGCGAGGACCGCGTGCGTCGACGCCGTCGCGGCGTCGAGGGGGCGGGCCACCAGCAGGCCGTGCCGGTCGGTCCATATCCGGAAGCGTTCGCCCTGCTCCGGGTCCCTGAGGCTTGCCAGGACGGTGCCCCGGTGCGCCGTGCCGTCCGGTGCCGTCCACTCGGCGAGGACGCGGGTGCGCAGATCCCGGCCCGAGGACGTCTCCGGGTCGGCGTCCAGCAGGGAGCGGTCGAGCGTGCGGACCACGGTCGCCGTCACCGTGTGGCGGGTCTCGTGCTGGGCCCGGACGGAGCGCTGCAGGGCGTCCTGGGCGGCGCCACCGGCGACCGCGCCGGCCACCGGCGCGGCCACGAGGATGAGCAGCAGGGCGGCCAACGCGAGCCAGGCCTCGGCCAGATCGGTCGGACGGCACAGCGGGTTGCGCCGCCAGCGCCACAGCCCGCTGATCGCTCGCACGGCCCGCACCCCCTTCCCGCTCCGGGACGGCCCCGCGCGGCCGTCCACGCCCGGTCCCGCGCGCGGAGGGCCTTCCTCGTCACCGCGCGCCGGGGCCTCTCATGAATTTCTCACACAAGGCCAACGCCCGGGCCGCGGGGCCGGTTCCCGTCGCGCCCGGGGCGCCCGGCTCGACCGGCGCGCGACCGCTACGCGAGGATGCGGACGGCGTCGCCGACGCGGAGGGTGCCCCGGGACAGCGGGACCAGGTTCTGGCCGAAGACGAGCTTGCCGTCGAGGCGGCGGTGCAGGCCGAGGGTGTGCAGCGGCTCCCGGCCGCGGTCGCCGCTGCCCTGGTCGGTGGTGGTCACCACACATCGCCCGCAGGGCTTGGCGACGCGGAACTCCACCTCGCCGACGGCCAGTCGCGACCAGCCGTCCTCGGCCCAGGGCGGCGTGCCCGACACGACGACGTTCGGCCGGAAGCGGTCCATCGGCAGCGGGCCCTCCTGCGCGTGTTCCCCGTGCGCGATCAAGGTGTTGAGGGCGTCGAGGGAGGAGGTGGTGGTGAGCAGCAGCGGGAAGCCGTCGGCGAAGGAGACGGTGTCGCCGGGGCGTGCGTACTCCGGCGCGACGGGGCGGCGCGTCGCCGGGTCGTCCATGTGCACCAGGCGCGTGCCGACGCCGAGGTAGGAGCTCCACCAGGTGTGCGCGTCGGTGCCGTCGGCCGGGACCGCCTCGACCTTGTCGCGGAAGATCTCCATCGGCACCGTGCCCGCACCCCGGGGGACGGGCACCGTCAGCGGCTCCATCCCGGGTGCGGACAGCCGGACGCCGCCACCGGGCAGCGACTCGGCGGCGGCGAGGGCGAGGCGGGGCAGCCGGCGTTGGGTGAGGACCTTTCCCCCGTTGTCGAGCACGGCCCAGCGCCGGTCGCCGGCCAGCCCCCAGGGCTCCACGACGGCCTCGGCGGGCGCGAGGCCCCGGGCCGCCTTGACCGGGTGGACGTGGATCGAGTGCAGGTGAGCGTTCCCCATGGGGCCATCGTGCCAGCAGGCGCCGACAGCCCCCGGGGCGGCTCTCAGTACCCGCGGTACTGCTGGCTCTGGTACGGGTCCTGATAGGGCGCCGGGGCGGGTCGCGGAGCCGCGGGGCGCATCGCCTCGTACCCCGCGGGCGCCACCGGGCGCGGCTGCTGCGGATACGGGCCGGGGTAACCGCGCGGCGCGGTGGCCTGCTGCGGGATGTACGCCGCGGGCGCCTGCTGCAGCGGGGCCGGCTGCTGCGCCTGCGGGTAGCCGTAGGCGGGCTGGGAGGGGGCTGCCGGGAGGGCGGGCAGCGCCGAGGGCAGGGCGGGGAGGTTGCCGCCCGGCATGTCGTACTGAGCGGGGACCCGGATCGGGGCGATCTGCGGGGTGCCCCGCTCGGCGACGAGCCTGTCGTAGATCGGGGTGTCCGGGAAGGAGGCGGAGTAGTAGCCGCCGCCATAGGTGGAGCGGGGGGAGGTCATGGCACATAAGTTAAGCCCACGATGTGCTGGTTGGGGAGACCGATAAGAGGGTTGTTTTGCGGGCCCGCAGTGACCTGGGATCCCCAATGCGAGCGAACTCGGCAAAAAGGGGCGCCGAGCGGCGGGTAGATCGTGTAAAGGCCGAGTTCCAGGCGGGTTACCGACGGTTGACCCGCAGTGTTTCCGCGAGCGTGCATGGGAGTTCGCGGCGATCAGGAATAGGTTGTGCGGACGGAACTCGACGGGCGTCCGGGACGGGCCCGGCGCAATGATCGGCAATGGGGGCGGACATGAACATGACGAAGGGGTCGAACACTCCGGTGCCCACCGGGGAACTGCGGGTCGAATTGGGCTGGCGCACCGGCCCGGGAGTACCCGACGTCGACGCCTCCGCCCTGCTGCTGGTCGGCGGGAAGGTCCGCTCGGACGCGGACTTCGTCTTCTACAACCAGCCCGCGCACTCCTCCGGCGCGGTCCGGCACGAGGGCAAGCGCGACGTCGGCGGACAGGTGACGGACACGCTCCTGGTCGACCTCGCGCGCGTGGAGCCCGCCATCGAGACGGTCGTCCTCGCCGCCTCCGCGGACGGCGGCACGTTCGGGCAGGTACCGGGCCTGTACATCGAGGTCCGGGACGCGGGCGCGGGCACCACCGTCGCCCGCTTCGACAACCCGGGCGCCGGTACCGAAACCGCCTTCGTGCTGGGCGAGTTCTACCGCCGGCAGGGCGCCTGGAAGTTCCGCGCCGTGGGACAGGGCTACAGCAGCGGCCTCGAAGGACTGGCCACGGACTACGGCATCACCGTGGACGAGCCCCAGCAGGCGGCCCCGGCCCCCGCCGCCGCGCCCTCGCCTCCCGCACCGCCGGTGACCGCGCGGCCCGCCACCCCGCCCCCGCCCGCCGCGCCCCCGGCGCCCGAGCCCGTCCGCCTCACCAAGGTCACGCTCACCAAGAACGCCCCCTCCGTCTCGCTCACCAAGCAGGGCGGCACCTCCGGCGCCCTGCACGTGAACCTCAACTGGGAGGTGCGCAAGCAGTTCTCGGGCTGGAGCAGCAAGTTCGGCCGCGCCACCGCGATGCACTCCGACCTCGACCTCGACCTGTGCGCCCTGTACGAACTCGCCGACGGCAGCAAGGGCGTCGTCCAGGCCCTCGGCAACGCCTTCGGGGCACTCGACCGGCCGCCGTTCATCCACCTCGACGGCGACGACCGCACCGGCGCCAGCGCGTCCGGCGAGAACCTCACCGTCAACCTCGACCACAAGCACCTCTTCCGGCGCATCCTCGTCTTCGTCACCATCTACGAGGGCGCCCGCTCCTTCGCCGACCTGCACGCCACGGTCACGCTCCGCCCCCAGCACGGGGCGCCCATCGACTTCTCCCTCGACGAGTGCACGGTCCCCTCCCTCGTGTGCGCGCTGGCGCTGATCACCAACACGGGCGGGGACCTGGTCGTCCAGCGGGAGGCGCGCTATCTGGTGCCCGAGCGGGGCGTGAGCCCGCAGCGGACCGTCGACTACGCCTACGGATGGGGCATGAACTGGACCCCCGGCAGGAAGTGACGCCCCGGAACGGCCGTCAGCCCTCGTCCGGCAGGGCCTCCGGGCGCGCGTAGGTGCGGCCCTTCCAGGCCGCACCGCGCCCCCGGTAGTGCTGCACCGCGGAGTCGACCGTCATGAGGAGGTAGAGGAACGCGGTGAACGGCAGCAGCGGGGCGAGCCACCACGGCTGCCCGTAATGGCGGAGCATCGGCACGTACGTCCCCGCCATGATCAGCCAGGTGAGGCCGCCCGCGACCGCCGCGGCCGTACTGCCCGCCGCGACACCGACGGCCAGGGCGGCCGGCGGCACGAGGTACACCAGCGCCAGTCCGGCGACCGTCCCCGCCAGCACCACGGGGTTGTGCCGCAACTGGGCATAGGCGCTGCGCGACACCATCCGCCACAGGTCGTGCAGCCGCGGGTAGGGCCGCACGCTGTCCACGCGCTCGGCCAGCCCCAGCCAGACCCGGCCGCCCGTGCCCTTCACCGCCCGCGCGAGCGCCACGTCGTCGATCACCGCGTGCCGGATGGCGTCCGGGATCCGCGCCCGCGCGGCGGCGTCCGCCCGCAGCAGCACGCAGCCGCCGGCCGCGGCCGCCGTCCGGGTGCCCCGCCGGCCGATCCACCGGAACGGGTAGAGCTGCGCGAAGAAGTAGACGAACGCCGGCACCACGAGCCGCTCCCAGGCGCTCTCCACCCGCAGGCGCGCCATCTGCGACACGACGTCGAACCCGCCGGACCCGGCCGCCGACACCAGCGCGCGCAGACTGTCCGGCGCGTGCGCGATGTCGGCGTCCGTGAGCAGCAGGTACTCGGGATCACGCGCGCGTGCCAGGGCCATCCCGTGGCGGACCGCCCACAGCTTGCCGGTCCAGCCCGCGGGCGGCTCCCCGGGGGAGGCGACGGTCAGCGGCAGCCCGCCGTGCCGCCGCGCCAGCCCGCGCGCCAGCTCCCCGGTGCCGTCCGTACTGCCGTCGTCGACGAGGAAGACCTCCGCCCGCCCCGGATAGTCCTGCCCCAGCAGCGACGGCAGCGCGGCCGGCAGCACCGCGGCCTCGTCACGGGCCGGGACCACGACGCACACCGGCGGCCACACGTCCGGGTCCCGCCGCCGCGGCAGGCGCACGTCCGTGCGCCAGAAGAAGCCCTGGCCGAGCAGCAGCCACAGCCAGGCGAGCAGTGATCCAGCGGCAGTCCACACAACGGCGCTCACGCGCGCAGTCTGCACCACGGCACCGGCCCGGAGCGGCTCATCGTCTATCGTGATCGGGTGAAGATCGCGCTCATGGACTCCGGAATCGGTCTGCTGGCGGCCACCGCCGCGGTACGGCGGCTGCGCCCCGACGCCGATCTCGTGCTCTCCCTGGACCCCGACGGCATGCCGTGGGGCCCGAGGACGCCGGAGGACCTGACCGGCCGCGCCCTGGCCGTCGCCGAAGCGGCCGCCGCACGCCGCCCCGACGCCCTCATCGTCGGCTGCAACACCGCGACGGTGCACGCCCTGACCGCCCTGCGCGCCCGCCTCGAACCGCAGCTCCCGGTCATCGGCACCGTGCCCGCCATCAAGCCGGCCGCGGCCGGTGGCGGCCACCTCGCCATCTGGGCCACCCCGGCCACCACCGGCAGCCCCTACCAGCGCGACCTGATCCGGGACTTCGCCGGTGGGGTGCCCGTCACCGAGGTGCCCTGCTGGGGCCTGGCCGAGGCCGTGGAGCACGCGGACGAGGCGGCGATCGACGCCGCCGTCCGCGCGGCCGCCGCCCTCACGCCCGAGGAGGTGACCACCGTCGTCCTCGGCTGCACCCACTACGAACTGGTCGCCGAGCGCATCCGGGCCGCCGTCCAGCGCCCCGGCCGCCCGCCCCTCGTGCTGCACGGCTCCGCCGGTGCCGTGGCCGCCCAGGCCCTGCGCCGGCTCGGGGAACAGCCCGCCCCGGACGCCGCACCCGACGGCACCCTCACCGTGCTGCTCAGCGGCCGCGAGGGCGCGCTGCCCGAGCCCGCGCTGGCGTACGCCGAGGGCCGGCTGCTCCAGGCGGTCACGCCCGCGCGCTGAGCGGGCGGCGGCGCATGACGCGGGCGGTGACGCCCGGCCGGCGCAGTCACCGTCCGCCACGAGGTACCGACACAGCGGAACGTGAGTAACCTCGATGGCATGAGGGACCACCCCCACGGCGAGAACGCCACCCATCGGTACCCCGACGTCTGGACCGGTCGTGCGACCAACCGGGCCCAGTGGCTGCTGGCGCTCGCGGGTGCCGCCTGCCTCGCCCTGGGCATCGCGCTGGCCGTGGACTCGGCGTGGAAGTCCGGGATCGCCCCGCTCGTGATGGCCGTCGTCGGGTGCATCGCCGCCGGTCTGCTGGTCCTCTTCGGGACGCTCGCCTTCGTGCACGTCGCGCTCCGGGTCGACGAGGACCACCTCGAGGTCCGCTGCGGCCACATGGGACTGCCGCGCCGGCGCATCCCCCTCTCCCAGGTCGTCGGCGCCACGTACACCTCGCACGTCACCCCCCGGCACTGGGGCGGCTGGGGCTACCGGTGGCGGCCGGAGAAGGGGACGGCGGTGGTCGTGCGACGCGGCGAGGGCGTGGTGCTGGAGCTGTGGGACGGCCACACGTTCACGGTCACCGTCGACGACGCGGAGGCGGCCGTGCGGGTCATCGAGGAACGGCTGCGGCCCGGCAAGCCGGGAGCGGCCGCGCACTGAGATGTGCGGTGGAGGCGGGGCGGGATCCCTCCTCGCCGTCAGGCGGCCGCGCGCCCCGCGTCCTGTGAGCGCGGCTCAGCCGTACGGCTCGCCGGACCGGCCGGCAGGGGGCGCGCCGTGGCCATGCCCGCCAGCAGGCCCGCACCCACCGAGACGGCGGTGAAACTGAGCGCGTTGCCCAGCGCCGCGATCGTCGCGAGGGCCGTCAGCGCCGCGCCCGCCGTGAGCGCCACCGGCGTGGGACGCGGACCCCGCCACAGCGCGTAGAGGACCCAGCCGAACGCCGCCGCCAGCAGGACCACGCCGACGACGCCCTGCTCGGCGGCCTGCTGCAGCGCCGCGGAGTGCGGCCTGCCGTCGGACACCAGCGAGTGGGCCGACGTCGCGCTCAGCTCCCCGAAGCGACCGGGCCCGGCGCCCAGGGCCGGCTCCTCGGCCAGCAGGCGCCACGCGTCCTGCCACAGCTCCACGCGGTGCGGGGTGAGCCGCTCCTCGACGGCACCGCCCGAGCCGCTCGGCACGGCCCGTGCGGCGACCGACCAGGTCAGCCCCGTCACCAGGACGGCGACCGAGGCCAGCACGGCCAGGGCGGCGCCGCGGTGCGGGGTGCGGCCGGCGGCCACCGAGCAGAGCAGCACGGCCACGCAGGCCACGCACCCGACGGTGGAGCCGAGGAGCGCCGCCAGCAGGGCCGCTCCGGCCGCGAGCAGCCGCAGGGCGAACCGCACGGCCGGATGGGAGGTTCCCCAGGCGGCGCAGCACGCGGCACCGGCCGAGAGCGTCAGCACGGCGGCGGTGGCCCCGGCGTGCCCCAGGGGCGCGCCGATCTGCGGGCCGGGGGCGAGGTGCGGCACGGCCAAGGTCAGCGCGATGCCTGCCAGGGCCGCGGCCACGGGCGCGCCGACCGGCACCACGGCCCCGCCGATCCGGCCCGCCGCGTATCCGGCCGCGACCGCCAGCACCGCGAGGAGCACGCCCTCGGGCCGGCCGTCGTGTGCGGCCGCCGTGATCAGGGACCAGCCGGCGCAGGCCCCGAGAACCACCACACCCGCGGCGTCCGCCGCGCTGCGTCTCCCACCGTCCGCGTCCGCACCGGACGCGGACGCCATCCCGCTGGAACCCACCCCGCACGCCCCCCGGCGCCCTAGCCCCTGACCTGTGACGACCTCGTCCGGACGACCGCTGCGGGCCGCACGGCGGAGGCTTCGGCACACCGTAACGGCTGGTGAAGGATTTGGGGATGCGCCGTGACGAAATGAACAAGGCGGGGGGTGCGGGGGCGGGCGCGAGCGCCCGGGCGGGGCGGGGCGGCAGCACTGTGTGGGTGCGGGTTGTCGTCGGGGACGGGGGGAGGGGTCCGTCGGGCCGTCCCCAGGGCGGGGTGCGCCTGGACGCGCCGCGAGCCCTGCGGGACTGGAGGTGCCGTGGGATGTGCGGGACCGTGCCCTCCAGAGGTGCCGTGGGGACTGCGCGACGGTGTGCTCCGCCGGGCGCCGTGGACCGTGCTGTCGGCTGCGACATCACTCGCCGTACACTCCGGAGGTGACCGTCACCGCAACATCCGTCGGCGAGTCGGACCGGCTGGAGCCGCGTGTCGCGCCCGGCGTCCGGACGTGGGGCCACCGGCTCGCGCGTCTCGTCCCGGCCGCCGCAGCCGCCCTCGCCGGACTGCTCCTCTACGTCAGCTTCCCGCCCCGCACCCTGTGGTGGCTGGCCCTGCCGGCCTTCGCCGTCCTCGGCTGGGTGCTGCGCGGCCGGGGGTGGAAGGCCGGACTCGGTCTCGGTTACCTCTTCGGACTGGGATTCCTGCTGCCGCTGCTGGTGTGGACCGGGGTGGAGGTCGGGCCCGGGCCGTGGCTCGCCCTGGTGGCCATCGAGGCGCTGTTCGTCGGCGCGGTCGGTGCCGGGGTGGCGGCCGTGTCGAAGCTGCCGGGCGCGCCCGTGTGGGCCGCCGCCGTGTGGATCGCCGGCGAGGCGGCACGCGCGCGGGTGCCCTTCGAAGGCTTCCCCTGGGGAAAGGTCGCGTTCGGGCAGGCGGACGGCGTGTTCCTGCCGCTCGCCGCGGTGGGCGGCACCCCGGTGCTCGGCTTCGCGGTCGCCCTGTGCGGCTTCGGCCTGTACGAGACCGTCCGGACGGCCGTCGCCCGGCGCAGGACCGGTGAGGTGCGGCGCGCCGCTGCGGCCGTGGGCCTGATCGCCCTCGCTCTCCCCGTCGTGGGCGCCGTGGCGGCGCGGCCCCTGGTCAGCGACCGGGCCGAGGACGGCCACGTGACCGTGGCGGTCATCCAGGGCAACGTGCCCCGGGCCGGCCTGGAGTTCAACGCCCAGCGGCGCGCCGTGCTCGACTACCACGCCCGCGAGACGCGACGCCTGGCCGCCGAGGTCCGGGCCGGCAAGGTGGCCCGGCCCGACTTCGTGCTGTGGCCGGAGAACTCCTCCGACATCGACCCCTTCGCCAACCCCGACGCCCGGGCGGTCATCGACGGGGCGGCCAAGGCCGTCGGCGTGCCGATCTCGGTCGGCGGTGTCGTCGAGCGGGACGGCCGGCTGTACAACGAACAGATCCTCTGGGACCCGGCCGAGGGGCCCGTCGACACCTACGACAAGCGCCAGATCCAGCCCTTCGGCGAGTACCTGCCGCTGCGTCCGCTCATCGGCGCGATCAACAAGAGCTGGACGGAGATGGTCCGCCAGGACTTCACCCGCGGCACCGAACCGGGCGTGTTCACCATGCACGGCGCCAAGGTCGGCCTGGTCACCTGCTACGAGGCCGCCTTCGACTGGGCGGTGCGGTCCGAGGTCACGGACGGTGCCCAGATGATCTCCGTGCCGTCCAACAACGCCACCTTCGACCGCAGCGAGATGACCTACCAGCAGCTCGCCATGTCCCGCGTCCGGGCGGTGGAGCACAGCCGGACCGTGGCGGTGCCGGTGACCAGCGGCGTCAGCGCCTTCATCATGCCCGACGGGACGATCACCCGGAGAACCGGGATGTTCGTGGCCGACTCGCTGGTGCAGAAGGTGCCGCTGCGGTCCTCGCAGACCCCGGCCACCCGGCTCGGGGTCCTGCCGGAGATCGCGCTGGTGCTGGTCGCGGCCGGCGGACTCAGCTGGGCCGCCGCCACCGCCCTGCGCGGGCGTCGCGCCGGTGACGTGTAGCCGTACGCCCGGCGCACACCGCCCCGAACCGGCCGGGACGGCGGGACCGGCCGCTTAGGGTCGGGGCATGGCTACTCCCGACTTCATCCGCACGCTCCGCGCCTCGGCCGGCCACCAGCTGCTCTGGCTCCCCGGTGTCACCGCCCTCGTCCTCGACGACGAGGGCCGGGTGCTGCTCAACCGCCGGGCCGACACCCGCAGGTGGTCCGTGCTCGGCGGCATCCCCGACCCGGGGGAGCAGCCCGCGGCCTGCGCGGTCCGGGAGGTGTACGAGGAGACGGGCGTGCACTGCGTCGCCGAACGGGTCGTCCTGGTCCAGGCGCTCCAACCCGTCACCTACGGGAACGGCGACATCTGCCAGTACATGGACATCACCTTCCGCTGCCGAGCCGTCGGCGGTGAGGCCCGGGTCAACGACGACGAATCGCTGGACGTGGCCTGGTTCGCCCTCGACGCCCTGCCCGCCCTGGACGAGTTCGGACTGTTCCGGATCAAGCAAGCCCTGTCCGACGGCCCCACATGGTTCGAGCCCACCTCTGCGGGGTGAAGTGTGGGGTCTGACCACATGTGGTGAGGCGTGGGCGCTGCCTAGGGTCGAGGCATGACCGCGCCCCGTGCCCTCATGGCTCCCCACGCCTCCCCGCTCGACCTGGGCGGCCGCACCGCGCTCGTCACCGGCGCCGCCGGCGGCATCGGCCGTGCCTGCGCGCTGCGGCTCGCGGCCGCCGGAGCCAAGGTGAGAGCCGTCGACCGGGACGCCGCCGGTCTGGAACGGCTCGCCGACCAGGCCCGCGGGCTGGCGGGCAGCCTCGAACCGCACGTCCTCGACCTCACCGACCTGGACGCGGCGGAACTCGCCGCCGCGGGCACCGACGTCCTCGTCAACAACGCCGGGCTCCAGCTCGTGCGGCCCCTGGAGGAGTTCCCGCCCGACGTCTTCCACACGGTGCTGACGGTGATGCTGGAGGCGCCCTTCCGGCTCATCCGCGGCGCTCTTCCCCACATGTACGGACAGGGCTGGGGCCGCATCGTCAATGTCTCGTCCGTCCATGGGCTGCGCGCCTCGGCCTACAAGTCGGCCTATGTGGCAGCCAAACACGGGCTGGAGGGGCTCTCCAAGACGGCGGCGCTCGAAGGTGCCGCCCATGGAGTCACCTCGAACTGTGTGAACCCCGGCTATGTGCGTACCCCGCTGGTCGAGCAGCAGATCACCGACCAGGCGCGGGCGCACGGCATTCCCGAGGAGCGGGTGCTGTCCGAGGTGCTGCTGCAGGACAGCGCCGTCAAGCGCCTGATCGAACCGGAGGAGGTCGCCGAGGCCGTGGCGTATCTGTGCGCGCCGCAGGCGTCCTTCGTGACCGGTACCTCGCTCGTGCTCGACGGCGGCTGGACCGCCCACTGAGGGCCGGTGCCCGTCGCCCGGGAGTTGTCCACAGGGCTGACGGGACGGCCTGGTCATGGTGAATCCTGTGGGCATGTCCAGTGATCACGACCAGCCGGCCGGGCGCCCCGCGGGGACGGCCGCACCGCCGTCGTCCCGAGCCGGGGCCTCGCCGGCCGGAGACGCCGAGCGGCCGACCCGCGCCGGGGTGCGGCCGGCCCCCGCCGCGCTGCCGCCGGGCGGGGCGCAGCCGTTGGCGCGTGCCGAGACGCCGTTCCTCGAACTGCTGGCGCGGGGCGCCTCCGCCGACGCCTACGAGCAGCCCGAGCTGCTCGCCCGCGCCGAGGGCCGGTCCGCGGAGTGGATCGCCGCGCTCGCGCAGGCCAAGCCGCTCGCCCTGCGGGTACGCGCGGAGCTGGAGGGCCGGCGCCGGCGCGAGGCCGAGCTGTCCGCGCTGTTCGAGACCGCCCACGACCTCGCCGGGCTGCGCGACCTGGACGCCGTGCTCCAGGCGATCGTGCAGCGCGCCCGGTCGCTGCTGGGCACGGACGTCGCCTACCTCAGCCTGAACGACCCGGAGCGCGGCGACACCTACATGCGGGTCACCGAGGGTTCCGTCGCGGCCCGCTTCCAGCAGCTGCGGCTCGGCATGGGGGAGGGTCTCGGCGGCCTGGTCGCCCAGACCGCGCGCCCGTACGTGACCGACGACTACTTCAAGGACGACCGCTTCCAGCACACCCTCACGATCGACGCGGGCGTGCGGGACGAGGGACTGGTGGCCATCCTCGGCGTGCCGCTGAGCCTCGGGCACCACGTCATCGGCGTGCTGTTCGCGGCGGACCGGCGCGCCCGGGTCTTCGAGCGGGAGCAGATCGCGCTGCTCGGCTCCTTCGCCGCGCTGGCCGCGGCCGCCATCGACACCGCCAACCTGCTCGCCGAGACCCGGTCCGCCCTGGCCGGTCTGGAGCGGGCCAACGAGATCATCCGGGACCGCAGCGGCGTCATCGAGCGCGCCTCCGACGTGCACGACCGGCTCGCCGAGCTGGTCCTGCGGGGCGGCGGGGTGCACGACGTGGCAGCCGCGGTCTCCGAGATCCTGGACGGCACGGTCGAGTTCACCGAGGCCGCCGCCGCACCGGCCGGGCCCGTGGAGGCCTCCCGCGCCGAGGGCCACGCGGTGCGGCACCAGGACGACTGGATCGCCGCCGTCGCCGCCGGCGGGGAGCTGCTCGGCGCGCTCGTCCTGCACGGCCAGCCGGGCCTCGACCCCGTCGACCAGCGCACTCTGGAGCGGGCCGCGATGGTCACCTCCCTGCTGCTGCTGGCCCGCAGGTCCGCCGCCGACGCCGAACAGCGCGTGCGCGGGGAGCTGCTGGACGACCTGCTGGACGCCCGCGACCGGGACCCGCGCCTGCTGCGGGAGCGTGCCGCACGGCTCGACGCCGACCTCGACGCGGTGCACGTGGTGCTGGCCGCGCGGCTGGAGGACGCCGCCGACGGCAGGGGCGACGCCGAGCACGAGGCGGACACCCGCCGCCGTCTGGCCGCCGCCGCCTCGCACCTCGCAGCGACGCGTCACGGCCTGGCCGCCGCACGCGACGGCGGCACGGTCCTGCTGCTGCCCCTCGGCCCCCGAGACACCGCCACCGCCGTGGCCCGCCGGGCCGCCCGCCACCTGGGCACGGCGGTCCACGCCCCGGTCACGGTCGGCGCCTCCGCGCCCGCCGGGGACCTCGCCGCCCGCCCCGACGCGGTGGCCGCGGCGTACGCGGAGGCCGGGCGCTGTCTCGACGCCCTGCGTCTCCTCGGCCGCCGCGGTGACGGCGCCGCCGCCGAGGACTTCGGCTTCCTCGGGCTGCTCCTCGCCGGCGACCGGGACATCCCGGGCTTCGTCGACCGGACGATCGGCCAGGTCGTCGCGTACGACCGGCGGCGCGGGACCGAGCTGCTGCGCACCCTCGACGCATATTTCGCCAGCGGTATGAGCCCTGCCCGCACCAAGGACGACCTGCACGTGCACGTGAACACCGTCGCCCAGCGTCTGGAGCGCGTCGGCCGCCTCCTCGGCGCCGACTGGCAGAGCCCGGCGCGGGCCCTGGAGATCCAGCTCGCCCTGCGCCTGCACCGGCTCTCGGCCCCCGAACGGCCCTGACGCCCCCCGCACGCATCGGGCGTGCGGGGGGCGTCAGAGCCACGTGCCACGTGCGTCAGACGGTGCGGGCGTCCTCCGGCTCGGCCTCCGTCCCGGCCCCGGCCGGGGTGGTGGCGCCGGCCTCGGGGGCGGTGACGTCCGCCAGGTCCCGCCGGTGGGTCTCCTTGGCCGCCGCCACCGCGACGACCGTCAGGAGGGCGGCGGCGATGACGTACAGGGCGATCGGTGTGGAGCTGCCGTAGTCGGACAGCAGCGCGGTGGCGATCAGCGGAGCGGGCGCGCCCGCCGCGACCGAGGCGAACTGGGCGCCGATGGACGCGCCGGAGTAGCGCATCCGGGTCGCGAACATCTCGGAGAAGAACGCGGCCTGGGGCGCGTACATCGCGCCGTGCAGGACCAGGCCGACGGTGACGGCGAGGATCAGACTCCCGAAGCCGCCGGTGTCGATCAGCGCGAAGAACGGGAACATCCACAGCCCGACCCCGACCGCACCGACGAGATACACCGGGCGCCGGCCGATCCGGTCGGAGAGCGCGCCCCACGCGGGGATGACGGCGAAGTGCACCGCGGAGGCGATCAGCACGGCGTTGAGGGCCGTCTGCTTGGACACCCCGGCCGAGGTCGTGGCGTAGACGAGGATGAAGGCGGTGATCACGTAGTAGCTGATGTTCTCCGCCATGCGGGCGCCCATCGCGACCAGCACGTCGCGCCAGTGGTGACGCAGGACGGCGACCAAGGGGGTCTTCTCCGCCTCCGTCGGCCGGGCGGCCGCCTTGCGGGCCTCCGCCTGCGCCAGTGCCTCCTTGAAGACAGGCGATTCGTCGACAGACAGACGAATCCACAAACCGACGATCACCAGGACGCCGGACAGCAGAAACGGGATCCGCCAGCCCCAGCTGCCGAACGCGGCGTCCGACAGCAGAGCGGTCAGCAGGGACAGCACACCGGTGGCGAGGAGCTGGCCGGCCGGCGCGCCGGTCTGCGGCCAGGAGGCCCAGAAGCCGCGCCGCCGCGCGTCGCCGTGCTCCGACACGAGCAGCACGGCCCCGCCCCACTCGCCGCCCAGGGCGAAGCCCTGCACGAGGCGCAGCACGGTGAGCAGCACCGGGGCGGCGGAGCCGATGGTGGCGTGTGTCGGCAGCAGCCCGATCGCGAACGTCGCCCCGCCCATCAGCAGCAGGCTCAGCACCAGCAGCTTCTTGCGCCCGAGCCGGTCACCGTAGTGCCCGAACACCAGCGCGCCCAGCGGCCGGGCGGCGAAGCCCACGGCGTAGGTCAGGAAGGACAGCAGCGTGCCCACCAGCGGATCGGAGTCGGGGAAGAACAGCTGGTTGAAGACGAGCGCGGCGGCGGAGCCGTAGAGGAAGAAGTCGTACCACTCGATGGTGGTGCCGATGAGACTGGCGGCGACGATGCGCTTGAGGTTCGACGGGGCGGGGGGAGCTGTCGCGGGCGACGACATCGGCACCACTTCCTGGCGTTCTGCGGGGACGGTTGTGTGTCGCCACACCGTAGGAACGGCCAGGTCAGGGGCGTATGTGGTGGGACACCATAGTTAGGGCGTCGGGTGTGGAGCGCGACCACTCTGGGCGGCGGAGGGCTCCCCGGTACCGCCGCGCAGGGCCTGGTAGACCGACCACACCACCGCCACCAGCGGTACGGCCACCACCGCGCCGATGACCCCCGCCGCGACCGCCCCGCCCACGACGGCCAGCGCGACCACCACCGGGTGCAGCCGGACCGCCCAGCTCATCACGAGGGGGTGCAGGAGGTGCCCCTCGATCTGGCCGATGACCACGATCAGCGCGACGACCACCAGGGCGATCAGCGGACCCTTGGACGCCAGGGCGACCACCGCCGCCACGGCGAGGGCGATCGGCGAACCGATCAGCGGGATGAACGCGGCCACGAACTCCAGCAGCGCCAGGGGCACCGCCAGCGGCACCCCCAGCGCGAACAGGGCGATGCCGACGAGGACCGCGTTGGTCGCCGCCACCAGCAGGATGCCGTGCGTGTAACCGGTGAAGGTCCGCCAGGCGGCCCCGGCCCCGACCGAGAAGCGCAGGCGTGCCCGCTCGGGCAGCTGGTCGCACACCCACTGCCACTGCCGCTCGCCGGAGTAGGTGAAGAACACCGAGCAGAACAGGGCGAGCGCGAGCACGGTCAGCACCTCCACCAGGCGGCTGGCGCCGGTCAGCGCCGTGCTGATGAGGGTGGAGCGGTGCTCCGAGAGCAGCCTGCCGACCCGTGACTGGAGGTCGTCGAACATGTGGGCCGGAAGGTGGAAGGGCGCCTGCTCCAACTGCCGTTCGATCCGGTCGACCCCTGCCACGAACTCCCGCTCCAGCCCGGTGCGCTGCTCCGCCACCGTCTCGCCGACCAGCGCCAGCGCGCCGAGGACCAGGACGATGCCGCCGATCAGGGCGATGGCGACGGCCGGCGGCCGGGGCATGTACCGGGCCAGCAGGCCCGCCACCGGGCGCAGCACCGCCGTGATGACGAGTCCGAGGAAGACGGCGACGGCGACCCGGTGGAACTCGCCGAGCACGGAGAAGGCGAACCGGACGACGACGCCGATCGCGATGAGCCGCCAGGCGTAGGCACCGGCGGTCCGCAGCACTCGCGGTACCCGCTCCTGCGCGTCGTTCAGGGGAGGCGGGGGCGAGGCGGGCGGACCGGGAGGCGTGGACACCACATGCCCGTACCACCCGGCGCCCCCCGAACCGCGCCCCCGGGCCGGAATTCCCCCGAAGGCCGGTAGCTCCGGCCGGTCCCTCCACCGCACGCCCGACGTTCACCATCATGAACATCTCTCACGTGGGTGTACATGCGGCTGCCGTCCATGCGACGCTCGGTCAACTCCGTTCCCACGCCCCACAGTTGGAGGGATCCGCATGCGTGTCTCCCGTCGTGCCGTGCTGTCCGCGGCGGCCGGTGCCGCAGCACTGTCCGCAGCCCCGCCGGCCGCAGCGGCCCCGGGCCCGCACGGCGCCGCCACCGCGGCCCCGACCGCCGGCGGGGCGCCCGTGCCCGCACCCACCCTGCGCCGGCTCCGCGAGGCCGCCGACTACGCCGTCGGGAAACTGCACGCCGTGGCCCCGAAGGTGACCGCCTTCCCCGTCGGCACCAAGTTCGAGAAGTGGGTGTACTCACAGAACGGCGACTGGGTCGGCGGCTTCTGGCCGGGCACGCTCTGGATGGCGTGGCTGCACAGCGGCGACGACACCTTCCGCACCCTGGCCGCGGACGCGGCGCGCCGGCTCGCCCCGCGCCAGTACGACACCGGCACGCACGACCTCGGCTTCCTCTTCACTCCCTCCTGGGTGACCGCCTGGCGGCTGACGGGCGACGAGGCCTGGCGGACGGGCGCCCTGCGTGCCGCCGGCTCGCTGATCCGGCGGTACAACCCGCGCGGCCGCTTCATCAGGGCCTGGGGCGCGCTCGACAGCCCGGACAACGCCGGCCGCGTCATCATCGACACGATGATGAACCTGGACCTGCTGGCCTTCGCCGGCCGGCAGACCGGTGACGCCACGTACCTGGACATCGCCGTCGAGCACGCGCGGACCACCCGGCGGTACTTCCCGCGCCCGGACGGCTCCACCCCGCACGTCTACGACTTCGACCCCGCCACCGGCGCCCCGATCGGCCCGAACACCGTCCAGGGGTACAGCCCGTCGTCCTGCTGGTCGCGCGGGCAGGCCTGGGGGGTGTACGGGTTCACCACCATGTACCGGCGGACCGGCGACCGGGACTTCCTCGCCACGGCCCGCAGCCTCGCCGACTTCGCGATCGGCGCGCTGAGCCCGGACCACGTCCCGGTGTGGGACTACCGCGCGCCGCAGCAGCCGCACGACGTCAAGGACGCGTCCGCCGGCGCGGTCATGGCCTGCGGGCTCCTCGACCTGGCCGCCGCGACCGGCCGCGGCGCGTACCGCGAGGTCGCACTGCGACTGCTCACGGCCCTGTCGGAGACGTGCCTGACCCGGGACTCGGCCCGGGCGGAGGCCGTGGTCGCCCGCTGCACCCGCAACCGCCCGGCCGAGGACGGGGTGGAGATCTCCCTGCCGTACGCCGACTACTACCTGCTGGAAGGCATCCTGCGCGTCCTGCGGCCGCAGGACGTCGACCGGGCGATCGACCTCTCCACGGTCTGACCGGTCTGCGCCCCGGCGGCTCGCGTCCCTCGACCCGTCAGCCCGTGATCGAGTCGAGCTGCTCCGCCGCCGGGCGCAGCGCCCAGAGGTCACCGCCCGGCGGCTCCTCCAGTGACGGAACGGCCCGGCGCGCACGCGGGTCCCCGGCGTCGGCGGCCGCGTGCACGACATCGGTGGCCGCGAAACGGTGGAACTCCAGCTCCGGATGCGGCCAGTCCGCCGCACCCGTCGCGGCGGGCAGCAGGTAGTCCACTGCTTCGGACAGGCTCTGGCCGTCCGGGCCCCGGTAGGCCCACAGGTCCACCCCGACCCGGCGGCCGATGGCCGCCAGCCTGGTGTGGGCCACCAGCGTGAACGTCGAGTAGTGCCAGCTCCTGGTCCGGGCCAGTTCCTGGGGCTGGCCGCCGTCCGGCGCGATCTGCACGGCGATACGCCTGCCCCGTGCGTCGAGCACCGTGCGCCGGGCCAGCGCCACGTCGCCGGTGGCGTGGGCCAGGCCGGCGAGCAGCAGGTCGTAGAAGGTGCCGTGGTTGTTGGTGGCGGCCGCCTCCTGCCTGCCGAAGTCGCTGTCCTTCAGCCAGCCGAGGAAGTCGGTGTTCCAGCGGCTCATGGCGCTGCGGTCCTGCCGGGTCCAGCCCGGGGCGCCGGTCTCCAGCAGGGCGAGCGCGTCCAGGACGCCGGTGTAGGACTGGGAGAAGTCGATGATGCCGATGGCGCGGCCGTCGTACTTGCACGGGATGAACTGCGCGTGGTCGAGGTTCGGGTTCATCCGGGTGGACGGGTCGAGGAACCAGGTGCGCAGCACCTGCCCGGCCTTGAGGGCGTAGCGCCGCTCACCGGTGTAGTACCAGGCGAGGGACAGGTCGTAGGCGGAGTCGAACGTCTTCTCCAGGTCCTGGCGATCCGTGCCGGAGTCCACCTCGGGGTTGCGCTCGCCGTCGCGCTGCACGTACGGGCAGCCCCAGGGGTTGCCGGCGGTGGGTGTCGTGGTGGGCCACCAGTACGGGGCCTGGCTGAGGTAGTCGTGGACGTCGCCGCCGGGGGCCGGGCGGGGTTTGTCGACGACGGTCCAGGGGCCCTGGTCGAGCCACTTGTCGGCGCGCGCCCGCAACGCCCGGACCGCCTGCCGCAGCCGGGGGTCGCCGTGCTGGACGCGGGTCCTGGTGCGCTCGAGACGGGTGCCGTCCAGCACGGTCGTGTGCGGCACGCGGTCGGGGTGTGCCGTCTCGGGCCGGGCCGAGGCGGTGGGGGCGACGCCCGTGAGGAACGCCGTCAGTGCCAGCGCGAGGATCCCCGCGCGTCGTGGTGCGCCCATCGTCCGCTCCTGTTCATCAGGTTCAGATGAGTGAACAACGTTCAGGTGTATGGCGGCGTGAGCATGGCACGGCGGTGCCGGTGCCGGGAAGAGGGGTGCAGCGATCCGGGGTCGCCCGGTGGACGCGACCGGTGTGCCTGTCACAGACCGGCGCCCCGCTCTGTCTCTGTGGTGAGTCAGCACTTCAGCGAAACGGAGACAGTGATGAAGATCGTGGTCGTCGGCGGTACGGGACTCATCGGCTCGCAGGTGGTCACCCTCCTGCGCGAGGCCGGGCACGAGGCCGTCCCCGCCGCACCCTCCACCGGCGTCGACACCCTCACCGGCGAGGGACTGGCCGAGGTCCTCGAGGGCGCCGACGTGGTCGTGGACGTGTCGAACTCGCCGTCCTTCGACACCGAACCGGCTCTGGACTTCTTCACTCGGTCGGCGCGCACCCTGTTCGCCGCGGAGAAGGAAGCGGGCGTCCGCCACCATGTGGCGCTGTCGATCGTGGGGGTCGACCAAGTGCCCGGCTACGGCTACTACGAGGCCAAGGTCGCCCAGGAGAACGCCGTGCGCGCCAGCGGCGTGCCGTACAGCCTGGTGCGCGCCACGCAGTTCTTCGAGTTCGTCGCTCCGGTGATGGACATGTCCACCCGGGGCACCGAGGTGCGGCTGCCGTCCACCCGGCTGCGGCCCATCGCCTCCGCCGACGTGGCCGCGGTCGTCGCCGAGGCGGCACAGGGCGCACCGTCCCACGGCATCCGCAACATCGCCGGCCCCGAGGTGTTCGGCCTCGACCGGCTCGGCGAACTGACCCTGGCGGCCGAGCCGGACGGCCGCACCGTCGTCACCGACGAGGAGGCCGGCCTGTTCGCCGGCATGCCCGACGTGCTCACCGGTGACGACAGCGCGCATCTCGCGGCCACCCGCTTCGAGGAGTGGCTGAAGCGGAGCTGACCGGCGGCCTACGCGCGGTCGGTCCGGCCCCGGGCCGACCGCTCGTACGCCCGCAGCTTCTGCGGAGCCAGGACCCAGTACAGCCCGTCGATGCCGTCCGGCCCCGCCGTCGCGCTCACCAGGGCGACGGCCGCCCCGTCCACCAGGAGCAGCAGGCAGGGCTGCCCGTTGGCCTCGGCCACGCGGTACTCGGCGCCGGGGAAGAACCTGTGGGCGAAGGCGGTGACCCTGGCCACCCGCCCGGCCCCCGCCACTGCCAGCCTGGCCACGCCGCGCATGCCGTTGCCGTCGGCGTGGGCGACCACGTCGGCTGACAGCACGTCCTCCAGCGCGGCGACGTCGCCGTCCCGGGCGGCGGCGACGAACGCCTCCAGCAGACGCCGGTGCTGCGCGGTGTCGACCGGCTCCCGCCGTTCGGCGGCCAGACGCCGGCGGGCCCGGGAGACGATCTGCCGGGCGTTGGCCTGACTGAGCTCGAGCATGCCCGCGATCTCGTCGTACGCGTAGCCGAACGCCTCCCGCAGCACGTAGGCGGCCCGCTCCACCGGGTTGAGCCGCTGCAGGACCAGCAGTACGGCCAGCTCCAGCGCCTCCCCGCGCTCCGCGCCGAGCTGCGGGTCAGCGCTGGTGTCCACCGGTTCCGGCAGCCACGGCCCGACGTAGGACTCGCGGCGGACCCGCGCCGACTGCGCCACGTTGATCGCCAGCCGGGTGGTGATCCTGGCCAGGAACGCCCCGTGGTCGAGGACCGCGCCCCGGTCGGTGCCCTGCCAGCGCAGCCACACCTCCTGCACCACGTCCTCCGCCTCGGACACACTGCCCAGGACGCGGTACGCGATGCCGAACAGGCGCGGGCGCAACCGCTCGAACGCGTCCGCCGCCGCGCTCAGCGTCTCGTCGGTGAGGGGCCGCCGCTGGTCCATGCTGCCGATGCCTTCCGGGGGTGGGACGTCCTGCCTCCGACAGTACGGCCCCCGTGGTCCGCCCACCCGGCGGCACTCGCTCCGCGTGACGGCTCGGTCCCCCACGCCGGCCGGGGGCGGCAGCGGCGCTACCGGACCGCGCGCACCGATGAGTTTCGGCGGACCGCGCCGTCCACCTCTGCACAGGGCTCGCCGAGCCCCGACCCCCGTCAGGAGAGCCCGACATGACTGTGACGACCACTCAGAACCCGTCCGTGCAGGACCGTCCCGCGAGGATCTCCGGCTTTCTCGCCACCCGTCCCGTCTGGCTGGTCGGGCTGCTCGCGACGCTCGCGGGCGGGGTCGTGACCGAGCTGTTCGCGCTGGCCGCCCGCGCCGCCGGCGTCCCCATGGAGGCGGCGAGCCCGGGCGCGAAGGAGGCGGCACCGATCCCGGTCGGCGGCTTCTTCGGCGGGGTGCTGTTCTGGTCGGTCGCGGGCGTCGTCCTGGCGGTCGCACTCGCCCGGTGGGCCCGGCGGCCCGCCCGTACGTTCACGGTGACCACCGTCGCGCTCACCGTCCTGTCCCTCGCGGGCCCTGCCGTCGCCCCGCACACAACCCTGTCCACCCAGGCCGTCCTGGCCGTGTCCCACCTGGTGGCCGCCGCCGTGATCATCCCGGCGCTGGCCGGGCGGCTGTCGCACGTGCGCCGGTGACGCCCCGGCCCGCACGCCCCGCCCCGGCCCGTCGCGCACCCGCGCCGACGGGCCGTCGGCCTCCCCGCGCCCGGCCGCGCCGCCTCCTCCTCACCCGTCCGCGCCCGCCAGCGGCCGGGCCGCTCCGGCCGGGACCTTGCGCACGAAGGCGGACCGCAGCGCGTGGTACGGCGCCTGCGGGTCGAAGAACACGGCCCGCATGCGGGCCAGTTCGGCCCTGCGGTACTCGGCCAGGGGCCGGTGGAGCTCGTCCGCGTGCCGCGCCGTGGCCTTGGCGGTGATGCGCCGGGCGAGGTCGCCGTCGCTCACCGTCCCGGCGGCCAGACGTTCCACCTCCGCGGTGAACTCCTCGGCCGCGACCGGCACCAGACGGTCGACCAGCCCCATCCGCTCGGCCAACACCGCGCTCACCGGCAGCGCCTGGCTCGTCAGGCGCTCCGCCGTCTCGGCCCCCACCCGGCGCGGCAGCGAGTACGTCCAGAACTCCGAGCCGTACAGGCCCATGGTCCGGTAGTGCGGGTTCAGGACGCCGCCCGTGCGGCACCAGACCTCGTCCGCGGCCAGCGCCAGCATCAGCCCCCCGGCGGCCGCGTTGCCGGCGAGGGCCGAGACGACCAGCCGGTCGGTGGTACGCAGCACGGCCTCGGCCAGGTCGTTCAGAGCGGTCAGATTGGCCCAGGACTCGCCCGCCGGATCGCCGGCCGCCTCGATGACGTTCAGGTGGATGCCGTTGGCGAAGACGTCCCGGCCGCCGCCGAGCACCAGCACCGAGGTGGGGCGGGTCAGCGCGTACCGGTAGGCGGCGAGCAGCCTGCGGCAGTGGACGGTGCTCATCGCGCCGCTCGGGAAGGAGAAGGACAGGAAGCCCACGTCGCCCTGCTGGCGGTAGCGGATGTCCGTCCAGGTCGTGCGGTCCGCGGGCAGTTCGAGCCGGGCCGCGATCTCCGGCAGCCAGTACGGGCGGTCCGTCATGCCGGGCATGCCCGGGCCGCTGCCGGGCGGCGCGGGGAACCCGGCCAGCACCGAGGCCGCGGGGCGGCGGAACGGAGCCGGATCACCGGAGCTCTTGCGGGGGCGCAGCTCCGGGATCCACACGGCACCGTCCCGGGTCGCCCGGCACACGGCGCCGGCCCGGGTGGCCAGCAGTTCCCCGGGCCGTCCGCGCAGCCGGTCCTCCGGGTGCCCGCCGTGCAGGAACACCTCGCGCCCGCACAGCTCGTCCAGCACGCCCGGCTGCGAATCGGCGGCGCGCAGTGTGCGCAGGACCGTTTCCGTGTCGTCGTTCTCCCAGTCCACGCGCCGCTGCTCCTGGCGGAGGAAGTCCCGCCAGACCACGTGGACGCCCGGGTCGCTCTGCGGCCGGGGCTTGAACGCGCCGTCGGCGTAGCGCCGCACGGCCTGCAGGACGGCGGCCGTGGCGGCGTCGGACAGCTCGTTGCGGTACACGTCGCTCTTGCCCGTCGGGGGGACCGTGAAGGAGCCGTCCGCCCAGATGTCGCCCGCGTCCATCGCGGCCCCGGCCTGGAGCACCGTCACGCCCCACTCGCGGGCACCCTCGGTGAGGGCGTGGTCCAGCGACGAGGGGCCGCGGTCGCCGGGCGGGCCGGGGTGCACGACCAGGCAGGTGTGCTCCTGCCAGATGTCCTCCGGCAGAGCCGACTTCAGCATCGGCGCGACGATCAGCTCCGGGCGGAAGTCGTGCACGGCGGCGCGGACCGCGTCGGCGCCGTGCGAGGCGAGGACGACGTCCAGGCGGTGGCCCTGGTCGGACAGTTCGGCGTACACACGCTGGGACAGGCTGTTGAACGCGCTGGCGACGAGCAAGATGTCCATGACATGGCATGGTGGCCGCTCGGGGAAGAGCCGAGAAGGACCCTTGCGGCGTTTCGCGCCTTTGTTCCGTTTCTGCCCGCTCGGGCATCGCTTGCGCACGTATCGGTGTCCACCTTGCTCGCCGTGCCGGCCTGGCGCAGGCTGTTCCTATGGGTGCGCGAGACGGCCCCACGCTCATCGGCTCCGTGCAGCGGGCGATGCGTCTGCTGGAGGCGGTGAGCGCGCACGAGAACGGCGCTCCGGCCAAGCAGCTGGCACGCGAGACCGGCCTGCCCCTGGCCACGGCCTATCACCTGCTGCGCACCCTGGTGCACGACGGCTATGTGCGGAAGCTGGACGACGGCGGCTTCGTCCTGGGCGACAAGCTGCAGTCCCTGCGCTCCACGGGCCAGGCCCAGGCCCTGCTGAACCGTGTGCGGCCGACGCTCAACGCACTCCGCGACGAGCTCGCCAGCGCCGCCTACCTCACCTTCTACGAGGACGGCGAGATCCGGGTCGCCGAGATCGTCGACGGGCCCGGCACCCCCCGCGTCGACCTGTGGGTCGGCTTCGAGGACGCGGGGCACGCCACCGCGCTGGGCAAGGCCGTGCTGCGGGAGCTGGACGAGGAGGCCCGCCGGGACTACCTGGCCCGCCACCACCTCGCCGACCTCACCCCGCGGACCATCACCAGCCTGCCGGAACTGCTCAGGCGGCTGGAGGCCCCGCCGCTGGCCCCCGCCGTCACGGACCTCGAGGAGTACTCCCTCGGCACGGTCTGCGTCGCCGTCCCCGTCTACAGCGGGGACACGGTCGGCTCGCTGGGCGTCTCCCTCCCGGCGCACCGCCTCTCCCGGCTGCCGGAGATCCGCGAACGGCTGCTGCCTACCGCGAGCCGGGTCACCCGAGGGCTCTCGCTCACTATCTGAAAACCGTCTCCTTGCCGCCGTCCCGGCCCACCCCTTTTTCTGTATGAAACGGACATTCGGGGGTGCGCTTCCGGCCGCGCCCCGCGTACAGGTGAAGGACACGGATAAGCACATGAGCCATGCGCGAGACCTCGGTGGCGACCACCGCCCGGTACGGCCGTCCGGCAGCCGAGCGGCCGGTGCCGGAGCACCGGCCCACAGACGCGCACGCGCGCGGCTGGCCGCCGGCACACCCGTCCTGCCCGCCCTGGTCGTCGTCGCCGTGCTCCTCGCCGACCTGGCCGGTGGCACCGGCACGATCTGGCTCCCCCTGCTCGCCGCCGGGCCCGCCCTCGCCGCCGTCACCAACGGGCTCACGGGCGTCGCCGGGGTCGGCCTGCTGGCCACGGCGGTCGCTGCCGTGCTCGGGCTTCGCGACGAGGTGCCCGGCCCGGAACTGACCGGTGTGCTGGCGGCGCTGGTGGCGGTCACCCTCGCGGGCGGACTGGCGGTCGTGCTGCGCGGGCGGCGGGAGAGGGTCCTGGCGGCCGTCCGCTCGGTGGCCGAGACCGCCCAGCACGCGCTGCTCAAGCCCGTACCGGCCCACGTCGGCCCGTTCCAGGTGGCCGTGCGCTACAGCGCCGCGGCGGCCGAGGCCCGGATCGGCGGTGACCTCTACGCGCTGATACCCACCCCGCACGGGGTGCGGCTGATCGTGGGCGACGTGCGCGGCAAGGGACTGCCCGCCGTGGGGACCGCCGCCCTGGTCGTGGGGGTGTTCCGGGAGGCCGCCCACGACGAACCCGACCTGCTCGCCGTGGTCGAGCGGATCGAGCGGAGCCTCGCGCGCAACCTCGGCCACGACGACTTCGTCACCGCGATCGTCGCCGGGTATCCGCCGGGTGGGCACCTGGAGATCGTGAACTGCGGGCACACGCCCCCGCTGCTGGTCCGCGCGTCAGGGGCCGTGACGCCGGTCGAGCCCGATCTGCCGTCCCCGCCCCTCGGACTGCGCGCCCTCGCGGGCCAGGTCCCCGGGCTGCAGGAACTGCCGTTCGCCGAGGGCGACCAGCTCCTGCTGTACACCGACGGGGTCACCGAGGCCCGCGACCACGGCCGGGCCTTCTACCCGCTGGCCGAAGGGCTTCAGCGGCACGTGAGCCCCGAACCGGCCCGCACCCTCGACGCCCTGCACGGCGAACTGCTGGCGCACGTGGGCGGCAGGCTGCACGACGACGCGGCCCTGCTGCTGATCCGCAAGCCGGTCCGGTCCCGGACGGCGACCGGGCCCGGATCACCCACCGAGCCGGGGGCATCCGCGGAGCCGGGCACTTCCACGGAGCCGGGTGCGTCCACCGAGCCGGGTGCGTCCACCGCGCTCACGGCACACACCCGGACCGGTGCGCACACCTCGCCCGGGGCGCACACCCGGACCGGTGCGCACACCTCGCCCGAGGCACACACATCACCTGAGGCGCACACCTCGCCCGGGGCGCACACCTCACCCGAGGCGTACCCCGGGTCGCACGAGACCGGGGCGACCGGGCGGACCTCGGCGTACGCGGTGCACACCCGGCCGGGGGCGCCCGGCGGGGGCGAGGCGCACGCGGAGCCCGCAGCACCCGGCGAGGCGTCGGTCACCCCCGTGCGGTGCCGTTCCTGACCGCCCCTGCCCGACCGCCACCCGGCCGGCCCTCACTCCTCGCGCAGGTCCTTGACCCGCTTGAGCTTGCCGACGGACCGCTCCAGGGTCTCCGGCTCGACGATCGTCACGTCGACCGTGACGCCCACGCCGTCCTTCACGTCCTTCGCGATCGCCCGCGCCGCCGCGTCACGCGACTCCGGCGGGGTGCCGGGCCGGCTCTCGACCCGGACCCCCATGTGGTCCAGGCGGCCGCGCCGGGTCAGCTGGATCTGGAAGTGTGGTGCGACCCCGGGGGTGCGCAGCACGATCTCCTCGATCTGGCTGGGGAAGACGTTCACACCGCGCAGAATGATCATGTCGTCGCAGCGGCCGGTGATCTTCTGGATGCGGCGGAAGGCGGGCCGGGCCGTGCCCGGCAGCAGCCGGGTCAGGTCGCGGGTGCGGTAGCGGACGATCGGCAGGGCCTCCTTGGTGAGCGAGGTGAAGACCAGCTCGCCCTCCTCGCCCTCGGGCAGCACCTCGCCGGTGATCGGGTCGACCACCTCGGGGTAGAAGTGGTCCTCCCAGACGTGCAGGCCGTCCTTGGTCTCCACGCACTCCTGGGCGACGCCCGGGCCGATCACCTCGGACAGCCCGTAGATGTCCACGGCGTGGATGTCCGTCCGCTCCTCGATCTCGCGGCGCATCTGCTCGGTCCACGGCTCCGCGCCGAAGATGCCCACGCGCAGGCTGCTGGCCCGCGGATCGAGGCCCTGCCGCTCGAACTCGTCGAGCAGGGTCAGCATGTAGGACGGGGTGACCATGATGATCTCGGGCCGGAAGTCCTGGATGATCTGCACCTGGCGCGCGGTCATGCCGCCGGAGGCCGGGATCACCAGGCAGCCGGCGCGCTCCGCGCCGTAGTGGGCGCCGAGGCCGCCGGTGAACAGCCCGTAGCCGTAGGAGATGTGCACCTTGTGCCCCGGGCGGCCGCCGGCGGCCCGGATCGACCGGGCGACCAGGTCCGACCACATCGACAGGTCGTTCTCGGTGTAGCCGACCACCGTGGGGCGGCCGGTGGTGCCGCTGGAGGCGTGCACGCGCCGCACCCGGTCCATGGGGACGGCGAACATGCCGAACGGGTAGGTGTCGCGCAGGTCGGCCTTGGTCGTGAAGGGGAAGCGGGCCAGGTCCTCCAGGGAGCTACAGTCCTCGGGCTGCACGCCGGCCGCGTCGAATTTCGCGCGGTATGTCTCGACGTTGTCGTAGGCGTGCCGCAGGCTCCGGCGCAGCCGGTCCAGCTGGAGCGCGCGCAGTTCCTCGCGGGTGAGGCGCTCGGCGTCGTCCAGGAGGGCGTGGGGGAGGGGCTCGCCCCGGCGCCGTCCGGCAGGGTCCACGGCGCCCGGCGTGGTCTGCGTGTGGCTGGTCATGCCGGCTCCTCGGACCTCGTGCTGTGGATGGTGCGGCTGCGGCCCCGGAACTCGGCCACCACGTCGTCGCCCCGCAGGACGGTCACGTCGTACAGGCCGCTGCGGCCGTACCGGGTGCGTTCCTCCGCCCTCGCCACCAGGACGTCGCCCTCGCGTGCCGGGGCGACGAACGAGATGTCCGCGCCCGCCGCGACGGTCACCGGACCATGGCTGTTGCACGCGCAGGCGAACGCCGTGTCGGCGAGGAGGAAGACGTACCCGCCGTGTGCGATGCCGTGGCCGTTCACCATCGACCCGGTCACGGTCATGCGCAGCACCGCGGTGCCCGCGCCCTGTTCCAGCAGTTCGATCCCGAGGCCCCGGGAGGCCCGGTCCGCGGCGAACATGGCCTCCGCGGGCGTCGTCGCGTCAGCGGTTCCGGTCACTTCACGCACCACCTTGTAGCCCGACCGACCATTCGGTTAGCTTGGCGCCAAGTAATCAAGCCGTCACGGGGGCTGTCAAGAGCCGGGGGCTTACCAAGGCGCCCCGGCTTGGATAGCATGGACCGAACGAATGGTCGGTTGGGAAGTGGGACGGATGGACACGACACACTCCAGCCCCGCGGGGGCGGACGGCGCCGAGCCGGTTCCCCAGCAGCACTTCGAGGCGACGATCGCGCGGGACCAGCGCATCGAGCCGCGCGACTGGATGCCCGAGGGCTACCGGAAGACACTGGTCCGGCAGATCGCGCAGCACGCACACTCCGAGATCATCGGCATGCAGCCCGAGGGCGAGTGGATCACCCGGGCGCCGTCGCTGCGCCGCAAGGCCATCCTGTTCGCCAAGGTCCAGGACGAGGCGGGGCACGGGCTGTACCTGTACTCGGCGGCGGAGACGCTGGGCGCCGACCGCGCCGACCTCACCGAGCGTCTCATCGAGGGCCGCCAGAAGTACTCGTCGATCTTCAACTACCCGACGATGAGCTTCGCCGACGTGGGTGTCATCGGCTGGTTCGTGGACGGCGCCGCGATCTGCAACCAGGTGCCGCTGTGCCGCTCCTCCTTCGGGCCGTACGCGCGGGCCATGGTGCGGATCTGCAAGGAGGAGTCCTTCCACCAGCGGCAGGGCTACGAGCTGCTGATGACGATGATGCGCGGCACCCCCGAGCAGCGCGCGATGGTGCAGGACGCGGTGAACCGCTGGTGGTGGCCGTCGCTGATGATGTTCGGCCCCCCCGACGAGGCCTCGCCCAACTCGGCGCAGTCCATGGCCTGGAAGATCAAGCGGCACAGCAACGACGAACTGCGCCAGCGCTTCGTCGACATGACCGTGCCGCAGGCCGACAAGCTCGGTGTGACACTCCCGGACCCGGAGCTGCGCTGGAACGAGGAGCGGGGACACCACGACTTCGGCACGCCCGACTGGGACGAGCTGATGAGGGTCATCAAGGGCGACGGACCGTGCAACGAGGAGCGCATGACCCGGCGCCGCACGGCCCACGAGGAGGGCGCCTGGGTGCGTGAGGCGGCCACCGCCCACGCCGCCAAGCAGGCGTCCCGGACGCGGAAGGGAGCGGTGGCATGACCGCCGGCAAGCAGGACTGGCCCCTGTACGAGGTGTTCGTGCGCGGCAAGCGCGGCCTGAACCACGTCCACGTGGGCTCGCTGCACGCGGCCGACGACCGCATGGCGCTCACCCACGCCCGCGACCTCTACACCCGCCGCAACGAGGGCGTGTCCATCTGGGTCGTGCGCTCGGAGCACATCGCCGCCTCCACGCGCGACGAGAAGGACCCCTTCTTCGAGCCGAGCGCCGACAAGGTCTACCGCCACCCGACCTTCTACGACATCCCCGACGACGTCCCGCACATCTGAAGGAGAGGGCATGAGCGACGACCACGTCTACCTGACCCTCGCCGAGGGACACGAGGACGACACCCGCTGGGCCTACGGCACCGGCTTCGAGGACCCCCTGCACGGCGTCGACACGACCGTCCCGGACGGCGTGGACGTCGGCGAACTGGCCGGCCTCTGCGTCGACCTGGCCGACGACGCCCTGGTGGCGGCCCAGCGACTCGCCGAGTGGACGACCCGCGCCCCCGAGCTGGAGGAGGAGGTGGCCCTCGCCAACATCGGCCTGGACCTGCTGGGCCAGGCCCGCCTCCTCTACTCCCGCGCGGGCCAGGTCGACGGCACCGGCCGCGACGAGGACGCCTTCGCCTACTTCCGCGACGCCGGCGACTTCCGCAACGTCCGTCTGGCCGAACTGCCCAACGGGGACTTCGCGTTCTCGATCGTCCGGCTGCTGGTGCTCTCCAGCTGGCGGCTCGCGCACTTCGAGCGGCTCACCGGCCACCCCGACCCGGTCCTCGCGGCGATCGCCGCCAAGGGCGTGAAGGAACTGGCCTACCACCGGCAGTACGCCGCGGAATGGGCCGTGCGCCTCGGCGACGGCACCGAGGAGTCGCACCGGCGGATGCGCAGGGCGCAGGAGCAGGTGGCGCCCTACCTCGGCGAGCTGTTCACCGCGTACGACGTGCGCGAGGAGGTCGTCGCCGTCCTGCGCCAGGTGACCGAGGCGGCCGGACTGCCCATGCCGGTCTACCGGCCCCTGCCCGGTTCGGGCCGCTCCGGCGAGCACACCGGGCATCTCGTGCCCCTGCTGGCCGAGTTGCAGAGCGTGGCGCGGGCGCACCCGGAGGCGACATGGTGACGACGCTGCTCGACGCCCGGCGGGCACGGCGGATCGCCGAGCAGGTGCCCGACCCGGAGCTGCCCATGCTCACCCTGGCCGACCTCGGCGTGCTGCGCGAGGTGTCGCTCGCCGAGGACGGCACGGTCGTCGCGAGCCTGACCCCCACCTACTCGGGCTGCCCGGCCATGGCGGAGATGCGCGCCGGGGTGGCCGCCCGGCTGCGTGACGCCGGGTACGCGCGCGTGGAGATCCGTACCGTCCTGGACCCGCCGTGGACCAGCGACTGGATCACGGACGAGGGCCGCCGCAAGCTCGCCGAGCACGGCATCGCCCCGCCCGGCGCCGCACCCGCCCGCGCCGCGGGACCGGTCCCGCTCGTGCTGTCGCCGACCCGCCGCTCGGTGCCCTGCCCGCGCTGCGGTCACCCCGACACCGAGGAGACCTCCCGCTTCGGCGCCACGTCCTGCAAGGCCCTGTGGCGCTGCCTCGCCTGCCGCGAGCCGTTCGAGTACCTCAAGGAGATCTGATGGAGGACCTGATGGAGCCGGCCCCCTCCCCGGGGGTACCCGCGCGTGCCCGCCGACGTCCGGTCTTCCACTCCCTGCGGGTCGCCGAGGTGCGTCCGCTGTGCGAGGACGCGGTGGCGGTCGGTTTCGACATCCCGCCGGACCTCGCCGGGGAGTTCGCCTTCGCGCCGGGTCAGTCGCTCACGCTGCGGCGCGAGATCGACGGCCGCGACGAGCGCCGCTCCTACTCGATCTGCTCACCCGCGGGCACGGCCCCGCGCATCGGCGTGCGGGTCGTCCCCGGCGGCCTGTTCTCGTCCTGGCTGGTGCACGAGGTGCGCCCCGGCGACCTGGTCGAGGTGATGGCGCCGACCGGGGCGTTCACCCCGGACCTCACCGCCCCCGGGCACCACGTCCTGATCGCCGCCGGTTCCGGCATCACGCCCATGATCTCCATCGCCGAGTCCGTCCTGGCCGCCGACCCCCGCTCGCGCGTGACCCTCCTGTACGGCAACCGCCGCACCGGCACGGTGATGTTCGCGGACGAACTGGCCGACCTGAAGGACCTGTACCCGACGCGCTTCCAGCTGGCCCACGTCCTGTCGCGCGAACCCCGCGAGGCCGAGCTGCTGTCCGGCCGCCTCGACGCCGAGCGGCTGGCGGCGCTCGTCGACGCGCTGGTCGACGTGGAGTCCGCCGGCCACTGGTGGCTGTGCGGCCCGCACGGCATGGTCCGCTCCGCCCAGCAGGTCCTGGCCGGCCTCGGCGTCCCCGCCGACCGCGTCCACCAGGAGCTGTTCTACGCCGGCGACGAACCCGTCCGCGAGGTCCACCACGCCGAGGCGGGCCCCTCCGGGCCGGTCAGCCAGGTCACCGTCACCCTGGACGGGCGCTCCACCACCTCCGCCCTGCCCCGCGAGCGCACCCTGCTCGAAGGCGCCCAGGAGACCCGGCCCGACCTGCCCTTCGCGTGCAAGGGCGGCGTCTGCGGCACGTGCCGGGCCCTGGTCACCGACGGCAAGGCCGACATGCGCCGCAACTTCGCCCTGGAGCCCGCCGAGGTCGACGCCGGCTACGTCCTGACCTGCCAGTCGTACCCGGTGTCGGACGAACTGACGGTGGACTTCGACACCTGAGGCGCGCGCGGCGGCCGTCCGCCAGGGGAGGCGGACGACCGCCGACGGCACATGAAGGCATGAATGGGTCTTCATGTGTTCCTGTAAGGTGGGGGCCTCACGCGTCCCCGCCCGAAGGGCCCCTCCCATGACCTCCACCCTCACGCCGCGGCCCGCCGGCCGGGCGGAGCCCGCGCGCACCGGGAGCGCACCACGGCGGCGCACCCGGCTGCTCACGCTGCCCGAAGCCCGGTGGGCCGCGGCGGCCACCGCCTGCTTCCTGCTCGCCCTGCCCCTCCAGCTCACCGGCGCGCCCGCCTGGACCTGGGGGCCGCTGTACGCACTGGCATACGTGTCGGGTGGCTGGGAGCCGGGCCGGGAGGGCCTCAGGGCGCTGAAGAACGGCACCCTCGACGTCGACCTGCTGATGGTCGTCGCCGCCCTGGGCGCGGCCTCCATCGGGCAGGTCATGGACGGCGCCCTGCTCATCGTCATCTTCGCCACCTCGGGTGCCCTGGAGGCGCTGGCCACGGCCCGGACCGCCGACTCCGTCCGCGGACTGCTCGACCTGGCCCCCGCCACCGCCACCCGCATCGCCCCCGACGGCACCGAGCACACCGTCGCCGTGGAGGAGCTGTCGGTCGGCGACACGGTCCTCGTCCGCCCGGGCGAGCGGATCGGTGCCGACGGCCGGGTGCTCGACGGGGCCGGCGAGGTGGACCAGGCGACCATCACCGGTGAACCGCTGCCCGTGCCCAAGGGCCGGGGCGACGAGGTGTTCGCGGGCACGCTCAACGGCACGGGCGCCCTGCGGGTCCGGGTCGAGCGCGGCGCGTCCGACTCGGTCATCGCCCGGATCGTCCGCATGGTGCAGGAGGCGTCCGGGACCAAGGCACCCACGCACCTGTTCATCGAGAAGGTCGAGCAGCGCTACTCGCTGGGCATGGTCGCCGCCACCCTGGCCGTCTTCCTGGTGCCCCTGGCCGCCGGCGAGGACCTCACCGAGGCCCTGCTGCGCGCCATGACGTTCATGATCGTGGCGTCCCCGTGCGCGGTCGTCCTGGCCACCATGCCGCCCCTGCTCTCCGCCATCGCCAACGCCGGACGGCACGGCGTCCTGGTGAAGTCCGCCGTGGTGATGGAGCGGCTCGGGCAGGTGGACGCGGCGGCCCTCGACAAGACCGGCACGCTCACCGAGGGCAGCCCGCGCGTCACCGAAGTCCGCACCCTGCCCGGGTCCGGCCTCGACGAGGAGGAGGTGCTGGCCCTGGCGGCCGGCGCCGAGCAGCCCAGCGAGCACCCCCTGGCCCGGGCGGTCGTGGCGGCCGCCCGCGCACGCGGCCTGCCCGTGCCCGCCGCCCACGACTTCACCTCCACGCCCGGCGTCGGAGTGAGCGCCGTCGTCGACGGCCGCACGGTCGCGGTCGGCGCGCCCGCCCGCCTCGCGGACACGGCGGCGGCGACGGCCGCGGAACTGGAGGAGTCCGGCCGTACCGCGGTGCTGGTCGTCGTGGACGGCGCTCCCGCCGGACTGCTCGGTATCGCCGACCGGCTGCGCCCCGACGCCGCCGGCACGGTCGCCTCCCTGACCGCGCTCACCGGCGCCGCTCCGCTGCTCCTCACCGGCGACAACGCCCGGGCCGCGGCGCGGGTCGCCGCCGAGTCCGGCATCACCGACGTGCGCGCCGGGCTGCTGCCCCAGGACAAGCTGACCGCCGTGCGGGAACTGGAGCGGGCCGGACGCCGTGTGCTGGTCGTCGGCGACGGCGTCAACGACGCGCCCGCCCTGGCCGCCGCCCACACCGGGATCGCCATGGGCCGGGCCGGGTCCGATCTCGCCCTGGAGACCGCCGACGCCGTGATCGTGCGCGACGAACTCGCCGCCGTACCCGCCGTCGTCGCCCTGTCCCGCCGCGCGCGCCGGCTCGTCGTGCAGAACCTCGTGATCGCGGGCGGGTTCATCGCCGGGCTCGTCGTCTGGGACCTCGCCGGCGACCTGCCGCTGCCGCTGGGCGTCGCCGGCCACGAGGGGTCCACGGTCCTGGTGGGCCTCAACGGCCTGCGGCTGCTGCGGGACTCCGCCTGGCGCCGCGCCGCCGCAGGGCGACCGTAGTCCGTCCGGCTGCGCTCCCCTCCCGACCGCCCGGACCGCGGACACCCGCGGACCCCGGGCTGCGCGGGGGAGCGGCTGCCGACGGACCCCGGAACCCTCAAGATCCGCAAGGGTTGCGCCCGGCCCGTTCGGGTACGCGAGCAGGAACGCGCCCGGGGCGGATCATGTCCCGGGCGGCACGCACGACCGCCGCTACCAGGGAATCTGCCATGGAGACACCTGCAAACGACCCCACGCCCACGCCCGCCCAGCGGGCTCTGGACGTCCTCGCCGAGAACACGGAGGACGCGGCGGCACTGGACGCGCTCGCCAACAGCGACGTGCTCATCCCCGTGCCCGACGACGCGAGCGACGGCGAAGCCGCCAACCCCTCGGCGGTGGCGCTGCCCGTGCTGGAGCAGCCGGGCGGCGAGCCCGTGGTGCCCGTGTTCACCTCCGAGATGGAGATGGCCGGGCTGCTGCCGTTCGTGTCCCGCTACCGTCTGGTACCGCTCGGCGCCCTGGCCGCCCAATGGCCGGCCGACGACCTGTCGCTCACCATCGACGGCAGTTCGGAGCACCGCCTGACGCTCACCTCGGAGGGAGTGCGCACCCTGCTGGCGCGCCCGTAGGGCCACCGGCCCCGTCCGGGCCCGGGCGCTACTCGCCCAGGGTCCGGGCCAGTGCGGCCCGCTGCAACGGCAGCACCTCGGCGTGCAGGGCACGCCCCTTGTCCGTGAGGGACACCCACACCCCGCGCCGGTCCTCCACGCAGACGGACCGCGTCACCAGTCCGTCCTTCTCCAGCCGGGCGATCAGCCGGGACAGCGCGCTCTGGCTGAGGTGGACCCGCCCCACCAGGTTCTGCACCCGGCACTGCGCGCCCTCGTCGGCCGCCGCGGTCACCAGCATGTCCAGCACCTCGAAGTCGGAGGCGCCGAGGCCGTGCGGATGCAGCGCCCGGTCGATCTCGCACATCGTGCGCGCGTGCGCCGACAGGATGTCCCGCCACCGTTCCTCGAGCCGCACACCGGCCGTCGTCGCTGCCATAGGTGCACGGTAACACCGGCCGGGGGGTTCCATGAGTGTGCATGCAGTGCCCGTCCACGGTCCGCCGGCGGCCCGGGCGTCCGGATCATCGGCAGGGGTCCTGGCCGGCCCGCGCCCACGGCCGCAGTTTTTCCGGATTGCGCACCACCCAGATCCGCGTGGCGCGCCCGTCCGCGACCTCGAACGAGGCGACGGTCAGGACGGCGCCGGCCCGCCGGGCCACCAGCCCGGGCACCCCGTTGACCGACCGCTCCAGGAGTTCGAGTCCCGGCGACCGGTCGGCGATCCCCGCCATGTACCGGGCGATGCCGGCGGCGCCCTCCACCGGACGCAGTGCCGCACCGGCCACGCCACCGCCGTCGGCGGTCATCACGGCGGCCGGGTCGAGGACGTCCACGAGGGCCGCGATGTCCTTGTCCTCCCAGGCCCGCCGCACCCGCCGGACCACGTCCGCCTGACCGGCCGCGGCGGGAGCGGGAGCGGCGCCCACCCGGCGCCGGGCGGAGGCCGCGAGCTGCTTGCAGGCGGCCGGGGTCCGGCCGAGGACGCCGGCGATCTCGGCGAACGGGTAGCGGAAGACGTCGTGCAGGACGAACGCCACCCGCTCGGCGGGTGTCATCGACTCCAGCACGACGAGGAAGGCCATGGTCACCGACTCGTCCAGGACCATCAGGTCGGCCGGGTCGGTGGCCCGGCCGCGGCCCCACTCGGCCCGGTCGGGCAGCGGCTCGGGGAGCCATGCGCCGACATACCGTTCGCGCCGGGCCCGCGCCGAGCCGAGCACGTCCAGGCAGATGCGGCCGGTCACGGTCGTCAGCCAGGCGCCGGGGGAGCAGATCTCCCGCCGCCGGCCCACGGGCAGCGCGTACCACCGGGCGTACGCCTCCTGCACGGCGTCCTCCGCCTCGGCCAGCGAGCCCAGCAGGCGGTAGGCGACGTTGATGAGCCGGCGCCGTTCACCGGCCGTCCCGTCCGTGTCCGTCCCCGTCATCGGATGCCCCCCGGCCACCGGCTCGCCTTACCTTTCGCGCGCCCGCTTCGTCGGACCGGTGAGACCTTACCGATCTGCTGCCCGGCCGGGCGGAACAGGGGACTGACATGGCCACACAGGCGACGGCACCGCGCGGCATCTCCTTCCTGCAGTTCGCGATCGCCCTGCAGACACTGACCATCTTCCTCCAGGCGGTCTCCGCCGGGCTGCTGCTGACCTCGTCCTACGGGGAGTCGCTGCACGGCGTCGGGGCGCGGGTGATGTACGGGGCGTCGATGCTGTACCTGCTCGCGGCGGTCCTGGCCTGGAAGCCGGGCGGCGGCTCGGCGCGGCCCGTCGGGCACGCGGCGGGTTTCCTCCTCCTCGCGTCGGTCCAGGTCGTGCTCGGCATCGCGCACGTGCCGTCCGTCCATCTCCCCCTGGGCGTCGCGATGTTCGGGCTGAGTGTGCTCGCCCTGGTGCGGCGCTGAAAGTCGCGCGTGGGCGGCCCCCGTTGGTCAGGCCCCGTCCGGCTCGTCCGGCACCCGTCCGGCCCGTCCGGGACCGGCAGCAGGGGCCGTTCTCCCCGCACACTCGCCGATCATGAACTCCGCTCAGCGCCACGGCAGTTCGGTATCGGTCAACGCGTGCGAGTGCCGGACAGGGCCGCCGGAGCTGCGAGACAGTGGGAGGGCGCGGTGAGGGCACAGCCGCGGGGCAGGGGCACGACATGCTGAGGACTCCCACCGACGAGACGCGGCTGCGCATCCTGGCCTGGCTCAAGGAGCCCGGACCCGCCGCCGACGGGGTCACCGTGGACGACGTGGCCGAGCGGTTCGCGCTGGCGGCGCCGGTCGCCCTCACCCATCTGCGCCTGCTGGAGGCGGCCGGCCTGCTGCGCTCGACCCGGTCCGCCGGCGTGGTGCGCTACCACCGGGACGACATGCGGATCGCCGAGGTGGCCCGCATGTTCGAGAAGGGCTGGTAGGCGGGCCCCGAGGGGCGAGCCCTCGACGTGACCCCGTCGCGCGGCCGGGGTTAACCTGAACGCGGCCGCGGGGGTCCACCGCGGCGCGGCGGTGGGGCCCGCCGTACCCGAACCGCGGCAGGACGCCGCCAACGGTCCCTACTTGCGACGGCACACGCCCGCACCCCGGGCCCCGGCGAGTAGGAGACGCACCACCGTGACAGCCCCTCAGGAGCCCTTCAGCCGCCCGGCCGGCTCCCGCCGGGCGTCCTCCCGGCGTGCCCAGGCGCCCGTGGTCGCCGTGGTGGCGCTGGGCGGGGCGGCGGGCGCCACCGCCCGGTACGCGGCGGGCCTCGCGTGGCCGTCGCCGCACGGCGCCTTCCCCTGGACGACGCTCTGGGTGAACATCGCCGGTTGCGCCGTGATCGGCGTGTTCATGGTGCTGATCACCGAGGTCCGGACGGCCCACCCGCTGGTCCGCCCCTTCTTCGGCACCGGCGTCCTCGGCGGGTTCACCACCTTCTCGACCTACGCGGTGGATGTCCGGCAGCTGATCGACGACGGCAGAGTGGCGACCGGACTCGCCTACCTCGCGGCGACCCCGCTCGCCGCCCTCGCGGCGGTGTGGCTCGCCGCGGCGGCGACCCGCTCCGCCCGCAGCGCGGCGATCCGCGCCGCCCTCGCAAGGAGGCAGTCATGACCGCATCGACGGGTACGGCCCTGCGGCTCACCGTCATCGTCGGCGAGAACGACACCTGGCGCCACAGGCCCCTCTACACGGAGATCGTCCACCGGGCCCACGCGGCGGGACTCGCGGGCGCCTCCGTCTTCCGCGGCATCGAGGGCTTCGGCGCCTCCTCCCTCATCCACACCGCACGGCTGCTCTCGCTCGGCGAGGACCTGCCCGTGGCGGTCGTGGTCGTCGACAGCGCCCCGCGGGTGCGCGCCTTCCTGCCGCAGCTTCAGGACCTCGTCACCGGCGGGCTCGTCACCGTCGACGCGTGCGAGGTGATCCGCTGCGCCGGAAGCGGGGACGATCCCGGCAACCCGGACACGGAGGGTAAGAAGTCGCCGTGAACTGGCTGCTGGTCGTCTGCGGCGCGATGGTGGGCGCCCCGCTGCGCTACCTCACCGACCGGGCGGTCCAGGCCCGGCACGACTCGGTCTTCCCGTGGGGCACCTTCACAGTGAACGTCACCGGCTGCCTGGTCCTCGGTCTGCTCACCGGCGCCGGCGCCCAGCTGCAGCTCCTGCTCGGCACCGGCCTGTGCGGGGCGCTGACGACGTACTCGACGTTCTCCTACGAGACCCTGCGCCTGGCGGAGACCGGGGCGGGACTGCGGGCGGCCCTGAACGTCGCCGCGAGTGTGTCGGTGGGCGTCGCCGCGGCCTTCGCCGGGGCCGCGCTGGTGCGCCTGTGAGGGGCGCGTCCGGGAGGTGCCGGAGGGCGTCGGGGCGCGGAAACCGGCAGGAAGGGCCGGCGCGGGCGGCACGACCGGCTTGACAGGACGAGCGGTCGGGACGGAGTATCGCCCCCGTGAACCTGTCAGACAGCCGGACAGCCGGACAGCCCGTGCGGCGCGTGAGCGCCATGGAAGCGGTCCTGGCACACCTGCGCGGCGCCATCGAGCGGGGCGAGTACGCCATCGGCGACAAGCTCCCGTCCGAAGCGGAGCTGTGCCGCACCCTCGAGGTCTCCCGGCCCGTGCTGCGTGAGGCGCTGCGGGCGCTCCAGACCATGGGCCTGACCGTGTCCCGCACCGGCAAGGGCACCTTCGTCGTCGCCGCCGCCGTCGAGGACCCGACCTTCGGCGACTACGCGGCCAGCGACCTGATGGAGGTGCGCCGCCACGTCGAGATCCCCGTCGCGGGGTACGCCGCCCTGCGCCGCACCCCGGAGAACCTCGATCACCTGGCCCATCTGATGGACCGGATGGAGCGGGAGACGGACACCACCGCGTGGGTCGCGATGGACACGCTGTTCCACCTCGCCGTCGCCGAGGCGGCCCAGAACCCGGTCTTCCGGCGGGTCATCGAGGAGATCCGGGACGCCCTGGCCCGCCAGTCCGCCTTCCTCAACGAACTCGGCGGCCGCCGCGAGCAGTCCAACCGCGAGCACCGCGCGATCGTCGAGGCGCTGACCGACGGCAGCGAGGACGACGCCGTGGCGGCCATGACCCACCACCTCGACCGTGTCGAGACGACCCTCACCGACATCGTGCGCTCGCCGCGCACGGCGGACGGGCCCCCGGACGGCGGAGCCGGGCGTTGAGCGGGCAGTCCCTGCACGACGAGGTGCAGAAACGTTCCGTTGGCGGCGGCGCCGGACGCACCACCGTGCTGTACCTGCCGCTGATCGCCGCGGCCCCGGTCGCCGGACGGCTCGCCGTCCGCGGCCGTGTCGCCCGCACGTCCACCACCGGATCCGGCACGTGACCGACGCGCCGTTCCAGAGGAAGCAGGCAGTGATGTTCAGCAGCTCCCCCGCGGACGCACCCCTTGTCCGCGAACCCGCACACGCCCCCGTCGCCCACCTCGTCCGCGACGGCGTCGTCGAGGGCGTCCACCACGGCTCCGTCGTCGTCCTCGACGCCGACGGAGAGGTCACGTTCCGGCTCGGAGACGTCGAGGCCGCCTTCTACCCGCGCTCCGCGATCAAACCCGTCCAGGCCGTCGCCATGGTCCGGGCCGGACTCCCGCTGGACGGCGAACTGCTGTCGCTGGCCGCGGCCAGCCACTCCGGCGAGGAACGCCACCTCGCCGGGGCCCGGCGCATCCTCGAACTCGCCGGGCTCGGCGAGGACCACCTGCGCAACGTCCCCGACATGCCGTACGACCCGGCCGTCCGGGACGCCTGGGTGCGCGCGGGCCGGCTGCCCTCACGGCTCGCCCAGAACTGCTCCGGCAAGCACGCGGCCATGCTCTACACCTGCGCCCTCAACGGCTGGCCGCTGGAGAACTACCTCGACCCGGCCCACCCGCTCCAGCAGGCCGTCGCCGAGATCGTCGAGGACCTCACCGGGCAGCGCATCGCCCGGGTGAGCGTCGACGGCTGCGGCGCGCCCCTGTTCTCCCTCTCCCTGCACGGACTGGCCCGGGCCACCGCCCGGATCGTCGCGGCCGCCCCGGGCACGCCCGAGGCCCGCGTCGCCGACGCCATGCGCGAGCACGCCGAGATGGCCTCCGGCTCCGGCCGGGACGTCGCCGCGCTGATGCGGGCCGTGCCGGGGCTGCTGTCCAAGGACGGCTTCGAGGGCGTCCAGGTCGCCGCACTGGCCGACGGCCGGGCCGTCGCGGTGAAGATCGCCGACGGGGCGAACCGGGCGCGGGTGCCGGTGACCGCCGCGGCACTGGTCCGGGCCGGCGTCGACCCCGGGCTGCTCAAGGAGTTCGAGGGTGAGCCGCTGCTCGGAGGTGGGCGGGAGGTCGGGCGGGTGCGGCCCGTTCCCCTGCTGGGGTCTCCTGCCGGTGCTGCCTGCGCCTGAGCTCGTGCCGAGCCGCTCCCGTCCGGCGGCCGCGGGGCCGCCGTGGTCGCTCACGCAGTTCCCCGCGCCCCCGAAGGGCGCACGTCCACCCCCGTTTCTCAGACAAGGGATCTCTCACCCTCATGACCGCCGCCACCCGTTCCGAGCACGATCTGCTCGGCGACCGTGACGTTCCCGCCGAGGCCTACTGGGGTGTCCACACCCTGCGGGCCACGGAGAACTTCCCCATCACGGGCACGCCCATCTCGGCCTACCCGCACCTGGTCGACGCGCTGGCCGCGGTCAAGGCCGCCGCCGCCCTCGCCAACGAGGAACTCGGCCTGCTGGAGCCCCGCAAGGCCGCCGCGATCGTCGAGGCGTGCCGGGAGATCCGCGCCGGCAAGCTGCACGACCAGTTCGTCGTCGACGTCATCCAGGGCGGCGCGGGCACCTCGACCAACATGAACGCCAACGAGGTCGTGGCCAACCGGGCGCTGGAACTGCTCGGCCACGCCAAGGGCGACTACCGCCACCTGCACCCCAACGAGGACGTCAACCTCGGCCAGTCGACCAACGACGTCTACCCGACCGCCGTGAAGATCGCCACGGTGTTCGCCGTGCGCGGGCTGCTCGACGCGATGGCGGTCCTCCAGGACGCGTTCGCCGCCAAGGCCGTCGAGTTCCGCGACGTGCTCAAGATGGGCCGCACCCAGTTGCAGGACGCGGTCCCCATGACGCTGGGGCAGGAGTTCACGGCCTACGCCGTCATGCTGGACGAGGACCGGGCCCGGCTCGCCGAGGCCGTGGAGCTGATCCACGAGATCAACCTGGGCGCCACCGCCATCGGCACCGGCCTCAACGCCCCCGCCGGGTACGCCGAGTCGGCCCGCCGCCACCTCTCCGCCCTCACCGGCCTGCCCCTGGTGACCGCGGCCGACCTGGTGGAGGCGACGCAGGACTGCGGCGCGTTCGTGCAGATGTCCGGCGTGCTCAAGCGCGTCGCCGTGAAGCTGTCCAAGAGCTGCAATGACCTGCGGCTGCTGTCCTCCGGGCCGCGTGCCGGGCTGGGCGAGATCAACCTGCCCCCGGTGCAGGCCGGTTCGTCGATCATGCCGGGCAAGGTCAACCCGGTGATCCCGGAGGTCGTCAACCAGGTCGCCTTCGAGGTGATCGGCAACGACGTCGCCATCACCATGGCCGCCGAGGCGGGACAGCTCCAGCTCAACGCGTTCGAGCCGATCATCCTGCACTCCCTGTCGGAGTCCGTCACGCATCTGCGCAACGCCTGCGTGACGCTCGCCGAGCGGTGCGTGTCCGGCATCACCGCCAACACCGAGGCGCTGCGGGCGAGCGTGGAGAACTCCATCGGCCTGGTGACCGCCCTCAACCCGCACATCGGCTACACGGCGGCCACCGAGATCGCCAAGGAAGCCCTCGCCACCGGCCGGGGCGTGGCCGAACTCGTCCTCGACAAGGGCCTGCTGCCGGCCGACCGGCTCGCGGACCTGCTGCGGCCCGAGGTGCTGGCCGGCAGCGGCCCCTCGCGGGGCTGACCCGGGGACGCGCGAGCGGACCGGCCGGGAGGGACAATGCCGATCATGACGTCGCCGACCACCTTCCAGCCGGTCCTGGAGCGCATCGCCGAGGAGATCGAGCGGACCCCCGGCCGGGGCCGGCCCGCCGACTACATCCCGGCGCTCGCCGCCCGCGACCCGCGCCGCTTCGGCATGGCCGTGGCCGAGCCGGACGGCACGGTGTACGGCGTCGGCGACTGGCGCGAGCCGTTCTCCGCGCAGTCGATCACCAAGGTCTTCACCCTCGCCCTGGACCTGGCCCGCGAGGGCGACGCCCTGTGGGAGCACGTGGGCCGCGAACCCTCCGGCAACCCGTTCAACTCGCTGGTGCAGCTGGAGTACGAGAACGGCATCCCGCGCAACCCCTTCATCAACGCGGGCGCGCTGGTGGTCACCGACCGGCTGCACACCCGCACCGGTGACGCCTCGGGCGAGCTGCTGGCGTTCCTGCGCGCGGAGAGCGGCAACCCCGACCTGACCTTCGACCGGACCGTCGAGGCCTCCGAGTCCACCCACGGCGACCGCAACGCGGCCCTCGGCCACTTCATGGCGTCCTACGGCAACATCGACAACCCGGTGCCCACGCTGCTGGACCAGTACTTCCGCCAGTGCTCGATCGCCGCGTCCTGCGCCGACCTGGCCCTCGCCGCGGGCTTCCTCGCCCGGCACGGCGTCCGCGCCGACGGCACGCGCCTGCTGACCCGCAGCCAGGCCAAGCAGATCAACGCGATCATGCTGACCTGCGGGACCTACGACGCGGCCGGCGACTTCGCCTACCGGGTGGGCCTGCCCGGCAAGAGCGGCGTGGGCGGCGGCGTCGTCGCGGTCGTCCCGGGGCGCTGCACCCTGTGCGTCTGGAGCCCCGGCCTGGACGAGCGGGGCAACTCGGTGGCCGGGGTGGCGGCCCTCGACCGCTTCACGACCCTGACCGGTCTGTCGGTGTTCTGACCCCGCCGGGACCGGCCCCTCGCGGGTGCCCACGCCGCCCGCGTGAGGCCGGCGGGAGACCCGTCAGGGCCGGCTCTTCCTGCGGACCGGGATGCGCAGCACCAGGACGACGACCGCGGCTCCCGTTCCGGCGGCCCCCGCGATCAGGACCGCCGAGGTCCAGGCGGGTTCCGGCTGCCCGGACACGGCCGCCGCGACCGCGGGTGGGGTCGTCGCCGCCCGCGCCGCGGGCCGCGGCGCGCCGAGCGAGCCGACGGCCTCGACCCGGCCGGCCGAGCCGAAGCCCCAGTCCAGGAGAGCGCGGGCCTCGTCGTACACCGTGGACCCGCCGTCGTCCTGCGGGTTCATCACCGTCACGACCAGGGTGCGGCCGTCCCGGCGCGCCGCCGCCACCAGGGTGTTGCCGGCCTTGCTGGTGTAGCCGTTCTTGATGCCGATCATCCCCCGGTAAGGCTTCACACCGTGGGTGCCGCTCAGCAGCCGGTTGGTGTTGCGGATCGCGTACGACCCGCCCGCGCCCGGGAACTGCGCCTCGACCGTGGCGCAGTAGCGGGCGAAGTCGGGGTTGCGCAGCCCCGTCCGGCCGAAGAGCGCCAGGTCGTACGCGGACGACACCTGGCCCGGGGCGTCGTAGCCGTCGGGGGACACCACATGGGTGTCGAGGGCCCCGAGCGACCGCGCCTTGGCCTGCATCCGCTGGGCCGTGGTCCGCCAGCCGCCGTTGAGCTCGGCCAGGACGTGCACGGCGTCGTTGCCCGAGTTGAGGAAGACACCGCGCCACAGGTCGTCGACGCGGTACGTACGCCCCTCGGCGACCCCGACCAGGCTGCTGCCGGCGCCGATGCCCCGCAGCTCCTCCGCGCGGACGGTGTGCCGGACACCCGCCGGGAGCGAGGGCAGCACCGTGAGCGCGAAGAGCGTCTTGAGCGTGCTCGCCGGGGGCAGCCTGCGGTGCGCGTTGTGGGCGGCGAGCACCTCGCCGGTCCGGGCGTCGGCCACCAGCCAGGACAGGGCGGAGACCTTCGGCACGCGGGGGGCCCCGGCGCGCGGGCGCACCTGGACGCCGGGGCGGTGCAGCAGCGAGGGGAGCGGGGCGGCCGCCCTGGGCCCGGCCGGCGGGGCCGTGGGCTGCGCCTGCCCGGTGTCGGCCGCCGCGGCGGGCATCAGGACCATCAGGCCCGCCGCACACAGCGCGCCCGCGGATACGGCCAGCCTCGAGGAGAATCCGATGATCATACGAATCAACGTAGAAACCAACGGGCTCTCCGACGCAGCCGACGGGGCCGTACACCCGCCGCCGGCACCCGGATGGAGGCAGCCGGACGGGGGCAGCCCGGCGGGAGGCGGCCCGGCACGAAGGGGACCGATGAGGGGTCGGCCGCTTCGCCGTCGTCGGCGTCGCCGGGGCCTCACGCGGGCAGGGTGGGCCGGACCCGCCGCAGGAACGCGGCGTTGTCCGGCGTCTCGCGCACCCGCGCCAGGAGCGTCTCCAGACCGCTCCTGCCGTCGCGGTCGCGGGCTACCACCCGGACGGTGCGCCGGGCGAGAGGCCGGGGGTCAGCGGACGGCCGACAGCCCGTACAGCAGGGGGATCCGCGGCTCGGGCAGCCGCCACCAACCGGACTCCGTGCGCACCGCCTGCGGCCAGCGCGGCCAGGGGAGTTCACCGGTCTCGCGCAGCTGTCGCACGGTCAGTCCCGCCCTCACCGAGGCCGTGACGACCTCGCCGATCCCGTGCATCCACTCGTAGCTGTCGGTGGCGCCGCGGACCGGGGGGCCGTCCGTGTAGGTGTGGGTCCCGTCGCGGTGCACGGGCCCGCCGCCGCCCAGGTAGTCGTGGCGCAGGAGCAGTTCCGGGCCCTCGCCGGGTGCGGGTTTGGGGCCGAGGGCGTGGAGCAGGGGATGGAACTCGACCACGTACAGCAGGCCGCCCGGGCGCAGCAGGCGGGCCACGGTCCGCGCCCACCGGTCGAGGTCGGGCAGGTAGCACAGGGCGCCCTTGCCGGTGTAGACGACGTCGAACTGCCGCCCGTCCAGGGCCTCGACGGCGTCGTAGACGTTCGCGCACACGTACCGCACGTCGGCGCCGGCCCGGCGCGCGATGCCGGACGCGGCCGCGACGGACGCCGCCGAGAAGTCGAGGCCGACGGCCCGGGCCCCGCGCCGGGCGAAGGCCAGGGTCTCCGTGCCCAGATGGCACTGGAGGTGCAGTACGTCCCGTCCGGCGAGGTCGCCGAGGTCCTCCCACTCGAACGGGGCGAACCAGCGCTCCGGATCGAGGTCCTGGTCGAGACCGTAGAAGCGGCTGGCGAGATGGACGGGTGTGCGGGCGTCCCAGTTCGCCTGGTTGGCCCGCATCAGCCGGTCGTGCTCGGCGGACGTCATGAGGACATCCAACCGCGGACGGGCCCCGGACGGCGGCCCGACGCGCGAATCCGGCGCCCGCGCACGCTCGTTCACACGGAGCGGGCCCGGGCGTCCTCGGCGATGCGCTCGAACCGGGCGCCCATGGCGGCCGCGAGTGCCTGGGCCCCGGACAACGGGCGCACCATCACGGTGAATTCGTCGATGAGGCCGTTGTCGTCGACGTGGATGAAGTCGCAGCCCTGGATCTCCCGGTCGCCCACGCGCGCCGTGAAGACCAGGGCGTGGTCCCGGCCCTGCGCGTCGTTGATCTCGCGCACGTAGCGGAAGTCCTCGAAGACCTCCGAGACCGCGCGCAGGATGGCGGCCGTGATCGCCTTCCCGGCGTACGGCTTGAACACCACCGGGCTGGTGAACACCACGTCCGGCGCCAGCAGCGCCTCGGCGGCGTCGAGGTCGAGGGCTTCGATCGCCTCACGGAATGCATGCATCTCGGGCCGCCTTAGTCAATTAGTTGAGTAGGTGCGCAGTAGATTAATCAAGCCTTGGTACGGTGTCCACATGTCCCTCAAGTACGCCGTCCTGGCCGCCCTCCTGGAGGGCGAGGCGTCCGGCTACGAACTGTCCAAGCTGTTCGACGTGTCGCTGGCCAACTTCTGGGCCGCCACCCCCCAGCAGCTCTACCGGGAACTGGAGCGGCTCGCCCAGGACGGCCTGATCCAGGCGCGGGTCGTGCGCCAGGAACGGCGTCCGGACAAGCGGATGTTCACCCTCACCGAGGAGGGCCGCCGGGACCTGCGGGCCTTCGCCGCCACGCCGCCCAGGCGGCCCACCGCCATCCGCGACGAACTGCTCATCAAGATCCAGGCCATGGACGACGGCGTCGATCCCGCGGCGACCCGTGCGCTGGTCGAGGAGCGACGGGAGTGGGCCCGCGGCAAGCTCGCCCGCTACCTGCGCGTCCGCGAACGCCTCCTGGCCGGCCGCAGCGAGGAGGACTACCTCCGCGAGACCGACCGCATCGGCCCCTACCTCACCCTCATGGGAGGCATCTCCTTCGAGGAGGACAACCTCCGCTGGTGCGAACGCGTGCTGACCGTCCTGCGGCAGCGCAGTCCCCTAGGCTGAGCCGATGTTCAGCCCCGAGGGTCCCACCCTGCGCGAGCTCGCCGTCCAGGCGCTGTCGTCGGTGGAGCGCGGCTACGACCTGCTCGCACCGAAGTTCGACCACACCCCGTTCCGGACGCCCGACGTGATCCTCGACGCCGTCGCCGACGCCCTGCGGGGCACGGGGCCCTACGAAGCCGGACTCGACCTGTGCTGCGGCACCGGAGCAGGCGTCGGCGTACTGGCCGAGGTGTGCCGGGAGCGGGTCACCGGGGTCGACTTCAGTGCGGGCATGCTGACGATCGCGCGCGAGCGCACCCGCCCGGCGCGTCCGCCGGTCTCCTGGGTCCGCGCCGACGCCCGTGCCCTGCCCTTCGCGTCCGCCTTCGACCTGGTCGTGAGCTTCGGCGCCTTCGGGCACTTCCTGCCACGCGAACTGCCCGGCCTGTTCGCCCAGGTGCGCGCCGTCCTGCGGCCGGGCGGCAGCTTCGCCTTCCCCGTCCTCGCCCCGCCCCGGCCGGCCTCCCCGGGCTACTGGGCCCTGCTCGGCTTTGACACCGCGATGCGGGTGCGCAACGCGCTGTGGCGGCCCCCGTTCGTCATGTACTACCGCGCCTTCCGCCTCGGCGACGTCCGGCGCGAGCTGCTGCGCGCCGGTTTCGCGGTGGAACTGCGGGCGCTGCCCGGCCTCGGGCGACGACCGGACGGCAGCCCGAGGGCGCGTCTGGTCGTGGCCCGGGCCGCGGGGACGGTCAGCCCCGCAGGGCCAGTCAGCTCCGGAGAAAGTTCAGCAGATCGTCGTTGAAGGACTTCTCGTAGTCGCCCACCAGACCGTGCGGGGCGCCCGGGTACACCTTCAGCGTCGCGTTCTCCACCAGCTTGGCCGTCCGGTGCGCGGAGGCGCCGATCGGCACGATCTGGTCGTCGTCACCGTGCGCCACGAGCGTCGGGACGTCGATCCGCGCCAGGTCCTCGGTGAAGTCGGTCTCCGAGAACTGCGCGACACAGTCGTAGGCGCCCTTCAGGCCCACCTGCATGCTCCACAGCCAGAACTGCCGGCGCATGCCCTCCGACACGGCGGCACCGGGCCGGTTGAAGCCGTAGAAACTCTCGCTCAGGTCCCAGTAGAACTGCGACCGGTCGGACTCCACGCCCGCGCGGATGCCGTCGAAGACCTCCTTCGGCGTGCCCTCGGGGTTGGCCTCCGTGCGCAGCATCAGCGGCGGGACCGCGCCCAGCAGCACGACCTTGGAGACCCGCTCCGTGCCGTGCCGTCCGATGTAGCGGGTCACCTCGCCGCCGCCGGTCGAGTGGCCCACCAGGACCGCGTCCCGCAGATCCAGCGACTCGATCAGCTCGGCCAGGTCGTCGGCGTACCGGTCCATGTGGTTACCCTGCCACGGCTGGCCCGAGCGGCCGTGCCCGCGGCGGTCGTGCGCCACCGCGCGGAAGCCGTGCTCGGCGACGAGCCGCGCCTGCCCGTCCCAGGCGTCGGCGTTCAGCGGCCAGCCGTGGCTGAACACCACGGGCCGGCCCGAGCCCCAGTCCTTGTAGTAGATCTCGGTTCCGTCGGAGGTGGTGAACGTGCTCATCGCACAGGGTTCCTCTCGGTGGCGGCCGGCACGGGACGGTGCCGGATCGGTCGGAAGGCCGTCCTCCCCAGGGTCGCCGCGATCCGCTCATCGTGCGCGCGGGCACCGCCCGCGCCACCGTCACAAGGCGCCGTAGAGGGCCTCCACCAGCGCCGTCTTCCGGGGGTCGTCCGCGATGTGCGGACCCATGCGGTTCATCACGTACCCGAGGGCGACGCCGGCCTCCGGGTCGGCGAGGCCGCACGAGCCGCCGTAGCCGTCGTGACCGAGGGCGCGCGGGTTCGGCCCGTAGGAGCCCTGCGGGCCGCTGAGCCACAACCCCAGCCCGGCCTCCGTCTCACCGCCCAGCCCGGCCCCCAGGACCAGGTCGAGGCACCGGCCCTGCCCCTCGCGCACCCGCTCGGCGGCCTGCGGCGACAGCAGGCGCACGCCCCGGTGGGTGCCCCGCCCCGCGAGGACGGCGTACACCTCGGCGACCCCGAGGGCGGTGCCGTGCCCGTTCGCCGCGGGGATCTCGGCGGTCCGCCAGGCCGGCGAGTTGGCCGCGGCGGCCGACGCGGGCGGATTGGCCAGAGCGGCGATCACCACCGGCGCGGGCCGCGCGGAGGCGGTCGCCTGCCCACCGTCCGGCACGACGGGCGGCTGGACCAGCTCCGCCACCCGCCCGAAGTCCTTCTCCACGACGCCGATGCCGAAGTCGGCCCCCAGCGGCCCGGTCACCTCCCGCCGCAGGAAGGCGCCGGGCGACAACCCCGACACGCGCCGCACGACCTCGCCGACCAGATGGCCGTAGGTCAGCGCGTGGTAGCCGCTCCGGGTGCCGGGCTCCCACCAGGGCGCGGTCGCCGCGAGCCGCTGCGTGGTCAGCTCCCAGTCGCACAGCTGCTCCAGCGAGTGCGGCTCGCGCAGCCCGGCCAGCCCGGCGCGGTGGGACAGCAGGTGCCGCACCAGGACCCTGTCCTTGCCCGCCGCGGCGAACTCGGGCCAGTACGCCGCCACCGGCGCGTCCAGGTCCAGCAGGCCGCGGTCGGCCAGGACGTGGGCGCACAGGGCCACCGGGCCCTTGGTGGTGGACCACACGTTGACCAGCGTGTCCCGCTCCCAGGGCCGGGTGCGCGCCGCGTCGGCCCAGCCGCCCCACAGGTCCACCACCGTCCGGCCGCCTCGCACGACGGCCACGGCGGCACCCAGTTCCCCCCGCGTGCCGAAGTTCTCCTCGAAGGCCCGGCGCACGGCGGCGAATTGCGGCTCGCAGTGGCCGTGCACCCGCGTCCCGTCCCCATGGCGCCCGTTCCCGGACATGAACCCCACCCCTCCAGCGGCCCGTCACTCGGCCCCGGGCCGGTCGGCCGGGCCCGGGACCCGATGAACGTACCGACCGGTCGGACCGGCAGGGAAGGGTGCGTGCGGGGAACGGCCGGATCAGATGTACGACCGCATCCAGCGCAGCTTCGCCGCCTCCTGGAACGGGCCGCCGCCCTCGTGGTCGTTGAAGTCGTAGACCTCGATCGCCTTGTCCTGGTGCGCCCAGGCGTTGAACGCCGCGAAGACGGTCGAGGGCGGGCAGGTCTGGTCCTCCAGCGCGGCCGAGAAGAGCGCCGGGGCCCGGCCGCGGGAGGCGAAGTGGACGCCGTCGAAGTAGGACAGCGTGCGCAGCACCTGCTCGCTGCGGCCGCGGTGCGTCTTGAGGAACAGCCCGATCTCGCGGTACGGGTGACGATCCGTCAGGGTCACCGCGCGCGGGAAGTCGCACAGGAACGGCACGTCCGGCGCGATGCCCGCCAGGTCCGGCACCAGGCCGCCGACCGCGAGGGTGATGCCGCCGCCCTGACTGGATCCGACGGCCACGGTGCGCGCGGGGTCGGTCAGCGGATGCGCACGGGCCGCCTCCACGGCCCGTACCGCGTCCGTGAACACCCGGCGGTAGTAGTAGTTCCCGGGTGCGTCCACACCCCGCGTCATGAACCCGGGGAAGGCGGGCCCGCCGCCCACCGGGTCGTCCGTGCCGCCGCCCCCGCCCCAGGCGCTGCCCTGGCCGCGGGTGTCCATCACGAAGTGCGCCCGGCCCGTGGACGCCCACAGCAGGTGCTGGTGCGGCAGGCCGCGCCCGCCGCCGTAGCCGACGAACTCCACGACGAGGGGCAGCGGTTCCTGCGCCGCGGCGGGCAGCGTCAGCCAGCCCTTGACGGGATGACCGCCGAAGCCGGCGTACGTCACGTCCAGGACGCGCACCGTGGACAGGCCGGTGTCCACCGGCTCGAAGCGGGCGTCCAGGTCGTGCGCGCGTGCCTCCTGGAGGGTCGCGGACCAGAACGCGTCGAAGTCCTCCGGTTCGACGGACGCGCTCCGGTGGGCGCGCAGTTCGTCGTCGGACAGGTCGAACAGGGCCATGCAGGACCACCTTGGGGGAGTACGGCTGCCGGAGTGGTGCGCAGGAGCACAGTACGGGGGCGGCCGGAGAGGTGGCCAGGTGCTTCTGCCCGGTGCCGCCGTCACACGTCCGAGCCGGTGGCACCGTCACCTGTGCGCGCCGGTGCAGCCGTCACCTGTGCGTGCCGGTGCGGCCGTCACACGTGCACGTCCCTGCCGCCGTGACACGTACGCGACGGTGCCGTGTCATACATACGCGACGGTGCCGCCGTCACACGTTGCGGTGCGTCCACAGCGGTTCGGTCCACGCCCACGCCCGGTCCCATTCGGCCAGTCTGCGGCGCAGGGCGACGCGGCGCACCGCGAAGTGGCCGAGCAGCACCAGCAGCACCGCACCGCCCGCGGCGCCCACGCCCATGGTGAGGGCGTGCTGCCACACCGTCGTGTCGTCCATCGGCCGCCCGACGGGGCGTCCCCGGGAGTCCAGCCAGACGTCCACGACCTCGCCCGGGGCCGTCCCCGCGCGGACCCGGACGCGCGCGGTGCGCGCACCGCCGCCGTCCTCCGTCCAGCGCACCGTCGCCCGGTAGGCGTGCTGACCACCCGCCTGCGCCGACGGCAGGGCACCCTCGCTCCTGCCCAGGACCTCGGCGCGGACACGATGGCGTTCGGCGTGCTGCGCCACCGACATCGACTTCGCCTCGCCGTACGCCCAGCGCCCGGTCGCCGTCCCCGCCAGGGGCGCAACCACGAGGAGCAGGAGGGCGAACGCCAGGACCGTCCACGCCTCGACGACATCGCACCTGCGGCGCAGCGGACTGTGCCCCCGGTACAGGCCGGGCATCCGGGTTCGCATGTCGACCACCTCACCGTCACCCGCGGGGGAGGGCCGGGACCGGCGACCCGGGTTCGGCCCGAGAGGGGGGTGCCCGGCGGGGCCGCAGCGAAACCCGCCAGGGCGAGGCCGACTTGAGGTGGGCGCGCCGTCCGGGACGGCCGGGCGCGGGGGCCGTTCCCACCCCGCGCACCCGTCCTCAGCCGAAGCGCTCGATCCGGATGCGGTCCACCGGCTGGCCCGCCGCCACGAGCAGCCGGGAGGCGTGCTCGGCGAACGAGTTGGAGCCGCACACATAGGCTTCCCACCCACCCGGAGGCTGCGCGGCCAGGAGCGGCGCCACATGTGTGGCCGCCATACGACCCACCGCTGCACCCTCCGGTGCGCTCCGGGTGAACACCACGGTGCTCTCGGCGCCCAACTCCCGGGCGTAGATGAGCTCCTCCGGGCTGCGCGCGGAGACCAGCATGCGCAGCGGCAGGTCGAGGTGGCGCGCCCGGTGGTGACGCACCATGGACATCAGCGGGACGACCCCGGAGCCGGCGCCGACGAGCAGCGCGGGCCGGTCGCCCGGCCAGGCGAAGAAGCCGCTCACGGGACCCCGCAGCTCGACCCGGTCACCGGGTCGGGCGACCTCGTGGAACCACCCCGAGACCTCGCCGCCCTCGACGCGGTCGAGGGTCAGCTCCACATGACCGGAGTCGTCCGGAGCCGACGCGATCGAATAGTGGCGCTGCGCCACATAGCCGTCCTCCGCGGTGAGCCGGACCATCAGGTGCTGGCCGGGCAGATGCCCCGGCCAGTCCGGCACGGCGAACCGGAAGGTGGCGGCACGCGGGGTCTCACGGCGGATCTCCGTCAAAGTGGCGGTCTGCCACACGGAGGCGGCCTGCTCGTCCACGGCGATCCGGCCGGGCACCGCGAAGGGCGTGGGCGGCACGAACGTCTCAGTCACCGGAGTACCTCTGCTCCTCCCAGGGGTTGCCGCGCTCGTGGTAACCGTTCGACTCCCAGAACCCGGGCTCGTCGTGGTCGAGGACGCGCAGGCCGGCGATCCACTTCGCGCTCTTCCAGAAGTACAGGTGGGGCACCACCAGCCGGGCCGGGCCGCCGTGCTCGGGGGCGAGGGGCCGGCCGTCGTACTCCCAGACGATCCAGGCGCGCCCGCCGGTCAGGTCGGCGAGCGGGAGGTTCGTGGTGTAGCCGGTGTGGGCGTAGGCGACGGCATGGGTGGCGGACCCATGGGGCCGGACGATGTCCAGGAAGGCGTCCACGGACACACCCGAGAACCGCACCCCGAACTTCGACCAGCCGGTCACGCAGTGGATGTCCCCCTCGTACGCCGAGGCGGGCAGCCGGTGCGCCTCCTCCCAGTCCCAGGTGCGCGGCTCCTCCACCAACCCGTCGACGCGGAAGGTCCAGTCGGCGGGTGCCAGCTCGGGAGTGACCTCGGCGGACAGGACCGGCCAGTCGTCGCGGGCGTCGTACTGCCCGGGCGGCAGGGCGGGGCCGGCGGCGCGCGGGCGGCCGGTGAAGCCTCGGGTGATGTGCATGCGGTGGTGCCTCCGGGCCGGTCCCGCGGTGCCCCGCCGGGCCGGTGTGCTCGGTGATTGCCTGCTCAACCGTACGTGGTGCGCGGACACGGGTGCCGGGCGGCCGTCCTGCGGCGGCCCTAGGCGGTGGCCGTCGGGGCCGGGTGCGCGTCCTGGTCCTCCGGGTCCGGGCCCGGCGAGGTGTTGTAGCGCACCAGGTAGTCGGCGAAGCGCTCCAGGTCCGGGGCCGGCCAGTGCGCCAGCCGCTCCCGGAAGACCGCCCTGCGCCTGTGGGTGACCTGCGCCAGGATCCGCCGCCCGGCCTCCGTCAGATGCAGCAGTTGTACGCGCTGGTCGTCCGCGTCCGGACGGCGTGCGACCAGTCCCGCCCGTTCCAGCGCGGTGACCTGGCGGCTCACCGTCGACTTGTCCAGGGCGTAGTGGGCGGCCAGGTCGGTGGCCCGGCATCCGCCGCTCTCCTCCAGGTGCCCGAGCAGCGTGTACGACACCAGCGACAGCTCCGGATGCATCCGCCCCGCGGCGGCCCGCGCCCGGCGGGCGAAGACCGTCATCTCCCGCTGGATGGTCTCCACGGCGTCGGCGGTACGCCGGGTGTGCGCGGTGTGCACGGGAACCTCCCTCGGACGCTGTGGCTCACCTCCATGGTTGCATGAGCCAACCAGTTCCCGCGCGGGCGCCGGGCCCCCGGGGCCGTCGGCAGGTCGGGTAGGGTTGCCGTCCGGCCGGGAACGAACCCGGCCGCCGGAAAGCCGAGGAGGTGAGACCCATTACCGCTGTGTCAGCTCGGGTGCTCCCCTTCCGACCTCCCGCGGATCGCCGGCCGTAGGCGACCGCTGAGCGCCCTTCGGCTCTCGAAAGGCTCCTGGCTTCCATGTCGCCCGCATCATCCCCGTTCCCAGCGTCGTCCCCGTTCTCCGCGTCGTCCCCGTCGTCCGCGGCGTCCGGGTTCTCCGCATCGCCCGCGTCCCCCGACGCACCCACACCCGCGCCTGCGCCCTCGCCCTCCTCCCCTTCCACGGCCTCCTCCCGTACGTCCCTCCTCGCCGTCCTGCGTGCCGCGGGCTGTGTCTTCGCCGAGGAGGAGGCCGAGCTGATCCTCGACGCCGCCCGCACCCCGGCCGAGGCCGCCGCCATGGCCGAACGCCGCGCCGCGGGGCTGCCGCTGGAACTCGTCGTCGGCTGGGCCGCGTTCCGGGGGCTGCGGATCGCCGTCGCCCCGGGCGTCTTCGTACCGCGCCGCCGTACCGAGTTCCTCGTGGAGCAGGCGCTGCTCCAGGCACCCGACGCACGCGTCGTCGTCGACCTGTGCTGCGGCGCGGGTGCGGTCGCCGCCGCGCTGGCCGCCGGACTCGGCCCCGTGGAACTGCACGCGGCGGACGTGGACCCGGCCGCCGTGCGCTGCGCCCGCGGCACCATCGGTCCCCTCGGCGGGCACGTCCACCAGGGCGACCTGTTCGAGGCGCTGCCCGGCGCGCTGCGCGGCCGGGTCGGCATCCTCGCGGCCAACGTGCCCTATGTGCCGAGCGGCGAGATCGCGCTGCTGCCGCAGGAGGCGCGCGACCACGAACCGCGCGTCGCTCTCGACGGCGGTGGCGACGGCCTGGACGTCCTGCGCCGGGTGGCGGCCGGGGCGCCGGACTGGCTCGCCCCGGGCGGCTGCGTCCTGGTGGAGACGAGCCGGGACCAGACCCCGGCCGCCGTCACCGTCTTCGAGAGCCACGGCCTGGCGGCCCGCCCGGCCGTCTCGGAGGAGCTGCACGCGCACGTGGTGATCGGCGTCAGGACCTGAGGTCCCGCCCGGCCACGGCACCGGAGCCCCGGCCCGGCGCCGTGGCCCGGGCGACGAGCAGGGCGACGTCGTCGAAGTTGTCCGGCTCGTGCAGGGTGCGCAGCAGCAGCTCGCACACCTCCTCCAGCGGGCGGTCCGGGCCCTCCAGCAGGGACAGCAGCGTGCCGAGCCGGTCGTCGAGCGGGTCGCGGCGGGTCTCGACGAGGCCATCGGTGTAGAACACCAGCCGGTCGCCCGGGTCGAGGTCCACGGTGGTGGTGGCGAAGGCCACCCCGCCCACGCCCAGCGGCACGCCGGTCGGCAGGTCGAGCAGTTCCGGGGAGCGGCCCAGCCGCACCCGCACCGGCGGCAGATGCCCGGCGTTGGCGATCCGGCACTGGCGCAGATATGGGTCGTGGACGGCGTACACGCAGGTCGCGATGGACTGCTCCAGGCCGGCGGTGATCCGGTCGAGGTGCTCCAGCAGCACGTGCGGTTCGAGGTCGAGGGAGGCGAGGGTGTTGGTGGCGGTGCGCAGCCGTCCCATCGCGGCCGCCGCCGGGATGCCGCTGCCCATCACGTCGCCCACCACGAGCGCGGTCTTGCCCCCGTCCAGTTCGATCACGTCGAACCAGTCGCCGCCGACCTCGCTGGTGGCCCCGGCCGGCTGGTAGCGGGAGGCGACCTCCAGGCCGCCCGTCACGGGCGGGTGGCTGGGCAGCAGGCTCCGCTGGAGGGTGAGGGCGGTCTCGCGGGCGCTCTGGTACCAGCGCGCGTTGTCGATCTGCACGGCGGCCCGCGCGGCCAGCTCCCGAGCGAGCAGCAGGTCGTCCTCGCTGAACGGCAGCGGATTTCGGGTGCGCTTGAGGTCCAGCGCGCCCAGCACCTCGCCCCGCGCGATCAGCGGCACCGCCAGGTACGAGTGCACCCCCGCCCGGCGCAGCAGCTCGGCCGCCTCGGGGGAGCGCGCGATGCGCACCAGGTCCTCGTCCCCGACCTCCGGCAGCACCACCGGGCTCGCCGTGCGCACGCACTCGGTGACCAGCCGGTCGGAGGCGTACCGGGCCACCTGCCCCGGGGTGTCGGCCGCCTCCAGGGCCTCCGCGGAGTCGTAACCCCGTACCGCCAGCGCGCGGATCACCGCGGACTCGGCTGGCCCGAGGCTGGTGCGCCGGCCCTGCACCACCGCGTCCAGCAGATCGACGGCCGCGACGTCGGCGAGCTCGGGCACGGCGACCTCGGCGAGCTCACTGGCCGTGCGGTCCAGGTCGAGCGTGGTGCCGATCCGCCCCGAGGCGTCGGCGATCAGGGCCAGCCGCCGCCGCGCGGCCTCCGCCTCGATGCCCGCCTGGTACTGCTCGGTCACGTCGACGATCGAGACGGCCACGCCCAGCACCGTCCCGAAGGCGTTCTCCAGCCGGTACAGCGAGACCGACCAGGCGTGGTCCCGGTGCGGGTCGGCCGGGGTGCGGCCGACGGTGGACTGGTCGACGACCGGCCGGCCGGTCTCCAGCACGCGGCGCGCGGCGGACTCCAGCGCGTCGACGTCCATCTGCGGCAGGATCTCGCGGGCCGTGCGGCCCAGGTGCTCCTCGGCGGGGACGCCGTTGATCTCCTCCAGCGCCGGGTTGACCGACACGTACCGCAGTCCGGTGTCCAGCACGGCCAGCCCGGTCGGAGACTGGGCGATCATCCGGGTGGACAGCGCCACCTCGCGCTCCAGCCGGTGCACGGTGCGCTGGTCGGCGCACAGGCCCAGCGCGTACACGTCGCCCTGGTCGTCCAGCAGCCGCATGTTGCGGAACTCCACCACCCGCGTGGTGCCGCCCTTGCGGCGGACGGGAAACGCCCCGGCCCAGCTCTGGCCGGTGCCCATGACGTCGGCGAACAGCTTGACCACGAGGTCCAGGTGCTTCTCGTGGACCATGATCCGGGCGGCGTACTGCCCGAGCGCCTCCACGGCGTCGTAGCCGAACAGCTCCTCGGCCTGCGGGCTCCACAGCACGATGCGGCCCTCGGAGTCCAGGACGATGGAGGCCACCCGCAGGACGTCGAGCAGTCCGCTGGGCCGCGCGGAGCCGCGTGGCCGTCCCTCGTTCTCGGGAGCCCCGGCTGCACTCATCCCACGCCCCGTTCGCCGTCCCGGCGCACGCCGTCGTGCACCGACACCCCATGTTCTACCGCGTGCGGCCGCTTCCGACCGGCTCCTTGCGTCACCTTCCACCATCTCCCACCGCGGCCCGGACCGCCGCGCGGGCGGCGGGGCGCCGCCGGTAGTGCTCACGGGCGGGTGGTGCTTTGCTGGGGGAGGGGCGGACCGGCAGCGTGGCCGTGGAAGGAGCGATCACGATGGACCTTGAGCGACCGCACCCCCACTCCGTCTCGGTGGAGATCAGCGGGTGCAGCAAGCACGACGCCCGGACCGTGTTCGACGCGCTGTGCTCCTGTTACGAGTCCGACCGGTGCGCCGACGACGTGCCGGAGGACCTGCACGAGACCAGGCCGACCGTCTGGCTCGGCACCTTCGACGTGGCCGACGAGCACGAGGGCGGCGCCCCGGTCACGCTGTCGTCCTCCGTCGAGGCCGACCTGCACGGCGGCTACTGGGCGATCGAGCGGTTCCGCACGACCCTGGACTCGCTGTTCGACGTCCACGACCTGAGCACCGTCTCCGGTGACCAGGAGAAGGAGCTGCACGTGCGCCTGCAGAGCAGGTGAGCCCTTCGCCGCACCCGGCCGCCGTACCCCGGCCGCCGCACCCGGCCGCCGTACCCCCGGGCGCGGCGGCCGGCCGTGCGTGTGCCCGGCCGCGGACCGGAACCGCTGGTCACGGCCCGGCTGTGCCCTCCGTCACGCCTTGTGCAACTAGTTGCACAAACCCGCGGTAGTCCTCTACAACTACTGGCACGACACCGCGCACGGAGGGCCCGATGAGCCGTTACCCGCACCTGCTGAGCCCCCTCGACCTGGGCTTCACCACCCTGCCCAACCGGGTCCTCATGGGCTCGATGCACGTCGGCCTGGAGGAGGCCGAGGGCGGGTTCGCGCGCATGGCCGCGTTCTACGCCGCCCGCGCCCGCGGCGGCGTGGGCCTGATCGTCACCGGCGGCATCGCGCCCAACGACGAGGGGCGCCCCTACGAGGGCGGCGCCAAGCTCACCACCGAGGAGGAGGCCGAGCAGCACCGGGTCGTCACGGACGCCGTGCACGGCGAGGGCGGCCGGATCGCCCTGCAGATCCTGCACTTCGGCCGCTACGCCTACCACCGCGACCTCGTCGCGCCCAGCCCCCTCCAGGCGCCCATCAGCCCCTTCCCCCCGCGGGAGATGACCGACGCCGACGTCGAGCGGACCATCGAGGACTACGTCCGCACCGCGCGCCTCGCCCGGCAGGCGGGCTACGACGGCGTGGAGATCATGGGCTCCGAGGGCTACCTCATCAACGAGTTCATCGCCACGCAGACCAACCGGCGCACCGACCGCTGGGGCGGCTCGTACGAGAACCGCATGCGCTTCCCGCTGGAGATCGTGCGCCGCGTACGCGAGGCGGTCGGCGAGGACTTCATCGTCATCTACCGGCTGTCCATGCTCGACCTCGTCCCCGGCGGCTCCACCCTGGACGAGGTGATCACCCTCGCCAAGGCCGTCGAGGCCGCCGGGGCGACCCTCATCAACACCGGCATCGGCTGGCACGAGGCCCGCATCCCCACCATCGCGACCTCCGTGCCGCGCGGCGCCTACAGCTGGGTGACCAAGCGGCTCATGGGCGAGGTGTCCGTCCCGCTCGTCACGACCAACCGCATCAACACCCCGGAGCTGGCCGAGGAACTGCTCGCCGACGGCGCGGCCGACATGGTGTCCATGGCCCGCCCGATGCTCGCCGACCCGGACTTCGTCACCAAGGCCGAGGCCGGCCGTCCCGAGGCCATCAACACCTGCATCGGCTGCAACCAGGCCTGTCTCGACCACACCTTCAGCGGCCTGATCACCTCCTGCCTGGTCAACCCGCGGGCCTGCCACGAGACCGAGCTGGTGCTCTCCCCGACCCGGCTGCGCAAGCGCGTCGCGGTCGTCGGCGCCGGACCGGCCGGTCTGGCGTGCGCCGTCTCCGCCGCCGAGCGCGGGCACGAGGTCACGCTGTTCGACGCGGCGAGCGAGATCGGCGGCCAGCTCAACGTCGCCCGCAAGGTGCCGGGCAAGCAGGAGTTCGACGAGACGCTGCGCTACTTCCGCACCCAGCTCGACTGGCACGGCGTCGACGTCCGGCTGGACACCCTCGTCACGAGCGCCGACGTCGACGGCTACGACGAGGTCGTCGTCGCCACCGGCGTCACCCCCCGCACCCCGGAGATCCCCGGCGTCGACCACCCGAGCGTCCTCGGCTACCTCGACGTCCTGCGCGACGGCGCACCCGTCGGCGACCGGGTCGCCATCCTCGGCGCGGGCGGCATCGGCTTCGACGTCGCCGAGTTCCTCACCGACGGCGGCGACAAGGCCCACGAGGACCCGGCGACGTACTTCCGCCAGTGGGGCGTCGACATGGACTACCAGGGCCCCGGCGGCCTCGCCGCGCCGGAGCGGCCCGCCCCGCCGCGCACCGTCCACCTGCTCCAGCGCAAGACCTCCAAGGTCGGCGCCGGCCTCGGCAAGACCACCGGCTGGATCCACCGCACCGAGCTCAAGCACCGCGGCGTGACCATGGTCCCCGGCGTGCGCTACGACCGGATCGACGACGCCGGGCTGCACGTCACCGTCGGGGAGGAGAGCACCGTGCTGGAGGTCGACACGATCGTGCTGTGCACCGGCCAGGACCCGCGCCGCGGCCTGTACGAGGAGCTGATCGCGGCCGGACGCAGCGCCCACCTCATCGGCGGCGCCGACGTGGCCGCGGAGCTGGACGCCAAGCGCGCCATCAAGCAGGGCACCGAGCTGGCGGCCGCCCTGTAGGGCGCGACCGCGATCCTAGGATGAGGCCATGTCACTCCCGCACGCGATCCTCACCGCCCTGCTCGAGAAGCCGTCGTCCGGGCTGGAGCTGACGCGCCGCTTCGACCGGTCGATCGGCTACTTCTGGTCGGCGACGCACCAGCAGATCTACCGCGAGCTGGGAAAGCTGGAGTCCGACGGCCTCATCCGGGCCCTGCCGTCCGAGCAGCCCGCCCGGGGGCAGAAGAAGAGCTACGAGGTCCTGCCCGCGGGCCGCGCCGAACTGGCCCGCTGGACCGCCGCCGCACAGGACCCCAAGCCGCACCGCGACACCCTGCTGCTGCGGCTCAGGGCCGCGGCCGTCGTCGGCACGGCCGGACTCGAGGCCGACATGCGGCGCCATCTGGAACTGCACGAGCAGCAGTTGGCGGAGTACCGGGAGATCGAGAAGCGGGACTTCCCGCCCGGCCGGGACGGCACCGAGGACCGGCTGCGGCACCTGGTGCTACGGGCCGGCATCGACCTGGAGACCTTCTGGACCCAGTGGCTGCGGCGGGCTCTGACGGATTTCCCCGAACTGCCGGACGGCGCACCGGCCGAACCCTCCGCACGGACATGACCGCGGCCCGCCCGACCGGAGCGCTTCGGAAGGGCGGGCCGCCGTACGCACCGGATCAGATCCGGTGCGGCTTGTTGCGCCGGCGCAGGTACAGCGCCGTGCCGAGCAAGCCGGTGCCGACCAGCGCGCCGCCCGCCACCAGCGTGACGGTGCCGTAGTCCGTCGAGGACCCGCCGACCCCGCCCATGACGCCGCGGGACGGCGAGGCCGAGGGGGACGCCGACCGCGACGGCGAGGGCGCCGTCGACACCACGACGGACTGCGTGCCGGCCGTGGTCCCGTCGGAGCAGACGACGATCACCGTGTACGTGCCCGGAGAGACGCCGGACCAGGCGGCGGACTGGCTGGTGGACGTCCCCGACAGGGTCACCTGACGGCCCTGCGCGAAGCTGCCCTGACTGCTGGTCAGCAGCGAGGCCGTGCCCCAGCTGCCGTTGATCTGGGTGCACGAGCTGGTCGTGACCGACACGGTCGTCCCCGTGGTGCTCACGGAGATGCCCGGGCCGGCGAAGGCGGGCGCCGCGGCCGGGAAGAGAGGCAGCGCGGCGGCGGCTGCCACGGTCAGGCCGGAGCGGAGAACTGACGATGAGTTGCTCATGTGGACTGCCCTCCGGCGGCACGGTTGGCGGTACATCCCTTTGCGCCGCCGAGGGTCGGGGAACGCCCGTGCTGCCTCGTGGCCAGCCAAGACGCCCCCGGCCCGGGCCGCACGCCGGGCGCCCCCGTGCAGGTGACGCCGTGCCGCCACCGGGTGACGCGCGGGCCGGGTCAGCGCCCCGCGCCCGTGGTCACCGTCCGCTCCGCCGAGAAGCCCCCCCAGGTGCCGTCCGGCAGCATCGCCCGCACGCGCACCCGGTGCCGGATCCCGGACTCCCGGCCCACGTAGAAGCTGTACTCGGCCCGGTCCCGGGGAGCCCGGCCCCCGTACACCAGCGAGGTGGCGGTCCTGCCGTCCAGCTGGATCTCGTACTCCGTGATCCGCCCGTCGACCCGGGGCGGAACCCAGCTGAGGTCCAGGTAGTGGGCACCGTCCGCCCGATGGCTCGCCACCCGGAAGCCGGTGGGCGCCGTACCGCGCCCGTCGTCCCCGCCCGGGGTGGTGATCCGCACGCCGGCACTGGCGGGGGAGACGTTCCCGGCCGCGTCCCGGGCCCGGACGGTGAACACATAGGCGCGGCCGGGACGCAGCCCGGTGACCACCGCGGCCGTCTGGTTCCCGCCCACACTGTGGATCTTCGTACCGCTCTGATGGATGTCGTACGACACCACCTTCCGGTCGTCCTTCGCCGCGGACCAGGTCAGCTGCACTGCACGGCTGCCGGCCACCCGGCCCCGGGGCGCCGCCGGGCGGCTCGGCGCCGAGCGGTCGTCCGCGACGGCCGCCGGTGTCCGTGCCCGTACGGCACGGCTGCTCGGGCCCAGGCGCCCCTCGGCGTCCCGCGCCCGCACGGTGAAGACGTACGACGTGGAGGGCCGCAGCCTGGTGACGTCCACCATGTGCTTGGCACCAGGCACTTCCTCGACCTTCGTGGTGCCGCGATACACCTCGTAGCGCTCGGCCCGGGCGGTGGTGTTCCACATGACGTGCACGCTGGTGGCGGTCCCCGCCTGCGCGGTGACGCCCGTCGGTGCGCCGGGCGGCGAGCCGCCGTCCTCCTGGCCGGCACCGGGCCCGCCGCACGCGGTGAGCAGGGCGAGGACCGCGCAGCACGCGAGCCAACGCGGGGAAGCGGGCAGAGCGGAGGGAACTCGCACGTCGCTGCCTCCCGGGGCGGCACTCGGTAATGGTCCGGACCAATATGCCGCCGCTGACGCGATCACATCAAGAGGGCGGGCCCGGTCGACGGGTCCCGAATCTGCGTGCCGGGGGCACCGTGAGGGCACCGCATTCCGCTGCCGGTCGTCCGGCGCCGGCCCGTATGCTGAGGAGTCAGGTGCTCGAACTGCGGTCCCGCAAACCGGAGTTCGAGCCCGTCGCGCGGACCGCTGTCGTCGCAGATCCCGCGCCGGCGTGGGCGGCCGGGAGGGCCTGGTCCTCCGCGGACCCGGCCTCCCGGCCCCCGTCGCGGCTCACGGACATGTGCACCGTCCGGCCCCCCAGCGGTGGCCCGGCCACCTGACCGGGGACAGATTGGGCTGAGTGCCCGTCAGGTCCCCGAGGAGAGGCTCACCCATCGTGCGTGCCCGGTCCCTCACACTGGCCGCGGCCAGTGCCGCCCTGCTCGCCCCGTCGGCCGTGCCCACCGGGCCGCCCCCGCACCGCGCCCAGCCGGTGGTGTGGCGTGAGGGCACCGTCCGGGCAGCCGACCTGCTCGCCGCGGTGCGCCACTGCGACCAGATCTCCACGGGCCGCTACCGCAGCGACAACGGCCGACCGGCGGACATCCCCGTCTGCGGGACCCGCGACGTCGTGCACTGGAAGGCCGACATGGACATCGACTGCGACGGCCGCCCCGGGCCGCGCTGCAACCGGGCCACCGACCCCTACTTCGCCGCCAGCACGGCGTTCGCACAGTCCGACGGCCGCCCGCTGAGCGCCGAACGCCTCCCCTTCATCGTGGTGCCGGCACCGAGCCGCATCTGGGACTACCGCGCCCACGGGATCGGCGGCGGCTCGGTCGTGGCCGTCGTCCACCGCGACCGCGTGCAGTACGCGGTCGTCGGCGACACGGGCCCGCAGAACATCATCGGCGAGGCGTCCTACGCGACCGCCGAGGCGCTCGGCATCCGCCCCGACCCGCACGGCGGGGGCGTGCCGTCGGGTGTGACGTACATCGTGTTCAAGAACACGAAGGCGTCCCCGATCGAGGATCACGCGGCGGCCGTGAAGGCGGGGGAGCGGGCGGCCCGGCGGCTCGTCGGCACGACGCCCGGCGCGAGCACGCCGACGGGTTGACCGGCCGTCGGCTGAGCCGGCCGCCCGAACCGGGCACCCAGCACCCGACCGCGTCGGTGCCGGTCGCGCACGCGGCCGGGCGACCGCGGGCGACGTGCGTCGCTCCGGCCGCATCCGCAGGGCGCGCCGCGGCGAGTGCGGGCACCCCGCCGGAGGGCCTCCGGCGGGCCCGACCTTGTTGGCGTCGGCCGGGCGGGTGAGTGGCGTCCGCGTCGGGCGTGCGTCGGCTCGTGGGCGTTGGGAGCGGGTACTTCGTCGGCGGGCCGTGAGCTCGCGCCTGGGTGCTTCCGGGGTCCGGCCTTGTTGGCGTTGGCCGGGGCCGGTGGTGGGCGCCCGCGTCGGGCGGGCGGCGGCTGCGGGTGCCTCGTCGGCGGGCTGCGACTGTGTTCGCGTGGTGCTTCCGGGGTCCGGCCTTGTTGGCGTTGGCCGGGGCCGGTGGCTGGCGCCCACGTCGGGCGGGCGGCGGCCCGCGTGCGGCGGCTGCGGCGCGTCCGGTACCTCGTGGGCCGGTGGTGTGCTCGCGCGTGGGTGCTTCCGGCGCCAGGCCGCGCGTGCGGCGGCCGGGCCGCGCTACCCGCGCCCGACGTGCGGTCCCGCGCGGGCGCCTCGGCGGCGGGCTGCCGGCTCGCGCGTGGGCGAGCCCGCAGCCCGTCGCCGCTCGGCCTCCGCAGGAGTACCCCGCCGCTACACCTTCCGGTAGGAGTACGCCTCGGCGGCCGCCGCCTCCACGGCCGCCAGGTCCGCCCCGGTCGCCGCCGTGACGACCGCGGCCACGGCGCCCTCCACGAACGGTGCGTCCACCAGGCGCGTGCCCTCCGGGAGTTCGTCGCCCTCGGCCAGCAGCGCCTTGACGGTCAGCACCGCGCTGCCCAGGTCGGTGAGCACGGCGACCCCCGCGCCCCGGTCGACCGACGCCGCCGCCGCGGCGATCAGCTCGGCGCTGGTGCCGAGCCCCCCGCCCTCCGTGCCGCCCGCCGGGGCGACCGGCACCACCGGGCCACCGCCCGCGAGGCCCTTGGCCAGCGCGGCGACCGACGCGGCCACCTCCGCACTGTGCGACACCAGCACGATCCCGACCAGCCGCTCGTCACTCACCGCCGGCCTCCACCAGTCCCGCGATCAGCAGCGCGGCCGAGGTGGCACCCGGATCCTGGTGCCCGATGCTGCGCTCGCCCACGTAGCTCGCCCGGCCCTTGCGGGCCTGCAAGGGCGTCGTGGCGACGGCGCCCTCCTCGGCGGCGGTGCGGGCCGCCGCGAACGACTCCCCGAGCGCGTCCACCGCCGGGACCAGGGCGTCGATCATGGTCTTGTCGCCCGGTGCGGCGCCCCCGAGCGTCATCACCGCGTCCACCCCGGCCCGCAGCGCCTGCCCCAACTGCTCCGCGCTCACCTCGGAAGCGTCGCCGAGAGCCTTCCCCGTGCGGCGCAGCAGCGTCCCGTACAGGGGCCCCGAGGCACCGCCGACCGTGGAGATGAGCCGGCGGCCCGCCAGGGTCAGGACCGCGCCGGGGGTGTCCGGGGACTCCTCCCGCAGCGCGGCGATCACGGCGGCGAAGCCGCGCTGCAGGTTGCTGCCGTGGTCGGCGTCCCCGATGGGGGAGTCGAGGGCGGTCAGCCGTTCCGCCTCACGGTCGACGGACGCGGCGGTCGCCGTCATCCAACGGCGGAAGAAATCGGCGTCGAGCACGGGCTCTCCTTGCCTGGTAGGTACCTGGTGGTCCGCTGCGCCTCGCGCGTCACATGCCCCAGCGCAGCCCCGGCGTCTTCACCGGCGCGTCCCACAGCCGCAGCATCTCCTCGTCGACCTGGCACAGGGTGAGCGAGGCGCCCGCCATGTCCAGGGACGTGACGTAGTTGCCCACCAGGACGCGGGCCACCGGCACCCCGCGCACGGCCAGCACCCGCTGCACCTCGGCGTTGAAGCCGTACAGCTCCAGCAACGGCGTCGCGCCCATGCCGTTGACCAGCACCAGCACCGGATTGCGCGGCCGCAGGTCCTCCACGACCGCGTCGACGGCCGCCTCGGCGATCTCGCCGGACGTCATCATCGCCCGCCGCTCCCGCCCGGGCTCGCCGTGGATGCCGATGCCCAACTCCAGCTCACCGGGCGGCAGATCGAAGGTCGGACTGCCCTTGGCCGGGGTGCTGCACGCGCTCAGCGCGACACCGAAGCTGCGGGAGTTCTCGTTGACCTGCCGGGCGATCGCCTCGACGCGTTCCAGCGGCATGCCCTCGTCGGCGGCGGCTCCCGCGATCTTCTCCACGAACAGGGTCGCGCCCGTGCCGCGCCGGCCGGCCGTGTAGAGACTGTCGGTCACCGCCACATCGTCGTTGACCAGCACCTTCGCGACCTGGATGCCCTCGTCCTCGGCCATCTCGGCGGCCATGTCGAAGTTGAGCACGTCACCGGTGTAGTTCTTCACGATGAACAGCACACCGGCCCCGCTGTCCACGGCGGCCGCCGCGCGCACCATCTGGTCCGGCACGGGGGAGGTGAAGACCTCGCCCGGACAGGCCGCGGACAGCATGCCGGGGCCGACGAACCCGCCGTGCAGCGGCTCGTGGCCCGAACCTCCGCCCGAGACCAGCCCCACCTTCCCGGCGACCGGGGCGTCCCGCCGCACGATCACCCGGTTCTCCACGTCCACGGTCAGCTCCGGGTGAGCAGCCGCCATACCGCGCAGCGCGTCCGCGACCACGGTCTCCGGGACGTTGATCAGCATCTTCACGGGAACCTCCTGGTGGGACCGGTGAACATGTCTCCGGCCAACATTTTCGCAGTTCAGCGTGGGGCGGGCCAGTTCTCGGCCTGCCCGGTCCGCGGGTGGACGAGGCATTCCGCCGGCGCGGGCGGCACCGGCTTCACCGACAGGGCGTCAGCTCCGGGCAAGTATCGACCGTACGGCGGCGACGGTCACGTGTGCCGCCGATTCCGCCAGGACTGAGTACGGCAACTCATGTGGAACGGAAGGCCGGCTGACAGCATCCGCCGTATGACGAGCGGTGACAGGGGAGCGACGGCGGCGCTGCACCTTCTCCTGGTCTGGGGGGTGGCGGTGGCGGCCGTACCGGCCCTGGGCCTCGCGCTGGCGGCGGCGGCCTGGGGCGGCGGCGGCGGAGCCGCAGCCGTGGTCCTCGCGGTGGGGGTGCCCGCGGCGGTGGCACTGCTGGCCGCGGCGGCCGTCCCGGCGGGGGCCGTGGTCCCGCTGTGCCGTACGGCCCGGGGCCGCCTCGGCTGGGCGGCCGCGGTCTTCCTCCTCGGCACGCCCGGAGTCCTGGCGGGGCTGGCCGCGTACCACGCCGGGGTCGACCTGGGCGGTGCCGGCACCCGGGTAGCGCTGACGGGGCTCCCCTACGCCGTGGCCGCCGCGTTCTTCGTGCCGGACCGGTGGGTGCGGGCCGGGGCCGTGGCCGCGCTGGCGGCCGGTGTGGCCTACGGCGGTTTCGCCGGACCGGCGCAGGCCCGGCAGCGGCAGCACGAGGCGGAGGTCGCCCGCTACCGGGAGTACGAGGACGTGCAGTACCTGGGTGCCGCGCCACCCGGGATGAGGGTGGAGCGCGTCCGGGTCGGCCCGGCGTTCGGTGTCGAGTACCGCGGTGTCCGGGAGGACGGGTTGTCACTGGTCACGCTCACCGTGCGCTCCCCGTGGGCGCCCCGGGCGCGGTGCCCCGAACTGCCGGAGGAGGGCTCGACCTGCACCGCGGACGCGCAGGGCGGCATCCGCAGGATCCGCCCGATCCCCGGCGGCCGGCCGGAGATCACCCTCGTCCGCAGGTACCGCGGCAGGGAGGCCGAGGTCTCCAGCCAGACCCTCGGCGAACCCGGTCTGCGCCGGCTCCTGGACACGCTGCGCCCGCTGTCGGACGCGGAGCTGGAGCGGCTCATGCGGCAGGACCGGGTCGACGGCGGCTTCTGACCCGGCCCGCCCCGGCGGGGCAGGCGAGGGCTCGTCCCGCCGGGCCCCCACCCGGCGGGACGAGCCGGGCCGACGGCCCTGCGGCGCATCCTCGCGAAATCCGGTTGGCGCCGGCCGCAAGCGCCCCTAGGGTGGGGGCACTTCGACGAGACGTTCCCCGGAAGCACGCCGCAGGGCGGGAGCGTCCCACCTCGCTGAGGTGCCGGAGGGGCGGCAGCTGTCCTTGTCGACCCTTCCTGTCGGAGGTCTTCTCCATGAACGTCGGTATCGGTCTGCCCATCGGCGACCCCGCGGCCCTGCTCTCCTGGGCCCGGCGCGCCGAGGCCGGGCCCTTCAGCACCCTCGGCCTGCTCGACCGGCTCGTCTACGACAACCCCGAGCCCCTCGTCGCGCTCGCGGTCCTCGCCGGTGCCACCTCCCGCATCCGCGTGCAGACCGAGGTGCTGCTCGCCCCGCTGCGCGACACCGCCCTGCTCGCCAAGCAGGCGGCCACGCTGGACCGGATGACCGGCGGCCGCCTCGTCCTGGGCCTGGGCGTCGGCGGCCGGGACGACGACCACCAGGTCGCCGGCGTCCCCTTGACCACCCGGGGCCGGCGTCTGGACGGGCAGATGGAGGTCATGCGGCGGCTGTGGTCGGGGCAGGCCCACGGCGACGGCGCGGGCCCGATCGGCCCGCTGCCCGCCCGGCCCGGCGGCCCCGAGATCCTCTTCGGCGGCTTCCGGCCCGCCGCGATCGAACGCGTCGCCCGCTGGGGCGACGGCTTCCTCGCCGCCGCACCGCCGACCTGGGCGGGCGGTCTGTTCGACACCGCCCGCGCCTTCTGGCGGGAGTACGGCCGCGACGGCGAGCCCCGCCTGGTCGCACAGGTCAACGTCGCGCTCGGTCCCGACCACGTCGTCGACGAGGCCCGGGCCGCGATGCACGCCTACTACGCCTTCACCGGCAGGGCGGACCACATGGTCGCCGGGCTGCTCACCACGCCCGGCGGTGTCCGGGAAGCCGTCACCGCTTTCGCCGGCCTCGGTGCCGACGAGGTGATGCTCTACTGCTACGGCACCGACCCGGACCAGGTCGACCGCCTGGCCGACGCCCTGTGACCGGACGGACGGTCCACGGCACGCCGTGAGGCAGGCCTGTCACCGGCCGTTCAGCCGTGCTGGTGCTGGTGCTGGTGCTGGTGCTGGTGCTGGTGCTGGTGCCGGTGATAGGCCTTGTCGGCGATCCGCCACTCCTCGCCGGTCCGCACCAGCAGGAAGACGTCCGTGAAGGTGTCCGGCCCGTGCCACAGCGTCATCGACGCCGTCGCCACGCTGCCGTGGACGTCGACGGCGTCGACGCGGCGCCGGCGCGTCGGCTCGTCGGGGGCCGGCGTGCCGGGGAACAGGGCGCAGTACTCCTCCAGGCCCCACGAGACGAACCCGCCCTCCCGGATCCCGGAGATGTGCGCGTTAGGCAGGAACGCGTCGCGGAAGTGCCCCGGATCGCCCGTGGCATGGCCGCGTACGTAGGCGCGCAGCGGTTCCAGCACGGCGTCGTCCGGGCCCGGGACCGTGACGGTGACCGCGACGTCGGACTGCGGGTCGGCGGACGTGCCGGCCAGGTCCGCCGCACTGCGCAGCGGGACGCCCGACGCGTCGGCGAGCAACGCCATGTCCTTGGCCAGCGCCCCGACGGTGAACTGGGCCGCGCCCGGCTCCGGCCCCCGCTCACCGGTGAGGAACGACCGCTTGCGGGAGACGAACGCGCTCAGGTGCCCCAGTTCCAGCACGTCCAGGACCTGCCCGCGGGGCAGACCCAGCGCGTCGGCCTGCCGCAGCGCCTCGCGCAGGCTGAGCACGGCCCCCGCCAGGCTGCTGTTGGCGATCAGCTTCAGAGCGGCGGCGGCCGGGGCGTCGCCGCACGGTCGCACGGTGCCCAGCGCATCCAGGACGGGGCGGACCTCCGCGAGCGTGTCCGGGTCGGCCCCGACGAGCAGGTGCAGGGTCCCGGCGGCGACCGCGGGCACCGAGCCCAGGACGGGCGCGTGGACGTAGGCGGTGCCCAGCCGCCCGGCCAGCGCGGCCGCCTCGGCGGGGGCGACGGTGGCGGTGTTGACCACGATCGTGCCGGGGCGCAACGCGCGGTGCACCCGGTCGACGACCTCCTCGCAGGCCCGGCCGTCGAACAGGGCCAGGACCACGACATCGGCCTTCGCCACGGCCTCGCCCGGATCCCGCACCGTACGGGTGGCGCCCGCCGGGCGGTCGGAGCGAGTCCAGCCGATGACGTCGTGGCCCCGGTCGGTCAGTCGTGCCGCGACGGCGGAGCCCATGCGGCCCAGGCCGAGTACGGCGATCGAGTGCGCTGTCATGCGCACAGCCTGCTGCCCCGGCCCGACCTGCCACAAGCGCAGATCCCGCAGGGCAGCCATGCGCACAGAGCAGAGCTGTCCCGGCGGGTGGCCGGCACCGCGCCGCCCCCGCCGGACCGGCATACTCCCGGCATGGCACTGACTGCGTGGCGGACGTTCGTGACGGTGTGCCGGCTGGGGTCGCTGTCGGCGGCGGCGGCCGAGCTCGGCTACACCCAGTCGGCCGTCTCCCGGCAGATCGCCGGGCTGGAGCGGGAGTTGAGCGTGCCGCTGGTGGAGCGGCAGGCGCGCGGGGTGCGCCCGACACCCGCGGGCGAGGTGTTCCGCCACCACGCGCTGGCCACGCTGCACGAGGCGGACCGGGCCGTCCGCGCGGTACGGGAGTGCCGGGACGGGGCGCCCGGCCGACCCCTCGCAGTGGGGGCCACCCCGTCCCTGGCCGCGGGGCTGGTGCCGGTCGCGCTGCGCCGCCTGCTGCGGACGCGGGAGACCCTGCGCTGGAGCCTGCTGCCCGAGCTGAGCCAGGAGCTGCACGAGCGGGTGCTCGCCGGCACGCTCGACCTCGCGGTCGTCACCGACGCGCCCCCCGGACTGCCCACCGACCCGCGGGCCGGGCACCGGTTCCTCGGCCTGGACGAGATGACGGTCGTGCTGCCCGCGGACCACCCGCTCGCCGGGCGGGGGCCGGTGCGCATCGAGCAACTGGCCGACGAGGTCTGGGCCGAGGACAACGACGGTTCGGCTGCGCTGCTCGGTCGGCACGCCGCCCGGTCCGGAGTCACCGCGCGCATCGACCTCGCCGCCGCCGACCTGTTCGGCAAACTGGCCCTGGTCGCCGCGGGCCACGCCGTGGCCCTCGTCCCCGGTGTGCTGACGGGCGCACTGCGCGCGGACGTCACCGCGGTGCCCCTCGTCGACGCGCCGACCCGCGGCATCTACGCCCTCACTCCCCGCCGCGCCCCGCACCCCTCTGCCGAGGCCCTGGCCGACCTGCTGGCACAGACCTTCACCGAAGGCCCCCGACCTACCGCCCAGTCGTGAGCCGCCGCCCCGGCCGAAGTCGCAGCATCCGGCCGAAGCCGCAGCACCCGGCCGAAGCCGCGGGGAACCGGGATGAAGCCCGCGGCACCGGGGTACCCGGCGCCGCATGATCAGGCGCGCACTGTGGCAAGGGCTGGTCGCCGGTAGCGTCGGCGGCGTCGTGATGACCCTCGGGGAGAAGGCGGAGCAGGCGGTGACCGGCCGGCCCGACTCCCACGTGCCCGCCCGGGTCCTGCAGCGGCTGACAGGGCTGCCCGAACGCCCCGGCACCCAGCCGCTGCCCGTCAACTGGGCCATGCACTTCGGCCAGGCCGCCCTACTCGGTGTGCTGCGCTCGGTGATGGCCCAGGCCGGGCTGCGCGGCCCGGTCGCCTCGGCCGAGTTCACGGTCGTGCGCCTCACCAACGACCAGATCCTCGAGAACGCGACCGGCGTCGGAGCCCCGCCCCAGACCTGGCCCCGCAAGGAACTCGTCGTGGACGTCCTGCACAAGGCCGTCTACGCCTTCGTCACCGGCGCCGTCGCCGACGCGCTCGCCGCACGGAACGGCCCCGGCCCGGGGCAGCGGCACGCCGCCCTGCGCCGGGGCCGCCGGGCCGACGTCGGGCCGCTGCCCCGCAGGGACGCCCACGCCCGATAAGCCGTTCCGCGCGCGACGAACAGGAGCGGGTCGCCTCGCGATCGAGGCGACCCGCTCCCGTTCGTCCCCGGTCGTCAGCCGGTGAGGTCGCGGACCACGGTGCTCAGCGTGGCGGCACAGGCCAGGACGGCACACGCCCCGGCCGCATGGCGCCGGAGCAGAGCGCGCCGCAGTTCGGCGTAACGGGCCTCGTACTCCTCGCGCAGTTCCGCCGCCCGCCGGACCGTGCCGCGCAGCAGGCGGCGGCTGACGTCGAGCCGCTGCCGGACGAAATGGACGGTGAGGTCCTCGGCCTCGGCCGCGGTCAGCCACGGCAGCCGCGCGCACAGTTCCTCGGCCTCACGCCGGGCCTGATCGCGGTGCGTATGGGCGAGGAGATACCCCTCGGCCTCCTCCGCCAGACCGCTGCCGCTGCCCGTCGCACCGGCCGGCGCTCCGTGCCCGCCGCGTCTCACGGCCGGTCGCCCTTGTGGCCCTCGGCCTCCACGGCGTCGCGCCGTCCGGTGTTCTCCGCCTGGTCCAGTACGGCGACGTCGGGGTGGTGCAGGTCGAAGGCGGGGGACTCGGAGCGGATCTTCGGCAGGGTGACGAAGTTGTGCCGCGGCGGCGGGCAGGAGGTCGCCCACTCCAGGGAACGGCCGTAGCCCCACGGGTCGTCGACCTCGACCTTCTCGCCCTTCTGGGCCGTCTTCCACACGTTGTAGAGGAAGGGGAAGGTCGACATGCCGAGCAGGAAGGCGCCGATCGAGGAGATGGTGTTGAGGGCGGTGAACCCGTCGGCGGCGAGGTAGTCGGCGTACCGGCGGGGCATGCCCTCGGCGCCCAGCCAGTGCTGCACCAGGAACGTCATGTGGAAGCCGACGAACAGCGTCCAGAAGTGGATCTTCTCCAGGCGTTCGTCCAGCATCGTGCCGGTCATCTTCGGCCACCAGAAGCTGAAGCCGCCGAACATGGCGAACACGATGGTGCCGAAGAGCACGTAGTGGAAGTGGGCGATGACGAAGTAGCTGTCGGTGACGTGCCAGTCCAGCGGCGGCGACCCCAGGATGACGCCGGTCAGGCCGCCGAAGAGGAAGGTCACCAGGAAGCCGGCCGCCCAGAGCATGGGCGGCTCGAAGGACAGGGAGCCCTTCCACATGGTGCCGATCCAGTTGAAGAACTTCACACCCGTCGGCACGGCGATCAGGTACGTCATGAAGGCGAAGAACGGCAGCAGCACCGCGCCGGTGGCGAACATGTGGTGGGCCCACACGGTCACGGAGAGGCCCGCGATGGCGATGGTGGCGCCGACCAGCCCGGTGTAACCGAAGATCGGCTTGCGCGCGAAGACGGGGATGATCTCCGTGATCACGCCGAAGAACGGCAGGGCGAGGATGTACACCTCGGGGTGGCCGAAGAACCAGAACAGGTGCTGCCAGAGCACCGCCCCGCCGTTCTCCGGGTTGAAGACCTGCGCCCCGAACCGGCGGTCGGCCTCCAGGGCGAACAGCGCCGCGGCCAGCACCGGGAACGCCAGCAGCACCAGCACCGAGGTGAGCAGCACGTTCCAGGTGAAGATCGGCATGCGGAACATCGTCATGCCGGGGGCGCGCATGCAGATGATCGTGGTGACGAAGTTGACCGAGCCGAGGATCGTGCCGAAACCGGCGAGGGCCAGGCCCATGATCCACAGGTCTCCGCCGATATAGGGGGTGCGCTCGCCGCCACTGAGCGGGGTGTAGGCGGTCCACCCGAAGTCGGCCGCGCCCTGCGGGGTGAGGAAACTGCTGATCACGATGATCCCGCCGAAGGCGAACAGCCAGTACGAGAACATGTTCAGCCGGGGGAAGGCGACGTCCGGGGACCCGATCTGCAACGGCATGATCGCGTTGGCGAACCCGGCGAATGTCGGCGTCGCGAACAGCAGCAGCATGATCGTGCCGTGCATCGTGAACGACTGGTTGTACTGCTCGTTGGACAGGATCTGCAGGCCCGGCCGCGCCAGTTCGGCCCGGATCGCCATCGCCAGTGCTCCCCCGATCAGGAAGAACAGGAACGAGGTGATCAGGTACAGATGTCCGATCTTCTTGTGGTCGGTGGTCGTCAGCCAGGAGACGATCACCTTCCCCCTGCCGCGGCGCTCCGCCGCGGGTACGGGCGCAACCGGTTCAGTGTGTGTCGCCATCAGTCCTCTATCGGCAGCAACAATGCGTGACGGGTGACGGGTCATCCGACCCGAGGAACCTAATCGCTCTCATTCGTCGCCATTGCCCGACATCATGCTTTCCTGGGCTGAATGGCGGAATGATCCATTCGATGGGGCGGTGCGATCGACGCCGTTCGCGCGGGACCGACTGCCCCTCGACGGTCCTCGGCAGGGGCGGTCCTCGGCATGAGCCGTCCTCGGCGTGAGCGGTCCTCGGCATGGGCCGTTCCCTTCGGCGGGCCGGTGCGACGCCGGCACCGCCCCCGCGGGCGCCGGATGCCGCGCGCGGGTACCCGTGCTCCGCCGTCCACACCTCGCGGACGCGCCCTTCCCGGGAGAAGCTGGTTTCCCCCTCCCCGGCCTGGTTTGCCGCGTGCGGGCCGCGGCACTCGGTGACCCGCGAGAGCGGTCCTCGCCGCGCACCGAGCGCAGGCCGGGCGTACGGTGCCCCGGCCCGCCGGGCGGGCGGAACAGAGGGTGGTCGATGACGACGATCGGCGTGGAAGAGGAGTACCTGCTGCTCGACCCGGTCACGGGTCTGCCGGTGCCCCAGGCGGACAAGGTGCGCGCCGCGGCCGGCGTGGGCCGCCTGGTGGCCGACCAGGAGGTGCAGTACGAGCTGCTGCAGGCTCAGGTGGAGGTGGCCACCCCGGTCTGCACCACCCTGGAGGAGGTCGGTGGCCATCTGCTGCGCCTGCGGCACGCCGTGGGCGGAGCGGCCGAGGAACACGGCTGCCGGATCGGGGTGTGCGGAACACCCCCGGTGCGGCACGGCCGCCCCATCGCGGTCACCGACCAGGCCCGCTACCGCGCGATGGTCGCCCAGGCGCCGCAGCTGGTCGCCGAGCAGCTGGTCAACGGCACGCACGTGCACGTCGGCGTGCCGGACCGGGAAGCGGGCGTGCAGGTCCTCAACCGGATCCGCCACTGGCTGCCGACGCTGACGGCCATGGCCGCCAACTCCCCGCTGTGGGACGGTCACGACACCGGCTTCGCCAGCTGGCGCACGGTGATCTTCAGCCGGTGGCCGGTCAGCGGGATGCCCCCGGCCTTCCGTGACGTCGACGACCACGACCGGCGCGTGGAGCGGCTGCTGGAGGCCGGCCTGATCACCGACGTCGGCCAGCTCTACTGGCAGGCCCGCCTCTCCTCCCGCTACCCGACCGTCGAGGTCCGCTGCCCGGACGTCCAGCTGCGTGCCGACGAGGCGGTCATGCTCGCCGCGATCATCCGGGCCCTGGTGGAGACGGCTCTGGCGGAGGCGAACGCCGGCGTGCCCGCCCCCGACTGCGACCAGGAACTGCTCCAGGGCGCGATGTGGCACGCCGCCCGGCACGGCCTGGGCGACACCCTGGTCGACCCCGGCGGCACCCTGCACCGCGCGGGCGACGTGCTGTACCAGCTCCTGCGGCACGTGAGCCTCGCCCTCGACGCCTCGGGCGACGCCCGTCAGGTCACGTCCCTGGTCCACCGGCTGCTTCAGGACGGCACCGGGGCCGACCGGCAGCGCGCGGCCCTCGCGCACGGGGGCCTGCGGGCCGTCACCGACCTGGTCAGCGCCCAGAGCACGATGCCGTGACGCCGGTGACCCCCCTCTCAGGCGGCCGCGGCGTACGCGGCGGCGACGGCGACGTCCGTACGGGCGTGGACGACCAGGCGCGTGCCCGCCGGGTCGGCTGCCGCCTCCAGGGCCCGGCGGGTGGGAGCGCTGTGCGACGCCACCGACATCAGCACGCCCAGCCGGCCGCACAGGCGGTGCACCCGCAGCAGCACCCCGACCGCGGCGGGCGAGGCCGGTTCCTCCAGGACGACGACCAGGGGAGCCGGGCGGTACGCCTCGGCGAGGCCGCTGATCCGGCTGAGCAGCTCGGCCCGCCCGCCGACGCCGGGGTCGCGGTGGACAGTGACGACGAGAACTCCGCGGGTGAGGGAGTAGGACAGCAACACGGCCTCCGTTTCCACGTGCGGCGGGGGGTGGTTCACCCTCGAAGTACCCAAGGGCCGGTCACCGACGCCTCCGCGGCGGAGCGCCGCGGCCCTGAGGGGGCCCGTCCGGTGCGCGGCAGGAGCCTGTCCGTCCGGTGCGGCCGGGGAACGAAGGAGGCGGGACGGTGAGGGAACACAGCGGGGAGGGCGGACGGCGGATGCTCGCCGATCTGCTGGCCGCGAGCCATCTCATGCCGGTCGAGCTGCTGCCGGACAAGGCCACCGAGTGCGCACGCGCTGCCTCCTTCGGCCGGGTGCTGATCTACCTCGCCGACCTCCAGCGCCGGACGCTGCGCCTGCTGCCCGGTGCCGGTGGGGTCGACGACGACGCCGAACGGGAGCTGCCCGTCGAGGGCACGGTCGCCGGACGGGCCTTCCAGTACGGCGACGTCCTGCCCGCCTCGCCCCCGGGCGGCGACGCCTTCGAGTGGTGGGTGCCGCTGCTGGACGGGACGGAGCGCATCGGACTGCTGCGGGTGAGCGCCGAGCGCGCCGACGCGGCCGCCCACGCGGACATGGAGGCGCTGGCGGGCCTCGTCGCACTGATCATCGTCAGCAAGCGGAGCACCAGCGACGCGCTGGCCCGGACCGCGCGCAGCCGGCCCATGAGCCTGGCCGCGGAGATGCAGTGGAACCTCCTGCCGCCGCGCACCTACGCGGACGGCAGGGTGACCATCTCCGCCGTCCTGGAACCGGCCTACGACATCAGCGGCGACGTCTTCGAGTACGCCGTCGACGGCCCCCTGGTCCACCTGACGATCTTCGACGCCATGGGGCACGACACCGCCGCCGGGCTCTCCGGCGCCCTCGCGCTGGGCGCGTGCCGCAGCGCCAGGCGTCAGGGGGCCGGTCTGGCCGCCAAGGCCGAGGCCGTCGAAGCCGCCCTGCTGGAGCAGTACGACCACCGGCGCTACGTCACCGGCATCCTGGCCACGCTCGACACCCGCACCGGCGTCCTGCGGTGGGTGAACAGGGGCCACCACCCGCCGATCATCATCCGGGACAGCCGCTGGTCCAGCCATCTGCGCTGCCCCCCGGCCCACCCCATGGGCACCGGACTGGGCCTGCGCACCACCGTGTGCGAGGAGCACCTCCAGCCGGGGGACCGCATCGTCCTGTACACGGACGGCATCACCGAGGCCCGCAGCTCGGGCGGACGGGAGTTCGGACTGGCGCGCTTCACGGACTTCCTCGTCCGCCACCACGCCGACGGCCTGCCCGTCCCCGAGACGCTGCGCCGCCTGGTGCAGGCCGTCCTGGAGTACCACCACGGCCGGCTGGAGGACGACGCCACCGTCCTGCTGTGCGAATGGATCGGACCGCACCTGGAGCCGGTCGGCACGGCGGCCGGGCTGACCGGACTGTCATCGCGGACCAGCAGCGGCTCGCCGTCCGGGCCGGGGCCGTGACGGCAGGACCGCCGCACAGACGCGAGGACGCGCGGGCCCGGCACCGCGCGCAGACCGAGGCCGGGCCGCACCCGTGCCGCCGGACCGTGGACCCGGCGGTTGCGGTCACGACCTGACCTCGTCGCCTGCCAGAGTGGCCGCGAAGCCGCCGGCCCGTCGGACGACGGGCCGGCGAACGACGCGAAGACCGAGGTTCCGAGATGACCGTTCTCGACGCACGGGCGCTCAACCGCGCCACCCTGGCACGCCAGTTGCTCCTGGACCGCACCGGCCTGCCCGTGCTCGACGCCGTCGCCCACCTGGGCGGGCTCCAGGCGCAGGAACCGCAGGAGCCGTTCACCGGACTCTGGTCGCGGCTGCGGGCGTTCGACCCGGACGACCTGTCCGCGCTGCTCACCGCACGGCGGGTGGTGCGCACCCACCTGATGCGCCGCACCGTCCACCTGGTCACCGCCGACGACGCCCTGGCCTGGCGCGCCCGCCACGACGCCATGCTGCGCCAACGGGTCCTGGGCGTCTACCGCCGCGAGCTGGACGGCGTGGACCTCGGCGAACTCGCCGCGGCGGGCGAGAAGGTCATGTCCGACGGCGAACCCCGCACCATGCCCGAACTGGCCCGGGCCGTCGCCGGCCGCTGGCCGCAGGCGGGCCCGCGGCCCCTGGGCGAGATGCTGGTCGCCGGTCTCCTGCCGACCGTGCAGCTCCCGCCGCGCGGCCTGTGGCGGACCAAGGGCGGCGCACGCTACGGCCTGATGTCCTCCTGGCTGGGACGCGCGATCGACCCACCGGCCGCGGACGGCTCCGACCCCGTCGGGCAGGCGCTCGTGCGCAGGTACCTCGCCGCGTACGGCCCCGCCGCCTCCGCCGACCTGCGCGCCTGGTGCGGCCTGGCCGGACTGCCGCGCGCCCTGCGCGGTGAACTGCTCTCCTTCCGAGACGAGCGCGGCCGGGAACTCCTCGACCTTCCCGGCGCGCCGCGTCCCGACCCCGATACCCCGGCCCCCGTGCGGTTCCTGCCCGCGTTCGACAACGCGGTCCTCGGCTACGACGACCGCAGCCGCGTCATCGACGACGCGCACCGCGGCCTGTCGGTCGCCGGTGCCCGCCTGGTCCTCGTCGACGGTCGGGTCGCCGCGACCTGGACCGTCGAGGCGGACACCGTCCACGTCACCCCGCTGCGCGGCCTCTCCCGTGCCGAACGCGACGCCGTGGGGGAGGAGGGAAGCGCCCTGGCCTCCTTCCTGTGCGGCGGCCCCGCGGATTGCGCCGACCGCGCCGGCTCCGGCGACCCCGGCGAGGGGCGCGGGCGGGTGCGGATCGCCGCGGCCCCGCGCTGAGGCCGCCGCCGCACACCCCTGATACGCACGCGATCCGGCGGGTACCCAGGGCTGCGCCGCGGACGCGACGCAGCGCCGTCCGCACGGAGACAGCGAGGAGCCGGCATGGGACGGAAGGGGTCGGGGACGCCACGGGACCGGGCCGCGAGCCTGCGGGAGGCCGCGGCCGACGTGTTCGGCTGGGACACGCTCCTGCCCGAGCAGGCCACCGCCATGGAATGGGTGCTCGACGGCGAGGACACCCTCGTCGTCATGCCGACCGGATCCGGCAAGTCCGCCGTGTACCAGGTCCCCGCGGTCCTGCTGCCCGGGCCGGTCGTGGTCGTGTCACCGCTGCTCGCCCTGCAACGCGACCAGATCGCGGGGCTGCCGCAGGGCGAGGGTGCGCCGGGCGCCGTCGCGATCAACTCCGACCTGGGCGCCACCGGGACACGGGAGGCCTGGGAGGCGGTGGAGCGGGGCGAGGCCCGGCTGCTGTACCTGTCGCCCGAGCAACTGGCCAAGGACGACGTGCTGGAACGGCTCGCCGCGGTGGAACCGGCCCTGTTCGTCGTGGACGAGGCGCAGTGCGTGTCGTCCTGGGGCCACGACTTCCGCCCCGACTACCTGCGCCTGGAGCAGGCCGTGCGCCGGGTGGGCCGGCCGCCCGTCCTGGCCCTGACCGCCACCGCCGCCTCACCGGTGCGCAAGGAGATAGCCGAACGGCTCGGGATGCGCCGGCCGCGGCTGATGGTCACCGGCTTCGACCGGCCCAACATCCGGCTGGAGGTCCGCCGTTTCCTGGACGACGAGGAACGGCGCCGGACCGTCGTCGAACGCGCCGCGGCGGAGCCCAAGCCCGGCATCGTCTACGCCGGCACCCGCAAGGACAGCGAGCACTTCGCCCGCGAACTCGGCTCCCTCGGACTGACCACGGAGGCCTACCACGCCGGGATGCGCGCGGCCGAACGCGAGCGCATCCACGACGCGTTCCTCTCCGGCGAGGCGGACGTGGTGGTGGCGACCTCGGCGTTCGGCATGGGCATCGACAAGGAGGACGTGCGGTTCGTCCTGCACGCGTCGCTGCCCGGCTCGCTGGACGCGTACTACCAGGAGATCGGCCGCTGCGGCAGGGACGGGGACCCGGCCCTGGCCGTGCTGCACTACCGGTCCGAGGACACCGGCATGCAGACCTGGTTCGCGGGCCGCACCCCCGGCCGCGACACCCTGTCCGACGTCGCCCGGGCCGTCCACGAGCACGGCGACGACCCCGCCGGCCTCGACGAACTGCGCGAGGACACCGGACTGTCCAGGAACCGGGTCACCGCCGCGGTGAACCTCCTCCAGGAGGCGGAGGCCGTCGACACCGGCGAGGACGGCGAGATCCGCCCGGCCGGCGGGGTGACCCCCGAGGAGGCGGCGGAGGAGGCTGCGCGCACGGCGCAGGCGCACCGCCGCACGGACCGCACCCGCGTCGAGATGGCCCGGGCCTACGCCGAGACGACCGGCTGCCGGCGGCAGTTCCTGCTCGGCTACTTCGGGGAGGAGCACGAGGCGCCCTGCGGCAACTGCGACCTCTGCGACGGGGACCGGGACGGGCAGGGGCCCGGCGAGCGGCCCGAGCACCCGGCCGCGGCCGTCTACCCCGTCGGCACCGAGGTGCGGCACGAGCAGTGGGGGGACGGCACCGTGCTCAGCGAGGACCAGGACCGCATCACCGTCTTCTTCGCGCAGGCCGGGTACCGCACCCTGGCCCTGGAGGCGGTGGCCGGCCAAGAGGGCCTGCTGACGGTGCTGCGCCGCCCCGGAGAGGACCGCTGGTCCGATTGAAGGCCCCCTCGACAGGGCCTCGCGGCACTTCCGGGAGCACACTGGAAGGGTGCTGCCGGTGCTCACGAGGGGGTGTCGGCCATGGAGGCGTCCGGGCGCACGACCGTGCGGTGGTGGCGGTGGCGACACAACCCGCTCCGACGGCGCGTCGACGTCGTCGAGGCCTGGGTCGTGCTCGCCGGGTGGCTGCTGGCCCTGCTCGGCGGACTGCTCGCGGGGCTGGCGGCGGCGGCCGCCGTCGACCGGGCCGTCGAACGGCAGCGGGCGGAGAGCCACGAGGTGCGGGCGGTCCTCGTGCAGGACGCGCCGGGCCCGTCCGCGGCCCGTGCCGCGAACGACAACCGCGTGTGGGGCAAGGTGCGCTGGACCGCACCGGACGGGTCCCTCCACCAGGAGCAGGCCCGCGTGCCGCCCCGGGCCGAGGCCGGCTCCACGGTTGCCGTCTGGGTGAACCGGGCCGGCGACCTCACCGGCCCGCCCGTGTCCGGCGGCGAGGCGTGGCTGCACGCGTCGATGGGCGGTGTGCTGGCGGGGGCGTTCGTGGGCGGCACGGTCCTCGGCACGCTGTGGCTGACCCGCCTGGCCCTGGACCGGCGGCGCTCGGCGATGTGGGACGCGGAGTGGGAGCGCGTCGACACCCGCCGGGGCTGGAAGACGGGCTGAACGATCCCGTCCCGCACCGTGGCCGCCGGGCTCGCGTCAGGCCCGCCCGACCGCGTCCCGCCCCTCGATCGTCTCGTGGTCCCCGGGGGGAGCCGGCGGTGTCCGCCCGGTCCGCCTCCGGCGGCCCCGGCGGTCGGTCAGACGGGTGGCCAGAGGCTCGGTCCAGCGCGCGGTCAGCGGACCGAGCAGGACCAGGATGAGCACGTACGCCGTGGCGAGCGGGCCGAGGGAGGGCTCGATGCCCGAGGTGACGGCGAGACCGGCGATGACGATGGAGAACTCCCCGCGGGCGACGAGCGTGCCGCCGGCCCGCCAGCGCCCCTTGCGGCCGACCCCGGCCCGGCGCGCCGCCCAGTAACCGGTGGCGATCTTCGTCGCCGCCGTGACCGCCGCCAGGGCGAGGGCCGGCAGCAGCACCGGCGGGATGCTGGCCGGGTCGGTGTGCAGACCGAAGAAGACGAAGAACACCGCGGCGAACAGGTCCCGCAACGGCGCGAGCAGGCTCGTCGCCCCCTCGGCCACCTCCCCGGACAGCGCGATGCCCACCAGGAAGGCGCCCACCGCGGCCGACACCTGCAACTGCTGGGCCACCCCGGACACCACCAGCGTCACCCCCAGGACGACCAGCAGCAGTTTCTCGGGGTCGTCGCTGGAGACGAAGCGGGACACGTGGCGGCCGAAGCGCACCGCCAGGACGAGCACCAGGGACGCCACCCCCAGGGCGATGGCGAGGGTCACACCGCCGGCGGCCAGGCCCACCCCGGCCAGCAGGGCCGTGACGATGGGCAGGTAGACCGCCATGGAGAGGTCCTCCAGGACGAGGATGCTCAGGATGGCCGGCGTCTCGCGGTTGCCGAGCCGGCCCAGGTCCCCGAGGACCTTGGCGATGACGCCGGAGGACGACACCCAGGTGACCCCGGCCAGGACCACGGCGGCGACCGGGCCCCAGCCCAGCAGCAGGGCCAGCACGGCCCCCGGCAGGGCGTTGAGGACGGCGTCGGCCAGCCCGGCCGCGTAGTGGGTGCGCAGATTGGTGACGAGGTCGGCCGCCGTGTACTCCAGGCCCAGCATGAGCAGCAGCAGGATGACGCCGATCTCCGCGCCGATGGCCACGAAGTCCTCGCTCGCGCCCAGCGGCAGCAGACCGCCCTTGCCGAAGGCCAGCCCGGCCAGCAGGTACAGCGGGATCGGTGAGAAGCGGAAGCGCCCGGCGATCCGGCCGAGCAGTCCGAGCCCGAGGATGAGGCACCCGAACTCGATCAGGAACACCGCGGAGTCGTGCACGGCGGGTCACTCCCGCCCGAGGATCGCGGCGGCCGCCTCCACACCCTCGCGGGTGCCGATGACGATGAGGATGTCGCCGCCGGCCAGCCGGAAGTCCGGGGCGGGGGAGGGGACGGCGTCCGCCCGGCGCAGCACCGCCACGACGGACGCGCCGGTGTCGGTGCGGATCCGGGACTCGCCCAGCAGCCGCCCGTTCCAGTGCGAGGCACCGGGCAGTTCTATTCGCTCGGCGACGAGTCCGAGGTCGGTGGTGGAGAGCAGGTTGGGTGTGTGGTGGGCCGGCATCAGCGCGTCGATGAGGGTGGCCGCCTCGTCGGCCGTCAGCCGCACCGACAGGTCGCAGGCGTCCGGGTCGTCCTCCCGATAGGCGCTGAGGGTGCGGTGGCCGTCGCGGTGGGCGACCACCGACAGGCGGCGGCTGTCCCGGGTCGTCAGGTCGTAGCGCACGCCTATGCCCGGCAACGGCGTACTGCTGAGGCGTGGCGCGCTCATGGCTGTCCCCTTCGGGTCGGCGTGCGCGTCCCGGTCGGCTCGCCGGCGGGGGCCGTGCCCGGGAGGACGCCCGGATCCGGCCGGTGAGGTCATCCTAAGCGGCGGGGCCGGACCGCACCCGTCCTGCGCGTGCTATCGGGGTGCGTCCGAGGCGGGCGTACCGGAGGGCAGCGGAGTGGCCGTGGAGAGCTCGGCGCCCACCTGCTGCACGGTGCCCTCCTCCCGCCGGCCGTCCGTGCCCGCGCCCGTGGACAGCTGCGACCAGGCCCCGAGGGCCAGGGCCACGGCGGCCGCGGTCGCCGCGAACCGTGCGGCGCGCCGCACCCTCGCGCGGTGGTCCAGGTCCCGCCAGGCCACGCGGACCCGCGGGTCGTCCGGCTGCCACAGTTCGCCCACGGACTGCGGCGGTTCGGGCCGCACGCCCTCCGCCCGCTCCCGCGCGGAGGGCTCCCTCGGCGCGGTGGCCCGTATGGCCGACTCGCTGTCCCCGAGGAAGCTCAGCCATACCTCGTCGGTGAGCGCCGGGAGGCCGTCCGGCTCGCCGGACGTCCCCCGCCCACCCGTTCCTTCCGCGGTCACGTCACCTCATCCCCTCCGCGCCGATCTGCCCGGTCGTGGCACGGCGCGGGATCAGTATGCCGCCAGGTCACGCCGTTGCGCCCGCCCGCGCGCCCGCTTCCGCGCCGGGTCACGGCACGCCCAGCTCGAACAGCACGTATCCCGCGTAGGAACCGGAGGCCAGGGCGGCGGTGCCGAGGACCGCGGCCAGGGACGGCCGTCCGAGCCGGCGCATCGCGAGCGCCGGGGGGACGAACAGCGGGAAGAGCGGCAGGAGGTAGCGCGAGACGTTCCCGAAGTACTGCTGGGTCGACATCACCATCAGGTACGACAGCACCGTGTACACCACCAGGACCGCGGGCGGCCGCAGACGCAGCAGCAGGACCGTCAGCACCGGCACCGTGAGCACCACGCACACACCGATGACGTCCTCGAAGGGCATCGCGAAGAGGTAGTCGAAGCGCCCGACGGGCACGGAGGTCAGCACGTCGACCGTATGGGCGCCCCAGTCGAACGTGTGGGCCCAGGCGCCTTCCTGGAGTTCGGAGTAGCCGTTGACGTCCCCCATGCGGTAATTGACCCAGCCCAGGTAGCCCAGCAGGCCCAGCGGGGCGACGGCCAGCGCGGCCAGCGGGCGGCGGATCCCGTCCTCGCGCCGCCGCAGGGACAGCACGACGGCGACGGCGAGCGCGGCGACCAGCGCGGCGGCGGTGGGCCGGCACAGCCCGGCGGCGCAGGTCAGCAGGCCGGCGGTGAGCCAGCGGCGGGTCATGACGGCGTGGCAGGACCACGCGGCCAGCGCCGTGTAGAGGGACTCCGAGTAGCCCGACCACTCGGTCCCCGATCCGGGCCAGACCGCCCACAGCCCGGCCGCGACCAGACCGGCCCGGTGCCCGCCCAACCGGCACGCGACCGCGTGGATGCCGAGCGCGGCGACGAAGGAGGCGACCACGGAGACGGTCATGCCGGCGCCGTACGGACCGAGGCCGGTGACCTCCGAGACGAGCCGCATCAGTGCCGGGTACAGCGGGAAGAACGCCGCCGAGTTCCCCTCCAGCGTGATCAGGCCGGTCGCGCCCGGAATGGGCTTCAGGGCAGGGTCGTAGCCGTGCAGGGCGATCTGCTGGTACCACCAGCCGTCCCAGCTGGCCAGGACGTCCCAGGCGTGTTCACCACCGCCGAAGCGCGGATTCTTCCTGCGGAAGTCCCCCGTGGAGTCCAGCAGACACAGGAAGACGGCGAATCCGGCCAGCTTCAGCACGCCGTACGTCAGCAGCACGGGGCCGTGGCGGACCGCTGCGGCCCGCAGCCGTGAGCGGAACCTGCCACCGATGTCCGGGACTTCGGGCGCTCCACCACCGGACGGCGGCCGGTGCAGCTCGGCGGTGGTCATGCGGGTCCTGTCGTACGGCGGGCGGGCCGGGTGGGGAAGACCCAGGCCCGGAGGAGGAGGAAGCGCAGCAGGGTCGCGGCCAGGTTGGCGGCGATCAGCGTCAGGAGTTCGACGCGGTGGCCCGACCCGGGCGCTGCACGGTGCAGGACGGCCAGGGAGCCTCCGGTGAGGACCAGGGCGACGACGAACGCCCCGAGGCCCTTGAGGTGGTGGCGCAGCGCGCCGCCGCGGCCCCGCACGCCGAACGTGAGCCGCCGGTTCGCGGCCGTGTTGGCGACCGCACTGACGAGCAGGGCGAGGGAGTTGGCGGTCTGCGCGCCCGCCGCCGGCCGCAGGGCCGTGTAGAGCAGCAGGTGGCACAGGGTGCTGGCCAGGCCGACGGCGGCGAAGCGCACGGCCTGCCGGGCCAGGTCCGCCGGCAGCCTCCCGGCGAGGTCGCCGCCGTTGCGGCGGAGCGCGGTCAGCGGCAGCCGGCCGCAGGCCAGCGCCCGGCCGAGCCGGGCCATGCCCCGCAGGTCGGCCAGCGCCGTGGACACGATGTGCACCCGGCTGTCGGGATCGTCCACCCAGTCCACCGGCACCTCGTGGATCCGCAGCCCCGCGCGTTCGGCGATGACCAGCAGCTCGGTGTCGAAGAACCACTCGCGGTCCCGGACCAGCGGCAGCAGCCGCTCGGCGACGTCGCGCCGCACCGCCTTGAACCCGCACTGCGCGTCGGAGAAGCCCACCGCGAGCGTGCCGCGCAGCAGGCCGTTGTAGCAGCGGGAGATGATCTCCCGCTTCGGCCCGCGCACCACGTGGGCGCCGCGCGCCAGCCGCGTGCCGATGGCGATGTCGGAGTGCCCGGAGATGAGCGGCGCCACCAGTGGCAGCAGGGCGGCGAGGTCGGTGGACAGATCCACGTCGAGGTAAGCCAGCACCGGCGCACCCGACCGCGACCAGGCGGTGTGCAGCGCACGGCCGCGCCCCTTCTCGGCCAGCCGGATCCAGCGGGTGCCGGGCAGCTCGGCGGCCAGCCGCGCGGCGATGCGGGGCGTGGCGTCGGTACTGGCGTTGTCGGCGACGGTGATGCGGAACGGGTAGGGGAACGTCTCGCCCAAGTGCGCGTGCAGCCGCCGGACGCACCGTTCCAGGTCGTGCTCCTCGTTGTGCACGGGTACGACCACGTCGAGCACCGGCTCGGGGTGGTGCGCGCGCAGGGGCGCCCGGCGCGGCAGCGCGGACGGCTCGGGGGCCGGGCGGGCGGCCGGGGCAGGCCGTCGTGCGGTTCTCATGGGGTCTCACGGTCGCTTTCTGGCGCGGGGCCGCGGCGGGCGCGCCGGTTTCCGGGCAGGCCGAAGGCGCCCGTGGCGGGTGGCGGGATGACGGTTCGGGGCGGGGCGCCCCGTCGGGACGGGCCGCGCGGGCGGCTACTCGACGGAGGACGAGGCGGAGGGGGTGCGCGACTCCGGGACGGACGGCGGGACGGTGCCGGAAGGCGAGGAGGGCGGGGCGGTGTCCGGTGGGCCCGACGCGGCGTGGCTCTCGGCGACCGTACGGGTCGGGGTGGGGTCTACCGGCATGGTCGTGCCGGCCTGCGGGGCGTCGCTGCCCGCCGTCGTCGCGGGGGCGGTGGACTCGGGCCGGGTCGGGGTGACGCTCGGTCCGGGCGCGCCGGTCGTGGGCGACGGCTCGACGGTGGGAGCCGGGCTGGTCGTGCGCTGCGGCCGGGGTTCGGCGGGCTGGGCGCGGCTGCCCATCTGGGGCAGCAGGGCGAGCCCCACGCTGAGCCCGGCCACCGCGACGGCCGAACCGCCCGCCTTCCACAGCATCCTGGACCGGCGGCGGGCCCGGATGCCGGCGTGCAGCCGCTGCCGGTGCTCGGGCTCGTAGGGGGCGTGCTGCCGGGTGTCGCGCATCAGGCGTGACAGGTCCCGCTCGAAGTCGTCCATCTCCACTCCTCTCACCCCACGGGCCGGACGGCGTCGGACAGAAGCAGGCGGAGCCGGGCGACTCCGCGGGAGGCGTGGGACCGCGCGGTGCCCACCGGGCAGCCCAGCGCCTGGGCGACCTGTGCCTCGGGCAGGTCCTCGTAGTAGCGCAGCACCACCGCGGCCCGCTGCTTCGGTGACAGCCGGGCCAGCGCCGCCTCCAGCCGCGAGCGTTCCGCGACGGCCGACGACATGTCGCCGGGGTCGGCCCGGTCGGGCAGTTGGTCCACCGGGCGCTCGCCCCACCAGCGGCGCCTGGCCGAGCGCGCCGCGAGCCGCACGAGCACCGTGCGCACATAGGCCTCCGGAGCCTGCTCGGCGACCTTCGGCCAGGCGAACCAGAGCTTCACCAGGGCCTCCTGCACCAAGTCCTCGGCCCGCTGCCGATCGCCCCCCGTGAGCAGACGCGCGACATGGAGCAGCGCCGACCAACGGGCGGCCGCGAACTCGTCGAAGCCGTCCGCCCGAACCTGCTCCATCCTCACCGTCCCGCGTCTGTGTGGCCTCCTACACCTGTGGAAAGACGCTGGACCCTCCGCCGCGCTGCACCCCGAGGCTGTGATCCACGCCACTGCGGCCGGAGGGTGCCGGGCATGCGAAAGGGCCCGTGCTCCAGGCACGGGCCCTTCGTCGGTTCCCCGACCGGACGCCGGTCGCGGGAAGGGGTGCGGCTCAGCGGGCTCCGGGGCCGCCGCTGCCGAACCCTCCGCTGCCGCCCTCGTTCCAGCGCGGGCGCTCCTGCGCGGCACTCGTCCGGTCGCTCTGCCGGCCGTTCGTCTTCAGTTCGTGCGGCGTCAGGCGCTCGTCGCTGCGCGGCATCTCGTCGGGCTCCCGGCGCTCCTGCGTCTCCCGGACCGGACCGCCCTCGGGCAGACGCGGCTGCTCCTCCGGGCGCGGTGTGGGCAGTTCCCTGCGCTTGCCGCGGAAGCCGAGGACGAAGGCCCCCAGCAGCAGGGCCACGACCACCACACCCGCCACGACCAGCCCGATGCCCAGGGCGCCATGCCCCGCGGCCATCTCCATCCATGCGCTATCCATGGCACGCGGGTACCCCCTGCTGCGCGCCGCGAACCAGGCTCACCCCGTGCCTCCGTACCGGGTTTGACCGGCGCCGGGCGCGGCTACCCGCGCTGCGTGACTTCGACGACATCCCAGCAGGAGCTGTTCCGGTTCCTGGAGGACCGGTTCGCCTGCGCTCAGGCGTGCACCGAGTGCGCTCGGGCCTGCGCGCTGCGCGCGAGCCTCGTGGATCCCGACGGCACCGAGAACCAGGAACTCGTACGGCGCAAGGGCATCATGTGCGCGGAGGTCTGCGACGCGACCTGCCGTGTGCTGTCCGAGCAGAACCAGGTGGACGAGAACACCATCCGGGTCCAGGTCGAGTGGTGCCGGACGGTGTGCCTGGAGGCCGCGCACGTCTTCGACCGGCAGCCGGGCGCCGAGGACTCGGCGGCAACCTGCCGCGCCTGCGCGCGGGCCTGCACGGAGTTCCTCGCCACGCTCGCCTGACCGCACGCCAGGGGCGGGCGGCGGCCGCACCGGCAGACTCGCGCCCGGCACATCCCGCAGTCCGCGCCCGGCGCATCCCGCGGTCCGCGGCCGGGTTCGGCGCGCACCCCCGGCCCGCCCCGTACACACGCGGACGGCGGGCCGCCATACTGAAGGAGCCAGGGGGCGGGCGAACGGCTACCGGGGGGAGCGTCGCGCGACATGGGGGAGAGCAGGCTCATCCAGGGCCGGTACCGGCAGTTGGAGCTGATCGGGCGCGGCGCCATGGGAGAGGTGTGGCGGGCCCGCGACGAGTCGCTGGGCCGGCACGTCGCGGTCAAGTGCCTGAAGCCGCTGGGCGCCAACCACGACCGCGCCTTCACCCGCGTCGTGCGGGAGCGGTTCCGCCGCGAGGCCCGGGTGGCCGCCGCGCTGCAGCACCGGGGCATCACCGTGGTGCACGACTTCGGGGAGTCCGAGGGCGTCCTGTACCTGGTGATGGAGCTGCTGGAGGGCCACAACCTCAGCGAGCTGCTCGCGGGCCACCGCAACCACCCGCTGCCGGTGGCCGACATCGTGGAGATCGCCGCACAGGTCGCCGCCGCCCTGGCGTACTGCCACGAACAGGCCATCGTCCACCGTGATCTGAAGCCCGCCAACATCGTGCGGCTCGGCGACGGCACGGTGAAGATCTGCGACTTCGGCATCGCCCGCCTCGGCCACGACATCGGCTTCACCTCCCGGCTGACCGGCACCGGCATCGCCATGGGCACCCCGCTCTACATGTCCCCCGAGCAGATCGGCGGCACCGACGTCGACGAGCGCAGCGACCTCTACTCGTTCGGCTGCGTGCTGTACGAACTCGCCACCGGTGTACCGCCGTTCGACCTCGAGGACGCCTGGGCGATCCTCGTCGGCCACCGCGACACCCCGCCCCGTCCGCCGCGTGAACTCCGGCCCGGGCTGCCGGTGTTCCTGGAGCGGGTGATCCTGGACCTCCTGGCCAAGAACCCCGAGGACAGACCGGGCGACGCACGGGAACTGGCGTGGCGGATCACCGCCCACCGCGCCGCCCCGGTCCCCGCGTCCGGCACCGCCGTACCCTTCCCGGCTCCCGGTGGACCGGCGCCGGCGGGCCGGATGCCGTCCTGGGCCCACGGCATGACCGGCGGACGCAGGGCGGCCGGCGCCGTGTCGCGCACCCCGCGGTCCGACCCGGCGGCCGCGCTGTCCGGCGAGTGGATCGCCCGCCCCGCGCCCGGCCCCGCCACCGGCACCGGTGACCCGGTCCCCGAGGAGCGGCCCACCCCGTCCCCGGAGGCCCTGACCGCCCTGGCCGCCCGGCACGAGGCGGGCCTGAGCCTCGGCCGGCTCGGCCGCTGGGCGGAGGCCGAGGAGGTGCACCGGGCCGTCGCCGCCGAACGCGAACACGTCCTCGGCCCCGACCACCCGGACACCCTGCTCAGCCACCGCGAGGCGGCCGTGGCCCGGGGCCGGCTGGGCCGCTGGGCGGACGCGCTCACCGCGTACCGGCGTGTGGCCTCCGCCCGGGAGAGCCTGCTCGGGCCGGACCACCCCGAGACCCTGGCCGCCCGCAGGGACGAGGCGCACTGCCTGGAACGCCTGGGCCGCGCCGACGAGGCGGCCGGCCTGTACCGCAGGGTGGCGGCCCTGCGGGACCGGCGGACGCCGGCCGGTCAGTGACCGGTCCGGCGGCCGTCTGGCCGACGACGATCACCCCGTGTTACGAAGAACCATGACCGCACCCGAGGCACCCCGCGCCCACCGGACCTACGACGCCGTCATCGTCGGCGGCGGCCACAACGGCCTGGTCGCCGCCGCCTACCTGGCCCGCGCGGGCCGCTCCGTGCTGGTTCTGGAACGGCTGGACCACACCGGCGGGGCGGCGGTGTCCACCCGGCCCTTCGCCGGGGTCGACGCCCGGCTGTCCCGGTACTCCTACCTGGTCAGCCTGCTGCCCCGGAAGATCGTCCGGGACCTCGGCCTGGACTTCCGGGTCCGCACCCGCACCGTCTCCTCGTACACCCCCGCCGAACGCGACGGCAGGGCCACCGGCCTCCTGGTCGGGGGCGGTGAGCGTCGCACCCGGGAGGCCTTCGCCCGGCTCACCGGCTCCGACCGCGAGTACCGTTCCTGGCAGGAGTTCTACGGCATGACCGGCCGCGCGGCGCGGCGGATCTTCCCCACCCTGACCGAGCCGCTGCCCACCCGCGAGGAGCTGCGCCGCGTCCTCGACGACGACCGGGCCTGGCGGACGCTGTTCGAGGAGCCCGTCGGCGTCGCCGTCGAGCAGCACTTCCGGGACGACCTGGTGCGCGGAGTCGTCCTGACCGACGCCCTCATCGGCACCTTCGCCGACGCCCACGACCCCTCCCTGAAGCAGAACCGCTGCTTCCTCTACCACGTGATCGGCGGTGGCACCGGTGACTGGGACGTGCCCGTCGGCGGCATGGGCGCGCTCACCGACGCCCTCGCGGACGCCGCCCGCGCCGCCGGCGCCGTCCTCGCCACCGGTCACGAGGTGCTGAGCATCGCCACGGACGGCCGCACGGCCGAGGTGGCCTACCGCACGGCTGACGGCGAGGGCGCCGTCGCAGCCCGGCACGTCCTGGTCAACGCCTCCCCGCAGGCCCTCGCCGCGCTCACCGGCGACACGCCCCCGGAACCCGCGGAAGGCGCCCAGTTCAAGGTCAACATGCTCCTCGAACGCCTGCCGCGGCTGCGCGACACCTCCGTCGACCCGCGCGAGGCGTTCGCCGGGACCTTCCACATCGCCGAGGGCTACGAGGAGCTCGCCGCCGCGCACGCCCAGGCGGCCGCCGGCGAGCTGCCCGCCGCCCCGCCCTCCGAGATCTACTGCCACTCCCTGACCGACCCGACCATCCTCGGCCCCGGTCTGGCCGAGCGCGGCTGCCAGACGCTCACCCTCTTCGGCCTGCACACCCCGGCCCGGTTGTTCGCGCGGGACAACGACGCGGTGCGCGAGGAACTGCTGGCGTCGACCCTCGCCCAGCTCGACGCCCATCTCGCCGAGCCCCTCGCGGACTGCCTGGCCACCGACGCCGACGGCCGGCCCTGCATCGAGGCCCGCACACCCCTCGACCTGGAACGCGACCTGGGTCTGCCCGGCGGGAACATCTTCCACCGCGAGCTGAGCTGGCCCTTCGCCCAGGACGGCACGGGCCGCTGGGGCGTGGAGACCCGGCACGCCAACGTGCTGCTGTGCGGGGCGGGCGCGGTGCGCGGCGGCGGCGTCAGCGGGGTGCCGGGGCACAACGCCGCGATGGCGGTCCTCGAAACGCGGACGGGATGAATCGCTCCGCCGTCCCGGGGCACTCCGACAAAACGCAAGGAAACGGACCATCCGGCCGTCTCGAACGGTCGCACCACCCCCGGGAGGCCCCTCATGGCCGAGCTCAGCCCGACCGACCTGCAGAAGGCCCTCAAGGGCATGGACTACCCCACGGACAAGCAGCACCTGGTGGACCGCGCCCGCAGCAACCACGCCGACGACAAGGTCGTCAGCACCCTCGACGGCCTGAAGGAAGACCGCTTCGACGGCCCCAACGAGGTGCAGAAGGCCGTCTTCAACCAGTGAGCGGACGGCCGCGTCAGTCGGCCGAGGGCGTCCAGCCCACCGCTTCGACGCGTGCCGTGTCCGCCGGACGCGCCTCGTCGAACAGGACGCCGCCGGCCGACTCCACCCGCTGCCCGTCCACGTAGCAGCCGCGTCCCACGTAGAGCCGGTCCGTCGTGTACCGCCAGCGCAGGACGAGGCCGCGGGCCGCGGGCACCTCGGCGGTCAGCCGGTGCCAGACCCGGCCCGAGAAGCCCGTGACCGTGCCCGCCGGGTGCGGTCGCGGCTCCTCGCCCGGGCGCGAGGTGGTGAAGGGCACCGGCTGCCAGCCGGCACCGCCGTCGGTGGACGCCTCCAGGGCCAGCACGTCGGAGGCCGGCTCCGTGTCCCACCACAGCGCGCAGCGCAGGCGCGCCCGGCCGCGCGAGGTGTCGAGCGCCGGCAGGGCGAGCGTCGCCGTCGCGGAGACCGCCGTACCGGAGAACCAGGCCGTCCGGCCCCGGGCCGGCCGGACCGGCACCGCCCGTGCCAGATGGTTCGCGGCGGCCACCCGCGGAGCCGACCCCGAACGCCAACTGCGCACCGGATGCACGGAGTTGCCGAGCACCACCAGGAACGAGTCCGTCGTCGGGTCGAGCACCAGCGAGGTGCCGGTGAAACCGGTGTGCCCGGCCGTGCGCGGGGTGGCCATCGCGCCCATGTACCAGTGCTGGTAGAGCTCGAAGCCGAGGCCGTGCTCGTCACCGGGGAACGCGGTGTTGAAGTCGGTGAACATCAGCTCCACCGACTCCGGCGACAGGATCCGGCGGCGCCCGTACACACCGCCGTTGAGCAGGGTCCGGCCGAGCACCGCGAGGTCCCACGCGTCGGAGAACACACCCGCGTGACCCGCGACCCCGCCCAGCGCGTAGGCGTTCTCGTCGTGCACCTCGCCCCACACCAGACCCCGGTCCAGCCCCGACCAGGGCTTGCGGGCGTCCTCGGTGGCCGCGATCCGCGGCCGCCACGAGGCGGGCGGGTTGTAGCGCGTGCGGCGCAGTCCGAGCGGCGCGGTGACCTCCTCGCGCAGCAGGGTGTCCAGGGAGCGGCCCGTGATCCGCTCCAGCACCAGTTGCAGCGAGATGAGGTTCAGGTCCGAGTAGAGGTACGCCGTGCCCGGTGCGGCGACCGGCGCCTCGTTCCAGACGAGTTCGAGTCTCGCCTCGTGCGTCGGCGCGCCGTACAGCGGGATCCACGCGCGGAACCCAGAGGTGTGCGTCAGCAGTTGCCGGACGGTGATGTCCTGCTTGCCCGCCCGCCCGAAGTCCGGCAGATACGAGGCGACCTTCGCCTCCAGCCCCAGCGCGCCCCGCTCGATCTGCTGCACGGCCAGGATCGAGGTGAACAGCTTCGACACCGACGCCAGGTCGAAGACGGTGTCCGCGGCCATGGGGATCTGCTCGCCGGGTGGGAACTCCACGCCCGTGTCGGTCTTCTCGTCGTAGGCCCGGTAGCGCACCGCCATGCCGAGGGGCCGGTGCAGGGCGACCGTGCCGCCGCGCCCGGCGAGCAGCACGGCGCCGGCGTACCAGGGGTGCACGGGGGAAGGGCCGAGGAACGCCTCGGCGTCGGTGACGAGCCGGCGCAGATGGGAGGGGAGCAGCCCCGCGCGGGCGGCCGAGCCGTGCCGCAGGGTGGGACGCCGGTCCCGCGCCGCGGGCGCGGCCGCCGCCGGTCCGGCGGGCAGGGGCGCCAGGGCGAGGGCCCCGCCCAAAGCCAGCCCTGCACGGGTTAGTTGACGCCGGGTCGGTCCGCCGCTTGCCGCCTCGTGGGTCACCGCGCATCCCTTCGCCTCGACCGTCACGCGTGTCCCCCGGAGTATGTCCGCCGCACCCACCCGCGAACCGGAGGACGGCGCCGGGCACGCCCCCTCGGCGCGGGGCTCGCTGACGAGCGATCAGACGGGGGAGAGGTGGCGGGCCGCCGGTGCACCTGCTTGACCCGCTGCCGGGCCGAACCGAGGATCGGGTCATGACGACGCCCGCGACGACCCCGCCCGGACATGACAGCACGGTCGACGGACTCCTGCGGCGCAGCGCCCGGCGCACTCCCGCCCGCGTCGCCGTGGAGTACGGCGAGCGCACCTGGACCTACCGGGAACTGGACACCGCCGTCTCCCGCGCGGCGAGCGTGCTGCTCGGCCTCGGACTGTCCCCGGGCGACCGGGTCGGCGCCTACGGGCACAACTCCGACGCCTACCTGATCGCCTTCCTGGCCTGCGCCCGCGCCGGCCTCGTGCACGTCCCGGTCAACCAGAACCTCACCGGCGACGATCTGGCCTACATCGTCTCCCAGTCGGGCAGTTCGCTCGTCCTCACCGACCCGGACCTGGCCGCCCGGCTCCCCGGCGGGCCACCGGCACTGCCCCTGCGCGACGCCGACGGCTCGCTGCTCGCCCGGCTGGAGGGGGCACCCGTGTACGACGGTCCCGAGCCGCGCGGCGAGGACCTCGTGCAACTGCTGTACACGTCCGGCACGACGGCCCTGCCCAAGGGCGCGATGATGACGCACCGGGCCCTGGTGCACGAGTACCTGAGCGCCATCACCGCGCTCGACCTCCGTGCGGGCGACCGCCCCGCGCACGCGCTGCCGCTGTACCACTCGGCCCAGATGCACGTCTTCCTGCTGCCGTACCTGGCCGTCGGCGCGACGAACATCATCCTCGACGCACCGGACGGCGACCGGCTGTTCGACCTGATCGAGACGGACCGGGTGGACAGCGTGTTCGCCCCGCCCACCGTGTGGATCGCCCTGTCCCGCCGCCCCGACTTCGCCACCCGCGACCTGAGCGGCCTGCGCAAGGCCTACTACGGCGCGTCGATCATGCCGGTGCCGGTGCTCGAACGGCTGCGGGAGCGCCTGCCGGGCCTGGCCTTCTACAACTGCTTCGGGCAGAGCGAGATCGGCCCACTGGCCACCGTCCTCGCACCCGACGAGCACAAGGGCCGCATGGACTCGTGCGGGCGGCCCGTGCTGTTCGTCGATGCCAGGGTGGTCGACGAGGACGGCAAGGACGTGCCCGACGGCACGCCCGGTGAGATCGTCTACCGCTCCCCGCAACTGTGCGAGGGCTACTGGGACAAGCCCGAGGAGACCGCCGAGGCCTTCCGCGACGGCTGGTTCCGCTCCGGCGACCTCGCGGTGCGCGACGCCCACGGCTACTTCACCATCGTCGACCGGGTGAAGGACGTCATCAACTCCGGTGGTGTCGTCATCGCGTCCCGCCAGGTCGAGGACGCCCTGTACACCCATCCGCAGGTCGCCGAGGCCGCGGTCGTCGGCCTGCCCGACGAGCGGTGGATCGAGGCCGTCACAGCCGTCGTCGTCCCGCACGGACAGGTCACCGAGGGGGAACTCATCGACCACGTCCGCGAGCGGCTCACCCCCTACAAGGCGCCGAAACGGGTGGTGTTCGTCGACGAACTCCCGCGCAACGCCAGCGGAAAGATCCTCAAACGCCTGCTCCGGGACACCCTCGGCAAGCGCTAGAGCGGCCGGCCGCGCGTCGGCCGACCGCGGGCCGTCCGGTCGGGCCGTCGGCCGGACGGCTCGGTCAAGGCTGGGGGCCGTACGCCGTCATGAAGCGGTCGCGGAACCGGTCCATGCCCCAGCGGGGCGCGTTCTTCGCCGGCTTGAGGCCGTCGGTCCACCCCCAGTCGGCCACGCGGTCCAGGACCTTGCTGTCCTTGGCGACGATGCTGATCGGCACGTCCCTGCCGGTGTCCCCGGCGAGGACGGTCGGCACCGGCTGGTGGTCGCCGAGGAAGACCAGGACCGTGTCCTCGTCGCCGTAGCGCCGCATCCACTCGGTCAGGCTGCGGATCGAGTACGCGATGGCCTTGCGGTACTCGGCCCGCACCTTCTCCGGGTCCTTCCAGACCTCCTTCGGGTCGGTGCCCTCCTTCTTGATCCGGTGGAACACCGAGCCGTCGCCGAGGTCCTCCCAGTCGATCATGTGCGCCACGGGGGACCAGGGGTTGTGACTGGAGGCCAGGATGATCTCCGCCATGATCGGCTCACGGTCCTTCTTCCCGTGCTCCAGGCGCTGGAAGGCCTCCATGCTGAACTGGTCGGGCACCGGCGTCCAGCTGAAGTAGGGGCCGTGGTAGCCGAGGTGCTCGGAGTCGTAGATGTGGTCCAGGCCGAAGAACTTCCCCTCCGGCCAGGCCCGCCGCACGCCCGGCACGATGCCGACGGTCCGCCAGGCGCCCGTCCTGCCGAAGTACTTGGTCAGCGTCATGCGGTCGCTGGTGGTCAGACTGCGGTAGCGCTGCTGGTTCTTGATCCACAGTCCGGACAGGAACGTCGAGTGGGCGAGCCAGCTGCCCGCGCCGGTCACCGGCGAGCGCAGCCAGCCGCTGCGCGAGGCGAACCCGGCGGACTTCAGCCCGGCCGTGCCCTCCTCGAGGACGGCGCCGGTCTGCGCGGCCATCGCCGGATCGTCGATCGCCACCCGGCCGTAGCTCTCGATGAAGGTGAACAGGACGTCCTTGCCCCGCAGTCCCGTCAGCAACCGGTCCGGCGGGGTCTCGGCGAAGGCGTCCACGGCGGCCTGCTGACGGAACACCCGCGCGTCCCGCAGCCCCGCCCGGACCTGTTCGACACGGTTGCCGACGAAGTCCGCGTTGCCCTTCGTGGCGATCGGCACGGTGCCGATCTGCAGGCCCAGCGTCATGCAGGTCATCCACGCCGTGCCCAGGACGAGCACGGTCCGGCCGGCGGTCTGCCGGTGCCGGACCATCAGGTTCGTCAGCCGCACCACCGCCAGCGTCGTCAGCACCAGCAGCGCGACGAACAGCACGAGCACGGCGGTCACCGCCAGGACCTGGCCGGTACGGCCGAACGACTCCCGCAGGAAGTCCGTCGCGTCGTCGAGCAGGATCCAGTCCAGGACCAGGTCGAACGGCCGTGCCAGGACCTGGTAGAACCCCATGTCCAGGAACTTCAGGACGGTCAGCAGCCCCAGCAGCACCCCCGTCACGACGGCCGTGATCCGCCGCGGCCTCGGCGGCAGCGCGAGCAGCAGCCCGGCCAGCAGCACGCCCTCGGCGGGGATCCGGACGAACGACGCGAACTCCAGCCGCTCGATCCGGTTGGGCACGAGCAACGCGAACAGCACGAGCACGCCGGCCAGGACGGTGATCGCGAGCGAGGTCCACCGAGCCGCCCGGGGATGACGCCGGCCGAGCCATCCGGGCCGCCGCCCGTCCCCGGCGGCTCCGGAGTCCGCCGCACCACCGCTCCCCTCCTCGCGGGGAGCGTCCTCCCCCGGGGCCGGAGACGGGGCCGGGGCCGGGATCCGGCCGGGTGCCGGCCCGGTGCCGTCGTCGTCCGGTTCCGTTCCGCTCGCGGCCGGGTCCGGCTGAGGGCGGGAGCGAGTGAAAGGCGACACCCGGTGGTCCTTCCGTGCGGTCGTGCAGAGGTGCAAAGGCATGGCGAACAGAGCCCTCGCGCGGGCCTGCCCCCACCAGTACGTCCGGACGTCACCTCCAGTTCAATCGCCACCGCGGAAAGGTCCCCCTCACGTGCCCTGTCGGCGGTGGGGCCCGGTCGCTAGGCTGGCCGCGGACGACGAAATGGGGAGGAGCACGGACGTGCCCGAGACCACCACCCAGCAGCGCCCGTTCACGGGCTGGGACAAGCCGGACCTGGACCTCAGCAACGCACACTGGCAGTCCAGCAGCCGCGGCCGGGGAGATGTGCAGATCGCCTTCGTCGAAGGCTTCATCGCCATGCGCAACAGCGCCCGGCCCGAGAGCCCCTCCCTGATCTTCACGCCCGACGAATGGGGCGCGTTCGTCTCGGGAGCCCGGGAGGGCGAGTTCGACCTCACCTAGCCGGCGCCGGCGGCGGCCGGTCCGGGGGTGTTCCCGCGGCGATCGCGGACACGAGACCTGAGGCATCCTCCCGGAGCCGCCGCGCACGTCGGGCCGGCACCGGGAGGGACGGTCGTATCCCGGAAGGTGAGGAACCCATGAGCACCCTGCCGGTCGTCGCGGCGGTCGACGGTTCGGACGACAGCCTGCGCGCCCTCGACTGGGCCGTCGACGCCGCACGCCGGCGTGCGGCGCCCCTGCGCGTGGCCCATGTCCGCCAGTACGCGCACTGGGCCCAGCCCGACGTCCTCACCGCGGGCCCGGCGGATCCGCAGGACGACCCCGTCCTCGACCGCGTCCGCGCCCACCTCGAAGGACGCCCCGGCCCGCCGGACACGCGCTACACCGGCCTGGAGGGCGCCATCGGTGTCGTCCTGCCCGAACTGGGCGCCGAGGCGCAGCTGCTGGTGCTCGGCTCCCGGGGCCGCGGCGGCTTCGCCAGCCTGCTGCTCGGCTCCACCAGCATGGCCGTCGCCCGTGACGCCGCATGCCCGGTCGTCGTGGTGCCCCGGCCCGGACGCGAGGCGCCCGGCGACGCGGGGTCCGGCCCTTACTCGCGCGTGGTCGTCGGACTGAAGGTGGACGGCCCCGACGAGGCCACGCTTGAGTTCGCCTTCACGGAGGCCGCCCGGCGCGGCGCCCGCCTCCGGGCCGTCGCCGCATACCCGTGGCCGGCGCAGCCCTGGATGATGCCCGGGGAACTGCCCCCGCCGATCGTCGAGCAGAACCGCATCGAGGACGAGGCCCGCGTCCTGGCCGACGGCTTCCTCGCCCCGTACCGCGAGCGGCATCCCGAGGTCGAGGTCGAGACGGTCGCCGCGGCCGGTGACGCGGCCGGTCACCTGGTCGACGCCTCCGCGGACGCCGACGTCGTCGTCGTGGGCCGGCACCGGCGGCGGCTGACGGCACCGGCCCGCATGATGGGCTCGGTCACCCAGGCCGTCCTGCTGCACGCGGCGAGCCCCGTCGCGGTGGTGCCGCCCGCCCCCGCCGAGGACTGAGCGCGGCGCGGCCGCGTGCGGCGGCGGCCGGGGCTCATCCGTCCGCCGCCCGCCCGGCGCATCGCAGGCCCGGACACGTACCATGGGCGACATGTCGTTCCTCCGCCGCCGCAGCGCCACGCCCGCCGGGCCCGACTTCGACGTCCTGGCCATGGACCCGGGCGACTGGCCCGGCAACCTGGGCGCGGGACTGCTCCCCGCGCCCGACGGCACCTGCCAGGGCGTCTTCCTGCGCTACGACCTGTTCGGTGGCCGCGGCCCCGCGATGATCATCGGCAATCTGCCCGAGGGATCACCGGCCCGCGAGGTTCCCGAGGGCGAGGTCCCCTTCGAGGTGGCCCAGCTGCTGCTCGCGCTGGAGAACGACGAGGAGGTCACGGTCGTCGACACCGAGGACGTCCCGGTGATGCAGGGCGACAACCTCCTGATCGTCCGGCGCGTGAAGCTCTCCGAGAGCCGGATCTCCTGTGTGCAGTTCGACCGCAGCGACAACGTCCTGGTGACCATCGCCGCCTGGGACCGCCCCATCACGGACGACCTGTACGCGCTGCTCAAGCCGCTGCCGGCGGAGCTGTTCCAGCAGGGCTGAACGTCCAGCAGGGCTGAACGAGCCCCCGCACACACGAGAAGGGCCGCTGCCGCGCCGACCGGCGCACAGCGGCCCTTCCGTTCCCGTCAGCGCGTGCCGACCGCCGCGCGCACGGCCCGGCGGGCCAGCTGGCAGTCGTCGTGCAGCCGCCGCAGCAACAGCCTCTGCTCCTCGCCGGACGGCGCAGCACCCGGGTGGGCCGCCGCCCCCGGTGCCGCCGGGGCCGTCTCGTGCAGGGAGCGCTGCACGGCCGTCTCACAGCTGCGGATCTCGCGGGTCAGCACCAGCATCAGGTTCACCAGGAAGGCGTCCCGGGACGCCGGGCCCGCCGACTGCGCGATCTGGCTGATCTGACGGCGGGCGACCGGTGCGTCCCCGAGCACCGACCACAGCGTCGCCAGGTCGTAGCCCGGCAGGTACCAGCCCGCGTGCTCCCAGTCCACCAGCACGGGACCGGCCGGTGACAGGAGGATGTTCGACAGCAGCGCGTCGCCGTGGCAGAACTGGCCCATGCCCTGCCGTCCGGAGGCCTGGGCGATACCGTGCAGCAGCTTCTGCAGATCGCCCAGGTCGCGGTCGGTGAGCAGACCCAGCTCGTGGTAGCGCGCGATACGGGCCGCGTAGTCCAGCGGGGCGTCGAACGTGCCCGCCGGCGGCCGCCAGGCGTTCAGCCGGCAGATCGCGCCGAGAGCCGCTCTGATGTCCGCGCGCGGCGGCGCCTCGACCGGGTGCCGCTGGAGGGCCGCCACCCGCCCGGGCATCCGCTCGATCACCAGGGTGCAGTTGTCCGGGTCCGCCGCGACCAGCCTCGGCGCCCGCACCGGAGGGCGGTGCCGGACGAACGAGCGGTACGCCGCTATCTCGTGGCGGATCCGCTCGGACCAGGCGGGGGAGTGGTCCAGTAAGCACTTGGCGACGGCGGAGCTGCGGCCGGTCGTGCCGACCAGCAGCACGGACCGGCCGCTGCGGCGCAGCACCTGCACCGGGCTGAACTCCGGGCAGATGCGGTGCACCGACGCGATGGCCGTGCGCAGCTGCGCCCCCTGAGAGCCGGACAAGTCGAGTCTCCCGCTGAGCGGTTGGGTGCCGAGGACCGCGCCGCGCCGGGCCCGGCCCGCGCCGAGCACGGGGGTCGCCGGCCGCGCGGGGGCGAGGTAGGGGCCGCTGTCCGCGGGACGCGGGTGGAGCGACCGGGGCGGTGCGGACACGGAGGACGATGCTGCGTACATGGGCGAGACAGATCCCTTCGTGTGCCTGCGACGACAGCGCACCACCCGGCCCGGAGCCCGGGATCACCCTGGGGAATGCCCCTGGGGCGACCGGGTCGGGGTGGCGCGTTCCTACCTGACACCGGATGGCCCGTGGCACACCATCTGGCGCACCCTGGCGAACCCTGGCGAATAGTCGCCCGGCAACTCCGGCGGGGCTACTGTCAACTCAGTCGAGAACCTGGGGGCTTGACGTGAGCGGACAACCCAACACCCGGCTCGCGGACCTGTTCGGCCTGGCCGGCTGGTCCAAGGGCGAACTCGCGAGGCTGGTCAACCGGCAGGCGGCGGCCATGGGCCATCCCCAGCTGGCGACCGACACCTCCCGGGTGCGGCGGTGGATCGACACGGGGGAGATCCCGCGCGATCCGGTGCCGCGGGTGCTGGCGGCTCTGTTCACCGAGCGTCTCGGCCGTGTCGTGACCATCGAGGACCTCGGTCTGGTCAGGCACGGGCGCGCGGGGAAACGGCAGGGCGGCGGGAGTGCGGACTCTCCCGACGGTGTGCCGTGGGCGCCCGAGCGAACCGCCGCGGTCCTCACCGAATTCACGGGAATGGACCTCATGCTCAACCGACGCGGCTTGGTGGGCGCGGGCGCCGCGCTCGCCGCGGGATCCGCACTCAGCAGCGCCATGTACGACTGGCTGCACACCGACCCTGCCCTGACGGCCGACACCCCCCACCCCGACCACTCCCTGCACGCCGACCCCGCCGGGTTCGACCGCTACGAGGCCGCCCCCATCGGGTCGCAGGAGATCGAGGAACTGGAGCGCTCCGTCGAGGTGTTCCGCGCCTGGGACGCCGCCCGTGGCGGCGGGCTCCAGCGCAAGGCGGTGGTGGGCCAGCTCAACGAGGTGGGCGGCATGCTCGCCTACCGCCACCCGCCCCATCTGCAGCGGCGCCTGTGGGGCGTCGCCGCCAACCTCGCCGTCCTCGCCGGCTGGATGTCCCACGACGTGGGCCTGGAGCCCACGGCGCAGAAGTACTTCGTCATCGCCGCGCACGCCGCCCGGGAGGGCGGGGACCGGCCCCGCGCGGGCGAGGCGCTCTCCCGCGCGGCCCGCCAGATGGTGCACCTGGGCAAGCCGGACGACGCCCTGCACCTGATGAGGCTCGCCACGTCCGGCTCGGGCGACGAGGTGCTGCCGCGCACCCGGGCGATGCTCTGCACCGTGGAGGCGTGGGCGCAGGCCGCTCTCGGCAAGGGGCAGGCCATGCGCCGCACCCTGGGCCGCGCGGAGGACCTGTTCGTCTCCGACCGGGCCGACGCCCCGCCCCCGGACTGGATGCAGACCTTCAAGGAGGAGGACCTGTACGGCATGCAGGCCCTGGCCTACCGGACGCTGGCCGAGTTCGAGCCCGGCGCGGCCGTGCACGCCCAGCACTACGCCGAGAAGGCGCTGGCCCTGCGGGTCGACGGCCGTCAGCGGTCGAAGATCTTCGACTACCTGTCGATGGCGTCCGCCTGCTTCATCGCGGACGACCCGGAACAGGCCGACCGCTACGCGCGGCTGGCCCTGGTGTCGATGGGGTCCAACTCCTCGCACCGCACCTGGGACCGGTTGCGCGAAATGTACCGGCTCACCGCACAGTACTCGGGGTCCCCGAAGGTCCAGGAACTGCGGGAGGAGATCAAACTGGCCCTGCCCAGGACCAAGAGCAGGGGAACCGGCCGCGCCCCGGCCTGAGCGGTCGCCGGTTCCTAGGCCTCGCCCGTCAGTCTGACGGCGAGCAGGCAGGCGTTGTCCTCCCGCTCGTGCGTGCCGAACTCCTCGACGACCGTGTGCACGCAGTCCTCCGCGGTGCGGTCGCCGGTCAGGCGCGGAGCCAGGCCGAGGAGTCGGTGCGCGGCCGCCGCGCCGGTGTGGCCGGGCACCAGCCCGTCGGTGTGCAGGAGCAGCAGGTCGCCCGCCTGCAGCACCTCTTCGGCCTGCCCGTAGACGGGCCCGGAGGTGGCGCCCAGCAGCACGCCGTCCGGGGCGTCCAGCACGCGCCCCGTCCCGCCGCGGAACAGCAGGGGGGCGGGGTGCCCGGCCTGCGCCCACACCAGGGTGCGCGTGCCGGGCCGGTAGCGGCAGCAGACGGCGCTGCCGAGGGCGGGCTGCACCGTGGCGTCGAGTAACTGGTTCAGCCAGGCCATCACCTGGGCGGGGCCGGCACCGGCCATCGCCATGCCGCGCACGGCGCCCAGCAGCATGGTCATGTTCGACGTGACGGCCACGCCCTGGCCGGTGAGGTCGCCGACGCTCAGCAGCGTGTCCCCGTCGCTCAGTTCGAGCGCGTCGTACCAGTCGCCGCCGATCGGCGTCCGTGTGGACGCCGGCAGGCGGCGGGCGGCGAGGTCGAGCACGCCGGGGACGCGGTGCGGAAGCCGCAGGGAGCCACGCCAGGGCGGCAGCGCGGCCTCCTGCAGCTCGGCCGCGAGCCGCTGCTCGCTGCGCGCGGCCTCCCGCCGGCGGTGCAGCGAGTCACGGGTCTCGCTCACCGCCCGCTCACTGCGGCGCAGTTCACTGACGTCGCGCAGCACGGCCCACATCGACGCGGTGCTCCCGTCGGTGTCGAGCACCGGTTCGCCCATCATGTGCACGGTGCGCACGTCCCCGTCCCGGCGGGCGATGCGGAACTCGCCGTCGATGGGCCGGGCGTCCACGAGGCAGTTGGTGACCATCGCCGTCAGTCCGGGCCGGTCCTCGTCGAGCACGACCGACGGCAGTTCGTCGAGGGTCAGCGGGGCGGCGGCGGGGTCGCGGCCCAGGATCCGGTAGAGCTCCTCCGACCAACTGGCCTCGTCCGTCAGCAGGTTCCACTCCGCGCTGCCGACCCGGCTGAGCAGCGAGCCCTCCGGCGCCGGCTCGGTCGCCGCCGCCGTGGGCGGCGGGCCGTCGCGCAACTGGGCCAGGTGCTCGTCGAGGTCGTCGAGCTGGTGCAGGGCCAGGTCGTACAGCGCCCGCTGCCAGCGGCCCCGGGGGTGGTCGGGCTCGTCCCCCGCCGCGTCCCGGCGCACCGCGTCCACATCGCCCTTGAGCCGCCGCGTCTGCGATATCAGCGCGTCGACCGAGCCGCGGCCGGGCGGCTGGGCGGCGGGGCGGTCCGCGGAGAGGTGGGACGGCATGACGCACTCCGATGCGGGGACGGTACGACCAAAGGCGGACGGAGGGACCGTTACGACTGTTGCACAGCCCGGGACGGCCTGTAAGGGATTTGGCACCACACGATACGGTGGTGCTTCTGGCATATGCCACCGTCTCACCGGGTTACTCGGAGGTAGGCGCCCCGGGTCCTCCCGGCGATCCCAAGTCGTAGCGTACACAGGGGTTTTGACGATCCGTCGGGTCCCCCGCGCAGTGCTGCGGCACATGTTCGACGGCCCTGTGTTCGACGGCTCGGTGCTGCCCGGACGCCCTCACTCCGCGTCGTGGTCGGAACCGCAGGAGCTGCCGTCCGGCGGCAGGGTGCCGTAGAGCAGGAAGGCGTCGACCTTGCGCTGCACGCACGTGGAGGAGCCGTAGCCGGTGTGTCCCTCGCCCCGGTTGTCCAGCACCACGGCCGAGGAGCCGAGGCGCTTCGCCGTCTCCACCGTCCACCGATACGGCGTGGCCGGATCGCCCCGGGTGCCGACCAGCAGCATCCGCGGCCCGTCGACGTCCTTCACCTTCTCGCGGATGTAGTCGGTGCCCTTGGGGCGGCCGTAGCACATCAGCACCTGGGTCAACCGGTACCGGCCGAAGACGGGCGAGGCCTCCTCGTAGCGGGCGCGCAGCCGGTCGAGATCACGCGTGACCTGCGCGGCGGCCGGGCGGTCGGGGTCGTCCGCGCAGTTGACCGCCATCAGCGCCGCCGGCAGGTTGTCCATGGGGACGTCCTGCGGGTCGGTCAGTCCGGCGTGCGGAGCCCGCCCCGGAGTGGTGGCGAACCCTCCGGACAGGAAGGCCTCCAGGCCCCGCGTGTCCCCCTCCTCCAGCAACTGCGACAGGGCCCGTTGCAGCGAGGGCCACAGCGCACGGCTGTAGAGGCCCTGCCCGAGGGCGCCGGCGAAGTCCTGCCCGGAGAACGCCTCGCCGAAGTCCGTCGGCACCGGGTCCCTGTCCAGCGCCTTCACCACCTGCACGACCCGTTCCCGGGCCTCCCTGGGGTTGCGGCCGAAGGGGCAGGCGATGTCCTCGGTGCACCAGGTGAGGAAGTTCTCCAGAGCGGTCTGCTGCCCCTGTGCGCTCACCACGCCCTGCTCGGCCAGCGGCTCGGTCAGGGTGTCGACGCCGTCCAGCACGATCCTGCCGACCTTGCCGGGGAACTCCGCCGCGTACACGGCCCCGAGCCGGCTGCCGTAGGAGAAGCCGAGGTAGTTCAGCTTGCCGTCGCCGAGGGCGGCGCGCATGACGTCGAGGTCGCGGGCCGCGTTCACCGTGCCGATGTGGGGCAGGACCGGGCCGGAGTGCTCGGCGCACGCGGCCGCGGCGGAGCGCAGTTCCTCGAGCACGACGCGGGCGTCGCCCCCGTCGGCGGCCTCGTCCGCCGCCGCCAGGGCGTCGGGGGCGTTCCCGCAGCTGACCGGTGAGGAGCGGCCGACCCCGCGGGGGTCGAAGGAGACCACGTCGTAGCCGTCCGTCAGGCCCATGAAGTCCTTGCCGCCCATGGCCAGTTGGGCCACGCCCTGACCGCCCGGGCCGCCGAAGTTCAGCAGCACCGAGCCGCGGGAATCGCCCGTGGCACGGTAGCGGGCGACGGCGAGGTCGAGGGTGCCCTTGCCGGGGTGCGCGTAGTCGAGCGGAACGGTGACCTTGCCGCACTGCAGATCCTTCGGCATCTCCACGCCCGCGCACCTCGACCAGGCGACCTTCTGATCGTAGAAGCGGGCCAGGCCGGGCGACGGCGCGTCGACGGCCGGCAGTGCGATGCCCAGCAGGGCGAGACCGGCCGCCGCCGTGACCGCGCAGCGCCGTATCGGAGGGCGCGTGGACAGCTTGGGCAGCATGGATGCCTCCAGGGACGCAGGGCTTCGCAGCGGACCGGGAAACGGCGCCCTCGCCCACGATAAGCGCACCCCGGAACCCTCGCCTCCGCACGCGTGGCCGCCCGGGGCTGCGCCCGGCGAGCGGCATACGAAGGGCTTTACCGCTAGTTCGACAAGCAGGACGCTCGATGGGGTGAAAGACCGATCAGCCATAACTCGGACCGGGCGGCGGGCGTTCTACCCGGTGCGGGTGAATGCCCGCCACGACGATGTCTGGAAGGCAGGCACCCCATGAAACGGGTCACCCGAAACGGCATGATCGCCGTCGCCGCCGCCTCGGGCGCGATGGCCATGACCGCACCGGCGTACGCAGGCGCCGGGGCGGACGGCGCCGCCGCCGGATCGCCCGGACTGGTCTCCGGCAACACCGTCCAGCTCCCGGTGCGCGTCCCGGTGAACGCGTGCGGCAACACCGTGAACGTGGTGGGGCTGCTCAACCCGGCCGCGGGCAACGCCTGCGCCAATGTGGACGAGGGACACCACGGCCCGAAGGGCGCCGTCGCCGGGAGCACCGCCAAGGACTCCCCGGGCGTGATCTCCGGCAACGGCGTGCACCTGCCCGTCGACCTGCCGGTCAACGTCACGGGCAACTCGGTGAACGTGGTGGGCGTCGGCAACCCCGCCACCGGGAACACGTCCGTGAACACTCCGGACCGCCCGCCCGCGCGGCCCGACCGCCCCCGCCCGCCGAAGCCCGAGCCGGAACCCGAGCCGCCCACCCGGCCCCGGACGCTCCCCGCGCCCGCCCCGGTCCCGCACGCCGCCCCCCACACCCGGGCCGCCCTGGCCCACACGGGCACGGACCACGCCCTCCAGACCGTCGCGGCGAGTGCGGCGCTGCTCGCCGGCGGAGTCCTGCTGCGCCGGCGCTTCCGCCCCGGCTCGGAGCGCTGAGCCCCGGCGCACGCCACCGGGCCGCGCCGGACGGGCACGGATCCTCCGCCGGGCCGGGCCGCGTCCCCGCTCACACCGCGTCCGCCACCCCCGTCAGCAGCACCATCCCGGAGTCGCCGTAGTCCGGCAGCGTCGGGTCCACGTCGATGCGGGTCACGTCCAGGTCGCGGGTGAGCGGGGCGAAGACCTCCGTGACGGTGTCCGGGTTCACCGGGCAGCCCGGCCAGCGTGAGGCCGGGCCGATGCGGTACGTCGGCATGTTCTCCATGAACGCGGCCACGAGGTGACCGCCCGGCAGGACGGTCCGCACGAACAGGCGGCAGAAGTCGGCGAACTCGCCGAAGTCCTCCGTCGCGCCCTCGGCGACGAAGTGCATCGAGGCCAGCTCGTACGTCCCCGGCCGCAGGGTGCGGACGTCGGCGTGGACGACGTTCACCGGGGCGAGCGCCCCCGCCAGGGTCGCCGGGACGTCCGGATTGAGCTCCCGGCACAGCGCGTGGAAGGGCAGCCAGCTGGCGTCCGGGCGGTGGCATATCTGGTTGGTCAGGTAGCCGACGTTGCTCGCCCCGGCCTCCACCGCGTCGATCCGCCGGCACGCCGCCGACGCCAGCATCAGCGGGTACAGGTTGGGCCCCGCCCCGAACTCCACCGAACGCCCGATCGTCCCGGGCGCGAAACGCCGGTAGAAGGCGCTGTGGTGGGCGATGACGGCCGCGTCCGACGGATGCACCTCGCGGTAGTTCTCCGCCAGGTAGTCGGCGACCGGCCAGCGGTCCCAGTCCACGTCGTCGTTGTGCGTCGTCATGGCCGTTCAGCCCTTCATCCGCAGCGGGAAACGCTCGGACAGCCGGGTCAGGGTCCCGTTCAGATGATCGATGTCCTCGTCGGAGTTGAGCGCCGTGAGCTGGACGCGGAAACCCACCCGGTCGCGCGGCACCAGCGGATAGGCCGCCAGCGTCACATAGACCCCCTCCTCCCACAGGAACGCCGCGACCGCGTCCAGGTCCGCCGGATTGGCCAGCGGCACCTCCACGATCGGCAGCCGGTCCGCGTTCAGGGTGCTCACCCCCATGCCGTCGAGGTGGTCCAGCACCCGCACCGTCTTGCGGTACAGGTCGGCCCGGATGGCGTCCCCGCGGCGCTCGTTGACGTCCAGGCCCGACAGGGCCGTCGCCAGGGACGCGGTGGGGGAGGGCCCCGAGTACAGATAGGGCGCCGCCGCGGTCTTGAGCCGGTTCTTCAGTTCCGACGGCAGCGCGAGGAACGCCAGCAGGGACGAGTACGCCTTGGAGAACCCGCCGACCAGCACGATCCCGTCGTACGACTCCCCGGTGTGCCGCACCACGCAGTTGCCGCGCATGCCGTACGGACACGGCTCGCCCGGGCCCCGTTCGCCGATCACGCCGAAGCCGTGGGCGTCGTCGACGTACAGCGTCGCCCCCTCGGCGCGGCACACCGCGGCCAGCGCGGGCAGGTCGGGGATGTTGCCGCTCATGCTGTTGACGCCGTCCAGGCACACCAGGCGGGGCGTGCCCGGCGGGACCGCGGCCAGGGAGGTGCGCAGTTCGTCCAGCCGTTCGGCGTGGAAGCGGTGCAGGGTGGCGCCCTGCGCCCGGGCCACCACGCAGCCGTCGTAGACGGTCCGGTGCGCCGTGGCCTCCACGAAGATGTGCCCGTCCTCGGCCAGCGCCGGGATCACCGACGAGTGCACCAGGGTCAGCGTCGGCAGCAGCAGGGTGTCCGGCGCGCCCAGCAGCGCGGCGAGCCGCTCCTCGATGTCCGGGTACAGGCGCGGACTGCCCAGCAGCCGCGACCAGCTGGGGTGCGTGCCCCACCGGCGCACCGCCGGCTCCACGGACCCCATGACCTCCGGGTCCCAGTCGAAGCCCAGGTAGTTGCAGGAGGCGAAGTCGATCAGCCAGTGGTCGCCGCTGCGGATGTGCCGGCCGCGCACCTCGTCGAGGACCGCGTCGCTCATCGGGCTGGTGCGCCGCAGGTGCTCCAGATCCGCCCAGCGCGCCTCCCTGCGCCCGCGGGCCGCGTCCATCCGCGGCCGCCGGGGCCGGGGCGGTGCGAAGGGACGGGCGCTCGGCTCGCGCAGCACGTGCGCGCTCTGCTGCACCGTCATGGGCCGGGCGAACAGGAAGCCCTGCCCGAAGCGGCACCCCATGCTCGCCAGCAGGTCCCGCTGCGAGGTGTCCTCGATGCCCTCCGCGATGACCTGGAGCCCCAGCGTGTCGGCGATCCGCACGATCCCCTCGACCAGGGCGACCTGCTGGGCGTCGCGGGCGATGTCGTCGATGAACGACTTGTCGATCTTCAGCACGTCGATGGGGAAGTCGCGCAGGTAGCGCAGGGAGGAGAAGCCGGTGCCGAAGTCGTCGACGGCGATGTGCACCCCGAGTTCCTTCAGGGTGTTCAGCACCGTCTGCAACCGGTCGTCGCGTTGCAGCAGCACCGTCTCCGTCAGCTCCAGTTGCAGCGACCCCGGTTCCAGCCCCGGCGTGCTCAGTGCCTGGCCGACCTGTTCGATGAAGCCCGCGTCGCGGAACTGGCGGGCGGAGACGTTCACGCTCACGTACGGCGGGCGGGCGGGCCCGGGCAGCTTCTGCAGGCCGATGATGTCGTTGACGGCGTTCTCCAGCACCCAGGAGCCGAGCGGCGCGATGTGACCGGTCTCCTCGGCGAGGCCGATGAACTGCTCCGGGCCGATCTGGGGCCGCTGCGCGTAGGGCCAGCGCACCAGTGCCTCGAATCCGACGACCTCGCCCGCGGTGATGTCCACGACCGGCTGGTAGCGCAGGTGGAAGGCCTTGTCCGCCACGGCCTTGGCCAGCTGCGTCTGCAGGTCGTGCCGCTCGACCATGCGGCTGCGCAGCAGCGGCCGGAAGCGGCGCCACTGCCGCTTGCCCGCCGCCTTGGCCGCGTACAGCGCGAGATCGGCGTGCCCCAGCAGCTCCTCCGCGTCCGTGCTGTCCCGCGCGGTGGCCACGCCCACGCTGGCCGACACCGTCACCGACTCGTCGGCCAGGTCGAACGGCCGGCCGAGCGTCTGGATGACCTGGGCCGCCAGCAGTTCCGCGTCCAGCGGCTGCTTGGCGTCCTCCATGAGCACCGCGAACTCGTCCCCGCCCAGCCGCGCCGCGGTGTCGGTGCGCCGCAGCGTCCGGGACAGCCGGTTGCCCACCGAGATCAGTAGCTGGTCGCCCGCCCGGTGCCCCATCGTGTCGTTGACCAGCTTGAAGTCGTCCAGGTCGATGAAGAGCAGACAGGTCAGGGACGCCTCGCGGCGGCCGCGCAGCAGGGCGCGCTCGATCCGCTCCAGCAGCAGGGTCCGGTTGGGCAGGCCGGTCAGCGAGTCGTGGAACGCCCGCTGCGTCAGCTCCTGCTCCAGCCGCCGCTGCTCGGTGACGTCCCGCAGGGTCACCACCAGGCCGGACACGGTCCGCTCGGCGCGGAAGTCGCTGAAGCGGGCCTCCACCTCGACGCGCTCGTCCCCGCGGCGCACCCACCAGTGGTCGTGCCCCGCCCGCGAACCGTGCTCCCGCAGCGCTGCCAGCTCCCGCCGGGCCCGCCGCCGGTCGGCCGGGTCCACGAGACCCGGCAGCGACACCCCGACCAGTTCCTCGGTGCCGAACACCGAGCGCGCCGACGGGCTGGCGTACCGGATGGTGTCGTCGTCCTCGACGATCAGGATGACGTCGGAGGCGTTGCGCACGAGGGTGCGGAAGTACGCCTCGTTCTCCCGGCGCACCACCTCCTGGCGCAGGGTGACGCGCTCCAGGGCCAGGCCGGCGTGCGAGGCGAGGATCTCCAGCGAGCCCCACGTCTCGTTCAGCTGCCGTTCCGGCGCGGACACCAGCAGGACGCCGGGGACGGTCGCGCCGGGCCGGTCCGGCTGGATCATGGGGCACACCAGCACCGAGGGCAGGCCGCCCAGTCCGGCGGCGATCCGCGGGTCGAGCGCGGCCGGGCTCACCAGCCGGGCGCCGCGGGCGCCCAGGTCCCCGGCCCGCTCGGTGGGCAGCAGCATCGTCCGGTGCGCCACGTCCGCGCCCATCAGCCGGTCGACGGTCGTGCGGCACGTCCGGTCGACCTCCTCCGGCCGGAACGCGGAGACCAGGGACGCGGCGGCCGAACGCAGCGCGAGTTCGCGGCTCACGGATCTGCGGTGGGCCACCACCATCCCCGCCAGGCGGAGGATCACCAGCAGGAAGAGCAGACCGGAGAACGCCGCGATCACGGCGGCGTCCTGTGTCTCGTGGGACAGCCCCTCGTGCAGCAGGATCCCCGGTGGGATGAGGGTCGCCACGGCGAGCATGACCAGCCGGCGCGGTGGCGGCAGCAGGGACTCGCGCTGCGGCATCGAAGCGGTCAGTTCGACCATGGAGGGGTGCAGCGCGGCCAGGCCCCAGGCGGTGTAGAAGGCGATCCAGCCCAGGTCCAGCAGGGTGCCGGTCTCCCAGACGTCCTTCAGTTGCAGGATGCCGTAGGCGATGTCGAAGACCAGGAGCGTGCCCGTGCCGACGACCAGCAGTTGCACGGCCCGGTTGGGGCCGCTCACCGGGCTCGGGGCCAGCAGGCGGGCCAGCAGGGCCAGCACCAGCACGTCACCGAGGGGGTAGGCGATGCTGATGGCGCGCTGCTGCCAGGTCATCCCTTCCGCGACGGTCAGGGGCTGCACCAGGTACACCCACACGGGCAGCGCCAGACCGGCGGTGATGATCAGCGCGTCCAGCAGGCTCGGCAGGTCGCGGTCGGCCCACCGGTGGCGCACCAGCCCCGACAGGCCGATCGCGAAGAGCAGGTAGGTGAGGAGGTAGAGGGCGTCGGAGGGGGAGGGGAACGGGTTGGAGGCGTCGAAGTACTCCTCCATCACGTTGTAGTAGGTGTCGCCCGCGATGAACGTCAGCAGTCCGCCGGCCAGCACCCACCAGGGCCACGGGTGGGCCGGGCGGTGCAGGCGGGTGCCGGTCGCCACGGCGGCGACGCCCGCGAGCCCGATGACGGCCCACAGCGCCGGAGCCGCCACCGGCAGGGTCATGTAGAGGATGGTCGCGGCTGTGACCAGGCCGATGTAGGCGGCCATCAGCCGGTGTGCCGGCAGCGAGGACATGCGCCTCCCCCCGTCGGGGAGACCGAGGCGTACACCTGATCTCGTTGAATCCGATCGTAGGTTCGCCCCGGTGGCCCTGCATCTCGGGCGGCCACCGCCCGACGGACCGGCCCTCGGCTCAGCCGCGCCCGCGATGCAGCCGCACGTGCAACTCCCGCACCTCGCCCGCCAGTTCCGGCACCGGGCCGTCGACGACTACGCCGGGTGCGACATCGTGAACGGGGAGTGTCCGCACCGGTGGCGCGGGGACGCCCAACTCCGCGAGCCAGGAAGCAAGTTGTTCGGACGAGGCGACGTAGACGATCCGGCCCAGGCCGACCCAGGCGTGCGCGGCCGCACACATCGGGCAGTGCTCACCGGACGTGTAGACGGTGGCCGCGGCCCGCTCCCCGGGGGTCATGTGCCGCGCCGACCAGCGCGCCAGCGCGAACTCGGGGTGGCGGGTGCGGTCGCCCTCCGCCACGCGGTTGCGGTCCTGCGCCAGCACGGTGCCGTCCGCGCCGGCCAGCACCGAGCCGAAGGGCTCGTCCCCGGCCTCCAGCGCCTCGGCGGCGAGCTCCACGCAGCGGCGCAGATACGGCAGTTCCGAGTCCTTCACGACCATGGGTGCGGCCCTCTCGCATGCGGGTGTGATCAGCCAGGACCCTACGGCGTGGGCCCCGCCGGGGGAACGACGGCGCGGCGGAGCCCGCACGGCGCCGGGGCGGCCGCCGCGCGGGAAAAGGCGTTGCGGGGGCGGCCGGCCGGTGCTGGAGTTCGGCCATGGATCACCGACACCGGGCGGCGCTGCTCGCCGAGTTCGACCGCGACGTACGGCTCGGGGCGCGGCCGGACGGCCCCGGCGCCCGCGTCGAGCGGGCCGGGGACGTCGTCCGCCATATCGGCGGTGCGCACAGCTGGAACGGGGTCGTGTGGTCCGCCCTCGACGCGGCCGCGGCGGACGCGGCGATCGCCGCGCAGATCGACCGCTTCGGCGGCCCGCGCGCCGACTTCGAGTGGAAGCTGTACGGGCACGACGGCCCCGCCGACCTGGGGGAGCGGCTGCGCGCGGCCGGATTCGAGCCCGGCCCGGCGGAGACGTTGATGGTCGGCGCGAGCGACGGTCCCGCCCGCGCCGCCGAGCCGCCCGAGGGCGTGCGCATCGTGCCGGTCACCGACGCCGCGGGCGTCGGCCTCATGGCGGAGGTCCACGAGAAGGCGTTCGGTTCGGACGGCTCCTGGCTGCGCCGGCAGGTGCTCGCCCGCCTCACGGCGGACCCCGGCAGTGTCGTCGCCGTCGTGGCGATGGCCGGTGACGAAGCGGTGAGCGCCGCCCGCCTGGAGTTCGTGCCCGGCACGAACTTCGCCGGGCTGTGGGGCGGTGGGACGGTCGAGGGCTGGCGCGGCCGGGGCGTGTACCGGGCCCTGGTGGCCCATCGCGCCCGTGCCGCAGCCGCCCGCGGTTACCGCCACCTGCAGGTGGACGCCTCCGAGGGGAGCCGGCCGATCCTGGAACGCCTGGGCTTCGTCCCGCTGACCACGACGACGCCGTACCGGTACACGGGGCGCGGCTGACCGCTCCCGGGGGCACCCGGCCGCACCCGCGGTCGTCCGTCAGAGGGCTACAGCCGTCAGAGGGCCACAGCCGTCAGGGGGCTACGGCCTCGGCGCGGCCTTCGCCGCCGTACCGGCGCACACCAGGCCCAGGACCACGGCCAAGGCACCGATGATGATGTTGTTCCACACGACACCGGCGTCCGGGCTGCTGCCGACGATCCAGGGCGAGACGATCATCCACACCCCGAGGGCGCACATGGCCCAGCTCAGGCCGTACATGCGCTCGGGAGCACGGGTGAAGCCGAGCGCCAGCAGTCCGATGGCGATCCCCATGATCAGGTTGTGGGCCGCGACGGACGGCTGGCTCGCCGTGTAGTGGACGATCCACGGCGACGCGGCGCAGTACAGACCGAGCAGGAACACCGGTCCGTCGACGAGCGCCACATCGCGGCCGCCGAGGACCCGGGCGTACCGGTCCCGCATCTCGGAGGCGTCGGGGTGGCTGGTGATGTCACCTCGGGTGGGCGAGACGTTGGCCATGACTCGTCTCCTTCATGTGCAGGGCGCCCGCGTCTGGAGGGGAGTGCGGGAAGCGCCATGTAAGCGTCATTCTGCTCTTATTTTTCCTTTATGTGTAGATGCGGCGGGTGATGTGAAGCTCGAACGCCCGTACATGTGCGGGCGGATCGGGGGCAACCGGATGTGTACGACAGCGACCGAACGACGCGGCCCCGGTGGGCGGCGCGGGACTGGGGAGGGCAGCGGACGTGACTGCGGCCATCAGTGCGAAGGTGTTGGAACGGTTCCCGGCGGGATCCCCCCGTGGTTCGTGGCCGGCGGAGGAGTACGCGGCGCGCCGCCGCGCCGAGGGCGAGGCCGCCACGGTCGTGATGGACCTGGAGTCGGACGCCTTCCTCGTGGTCGTCGCGGACGAGGACTGACGGGGACCGACACGGGCCCGCTGCGGGGGGCGCGGAGCGACAACCATCGCCCTGCGCCCCCCGCGGCCGTAGCCCCGCGCCCCACGCCGGCCGGAGGCCGGGCTGTCTCTAGCCGGTGGCCAGGGATCCCAGGTGGGTCCGGCGTGCGTCGGGCGTCTGTCCCTGGATCAGCAGGAACATCCCCTCGCGGGCCAGGCGCTGCGCGCGGTTGTCCAGGGCCATGGCCCGCCCGCCGCCGGCCACGACGGCCGCGGCCGTGGCCGCGCGCATCACGTCGTAGGCCCGCGTCCGCACGGCCAGCCGCCGGGCGACGCACTCGCGGGTGGCGGGCTCGTCGGCCAGGGCGTACGCCTGCCGCCGGACCTCGTCGAGCCGGACGCGCAGCGCCCGGGCCGGTTCCTCGCCGTCCGCGCCCCGCGCCACCAGCTCCAGCGCCGCGTCCGCCACGCCGAACACGGCGGGGCCCGCGTTCGCGGCCCGCGCCAGGTCCTCCTCGGCGAACTCCGCCTGCGGCACCCGCCGGACCACGGACTCCTGCGGCACCCACAGGCCGTCCAGGTCCAGGGACACCGTACGGGCGGCCGTCAGGGCCGCGAGCCGCATCGGCGCGGACGCGACCAGACCCGGCTGCTCCCGGGCGTCGGCGAAGGCGAACACCAGCTCCGCCGAGTCCGTCACCCCGGCCAGCAGCATCACATCGTTCAGCCCCCACCCCGTGTACCAGGGGACCCTGCCGTCGAAGCGCCAGCCGCCCCGCTCAGGGGCGGCCCGCACCGGCACCCGCGGGAAGGCGCGCACGTGCGCGTAGGCGATGCCGGCCATCAGCTCGCCGGTGGCCAGCGGACGCAGCAGCCTCTCCCGGACCGGGCCGTCGTGGCCGGTGAGCATCTTCACGGGCGTGTGGTGCTGGGTCTGCACGAACCAGGTGGAGCAGCACGCCCCGGCCAGGACCTCGGCCGTCCGGCGCGCCACGGCGGCGGGCGCCCCCGCCCCGCCGTACTCCGCCGGTGCGGCCACCCCCAGCAGCCCCGACCGCCTGACCGCCTCGATGTGGCCCGGGGGCACACCCTCCTGGTCGACCCGCTCGGCCTGCGGGACCAGAAGGTCCCGGGCGAGCCGCTGGGCGGTGGTGACGAGGGGGTGCGGTGTGGTGGTCATGCGGGAGATTGTGCTGCCCGCGCGGCGCGGAGTGTCGCTCCGGGGCCGTGCCGGACGTGGCGCTGAACCGGGCCGTGGCCGAGACGGACGGACCGGGCGCCGCCCTCGCCCTCGTGGACGCGCTCGACCTCGACGGAGCTCCCCCCTCCGGCCAGCGGACACACCAACTGGTCTATACCTGACTGGTCCAGACCCTTGACTGGTACAGACCAACACGGTTGAGTGTGCTCCACAGCCCCCCACCACGGCCGCCCCCACGCCGTGTCCGGTCCGCCGGTGCGTGCGGTGCGGGCGACGCTGCGTCCTGCCCCACCGGGGTGCGGCCGTGCCCCGCAAAGGAGTTGATCCCGTGTCGAGACGCCGTGTCTCCGCCGTCCTGGCCGCCCTCGCCCTCGCCGGCACCGCCCCGGTGCTGCTCCCGGCCACGAACGCCGCAGCCGCCTCCTGCTCCAGCTACCCCAACTGGGTGGCGGGCAAGGCGTACAACGCCGGTGACATCGTCCGCTACACCGACGGCAAGGCCTACGTCGCCGAGCACGCCAACCCGGGTTACGACCCGGTCATCAGCACCTGGTACTGGGAGCCGTACGCCTGCGACGGCGGGACCGGCACGCCCAACGCGCGATTCGTCGTGACGGAGGCGCAGTTCAACCAGATGTTCCCGAACCGGAACTCGTTCTACAGCTACAGCGGCCTGACCGCGGCCCTGAGCGCCTACCCCGGTTTCGCCAACACCGGCAGCGACACGGTGAAGAAGCAGGAGGCCGCGGCCTTCCTCGCCAACGTCAGCCACGAGACCGGCGGTCTGGTGCACGTGGTGGAGCAGAACACCGCCAACTACCCGCACTACTGCGACTGGGGGCAGCCCTACGGCTGTCCGGCCGGGCAGGCCGCCTACTACGGGCGCGGCCCGATCCAGCTCAGCTGGAACTTCAACTACAAGGCGGCGGGCGACGCGCTCGGCATCGACCTCCTCAACAACCCCTGGCTGGTGCAGAACGACTCGGCCGTCGCCTGGAAGACGGCCCTGTGGTACTGGAACACCCAGACCGGACCCGGCAGCATGACCCCGCACAACGCCATGGTGAACGGCGCCGGTTTCGGCCAGACGATCCGCAGCATCAACGGCTCCCTGGAGTGCGACGGCAAGAACCCGGCGCAGGTCCAGAGCCGCGTGAACAACTACCAGCGCTTCACGCAGATCCTCGGGACCACCCCCGGAGGCAACCTCTACTGCTGACGGCGGGCCCACGGACGTGGTGTCATGCGGGGTGTCATGCTCCTGACCAGTCCCTCGGACGAAGGGCATCCCCGCATGCGCCCACGCACCCCCCACCTCCTGCTGGCCACGACCGCGGCGCTCGCGACCGCGGTCGCGGCCCCGCAGCCCGCTGCCGCCGCCACCGTCCCCGCGCCGGGCACCTACTACGTCCAGAGCGCCACGACCGGCCTCAACGCGGCGGACAGCAACGGGGCCGTCGAGCAGCACAGACCCCGGGGCAACGAGGACCGCCAGCAGTGGCGGCTGAAGCCGGACGGATCCTCCTACCTGCTCGAGAACACCGACGCGGCGGGCGGCTGTCTCGGCCGCAGCGGCGACCTCGCCGCCACCGTCGCCTGCACGAGCGGCGACGCGGCCTGGGACGTCACCCCCGCAGGCGCCGACCGGTACACCCTCAGGGCGCCCGGCACCGCACGCCACCTCACCGTCGCCCCCAAGCCCGCCGGTTCCGCCCACCCCGCCCGGCTCGCCCTCGGCGGAGCGGGCGAACTCGCCGACTGGTACCTGACCCCCGTCGACCCCGCCACCTCTCCCATGCCGCCGCAGGACCGGCGCACCCTGGACCAGGTCACGTTCCTCACCGCGCACAACGCCTACGCCAACGGAGTCGACGGCGGCTTCGCCCCGCCCTTCGTCAACCTCGTGCCCAACCAGACCCGGGGCATCGAACGCCAACTGGCCGACGGGGTCCGCGGCTTCATGCTGGACATCCACCAGACCCGCGACGGCGCCATCCTCTGCCACAACAGCTGCACCCTCGTCAGCCGGCCGGTCGCCCTGTGGGTCGACCTCCAGCGCATGGTCGACTTCCTCCAGGCGCATCCCGACCAGTTCGTGACCGTCTTCCTGGAGGACCGCGTCGACCCGGGCGTCCTGCGCGCCGAACTCGCCCGCGTCCGCGGCCTGTCCGACGTGCTGTACCGGCCCGACCTCACCGGCGTCCGGCAGAACGGGTGGCACACGATGGCCCAACTGGCCGCCGCCAACGACCGGTTGCTCATCTTCAGCGACCGCACACGCTCCGCCGACCAGGCCGGCGGCCTGTTCCGGGACAGCTTCGGGGTGATGTACCAGCAGGAATGGACCGTCGAGAACTACTGGTCCATGGGGCCGGGCGTCGGCTCCTCCGACTGGTCCTGCTACAGCCGCTGGTACGGCGCCGACACCAACATCCCGCTGACCCGCACCGAAGCGGCGTTCCGTCCGCTGTTCGTCATGAACCACTTCCGCGACGTGCCGCTCACCGGCACCGCGGCGACGGACAACGCCAAACTCACCGACCGCGCTCAGCGCTTCTGCCGCCCGGCGGCCCGCAAGAAGCCCAACTTCCTCGCGGTGGACCACTACGACCGCGGCAACCCGGCCGCGGCCGTCGACACCCTCAACACCTACACGTACCCGTAGAGGACGCCGGACGGGGCCCCTCGTCGGGGCCCCGTCCGAGGCGCGGTGCGCGTGCCGGGGCGCCGGGCCGCCGCGGTCGGCCGCGGACCTCCGCGCCCGCCGGTCAGGTGGCCCCGGCCTCCGTCACCTCGTCGCTCCGGCCGTCCTCGAGCGCACCCGCCGGGGCCACGGGCTCCGTCAGGAAGTCCAGGACGTTGGTGAGGTGGAGCATGCGCTCCAGGAAGTCGGGCCGGTGGTCGAGGTGCAGGACCGCCCGGGCCTCGCTGGTGTGCCGGTGCACCATGAGCAGGGCGGACAACCCGGAGGAGTCGATCCACGTCAGGCCGCCGAAGTCCAGGCGGACCTCGCGCAGTCCCGCCTCCGCGGACAGCAGGGGGACGACGGCGTCCAGGAGATCGCCGCTGGTGTCGTAGTCGAGTTCGCCGCTCACGCGCACGGTGAGCGTGTCGGCGACGCGGTCGGGGACCACGGTGAACGGAACGGATGGCAGATTCGTCATGCGGGAGTCTCGGAGCCGGGGACAGGACGGGCGGGGCGGTCGGCGAGCACGCCGGTGCCGTCGCGGATCAGGGCGAGGGCCCGGGGGAAGTCGTGCAACTGCCCGGCGAGGATGTCCAGACCGGCGAGCAGCGACCGGGCGGGCACGTTCCGGGCTTCGAGGATGCCGGCGGTCCAGCTCAGGAACGCCGTGAAGAGGTCGGCGTCGTCCATGTACAGGGCCGTCGCCAGGAACTGCACGATGTGGGCGACGTCCTCGGCGGTGCGCTCGCGCTGCTCGTCCGTGTAGGACCGCATCGCCGGGAAGCGCTCCTCCAGATCCGACAGCGTGCCCCGGACCAGCCGGGCCCGGTTCTGGACGACCAGCGTGTACTCCTGGTCGGCCAGGTGCGGGAGGTCGTCGACGGCCTGGCGGAGCGCCGCCGGCCGGGGCCGGGAGAGTCCGGCCTCCAGGGCGGCGGCGGCGCCGCGCGCGTCGGCCGCCCACTCGTCCGCGCCCAGTGCCCGCGCCCAGCGCCCCTTGGGGCCGAAGGCGAGACCGCCGGCCATGACGGGCGCGCCGACGGCCTGGCACGCGGTGATCGCGCCGTGCGCGGTCGGCAGGTGCGTGGGGATCGAACTGGACAGCAGCACCGCGTCCGGGTTGGTCCCGTGCAGATGCGCGATCAGGTGCGGGGTCGGCGTCTGCGCCCCGAGGTAGTCGACCTGCCAGCCGCGCAGACGCAGCGTCTCGGAGACGAGGCGGGCCGGGAAGGCGTGCCACTCCCCGTCGATGCAGGCGACGGTCACCCGGCCCCGGTGCGGCGGGCGTCCGACCGCGTCCTGGCCGCGGTGGGCCAGCGCGGCCATCGCGCGTTCGTTGATGGCGGTGGCGGCGTGCTCCTGGGCGACGGTGATGCGGTCGGCGGCCCACTCGGCCCCGACCTTCTCCTGCACCGGCGCGATCACGTCCAGCAGCAGGGTCTCCTCGTCCAGACCGTCGGCCAGGGCACCGGACAGCACGTCGACGGCGCCGTACTCGTCGCCCTCGGCCACGGCCCTCCACAACCGTTTCTGCAGTGTCACGGACATCGCGGGAGCGTTCACCCGGCCTTCCCGTCGCCCCGGCGGCCGTTGACGATCGACAGCCCACCGGTCCTGGGGACGCCGATCGCGACGACGGCCATGTCGTCGTGGCGTCCGCCACCGACCCAGTCGGCGGCCAGCATCTGCACGCGCTCCACCAGGGCCTCGGCCGGCAGCCCGGCGCACTCGCCCAGGACGCGCTTCAGCCGGGCCTCGCCGAACAGCTCGTCGCCGAGCGGACCGCCGCGCGCCTCGGTGATGCCGTCGGTGTACAGCAGACAGGCGTCCCCCTGCTCCAGCACCGTCTCGACCGTGTGCGCGGCGACCGTCGGCAGGGCGCCGATCAGCGTGCCCCGGGAGGCGATCTCCTCCACGCGGCCGTCGGTGCGCACGACGAGCGGGGGCAGATGGCCGGCGCTGGTCAGCCGGAGCTGCGCCCGGCCCGCCCGGCGGCGCACCGAGGCGAGCACCATGGTCGCGAAGCGGGTGTGCCGGGAGCTGAGCAGCGCCCCGTTGAGCAGGTCCAGCACCCGCTGGTGGTCGCCGGCCAGCGGGAGCAGGGCGTGCAGGGTGTTGCGGATCTTGCCGGTCAGCACCGCCGCGTCCAGACCCTTGCCCGCCACGTCACCCAGCACGACCAGGGTCTCCTGCGAGGGGTCGGCACCGGGGTGGACGTCGTAGAAGTCCCCGCCGACCCGCTCGTGGTCCTTGGCGGCCCGGTAGCTGCCGGCGTACTGCACGCCGTGCACCCGCTGGAGCGTGGGCGGCAGCAGCTCGTGCATCAGGGTCGCGGTGAGGGTGGCCTGCTCGGTGTAGAGCCGCGCCGCCGACAGGGCGGCACCGGCCCGGGCGGCGAACAGCCGGGCGAAGACCTCCTCGCCCTCCGTGAACGCCTGCTCGGTGCTGGAGCGCAGCAGGATCAGGGCCCCGGCGGGCACCCCGTGCCCGGGCAGGGGAGTGACTATCACCGAGCCGACCGGGCCGGTGAAGGCGTCGGGAATCACCCAGTCGGGGAGGAGCGACGGGTCGATCCAGCGCGCGGGCACCGGCGGGAACCCCTGCAGCGCCTCGGGCAGGCCCGGCACGCTGTGCGTGTCGATCTGCCGCGTCACCTGCACCACGGGCCCGCCCTGCGGCGCGTACGTCAGCGGATGACGGCGGCCCTGTGCGGGGGCGACGAGCACGGCCGCCTCCGCGAGATGTTCCGCGGCCATCGACGCGGCCACCTCCATGCAGCGCGGCACGTTCAGCGTCGACAGCAGGGTCGAGGAGACCTCGGAGAGGATCTCCGAGCGGGCCTGCGCGTTGTGCGCGGCCTGCTCGGCCAGCCGGCGGTCGGTGTCGTCGACCAGCCACCACACCACGTCCCCGTCGACCGCGGCGGTCGGGTGGGCCTGGACGATCCGGTCGTTGACCGGGCCGCTCAGGGGGGCGGCGGCGCCGGGGACGGACGGTTCGAGGGTCAGGCGCCGGTGCGCCTCGAAGAGCCAGGAAGGCGCCGCCTCGTGCAGGTCGTCACCGCTCGCCGCGTCCGGCAGGAGGAGCCGCGCGGCCTGGTTCAGCTGCACGACGGTGCCGTGCCGGTCGACGACCAGCACGGGATAGGGGGCGTCACCCCACGCGCTGCCGACCCTGGTGTCGGCGCTGCGTGAGCGGGCGGAGGAACTGGGGGAAGCGGTCACAAGCGGAGGCACGCATGACGCGCACCCCACCACCTTCCTGTCTGGAAAACATGCAACCGCAACCGTCCCGCATCCGGGGCGACAGTGCAACCCACCCAGAAGTGGGCCATATATGCACCGGATCTCCCTCACATTGCGCAGAGTGCGCGACCGTGGTGGGGACGGTGCGACGTCCCGCCCCGCGCGCCCGCGCGGCAATGGTTGTCACCCAGAGGGTTTTACGTATAACCTCTCCGGTCAACCCCGTGCTCCGAGAGGTCCCGATGCGCCGTATCGCCCTGGTCACCCTCGTCGTCGACGACTACGACGAGGCGATCCGCTTCTACACCGACGCCCTCGGCTTCCGGCTCGCCGAGGACGAGCCACGGCCCGACGGGTCGCGATGGGTCGTCGTCGAACCCGGCGGAGCGGCGACGGGTACCGGGCTGCTGCTGGCCCGGCCCAAGGGGCAGGCCCAGGCCGCCCGGGTCGGGGACCAGACCGGAGGGCGGGTCGGCTTCTTCCTGCACACCGACGACTTCGCCCGCGACCACGCCCGGATGACCGCCGCCGGTGTGACCTTCCTGGAGGAGCCCCGGCACGAGCCGTACGGCACGGTCGCCGTCTTCCAGGACCTGTACGGCAACCGCTGGGACCTGCTCCAGCCCGCCGCCTGACCCGCTCCGCTCCCCGCTCGTACCGCCCGATCAAGGAAAGACCCCGCTATGACTGCTACGCGCGTAGACGCCGATGTGATCCGCCGTCTCCCCAAGGCCGTGCTGCACGACCACCTCGACGGCGGTCTGCGCCCCGCCACCGTCGTGGAGCTCGCGGACGCCGTCGGCCACACGCTGCCCACCACCGACCCGGACGAGCTCGCCGCCTGGTACTACGAGGCCGCCAACTCCGGCGACCTCGTGCGCTACATAGCCACCTTCGAGCACACGCTCGCCGTGATGCAGACCCGCGAGGGCCTGCTGCGCACCGCCGAGGAGTACGTCCTGGACCTCGCCGCCGACGGCGTGGTCTACGGCGAGGTGCGCTACGCGCCCGAGCTGAACACCCGGGGCGGGCTGACCATGGCCGAGGTCGTGGAGACCGTCCAGGAGGGCCTGGCCGCGGGCATGGCCAAGGCCGCCGCCGCGGGCACGCCCGTACGGGTCGGCACCCTGCTGTGCGGCATGCGGATGTTCGACCGGGTGCGCGAGGCCGCCGACCTGGCCGTGGCGTTCCGCGACGCGGGCGTGGTCGGCTTCGACATCGCCGGCGCCGAGGACGGCTTCCCGCCCGCCGACCACCTTGCGGCCTTCGAGCACCTGCGCCGCGAGAGCGTCCCCTTCACCATCCACGCCGGCGAGGCGCACGGCCTGCCCAGCATCCACCAGGCCCTCCAGGTGTGCGGCGCCCAGCGCATCGGCCACGGCGTGCGCATCACCGACGACATCCCCGACCTCGCGTCCGGCAAGCTCGGCCGCCTCGCGGGCTGGGTGCGCGACCGGCGCATCGCCCTGGAGATGTGCCCCACCTCCAATTTGCAGACCGGTGCCGCCACGTCGATCGCGGAGCACCCGATCACCGCGCTGAAGGACCTCGGCTTCCGCGTCACCCTCAACACCGACAACCGCCTGGTGTCGGGCACGACCATGACCCGCGAGATGTCCCTGCTGGTGGAGGAGGCGGGCTGGACCGTCGAGGACCTGCGGACGGTCACCGTCAACGCCGTCAAGAGCGCCTTCCTGCCGTTCGACGAGCGCACCGCCCTGCTCCGCGACGTCGTGCTGCCCGGCTACGATGCCGCGCTCTGAAGCAGTCCGCGCAGGTAGGCGGCCTGTCCGATGTGCTGGAGGTCGTCGGACAGGACGCTGACCAGCCGGACGCCCAGGGTGACCGGCGGGTCCCAGCGCTCGTCGACGACGCGCTCCAGGTCCTTGGCGGTCAGGCCGCGCAGAGCGTCGAGGCTCTGCTCGTGCACGGCGTCGTGGTAGCCGGTGAGCAGTTCCGCCGAGTCGACGGTCACCTCGGCGACCTGCTCGGGGCTGTGGCCGTAGCCCGTGTCGTGGCGGGGCAGGCGCAGCCCGAAGCGCTTGTCCCACTTCTGGGACAGCCACACCTGCTCCAGGCCGAAGGCGTCGGCGACGTGGTCGTCCTGGACGCGGGTGAGGTGCCAGACCAGCCAGGCGACGGAGTTGGTGCCCGGGGCGGGCCGGGCGGCCAGCTCCTCGGGCCCGAGGCCCTCGAGCGTGGCGTGGACCTCTTCCCGGATGCGGCTGTAGCCCTCGATGAGGATGTCCTTGGCATGCATACGTCCACCTTCGCCCATCGCCGGAAAACCCGCGCCGGGAATCCGGCTTCCCCGGAACGCCGGCGGCCACCCGCCCGGGCGGGCGGGCGGATGCGCGCCACGGGTCCCCCGGTGACGTCCCGGACCGCCAGGACTCGCAGGTCCGCCGCACCGCGGATCGGGGTCATGGACGGGGGGGGGGCACGTATCCGCCGTCGTCCACCGCCCGCGCGCAACATCGCCCGGACGGCATGACGCGACCGCCCGGCGGTGCGGCCGTCGGGTGGGGCTCGGCGTCCGCCCGGCTCCTGGCCGTCGTCGCCTCTTGAAGGGGGGCACGAGTCCGCCCCCGCACGGCACGCCGGTCAGGAGGGCTGGACGCCCTCCTGGGAGGGTGCCGGGCCCTCCGGCTCGAGCAGGGCCATCAGGGCCCGGGCGGCCGGGCTGGTCGCCTGGGCGGGCGGCAGGAGGGCGACCGTCTCGTAGCCGGCGTCCCCGAAGCCCCGCACGGGCAGGGCGGTCAGCGAGGCGCGCTTGTGCCGGAAGTGGCGCGGCACGACGGCGATGCCCAGGTCCTCGTCCACGAGGTCCAGCAGGCTGTGCACGTCGTTGACCTCCAGGGCGACGCTGCGCCGCACGCCCGCCGCGGCGAAGGCCGCGTCCGTGGTGCGGCGGGGGCCCCAGTCCGGGTGGAAGTCGACGAAGACCTCTCCGCCGAGATCCTCCGGGCCCACCGGCTCCCCGGCCGCCGCGAGCCGGTGGCTCGGATGGCACAGCACGGTCATCGGCTCGCTCGACAGCGGCACCGCCCTCAACTGGTCGGTCTCCTCCCGGGCGGTGCGCACGGCGAACGCCAGGTCCAGCCGCCCGGCCGCGACCTCCTCCGCGAGCGCGCCCGAGCCGGCCTGCCGCAGGCAGATCTCCACGTCGGGGTGACGCCGCCGGAAGCCGGCCAGGAGGCCCGCCACGTTCACCCCGGCGACGCACTGCTCCGTGCCCAGGGCGAGCATCCCGCGCAGCACGCCCTGCACCGCCGCGACCGCCTCGTGCGCCGAGCGCACCTGCGCCAGGATCCGCTCCGCCTCGCCGAGCAGCGCCCGCCCGGCCGGGGTCAGCGTCACCCGGCGGGTCGTGCGCACGAACAGCGGTGTCTGCAGCTCCCGCTCCAGGGCGCGGATGGACGCCGACAGCCCCGACTGGGAGACCAGGAGGCGCTCCGCCGCCCGGGTGAAGTGCTGGTCCTCGGCGACCGCGACGAAGTGCTGCAAGTGGCGCAGTTCCATGACTGAGAAGCGTAACCGCTGAATCCCATCGGATTCTTCTGTTGGACGCATGGGCGCAGGTCACGCCAGAGTGGACACCGGTTTCACCCCGACCGAGCCAACCCCTCTGGAGTCGCGTTGTACACCGCACACCCCGACCGCTACGCGGACATGCCCTACCGGCGCACCGGACGCAGCGGTCTGAAGCTCCCCGCGCTCTCGCTCGGCCTGTGGCACAACTTCGGCCCGGACCGCCCCGCCGAGACCCAGCGCGCCATCCTGCGCCGCGCCTTCGACCTCGGCATCACCCACTTCGACCTCGCCAACAACTACGGTCCGCCGCCCGGTGCCGCCGAGTCCGCGCTCGGCGCCTTCCTCAAGTCGGACTTCGCGCGCTACCGCGACGAGCTGGTGATCTCCACCAAGGCCGGCTACCTGATGTGGCCCGGCCCGTACGGCGAGTGGGGTTCGCGCAAGTACGTGCTGTCCTCGCTGGACCAGAGCCTGCGGCGGATGGGTCTGGACCACGTCGACATCTTCTATTCGCACCGCCCCGACCCCGACACCCCGCTCGAGGAGACGATGGGCGCGCTGCACTCGGCCGTGCAGCAGGGCAAGGCGCTCTACGTGGGCGTCTCCAACTACTCCGCCGAGCAGACCCGCGAGGCCGCCCGCATCCTGGGCGAGCTGGGCACGCCGCTGCTGATCCACCAGCCGCGCTACTCCATGCTCGACCGCCGCCCCGAGGACGAGGGGCTGCTGGACGCCCTCGACGAACTGCAGGCCGGGTCCATCGCCTACTCCCCGCTGGACCAGGGCCTGCTCACCGGCCGCTACCTGAACGGCATCCCGGAGGGCTCCCGGGCGGCGAGCGACAGCCCGTTCCTGAATTCCGACGCGCTCACCGAGGACCTGGTCGGACGGCTGCGCGAGCTGAACGCCACCGCCGAGTCCCGGGGCCAGACCCTGGCCCAGATGGCGCTGGCCTGGGTGCTGCGGGGTGGCCGGGTCACCTCGGCGCTGGTCGGGGCGAGCAGCCCGGAGCAGCTCCAGGACAGCGTCGGCGCCATCGCCGGCCTGGAGTTCGACGCCGACGAGCTGGCCCGGATCGACGCGATCGTCAAGCAGTAGCGGCCACCGTGCGGCCCGGAGGCGGTCTCCCGCCCCCGGGCCGCACGCGTACCCGCGCGGGCGCCGGTCCGGGCGCGCGGGCGTCAGCCGAGGCGCTCCTCCAGGCGCACGGTCACCGTGTCGCCCTCCTGCTTGCCGAGGGCCCGGCGGATCTCGGCCCGCACGGGCAGCTTGTGGGTGCCGTCGCCCAGCGCCATGAAGGAACTGCGGAACGGGTGCCCGTCGATCGTGCCGCGGACCTTGACCAGGCCCCGGGTGCCGAAGTACTCGACGGACCGGGGCCAGACCAGGTACGTCCAGCCGCCCTCGGCGGGGCTCTTGCGCAGGACAGCGGTGAACTCGGCGTCCAGGGCTGCGGTGGTGGCCATCGGATCCTCCGGTGCGGTCGGCCTTCTCGTCTCGCGCTCTCGGGGGTGCAGACCGCGGGGGCCCGGGGAACTCATCGCACCCCGGCACGCGGGAGGGCCTTCACGCTGGTCGGGGCCCGGGTCCCGCGGCCGGATCACCGCGGCGGTCCTGCCCTCCGCGCGGGCCCTGCCGGATTTCGGCCAACTCGGGCGGTGAATATGCCAGGAGAGTGGCCAAAAAGTCATGGTGACAGTGTTTCAGCGGTGAACATACTGACACGCGAGAGCGCTTTCACATCGAGCGACCGCGCCCTCACGCACCGCACGCGAGCCGCACGACACGCGAGGCACGGCCGATGGGCCGGGCAACGGGGGAGGGTCACGTGCACGACGAGTTCCTGTGCCATGTCACCGCGTACGGGGTGTGCGACGGCCGCCGCATCGGTGTGCCGCTGGGCACCTACCGGGCGCCCACCCTCGCCCTCGCCCTGTGGTGGCTGCGCGACCGCGCCTCCTGGATCGCGCAACGCCTGGACCCCCGGCCCGAGGCCGAGCACTTACCGCCGGGCGCGCTCGTGCCGGTCGCCGACACCGTGCCCGACGTGCCCATGCTGCTGCGCGCCTGGTGCGCCGACCCCGCCCAGCAGGAGCGGGTCGCCGAGGAGTTGGCGGCCGGACGGCTGGTGCGCATCGCCACCAGTGACGACACCACCGAGTACGAACTGCTCGCCGAGTCCGTCGACGCCCTGCGGATGCAGCGTGCCGCACCCCTGCTGGGGGTGCCCGTGGCCTGAGCCCGCCGCCACCCGTCCGCCCAGGCGCATACCCGGGCACATCGGTAGAATCTGACCATGGCGCAGCCATCGGTAGCACCAGAACTCGTCCTGCGGACGGAGACGGGCTCCACCGTGATGATCCCGGGCCGCGACTATCACGTGGGACGCGATCCGCTCAGCGACATCGTCATCGACGACGACCGGGTCTCCTGGCACCACGCGGTGCTCAGGCCCGAGGACGGCCACTGGACCATCGAGGACGAGGACAGCACCAACGGCACCTACGCCGAAGGCCGCCGCGTGCACGCGTGGGACGTCGGCCCCGGCAGCGTCATCCGCTTCGGCAACCCCGCCGACGGACCGAGCGTCGTGCTGACCGGCCGCCCCGCACCCGCCTCCGAACGCCCCTCGGCGGTCTCCATGCCGGCCATGACCGGCACCTACCGGGCGCCCACCACGGTGCGGCCCCTGCCGTCCCGCACCGTCCGCATCGGCCGAGCCGGCGACAACGACCTCGTCATCGACGACCTCGTGGTCTCCCGCCGCCACGCCGAGCTGCGCGCCCTGCCCGACGGCACCTACGAGATCACCGACCTCGGCAGCCACAACGGCACGTACCTCAACGGCAGCCCCGTCACCACGGCGCCGGTCGGCCAGGGCGACATCGTCGGCATCGGCCACTCGGCGTTCTGCCTCGTCGGCGACGAACTGCAGGAGTACGTCGACACCGGCGAGGTCTCCCTCGACGTGCAGGACCTCGCCGTCACCGTCGACCGCGGCCGCAAGACGCTGCTGGACCACGTCTCCTTCCCCGTGGGCGAGAAGTGCCTGCTCGCCGTCGTCGGCCCGAGCGGCGCGGGCAAGTCCACCCTGCTCAACGCCCTCACCGGGCAGCGGCCCGCCGGCCACGGCACCGTCCTCTACGACGGCCGCGACCTCTACCGCGACTACGCCGAACTGCGCCAGCGCATCGGCCTCGTCCCGCAGGACGACATCCTGCACGCGCAACTGACGGTACGGAAGGCCCTGTCCTACGCCGCGGAGCTGCGCTTCCCGCAGGACACCGCCAAGGCCGAGCGGCGCGCCCGGGTCGACGAGGTGATCCGCGAACTCGGTCTGGAGCAGCGCGCCGACCAGCCCGTGCACAGCCTCTCCGGCGGCCAGCGCAAGCGCGTCAGCGTGGCCCTGGAACTGCTGACCAAGCCCTCGCTGCTCTTCCTCGACGAGCCGACCTCCGGCCTCGACCCGGGCATGGACCGCTCGGTGATGCACATGCTGCGCGGCCTTGCCGACGACGGCCGGACCGTCATCGTCGTCACGCACAGCGTGCTCAGCCTCGACGTGTGCGACCGCCTCCTGGTGCTCGCGCCCGGCGGGAAGATCGCCTACTACGGACCGCCCGAGGACGCCCTGCCGTTCTTCGGCTTCGAGCATTGGCCGGAGGCGTTCGAGCACTTCGAGCGGGACCGGGAACGCGACTGGGCGGGGGAGTACCTGGCGTCGCCCCTGCACGGCCGGTACGTCACCGACGCCTCGGCGCAGCCGCGACAGGACCGCTCCGGCCCGGTCGTCATCGCCCCGCCACCTCGCCCCCGCAGCCGCGGCGCCCAACTCGGCACCCTCGTGCGCCGGTACGCGGCCGCGCTCGCGGCCGACCGCACCTTCCTGATCATCATGATCGCGCTGCCGTTCGTCATGGGCGCCATGGCACGGGCCCTGGCCGGCGGCAAGCTGACCCTCGACACGGCGATGAACGCCCTGCTCATCCTCTGCGTCGGGGCGGTCCTCACCGGGGCCGCGAACGCTGTGCGCGAACTCGTCAAGGAACGGGTGATCTACCAGCGCGAACGGGCGGTGGGCCTGTCCAGATCGGCGTACCTGATGTCCAAGGTCGTCGTCCTGGGCGTCATCACCGTGCTCCAGGCGGTGGTGCTCACCCTGGTCGCCCTGCTCGGGGTGGACATCAACGCGCCCGGCGGCGAGGGAGTGCTGATGCCGCCCCTGGTGGAGATCACCGTCGCCGTCGCCCTGCTGGCCTTCACGGCGATGATGCTCGGTCTGCTGGTCTCCGCGCTGGTGCGCAAGGAAGAGGTGACGATGCCGCTGCTCGTGCTCATCGCCATCGTCCAGGTCGTCTTCTGCGGGGCCCTGCTGCAACTGGCCGGCACTCCGGGGCTCGAGCAACTGGGCTGGCTGGTGCCGGCGCGCTGGGCGCTGGCCGCGATGGCCGGCACGGTGGGGCTGTCCCGGATCGTGCCCGGTGAGCTGACCGAGGACCCGCTCTTCGAGCACGCGGTCGGCACCTGGCTGCTCGACGTGGCCATGCTCGTCGTGCTGTCGGTGGTCTTCGGGTTCCTGGTGTCCCGGCTGCTGCGCCGCCACGAGCCCGCCGTGATGCGGAAGTAGGCACCGCCCGTGACGACCCCCGGATTCCGGCCCACGCACGTCGTCCCGCAGCACGGGATGCCGGCCTGGGAGGCCCCCGACCCGTCCCGGCCCACCGTCGACCTCGACCCCCTGCTGCCGGTGCAGCTGCTGGAACGCCAGGGCGACTGGGGGCACGTGCTGTGCTCCAACGGCTGGTCGGCCTGGGTCGACGGGCGCCGCCTGGTCGCCGTACCGCAGGACCCGCCCACCACCGACGGGCCACTGACCCGCACCGCCGACCCGCGTCCGCTGCTGGGCCGCGCGCAGGAGGCCCTCGCGCGGTACCGGTCGGCGGTCGAGGACCTCGCGGGCGGGCTCGACCTGGAGTCCTTCCGCGCCCGCACCCGCGGCACGCGCATCGGCGTGGTCGTCGACGGCGAGTCCGTCTGGCTGTACGACTCCGCGCACGGACGCTGGGTGTACGCCGACGGCACCCGGCTGACCACCTACGCCACGGACGACACGCCCCGGGCCGACCGTCCGGCCCAGGGCGGCCCCGCCCCGTCCCTGCCGCAGGCGGCGCCCGCCCACCCGCCGACCCGGCTGGTCGCCCCCGAACCGCCCCCGGCGCCGCAGGAGCCCCGCAGCCCTGCCGGGGCGTCCCCGCGTGGAAGCGACCCGCCACCGGAAGCCCCCGAACCGACCCGGGTCGTCGCGCCCGGGACGCCGGGGGGCGCACCGCCAACGGCCCCGGTCCCCACCCGGGTCGTCACCCCCCAGGACCCCGCGCCCGAACCGGCCGCCGGGTCCGAGCCGCCGCGGCCGGAGCGGCCCGCGTCCCCCGACGCCCCCGAGCCCACACGGGTCGTGGCGGGCGGCCCGCCCGGGCCCACCCGCGTCGTCCGCCCCGAGGACGCCGAGGAGGCCGCGGCGCCGGGCGGGCACCGGGAGACCGACGAGGCGGAGGAGACGCAGCCGCCGGCCGCGGCGCCCCCCACCCGGGCCGTCGGGTACGCGCCCACCCGTGTCGTCCCGCCCGAAGGTGACGGGCGGTGAACCGCGAGACCAGCCTCTTCTCGGGACGGCCCTCCGAACTGCTCGGACAGCAGATCGCGGGCTACCGGATCGAGCAGGAGATCGGGCGCGGCGGCATGGCCGTCGTCTACCGGGCCCGCGACCTGCGCCTGGAACGCACCGTCGCCCTGAAGCTGCTCGCCCCGGAACTCGCCCGCAACGACACCTTCCGCCGCCGGTTCACGCACGAGTCCCGGGCCGCGGCCGCGATCGACCATCCGCACATCGTCCCGGTCTTCGAGGCGGGCGAGACCGACGGCGTCCTCTACATCGCGATGCGGTACGTCGCCGGCAGCGACCTGCGGCACCTCCTGGACCGCGAGGGCCCGATGCCGCCCGCCACCGCCGTCCGCGTCGCCGCCCAGGTCGCCTCCGCGCTGGACGCCGCGCACGAGCACGGCCTGGTGCACCGGGACGTCAAGCCCGGCAACATCCTGGTCTCCCGCGGCACCGACAGCGACCACCCCGAGCACGTCTACCTCACGGACTTCGGCCTGACCAAGAAGTCGCTGTCCCTGACCGGCTTCACCACGGTCGGCCAGTTCGTGGGCACCCTGGACTACGTCGCCCCCGAGCAGATCTCCGGCAAGCCCGTCGACGCGCGCTGCGACGTCTACGGCTTCGCCTGCGTGGTCTACGAGATCCTCACCGGCCACCCGCCCTTCCTGCGCGACGACGACATGGCGCTGCTGTGGGCCCACCAGTACGACGAGCCGCCCCCGCTGACCGAGGCCCGGCCGGACCTCCCGGCGGGCGCCGACCCCGTCGTCGCCAAGGCCCTCGCCAAGAGCCCGGACGACCGCTACCCGTCCTGCCTGGCGTTCGTGACCGCGCTGCGGGCCGCCACCACCGGCGGCGCGGTCGGAGCCGTGCGGGCGTCGACCCGCGCCGAGCGGCAGGTGCCGGGTGCGGGGGAGGAGCTGCCCAAGCCGCCGCCGCGCTGGGCCGAGCCGGTGTTCGTGGAGCGCACACGCGGGCTGTAACGGGGGTGGCTCAGCCCTCGGTCGCGGGCCCTGCCTCGCCCCGCCGCCGCACGTGCCGCGCCAGCAGCGCCCCGGTGAACCCGGCCACCAACCCCCACAGCACGGCCAGACCCACCGCCCCCCACATCCGGGGCCGCAGGAACAGCCGTCCCGACAGACCGCCGCCGAGGTCGCCGATGCCGAGGACCGACAGGCCGAAGTGCGCCGAGATCCGCCCGACGAGGCAGATCATGAACACCGTCAGCGCGAGCGCGACCGCCATGTGCACGGCGTGCTGCCAGGCCCTGACCCGGGCCGGCGACCGCGCCGCCATCACGAACGCGGCGGCCAGCAGCAGCACGACGTCGGCGACCAGCAGCCACCACACCCGGCCGTCGTGCTCGGAGAGCGTGCGCAGATTCAGCTCCGCGACGTCCGGGGTGCGCAGCACCTCGTCCAGCACGTGCGGCATGGGCAGCCCGAACGGCCCCTCCACCTGCCCGTTCCAGGTGGCACCGAGGCCGATGGTCAGCCCCAGCCACATCAGGTTCGGCATGCCGAGCAGGATCACGGCGAAGGTCTCGGCCGCGTGCCCCCGCGTGGCCGCGACCACCAGCGCGATCACCACACCGGCGGCCACCCAGGCCAGCAGCATGGCGACCATCGCGTACGCGGCCGGGCGCACCGACGCCTGGAAGCGGAGCAGCCCGCCGGGCAGCGGGGCCCCGCGCGCGACCAGCAGGGCCAGCACCAGCACACCGGCGAGCCACACCACGCCGACGAACACCGACAAGGGGACGTCCGTGGTGAAGCCGACCTCGGGTGAGGCGCCGAACAGATCCCCCAGTGCGCCGAGCTCGTCGCCGAGGGAGATGTCGAAGGTGTGGCGGGCGGCGAGCGTCAGCCCGATCAGGGCGAGCAGCCACAGGGCGGCCACCCGCCCGGCCCAGCCGGCCAGTTCGGCGCTGCCCGCGACCGCGCGGTGCCGCAGGGGCCGCAGGAAACCCCAGGCGATGACGAGCGCCCCGGCGAGCGTGACCGACAGGGGGATCACGGTCAGGCCCGCCTGCGTGTCGGCGAGGTCCCCGGCGCTGCCGGAGAGCTCCACCGTGCCGCCCACGGCGGTGACCATGGTCGCCGCGACGACCGGCACGAACGCGCCGTCCGGCAGATCCGTGGCCCCGGCGGCCCACAGGCCGAGCGCGGCCACCACCGCCATCGCCAGCAGCCCGGCGAGGACCGTGACGAGGGCGTGTACCCAGCCGTGGGGGGCGGTCGCCCGGCCGGCGGAGGGCTCGGCCCGGTCGGAGGGGGAGCGCGAAGTCACGCTGTCACGCTAAGCAGCGCCCCGCCCGGACGCCCGCCGGAGAGGTCCGTCCGCGTCGGCTTGCGGGACCGGTGGGACTGGAGCACACAATGAAAGAAGAGTGCAAAGGCGGCACACCAGCACATGCCGGGCCGAGTGCCCCGACTGCGCGAAGGCCGCAGGCAATCACGCGGAAGAAGAGATCGTGAGCGTCGATCCGCCGTCGTCCGGCCGTCCCACAGGTCCTCCCTCGGGGCCCCTGTCGGGCCCCTCCCAGCCTCCGCCGGGCGGCGGGCCGCCGTCCGAACCGCCCACCGGGCGCGGTGGTGGCGAACCCCCGCAGCCCCGCCGGCCGTGGTGGGGTTCCGTACCCCGTGTCGCGATCGTCGCCACGGCCGTCGTGGCCGCCGTGATCCTGGCCGTCGTGCTGTCCCGGCCCGACGGCGGCAGCACGGGCGCCTCCGACGCCGGCACGAGCACCTCCAGCGGCGAGGTGTTCCTCGAACCCGCGGCGGACACCGGCCCGGACCCCTTCACCGACTCCACCGCGGACGAGAAGAGCTCGGCCTCGCCCGTACCGCCCACCCGGGCCAGCGAGTCGGCGGGGCCGAACACCCTCCCGGGGGTGAAGGGCGACGCACCCGGCCTGTACGGCGGCACCCGCAACGTCGCCGCCTGCGACGTGGAGAAGCAGATCACGTTCTTCGAGCAGGACCCGGACAAGGAGCGGGCGTTCGCCTCGGTCGTGCACAAGGAGCCGTCCGATGTGCCCGCCTACCTGCGCTCGCTCACCCCCGTGCAGCTGCGGATGGACACCCGCGTCACCAACCACGGCTACAACGGCGGCACCCCCACCACCTACCAGGCGGTGCTGCAGGCCGGCACGGCCGTCCTCGTCGACGACCGCGGAGTGCCCCGGGTGCGCTGCGCCTGCGGCAACCCGCTCGATCTCCCGGTTGCCCAGAAGAACGCCAAGACCACCGGCGAGGCGTGGCCGGGCTACTCGCCCTCCAGGCTCGTGGTGGTCAAGCCCGCACCGAAGCCGGTCGACGTCTTCGTGATGTGCGAACCCGACGGCCAGTGGTTCGAGCGGCACCAGGGCGACACCGGCAAGAAGGACCACAAGACCGAGAAGCCGGACGAGCCCACCCCGTCCACCGGCGTGACCACGCCCTCGTCACCCGGCGACACGACGTCCGACGGACCGTCGACCGGCGAACCGCCGAGTTCGGACGGCGGGACGACGTCGGAGCCGCCCAGCAGTGACGGACCGGCACCCCCGTCGTCGGAGCAGCAGTCCCCGCCGGACAGCGGCGGCTCGGGCTCGGACCCGGGAATCGGCTCGGACAGCGGCGGCGGTACGACCGAGCAGCCCCCCGCGTCCTGACGGCAGCCCTCGGGCCCGGGCCACCGGGCTCGAGGAGAGGGGTCAGCCGGCCCGGACCACCAGGGCGTAGTCGCCGAGTCCGAGCAGGCGGTCCGCCGGCAGCTCGCCCCGGGCGGTGACCACCGACTCCACCCGGCCGGTCTCCGGCTCGAAGGCGACGTCCTGCACCGTGCCGAGGGCGTCGCCCGTGTCGGTGAGGATCCTGAGGCCCTGGAGTTCGTGGTGGGGCGGCGTGGCGGCCGGGGCGGCGGTCGTGCGGACCAGGACGGCGTCCGGGCCGACCGCGTGCAGGGCGCCCCAGGGCAGCACGGTCTCCTTGCGGGAGTGCTTGCCGCCCACCCGGACGTGCGTCACCACGCCGGACACGGCGTCGACCGTGAGCGACTTCAGGACGCCGATCTCCTCGGCCTCCTCCAGGGTCAGCACGGGCAGCCCCCGGGCCTGCGAGAACAGCATCATGACGGTGCCCCCCGGTGCTCCTGCCGGAAGGCGCCGACCCGGGCGGTGAAGGCCGGCAGGTCGTCGGCGACGTACCGCGTGGCGTCCGCCGGTATGACCAGGGCCCGGCCGGACACGGCGAGCGTCTCGCCGCGCGGCACGTACACCCGCTGCCTCTTGCGCCGGGACCCCGGCACCAGCGCCTTGTCCGCGGCGATCCGGAAACCCACCACCCGGCCGCTGCCACCGCCCTCGACCACCACGTCGAGCACGGTGCCGACCTCCGCCCCTTCGTCGGTCAGCACCTTCGCGTGCAGGACCCGCCCCTGCTGGGCCTCGCGCCGTGCCACCACGACGGACGTGTCCTGCAGGGCGTGCGCGTCGCGGACCATGACGGCGTGCGGGCCGAGGGCGTGCACGGCCGACCAGGGCAGGCTCTGCTTCAGCGGGCCCGACAGCAGACCGCGTCCGCTCAGGGTGAAGCCGGTGATGCGGCCGGCCGCGGGGTCGAACACGGTGTCCTTGATCTGGGCCACCGCGTCGCCGCCCAGGGTGACCACGGGCAGGGTCGTCAGGCTCCGCGCGGCCAGCAGCTCGTTCATCGCACGCCCTTCCCGCCCGGCCGGCGGCGCACCGCGATGACCGTGCCCGACCGCCTGCCCGCCTGCACCGCGAGCGTCACCACGGCGAGGGCGGCGAGCGCCGCGATCACCACGACCAGCCATGTCCACCAGGCCACCGCGCACCTCCGGCGATCCGGTCCGGTCGCCCCTCGACCGGCCCCGGTGTCCTCCGGGTGCCCCGTCGAAGGGGGACAATGCCCGGGGTCTCACAAGGGCCGGAAATCGTGAGGACTGTGAAGGCCGACTCGGGGTACGAGCACTCTGCAGAGCGTCCGGCCAGTCCGGCTTCCCAGAAAGAAACGTATGATCGACCACCTGGACGGGGCAGTGATACCGACTGGTTTCGACGTGCCCGTGGAGCCGCTGCGGCGGGCCGCACACTACACAGGCGAGCAGGGCTGCATCGCCGAGGCGCGGTCCTTCGCCGCGCTCTTCCTCGAGCAGCTGCGGACCGAGTGGTGCGCAAGCGTCGACGAGCGGATCGACGGGGCGGTGCTGCTGGTCGTGAGCGAGCTGGTCACCAACGCCGACCGGCACAGCAACGGCCCCTACATCCTGGAGCTCACGGGCACGGACAACGCGGTGACGGTGTCGGTCTACGACAGCAGCTCCGCACTGCCGCGCATCTTCCCCCGCAACCCCGAGCGCATCGGCCGGCACGGCTTGGAGATCGTCCACGCCCTCGCGGAGCAGGTGACCGTGGAGCGGGTGCCGGTGGGCAAGCGGGTGCGTGCCGTGCTGCCGCTGACCGGCGCCACCGGAGCGTGAACCCCGCGGGGACGCGGATCCACCGACGGCGCGAGGCCCTGCGGGGACGTCACGTCACCGAGCCACTGCGGGTGGCCCGGCACACCACGAACATGGAGATGCATCGGAGCCGCCCGGACACCGGGCGGCTCTCAGTCGGTTGCGGACCCTCCGGTCTCCGCCGAATGCGGACGTGCCGGTGGTCGCCGGTCGCGGGCCCCCAGGCGAAGCCGGTTGCCGGGATCCGGGGCTCGCGCGGCCGAGGCGTGCGGACATGACCAGCGGGTGCCGCCCCCTCCCGCTCGGGGGACGGCACCCGCTGGTCCGGTCTCCGTGTCAGGCGCAGCCCAGCTCGCCCAGCATCCCCTCGCGCAGCCGCGTGATGATGCGCTTGATCAGCCGGGAGACGTGCATCTGCGAGCAGCCGAGCCGCTCACCGATCTCCGCCTGCGTGGCCTCCTCCACGAACCGCATGTGGATGATCTGCCGGTCGCGCTCGCTGAGTTCCGCCATCAGCGGGGCGAGCGAGTGGAAGTCCTCGACGAGGCGCAGGCCCTCCTCCTCGACGCCGAGGAAGTCGGCCAGGACGGCCTCGCCGCCCTCCGTGCCGTCCCCGGTGAGGGCGGCGTCCAGCGAGGACGAGTTGTACCCGTTCGCCGCGATCTGGCCCTCGACGACCTCCTTCTCGGAGATGTTCATCAAGGTGGCCAGCTCGGCGACCGTGGGCTCGCGGTCCAGGCGGCTGGCCAGCTCCTCACGCGCCTTGGCCAGCTCCACGCGCAGCTCCTGCAGACGCCGCGGGACGTGCACCGCCCACGTCGTGTCCCGGAAGAAGCGCTTGATCTCGCCGACGATGTACGGCAGCGCGAAGGAGGTGAACTCGACCTCGCGTGACAGCTCGAAGCGGTCGATCGCCTTGATCAGACCGATCATGCCGGTCTGGACGATGTCCTCCATGTCGTCGCCGCGGCCCCGGAACCGGCCCGCAGCGAACCGCACGAGCGACATGTTCATCTCGATGAGGGTGTTGCGCGCGTACTGGTACTCGTGCGTGCCCTCTTCGAGCTCCGTCAGGCGCCGGAAGAACTGGCGGGACAGCGCGCGGGCGTCCCGCGGGGCGACCGACCGCGGGTCCGCGAGACCCGGCAGTGTCCCGTCACCCGTGCCGACCTCGGCGTTCTCTGCGACGACCTCTGCCTTCGACCGGATCACGGCGGTCTCCATTACCTCTCCCGAACGTCGCGGCTGTGCTGTGCGTGGGTACTCCCGGGTTGCGGGTACCCGCTCACGCGTGCACCATGCCCACCAATTTTCCGGAATCCCGTTTCCCGCTGATTCCCCTCAGGGCGGAACGCCGGAGCCTTCCCCCGGCGGCCGGGATTCCTAGGCTGGGACGGTGAGCAACCGACCGCAGAACACCGCCCGCGTCGTCCCCCTGCGCCCGCCCGCCGGCCGCCCGGCGGCCCCGCCGCGCCAGGGGCCCCCGGCCCCCGCCGCGAAGGAGCCGCTCTGGCGTGACCTGGTGGGGGACGTCCTGCGCCGGGAGCGGCTCGCACAGGAGCGCACGCTGAAGGACGTCGCCGACGCGGCGCGCATCTCCATGCCGTACCTGTCGGAGGTGGAGCGCGGCCGCAAGGAGGCCTCCTCGGAGGTCCTCGCGGCCGCCGCCCAGGCCCTCGGCATGGGCCTGGGGGACCTGCTCGCCCGGGCCCAGGGCGAACTGGTGCGCGTCACTTCCCGCTACGCGGGCGGCGGCCGCCGCGGGGCGCAGGCGGCCTCCCACGACGGGATGTGCCTGGCCGCCTGAGCCGGGCCGGCCGGTGCCTCACACCGTCACGAGGCGCCGGCTGAGCACCTCGTCGGCCAGCCCGTACGCCACCGCCTCCGCAGCGGTGAACACCTTGTCGCGGTCCATGTCCGCCCGCAGCGTGGCCACGTCGTGGTGGGTGTGGCGCGCCAGCACCTCCTCCACCTGGCCGCGGATCCGCACCATCTCCTTGGCCTGGAGCGCCAGGTCGGAGACCATGCCGCGCTGCCCGCCCGAGGCCGGCTGGCCGAGCAGCACGCGCGCGTGCTCCAGCACGAACCGCCGGCCCGGGTCGCCGCCGGCGAGCAGCACGGCGGCGGTGGAGGCCGCCTGCCCGACACAGCACGTGGAGATCGGCGCCCGCACGTAGGACATGGTGTCGTAGATGGCCATCAGCGAGGTGAACGAGCCGCCGGGGGAGTTGATGTACACCGAGATCTCGCTCTCCGGCGCCGACGACTCCAGGTGCAGCAGCTGGGCGATGACGACGTTGGCCACGCCGTCGTCGATCTCGGTCCCCAAAAAGACGATCCGCTCGTTGAGCAGCCGGCTGAAGACGTCGAAGGACCGCTCGCCCTGCGGGGTCCGCTCGACGACGTTCGGAATGGTGTAGCTCCCCATCACTGCAGCCCCATCCTGCGTCGCGTCGTGGCCGGGCGGACGTCGGCGAGGGAGTGGACGACCCGGTCCACCATGCCGTACTCCCTGGCCTCCTCGGCCGTGAACCAGCGGTCCCGGTCGCCGTCCCGGGAGATGGTCTCCGGGCTCTGGCCGGTGTGCTCGGCGGTGATCCGCTCGATGGTGCGCTTGGTGAACTCCAGGTTCTCCGCCTGGATCTCGATGTCGGCGGTGGTGCCCCCGATGCCCGCGGAGGGCTGGTGCATCATGATCCGCGCGTGGGGCAGGGCGTAGCGCTTGCCCGGCGTGCCGACGCTCAGCAGGAACTGGCCCATGCTGGCGGCGAAGCCCATCGCCAGGGTGGCGACGTCGTTCGGGACGAGCCGCATCGTGTCGTAGATGGCGAGCCCCGCGTGCACCGAACCGCCGGGGCTGTTGATGTACAGGCTGATGTCGGTGCGCGGGTCCTCGGCGGACAGGATCAGCAACTGGGCGCAGACCCGGTTGGCGGAGACCTCGTCGACCTGGGTGCCGAGCAGCACGATGCGCTGCGTGAGCAACTGGGCGGCCAGATGGTCGTCGAAGCGGGTGGGAGGGGTGTCCCCCTCCTCCGCCCGCGGGGCGAGGGTCGTGAGTGGAGTCATCGGTTCTCCTCGTCGTGGCGAGAGGGCCGCGGATCTGCCGCGGACGTGCCGTCGGGTCCACTGTCGGCGCCGCGGGCCGCTCGCAGGCCGTTCCTCTGCCCTGGGCAGATCCGCTGCCGGCAGATCCGCCCGGAACCGGCGATGAGTTTCGCGGCCGGGACCGGTCGACATGGGTGACAGCGACGAACGCCCCCGGGAGGAACCCATGGCATCCGACGGCTTCACCACGTGTCTCTGGTTCGACGGCCGCGCCGAGGAGGCCGCGCACTTCTACGTGTCGGTCTTCAAGAACTCCGCCATCGGCGAGGTGGCCCGCTACCCCGAGGGGGCGCCGCAGCCGGCCGGCGGTGTCATGACCGTCGAGTTCACGGCCAACGGCCAGCGGTTCCTCGCACTCGACGGCGGACCGCAGTTCACCTTCAACGAGTCGGTCTCCTTCATGATCTTCTGCGAGAACCAGGAGGAGATCGACCACTACTGGAGCAGGCTCACCGCCGACGGCGGCGAGCCGGGCCCCTGCGGCTGGCTCAAGGACCGCTTCGGGGTGTCGTGGCAGGTCGTCCCGGACCGGCTCCAGGCGATGATCACCGACCCGGACCCGGCGAAGGCGGCCCGGGTCACCCAGGCGTTCATGGCGATGGGCAAGTTCGACCTCGCCGCGCTGGACCGGGCGTACGCCGGCGAGTGACGCGGCGACCCGGGGCGGGACCGGCTCCGCACGGGGAGCCGCCACCGCGCCGCTACGCCGGCTCGGCCAGGATCTCCCGGATCACGTGGCGGGAGTTCGCGGCGACCGGCGGGTTGGTGTCCCAGTAGTAGGGCAGCGCGATCACCGCGATCGACAGGGCCCAGCCCCTGCCCCGCGCCCACTCGGCCCCGCCGGCGCCCACCGCCGCGCGGAAGACGGCGCGGGCCCGGGCGGGCAGCACGCACCAGGCGCTGATGAGGTCCACGGCCGGATCACCCACCCCGACCGTGCCGAAGTCGATCACGGCGCTCAGCCGATCGTCCCTGACCAGCAGGTTCCCGGCCATCAGGTCGCCGTGGGCCCAGACCGGCGGCCCGGTGTGCGGCGGGGCGCCCAGGGCCTCCTCCCACCGGGCCGCGACCGCACCGGTGTCGACCCGGCCGGCCAGCCGGTCCAGTGCCGCGCGCACCTCGGCGTCCCGGGCCGCCAGCGGCACACCCCGGCCGGGCGGACCGCCCGAGGCGTCGACGCGGCGCAGGGCCGTGACGTAGGCCGCGAGGTCCTCCGCGAGCAGCTCCGGCCGCTCCAGCCGCCCCGGCTCGGGGTTGCGGCCCTCCAGCCAGCCGTAGACCGACCAGGGCCACGGGAAGTCCTCGTCCGGCTCCCCCTCGCCCAGGGGTTCGGGCGAGGCGGCGGGCAGTCCGGGGCCCAGCCGCGGCAGCCAGCGCAGTTCGTGCGTGATCGCGCCGACGGCCCGCGGATGCCGGGGGAGCCGCACGACCTTGTCGGTGCCGAGGCGGAACATCGCGTTCTCGGTGCCGGAGGACGACAGGCGCCGCAGCGGCAGCTTTGCCCACCGGGGGAACCGCCGGGCGATCAGCCGGCCGACGAGCGCGGTGTCGATGTCCCGTTCGTCCTCGTGCATGCGTGGGGCGCCCATGGCGCACCATTGCAGCGGCCGGGCCGCGTCGTGTCGAACGGATTTCCGTGATCGCCCGGGCGCTGCGCAGGATGCCGGGAACTCCGGCCGTCGGGACGGTCCACGCGGCCATGGCATGATCGGGCCATGCGTGAACGTGTGGTGGCCGCGTGCGACGGCGCTTCGAAGGGAAACCCCGGACCCGCCGGCTGGGCCTGGGTCGTCGCCGACGCCTCCGAGGCGCCGCAGCGGTGGGAGGCGGGGCCGCTCGGCAGGGCGACCAACAACGTCGCCGAACTGACGGCGCTCGAACGCCTCCTGGCGGCGACCGACCCGGCCGTGCCGCTGGAGATCCGCATGGACTCGCAGTACGCCATGAAGGCCGTGACGACCTGGCTGCCCGGCTGGAAGCGCAACGGCTGGAAGACCGCCGCCGGCAAGCCCGTCGCCAACCAGGAACTCGTCGTCCGCATCGACGAGCTCCTCGACGGCCGCTCGGTCGAGTTCCGCTACGTCCCCGCCCACCAGGTGGACGGCGACCGGCTCAACGACTTCGCCGACCGCGCGGCCAGCCAGGCCGCCACCGTCCAGGAGCCGGCGGGCAGCGGCCTCGGCTCGCCCGAGCCGCCGCCCTCCCCGGACACCCCGGCCAGGGCGCCGCGCCCCCGGGGCGGTTCGTCCCGCCAGGGCAGGGCCTCCGCGGGGAAGGGATCCGCCGCGAAGAGCGGGTCCTCGCGCACCCTCAAGGCCAAGTTCCCCGGCCGCTGCCAGTGCGGCCGCCCGTACGCGGCCGGGGAGCAGATCGCCAGGAACGACAGTGGCTGGGGCCACCCGGAGTGCCGGGCGGGCGCCGGCGTCTGATCAGACGTCGAAGGTGTAGTGCCGCGTGTGGTCCAGCAGGTCCGCCGGGCTCGTGTCGTGCCACGGCCGCATCGTCTCGTTCAGGTCGACGACGTTCGGCGTACCCGAGACCGGCAGGTACCCGGAGCCGGGGTGCCGGCGCTGCCAGTCGGCCCACAGCTTGTCTATGTACGCGTGGTGCAGCCAGAACACCGGGTCGTTGGGGGAGGCCCCGGTGGCCATGTGGCCGCCGACCCACACATGGACCCGGTTGTGCAGGTTGACCCCGCGCCACCCTTCCAGGTGGTTGCGGAAGCCGTCCGAACCGCTGTTCCAGGGCGCCATGTCGTAGGTGGGCATCGCCAGCACCGACTCGACCTCGGCGCGGGTCGGCAGCTCGCGCACCCCGGCGCCGAGCGTGCGCCGCAGGAACGTGCGGCCGTCGACGCGCACGTTGATCGGCCAGTTGCCGCCCGACGCGGAGAACGGCCCGTCCGTCACCCGGCCGTCCCGCTCCCGGCCGGTGCCCCCGAGGAAGTCGGGCGCCCACAGCGAGGCGCGCGGAGTGCGGTCGACGGTCCAGTCCCAGTAGGGCAGGGACACCGACGCGTCCACCGACTGCAGGGCCCGCTCGAACTCCAGCAGGAATCTTCGGTGCCAGGGCAGGAACGACGGTGAACGGTGGCCCGTCCGCTCGCCGTTGTCGGTGTCGGAGACGATGAACGCGTTGTGCGTCGTGACGAACTCGTCGTAGCGGCCGCTGCGCTTCAACTCGATCAGCGCGGCGACGAAACGCCGCTTCTCGTCGGGGGTCAGGGCGGACTGGTTCTTGCGGACTGCCATGTGCGGGTGCTCCAGGTGCCGTGGGGGGTGGGTCAGTTGGCGGGGAAGGGCAGCAGCGGCGCGCCCTGCAGTTCGTCCACCGCGGCCCGGGCGGCGGCGCGCGGCGTCGGCACCGGGGCGTAGTGGCTCACGACGCTGATCCAGCTGCCGTCGGCGTTGCGCATCACGTGCAGCTCCACGCCGTCCACGAACACCGCGTAGCCGGCGCCGTGGTGGTGGTGCCCGGACCCGCCGCCCGGACGGCCCTGTATCCGGCGGCCCTTGTAGACCTCGTCGAAGGCGCCGGGGTCGGCGTGGTGCCCGGCGGCCTGCGCCGGCCCGGCGGCCGGCAGGGTCGCCGCCGCCGTGACGGTGGCGAGGGCGGCCGCGGCGGTGAGCGCGCGGCGACGGCTGAGTTCCGGCATGCGGATCTCCTTGATCGGTTCGGCTGCTGACCCCGCATGCCTACCGGGCGGTGCGCGAGCGGGAGAAATCCCCCCGAGCCGGTTGGCTGCGATCCGGGCAATTCCCCTTATGTCCTGCAAGATTGGACGAAGATGATCTTGCCGCGGAGGGGAGCGGCCCCGTGTGCGGAAGGGGAAATTCCACCCGCTGCGGGTGCCGTGCCGGATGTTTCTCCCCGCCTTCCGGGCGGTGCGTGGCGCGCGTCACGCCGTCAACCTGGCGCGATCCGGCCGCCCGGCCACCGCCTCCCCCTGCTGCTACCCTGCGTCCGCAATCGACAGCTCTCAGTGATCCCAGGGGTGTGTGTGAAGGTCGCCTGCGTCGGTGGCGGGCCCGCCGGCCTGTATCTCTCGATCCTGCTCAAGCGGCAGGACCCGTCCCACGACATCACCGTCCACGAACGCGACCCGGAGGGCTCCACCTATGGCTGGGGCGTGACCTACTGGCGCGGCCTGCTCGACCGCCTCCACGCGGAGGACCCCGAGTCGGCGCGGGCCCTGGACGCCGGCTCCGTCCGCTGGCGCGACGGCGTCGCCCACGTCGGCGACCTGACGACCCGGCACCGCGGCGACGAGGGCCACGGCATCGGCCGCCACCGCCTGCTGGAGGTCCTCGCGGCCCGTGCCCGCGCACTCGGCGTCCGGCTGGAGTACGCCCGCGAGGTCACGGCCGCCGACCTGCCCGCCGACGCCGACCTGGTCGTGGCGGCCGACGGCGTCCGCAGCACGCTGCGCGAACGGCATGCCGCGCACTTCGGCACCCGGCTCACGGCCGGGCGCAACCACTACGTCTGGCTCGGCACCACCAAGGTCTTCGACGCCTTCACCTTCGCCTTCGTCGACACCGGGCACGGCTGGATCTGGTGCTACGGGTACGGGTACGGCGCCGACCGCAGCACCTGCGTCATCGAGTGCGCTCCCGAGACCTGGACCGGCCTCGGCCTGGACCGGGCGAGCGAGGCCGACGGGCGGGCCCTGCTGGAGAGGCTCTTCGCCACCGTCCTGGACGGCCACCCCCTGCTCGGCCGGCCCGGCGGCAGCCCGTGGCAGACCTTCCGCACCCTGACCAACCGCACCTGGCACCACGGCAACCTCGTCCTGCTCGGCGACGCCGCCCACACCACCCACTACTCGATCGGCGCCGGCACCACCCTCGCCCTGGAGGACGCGATCGCCCTGGCCACCGCGCTGCGCGAGCACACCGCCCTGCCCCGGGCGCTGGCCCGCTACGAAGCCGAACGCAAGGCGGCCCTGCTCCCGGTGCAGAGCGCCGCACGCTACAGCGCCCAGTGGTACGAGAACCTCCCGCGCTACATCCACCTGCCGCCGGAGCGCATGTTCGCCCTGCTGGGCCAGCGCCACTCGCCCCTGCTGCCGCACGTCCCCCCGCAGGTCTACTACCGGCTCGACCGGGCGGCCGGACAGCTGGAGCCGCTGCGGCGCTTCAAGCGCTGGCTGGGGCCGAAGGTGGCCCGCACCGTGCACGCCCGGACGCTCACCACCCGCGACTGACGCCCCGCCCCACGGACCCGGGCCGGGCGAGGCGGCCCGGGTGGGCGGTCCGGACCACTCCGTCTCCGCGCCCGGCGGGGACAGGTGACAGACTGACGCCCATGGACGAGCGCACATTCGACAGGTCGGGCCGGCACGCCTCCGTGATCGGTCTCGGCACATGGCAGCTGGGTGCCGACTGGGGAGACGTCGACGACAAGGAAGCCCTCGCCGTGCTGGAGGCGGCGGCCGAGGCCGGGGTGACCTTCTTCGACACCGCCGACGTGTACGGCGACGGCCGCAGCGAGCAGACCATCGCCGCGTTCCTCAGCGGACGCCCGGACCTGCACGTCATGGTGGCCACCAAGATGGGCCGCCGGGTCGAGCAGATCCCCGAGAACTACGTCCTCGACAACTTCCGCGCCTGGAACGACCGTTCGCGCCGCAACCTCGGCGTCGACCGGATCGACCTGGTGCAGCTGCACTGCCCGCCGACACCCGTCTACTCCACGGACGAGGTGTTCGACGCCCTCGACACCCTGGTCGAGGAGGAGCGGATCGCCTCCTACGGCGTCAGCGTGGAGACCTGCGCCGAGGCGCTGACCGCCATCGCGCGGCCGAACGTGTCCAGCGTGCAGATCATCCTCAACCCGTTCCGGATGAAACCCCTGCGCGAGGTGCTTCCCGCCGCCCGTGCGGCGGGCGTCGGCATCATCGCCCGGGTCCCGCTGGCCTCCGGACTGCTGTCGGGCAAGTACACCGAGGAGACCGTCTTCCCGGAGAACGACCACCGCGCCTACAACCGGCACGGCGAGGCCTTCGACGTGGGCGAGACCTTCTCCGGCGTCGACTACACGACCGGTGTCCAGGCCGCCGCCGAGTTCTCCGCGCTCGCCCCCGAGGGGTACACCCCGGCCCAGCTGGCCCTGCGCTGGATCGTCGAGCAGCCCGGCGTCACGAGCGTCATCCCCGGCGCCCGCTCACCCGAGCAGGCCCGTGCCAACGCCGCCGCGGCCCGGCTGCCGGAACTGCCCGCCGCGACGCTGGACGCGATCCGGGACCTGTACGACCGGCGCATCAAGGACCAGGTCGAACACCGCTGGTAGCGCCGACGGGGCGGGGGGGGGGCCCCGGGGGGGCCCCCCCCCCCCCCCCCCCCCCCGCCCCCGCCCCGGGGGCGGGGCGCGCCACGCCCCGGGCGGGGCGCGGGG
>NZ_JBIRHH010000003.1:126582-386648 GCF_044328425.1 Streptomyces sp. NPDC017943 | reverse complement strand
CCTGTCCCCCCGGCGCCTCAGGGCCCAGGGCGAACCCCGCTGGTCGCGCCGCGGGGGCGGCCGGGCAGCATGGCGGCCCGGCCGCCCCGTCAAGCCCGCTGTCACGGCTCCAGGTGCAGCTGCCTCTCCTGCTCCTGGTCGCCGGAGGAGGCACCCTCGTCGCGGGCCGTGAAGGCCCGGGTGAGCGTCTCGCTCGCCCGGCGCACGGCCTCGGGGCTGCCCTGCACGGTGACGGTGACCGGCGCGGACAGACGTCCCGCGTCCTCGCCGCCGCCGGCGGCGCCCGCGTCCGTCTCGCCGTCGAAGGTCGCCGTGTGCACCGTCGCGTTGCCGTCTGCCGGGCGTTCGTCGGGCGCCCCGAAGGTGCCCTCCAGGGCCCGGACGACCGTGCGCGCGTCGTCGGCGCCTCCGCCGCTGAGCGTCACGGTGAGCTGCGTACCGGACATGCGTCCACGACCTCCTCGGGATGTGCTGCGTTCGAGCCGTCCGTGTAACCGTCCACCGGTGGTTCAAACCGGTGCCGACCGGGGACGACGGCGCGTTACGGGGCACACGGGGAGGGAAGGCCGCGTCGACCACCGGGAGGAACCGTGCCGGAGACGTCCGAGGGCGTAGCCCCGCGCCGCGGGCGCAACGAGACCGAGGAGGAGCGCGCCGACCGGATGTGGCAGGAGCTCATCCAGGAGGTCCGCGTCGCGCAGATGGGCGTGCAGATCCTGTTCGGCTTCCTGCTCACCGTGGTCTTCACCGACAAGTACGACGACCTGTCCGCCACCGACCAGACGATCTACCTGGTCACGGTCGTCCTCGGCGCCTGCGCCACCGGGGCGCTCATCGGGCCGGTGTCCCTGCACCGCCTGGTCGCCGGGCGGCGCATCAAGGCCCAGGCCGTACGGGTGGCCTCCCGGCTGACCCTGCTCGGCCTGCTGCTGCTGCTCGCCACGACGACCGCCTCACTGCTGCTCATCCTGCGCGTGGCGACGCACAACGGCTTCGTGCCCTACCTGGTCGCCGGGGTGGTCGGCTGGTACCTGCTGTGCTGGTTCGTCCTGCCGCTGTGGACCCGGCACCGCTACACCGCCCGGTGACGGCCACCGCGCCGCGAGCTGCCGGTCGTGCACCCGGCCGAGCAGCAGCAGGGAGGCGGTCGCGCCGATCAGCGCGCAGAACATGTCCCACTGGGTGTCCCACACATCGCCCTGGGTCGCCAGGAAGGCGTCCGCCGCATGCCCGCCGGCCACCGCGGCCGCCCATTCCAGCATCTCGAAGACAGCGCTGAAGGCCAGGCACGCGCACACCGTGAGCGGCGCCAGCCAGCGGCTGCCCCGCAGCGGGGAGGTGCGCACCAGCAGCTCCCGCACCAGCACGGCCGGGACGAAGCCCTGCATCAGATGGCCCAGCCGGTCGTACGGGTTGCGGTCCAGCCCGAAGGCGTCCCTGACCCAGTCGCCGAGCGGGACCTCGGCGTACGTGTAGTGGCCGCCGACCATCAGCACCACCGCGTGGACGGCGAGCAGGCAGCACAGCAGAGGCGTGAGCGGGAAGCGCCGCCACACCAACACCAGCAGCGGCAGGCCGACGACGACCCACACGGTCTCCAGGAACCAGGTCGTGCGGTCGTGCGGGTTCCAGGCGGACAGCGCCAGCACCGCGACCACGCCCACGGCGAGCGCGGCGGGCAGCGACGGGCGTGGACGCGAACGCACCTCGGACAGGGCGGACATGGGCGGGCTCCTCTCGTGGCAGCCCATCGTCCCGGCGCCGGGTGCGCGGTGCCATGAGTACGGCTACTCAGCCCGGCACCGGTCGTTCACCCGGGTCAACCCGGCCCCGGCCCGGCCGACCGCCGTTCAGCTCCCCGCGAGGATGTCCGCCAGGAAGTCGTCGATGCAGACCTCCTCGTGGCCCGGCGGGACCAGTTCGTGCGTCTCCCGCAGGAACGCCGCCAGGGCCGGGGCCCAGGCGAACACGATCGCGTGGTGACGGCCGCCGTCGGGCCGGACGTCACCGAGGAACTCCATGCGCAGCTCGCGCCACATGCCCCGCGACTCGGGGCGCATGCGCACGTCGCCGATCCCCACCGGGCGCCGCAGCGCCTCCCCGAGCATCTCCCGGTCCAGCTGCCACCGGGCCAGGACCCGGCCGTCGTGGCTGAAGACGACGGTCACGGCGAACGGGTCCGCCGCGTCGTAGCCGAGGTGGGCGAGCACGGAGAAGCGGTCCGTGTCACCCGCCTGCAGCTGCACCACCACGGTCTTGTGGACGAACGAGTTCACGAGAGGGCCTCCGGAAAACCGATGTAGAGCCCTCTTGTACCCCCGATTCCGCAGTGATGCTCAGCTCAACGGGTGATTCCCGCGCGCACCGCGCAGCGAGTCGATGCATACGGCAACGGCCCGCTGGAGCTCCTCCAGCCGCTGCACCATGTCGTCCTCGTAGAACTCGCCGGCGTCGTCGAAGGTGAGCTCCTCGAACACCTTGGTCGCCTTCTCCAGGCTGCTGTAGAACCTGGTGCGCCGCTCCTGGACCCGCAGCCCGGGGTCGGCCTCCACGGCCTCGACGACCAGGGACTTCATGGTGCCGTAGGCCTCCGCGGCCCACTCGCCGGCGTCCTCGTCCTCGTCCAGCTCGTCGATGAGCGACAGATGCCGCTCGGCCTCCTGGCGCAGTTCGGCGGGCGCCTCCACCGTCTGGCCGGCGGGTGTCCTGATCTGCCCCGACTCGGCGATCTGGCGCACGTAGCCGATGCGGTCGGCCGCCCTGCTCTCCCCGGCGACGGCCTTCTTCAGCTCATCGGTGCGCACCACGTCCCGGGCCAGCTCGGACTGCAGTTCCGGGTCTTCACGGACACGGTCCAGCAGGGCCTGGCGGGCCGCGCGGGCGGTGGAGGGGTCGGCGAGGATCGCCGCGCGCAGCGCGGTGGGGTTCTCCGCGACCTCCAGGGCCTTCGTGGGCCGGATGCCCTCCGCCGCGGCGGCCTCCGTGATGGCGGTGCCGCGCGGGGAGCCGGCGCTGCTGCGGGAGACGTAGTAGTCCGGCCACACGTCCGCGTCGGGAAGCTCGACCTCCGCACCGGGCGTCAGGGCCTCGAAGTGCGGCACCAGGCCGTCGTCGGCCGCCCGGTCCCACGCCCTGTAGTACCGCATGACCCGCTCCGGGGAGCACCCGGCCAGCTCGGCGAACTCCTTCGCCGGAACCTTCGGCGTCTCGCCCGCCGCCTCCCCGCCGGGCCGCACGCTGCGCGCCACCTTCAGCCCGAAGGCCCACCCCCCGGTCCGGGCGTAGGCGCCGAACTCGCGCGCGTCGCGGGCGACGAGGTCGGACACGGGCCCGGGGGAGGCGGGCGAGGTCTCGGGCGGGGTGAGGGCGACGGTCACGGACGACTCTCCTGGGTGGGGGGCTCGCATGCGGACGGAAGCCTATCGGCACCCGCCGCGGCTGCCGGGTGCGCGCACGGGGAGGCGCCCTCCGAGGCGGAGGGCGCCTCCCCGTGCGCGGACAGGCGCCGGCGCGTGACCTCAGGCGAACGCGTCGCGCAGCGCCGGCAGAAGGGTCTTCTCCGACCAGTCCAGGTACGCCGGCTGCGACTCGCCGCCGATCTGGACCAGGGCGACCTCGGTGAACCCGGCCTCCACGTAGGGACGGACGGCCTCGACGAACGCCTCCGGGTCGTCGCCGCACGGGATGGACTCGGCCACGTCGTCCGGGGTGACGAACTGGGTCGCCGCCTCGAAGGAGTCCGGGTGGGGCAGTTCCGCGTTGACCTTCCAGCCGCTGCCGAACCAGCGGAACTGGGAGTGGGCGCGCTTGACGGCCGCGTCCCGGTCCGGGTCGTAGCAGACGGGCAGCTGCCCCACGCGCGGCTTGCCCTCGCCGCCGTGCCGGTCGAACGCCTCCAGCAGGCCCGCCTTGGGCTCGGTGGCGATGACCAGGTCGCCGAGCCGGCCCGCGAGTTCGCACGACCGCTCGCCCGAGACGGCGATGCCGATGGGCGGCGCCTCCTCCGGCAGGTCCCACAGACGCGCGGACTCCACGTCGAAGTGCGTGCCGCGGTGGTTGACGTGGCCGCCCTGGAAGAGGGCGCGGATGATCTCCACGGCCTCCTCGAACATCTCGTGCCGCACGTCGACGGAGGGCCAGCCGCCGCCCACCACGTGCTCGTTGAGGTTCTCGCCCGAGCCCAGTCCCAGCCGGAACCGGCCCTCCGAGAGCAACTGCACCGTGGCCGCCTTCTGCGCCACCACCGCCGGGTGGTAGCGGAACGTCGGGCACGTCACGTACGTCATCAGCGGAATACGCGAGGTGGCCTGGGCGGCCGCTCCGAGCACGGCCCACGCGTAGGGCGAGTGGCCCTGGGAGCGCAGCCAGGGGAAGTAGTGGTCCGAGGTCACCGAGAAGTCGAAGCCCGCCTCCTCGGCGCGCACCACGTGGTCCACGAGGTCGCGGGGGCCGGCCTGCTCGGTCATCATCGTGTATCCGATTTGCACCATGTCCTCCGGGTCCCCTGACAGCGGCCGGGAAAACGGCCGATCAGGACCGCGGGGCGCGGGCAGGATGGCCCCCATGAGTCCTGTCCCGCTGTCCCCCTCCGGCCCGGCGGCCCAGGGCGTCGACGCCTGCGGTGTCCACGCCTTCCTCGACGCCCTCGAGGCCGCCCCCGAGATCGAGCCGCACAGCCTGATGATCGTGCGCCACGGCCATGTGGTGGCCGCCGGCTGGTGGGCGCCGTACACCCCGGCCCGCCCCCAGCTGCTGTACTCGCTCAGCAAGAGCTTCACCGGGACCGCCGCCGCCCTGGCCGAGGCCGAGGGCCTGCTCGACTTCGACGCCCCGGTGATCTCCTACTTCCCCGAGTTCGAGGCGGACATCACCGACCCGCGCAGCCGGGCCGTCCTCGTGAGGCACGTGGCGTCCATGGCGAGCGGCCACGACCACGAGACGCTGCACGAGGCGTACGCGCGGGACCCCGCCGAGCCCGTGCGCGGGTTCCTGCTGGTGCCTCCGGACGCCGACCCGGGCACGGTCTTCGCCTACAACCAGCCCGCCACCTACACGCTGGCCGCCCTCGTGCAGCGGGTGACCGGGCAGCCGCTCACCGCGTACCTGCGGCCCCGCCTGCTGGACCCGCTCGGCGTGGGAGAGGCCGTGTGGCGGCGGGACCGCACCGGACGGGAGATCGGCTTCAGCGGCCTGCACGCCACGACCGAGGCCGTCGCCCGGCTCGGGGAGCTGTACCTGCGCGACGGCCTCTGGGACGGTGAGCGGCTGCTGCCGGAAGGATGGGCCGCCCGGGCGGCCTGTCCGCGGACCCCGACCGCCGGGACCATGGGGACGGCGGACCGCGACGACTGGGACCGGGGCTACGGCTACCAGTTCTGGACCTCCCGGCACGGCTACCGGGGCGACGGCGCGTACGGCCAGTTCTGCCTGGTCCTGCCCGAGCAGGACGCCGTGATCGCCGCGACGTCCGCCACCGAGCAGATGCAGCAGTACCTCGACCTCGTCTGGAAGCACCTGCTGCCCGCCTTCGGCCCCGAGCCGCTGCCCGGCCGCGAGGCCGCCGACGCGGAGCTGAGCGAACGCCTCGCCGGCCTCGCGCTGCCGCCCGCCCCGGCCGGGAGCGCACCACCGGGACCGGCCGGGGACCGGGACACCGCGCGGTTCCGCGCTGCCGACGGGTCCGGGCCGGTCCGGGCGGCCTCGGCGGCGCGGGACGAGCGGGGCTGGACGCTGTCCCTCACGGGCCGCGACCGCGACGACCGGCTGGACCTGCGGATCGGGGCACCGGGGTGGACCGTCGCCGAGGCGCCCGTCCCTACGGCCGTCAGCGGCGGCTGGAGCGACACCGGCGTGCTCGCGGTCGAGGTGCTGTTCCTGGAGACCCCGCACCGTCTGGCGGTGACCTGCTCCCCGGCCGACGGGACGGTCACCGCGCGCTGGCACACGCAACCGCTCCACCCGGGACCGCTCACCTCCCTGCGGGCGCCGCGCGGCTCACACTGACCCCGGGCGGAACGTCCTCAGGAAGGTGCGCAGCGCCTCCTGGTTCGGCCGGTCCCGCCAGTCGGCGTCCGGTGTCGTCCAGCGCAGCGAGAAGCCCTCGCCGCCGCCCAGCAGGAAGCCGCGGCCGAAGGTGTGGACCCGGGTGCCGCCGGTGTCCGCCGTCCACTCCATGTCGGCGGCCTCCCGACCCTGGTAGGTGGTCGCGCGGATCCCGCCGATCCTGCGGTAGCCGCCGTAGCGCCGCAGGTCCGGTTCGACGTCGTCCCGCCACACCGCCACCGGGTCGGGACCGACGCGGGCGCTGTAGGTGACGGCGAGGGTGCGCTCGTCGCCGTCGGCGCCGAAGACCACCCGGTACGCCAGGTCGCCCTGGCGGTCGGTGTCCAGCCGCTCGAAGTCCTCGGGGAGCGCGACGGAGAAGCCCTCCGGCGCCCGGTAGCGCTGGAAACCGGGCGGCAGGGCCGTGGCGGGAGCGGACGGCGGGGGTGCGGACGGCGGGGACGTCGCGCCGGGGGCGGGGGAGGGGGCCCGTGTCGGAGCGGGCGGACCGGACGGGGCGGGGCTGTCCGGACCGGTGCCGTCGCCCGGCGTCGCGGCCGACGCCGGGGGCGGGGCGGGTGCGTCGGCCGCGTCCCCGCCCGGATCGCCGCCGGGCAGGCCCTGGGTCACGGCCAGTACGGCGACCGTGACCGTGACCAGAGCGAGGGCGGTACCCGCGACCATGGTCCGTCGGTGCCAGGCCGGGCCGCCGGGCCGCACGGCGGCGTACACCCCGCGCAGCCGGGGAGCCGGTACGGCGGTCGCGGCCGCCTCGCCGGCGCCGCTGAGCGCGCGGGTCAGCGCCTCGCGGACCACCGTGCGGTTCAGCCGCTCACGCGAGTCCTTGCGCAGCAGCCCCTGTACGACCTGGGTGAGCGGGCCCGCGCGCACCGGGGTGCGCAACGGCAGCCGGTCCACGGCCTTCAGGGTGGTCTCCGGGCGTCCCCGGTCCCGGAACGGCGGGCGCCCCTCGACCATCGTGTACAGCAGCGCCCCGAGCGTCCACAGATCGGCGGCGGGGCCGATGCGCTGGTCGCGGGCCTGCTCGGGGGAGGCGTAGGCGGGGGCCGTCAGCCGGGGGGCGAGGGTCGCGCCGGCCAGTCCGTAGCCGGTGACCACGACCGTCTGGTCCTCCCGGACGAAGACCTGCCCGGGGCTGAGTTCCCCGTGGGTGATGCCCTCGGTGTGCGCGGCGTCCAGCACGTCGAGCAGGCCCAGTGCGATGCGGGCGGCGCGCACGTAGTTGAACGTGCCCTGCTCGGCCAGGAGTTCGGCGAGGGGCGTGCCGTCGATCCACTCGTTGACCGTCCACAGGGTGCCGGGTTCCTCGACGGCGTCGACGACCGCGGCGATCCGGCCCGGGCACAGCAGCGCCATGGCCTCCGAGGTGCGCAACAGGCGTGCGGCGGCCCGGCGTTCGTCCTCCGGCGCCCCCGGCGGGAGCCCGGTCCGGGTGACCAGGCAGGGGCGGGAGATCTCCCCGGCGCCCAGGTCCTCGGCGTACCAGCAGATGCGGTTGGTCTCGCGCTGGACGATCTCGAGCAGCCGGTAGCGGCCGGCGACCAACTGGTGTGTGGAGACGTGCGCCCTGCCCATGGCCATCCCTCGCTGGAAACCTGGCTCTCACCCTTTTTCAGGGGTACGGCGAGCGGGGCCGCCGGTGTTCAATCCGATCGCAACTCCGGGCCCATTCCTGTCCTTTGTTCAATTCATCCGAGCAGGTGTACGAGAGAAGGCCGTCTTCGCCGCTTCCGGGCGGCCCACCTCGGGCGACGGCGGACCTTGACCGGCGCCCGGATTTCCTCCCCGCGTCACCGGATTCACCGAAACACCTCCGGCCTCCGGTAACCGCCGGTAAATGCCGAGCTTTCCTGGCCCGGGCCGCTGTTTCTGCCGCCGAATTCGGCGGCAGAAACAGCGGCCCGGAGCGGGTCTCAGCGCAGCCCGAAGCGCTCCGACCAGGTGATCACGTCCCGCGTGGTCGCGTTGCCCCCGCACACCACCAGCCCCAGCCGCGCGCCGTCGCCCACCCGGTCGAGGACCTGCCGCGCGGCGGGCAGCAGGCAGCCGGCCGCCGGTTCGGCCCACACCTTGGCGTGGTCGGCCAGCTCCAGCACCCCCCGCACCGCCTCCCGGTCCGGCACCACCAGCACCTCGGTGACCAGGGCGGAGACATGGTCGTACGTCAGCTGCGACACGGCAGGGGCGCTGAGCGTGGAGACGATCGAGGACAGGGCGACGGGCAGCGGACCGCCCGCCTTCAGGGCCTCGGACATCGCCTGCGCGCCCTCGGTCTCCACGCCCCACACCCGCACGCCGGGCCTGCGCGCCCGCAACGCGGCGGCTACGCCGGAGATCAGCGCCCCGCCCCCGACGCTGACGAGGACGTCGGTGAGGTCGCCGGCGTCGGCGGCGAACTCCAGGCCCACCGTGCCCTGGCCGGCCAGCACCACCGGGTCGTCGAAGGGGTGGACGAGCGTCAGTCCCTCCTGCTGCAACCGGGTCATGAGGGCGAACGCGCCGGCCATGTCGTCGGTCAGCCGCACCGACGCCCCGGCCTCCTCCGCCACCTGCACGGCGCGGGCGGGCGCCGAGCGGGGCATCACCACGGTGGCCTTCACGTGCAGGGCGGCGGCCATGACCGCGAGCGCGATCCCGTGGTTGCCGCCGCTGACCGCCACCACCCCGGCGGCCCGTTCGGCCTCGCTCAGCGACAGCAGTTTCGCGGCGGCGCCGCGCGCCTTGAACGAGCCGGTGCGCTGGAGCAGTTCCAGCTTCGCGGTGACCGGGGCACCGAGCAGCGCCGACAGCCCTGGGCTGTCCACGGTCGGTGTGTGCACGACGTGCCCGGCGATCCGGTCGGCCGCGGCTTCCAACTCCGGGATGCCGATCACGGCAGCCATCCTTCCGGCGCGGGTTGCGAGTGAGCGCCGTGACGCACCCTGACCCGGGAAGGGGTGCCGGGTCAATCGACCGGAGTGCCCTGCGGGGTGAACGAGCGGTGGAACGTGAAGGCGTGCGGTGCGCAGCCGTGGTCGTGGAGGTGTTCCAGCTTGGCCACCCCCTCCTGCCAGGTGGGCGTCACGCCGTCGGCGACCCACCACAGCACGTGACTCGGGTGTCCTGTCCGCTCGAACCAGTCGTGGCGTCTGCTCAGGGCCTCCCGGTGCAGACCGCCGTAGACGGCGTCGAAGGCGTGGCGCAGGCCGCTCCAGAGCGAGAGGGTCGCGGCCAGCGCGGTCGTCTCCGCCGTCCGGCCCTTGACGTACCAGCTCGGTGCGGCGAAGCGCCCCCACGCGCCCCAGTCCGCCTCGAAGAGCAGGCCCCGGTCGCCGCCCGCCGGTTCGGCGCGGGAGATGTATCCGGGGTGCCGGCCGATCGTCCGGTACACGGCCTCGCCCCGGTCGTAGAACGCGCGCATGCGCGGTCCGGGGTCGGCGAGGGGAGACGTCAGGACGCCGAACGTGTACAGAGCGAGCGTGGGCATGCGTCTCCCTGGGCGGTGAGGGGGGTGGGATCCGGAGGAACCCTCCAGCAGCTATGGGCGATCGCGGAGGGCCAGCTGAAGGTAGCCGCCCCCGCGCAACCTGTCGACGTTGCGTTTTCCGCGTCCACGTGGCCTCCGCACCGCCCCGTCACCCCCCGACGGCCGTCAGCGGACCGGCTCCGCCACAGGGGCCTGTGCCGGTATGCCGAGCTCCACGCGGGCCCGGGCCACCATCGCGCCGGTGTGCCCGAGGCCCATGCGCTCCGTCGTGGCCGCCAGATCGGCGAGTTCCGCCGCCGTCTCGGTCCGGTCGCGCCCGAGCCGGGCCAGGGACTTGGCGAGGCCGAGGCGGGACAGGGCCTCGCCGCGCGCCTCGCCCATCTCGCGGAACCCGGCGAGCGCCTGCTCGTACCACGCCCGCGCCTGCTCGTAACGCCCCGCCCGGTACAGGACGTTGCCGCGCATCTTGTGGTTGTAGGCGAGCGCGCTCGACAGCCGCATCGCGCGGCAGGTCGTCTCGGCCTCGCTCAGCAGGTCCAGCGCCCGCTCGGTGTCCCCGTCGCGCGCGGACACCACGTCGGCCATCCCGCGCAGGGCCCAGGCGTGGCCCCGCCGGTCCTCGGCGCGGGCCGCGATCCCGGCCGCCTCCTCGAACAGGGCGTACGCCGAGTCGTACGCGCCGGTGTTGCGCTGCATCTGGGCGATGCCCTCCAGCGCCCACACGGTGTGCCGTGCCTCACCGCGCCGCCGGGCCTCGGCGAGCAGTTGCTCGTGCAGCCGGCCGACGGCCTCGTAGTCGCCCTGGATGCGGCCCGTCTCCGCCAGCCCGGCCAGGGAGTAGCCGCGTACGACGGCGTCCCCGCCGCGGTCGCCCAGCTCGGCGGCGAGGTGCAGGAGCCGGCGGGCCAGGGCGAAGGCGCCGCGCTGGCGGGCCAGCGTCCCGCCGCTCCACAGGGCCCAGGCCATCGCCCCCGCGTCCTGCGCCTGCCGGGCCGCCCGGTAGCCGGCCTTCCAGGCCCGGTCCGCCTCCCGGACCTGCCCGAGCCGGCGGTGGGCCTCCGCCACCGCGAGGCCGCAGCGCGCGGCCTCCCCGGGGTTCCCGGCCCGCTCGGCGGCCTCCAGCTGCGCGGTGCCGGCCGCCAGGACGTCGGTGAGGGACGCGTTGACGGACAGGTTCGTGAGGGCGCCCTGGTACTCGGGGGCGAATGCCTTGCCGTACATCGATGCCTTTCGGTCCGTGTGCACACCGTCTCTACACGCCGTGTATACGTGCAGCGTATACACGGAGCGTATAGCGGGGCGGAAACCAGCCCTGGCCACCGGGGCCAGGGCATTGTCTGTCGCCGGTCAAGACGCCGGCCGGACGGAACGGGTTGTCCGTGAGGCGCAGATCACGTACGCGATGTCAGTGCTGCCCTGCCTTCTGCGGTGTCGCCTCACTCGGCCGCACGACGACGAACCCCTGGCCTTGGAGCATCAGTTGCACGGCCTCGCCCGAACCCCCGCGCAGCATCGAGCCGATGGACTGGGAGCGGTGCAGGGACGTCTGCAGCCCCGCCGTCCATCCCACGACGGCGTCGGTGTCGACGTACACCGGGTACTGCGGCGACACCGGGATGACCAGCGGGCTGCCCTCGCAGACCAGCCCCAGCCTGCCCTGCCCGGTGAAGACGCTGTTGAACAGTCCGCCGCCGGTCATGCCGGCGCCCTTCACGGTGGAGATGCGGTACGACAGCGTGGCGTCGAAGCACAGGACGTTGCGGCCGTTGACCGTGAACTCGTCACCGGGCTCGACGTCGACGACGAAGCAGTTCTGCGCCTCGTGCGCGAACCACGCCTCGCCCTGCCCGCGCACCGCCATCAGCGGAAGTCCCTCACCGGTGACCGCCCGCTTGAGCATGCCGCCCACGCCCTGGCCCTTGCGCTCGAACTGGAGGTTGCCGCGGTAGGAGATCATCGCGCCCTGGCGGGCCAGCATCTCGCCGTTCACCGTGTACCGGATGCACTTGGCGTTCTCCACCGTCATGCCCGGCGCGACGGCCGGCTGCACCATGTGCTCACTGGAAAAGAGGTCACCCTTCATCCCGGCATCCTCACCCGGACCCTTCCCCTCCGCCAAGATCGTGGCGTGGGGCCCCGGGGCCCGGGGTACGCGACGGGTTCGTCCCCGACCGTACGGCTACGGTGGCGTGCTCCGGGGCGGCCCGGGAGGCCCGGCGGCCCGGTGACCGCGCGGGACCGCCCCGTGACCCCGTTCGCACACCGACCGGCCGAAGGAGCGCCGACCATGCCCCGCACCGCACGCCCCCGACGACGTGCCGTCCTCGCCGCCCTGTCCTGCTGCGTCGCCGTGGGCTGCGGGACGGACACGGGCCCGGCGGGCGCCCGGCCGACCCGTCCGCCCGCCGCGCCGGCCGCATCCGGCCAGGGCGTCGTCACCTGGGCGGCATCCGCCCACCGCGTCGGCGAGGCGGCCCGCGGGGACCGCGGCTACCGGCTGGTGGTGCACACCAGCGTCGGCGGCAGCGGCCTCAGGGTGCGGCTGTCGAACGCCTTCGGCGACCGGCCCGTCACCTTCGGCGGCGTCCACGCCGGCCTGCGACGGGACGGGGCGGCCCTCGTGCCCGGCAGCAACCGGCCCCTCACCTTCGGCGGCGCGAGCACCGTCACCGTCCCGGCCGGCGGCCTCGTCCTCAGCGACCCGCTGCCCGGGCACGTCCCCGCAGGACGCGACCTCGCCGTCAGCCTGCGCGTCACCCGGGCCGGCGGCCCGCTCACCGGGCACGCGGCGTCCATGCAGACGTCGTACGTCAGCGACGGCGCCCACACCGCGCAGGAGAGCGCGACCCACTGGACGCGGCGCACCGGCGCCTGGTTCTACCTCGACGCCGTCACCGTACGGCCCCGCAGGGGCGCGGCAGCCGTGGCGACCCTCGGCGACTCCATCACCGCCGGCTGGCACTCCACGGCCGACCGGAACCGCCGCTGGCCCGACCACCTCGCCCGCCGGCTGGCGCGATCCAGCACCGGCACGATCGAGGGCGTCGCCAACGAGGGCATTCCCGGCAACCGCGTCCTCAGCGACGGCCCCGGGCCGAGCACCCTCAACCGCCTGAGCCGGGACGTGCTGTCGCTGCCGGGCGTGCGCACCGTCCTCCTCTTCCAGGGCGTCAACGACATCAAGGCCGAACCCGCCCCCACCGCCGCCCAGTTGATCGCCGGGTACCGCACCCTGGTCGAACGGGCGCACGCCGCCGGGAAGTGCGTCGTCGGCGCCACCGTCGCCCCCTTCAAGGGCTGGCCCGAATGGGACCCCGCAGCGGAAGCCGTGCGCCGGAAGGTGAACGCCTTCATCCGCGGCAGCGGCGCCTTCGACGCCGTGACCGACTTCGACCGCGTCCTGCGCAGCCCCTCCGACCCGGAGCGGCTGCTGCCCGCCTACGACAGCGGAGACCACATCCACCCCAACGACAAGGGCATGAAGGCGCTGGCCGACGCGGTCGACCTCGGCAGCCTCGAATGCCGCACCGGCTGACGCGGGCCCGGACCGGCCGGGAGCGCGGCCCTCACCCCGGCTGCGACGGCTGCGGCGTGATCAGGCCCTCCCGGTAGGCGACCGCCACCGCCTCGCCACGGCTGGAGGCGCCCAGTTTGGCGAGGATGTTGGAGACGTGGACGCTCGCCGTCTTGCCGCTGATGAACAGCTCCTCGCCGATCTGCCGGTTGCTGCGGCCCAGGGCGAGCAGCCGCAGCACGTCCTGCTCGCGCGCGGTGAGCGCACCGGCCCGGCCGGCCGCGTCCGGCGCGTCCGTGAGCCGGCCGCGCCGCACCAGGGCGTCCACCTGCTCGCGCAGCGGCACCGCACCGAGCCGGACGGCGATCTCGCGCACCTCCCGCGCCTGCGCCGCCGCCTCCTCACGCCGTCCGGCCGCGACCAGCGCCTCCGCGTACCGCATCCGGCAGCGTGCCCGCTCGTACACGTCGCCGTAGCCGAACGCCGCCACCGCCCGGCACCAGGCCGCCGGATCGGGCCCCGACCCGGCGCGCACCCACTCCGCCTCGGCACGGGCCAGCCACGCCTGGCCCTCCGGACCCTGCGGCGCGCCGTCCTCGCCGTGCCCGGCGACGTCCCGGGCCAGTTCGACCAGTTCCGCCGCCGTGTCCACCCAGCGGCGCTCCCCGGCCGCGTCACCCGTGAGCCGCGACTCGGCGGCCGCGTCGGCCACCGCGGCCAGCGCCAGGGCGGCGAGCCGGACCGCCGCGTCGGGACGGGTGCCCGCCTCGTCGGTCAGGGCCGCAACCGTGGACCGCGCCCACCGCACGGCCTCCCCGGGGTCCCGGCGCAGCGCCGCCGCGTCGGTCAGCACGAGACCCGCGACCAGGGTGGCCATCCAGTCGAACGGTCCCTCGAGCAGGGCGCGCGCCCGCTCGGCGGCCGAGAGGTCACCGCGGGCCAGGGCCACCGACAGCGCGGGCCCGACCGTGTACCCGCCGGCCGCCGGCAGCACCTCGGCGTCGGCACGGGCCGCCCGCACGCACTCGTCCCAGCGGCCCAGCACGTGCAGCACCACCAGCCGCAGGTACCGCATCTCCAGCGGGTACGGCGACGACAGCAGACCGGCGCGCCGGGCCCGGTCCTGGCCCTCCGTCAGCCAGGGCAGGCACTCCGCCGGTTCCCCGTTCTCGTAGCAGCCCATGGCGAGGTTGAACAGGGCCCGCAGCTCCACGGCGGCGTTGCCGGAACGCACAGCGAGGTCCCGGGCGGTCAGCAGCCGCTGCCGGCCCGGCGCGCCCCGCCGCCCGCCCGGGTCGAACCCGGCCAGGGAGATCAGCAGGTCCGCCTGCGCGTCGAGCACGTGCAGCCGCTCGGCCACCTCCACCGCGCGCCGGGCCACCTCGAGCGCGGTGTCGTTCTCCCCGACGTAGCGGGCCGCCATGACATGGGTGGCCGCCGCCCACACCCAGGTGCGCGAGGGCGGGTCCTCCGGGATCATCGCCAGGGCCTCGCTGCTGTAGGCGAACGCCGTCGTCAGGCTGTCCACGCTGAGCAGGTTCCCGGCGAGCGTGTAGCGCACCCGCGCCGCGAGTTCGGAGTCGGCGTCCTGCCCCAGGTCCGCCAGCGCCGACCGGGAGAGCGAGACGGCCCGGTGCAGCTCCCCGGCGTGCGCGGCCGCCGCGGAGGCGCGCAGGGTCAGCGGCACCCGCCCCATGGCCGCGCCCGCCGGCCTCGCCTCGGGCGGCACGGCGGGCCACAGGTCCAGGGCCGTCTCCAGATGCCGCTGCTCCTCGGCCGGCGCCCCCACCCGCTGGGCGTGGTCGGCGGCCTCCAGCGAGGCGGCCAGCGCCTCCGCCAGATCGTGGCTCTCCCGGTAGTGGTGGGCCCGCTCGGCGGCGCTCTCGGCAGGCCGTCCCCGCCCGGCGAGCAGACGCGCGAACGCCCCGTGCAGGCGGGCCCGTTCGCCGGGCAGCAGATCGGCGTAGACGGCCTCACGGGCCAGGGCGTGCCGGAAGGAGTAGGTGTCGCCGTCCCCGGCGACGAGCAACTGCCGTCCCACCGCCTCGCGCAGGGCGGACTCCAGCTCCGCCTCGGGCAGCCCGACCGCCTCCCGCAGCAGGTCGTGCTCGACCCGGCGCCCGGCGACGGCGGCGGTCCGCAGCACCTGCTGCGCGGTGTCCGACAGCTGCTCGAACCGGATCAGCAGCACGTCGGCCAGCCCGCTCGGCACCCCGCCGGAGCCGGAGCCGGTGGCCGCGAGCAGTTCCTCGGCGTAGAAGGCGTTGCCCTCGGCCCGCTCCACGATCCGCCGCACGGTGGCGTCCGGCAGGGGTTGCCGCTCCAGCGCCCGCACCAGGCGGTCCACGTCCGGGTCGGTCAGCGGCCGCAGCTCCAGCCGTTCCACGACCGGCAGCCGGACCAGCTCGGCGAGCAGCGGCCGCAGCGGGTGCCGGCGGTGCAGGTCGTCGGCCCGGTAGGAGGCGAACACCGCGAGCCGCCGCCGCAGCACGCCCCGGCCGAGCAGGAAGCGCAGCAGGTCCCGCGACGACTGGTCGGCCCAGTGCAGGTCCTCCAGCACGAGCAGCAGCGGGGCGGTGCCGGCCACGTCGGCCAGCAGCCCCGCCATGCCCTCGAAGAGCCGCAGCCGGCCGTCCACGTCCCGCACGGAGTCGGTCCCGGCGCCCAGCAGCCGCTCCACGACCGGATGGGCGGCCAGGGCGTCCGCGAACCGCGGGTCGGCGGCGAGCACACCGAGGATCTCGGTGAACGGCAGATAGGGCAGGCCCACGTCCCCGAGGTCCACGCAGTGCCCGGTGACCACGGTCATACCGGCCTCGGCGGCCCGCTTCCCGGCCTCGTCCAGCACCCGGGTCTTGCCGACACCGGCGTCCCCGGCGAGCAGCACCGCCCGCGCCTCACCCGCGCGGGCACGCTCCAGCACCCCGGACAGGCGCGCGAGTTCGGCGTCGCGGCCGACCACGGGCGCGAGGGATGAAGCCTGGGGCACGGAACCAACTCTCTCTCGCCGAGGACACGGGGCGTGGCGCCATCGTGCCGCGGGCACGACCGGCCGCGGGCACGACCGGGCAGGGACGGTCCTCCGCCGGACGACCGACACGACCGAGGCGGCGACCAGGGACGACCGACGAGACCGACACGACCGACACGACCGGGAGGTACCCGGACGCAGCTACCCGCGCAGCACCTTGGCCCAGTCCGCGGGGACCCGTCCGGCCGGGCCCGGCGCGGGCTGGTCGTCCGGGTGGCTCACCGGCGCGGCCAGTTCGGGCCCCTCCTCGTACAGCTCGTTCGTCTCGAAGTTCCAGAACCAGGTCTCACCCGGCTCGTAGCTCTGCACGAAGGGGTGCCCGGTCTCCCGGAAGTGGGCCGTGGCGTGCCGGGCGGGGGAGCTGTCGCAGCACCCCACGTGCCCGCACTGCGCGCACCGCCGCAGGTGGAACCACCAGCCCCCTGCCGTGTCGCACTCCGCGCACCCGCTGCCGCTCGGCGGCACACCCGGGTCGATGCCGTTCGCCTCGCTCATGCCGACTCCTCCTCCGCCGCTGTCAGCGGCAGCAGCACCTGAAATCGCGTGTCCCCCGGTTCCGACTCCACCTGGATGCTGCCGTGGTGCTTGTTGACCACGATCCGCCAGGAGATGTCGAGCCCCAGCCCGGTCCCCTCGCCCACCGGTTTCGTCGTGAAGAACGGGTCGAAGATCCGCTCGCGGTGCTCCGCCGGGATGCCCACGCCGGTGTCGCGGAACTCCACGAGCAGCCGGTCGTTCTCCCGGGCCGTCCGCACGGTCAGCGTCCCGTGGCCGCCCGCGCTGTTCATCGCGGCGACCGCGTTGTCGACGAGGTTCGTCCACACCTGGTTGAGCTCCGCCGGGTGGGCCGGGATGCTCGGCAGCGTCCGGTCGTACTCCTTGACCACCTCGATGTCCCGGCCGATCTTGCCCGAGAGCATCAGCAGGGTGGAGTCGAGGAGTTCGTGCACGTCGGCGTGGCGGAAGGGCGCCCGGTCCAGCTGCGAGTACTGCTTCGCCGCGTCGACCAGGTGGGAGATGCGGGTGGTGGAGTCGCTGATCTCGTCCATCAGCAGCTCGGTCTCGACGGTGTAGTTGAGCCAGCCGACCGCGCTCGGCAGCATGTCCTCGTCCACCGCCGTGGCGACCTGCTCCAGCCAGTCCACGTCGAGGCCGGCCTGCACGAACGTGGGCGCGATCCGCCAGCCTTCCGGCAGGCCCCGGTCGTCGAGCCAGTCGGTCAGCTCGTCCTCCCGGTCGGCGGCCTCCAGCGGGCTGAGCACCGGGGCCTTGGCGACGCGTTCGGCGGTCCGCTCCTGGATGTCGATGAGCTTCGCCATCACCTCGGGGGAGTACGAGCCCTGGGCGATGACCGCCAGCTTGTGCCGCATCTTGCCGACCCGCTCGCGCAGGGTCGCCGTGGCCCGCACCGCCGCGGCGGCCGGGTTGTTCAGCTCGTGCGTGAGCCCCGCGGACAGGGAGCCGAGCGCCAGCAGCCGCTCACGCTGGCCGATCATCGCCTGGGTGTTCTTCGAGCCGAAGAACAGCCCCTCCAGCAGATGCACCGCCATCGGGAACCACTCCTGCATGATGCCCGCGAACGTGTCGGCGGGCAGCACGAAGAACCGGGTCGGCTCGGTGACGCGCATCGAGTTGTTGTAGACCTGCCGCACCCGGTCGCCCAGATACGCCTGCATGGACCCCGCGTACACCCCGCGCTGGGAGGTCCGGGTCACCTCCACGTCGTCCGCGCCGACCCGGCGGTACAGCACGACCGTGCCTTCCAGCATCACGTAGAAGCAGGTGGCGGGCTCGCCCTCGGTGTACACGGGCCCGGGATCGAACCGCTCCACCCGCCCCTCGGCGCACAGCCGGCCGAGCTGCTCCGGCGTGAGTTTCTCGAACAGGAACAGCGCGCCGATCTCCTGCGGGTCGCAGGGCGCCGCCCGGCCGCTCACGACTGCTCCAGGTACCGGTGGACGAGCATCACGGCCATGGCTCCCTCTCCGACGGCGGACGCGACCCGCTTCGCGGACTCCGAGCGGGCGTCGCCCGCCACGAACACCCCGGGCACGTTGGTCTCCAGGTGGTACGGGGGCCGGTCCAGCTGCCAGTCCAGCGGCGGGCGCCCGTCGGGCGTCAGGTCCGGCCCGGCCAGGATGAACCCGCGCTCGTCGCGCAGCACCGTCCCGTCCAGCCAGTCGGTCAGCGGGGCGGCGCCGATGAACACGAACACCCACTGCGCGTCGACCTGTTCGCAGGCGCCGCTGTCCACGTCGCGCAGGGTCAGCCGCTCCAAATGCCCGTCCCCGTGCGCCTCCTGGACGACCGTGCGGGTGCGGACCTGGATGTTCGGGGACTCCTCGATCTGCTGGATCAGGTAGTGCGACATGGACGCCGCCAGCGACTCGCCGCGCACCAGCAGCGTCACGGACTTGGCGCCGCGCGCGAGGTACATCGCCGCCTGCCCCGCGGAGTTGGCGCCGCCGACGATGTACACGTCCTGGTCCTGGCAGGCGGGCGCCTCCGTGAGGGCCGATCCGTAGTAGACCCCGCAGCCGGTCAGGTCCGCGCAACCGGGGGCGGCCAGCTGCCGGTAGGAGACGCCGGTCGCGAGGATCACGCTGTGCGCGGCGACCGCCGAGCCGTCGGAGAACCGCACGATCCGCGCCGCGCCGTTGGCCTCCAGCGCCGTCACCTCGCGCGCGGTGAGGATCTCGGCGCCGAACTTGGCCGCCTGCCGCCGGGCCCGGTCGGTGAGCTGCGCGCCCGACACGCCGTCGGGGAAGCCCAGGTAGTTCTCGATGCGGGAGCTCTGCCCGGCCTGCCCGCCGGTCGCGGACCGCTCCACCAGCACGGTCCGCAGCCCTTCGGAGGCGCCGTAGACGGCCGCGCCCAGTCCGGCCGGGCCGCCGCCGATCACCACGAGGTCGTAGAAGTCGGCGGTCGGCGTGGTCGCCAGGCCCACCCGCGCGGCCAGGTCGACCGGCTCCGGCTCCACCAGCGGCGTCCCGTCGGGCGTGACGACCACGGGCAGCCGCAGCCCGTCCTCGCCGGCCGCGGCCAGCAGCCGCCGTCCCTCCGGCTCGTCGGAGGAGTACCAGCGGTAGGGCACCTGGTTGCGGGCGAGGAACTCGCGCACCTCGGAGGAGCGGGCCGACCAGCGGTGCCCCACGACCTTGGTGGCGGGCACGGGCCGGAAGTCGCTGGAACGCCACGCCTGGAGCAGGTCGTCCAGGACCGGGTACAGCTTCTCCTCGGGCGGGTCCCACGGCTTGAGCAGGTAGTGGTCGAGGTCGACGACGTTGATCGCGTCGATCGCCGCGCTGGTGTCCGCGTACGCCGTCAGCAGCACCCTGCGGGCGCCCGGGTAGACGTCCAGCGCCTGTTCGAGGAACTCGATGCCGTTCATCTGCGGCATCCGGTAGTCCGCGAGGATCACCGCGACCAGGTCGCCGCGCAGCTTCAGCTCCCGCAGCGCGTCCAGCGCGGACTCGCCGGACTCCGCCCGCACGATCCGGTACGTCGCGCCGTAGCGCCGCCTCAGGTCGCGGGCCACGGCCCGCGAGACCCCCGGATCGTCGTCGACGGTCATGATGACGGTCCGCGCCGTTTCGGCGGCCTGTGTCATGCGTCCCCCACGCCGGGCGGTCGACTCACGGCGCGGAGCTCCCGGGGCACCGCGCCGACCTTCGCCCATCGTATGTTCGATCGCCGCCCCGCGCTCCGATACGGAGATGCGCTCCACGCGGCGGCGGCGGGGTGGGGGAGACTGATCGGCATCGCCCGACGACCGCTCCAGGAGGCAGCCGCATGACACGCCCGATCACCGCAGGGCTCGACGGATCGCAGGAGAGCCTCGCGGCCCTCGGCTGGGCGGCCCGCGAGGCGGTACGGCGCGACCGGCCGTTGCATGTGGTGCACGCCTGGCGGGTGGAGGACCGGGAGGCTCTCCCGCCGGGGTTCGAAGGGGACGCGGACCGCCAGGCGGCGTGGGTGCGCGGCGCGGTCGACGAGGCCGTCGCGGCCGTCACCGAGCGGCACCCCGGCCTGAGGACGACCGTCGAGGTCGTGCAGGGCGAGACCGTCGGCGCCCTGATCGCCGCCGCCTCCGGCGCCGAGACGCTGGTGCTCGGCTCCCGCGGGCACGGCCCGATCGTCGGCTTCCTGCTCGGCTCGGTCGGCCAGCAGGTCATCGCCGGGGCGACCCGCCCGGTGGTGCTGGTGCGGGCCGCCGACCAGCCGTCGGGCGAGGCGGCCGGGCGCGAGATCGTCGTCGGCCAGCAGGGCGAGCCGCAGGACAGCGCGGAGGTGCTGCGCTTCGCGTTCGAGACGGCCGCCGCGCGCGGGGCCACCGTCCGCGTGGTCCGCGCCTGGACGCTGCCGCCGCTGTTCACCTACAGCCCCGGCTCGCTGAAGCTGCTCGACGAGGCCGGGGGCATGGAGCCCTACGAGAAGAAGGGCCTGGCCGACGCGGTGCGGCCCTGGCGGGAGCGGTTCCCCGGGGTGCCGGTGGTGGAGCACGTCGAGATGGGCAGCGCGGGCCAGGTGCTGCTGTCGGTGGCCGGGACGGCCCAGTTGATGGTCGTCGGCCGCCGGGCGCGCCGCACGGCCGTCGGCGCGCGGATCGGCTCGGTCGCACACGGGGTGCTGCACCACGCGGACTGCCCGGTGGCGGTGGTGCCGCACACCGCGCCGGCCCAGTAGCTCAGCCCTGCGCCGGCGGCGGGGTCTCGCCCGCCGCCGGCAGGACGTTCTCGATGTAGTCCGCGACGGCCGTGTCCAGGCCGATGTCCTGCTGGGCCCGCTCGGACAGGTACCAGCGGTGCTCCAGGAGCTGGTGGTAGATCTCCGCCGGGTCCACGGCGCCGCGCAGTCCGGGCGGCACGGCCCGCACGGTCGGCCGGAACACCTCCCGCACCCAGCGGTGGGCGAGGACCTCCGGCCGGGCGGCGAGGGGGTCCGCGGGGTCGTGGTCGTCCTGGGTGGCCATCCAGCTCTCCAGGTCGTTCAGCAGCCGCCGGGCCTGGTTCTCCTCGGTGTCCAGCCCGGTCAGGCGCAGCAGCTGGCGCTGGTGGTGCCCCGCGTCGACCACCTTGGGCACGAAGGTGACGCTGTCGCCGTTGGAGGCGTGCTCGATCTGCATCTCCGCGACGTCGAAACCGAGGTCGTTCAGGCGGCGGATGCGGCGTTCTATGTAGTGGTACTTGCCGGCCGGGTACACCGAGGTGCGGGTCAGCTCGTCCCACAGGCCGCGGTAGCGGGCGCAGATCTCCGTGCCGAACTCGATCGGGTCCACCGACGGGTGCAGGGCCCCGGACGCCTCCAGGTCCAGCAGCTCCCCGCTGATGTTCACCCGGGCGAGATCGAGGTCGTACTCCCGCTGCCCGGGGCTGAGTCGGGGGTGCAGGTCACCGGTCTCGGCGTCCACGAGGTAGGCCGCGTAGGCGCCCGCGTCGCGCCGGAAGAGGGTGTTGGACAGCGAGCAGTCGCCCCAGGCGAATCCGGCCAGGTGCAGCCGCACCAGCAGCACGGCGAGGGCGTCCATCAGCCGGTGCATGGTGGCCGGGCGCATGGTCGTCTCGAACATGGAGCGGTAGGGCATGGAGCCGCCCAGGTGCCGGGTGACCAGGACGCTCTCCAGCGGGGCCCCGTCCGTGTCGGTGCGGCCGGTGACCACGGCCAGCGGATCCACCGCGGGGATCCCGATGCGGTCCAGGTCGCGCAGCAGCTCGTACTCGCGCAGGGCGGGCCGCTCCGCGAGCTCCTTCACGGCGATCACCTCGTCGCCGGCCCGCGCGTAGCGCACGACGTGCCGGGAGATGCCGCGGGGCAGCGGCACGAGGTAGTCCGCCGGCCACTCCTCCAGGGGGACGTCCCACGGCAGTTCCAGCAGGAGCGCGGGGTGCTCCGGGTTGGTCGCGCTGATCTGCAGTGCCATGGGCCGCTGGTCCTCGTCTCGCCGCCGATCGTGGCCTCACTCTAAAGGGCCAGTTCCCGGGCCCTCAGAGCGGCGTCGCGCACCGGACCGCGGTGCACCGGGCCGTGGCCGGGCAGCAGCACCTCGGCGTCCAGGTCCGCCAGCGTGTCGAGGGAGGCCAGGGCACGGGAGCGCTCGCGGTGGAACATGTCCGGCAGCAGTTGCGGCCCTCGGATGCGCGCGGTGGGGTGCCCGGTGACCAGGGCGTCGCCGGAGATCAGCACCCCGGTGCCCGGCACGTGGTACGCGCAGTGCCCGTCGGTGTGGCCCGGGGTGTGCACCGGGACGGGCCGCCCGGGGACGTCCAGCGCGCCGGTGTTCGGGAAGGCCCGCGGGGCGGTGACGGGGACGTGGGCGGTGCCGCCCGAGCGCAGCGCGTGCACGGCCCACGGCAGCACGCCCGGCCGCCACCCGTTGCGCAGCACCGTGCCCACGGTCACCTGGTGGAGGAACTCCCGCCGCGCGTGCGGCACTTCGGCGTCGTGCAGGTGCACGGGCGTGCCGTACGCGGTGCTCAGGTGCTCGGCGGAGCCCAGATGGTCGTTGTGCGCGTGGGTGATCAGCACGGCCGCGACGGCCTCCGGTGCGCTGCCCACCTGTGCGAGCGAGGCGAGGACCTGCTCACGGTCGCCGGGGTAGCCGGTGTCGATCAGCGTGGCGGCGTCCCCGTCGGTGAGGATCACCCAGTTCGTGTTCGAGCCGTGCACCAGGTAGGTGCCGTCCGCGACGTGCTGCACGTCCGCCCGCATGATCGCCCCGCCCTGTGTCGGTGTGGCCGCCGGTCCTGTCGGGGGACAGGAAAGCAGACCCCGGCGCGGGCGCGGGCGGCGGGTGGGGCCGAGGGGACCGGACCCGTCGCGGCGGGCGGGTCACCGCACGCCGTGGGGGCGGAACTGGATGCTGATGCGCGGTCCCGTCGCCCGGGTGCTCTTGGGGATCGAGTGCTCCCAGGTGCGCTGGCAGGACCCGCCCATGACGACGAGGTCGCCGTGGCCGAGCGGGCGCCGCACGGTGCTCCCGCCGCCGAGGGGCCGCAGCAGCAGGTCCCGTGGTGCTCCGACGGACAGGATGGCGACCATCGTGTCCTCGCGGGCACCGCGCCCGATCCGGTCGCCGTGCCAGGCCACGCTGTCCCGGCCGTCGCGGTAGTAGCACAGGCCCGCCGTGGTGAACGGCTCGCCCAGCTCCTCGCCGTAGTGGGCGCTCAGCGCGTTCCGCGCCTCGGCCAGCACCGGGTGGGGCAGCGGGTCGTCCGCGCCGTAGTACGCGAGCAGCCGGGGCACCTCGACGACGTGGTCGTACATCTGGCGGCGCTCCGCCCGCCACGGCACCTCGGCGGCGAGCTGTTCGAACAGCGCGTCCGAGCCGGAGAGCCACCCGGGCAGGACGTCGAGCCAGGCACCGGCGCCGAGCCCGGTGCGGCGGATTCCGTCGAGCGGACCGAGGCGCAGCTCGTCGGTCTGATCGAAGAGGGAGCCCTGGAGGTGCATGTGTGCAGCGTACCTCCTATTCGAAAGGATGTTCCATTGAGGGATCGGTCGACCCACTCGTTCCCGGCCCTTTCGATACAGCGATGTATCGAATACATTCCTGTATCGAAAGGAGGCCGACCGTGCAGGCAACCACCGGCCGCGTGACCCGGCGCCGGGTGCACACCCGCGCCAGGCTCCTGGAGGCCGCCTTCGCCGTCTTCGCGGCCAAGGGCTTCGGGCACGTCTCGATCGAGGAGATCTGCGACGCCGCCGGGTACAGCAGGGGCGCCTTCTACTCCAACTTCTCCAGCCTGGACGAGCTGTTCTTCGCGCTCTACGAGGAACGGGCCGACCTCATCGCCGAACAGGTGGCCGGGGCCCTGGCCCTCGACGGAGAGGGCCTGGACGTGCCGGCCGCCGTGGACCGCGTGACCGACGTGCTGCTCCTGGACCGCGACTGGCTGCTGGTCAAGACGGACTTCCTCGTGCACGCGGCCCGCGACCCCGAAGTGGCGCACAGCCTGCTGCGGCACCGCGCCCGGCTGCGGCAGGCCATCGCCGACCGCCTCGCCCGAGCCCGCGGCCACACCCCGCTGCCCGCCGTCCTCGGCGGCACCGACGGCGCCGCCCAGGCCGTGGTCGCGGCGTACGACGGCGTCACCGTCCAACTGCTGCTGGACCGGGACGCCGAGCGCGCCCGGGCCTGGCTGAAGCAACTGCTCACGGCCCTGCTGACCGACGGCAGCGGCACCCCGGACCACGCGCAGGACTGAAGAAGGGAACGGTCGCCATGGACGCCGATGTCATCGTCGTCGGAGCGGGCCTCGCCGGCCTGGTCGCGGCACACGAACTGACCAGCAGGGGCAGGAGGGTCGCGCTCGTCGACCAGGAGAACGCCGCCAACCTCGGCGGCCAGGCGTTCTGGTCCTTCGGCGGGCTGTTCCTCGTCGGCTCGCCGGAACAGCGGCGCCTGGGCATCAAGGACTCCTTCGACCTGGCGTGGAGCGACTGGCGGGGCAGCGCCGGCTTCGACCGGCTGGACGACGAGGACTCCTGGGCGGTGCGCTGGGCCCGCGCCTACGTGGAGTTCGCCGCGGGGGAGAAGCGGTCCTGGCTCGCCGGCCACGGCATCACGTTCCTGCCCACCGTGGGCTGGGCCGAGCGCGGCGACCTCACCGCGCACGGCCACGGCAACACCGTCCCCCGCTTCCACATCGCCTGGGGCACCGGTACCGGCGTCGTCGAGCCCTTCGTGCGCCACGCCCGGCAGGCCGCCCGGGACGGGCTGCTCACCTTCCACCACCGCCACCGGGTCGACGCCCTGGTCGTCGAGGGCGGCGCCGCCACGGGCGTGCGCGGCACGGTCCTCGCCGAGGACCGCTCGCCGCGCGGCGTCGCCTCCAGCCGCGAGGCCGTCGGCGCGTTCGAACTCACCGCCCAGGCCGTCGTCGTCACCAGCGGCGGCATCGGGGCGAACCGCGACATCGTCCGCCGCCACTGGCCCGAGCGCCTCGGCACCCCGCCGCGGGAGATGGTCACCGGCGTCCCCGCCTACGTCGACGGCCGGATGCTCGACATCAGCGCCGAGGCGGGCGTACGCCTGGTCAACCGCGACCGCATGTGGCACTACACCGAGGGCCTGGCGAACTGGGACCCGATCTGGCCCGGCCACGGCATCCGTATCCTGCCCGGGCCGTCCTCGATGTGGTTCGACGCCCGCGGCCGCCGTCTGCCCGGGCCGTACCTGCCCGGCTACGACACCCTCGGCACCCTGAAGCACCTGCGCACCACCGAGGACATCGCCGGGTACGACCACTCCTGGTTCATCCTCACCCAGCGGATCATCGAGAAGGAGTTCGCGCTGTCGGGCTCCGAGCAGAACCCGGACATCACCGCCAAGGACCGCGCCGGATTCCTGAAGGAACGCATCCTCGGCAAGGGCGCGCCCGGACCGGTCGACGCCTTCGTGCGCAACGGCGCCGACTTCGTCACCGCGCCGAGCGTCGAGCAGCTGGTGGAGAAGATGAACCGCCTCACCGGCGAGCCGCTGCTCGACGCCGAGGACATCAAGCGCCAGATCGAGGCCCGCGACCTGCAGATCGCCAACCCCTACGCCAAGGACGCCCAGGTGCAGGGCATCCGCAACGCCCGCCGCTACATCGGCGACCGCCTGGGCCGGGTCGCCACCCCGCACCGCATCCTCGACCCGGCGGCCGGCCCGCTGATCGGCGTCAGGCTGCGCATCCTCACCCGCAAGACCCTCGGCGGCATCCAGACCGACCTCGACTCCCGCGCCCTGGGAGCCGACGGCACACCGATCGAGGGCCTGTACGCGGCAGGGGAGGTCGCCGGGTTCGGCGGCGGGGGAGTGCACGGCTACAACGCGCTGGAGGGCACCTTCCTCGGCGGCTGCCTCTTCTCCGGCCGGGCCGCGGGCCGCGCGGCGGCGAAGCAGACCGCTTGACGGACGCGGGCCGCCCGCCTCCTCAGCCGTCGAGGAGGCGGGTCAGCACGGTGGCGTGGCTCTGCTCCGGCGTCTTCGACGCGGTCAGCAGGGTCACGTCGCCCTTGCGGACCAGGGCACGCAGATCGTCGAGCGCCTCGGCGGCCTCGTCGGCGGCCAGTTCCGCCTCGTACCGCTCGGCGAACTCCTCGTAGCCGCCCTCGCCCGCGTGGTACCAGCGGCGCAGTTCCGTCGACGGGGTGAGCGCCTTCGGCCACGCGTCGACCCGTGCCTGGTCCTTCGCCAGTCCGCGCGGCCACAGCCGGTCGACCAGGACCCGGGTCCCGTCCTCCGGCTCGGCGGGGTCGTAGACACGGCGCACACGGACACTCATGGCCGGCTCCTCTCGGTGGCTCGCGGCGGTGAAGGTGCCGCGAGCCTAACCCCGTCCGGCGGACGGCACCGCCCGGCGCGAGACGGCGGATTCCGCGCACGCGCGGCGGGTACTCCGTCCGCCGACGGCGCCGAACGAGGAGGTCACGGCATGAGCGCGAGGGACGACCTGCCGGTCGTGCGCACACTCGACGAACTCGCCGAACTGGTCGAACGGCACGACGGCCTGTACGTCCGCTGGTCCCGCGGCCCGGAGACCGATCTGCGCAGAGTGTCCAGCAAGGACGACCTGACCGGGGTGCAGATGCCGGGTCTGTCCGCCAACCCGCTCGGTGTGGAGGAGTGGTGGGAGGACCGCCCGGTCCGCCTGTGGGTGGCGCGCCGCCTGTTCGACTACGCCCATCTGCCGCACGAGAAGGGTCCGGGGGTGCAGCCCTGGGTGCTCGCGGGGCGGGAGGCGGCCCGCGGGCCGGACAACGAACCCCTGGTCGTCGAGGCCCGGCCGCTGTGCCGGATCGACCGGAGGGTGATCGACGAGGCGAAGGCGGAGGTCGCCCGGCAGGAGAACCCCTGGGGGACGCTGCGCCGCAGCTGACCCCCAGGGGCGGGAGGAGAGGGGAGGGAGGGACTCAGCCGGAGCGGCGGCGGGCCGCCGCGCGCCGCTTCAGCGCACGGCGCTCGTCCTCGCTGGTCCCGCCCCACACGCCGATGGACTGCCCGGTGTCCAGTGCCCACTGCAGGCACTGCTCCTGCACCGGGCAACGCCGGCACACCCCCTTGGCCTGTTCGGTCTGCAACAGGGCCGGGCCGGAGGTGCCGATCGGGAAGAACAGCTCGGGGTCCTCGGTCCGGCAGGAAGCGTGGTTGCGCCAGTTGTCCATCGAAGTCACCTGCATCGCGGTAGAGATGTGCAGTTCTGGATGCTCGCTTCTGTTCGGGTCACCTGTCGACGCGTGGTGAAACCGGGACCGGCGGACGAACCGTCACTGCTCGCGCATGCCCCACGGGGAGCCGTAGGCCGTCAGCAGGTCCAGGAAGGGGCGGGCGGGGAACGCCTCGGGACCCAGCACACCCGTGCCCGACCAGGCGCCGGTGGCGAGGAGTTCGAGCGCGACCACGGGGTTGACGGCGGTCTGCCACACCACGGCCTGCGAGCCGTACTCGGTCATCGACCACTGGTTGTCCACCACGTGGTAGAGGTACACCTCGCGCGGCTCGCCGTCCTTGATCCCGCGCACCCAGGTGCCCGCACACGTCTTGCCGTGCATCCGCTCGCCCAGGGTCGCCGGGTCGGGCAGGCAGGCGGCGACCACGTCCCGCGGCGAGACGGCCACCGGGCCGTCCGGCCCGGGCACGGTCACCGGCTCGGTGCGGTCCAGCCCCAGCAGATGCAGCGTCTTCAGCGTCTCGACGAACTCCCGGCCCAGGCCGTACTTGAAGGTCACCCGGCGCGCGTCGACCCAGCGCGGCACGAGCAGCACCTCCTCGTGCTCCACGTTCACGCACTCGACCGGACCGATGCCCTCGGGGAAGTCGAACACCTCGGGCTCGCTGAAGGGTTCGGTGGTGAACCAGCCACGGTCGCTCTCGTAGACCACCGGCGGGTTGAGGCACTCCTCGATGGTGGTCCAGATGCTGAAGGACGGGGCGAAGTCGTACCCGTCGACGGTCAGGTTCGCGCCGTCCCGGATGCCGATCTCCTCGATCTCGTCGAAGAGTTCGTCGGCGGCGTGGCGGGCGAACACATCGGACAGGCCCGGCTCCACCCCCATGCCGACGAGCGCCAGCAGTCCCTCCTTCTCCCAGTCGGCCGCCTGCTCGAACTGCTCGTCGCCCAGCTTCACCCCGACCTGCGCGTAGGGCCGCTCGGGGTGCGGACGGGACAGGGACATCGCCATGTCGAGGTAGGTGGCACCGGCCGCCCGGGCGGCACGGAAGAGCGGCATCACGAAGCGCGGGTCGGTGGCGTTGAGCAGGACGTCGCAACGGTGCCATGCCAGCAGCCGGGCGACGGCCGCCTCGTCACCCGCGTCGACCTGCTCCGCCGTGAAACGGGCGTCCCCGCCGAGCGCGGCCACCGCCGCCTCGGCACGGGCCGGGTCGTAGTCGGCCACCACCATGGCCTCGAAGAACGGCCGCCGGGCCGCGATCCGGGTGATCGCACCGCCCACGCCGCCGGCACCCACGAGCAGAACACGCATGACAGAAACTCCCTGTTCGCGAAGAACGTGACGCGCTGTGGGACCGATACAACGCCGCCCCGTGCCTTAAGGTCAATGGCGTTGGCATAAGGCGACCCGGAAGGGAGCAGCACCGTGCCCAAGCCCGTGGTACCCGAGGGCGAGCGCCGCCGGCGCAGGCCCACCAAGAGCGGGACCGTGCTGTCCGAGGAGCTGATCGTCGAGACCGCGCTGCGCATGCTGCGCGAGCACGGCAGCGCGGGCCTGACCGCCCGCCGGCTGGGCCTGGCCCTGGACGCCGACCCGAGCACGCTCTACCGGTACTTCCGGGGCATGGACGACCTCACGCTCGCCATCGGCGACGCCCTGATCGGCCAGGCGCTCGACGGCTGGCGGCGCACCGGGCAGTGGCGGGCCGACCTGCGCTCCTTCGGGCTGCGGGTGCACGCCGCGTACGTCGAGCACCCGCAGGCGGCGGTGCTCACCGCAAGCCGCGTCTCCGGCCGGGCCAGTGAGATCGCCGCCGACGAGGCGCTGCTGGACGTCCTGAGCACGGCGGGTTTCCCGCTGCCCGAGGCGGTGCGGGTCTACCACGCCTTCATCGACACCACGCTCGGACTGGCCGCGCTGGACGCCGCGTCCCTCGCGCTGCCCGCCGACTCGCTGCGGTCCGACGAGCAGATGTGGCGCTCGACCTACGCCCGGCTGCCCGCCGCCACGCATCCCCGCATCGCCGAGGCGGCACCCCTGCTCGCCACCCGCATGGTCACCAGCGCCTACCCGACGGCCCTGGAGATGCTGCTGGACAGCGCACAGGCCCGCCTGGACGCCTGCCGGGAGGAAGAGGCCTAGCGGGATCGTCCCGGCCCGAGCGTCTCAGGGCCGCAGGGCCTCGGCGGCGACCGCCGTCACCGTCCGGGCGACCTGTGCGAGCGCGGGCGAGTCGAGCTTCCACTGCTGCCAGTACAGCGGGACGTCCACGGCCCGGTCCGGCGCGATGCCCACGAGCCGCCCGTCCCGCAGCAGGGGCGCCGCCTGGGCCTCGGGCACCAGACCCCAGCCGAGCCCGGCCGCGACCGCCTCGGCGAACCCCTCCGAGGTCGGCACGTACTGCCGCAGCGCACTCGCGCCGCTCCGGCCGGCCGTGAGCCGGCGGACGAACCCGTCCTGGAAGTCGTCCCGCCGGTCGAAGACCACCACCGGAACCCCGGGGAGCACCTGCGCGAGAGGCGCGCGCAGATGGCGCGCGGCGAACTCCGGCGAGGCGGCGGGAAGGTAGCGCATGCGCCCCAGCGAGCGCACCGAGCAGCCCGGCACCGCGTCCGGCGACGAGGTCACCGCCGCCATCACCACCCCCTCGCGGAGCAGGGCGGCCGTGTGGTCCTCGTCCTCGCGGCGCAGCTCGAAACAGAGCCGCGCCTCCTGCGGCACCCGCGTGAGGACGGGCAGGAACCAGGTCGCCAGCGAGTCCGCGTTCACCGCCACCGACACCCGCGTCGGCTCCCCGCCGCCGCTGAGTCCCAGCTCCGTGTACGCGTCGTGCTCCAGCCGTGCCACCTGGCGGGCCAGCCGCACCAGCACCTCGCCCGACTCCGTCGCCCGCACCGGCTTGGTCCGCAGCAGCAGCACCCGCCCCGTGCGCTGCTCCAGTGCCTTCACGCGCTGGCTGACCGCCGACGGCGTCACGTGCAGGGCGGCGGCGGCCGCGTCGAACGTCCCCTCGTCCACCACCGCGAGCAGCGTGCGCACCTGGTCCAGGGGGAGATCCGTCATCATCACGTGCGCTAACGATACGTAAGAATCCTTAGCTGGACCCGCGGAGATCGGGTCCGTAGCGTCGGCGCCATGACCAGCACCTTCACCGCCGGCGCCGCCGGATTCGGCACCGGACTGTCCCTCATCGTCGCCATCGGGGCCCAGAACGCCTTCGTGCTGCGCCAGGGGATCCGCCGCCAGGCCGTCCTCGCCGTGGTCGGCATCTGCGCCCTGTCCGACGCCCTGCTCATCGCGCTCGGCGTCGGCGGTGTCGGAGCGGTGGTGGTGGCGTGGCCGGGCGCGCTGCGGGCGGTCGGCTGGATCGGCGGCGCCTTCCTGCTCTGCTACGGGGCGCTGGCCGCGCGGCGGGTGATCCGGCCCGGCGGCGGGGCGCTGCGGGCGGAGGGGGAGGCGGCCGGCTCCGTGCGCCGGGCCGTGCTGACCTGCCTGGCCATGACCTGGCTGAACCCGCACGTCTACCTCGACACCGTCTTCCTCCTCGGATCGGTCGCCGCCGACCACGGCTCCCTGCGCTGGACGTTCGGCCTGGGGGCCGTGCTCGCCAGCCTGTGCTGGTTCACCGCCCTGGGCTTCGGCGCCCGGCTGCTCGGCCGGTTCCTGGCCAGGCCGGCCGCCTGGCGCGTCCTGGACGCCCTGGTCGCCGCCACCATGATCGTGCTCGGGGCCGTGCTCCTCGCCGGAAGCTGACACCGGCCGCCGCGGCTCCGGCGACCGGTGCGATAGTGATCCCCGGCCAGAAAGATGTAGCGAGCATCGAGGAAGCGGCGCGTGGACGCGAGCGAGAGCACGACCGAAGAGCGGGACACGGGAGCCGGCACGTCCCGGCGGCGCGGCTGGCGACGCTGGGCCATGGACACCCGCCCGCTGCGCCGCCCCGCCTACCGCCGGCTGTGGAGCTCCACCATCGTCACCGCCGTCGGCAGCCAGCTCACCGCCGTCGCCGTGCCCAAGCAGATCTACGACATCACCGGCTCCTCGGCGTGGGTGGGCGCCGCGAGCCTGGCCGGCCTGGTCCCGCTGATCGTGTTCGCGCTGTGGGGCGGGGCGATCGCCGACACCATGGACCGGCGCCGGCTGCTGCTGATCACCAACAGCGGCATCGCCCTCACCTCGCTGCTGTTCTGGCTCCAGGCCCTCGCCGGGCTGGAGTCGGTGGCCGCGCTCATGGTGCTGCTGGCGATGCAGCAGGCGTTCTGGGGCCTCAACGCGCCCGCCCGCAGCGCCTCCATCGCCCGGCTCGTACCGGAGGACGAGCTGCCCGCGGCCAACGCCCTCGGCTCGACCGTGATGCAGACCGGGCAGGTCGCGGGCCCGTTGCTGGCCGGCGCCCTCATACCCGTCGTCGGGTTGCCCGAGCTCTACCTCATCGACGCCCTGGCCCTGTGCGTCACGGTGTGGGCCGTGTACCGGCTGCCGGCGCTGCCGCCCCTGTCGGGCACCGCCTCCGAGCGCCGTGCGGGCCTGCGCGAGATCGTTGCCGGATTCCGTTACATCTCCGGGCACGCCGTGCTGCTGCTGTCCTTCCTGGCCGACATCGTGGCGATGGTGTTCGGCATGCCGCGCGCCCTGTTCCCGCAGCTCGCCGCCCAGACGTACGCGCCCTACGGCGAGGGCGTCGCGCTGGGGCTGCTGTTCGCCGCGATCCCCGTCGGGGCCGTGCTCGGCGGACTGTTCTCCGGCACCTTCTCCCGGGCCCGGCGGCACGGCTGGATGGTCATCGGCGCGGTCGTGGCCTGGGGTGCGGCCATCACCGGGTTCGGGCTCAGCCGCAGCCTCTGGGTCGCGGTGGCGTTCCTCGCGCTCGCGGGCGTGGCCGACATGGTGTCCATGGTCTTCCGCGGGGCGATCCTGCTGTCCGCCGCCACCGACGAGATGCGCGGGCGCATGCAGGGGGTGTTCACCGTCGTCGTGGCGGGCGGGCCGCGTCTGGCCGACGTGCTGCACGGCACCGCCGGTTCCGCCTTCGGCCCCCGCACCGCCGTCGCGGGCGGCGGGCTGCTGGTGGTCGCCGCGATGCTGGTGCTGGCCGCCGCCGTCCCGGCGCTGCGGCGCTACCGCGTCTGACGGCTCACAGGGCACCGCGCCGGTGCAGGGTGTACTGCTCCATGAGCTTGCCCCGCGTCATCTCCAGCCGGTGCGCCAGCACTTCGGCGACGTTGCGCACCAGCGTCAGCCCGAGCTGCGGATCCTCCTCGGCCAGTCGCAGCACGGCCTCCGCGTCGAACTCGTAGGCCCGTACCGGGCTGAACGCCACCGCGCCGAAGTCCCAGACGTACGGCGGGAACAGCCACGACCAGCCGAGCAGGTCGCCCGCGCCGAGGCTCGCGACGGTGACCCGCTGGAGCGAGTTCACCTGCTGGTCCAGGGAGACCGCGCCGGAGCGGATGACCCAGAAGCGGTCGGCCGTGCCGCCGGCCTCGAAGATCCGGGCGTCCTCGGGGAACGAGACCTCCCGGGCGAGCTCCATCAGGTGGTGCCGCTGGGGCGGGGGCAGGGCGGTCAGGAGTTTGATCGCTTTGGTCATGCGGGGCTCCTCGCCGGGCGGTCGACTGGGGTGCTGTCCCTATGCCCATTTCAGCCGCTCGGGGGAACGGGGGCACCTCGGCGTCGGCGACTTCCCGGATCCGGGGCCGCCGCTGCCGGGGCCGGTCGCGTCCGGGCATGAGAAAGCCCTGGCTGGACGGGGGAAACCAGCCAGGGCAGTTCACGGTGATGCACGAAGGACGGCGGGGTCCACTTCGTCACCACGTATGAATGAACGCTAAACCATTTGGCGCGCTCGTGCGTAGCCGAAACCCGGTTGCGTGACCCGTTTCACTGTCCGGGCCGCTGCGCCCGCTCGTCGAGCACCCGGACCGTCCGCAGCGTCGGGTCCGTCGGATCGGGGAGGTGCATGCCCGCGTCCAGCCCGCTGCGCAGGTAGGCCAGCACCGGCTCGGTCAGGCGCTCACCGGGGAGCACCGCCGGGATCCCCGGCGGGTACGGCGTGATCATCTCCGCGGCGATCCGCCCGGCCGCCTCCTCCAGGGGCACGGCCTGTGCCGGGCCGAAGAACGCGTCACGCGGCAGCAGCGCCTGTTCCATCCGCAGACCCGCGGGCGCGGGCACCTCCACCTTCGGTGCCCGCGGCAGATCCCCTGCGGCCCGGGCCAGGTCGGTCAGCGCCTCCAGCAGTTCCCCGGTGGTGTCCCGGTCGTCGGCGTGGGTGATCTGCATGCCGATACGGCGGTGGTCCACCAGGTGCGCGTCGATCTGCCGGTGCCCGCGCAGCCAGTCGGCGGCCTGGAAGCCCGTGATGCCCAGACCGGACAGGTCGATGACGCCGGGCAGCGGATCGAAGTCGTCGGCGAGGCCCGGACCGCAGAAGTCCGCGCGGCCCTCGACGTGCATCCCGTCGATCTCCTCGATGGCGGCGCGCACCTCGGCCGCGAGCTCCAGCGCGCCGCCCATGAGTTCCTCGCCGCGCAGCGCCATCTGCCGCCGCCAGCCGTCCAGACCGGCGTAGATCAGGACCGACGGGCTGGTCGTGCCCAGCAGGTCGGCGCGCATGCCGAGCAGCTCCGGCGGGACCAGATCGCCCTGCAGGTGGAAGACCGAACCCTGCTCCAGACCGCTGCCCATCTTGTGGATGCTGGTCACGCAGATGTCGGCGCCCGCGTCCATCGCCCAGGAGGGCAGCCCGGGGTGGAACGGCAGGTGCGCGCCCCACGCCTCGTCCACGATCAGCGGCCGCGAGCGCCGGTGGCACACGTCGGCGATCGCCCGCAGGTCCGCACAGCCGCCGTAGGGCGTCGGGCTGGTGACCAGCGCACCGCGCGCGTCCGGGTGCCTCGCGAAGGCGCGCTCGAACTCCTCGGCCGACGGGGGATGGGCCAGGTGCCGCTCCGCGTCCCAGCGGGGCTCGACCCACACCGGCTCGATGCCCGAGATGATCAGGCCCGACACCACCGACTTGTGGGCGTCCCGCCCGACCAGCAGCTTCTCGTGCGGGCCCGCGACCGACAGCATGGCCGCCTTCACCGACAGGGAACTGCCGCACGTGCTGAAGAACGTGTGCTCGGCGTGGACCGCGTCGGCCATCAGCTCCTGCGCCCGCTCCAGCACGCGGCCGCGCGTCAGACGGTCGTCCAGGCCCCCCGACGCCAGCACGTCCCCGTGGAACACCGCGTCCCCGAGGATCTCCCGGACCTCCGGGTCCGCACCGCGCGCCTGCTTGTGCCCGGGCGGCGTGAACGACAGATGTCCCTTCCTGCGGTACGCGTCGAGGGCTTCCAGAACGGGGGCTCGGCTGTGGTCGACTGTCATGCGCACCTGGTTCCCGACCCGGCCGCGGGCAATCCGCCCGGCTCACGGAGGGAGCGGCCGCACCGCGTGCCGGGCCGGAAGTCCGCCGTCCGGCCGGGCCGGTGCCCGCCGTTCACGGGACGCGGGGTGTGCCGGGCTGCCGCCCGGACGCCGGCGCAGCCGGGCGTGCCCGTCCCGGGCCGTGCCGTCACTCGAACGGCCGCAGCCCGGGTAACGGTCCGGGCCCCGCGGCGGGTCGACCCGGTGCCCGGTGCCCGGTGCCCGGCGTCCGGCGTCCGATGCCGGGTCAGGCGTCGGCGGCGTGCCGGCCCGGCGCCACGATCTCCTCCAGCACCCGCGCCACCGCCTCGAACGACATCCGCCGCACGGCCGCATCCCGGGCTCCCTGCGGATCGGTCGCGTCCAGTTCCTCGCTCCTGGCCCGCCACGCCCGCTCCTCCTCCAGCGCGCACGTCCTCGCACGCTGGATGCGCCGCAGCAGTTCGTCGGAATCCACCACATCGGTCATGACCACCGCCTACCCCGTGAACGCCCCGGGATGGCACCGGCTGCGGCCGTCCGGGGCGTCCCCGGGACCGGACCCGGGGCCAACGGGGTCTTTCGGGCGGTGCCGAGGTTTGCAGGTGCGGCGAGAGGTGAGCCGGACAAGGAGACCCGCGGCGCTCCGGGGCGCACCCCCGACGGCCGCGGCAGGCAGCAGGAAGCGGTGGACCCGAGGACCCCCCGATGCGCCGGGCGGACACCGGGCGCGGTCCGGATCCCGCTTCCGTCCGCATCGACCAGGGAGCTGCAGGATGTGCGACGAGCACATGACCGACCTCTACCTCTCCGAGCCGCCGGGGGCGGAACGGACCCGGCCGCGCCGACCCGCCGAGGCCCGCCTGGCCGTGCGCCGGGCCGTGGCCGAACGCTGCCGTGCCACCCCCACCCCCTGCGACGCCGACGCCCTCTCGGACGCGCTGCTCGTCGCCTCGGAACTGACCAGCAACGCGATCCTGCACGGCGGCGGGGTCACGGACTTCCAGGTGGACGTGGACGGCGCCCGCGTGCGGCTCTCCGTGAGCGACCGCAGCGACCGGCTGCCCGGGGCCGTACCGCGCACCGACCCGCAGGGGCGCACCCGGCACGGGGGACACGGCTGGCCGATCGTCTGCCGGCTCTCCCGCGACGTCCGGGTGTCCGACCTGCCCGCCGGCGGCAAGTGCATCACCGCCGTCGTCCCCCTCGTCCGGCAGGCCCCGGACCCCTCCCGCCGCACCTCGTCCGGCAGGCCGTGAACCGTTCCCGCCGATAGGTGTGCAAAGCGGGATTTCGGATTCTTCGGCAAAGTGGAGTTTGCTGCCCCGGGGTAGGGGCAGACGCAGTTTCGTGCTTCGGACCGGAGGCGCGCCAGCGGGAGCGGTACGGCTGCCCCGGAGGCCCTCTTCGGCGTTCCGGCAGCGTTCCTCCCGCGGTCAATCCCTGAAACGACCGTTCAGGAGCGAATCCGCATGCTCATCGATACGCCCACCCATCGTCCCGGCACGCCCGAAACGACGGCCACCTCCACCCGGCGGCGTCACGACGACGCCCCCGACACCGCGGCCCTGTTCGCCCGGATGGCGGAACTGGAGGAAGGCCCCGAGCGGGACGCCGTCCGCGACGAACTGGTCACCCTCTGGCTGCCCATGGCCCACCGCATCGCCGGTCGCTTCCGCGACCGCGGCGAGTCCCTCGAGGACCTCCGCCAGGTGGCCGCCCTGGGCCTGGTCAAGGCCATCGACCGCTTCGACCCGAGCCGGGGCGCCTTCGAGAGCTACGCCGTCCCCACCATCACCGGTGAGGTCAAGCGGCACTTCCGCGACCGCATGTGGGCCCTGCGGGTGCCCCGCCGCGTGCAGGAACTGCGCAACAAGGTGCGGGTGGCACGGCGTGAACTCACCCAGAACCCCGGCAGCCCCGAGCCCTCCGTGGCGGACATCGCCCGCCACACCGGCCTGAGCGAGGAAGAGGTCGGTGCCGGGCTGGAGGCCCTGGAGAGCTTCAGCACCCTGTCGCTGGACGCCGAACTCTCCACGGACGACGACGGCTACAGCCTCGCCGACACCCTCGGCGCGGCGGACTCGTCGTACGACATCGTGATCGACCGCGAATCCGCCAAGGAAGGCCTGCGCCGGCTGCCCGAGCGCGAACGGGCCATCCTCTACATGCGCTTCTTCGAAGACATGACCCAGAGCCGGATCGCCGACCGGCTCGGCATCTCCCAGATGCACGTGTCCCGCCTCATCAGCCGCAGCTGCGCGCGCGTGCGTGACGAGGTCCTGGGACAGCGGACCGGGAAGCGGGGCACCGGCGGCCCCTCCACCACGGTCTGACCCACCCACCCCCACCGAGGAGCAACGAACCATGCTGAGGCCCAACCCCGCCGTGCTGCGCCGTCTCGTCGACGAGTACGAGGCACTGACCGCCGCAGACGCCGGCCGTGGTCCGGTCGAGACGAACCCGCGGGCACGCGACCTGGCGTACACGCTGTGCGTGACCACCGGCACCCGGGACGTGCGACGCGCCCTGGAAGCCGCCCACCAGTGGCTCGCGGCCGCGTCCGTTCCCGCCCGGGAGACGATTCCCGCCCCCGCGGCCGCCGAGGCACGCGTGCCGGCCGCCGGCAGCGCCTGACCACGTGTGCGCCTGACACGGCGGGGAAGGCGAGCCTGAGCAAGGGGCCCGGCCGACGGCGGCAGCCGCGGCCGGGCCCGCCCATGCCCGGAGCGAGGGAGAGCCATGTCCTCAGCGGGACGGCCGGCCGCCGGCGACGACGACGAGCTGGAGCGGCTGCGCGCCGAGGTGCGCGACCTGCGGGCCCGGGCCCGTGTGTACCCGCTGATCTCCCAGGCCCAGGGCATGCTCCAGGAGCGGTACGGACTGGCCGACGCGGAGAGCGCCTTCGCCCTGATGCAGCGGGCGTCCCAGCGCCACAACGTCAAGCTGCGCGCCCTGGCCGAGACCCTGGTCACCGTGGGCCGGCCCGACGCCGGGCAGCAGCTGTGGTTCCCCCGGCGGGTCCGGCAGCCCCCGCCGGAGCTCACCTTCACCACCGCGCACCGGGAGTCCGGGAGCCGCGGCGCGGTCCTGAAGGCCGTGCTCGGGCACACCCTGACGGTGACCGGCACGTCCATGGGCAACGTCCAGCTCGCCGACCGGGCCCGGGGCGGGCTGCGCATGGAGGAGCACACCGGGCTCACGGCCCGGTTCGTCGACTTCTTCGCCCATGTCGGGGAGGACGGCACCTCCTGCGCCCAGGCCGCCCGCGACGTCTCCCAGGTGACGGTGCGTGACGTGGAGAGCGCCCCGGTGTTCACCGAACCGGCCAGGCTGGCGATCCTGGAGGCCGGCAGCAGGGCGTGCCACAGCGTGCCCCTGACGACCGCGTCCGGGCTGTGCGTCGGCATGGTCTCGGCGCACATGGACCGTCCCCTGACCGGGCTGACCACCGCCCAGCTCAAGGCTTTGGACTCCCTGGGCGGCCAGGCCGGCCGCTGGCTGGCCTGGCACGACCGTACGGTCGTCCTCGACGCGCTGGAGTACCTGCACGCCCTCGGGCGCACCGCCCGCGGTGCGCGGTTGCGCCGCTCCTGATGACGCCCGGGTGTGTGGCCCCCGACCCGGGGCATCCGCACCTCCGGGAGGTCGAGATGAACACGAGTGCGATGGCACAGAACGGGTTCCGGGCCCGGCGCATGGCGCGCGGCTCGGTGACCGAGGGGGCGGCGCGGGCGGGCCTGAGCGCCCGGGGCGTGATCTATCTGCTGGTCGGTGCGCTGGCCGTGCAGATCGCCTTCGGCGACACGGGCAAGCAGGCCGACCGCGGCGGTGCCCTCGCGGAACTGTCCCAGAAGCCCTTCGGCGCGGTCCTGCTGTGGGCGCTGGGCATCGGCCTGGTGGGCATGGCGCTGTGGCGGCTGTCCGAGGTGCTGTTCGGCTCGGTCGGCAAGGACGGCCGCAGCCCCCGCAAGCGGCTGCTGTCCGCGGTTCGCTTCTTCTTCTACTCCTTCGTCGCCTACTCCGTGCTGTCCTTCGCGGCCACCCGCCACCAGAGCGGCGGATCCAGCGACCAGCAGTCCCGCGACGCCACCGCCAAGGTCATGGAGATGCCCGGCGGCCAGTGGCTGGTCGGCGCGGCCGGGATCGCCGTCGTCGCGGCCGGCGGCTGGATCGGCGTACGGGCCGCGATGCGCAAGTACCACGACAAGATGCGCATGGGGCAGATGAGCCGCCGCACCCGGCAGTTCGTGGACGTCACCGGCGTGGCCGGCGGCGTGGCCCGCGGCCTGGTGTTCGCCGCCGCCGGAGTCTTCGCCGTCCGCGCCGCCGTCGACTACGAGCCGGACAAGGCCAAGGGCCTGGACGACACCCTGCGGACCTTCGCCGACACCCCGCTCGGCCCCTGGCTGCTGGTGATCGTCGCGGTGGGGCTGGTGCTCTTCGGGGTGTTCTCGTTCGCCATGGCCCGCTATCGGCGCGTCTGAGCCGCGCGGAACGGGGAACACGAGGCCAATGAGCGATTCCGAGATTCCGCATGGTGATGGCCGTCCCGTGGACGTGTACCTGGACCTCCTGCGCATCCGGATGGACACGGAGGACTACAGCCTCCTGATGCGCGCGGTGGAACCGGTGCTCCAGGCGATCGACGAGGAACGCCTGTCCAGCCTGGACTTCGCGCTCGACTCCGGGACCGACGACGAACTGCCGCAGGAGGTCCGTGACGAGGTGGCCCTCGTCATCGCCACGGCCGTCACCGGCCGCCTGGACAACGAGGTGATCGAACTGGAGGTCGACGACACCGGCCCGGTCAGGATCGTCACGGACGCCTCCACGGCCTCCGACCCCGTCCGGCTCGGCGAGATCGCCGACTACATCAAGGAGCGGCACCGCCAGACCGAGGAGCTGCGCGGCATCGCCGAGGTGAGCGGACTGCCCACCGACTTCTGAACCGCGGCCCGCCTCACGCCGGAGGCGGGCCCACCCGTACCCCCAGCGGCCGGGCGAGGCCCACCACGGCCTCGTCCAGCCGTTCCAGGTGCCGCAGCACGCGGTCGGTGATCCGGCTGTAGCGCGGTGTACCGGCGTCCGAGCCCAGCAGCGAGGCGATGCTCGGGCCGGTCTCCACCAGCGCCTGCGCGCGCTCGTCCGCGACCCGGGCCGCGATGGCCTCGATGTTGCGCACGGTGCGCCCCGCTGCCCCCTGCAGCCGCGGGTCCGCCGCGATCGACGGATGCGTCGGCAGCAGCTCGGCGGTCGCCGCCAGGGTCCGCGCGTGGTACGCGGACGTCTCCAGCAGGGCCACCACGTACCGGGCCGTGTCGCGGCGGCTGCGCAGCGGCGTGACCGGATGGGTCAGCGGCTGGGTGGCGGCCCGCAGATCGGCCAGCGCCTGGTCCAGGTCGCGCGCCTTGTCCAGCAGGCCGTCCGCCGGCCCGCCGCTGAGCTGCGCCACGGCCGCCTGCGTGACGTCGGACAGCCGCTCCAGGACGGTCTCCAGCAGCTCGTTGGTGCGCCGGTCGGTCTGCACCGGCAGCACCAGCGCCGCCGCGACCACGCCGCAGAAGGCCCCCAGGGCCGTCTCCTCGATCCGCAGCACCAGCACGTCGAGGCTGTAGGTGTGCAGCAGCGTGTACAGCAGCCCCAGCATCGCCGTGACGAAGAAGGACATCAGCGTGTACGACAGCGGGGCCGTGTAGAACATCGCGAAGATCAGCACCAGCACCAGGGCGAACGCCGTCCAGGTGTGGTTGCCGACCAGGCCCGCCAGCACGATGCCGGCCACGACGCCGAACACCGTCCCCAGCAGCCGCCGGTAGCCCTTGACCAGGATCTCGCCGGTCGAGGACGTGTTGATGAAGACGATCCAGCACGTCAGCACCGCCCAGTACCAGCGCTGCGTGGACAGCAGCTCACCGCCCAGGATCGCCAGCGAGGACCCGACGGAGACCTGCACGGCGGCCCGCGTGGTGGGGCGGCGCAGCCCGGTCTGCTCCTCCTGGGCGCTCTCCTCGGCGCCGCCGTCGAGTGCCGCCTCCTCGGCGTCCAGCTCCTCGCGGGAGCGGGCCGTGGCGGGGGAGTCGTCCGACTCGTCCTGCGGACCGTCCAGCGCGATCCGCAGCCCGAGCACGGCACGGGCGGCCTCGCCGATGCCGCGGAAGACGTCCTGGACGGCGGCGGAGGCGGGCGGCAGGTTCTCCTCGTCGCGGTAGCCGAGGAGCCGGTTGCGCACCTGCGCCAGCCCGGTCCCCGGGTCCCCGCCCCGCAGCACCAGGGTGTGCAGCGCCCGCAGATCGCGGCGCAGCGTGACGGTGGACTCGTCCGGGACGGCGGGCACGGTCACCGACGGGGCGGGCGCGCCCGGCAGGTGCAGGGTGAGGGTGTCGGCCCGCTCGGCGCTGCGGGCCGTCAGCAGCAGCAGCCCGAGCCGCTCGGCAGCGATCTCGGCTTCCGCGATGCGGCGCTGCACCAGCCGCGCCGCGGACTCGTCCGGGGTGCCCTCCTCCAGCCGCCCCTGGATCATCATGGCCGTCTCGTGCAGTCGCGCGGTGCCCTCGCGCACGGCCTCCAGCGCCTTGTCCATGTCGTCCGCGCCCGCGTCGAGCAGCTCCAGCTGGGCGGCCACCAGCTGGGCCAGCCGGGCCCGGAAGGCGAGCCGCAGCCGCACCAGGACCGACGCCGGCGTCGCCGGCACGACGGCGAAGCGCAGGACGGCACTGGAGGCGAAGGCCAGCGCGATGGCGCCCCACAACTCCGGCAGACCCGTCAGGGTCGCACCGACGAAGAGGGACAGGAAGTAGACCTGGAAGCCGATCAGCCCGAGCGCGGTGCCCCGGTCACCGAAGCGGCGGCCGTACACCGCGCAGAAGATCAGCACGACGAAGAAGACGTCGCCCGCCACCGGGCGCGTGGAGAGCACCGCGCTCAGGGAGACCGACGCCAGCGCCACCGGCAGCCCGACGGCCAGGGTCACCGCCTGCGGGCCGAGCTGCTTCTCCCGGATGGCGAAGGTGGCGACCATCGCCGCGATGGCCCCCGCCACCAGCAGGCGCACATCGGCGCCCAGCAGGGACAGCAGCGCCAGGGTGAGGGCGATGGCGCCGACGGTGCGCAGCCCCGCCGTCAGGCGCAGCAGCCCGGGGTCGGACGCCGCGACCCGGTCCCGCAGTCGTGTCCGCACCGAGCGTCCCGCTGCCCTCACGCCGTCGCACTCTCTCCCGACTCAGACCAAGATCCGCTTTACAGCATGACATGCCGGCGGCGGAAGGTCCCGACCGGCCCGGACTACTCCTGCCGGGTGGCACCGCCGATCCGCTCGCGCACCTGCTCGGGCGACAGATAGGCGTCCGTGTACTCGAAGTCCTTCAGCCGCGCCGGCTTGCGGGCCTGGAACCCGGTGCGCACGAAGTCGTCGCCGGCGACCGCGTTGAGCAGCCAGTTCGTCATCACCCGCGTCTTGGCGACGTTGGTGCGCAGGGCCGACCAGTGGTACCCGCGGGCCACGGCCTGGGCGGGCAGGCCGCGCAGCTCGACGCCGAGCGGCTTGGAGACGGCGTCGGTGCCGCCCAGGTCGACCACCAGCCCCAGGTCCTTGTGCACGTACGGCGTCATTGCCTGGCCGCGCAGCGACGCGATGACGTTGTCGGCTACGTGCCTGCCCTGCCGCAGCGCGTGCTGCGCGGTCGGCGGGCACACGGCCCCGTCGCCCTTGGCCAGGTCGGGCACGGCGGCCGAGTCGCCGAGCGCGAACACCCCGTCGTCGCCGGGCAGGTTCATCTCGGCGCCGACGGCCAGCCGCCCCTTGACGGTCTCGGCGCCGAGCGTGGCGATGAGCGGGCTGGCGACGACACCGGCCGTCCAGATGAGCGTGCGGGTCGGGATCACCCGCCCGTCGGTGAAGGTGACCTCCTCGGGGCCCGCCTTGGCGATCGAGGTGCCCAGGGAGATCTCGATGCCGCGGCGCTGGAGGATCTCCTGCGCGCTGCGGCCGAGCTTGTCGCCCAGCTCCGGCATGAGCTTCGGCGCGATGTCGATCAGGTGCCACCTGATCAGCTTGGGGTCCAGCCGCGGGTAGCGCCGGACCGCCGCGTGCGTGAGGCGCTGCAGGCAGGCGGCGGTCTCGGTGCCGGCGTAGCCGCCGCCCACCACCACGAACTGCAGCCGCGAGGCCCGCTCCTGGGGGTCCTGGCTCGCGTCGGCCAAGTCCAGCTGGGAGATGACGTGGTCCCGGATGTACGCCGCCTCGGCCAGGGTCTTCATGCCGAACGCGTGGTCCGTCAGGCCCGGGATGTCGAAGGTCCGGGTGATGCTGCCGGGCGCCAGCACGATGTAGTCGTACGGCTGGTTGACGATCTCGTCGGTGATGGTGCGGATGACGCAGACCTTGGACTTCAGGTCCACGCCGATCGCGCCGCCCGGGATGATCCGCGTGCGGTACCTCTTGCTGCGGCGCAGGGACACGGCGATCGACTGCGGTGTCAGCACGCCGGAGGCGACCTGGGGGAGCAGCGGCAGGTAGAGCTGGTAGGCGAAGGGGGTCACCAGGGTGACGTCCGCCTCGTCGGGGGAGAGTTTCCGTTCCAGACGGCGGACGCACTCCACGCCGGCGAAGCCAGCGCCCACCACCAGGATCCTGGGTCGTGTCACGGTGTTCATCCCTTTCTGCGGCTCCAGGCGGTCTGCCTCGAACGCCATTCGACTGCCCCTGGATCGCCGGTTCGCACCCTTTCGATCCCACCGCGTGTGGCGCCGGTGCGCCAGCCGGACGGGGCAGGCAGACGAACGTGCCGATCACCACCATGCCCGCACGGTGGCCGAAAAGCACCGCGGAGGAAGGCGGAACGTGTGCGCATCCGGGGCCGCCGGGAGACGGCTCAGCGGGCGCCGTCCCCGCGGACGTGACACAGCAGCAGGCACACGTCGTCGTCCCGTTCGGAGTCGCTCAGCAGCGGGTGCAGGAGCCGGTCCGCCGAGTCCTCCAGGTCCGCGTCCAGCTCCTCGGAGCGGAACCGGCCGAGCGCCTCGGCCAGCCGACCGATCCCCGGGTCTATGCCCTGGGCCCGGCGCTCCACCAGCCCGTCGGTGTACATGGCGAGGGTCGAGCCGGGCGACAGGCGCACCGTGTGGTCGTCGATCTCCTGGGTGAGCGGGATGCCGAGCATGGCACCGGGCTTGGCGTCGAGGATCTGCACCGTCCCGTCGGCCCGGCGCAGCACCGGCGGCGGGTGCCCGGCCGCGGCCCAGGTCAGGGTGGGCTCGTCCGGGTGGAACCGGGCGATGACGGCCGTGGCGTACAGGTCCGGCTGGAGATGGTGCAGGAACCGGTGCAGCCGGGTCAGCAGCCGGCCCGGGCTGTCGCCGTCGACGGCGTACGCCCGCAGGGCGGTGCGCAGCTGGCTCATCATGACGGCGGCCCGCAGTCCGTGCCCGGTCACGTCGCCGATGACCGTGATGAGACCGCCGTCGCGCTGCGGGAAGGCGTCGTACCAGTCCCCGCCGATGTTCAGGCCGTGCGTGGCGGGCAGGTACCGCGCGGCCAGGCTGAGACCCTCGGTGGCGGGCAGGTCCGTGAGCAGCGCCCGCTGGAGGGTCTCGGCGATGTCCCGGTTGTGCTCGAAGCGCCGGGCGTTGTCGATCGCGATGCTGGCCCGCCGGGTGAGCTCGATCAGCATGACCGCGTCGTCCGGGTCCCAGCGCGCCCCGGGCGGCGAGAGCGTCAGCACCCCGAGCGGCGCCCGCCGGGTCGGCAGCGGCACGCACAGCAGCGGGCGCCCCGGGTTCAGCGCCGACGGGGGATGGTCGTCGACACCGGGCAGCTCGCCCGGGTGGTCGGCGGCGTACTGGGGACGCCCGGTCCGGGCGGCGGCGACGGCCGCGGCCGGGTGCGGCGCCGCGCGGTCCTTGTCCTCCTCCTGGTCGAAGAGCCAGACGTCGACGCTGCTGGCGTACTCGGGCACCAGCAGGTCGGGCAGCCGGCGCACGATCTCCTCGTGGTTGAGCGAGGCCGTCAGCACGGCGCTGGCGTCCGCGAGGAAGGTCAGCCGGCGGCGGGCGCTCTCCGCCTCGTTGCGGGCGCGGCGCTCGGCGGCGAAGGCCTCGCGCTGGGCCCTGCCCGCCGCGTCCAGCTCGGCGTGCAGGGCCAGCACGCCCTGGTTGGTCTGGTGCAGCTCCTCGCGGTGGAAGGACACGAGGTCCTCCTGCTCGGTGAGCTTGTCCAGCACCACGGCCGTGTCCTCGTCGGCGCCGAGCAGGGCCTCCGCCAGGGCGCCGGGGTCCTCGGCGACGTCGTCGGCGGCGGCACGGGGCCTCTCGGGGCAGGGGACGGTGACCTCCCACGGGGGCTCGCCCGCGGCGCACGCCTCCGGCGAGGGGACGACGACGGCGCGCAGCAGCCCCTTGCCGGCGCCGTCGTCCGCCGGGGCCAGGATGAGCCGCCAGGTGCCGCCCTTGGTGAGGCACTGCCGCAGGTGGGCGCTGAGGTCGGCCGCGAGCCGGGTCCGCTCCACGGTGGGCACGCCGTGGGCGGCGGCCAGGCGAGCGAGGGCGATGCGCGCGCGGGCCGCGTCGGTGACGGTGGTGATCTGCCAAGTGCGCTTCATGGGAGTTCCGGCGGGGTCGGAGTCAGCACGGCCACGGCGGTGTCGTCCCGCACCGGGCGGGCGGGACTGCTCGCGTCACGTATCGTCACGGCGGCCGTCACGGCCGGGTCGGCCGCCGGCAGGCCGGCTCCGGGCGGCGGGGCCCAGCGGCTGGGCAGCCCGTCGGTGTGCAGGACCAGCAGGGGATCGCCCGTCCAGTCGGCCTCCTCCTCACGGAGGGTGGTGGGCCGGTGGACGCCGACTATGCCGGGCCGCGCGAGCAGGTGGCGCCAGGTGCCGCCGGTGCGCAGCCGGGCTCCGACGTTGCCGATCCCGGCGAACCGCAGCCGCCCGGTGGAGAGGTCGAGCCGCGCCAGGGAGACCGCCGCACCGCGCGTGCCCCGCAGGGCGTCGTGCAGCCGCCGCAGCACGTCGGCGGGGGACAGGTGGGCGCACAGGTGCAGGGCCGTGACGGCGGCGGTGGAGGCCCGGGCGGCTTCCGGACCGTGCCCGAGACCGTCCGCCAGCATCAGGGTGACCGCGTCCCCGGCCCGCGCCCAGGCCCAGGCGTCGCCCGAGTGCTCCGCACCGCCGTACGGGATGTTCAGACCTCCCGCGCGCACGCCGGCGAGGGGAGCGAAACGTTCACGCCCGCCGGCCGGCGCGGGGGTGGGCCGCTCCCCGCCGGTTCCGGGGACCGAGGCGGGCGCACCTCCCTCGTCCGGCGTCGGGACAGAGGGCTCCGGCCCGTGGCCCCGGGCCCCCGGTACGGCGTCCGCGCCCCGCGGGGCCGCGCCCAGGCGGGCCACCGCGACCGTGCCCCGGCCCGGCGTGCTGTGCAGGGCGAAGTCGTCGGCGAGCCGCCGGCAGGTGCCCAGGCCCGCGCCGAGCGAGCCGGTCGTCGAGAACCCGTCGCGCAGGGCCGCGGGGACGTCGCCAATGCCCGGGCCGTGGTCGATCGCGGCGAGCTGCACGACGCGGGACTGCCCGCCCTCCTGCGACGGCGCCGGGGCGGGCACGACCTCGGCGAGCAGCCGGCCGCCCTCCGCGTGCTTCAGCAGGTTCGTCGCGAGCTCGGTCGCGACCAGGGCCGCCGCGGCGGTGCGCCGCTGGTCCAGTCCGGCCAGCGCGGCCGCGCCCTCGGCGGCGAGCCGGGCGTCGTGCACCCGTGTCCAGTCGCGCACCGGGACGTCCCACACGCGGGGCATCAGGCCCCCTCGCGCGGACGCGGCGGCTGCGCCACCCAGCAGGTCACCCGCACCGTCGTGCCGGCCCCCGGCGTGCTGTCCACGTGGAACTCGTGCACCAGGCGCCGGGCGCCGCTCAGCCCCATCCCGAGCCCGTCGCCGGAGGTGTAGCCGTCGGTCAGTGCCAGGTCCATATCGGCGATGCCGGGCCCTTCGTCGCTGAAGGCCAGCTGCAGGCCCTGGGCGCCCGCGCTGCTGACGCGGGTCGCCTTCATCTGCCCGCCCCCGCCGTGCACCAGCGTGTTGCGGGCCAGCTCGCTGGCCGCCGTGACCAGCTTGGTCTGCTCCACCAGGCCGAAGCCGAGCAGGGCGGCGGCCTGCCGCACGTGCTGTCGCACCCACACCAGGTCCATGTCGGACCGGATGGGCAGGCAGGCATCGACGCCCGCGGCGGTGTGCATCACGGACTCTCCTGACGCGGACCGCCGGCGCGGGCCCGCGCCGGCCGCCCCGTGAGGAGCTCCATGCCGGCCTCGGTGCTGAGCGCCGTGCCCAGCCCCGGCAGCGACAGGCCCAGTTCCACGAGGGTGATGGCGACGGCGGGACGCATACCGGCCACCACCGTGCGCGCGGCGAGCAGTTCGGCCTGCGCGGCGATCTCGGCCAGCACCCGGCCCAGGAAGGAGTCGACGATCTCGATGCCGGAGATGTCGATCAGGACGCCGCGCACCCCGGTGCGGGAGATGGTCTCCGCGAGGTCCTGCTGCAACTGCTGCGCCGTGCTGTCGTACAGGTCTCCCTGGAGGGTGACGAGCAGCACGTCACCGAGCCGGAGCACCGGTACGTGGCCCGCGGCGGGGCGGGTGTGCACGTCGTTCACCGCTTGACCGCGCCCCGGGTCACGATGTCGGCGCCCAGCTGGTGCAGGGCGTACCCCAGGGCGTCGGCGAGGCTCGCGCGGGTGATGACGTCCAGGTCGAGACCGAGGTGCACGATCGTCTGGGCGATGGCCGGCCGGATGCCCGAGACGATGCACTCGGCGCCCATGAGGCGCGCCGCGGCGACCGTCTTCATCAGGTGCTGGGCGACCAGGGAGTCCACCGTCGGCACACCGGTGATGTCGAGGATCGCGAACCGGGCGTGCTCGTCGACGACGGCGTTGAGCAGTGTCTCCATCACCACCTGGCTGCGGGCGCTGTCGAGCGTGCCGATCAGCGGCACGGCGACGATGCCGTCCCACAGGCGGATGACGGGGGTGGCCACCTCCATCAGCTGCAGCCGCTGCCGGTCGCTGAGTGCCTGCGACTCGCTGAGGGCCGCCTGCATCGCCACCAGCCGCAGGGTGCCCATCAGCACCGTCAGCGCGGTGGAGGACGCCCGCAGGTGCTCCGGTGGTGCCTGCTCCAGGTCGGCGGCCAGCAGGTTCTCCACGGGCGGCCGCAGCGCGGCCAGCTCACCGGACACCTGGGTGCCGGACAGCCCGGCGCGGGAGCGGGCCGCGCCCATCCGGGCCAGTTGCTCCCGCACCCCGCTGAAGCCCGCGGCGTCGGGGTTCTCCACCTGGCCCGAGTCGGCCACCCGGGCCAGCGCCTCCACGATCACCTTGCCCGCCTCCACCGCCTCGTCGCGCGAGACGGTGAACACGGTGCGGAACACAGGCTCGTCCGCCCACCGCTGGGCGATCTGCTCACGCCGGCGGTGCAGGAAGTCCCGTACCTCGTCGGTCGGCGTGGCGAGCTGTCCGTCCGCTTCGTGCTCCGGCACCTGGTTCTCTCCTCATCCGCGTTGCGCCGGCCGCCCCGCTGCAGCGATCGGGACGGCGCTGTGACACTTGCCGGGCGACAACTCTAACCACGCGCCGACCTCGTACGACACCTGATCCGGGGCAAGCGGTCCGGTTCGGGGGAGCGGCCGTCGGCCACCTCTTGGACCGGCGGGCGACGCGCCGGTGACGGGCCTTCGGGCAGACCGAACCGGGCACCGGCCGACCGGCCCGCGCCGGTGCCGTGCCCGAGGGGTGCCCGGTCGGTCAGAGCTCCGGTTCCTCCGGGACCGACGGTCCCGCGTCGACCCGGGCCAGCGCCTCGTCGACGCTCTCCGATATCGGCACGGTGATGCTCACGCCGGTCAGATCGAGGATGCGCCGCACGGCGGGCGTCGGGCTGATGACGTGCACGCTGCCCTCGGTCTTACGGGTCTCCTGGTAGACGCGCAGGATGATGTTCATCCCCGACGAGTCCATGAACGGCACGGACGCGAGGTCCAGCAGGAAGTGACGTCGGCCGTGGTGGAGTTGGTTGGCCAGATGGGCCTGGAACTCGGTCGCGGTGTCGACGTCCAGGTAGCCGTCGACCGTGATCAGGGCGACGTCCTCCCGGGGCAGTTCGACTTCCACGGACAGCGGGTTCTGGGCGAGGGGCACGGGTACCTCCAACAAGTGCTACGGCCTGGGGTCGGTCACCGCCGGGGGTGACCGCGGTGCGCGGGGATGCCGGTCGTTCTCCGGACTCGGGTGCCGTCTGTCATGCGCCTCCTTCCGCACCAGGGCTCGGATCCCACCGCGCCCCGCGAATACCCGGCAATCACCGATGCATGCCTGCGGGATGTGCACGGCTTTCGGGATCACCCGGCGGAAGACGCCCGGGTTGCCGACCCGATCACCGAATGCGCGTGCGCCAGGAGGGTAATTGCCGCTGTGGGACGGCAGGACGGGCGGAAGGCGTCCGCCGCCGCCCCGCGATCCGCACACCGCCAGGGAGGATGGAGCAGCGTGGCCATCGACAGAATCTGGTCGTACGCACCCGGCAGCGCCCACACCGAGGGGCAGGACCTGACCGGGTTCAGCGTCGCGGCGACCGACGGCACGATCGGGCACGTGGACCGGGAGGACGCCCCGCACGGCATGCGGCACCTCGTCGTCGACACCGGGGTCTGGGTCTTCGGCCGCAGCGTCCTGGTGCCGGCCGGAGTCGTCACGGGCGTGGACACCGAGGGCCGGAAGATCACACTGGCCTGCAGCAGGGCCGACGCCAAGGAGGCGCCCCGCTTCGAGACCGACAGCGAGACGCGGGACCCGCAGTACCTGACGGCCGTGGGCGACTACTACCACCGGCTGCCGCCGCGCGAGACGACCGCGGTCTGAGCCGGTCACGGGCGCCTCGCGCCCCTGACCGGCCACCTGCGGGCAGGGAGCGCGGTCATGGAGGGAGCGCCCGGCGCGAGCCGGGCGCTCCCTTAGCGTGTGCCGTCCGTCCACCGCTCGCCGGGTCCGGGGCGCACCGAGCGGCGACCGGCCTCACCACGGCAGGAAGACGTGCACGTCCTTGCCGCTGTCGTCGGTCACCACGCTGACCTGGTCGCACAGGGTGTGGATCAGGTGCCAGCCGATGCCGCCGCCGCCACTGCGGGGATCGAAGGGGCGTGGGGCGGGTTCGGTGGTGCTGGTGTCGTGCAGGACCACGTGCACGCCGTCGAAGGTCCGGCGCATCCGCAGCGCGAACGGACCCGGGGCGTACTGGACCGCGTTGGCGGCCAGTTCCGTCACCACCAGCAGGATGTCGTCCCAGTACTCGGGAGCGGAGGGCGGGGAGGAGCGTGCCAGATCACGCAGGAACTCCTCCGCTGCGAGGCGCGCACCCGTCACGTCGTGCGGCTCGCCCACGAAGCTGTTCGTGCGGCTGGGGATCTCCTCGGAGGTCAGGGCGTCGTCTCCACGCGGCTCGGTTGACATATCGCCTTTCCGGCCCGGGCGTCAGCAAGGGCTGTCGTCAGGGCAGTCGTCCTTTCTCGTGCGTCGCCACTGTCGCGTGTTCCCATGAGGGCGAGGGCTACGCGTTCGCCACCCCGCTCAGCGGAACACGTTGTCCGTATCGTCCCAATGTGACGGTTCGTCCCTGGCCGGCTGCCGCCCCGGGCGCCTGCGCGACTCGTACATCGCGTCGATCTCGGACGCGTGGTGCCGCACGATCTCGTCGCGGCGCAGCTTCATGGAGGGGGTCAGCAGCCCGTTCGTCACGTCGAACGGCTCCGGCAGCACCCGGAACACCCGGATCGACTCCGACGGCGAGACGGAGCTGTTCGCCGCGGCCACGGCCCGCGCGACCTCCTCCCGCAGCGCGTTCTCCTCCCGGGCCTCGCGCAGCTCGCCCTGCAGGGCCAGTGCCGCCCGCCAGTGGGCCAGGAAGTCCGGGTCCAGCGTGATCAGGGCGCCGACGCAGGGCCGGTTGTCGCCCACCACGACCGCCTGGTGGACGAGGGGGTGCATGCGCAGCCGCTGCTCCAGGGCGGCCGGGGCGACGCTCTTGCCGCTGCTGGTGATGATGACGTCCTTCTTGCGCCCGGTGATGGTCAGGTAGCCCTCGGAGTCCAGCCGCCCGAGGTCGCCGGTGGCCAGCCAGCCGCCGCGCAGGGCGGCCCGGGTCGCGGCGTCGTCGCCCACGTACCCCTGGAACACCGACGGCCCGCGCACCAGGATCTCGCCGTCCTCGGCGACGCGGATCTCCGTGCCCGGCAGGGCCTGCCCCACGGTTCCGGACTTCTCCCGGCCGAGCGGCTGCATCGTGACCCCGCCGGCCGTCTCCGTCAGGCCGTACCCGTCGTGGACGTAGACGCCGATGCCCTCGTAGAACAGGGACAGGTCGCGGCTGAGGGGCGAGCCGCCGGACGTGGCCCGCTGCACCCTCCCGCCGAGGGCGGCCCGCAGCCGCCGGTAGACGGTCCGCTCGTACAGGGCGTGCTGCAACCGCAGGTCGAGACCGGGGCCGCGGCCCCGGCCGAGCCGCTGGCGCTCCAGCGCCGCGGCGAAGTCGCGCGCGGTCGCCGCGGCCCGCTCGAACAGCGCGCCGTGGCCGTCCTGCTGCGCGACGCGCAGGAAGTTCTTGTAGATCTTCTCCAGGACCGAGGGGACCGCGTAGAGGTAGGTCGGCCGGAACGAGCGCAGCGCCGCGGCCAGCGCCTCCCCGCTCAGATCGGCCTGGTGCCCCATGAGCAGGCCGCCGCGCACGCACAGCCCCTGGATCATCAGCCCGTATACATGGGAGAAGGGCAGGAACGCCAGCACCGACCCCTGCTCCCCGCGGGGCGCGGCGGTGTGCCCCCAGCCCGCCAGCAGCGTGTCGCAGGGGGCGGCCAGATTGCGGTGGCTGAGGGCGCAGCCCATCGGCCGGCCGGACGTCCCGGAGGTGTAGGCGATCACGGCCGTGGAGTCCGGCAGCACGATCCGGCGCATGGAGTCCACCGTGGTGACCGGCACGTCGTGGCCGCGTGCCGCCAGTTGCTCCAGCGCACCCGCGTCCAGCTGCCACACATGGCGCAGCAGCGGCAGCGCGGCGCACACCGACCCGACGGTCATGACGCCCTGCTCGTCCTCCACGACCACGGCCACGCAGCCCGCGTCCCGCAGGATCCACTCCACCTGGTCACGCGAGGAGGTCGGGTAGACCGGGACGACCTCGGCGCCCACGGCCCACAGGGAGTAGCACAGGACCGTCCACTCGTAGCGGGTGCGGGCCATGATGGCCACGCGGTGACCGGGGGCGATGCCGGCGGCGATCAGCCCCTTGGCCGTGTCCACCACCTGGTCACGCAGCTCGATCGCGGTGATCTCCTCCCAGGTGGCGGAGGCCGGATCGACGCGGCGGGCCAGCAGGGGCCGGGTGGGTTCGCGGTCCGCCGTCTCGAAGACGCTGTCGGCGAGGCCGCCGGTCAGGTTCGGCGCGGCAGGTGGAGCGAGGGCGAGGTCGCGCATGCACTGCTCCTGACATGTACGTGGTGTGACCGTGCCGACGGGTACCGTCATCGGCGGTGCTCGAATGTAGTCCAGGCAGGACCCTTCGGGGTCGGAAAATACGGAAGTGGGTCCGCTGATGATCCGGGCGTGATCGGGGGACCCGGTCGGCATGAGTCACTACAGTCCCGATCCCGAGCCCGAGCGCAGCACCGGTCTGGAGCCCGGCGGCGGTGTGCCGCCGGGCGAGACCCCACCCGCGGAGAGCAGCATGCCCGAGGCCCTGCCCCGGGAGACGCACAACCCGACCAAGGGGTGGGCCAAGGGGCCGATGGCCGTGATCATCATCGTTTCCGTGCTGGTCGCGGCGTTCTTCCTGGCCTACGCACTCGTGCTGATCCTCTGAGCCGACGCCCGCTCGAGCCGGGACGTCTCACCCCTGCGTGTGCCGCACGCACTCCGTGACGACGTCCCGCAGGCTCCCCGTGCGCTCCATCAGCTCGCGCTGCACCCGGGCGCCGTTCCCCTCGCGCAGCAGCTCCTCGCAGGCGGCCCGGGCCTGCTCCAGGTCCCCGGTGCTGTCGAGGGCCTCCTCGACGTGCTCCAGCAAGGCGCGCACGACCGTCTCGGCCGGCATGCGGCGCATGGTCGCAGGGTGCAGCAGCTCGCCCGTGAGCCCGCACCGGGCGGCCTGCCAGTCGGCCAGCCGCAGCAGGCCGACACCGGGGTCGAGCGGCTCGGTCCCGGCCCGCCACTCCCGGGCCGCGGTCTCCACCAGCCCGCGCACGAGCGTGGCGATCAGCACGGCCGTGCCCGAGTGCAGGCAGACGTCCGAGACGCGGAACTCCACGGTCGGATAGCTGCGCGACAGCCGGGCGTCGAAGTAGATCATCCCCTCGTCGAGGATCGTGCCGGTGGCGACCATGTCGGCGACCTGCCGGTGGTACCGCTCCGCGGAGCCGAACAGCTCCGTGGGGCCGGCGGAGGGCCAGCGCAGCCACACCCGGCTGCGGTAGCTGCTGTACCCGGAGTCCTTGCCCTGCCAGAACGGCGAGTTCGCGCTCAGCGCCTTCAGCACCTGGAGCCAGGGCCGCACCCGGTCGACGACCGCGACGCCCTCCTCGTCGGACTCCACCGACACGTGTACATGACAGCCCATGACGAGCTGCTCCCGGGTGGCGATGCCGTACTGCTCGGCCATCCACTGGTAGCGGCGGTTCAGGCTGACCGCCGGACTGACCGGCAGCGGGGACGTGGCGAGGGCCGCCACGGTGCAGCCGATGTCACCGGCGTGCCGGGCGGCCTCCTTGCGGCAGCGGACGATCTCCGCGTGCAGGCTCTCCATCGAGGACTGCGGATGTGTGGCGAACTCCAGCATCTGCTCGTGGAGTTCCTTCTCGAACACGTCCTGCCCCGCCTCGTCCTGCGCCGCCCGGGCCAGGACCGCGGCGGACAGTGCCCGCGGTTCACCGGTCTCCGGATCGACCAGGAGGAGTTCCTCCTCCACTCCCACGGTGCGCACCTGGTGCCCGCCCTTCTGTCTCCGTCGAGTCGTACCACCGGAACGTCCCGGTGGTACGACCCCCAGTGCCCCCCGCGGGCGGGTGGGACACCTGGCGGGACGGCAGCAGTTCTACCCGGCGTCCGGCGTCAGCCACACGGTGGCCAGCGGCGGCAGCGTGATCCGCAGGCAGCCGTCCTCCGGCTTCACCGGATCCGGGCGGGTGACGCCGCTGCCGCCGTAGCGCAGGTCGTCGGTGTTGAGCCGCTCCCGCCAGGCCAAGGCGTCCCCCGGCACCCACAGCCCGTAGTCGTGCCGGACCACGGGGGAGAAGTTGGACACCGCCAGCAGCGGGTTGCCCTCGGCGTCGTACCGCAGGAACGCCAGGACGTTGTCGTCGGCGGAGTCCACCGCCACCCAGCGGAAGCCCTCCGGCCGGGTGTCGCACTCCCACAGCGCCGGCGTCTCGAGGTACACCGCGTTCAGGTCACGGACCAGCTCGCGCACCCCCCGGTGGTCGTCCGCCGAGTGGTAGCCGTCGTCGAGCAGCCACCACTCCGGGCCCTGCTCCACCGACCACTCCGCCCCCTGCGCGAACTCCTGCCCCATGAACAGCAGCTGCTTGCCGGGGTGGCCCCACATGTAGCCCAGGTAGGCCCGGTGGTTGGCACGCCGCTGCCACCAGTCGCCCGGCATCTTCGACACCAGGGCCTGCTTGCCGTGCACCACCTCGTCGTGCGAGATCGGCAGCACGTAGTTCTCGCTGTAGGCGTACACCATCGAGAACGTCATCTCGTGGTGGTGGTACTTGCGGTGCACCGGCTCGTGGGAGACGTACTCCAGCGAGTCGTGCATCCAGCCCATGTTCCACTTCAGCCCGAAGCCGAGCCCGCCGGTGTCGGTGGGCCTGGTCACCCCGCCCCAGGCGGTGGACTCCTCGGCGATGGTCACCACGCCGGGAGCCCGCCGGTAGACCGTCGCGTTCATCTCCTGGAGGAACCGCATGGCCGCCAGGTCCTCCCGGCCGCCGTAGGCGTTGGGCTCCCACTGGCCGTCCTCGCGCGAGTAGTCCAGGTAGAGCATCGAGGCCACCGCGTCCACGCGCAGCCCGTCGATGTGGAACTCCTCGCACCAGTACACGGCGTTCGCCACGAGGAAGTTGCGCACCTCGGTGCGGCCGAAGTCGAACTCGTAGGTGCCCCAGTCCGGGTGCTCCGCACGGCGGTCGTCCCCCGGCTCGTACAGCGGCTCCCCGTCGAAGCGGGCCAGCGCCCAGTCGTCCTTCGGGAAGTGGGCCGGCACCCAGTCCATGATCACGCCGATCCCCGCCCGGTGGCAGGCGTCGACGAAGAACCGGAAGTCGTCCGGCGTGCCGAGCCGGGCCGTCGGCGCGTAGAAGCCGGTGACCTGGTAGCCCCAGGACCCGTGGAAGGGGTGCTCGGCGACCGGCATCAGCTCGACGTGCGTGAAGCCCATCTCCTTGACGTACTTCGGGAGCTCCTCGGCGAGCTGCCGGTAGGTCAGCCCCGGCCGCCAGGACGCCAGGTGCACCTCGTACACCGAGAACGGCGCCTCGTGCACCGGCCGGTCCGCCCGGTGCGCCATCCACTCCGCGTCGTCCCACGCGTAGTGCGAGGCCGTGACGATCGACGCCGTGTTGGGCGGCTCCTCCGTGCGGCGCGCCATCGGGTCGGCCTTGAGGAAGCGGTGGCCGTGCCGCGAGTGGATCTCGAACTTGTACGCCGTGCCCTCGCCGACGTCCGGCAGGAACAGCTCCCACACACCGGACGCGCCGAGTGAGCGCATCGGGAACTGGGTCCCGTCCCAGTGGGTGAAGTCGGTGGCCACCCGCACGCCCTGCGCGTTCGGCGCCCACACCGTGAACCGGGTGCCGGTCACCCCCTCGTGGGTCATGGGCTGCGCGCCGAGTGCCTGCCACAGCTGCTCGTGGCGCCCCTCCCGGATCAGGTGCAGGTCGAGCTCGCCGAGCGCGGGCAGGAACCGGTACGGGTCGTGCGTCTCGATCTCACCCGCCTCGTACACCACGTGCAGCCGGTAGTCGGGAACCTCCGCCAGCGGCAGCACGCCCGAGAAGAGCCCCTCGCCCTCGGAGACCAGGGGCACGCTCCTGCCGCCGGTCACGACGGACACCGAGCGGGCGAACGGGCGCAGCGCCCGGAAGACCACTCCGCCGGGCACCGGGTGGGCGCCCAGCAGGGCGTGCGGGTCGTGGTGGGCGCCCGCCAGCAGCCGCCCGCGGTCCTCCGCGCTCAGGGCGGGCGCGGGCGCCGTCGTGACCGGGCCGGACGGCTCCGGGATTGAGGTGTCTCGCAGGGCCACGGCTCAGTCTCCTCTCACGGCGAGGCGCTCGATCGCCGCCATCGGTACAGGCAGCCAGTCGGGGCGGTGCCGTGCCTCGTACAGCACCTCGTACACGGCCCGGTCCGTCTCGTAGGCCCGGAGCAGTCCGTGCTTCTTGCGTGGGTCCCAGCCGGCGCGGGCGGCGTAGCCCGCGCAGTAGGCCTCCCGGCAGCGGCGGGCCCACTCCGGGCGCCAGGGGCGGCGCTGCCGGGCGGCGTAGTCGAAGGAGCGCAGCATCCCGGCGATGTCCCGCACGGGGGAGTGGGCGCTGCGCCGTTCGGAGAGCGGCCGGGACGGCTCGCCCTCGAAGTCGATGACGAACCAGTCACGCCCGGCCCGCAGCACCTGTCCCAGATGCAGATCGCCGTGGATGCGCTGGGCGGGCGGGCCCGGGTCGCAGGTGGTGAGCGCGGCGAACGCGGTGCGCAGTCCCGGTACGTGGGGCTGGAGCGCGGGCACGCAGTGCGCGGCGGCGTCCAGCCGCTCGGTCATGGCCGACGCCGTGCGCGCGTTCTCCCCGGGCGCCCCGACGGGGAACGCCGAGGCCAGCGCGAGGTGCACCTCGGCCGTGGCCGCTCCCAGCGCCCGGGCCTGGACGGTGAAGTCGTCCCCGGCGGCCAGCGCCTCCAGGGCCAGCGTCCAGCCGTCGGAGGCCCCCTGGAGGTAGGGCTGGAGCACGCCCAGGGTCGCGGTGAAGGGGTGCTTGGTCTGGAACCAGGCCACCGGCGCGGGGACGCGGTGACAGCCCTGACGGGCCAGCGCGCCCGGCACCTCCAGGTCCGGGTTGACGCCCGGCTGGATGCGCCGGAAGACCTTCAGGATGTACTCGTCGCCGTACACCAGCGAGGAGTTGGACTGCTCGGCGTCCAGCAGCCGCGGCACGAGCCCGGCGGGGACCTCATGCTCCGGGTCACAGTCGAAGCGCAGGGGGCCCGCGGTGCCGGGCCGGCGCAGCCGCTCCAGCAGCAGTTGCGCGGAGCGCGGATCGTGCAGGGCGTCGTAGACGGTCGTGCCGGCCAGCGGCCCGTCCTGCACCTGCCCGATCAGCGCCCGGCCCAGCCGTGGCGACGGGTGCTCGCGCACACCGAGCAGCAGCTGGTAGCAGTCGCCGGCCGGGGGCGCGCCGCCCGGCGAGGGCACGCCGGTGTGCCCCGCGTGCCCGGCGTGCACCAGCAGGTGCAGGCACCCCGGGAACAGCTCGGTCATCGACAGCAGACCGAGTTCGGTGACGGGCCGGTCCTTGCCGGCGAACCAGCGCTGCCGGGGCAGCCAGTCGCGCAGCAGCGCCCCGAGCGACTCCATGGGCTCGGCCAGGCGCGTGAGGTCCGGGCGGAGGGATGCGGTCTTCGGCATGGTCACGCCTCCTTTCGTCGGCGCACGCTCACAGTCGCCGGCCGATGCGGGATGCGACTCGAGTGAGCCGGAACCAGTAGAAGCCGTGGCCCCCGAGGGTGAGCAGGTACGGCAGTTCACCGATCGCGGGGAAGCGGACCCCGCCGAACAGCTCCACCGGGTGCCGCCCGGCGAACTCGCGCAGGTCGAGTTCGGTGGGCTGGGCGAAACGGGCGAAGTTGTTCACGCACAGCACCAGGTCGTCCTCGTACTCCCGCAGGAAGGCCAGCACGGCGGGGTTGGACGAGGGCAGCTCGGTGTAGGAGCCGAGGCCGAACGCGGGGTTCTGCTTGCGGATCTCGATCATGCGCCGGGTCCAGTGCAGCAGCGACGACGGCGACGACATCGACGCCTCGACATTGGTCACCTGGTGGCCGTAGACCGGGTCCATGATGGCCGGCAGGTACAGCCGGCCGGGGTCGCTGGTCGAGAAGCCGGCGTTGCGGTCCGGGGTCCACTGCATCGGGGTGCGCACCGCGTCCCGGTCGCCGAGCCAGATGTTGTCGCCCATGCCGATCTCGTCGCCGTAGTACAGGATCGGCGAGCCGGGCAGGGCCAGCAACAGCGCGGTGAACAGCTCGATGGTGTGCCGGTCGTTGTCCAGCAGTGGCGCCAGGCGCCTGCGGATGCCGATGTTGGCCCGCATGCGGGGGTCCTTGGCGTACTCGGCCCACATGTAGTCGCGCTCTTCGTCGGTCACCATCTCGAGCGTCAGCTCGTCGTGGTTGCGCAGGAACATCCCCCACTGGCAGCCCGAGGGGATGGCCGGGGTCTTGGCCAGGATCTCGGAGACCGGGTAGCGGGACTCGCGGCGGACGGCCATGAAGATGCGGGGCATGACCGGGAAGTGGAAGGCCATGTGGCACTCGTCGCCGCCGGCGGCGTAGTCGCCGAAGTAGTCGACGACGTCCTCGGGCCACTGGTTGGCCTCCGCCAGCAGCACGGTGTCCGGGTACTGGGCGTCGATCTCCTTGCGCACCCGCCTGAGGAAGGCGTGCGTGGCGGGCAGGTTCTCGCAGTTGGTGCCCTCGGCCGCGTAGAGGTACGGGACCGCGTCCAGCCGGAAGCCGTCGATGCCCAGGTCCAGCCAGAACTTCAGCGCGGCCAGGATCTCCTCCTGGACGCGCGGGTTCTCGTAGTTGAGGTCCGGCTGGTGCGAGAAGAAGCGGTGGAAGAAGTACTGGCCGCGCACGGGGTCGAACGTCCAGTTTGAGGTCTCCGTGTCGACGAAGATGATCCGCGCGTCCGGGTAGCCCTTGTCGTCGTCGGCCCACATGTAGAAGTCGCCGTAGGGGCCGTCGGGGTCCTTCCTGGACTCCTGGAACCACGGGTGCTGGTCGCTGGTGTGGTTCATGACGAAGTCGATGATCACGCGCATGCCGCGCTGGTGGGCGGCGTCGACGAACTCCACGAAGTCGGCGAGGTCGCCGAACTCGGGGAGCACGGCGGTGTAGTCGCTGACGTCGTAGCCGCCGTCACGCAGGGGCGACTTGAAGAACGGCGGCAGCCACAGGCAGTCGACGCCGAGCCACTGGAGGTAGTCCAGCTTGGCGGTCAGGCCCCTGAGGTCGCCGACGCCGTCGCCGTTGCTGTCCTGGAACGAGCGGACCAGCACCTCGTAGAAGACGGCGCGCTTGAACCAGTCGGGATCCCGGTCCCTGGCCGGGGTGTCCTCGAAGGTGTCCGGCACGGGTTCGTTCACGGTCATGACGTTCCTGCCCCTCCGTTACCTTGCGCGGCGGGCGGGGACTGGAGGTGGAAGACGTGCGCGGGAGCCCGCCCCGGCTCGAGGCGCACGTAGTTGTTCCGGCCCCAGTGGTAGGTCTCGCCGGTGAGCTCGTCGCGCACCGGCACCGACTCGTGCCAGTCCAGGCCGAGTCGCGGCATGTCCAACGAGACCGTGGCCTCCTGGGCCCGATGCGGGTCGAGATTGACCACCACCAGGACGACGTCGTCTCCGCTGCGCTTGCTGTAGGCGAGGAGCGCGTCGTTGTCGGTGTGGTGGAAGTGCAGGTGGCGCAGCTGTCGCAGGGCCGGGTTCTCCCTGCGGACGGTGTTGAGGCGGGTGATCAGCGGGGCGATGCTGCGTCCCTCGCGTTCGGCCGCCTCCCAGTCGCGGGGCCGCAGCTGGTACTTCTCCGAGTCCAGGTACTCCTCGCTGCCCTCCTTCAACGGCGTGTTCTCGCACAGCTCGTAGCCGGAGTAGATGCCCCAGGTCGGCGAGAGCGTCGCGGCGAGCACCGCCCGCACCTCGAAGGCCGGCCGGCCGCCGTGCTGGAGGTAGGCGTGCAGGATGTCAGGGGTGTTGGCGAAGAAGTTCGGCCGCATGTAGGAGGCGGCCTCGCCCGACAGCTCCGTCAGGTACTCCGTCAGCTCCTGCTTGGTGTTGCGCCAGGTGAAGTACGTGTACGACTGCTGGAAACCGATCTGCGCCAGGGTGTGCATCATCGCGGGCCGGGTGAACGCCTCGGCCAGGAAGATCACATCCGGGTCGGTGCGGTTGACGTCCGCGATCACCCGCTCCCAGAACACCACCGGCTTGGTGTGCGGGTTGTCCACCCGGAAGATCCGCACCCCCGCGTCCATCCAGTGCCGCAGCACCCGGCACGTCTCCGCCACCAGACCGTCCATGTCCGCGTCGAAGGCGATGGGGAAGATGTCCTGGTACTTCTTCGGCGGGTTCTCCGCATACGCGATCGTGCCGTCGAGCCGGTGGTGGAACCACTCCGGGTGCTTGTGCACCCACGGGTGGTCCGGCGAGCACTGCAACGCGAAGTCCAGCGCGATCTCCAGCCCCAGCTCCCGCGCCCGCCCGACGAACCACACGAAGTCGTCCATCGTGCCCAGATCCGAGTGCACGGCGTCGTGGCCGCCCTCGGGCGAGCCGATCGCCCACGGCACCCCCACGTCGTCCGGACCGGGGGAGAGGGTGTTGTTCTTCCCCTTGCGGAACGTGGTGCCGATGGGATGGATCGGCGGCAGGTAGACCACGTCGAACCCCATCGCCGCGATCGCCGGCAACCGCCGCGCCGCCGTGCGGAACGTGCCGTGCGGCCGCTCGGCCGTGCCCTCCGAACGCGGGAAGAACTCGTACCACGACCCGTACAGCGCCCGCTCCCGCTCCACCAGCAACGGCATCGGTTCGGACGTGCTGACCAGGTCCCGCAGCGGGTACCGGGCCAGCACGCGGTCCACCTCGGGTGTCAGGGCGGCCGCCAGCCGGTCCGTCGTGGGCAGCGAGTCGTCGCGCAGGGTCTCCGCCGCGTCGAGCAGCACACCGCGGCCGGCGTCCCTCGGTACGCCGGCCGCCGCCCGTTCGAGCAGTTCCGCGCCTTCCTCCAGCACCAGGCCCGGGTCGATGCCCGCGGGAACCTTTATCCCCGCCGCGTGCCGCCAGGTGGCGACCGGGTCGCTCCACGCCTCCACGCGGTACGTCCAGCGGCCGACGGCGTGCGGCGTGATCTCGGCGCCCCAGCGGTCGCTGCCCGGGGCGAGCTCGCGCATCGGCGTCCACGGGCCGGGACGGCCCTCGGGGTCCTTCAGGACGACATTGGCGGCCACCGCGTCGTGCCCCTCCCGGAACACGGTGGCGGTGACCTCGAACGTCTCACCCACGACCGCCTTGGCCGGCCGGTTGCCGGCCTCCACGGCCGGCCGGACGTCCCGCACCGGGATACGGCCGATGGCCCGGGTCTTCCTCATGGTCCTCACCTCCACCGTGCTCGAAAGCCGGGCCGCGGAGGCCCGGTCAGGGGGACAGCTGCGGCGGGAAGGGCATCACCTTCCCGCCGGGGATCTCCGCTCCGCCACCGGCGGCCTGCGCCGGACCGCCGCGGCCGGGCGCGGTCTGTCGTTCTGCTCCTGCAGGTACGTGACGTGATTGGTGCGCAGGTACCGCTCGGCGGCGTCCGCCGCCTCCCGCGCGCAGCGCTTGCCCATGAGCACGCACAGCGTGTAGCCGGAGTCCTCGAACGTGCTCCGCACGGTGAGGTCGTTCGGTGCGGCGAGCATCACGCGTTCCCAGGCCCGGTAACGGCGCAACTGCCGGGCGACTTCGGCTCTGGCGGGTAGCAGCATGGCGCCGATCACCTTTCGGGCTCGGGGGGCACGGTCTCCCGACGGTCGGACGGAGGCCGCGCACAGCGACGCGGACCCGTGACGGCGATCGAGTTCTTTCACACATGGTGCACGCGCCATGACGCAGCGTCTTGTTGGATCTTCAACGAGTCGCGGACGGGGTGGGCCGTTCGGGGCCCGTCCCGCTGCTCACATGGGCGCTCCGGCGCCTCAGGTGTGCCCTCGTGTTGCACGAACGGAGCAGCACCCTCACTCTGAGGGTGACTCAGAAGCGATACGCGCTCACGTTCTGTGTTCGGGGCTCGTTCCGCAGACGCGGACGAGAAGGAATTGAGCTTCGCGGTGAGGAGCCGACCGATGAAGACCGCAGTGCCCTGCTACTACCACCTCGACGTGGAAGTCAGCCCCGACCGGGTGGGACAGGTCAGCCGCATTCTGGCCGCTCACCTGAGGTTCTGGGACCTGGACAACCTCGTCCAGCCCGTCTGCGGCGGTGCCGAGATGCTGCTCAAGGCCATCGACGAGCACGCCACGGACAAGAACACGTCGATCGAGATGTGGTGGAACGGGCAGCACCTGATCACCGCCATCGGTGACAACGACCGCGGCCTGCGCCCCGACCAGGAACTGCGAGGCTGCCTGGAGCACCTCGCGGCGATGAGCGACGGCTGGGGCTGCTGCGCCACCGAGACCGGCAGCAAGGTCATCTGGTTCTCGCAGCGCGCCCGCGCCGGTGAGCGCGTCCCGCTGGTGCCGACCGCGCCGGCCCCGCGCGAGAGCGAGGGTCTGGACGTGCCCCGTGAGGTGCCCATCACCCGGCTGGCCGGTCCGGCCGGCACCCCGGCCGAGGTCCTGGAGGACGCCCGGTGACCCGCAGGCAGGAACGGAAAGGGGTGTCCGCCTGGGGCGGGCGCCCCTACCCGCTGGGTGCCGACTTCGACGGGGAGGGCACCAACTTCGCGCTCTTCAGCGAGGTCGCCGAGCGCGTGGAGCTGGTCCTCGTCGACGACGACGGCACCCACACCCGGGTCCCGCTCAACGAGGTCGACGGCTTCGTCTGGCACGGCTACGCGCCCGGCGTCGGCCCGGGCCAGCGCTACGGCTACCGCGTGCACGGGCCCTGGGCCCCCAGCGCCGGCCACCACTGCAACCCGGCCAAGCTGCTGCTCGACCCGTACGCCCGCGCGGTGGACGGGCAGATCGACAACCACCCCTCGCTCTACGAGCGCAACCCCGACGGCCCCGACCCGGCCGACAGCGCGGGGCACACCATGCTCGGCGTGGTGACCGACCCGGCCTTCGACTGGGGCGACGACGCCCGGCCCGGCCGGCCCTACGCCGACACGGTCATCTACGAGGCCCACGTCAAGGGCATGACCAGGACCCACCCCGAGGTGCCCGAGGAACTGCGGGGCACCTACGCGGGCCTGGCCCACCCCGCCGTGGTCGAGCACCTGACCTCCCTCGGCGTCACGGCCGTCGAGCTGATGCCCGTGCACCAGTTCGTCCACGACGGGGTGCTGCACGACCGGGGCCTGTCGAACTACTGGGGCTACAACACCATCGGCTTCTTCGCGCCGCACAACGGCTACGCCGCCCACGGCACGCGCGGGGAGCAGGTCGCCGAGTTCAAGCAGATGGTGAAGACCCTGCACGCGGCGGGCCTCGAAGTCATCCTCGACGTGGTCTACAACCACACCGCCGAGGGCAACGAGCTGGGCCCCACCCTGTCCTTCCGGGGCATCGACAACTCCTCCTACTACCGCCTGGTCGACGGCGACTGGAAGCACTACTACGACACCACCGGCACCGGCAACAGCCTGCTGATGCGGCACCCCTACGTACTGCAACTGATCATGGACTCGCTGCGGTACTGGGTGACCGAGATGCACGTCGACGGCTTCCGCTTCGACCTGGCGGCCACCCTGGCCCGGCAGTTCCACGAGGTGGACCGGCTCTCGGCGTTCTTCGACCTCATCCAGCAGGACCCCGTGATCAGCCGCGTGAAGCTGATCGCCGAGCCGTGGGACGTCGGCGAGGGCGGCTACCAGGTGGGCAACTTCCCGCCCCTGTGGTCGGAGTGGAACGGCATGTACCGGGACGCCGTACGGGACTTCTGGCGAGGTGAGGACCACACCCTCGGCGAGTTCGCCTCCCGGCTGACCGGCTCGTCCGACCTGTACCAGCACAGCAGGCGCCGCCCCCGGGCCAGCGTCAACTTCGTCACCGCGCACGACGGTTTCACCCTGCGCGACCTCGTGTCGTACAACGACAAGCACAACGAGGACAACGGCGAGGGCAACCAGGACGGCGAGAGCACCAACCGGTCGTGGAACTGCGGGGCCGAGGGGGGAAGCCGCGACCCGGCCGTGCGGGAGCTGCGCATCCGCCAGCAGCGCAACTTCCTCGCCACCCTGCTGCTCTCCCAGGGCATCCCGATGCTCTCGCACGGCGACGAACTCGGGCGCACCCAGGGCGGCAACAACAACGCCTACTGCCAGGACAACGAGATCTCCTGGATCGACTGGGGGCTGAGCGAGGAGCAGCGGGACCTGCTGCACTTCACCCGCTACCTCATCAACCTGCGCACCGCGCACCCCGTGCTGCGCCGGCGCCGCTTCTTCCGCGGCGAGACGATCAGGCGGGCCGACCAGCCGCTGCCCGACCTGGTCTGGCTGGCGCCCGACGCCCGCGAGATGACCGACGACGACTGGCAGCGCGGTGACGCGCACTCGGTCGGGGTGTTCCTCAACGGCGACGCCATCGCCGAGCCCGACCCGCGCGGCCGCCCCGTCGTCGACGACTCCTTCCTGCTGCTGCTCAACAGCCACTGGGAGCCGGTCGACTTCCGCATCCCGGACGCCTCCTACGGCGAGAGGTGGACGGCGCTGATCGACACGGCCGACCCCGACGGCACGCCGGACGAGGCGGAGCACAAGGCGGGCACCGGCCTCACCGTCGGGGCGCGCAGCCTGGTCCTGCTGTCCCGGCCCTCCCGGGCGGAGCGGGGCGACCGGACGCGGTGACGGCCACGGACTCCGGCCCCGCGGGAGCACCGCTCCCGCGGGGCCGGCGCATGCCCGGGGCGATCAGCGTGCGCGTCGCGCGGTGACGGTGAACTGCGCCCCGTCGTGGTCGCGCAGCACCGCCTCGTCGCCGCCCTTGGACACGACGCTGCCGCCGTGCAGCTCCGCGGCGCGGGCGCAGGCCGCCACGTCGTCGACGCTGAAGTGGACCTGCCAGTGGGGGCGGATGGCGGGATCCGGCGCCGCCTCGAGGGCGCCCGACTCGATCCGTGCGACGACGTCACCGCGGCTGCGCAGCACGACCTCGCCGCCCTCGTAGTGGACCTCGCAGCACCCGGGGCTCCGCGACGCCCAGTCCAGGACCTCGCCGTAGAAGATGGCGGCGTCGAAGGCGTCCCGGGTGTGCAGCGTGATGAAGGCGGGCTGCGCGTTGCGCCAGGTCTCCCAGTCGGTGAACAGGTCGCCCTCCCAGATGCCGAACGCCGCCCCGTCGCGGTCGGCCAGCAGCGCGGCCCGCCCGGGCGGCAGGGAGATCGGCCCCACCGCGACCGTGCCCATGCGCTCCTGCACCCGGGCCGCCGCCTCGTCCGCGCTGCGCACCGCGAAGTACGGCAGCCACGCCACGGCCATCTGCCACATGGTCGCCACGCCCGCGATCCCGGCCACCGGCGACCCGTCCACCAGGGCGATCCGGAACCGGTCGCCGAGCTTGGCCGGCCGCCACTGCCAGCCCAGCACCGCCCCGTAGAACTCCTCGGTCGCCCGGACGTCGCGGCTGGTCAGACTCACCCAGCAGGGAGCGCCGAACACGGAGTGCGAGGAGATGACGTCCTTCGTGCCGGAGGGGGTGGGCATGTCGTGGTTCATGGCAGTCGTGTCCTGATCTCGTCGGCCCGGCGGCCACCGGTGGATGGCCACCAGTGTCCGGCCGCGGCCATGGGCTGCGCCTGCCGAGTACCCCGGCGGGCGCACCGAAACGGAACCGGCTGGTCCACCCGGGTGGCACCCGGCGGGCCGGGTGACGACGATGGACGGGCCGGACACTGCGTCAAGGCACTCAAGCACCCTGTCCGGCCATCCGGGCAGCGGCGCACCGGACCCGGAGGTGACCATGCCCACGGACGGGGGCTCGGAGCGGATCCTTCAGCTGCAGGAGGAGATCCAGCAGCTGAAGGAGGCGGTCGTCTCCCACGCCGTCGTGGACCAGGCGATCGGGATGGTCGTGGCACTCGGCAGGATCTCGCCCGACCAGGGATGGGCCGTGCTGAAGCAGGTCTCCCAGCACACCAACACCAAGCTGCGCAACGTCGCCGAGATGATCCTCGTGTGGGGGCGCACCGGCCTGATGCCCGAGGAGATCCGGGCTGCGCTGGAGGACGCCCTGGATGGCGCGGGGCCGGTGCAGCTGCCCGGCACGCCCCCCGAGCGGTGAGCCGCGCGGGAGGCGTGGCGCCGGCTCCCCGTTCACCCGGTCTCGGTGAGCAGTTCCTCGCGCAGGTGGGCGAAGCAGCTGCTGAGCAGCCGTGAGACGTGCATCTGGGAGATGCCGAGCTGCTCCGCGATGCGGCTCTGGGTCATCCCCTTGAAGAACCGCAGGTACAGGATGACCCGCTCGCGCTCGGGCAGGGCCTCCAGGCAGGGCCGGACGGCCACGCGGTCGACCACGATGTCGAAGGCCGGGTCGGGTCCGCCGATCGCGTCCCCGAGGGCGTAGCCGTCGGTGCCCGGCATCTCCGCCTCCAGCGACAGCGCGGAGAAGCACTCCAGCGCCTCCATCCCGGTGCGCACCTCGCCCTCGGTGAGCTGGGCGTACTCGGCGATCTCGGCCAGGGTGGGGGAGCGGCCCGAAGTGGTCTGGGACAGGTCCTTGACGGCGTGCCGCACGCGGTTGCGCAGGTCCTGGACCCGGCGGGGCACGTGCAGCGTCCACATGTGGTCGCGGAAGTGGCGCTTGATCTCGCCGGTGACGGTGGGCACGGCGTAGGCCTCGAAGGCGTTGCCGCGGGCCGGGTCGTAGTGGTCGACCGCCTTGACCAGCCCCAGGGCCGCGACCTGGTAGAGGTCCTCCAGGGCCTCGCCGCGGCCCCGGAACCGGACGGCGATCCGCTCGGCCATGGGGAGCCAGGCCTCGACCAGTTCGTCGCGCAGGGCCTTGCGCTCGGGTCCTTCGGGCAGTCGTGCCAGCCGCCGGAACGCCTCGGCGGTGTCGGGGGCGTCGTCGTGCGGGTGCGTTCGGGTGCTGCCGGCGATACGCATGTGGTGCGCACCTCCCTGAGCAGGTGCGGAAGGGACGGACACCATGGGAAGCACGGACTCGGACCTCACGGAAGCACCCGGGGCCCGGCAGGCCGGCTCCCACGGATGTGCCTCCTGTCCGAAGCACTTCACCGCCCGCGGCCGGGCAGTGACAACGAAGCACTTCCGACAATACGACATTCGGGGCATCTTGGCCTGGCTGCGACCGAGGAGCCGTCGCCGCCTCCGGAGTGCGGTGACCATGCCGCCGGCCCTTCCGGTGGCCGGTTCCCGGCGCCGTCCGCCGTCGAGGCGGTGGTGTCCGGGCGGCTCCGGCGCCACCGGGTCGCCCGACCCGTTGATCTTCACTCGTGGAAGTGATGTGCGGCACGCCTGGGCAAGCGCTTTCTCCGGCGGCTCGCGGATAACCGCTGGGCACGGCTTGATCATCGATCAGGTACGGCGAACTGCCTGGCCACAGCGCATTCTGCTCATTTGACACTGTGCTCGGGCCACAGATAGGAAGCAGCTTCCAGAGGTCGAGAGGGTGCAGCGTGTACGAGCCGAACGTGGTCGGGGACTGGCAGGAGTACGAGGAGCATGCCGGTCTGCGCGTCCGCGTCCACCGTCTGGAACCGGCCGAACCGCCTCGTGGCAGGGACGACGCGGCCGACGGGCTCACCTACTTCCGCCTGCGCGTGACGGTCGAGAACCGCGGCAGCCGGCACCTCGGCATCCACCTGGAGGACGGCCAGATCGACGTGCGCGTCGGCCCGGACGGCGAGAGTGCCTTCGTCGACTGGCGCAACTCCCAGTTCATCGAGGGCTTCGACGTCTATCCGCTGCGCCGGGTCACGGCCGTGCTCTACGCGGCCGCGGCCGAGGAGGCCCTGAGCCTGGTGGACGTGCAGGTGCAGTTGCGCGTCGAGGAGGAGTGGACCGCCCGGCGTCTGTGGGCGGGCGGCATCGGGGTGCACGAGGGAGCCCCCGGGGCCCCGCTGGGCCAGTGCCGCGACAGCCTGGCCCACCAGGTGAGCGTCTTCCTGCGGGACCAGGCGGAGGAAGGCACCGCCTGACCCGCCGTCAGGGCGACGCCGCGCTCAGTGCGGGATGCCGTCGATGATCTCCCGGGCGCCCTGGCGCAGCAGCGCCACCGCGACCGAGGTGCCGAGCGTGGCGGGATCGAGCCGCCCCGCCCACTCGTGGGCGTTCAGCCGTGTCTTGCCGTCCGGAGTGAACACGCAGGCGCGCAGGGAGAGTTCCCCGCCGCGGTCGACCCGCGCGAACCCGGCGATGGGGCTGTTGCAGTGCCCCTGCAGCACGTGCAGGAACATCCGCTCGGCCGTCGTCTCCCGGTGGGTGTCCGGGTCGCCGAGACCGCTCACCGCGTCGATCAGGTCGGCGTCGTCCTCGCGGCACTGGAGGGCCAGGACGCCCGCGCCGATGGGCGGCATCATCGTCTCGGTCGAGAGGATCTCGGTGATCACGTCCGTCCGGCCGATGCGCTCCAGGCCGGCGGCCGCGAGCAGCAGGGCGTCGGCCTCCCCGGCCGCCAGCTTCGCCAGACGGCGGTTGGCGTTGCCGCGGAACGGCACGCACTCCAGGTGCGGGTGCGTGGCCGCCAGTTGCGCGACCCGGCGCACCGAGGAGGTGCCGACGCGCGTCCCCGCGGGCAGCTCGTCCAGGGTGAGGCCGCCGGGGTGGATCAGCGCGTCACGGATGTCGTCCCGCTTGAGGAAGGCGGCGAACACCGTGCCCGCCGGGAGCGGACGGTCGGCGGGCACGTCCTTCACGCAGTGCACCGCGAGGTCGGCCTCCCCGGCCAGGAGTGCCGCGTCGACCTCCTTGGTGAAGGCGCCCTTGCCCTCCACCTGGGACAGGTCGCCGAGCCACTTGTCCCCGGTGGTCTTCACCGGGACGACCTCGGTGCGCACCGAGGGGTGGGCGGCGGCCAGTTCGGCCCGGACGCGCTCCACCTGGGCGAGCGCCATGGGTGAGTCGCGGGAGACGATGCGGATCAGTTCGGGGGCGGACATGCGCCCCACGATAGACCCTCCCGGTGGAGCGGAGGTCGCGTGCCTCCCCCGACTGCCGGGCAGCGTACGCCAGTTCGGGACGTTCGGCTGTGTGTTCCCCGCCCCGGTCCGGCCGGAGGGGTGTGCCCCCCGGCCGGACCGGGCGGGTCACGCGTAGGGGTCGAAGGGGATGCCCGACGGCTTGGCCTTGGCCAGGTGGCTCTCGAAACTGCCGTCCTTCAGGCCGAAGTGGGCGCTGCCGAAGTCGTGGGAGGACAGCTTGTCGCGCAGCCCGGCCGGGTAGCCGTTCCAGCCGACCAGCGGCGGGTACTGCCAGGTGCCCCGGTGGTTCTCGGGCGGTTCGTCGCCCGGGCCGGCGAGGCGGAAGCAGTGGGTGCCGATCCCGTCCTTGTGGTAGACGATCTTGGGGTGCGTGCCGTCGAAGCGGACCTGCGCGGCCGCGTGCACGTCGAAGTCGCCGTGGGCGGAGGTCGAGACGTAGCGGACCTGGTCGTCCTGCACGAACACCGCGACGTGCTCGAAGTCGTGCCGGTGCCCGCCGAGGCTCACACCGGGCAGGGCCTGGTCCTTCTCGAAGTAGAGGGCGTACAGGACGGCGCACCAGCCGTTGTTGCACTTGGCGCGCGCGTAGCCGTTGGTGTTGGCGAGGTCGGAGGCGTCGCGGCAGTTGCCGTCGAGCGCCCCGGTCGGCTTGAGCCCGCTGTTCACGCTGCCGTCGGGACCGATCGCGGCCGAGGAGTAGCAGCCGTCGGTGTCGTAGTCGTACGCCGGCTGGTACGTCCGCTCCAGGGGCTCGGCGTCGGCCGGCAGGGCGGGCGGCGGGGCGGCGAAGGCGGTCGCGGGCAGGGCGAGCACGAGGGCGGCGGCCCCGGCGGCCCCGGTGAGCCATCTCCTGCGGCGGCTGTACGGGCGTGACGACACTGCGTCCTCCTCGGGATCCGGGCGCAGCCCAACGGCTGTGGGGGGAACGGGGGTTCAGCTTCCTGGTTGAACGCGTCCATGCCAAGAGGGTCGGAACATCCCGCGGGTGAAGGGCGGATCAACAGCCGGCGTCGGGGCGCCGTTTCAGGCCGGGTCGTCCGGGATGTCGGCGGCCGACTCCTCGGGCGCGAGGTCCGGCCGCAGCCGCAGCCAGGACGGCTGTCGCAGCAGCCCCTCCCGGGTCCGGGTGCTGTAGCGGACCTCGCCGACCAGCCGCGGCACCACCCAGTGCGCGCCGGGTGCCCGGGGGGCCGGGTCGAAGGGGCAGGTGCCGGTGGCGGCCGCCGCCAGCAGCCCGGCCAGCTCCCGGCGCTCGGTCTCGCTCCAGCCGGTGCCCACACTGCCGACGTAGCGCAGCCGTCCGCCCGCGCGCTGACCCACCAGGACCGCGCCCGGCAGGCCGGTGAGCCGCCCCCTGCCGGGCTGCCAGCCGCCGACCAGGACGTCCTCGGTGCGCATGTTGCGGATCTTGATCCAGGCCCGTGAGCGCACGCCCGGCTCGTACACCGAGTCCAGCCGCTTGCAGACCAGGCCCTCCAGGCCGTGCTCGCGGGTGGCACGCAGCGCCTCGGCGCCGTGGCCGACGAGCGCGGCCGGGGTCGACCAGGACGGTCCGCTCAGGCCGAGGTCCTCCAGGGCCGAGCGGCGGCGTGTGTAGGGCAGCCGCAGCAGGGACTCGCCGGCCAGGTGCAGCACGTCGAACAGCACGAGGTGGGCCGGGACCTCCGCCGCCCGCCGCGCGGCCCGGGCGGGGGCGTGCGCCAGCCCCATGCGGGACTGCAGCAACTGGAAGCTCGCCCGCCCCTCGGCGTCCAGGGCCAGGATCTCGCCGTCCAGGACGGCGGGGGTGGCGCCGAGGGCGGTGCCCAGGAGGCGCAGCTCGGGGTAGGCGGCCGTGATCTCGTCGCCGGACCGCGCGCGCAGCACCACGGTGCCGTCCCCGGGCAGGTAGACCACCACGCGCTGGCCGTCCTGCTTGGTCTCGTAGGCCCAGCGCGCGTCCTGCGCGGCGGGGGGCAGGGTGCCGGAGGTGGCGAGCATGGGCGGGATCAGCGGCAGACTCACGGGTGAGATGTCGACGCCCCGGGGTGCGGTCACGCGCGCCGGCCGTCCCTTTCCCCTGAACGGCGCCCCGCTTTACTTGCGTTACGCAACGACATGGTAACGTGGTGCCATGCCCACCCCACCGCTCCCCGACGGCCCCTCGGCGGAGGTGACCGAGATCGAGCGCGCGCTTACGCGCATCACCTACCTGAGCACGCGCGCCCGTCAGCACGAGCGGCTGATGGCCCTGGCGGGGGTCCCGCTCGACCGGGCCGCCGTCGCGCTGCTGCGCCAGATCGCCGACGCCGATCCGCTGCGTCCGGGCGAGCTGGCCGCCCGGCTGGGCGTGGAGGCCTCGCACGTCACGCGCACGGTCCAGCAACTGCACAGGTCCGGGTACGTCACGCGCGTCCCCGATCCCGACGACCGCCGCGCCCAGCGCATCGAACTCACCGAGGCCGGCCGGGAGGCCATCGCCAAGGTGCGTGAGGCGGGCGTCCGCGGTATGCAGCTGGCGCTGGCGCACTGGTCCCCGGAGGAACTGGGGCAGCTGGCCACGCTCTTCCACCGCATGGTCGACGACTTCCTCGCGTACGCCGCCGACGCGGCCCCCGAGCCCCACGGGACCCCGGCGCCCACCGCCTGAGGACGGCGGCCGCGCACCCCTGCGCCCCGCCCCGGCGCCGGCCGCCGAACCCGGGCCGGTCCCGCGCCCCGAAGGGGTCGCCCGGGCTCCGAGGGATTCCTACCGTCGAGTAATATCGCGCGGCAGGTCATCAGAGGAGGAACCGTGTCCCGGTCCGAACGCTCGCCCCTGCTGCTCGCCGGCCTGCTGGCCACCGCGGGCATCGCCCACTTCGCCGCCCCCCGCCGGTTCGACGCGATCGTCCCCGGCGCCCTGCCGGGCTCGCCCCGGACCTGGACCCACGCCAGCGGTGCCGCCGAACTCGCGCTCGCCGCCGGCCTCGCGCTGCCCCGCACCCGGAAGGCGGCCGCGCTGGCCACCGCGGCGTTCTTCGCCGGGGTCTTCCCGGCCAACGTCAAGATGGCCGTCGACTGGCGGCACCGCCCCGCACGCCAGAAGGCCGCCGCCTTCGGGCGCCTGCCGCTCCAGGTGCCGCTGGTGCTGTGGGCCCGCGGCGTCGCCCGGAACGCCGGGGGCAAGCGTTGAGCGGCCGCGTGGAAGCGGGGCACACGGTCGAGGACTTCTCGCTGCCGGACGAGACCGGCCGCGTCCGCAGCCTGTCCGGGCTGCTCGCCGAGGGGCCGGTCGTGCTGTTCTTCTACCCGGCCGCCCTGACGCCCGGCTGCACGGCCCAGGCCTGCCACTTCCGTGACCTCGCGGCCGAGTTCGCCGCCGTCGGGGCCCGGCCCGTCGGCATCAGCGCGGACAGCGTCGAACGGCAGCGGGAGTTCGCCGGGCAGCACCGCCTCGGCATGCCCCTGCTGTCCGACGCCGACGGCACGGTCCGCGAGCGGTTCGGCGTGCGGCGCGGCTTCTCCCTGGCCCCCACCCGGCGCACGACGTTCGTCATCGCGCAGGACCGCACCGTCCTGGACGTCGTGCGCAGCGAACTGCGCATGAACGCCCACGCCGACCGGGCGCTCGCCGCACTCCGCGCGCACCGGCCCTGAACCCGGCATGCACCGGCCCTGAACACCCGTCCCGGCGCCGCCCGTACGCCGCCCCGCGGTTGAGGCGGGACGGCACAGGGTCAATCCTGGACGAATGGAGGACTCCTCCGCTGCTGCGATCATCGACGCCCGGGGCATCGTGACGGGGTGGAGCGAGGGCGCCCGGCAGCTCACCGGCCACCCCGCCGCCGAGGTCGTGGGCCGGTCCGTACGGCACCTGCTCGCCGAGGACGTGTCCGTGCAGGCGGTGTCCGACCGGGCGGGCACGGTCGTGGTGCGCCACCGCGACGGCCACCTCGTCGGGCTCCGGGTCCGGGCGTGCGCCGTGGCCGGCGGGGACGGGCGACCAGACGGATACGTGCTCACCGCGGCGCCGCCCGGCCGCGCCGAGACCTCCCTGGCGGGGCGCGCCTTCCAGCAGGCGTCCCTCTCGATGTCCGTGTTCGACACCGGCCAGCGCTGTCTGCGCCTCAACGACGCCGCCTGCCAGGTGATGGGCGTGTCCGAGGAGAGCCTGGTCGGCCGGCACTTCCCCGGGACCGTGGAGGAGGCCGGCCACAGCCGCGGCTTCGACTGGCACCTGCGGCACGTCGTGGAGACGGGCCGGCCGCTGCGCTACGAGAGCTTCACCGGAGCGCCGGCGCTGAACCGGGAGCACTCCTGGGTGACCGAGATGTGGCCGGTCCGCGACGCCGACGGCGACCTCGTGGGCACCGCCCTGGCCGCGTACGACAGCACCGAGCACTACTGGGCCCGGCAGCGGCTCGCCCTGCTGAACGAGGCCGCGGCGGCCATCGGCACCACCCTGGACGTCGTGCGCACGGCCGAGGAGCTCATCGGCGTCGTGGTGCCCCGGTTCGCCGACTTCGCGAGCGTGGACCTGTTCGACTGGGTCCTCGGCGCGCAGGAGGCACCGGCCGTCCCGGCCGAGAAGATCGCCCTGCGGCGGGTCGCCCACGGATCGGTCAGCGAGGGCACCCCGGAAGCCGCCGTGCACGTGGGCGACGTGGACGTCTACCCGGCGTTCTCACCGATCGCCCGGGCCATGCGCGAGAGCCGGGCCGTCGTCAGCCAGGCGGGGGAGCCGGCCTTCGTGCGCTGGGTCGCCGAGCGCGACAGCCGCTCCCCCCAGGGACGCCCGTACCGCCAGGGCGCCCACTCGATGATGGCCGTACCGCTGCGCGCCCGTGGCATCACGCTCGGCGTCGCCGTGGCGGTCCGGGTGGCGCAGCCGGACGACTACGGCGGGGACGACGCCGTCTTCGCGGAGGAACTCGCCAGCCGGGCCGCGGTCTGCGTGGACAACGCCCGCCGCTTCGCCCGGGAGCGCGGCACCGCCCTCACCCTCCAGCACAGCCTGCTGCCGCGCGGCATGCCCGGGCAGGCCGCCGTCGAGGTCGCCCACCGCTATCTGCCCTCCGGCTCGGCGGCCGGGATCGGCGGCGACTGGTTCGACGTCATCCCGCTGTCCGGCAGCCGGGTCGCGCTGGTCGTCGGGGACGTCGTCGGGCACGGCATCCCCTCCTCGGCGACCATGGGCCGGCTGGTCACCGCCGTGCGCACCCTGGCCGACGTCGACCTGCCCCCGGACGAGCTGCTGACCCACCTGGACGACCTGGTCACGCACCTGGCCTCCGACGACCTCGGGGACGAGGTGGCCGAAGTGGGGGCGACCTGCCTGTACGCCGTCTACGACCCCGTCGCCCGCCGCCTCCACCTCGCCGCGGCCGGGCACCCCGCCCCCGCCCTGGTGCTGCCCGACGGGTCCGCCCGGCTGATCCCGATGAGCGCCGGGCCTCCGCTGGGCGTCGGAGGCCTGCCGTTCGAGGCGACGGAACTCCCCTTGCCCGAGGGCTCCCTGATCGCCCTGTACACCGACGGGCTGGTCGAGGACCGCCACCGCGACGTCGACGTAGCGACCGACGAGCTGTGCCGCGCCCTGACCGTGCCCGCCGACTCGCTGGACGCCCTGTGCGACTCGGTGCTCAAGGCCGTCCTGCCGAAGGAGCCCTCCGACGACGTCGCCCTGCTGCTGGCCCGCACCCGGGCGCTGGGCGCCGACCAGGTCGCCACCTGGGACATCACGCCGGACCCCGCGCAGGTGGCCGTGATCCGCCAGGCCGCCACCGACCGTCTCACCGCGTGGGGCCTGGAGGAGACGGCCTTCGTCACCGAACTCGTCGTCAGCGAGCTGGTCACCAACGCCCTCCGCCACGGCGCCCCGCCCGTCCAGCTCCGGCTGATCCGCGACCGGACCCTCATCTGCGAGGTCTCCGACGGCAGTTCGACCTCCCCGCATCTGCGGCGGGCGCACCAGGACGACGAGGGCGGTCGGGGACTGCTGCTGGTCGCCCAGCTCACCCGGCGCTGGGGGAGCCGTCAGACCAGCCGGGGCAAGACCATCTGGTGCGAGCAGGCCCTCACGCCGCTGTTCTGAACGGCACGCTCACCCGGTCTCCGCGGCGACCTGGGCGAGCGTACGGCCGGACACCGCCGAACGGGCCCGGCGCGGATCGGGGGCGCTCCGCGTGCGGGAGCCGCCGGCCTGCTTCACCAGCAGCCACGCCTCCTCGCCGTCGTCGCCACCGCGGAAGCGGGTCAGCGCGTACGCGCCGCGCAGCTTCGAGCCGTGCAGCCGGAACGTGGCGTGCCCGCGCTCCAGCGACGCGGCGAAGTCCACCGGCCGGCCCCGGCGGTCGTGGCTCAGCGGCTCGTACGTGCCGCGGTCCCACACGATGACCGTGCCCCCGCCGTACTCACCTCGGGGGATGACGCCCTCGAAGTCCTCGTACTCCAGCGGATGGTCCTCCGTGGGCACCGCCAGCCGCTTGTCCCCGGGGTCGGCCGAGGGGCCCTTCGGCACCGACCAGGACGTGAGGACGTCGCCGACCTGGAGCCGGAAGTCGAAGTGCAGGGTGCTCGCGTCGTGGATCTGCACCACGAAGCGCGGGCGCCTCCCGGGGGCGGCCCCGCTGCCCTCGGGCTCCCCGGTCCGGCCGAAGTCGCGTCTGCCGCGATAGTCCCGCAGCCGGTCCCGCTCGGCCATGTGCGGCTCCCTCCTGTCCGGCCGGCCCGGGTACCCCTCAGAACTCCTCGTGCACCTCGGGGTCCCCGCCGACCCGGCGGTGGGCCCGGTCGGCCACGGCGGCCATCTCCTCCGCGCTCAGCTCGAAACCGAACACGTCCAGATTGGCGCGCTGCCGCTCGGGGTTCGCCGACTTCGGGATGGGCACGGCGCCCAGCTGGGTGTGCCAGCGCAGCACCACCTGCCCGGGCGTCACCCCGTGCGTCCCGGCGATCCGGGCGAGGGCCGGGTCCTCCAGCAGGGACGTCCCCCGGCCCAGCGGGCTCCAGCTCTCGGTGACGATGTTCCGGCCGGCATGGAAGGCGCGCAGCTCGTCCTGCGGCAGGAACGGGTGCAGTTCGATCTGGTTGACCGACGGCAGGACCCCGGTCTCCTTCTCCAGCCGCTCGATGTGCGCGGGCGTGAAGTTCGAGACGCCGATCGACCGCACCAGCCCTTCGTCGCGCAGTTTCACCATGGCCCTCCAGGAGTCGACGTACCGGTCCTGGCGCGGCAGCGGCCAGTGGATCAGGTACAGGTCCACGTACTCCAGGCCGAGGCGGGACCGGGACTCCTCGAAGGAGGCGAGGGTCTCCTCGTAGCCGTGGTGGCGGCCCGGGAGCTTCGTCGTCACGACGATCTCCTCGCGGGGTACCACCCCGGCGGCCACGGCACGGCCGACCCCCGTCTCGTTGCGGTAGTTCGTCGCCGTGTCGATCAGGCGGTAGCCCGCCTCCAGGGCCGAGACCACCGCGGCCTGGGCCTCGTCGTCGCCGAGCGGCCAGGTGCCCAAACCCAGGGCCGGGAGCGCCGTGCCGTCGTTGAGCGTGTGCGTCGGGATGCTGATCACCGTCGGGCCTTCCCGTTGACTGTGTCGTCCCCCCAGCGTCGCGGACGGGGTGGGCGGTGATCAACCGGGGGACCGGGAGCCGTGCGGCCCGGAGGCGTGGTCGCCCTCCGCCGGGATCGCTGTCACGATCTCCCGGAAGACAGGACCACGCCCACGACCAGCGGAGCGCTCATGACGACGGACAGCCCGAGGACGGACGAGGCGGCGCGAAAGGCCGGGATCGAGGTCCGGCCGGTCGCCGGGCACATCGGGGCGGAGATCGACGGAGTGGACCTGGCCGCCGATCTCGACGACGCGACCGTCACCGCCGTCCGGGCGGCGGTGCTGCGGTGGAAGGTGGTGTTCTTCCGCGGGCAGCGGCTCGACCACGCCGGGCACGTGGCGTTCGCGCGGCGGTTCGGCCGGCCGGTGGTGCTGCCGCGGCGCGGCAAGGCCTCACCGCCCGACGTCCCCGAGATCGAGACCACCGCCGACCGGCTGGAGCTGGGGGGGCGGTACGGCATGGAGCACGACGAGTGGCTGCGGCGGCGCCGCCACACCCTGCAGCGCGGCTGGCACTGCGACCACGGAGCCCGCGTCGACCCGCCCGCCGCGACGATCCTCCGGGCGGAGACCGTCCCGCCCTACGGCGGCGACACGACCTGGGCGAACCTGGCGGCCGCGTACGCCGGTCTGTCCGCGCCGCTGCGGGAGTTCACCGACCGGCTGCGGGCCGAGCACCGGCTCGGCGTCGGCTACCAGCCCCGGCCCGGCGACGACGGCTACGTCCGTCACCTGCTGGAGCACCAGGTCGCCTCGCTGCACCCGCTGGTATGGGTCCACCCCGAGACGGGCGAGCGCATCCTGTACGTCAACGGCTACTACGTGGAGCAGATCGAGGGCCTGTCCCGGCCCGAGAGCGCGGCGATCCTGGAGTTGCTGCTGGAGCACGCGGTCCGGCCCGAGTACACGGTCCGCTTCCGCTGGGAACCGGGCAGCGTGGCGTTCTGGGACAACCGCACCACGATGCACCTCGCCCCCGGCGACACGGCCCACCTGGACCACCCGCGGATCATGCATCGCGTGATGCTCGCCGGTGACGTCCCCGTCGGCCCCGACGGCCGCCCCTCACAACCCGTCACGGGAACGGCCCCCGGCCGCTGGTGACCCGAGGTCACCTACGGCCGGGGGGGGCTCAGCCACGGGGGTGCCGGCCGAGGGCGGGCCCCAGGTGCGTGGCCAGGTCGGTGAGGATCTGGACGTAGTCCTCGTGGCCGAAGGCGAAGGGGAGTGCGAAGGCGACCTCGTCGACCTCGCGGAACGCGGCGTGTGCGTGGAGCCGTTCGGCGATCTCCGTCGACGGGCCCACCAGGTCCGGTGCGAACAGCAGGCGGGCCGGGCCCTGCGGGGACGTGGTGCGCGGGGTGCGCCGGGCGGCGTACTCCGCGTAGCGGGCGCGCTGACCGGGGGTCGCGGAGTCCGTCGGGATCACCACCAGCCCTTGCGAGACCCGGGCCGCCTCGCCGTCGGGGTGGGCGGCGCGGAACGCCCGGATCTGGGCGAGCTGGATCGCCGCGAAGTCCCAGGGCCCCTCCGCGTCCTCGGCCTTCACGACACTGCTGGTGAGGAGGTTCATGCCGTGCTCGCCCGCCCAGCGGGCCGAGCGCAGGCTGCCACCGCCGTACCACATGCGGCGGCCCAGCCCGGGGGAGTGCGGCTGGACACGGTCGGAGAAGACCTCGAAGCCCTCCACCCCGCTGAAGTCCGAGGCCGGCTTGCCGCGGACGAAGTCCAGCAGCCGCTCCACACGGCCGTAGCCGAAGTCCTCCGCGTCGGCCGTGTGCGGATACAGGGCGTCCTTGACCTGCTCGAAGTGCGCCGGCGGCCCCACACTGACGCCCGGGTTGAGCCGCCCGCCGGACAGCAGGTCGACCGTGGCGAGGTCCTCGGCCAGCCGCAGCGGGTTCTCCCAGGCCAGCGGGATGACCGCCGTGCCCAGCTCGATCCGGCGGGTGCGTTGGGAGGCGGCCGACAAGACGGCGACGGGGGAGGAGATGCCGTACTGGAGGTGGCGGTGGCGCACCCAGGCGCTGTCGAAGCCCAGCCGCTCGCCGAGCTCGATGATCTCCAGCGTGGACTCGTGACCCCGGCGCGGATCCGCCTCGTCGAACAGCCCGATGGTCAGGAATCCCAGCTTCCGCAGCGGTCGTGAGGTCGGTGGCACGGGTCCTCCGTCGTTGCTCGCTCGATGGCTCACGGCAGTGGCAACCCCGGTCGCCACCGCCGTGTTCCCGTCCTCCGCCGATCAGCGCAGCGGGATCGTCACCTCGTCCTCGACCGGCGGGGCGACTTCCTGGGCCCGGTTGCCGGTCGCCGCGTGGCAGCGCAGGCGGACCGACTCCGGGGAGACGTCCAGGCGCAGGAAGCACTTGAAGAAGGGCGGGCTGTACGTCGCCGAGCCCGGGGAGAACAACGACGTGTAGATCTTGCGCACCGGCAGCCGGAACCGCCTGGCCCGGTCGGGGCGGCGGCCGGTACCGAGCAGCGCGGCGACCAGCCGCACCCGCCGGGTCACCCTCACCGGGGCGCCCTGCGCGCGCGTGGGCGGGATGCCGAGGCGCTCGGCGATCACGGCCGTCGCCTCGGCCTCGGTGAGGGTGAAGAAGCGGGGCAGGCGCAACCGCCGGCCGTAGAGGCGGCTGTAGAAGGCCAGGGAGTCGCCGCGCAGCGGGTAGCAGCGGAAGTCCGCCTCGCTGACGCCGGCGACGTCGACGCGGGGGATGGTGTGGGTGGCGTGCATGAACGCCCCGCCGCCGCCCGCGACGACGTACTGGAGGGTGCGCCCGTCGTCCAGCCGGACCGGGTAGCGCTGGTAGTTGTGGATGTCGCCGCCGATCGCCGCGACGTAGTGGTGGGCCGGGTCGCGGACGATGTCGTCGACGGTGCCGCCGCCTTCGACCGCGCACGGCTCGCGCCGTCCGTCGACGTACAGCGGCGAGCCGGTGACCAGGATCTTCGGGCGGGGCCCGCGGGAGACCTCGCGCAGCCAGGCGCCCTGCTCGGCGTCGAGGGTGCCGAGCAGGCCGGTGTCGATGCCGACGATGCGCACCGGGCCGGCGTCGATCGCCCAGTACGGCCCGGGCTGGACGGCCTGCTGGGCGGGTGCGGAGCGCAGGGTCCGCGCCGCGGCCAGCCGTCGGCCGTCGCCGGGGTGCGGCCGGTGCCAGAGCAGGGAGCGCAGCCAGGCGCGGGTCAGCGGGCGCGGCCGGGGCTCGGGCGGCAGGGCGGGCGCGTCGTCGCAGAAGACCCGCATGAAGCCGTCGAGGTCCTCGTACCAGTCGTGGTTGCCGGGTATCGCGTAGATCGGCGCCGGGTAGTCGCGGTACGGGCGGAAGAACTTCGGGCCGTAGTCGTCCGCGCTGCCCACCGGGTAGACGACGTCACTGGCCAGGACGGCGAAACGGGTGTCCCGGCCGGCGCTCAGCAACCCGGGCACGACGGCGTACTGCGGGTCGTCGCCCTCCCCGGTGTCGCCGATGACCAGGAACGAGAAGCGGTCCGGGTCGTCGCGCCGGATCACCTTGTCGGCCGGGGCGCCGGCGGCGGCCCGCTGCGCCACCCAGCGGGCGCGGGTGCGGCCGGTGGGGTCGCCGAACCAGGAGGCCAGGACACCGTTGCGGGCGACCCACAGCATCCTCGGGTCCAGCCAGGAGATCTTCTCCGTCTTCGGCGGCATCAGCTGCCGGTAGGCGCCGCGTTCGGCACCGCCCCAGCCGGCGCCCTCGGCGGTATCGCGTGAGGAGTCGGACACCGGTGCACCGTAACAACCCTGCCCGGGGCGGGAGATGGGCGGGGCGCGACTCCCGCCGCACCGGAGTGGTCCGGTGTCAGAACGTGCGCGCGAGCAGGTCCAGCAGCGCCGACCAGTGCCGCTCGTCGCCCTCCCGGTGGTACGCCGCCGTGTCGGCCTGCGTGAAGCCGTGCGGGGCGCCCGTGTACACCTCGCACCGGTGGCGGACACCGGCCTCGGTCAGGGCCTGCTCCAGACGGTCGATCTGCTCCGGCGGCAGCGAGTGGTCCTGGTCGGCGTGGCCGAAGTACAGCTCGGCGGTGACGTCCCCGGCCACCAGATGGGGGCTGTCGGGCTTGTCCGTCGCGAGCCGTCCGCCGTGGAAGCCGGCCGCGGCGGCCACCCGCTCGGGGTAGGTCCCGGCGGTGAGCAGGGCGAGGCGGGCGCCCATGCAGTAGCCGGTCAGGGCGACCGGGCCGTCGGCGACCGCGGGCGACGCGGCCAGCCACCGCAGATAGGCGCCGGCGTCCCGCATGGCCCGCTCGCCGGTCAGGGCCTGCATGACGGGCATGATCTGCTTCCACGTGCCCGGTCGCGCCTGCGGGTCGATGAAGTCGGGCAGGTCGAACAGCGGGGCGCGGCCCGCCCGGTAGAACAGGTTGGGCACCAGCACCGTGTAGCCCGCACCGGCCAGCCGGTCGGCCATGGAGCGCAGGTGCGGACGCAGCCCGAAGGCGTCCATGAAGAGCAGGACCGCCGGGTGCGCGGCCCCGTCGCCGGGTTGGGCCAGGTAGGCGTCGGCGATGCCGTCCTCCGTGGGGATGTCGACGGCGGTTCCCTGTACGGCGGTCATGGCGGGCTGCCTTTCTGCGGGGGGTGGCGGGCCGGAACCGTCCGCGTGACCGGGCGGATCATGGTCATCGTGGCACGCGCGGTTCCGGGGCAATTCGCCCACCCCCGCCGTAAGGTTGAACCGTGAACGGCCCTTGGGTCGCGCTTTACTCGAACCGCGCGGGGTCGCCCGCCCCGTACCGCACGATCTCCGCCTCGCCGCCGGAGAAGTCGACGACCGTCGTCGGCTCGGTGCCGCAGTCGCCGGAGTCGACGACCCCGTCCAGCACGTGGTCGAGCAGGTCCTTGATCTCCCAGCCCTGCGTCAACGGCTCCTCCTCCCCGGGCAGCAGCAGGGTGCTCGACAGCAGCGGCTCACCGAGCTCGGCGAGCAGCGCCTGCGTGACGACGTGGTCGGGGATGCGCACGCCCACCGTCTTCTTCTTGGGGTGCTGCAGCATCCGCGGCACCTCCCTCGTCGCGGGCAGGATGAACGTGTAGCTGCCCGGCGTGGACGCCTTGATCGCGCGGAACACGTCGTTGTCGATCCGCACGAACTGCCCGAGCTGCGCGAAGTCCTGGCACACCAGCGTGAAGTGGTGCCGGTCGTCCAGCTTGCGGATCGAGCGGATCCGCTCGATGCCGTCGCGGCTGCCCAGACGGCAGCCCAGTGCGTAACAGGAGTCCGTGGGGTAGGCGACAAGGGCGTCCGCGCGGATGCTGTCGGCGATCTGGCCGATGGTGCGCGGCTGGGGGTTGTCGGGGTGCACGTCGTAGTACTTCGCCATCCGCCGAGCTTAAGCCGCGCGCACCGGCCGCAGGCGCAGGGGCCGGGGCCCGACCCGCAGGACCGGGCCCGCCGGTGCCCCCGGGACGGCCCGGCACCCGTCGGGTAACGTCCCCGGCCGGTGTGCCGTACGGCGGCACGAGCAGCGAGGGGAGGGCCGAGGTGACCGGCCGTGAGGACGGGACAGGAAGGGCGGCGATCGGCGCCGAAGGGGCGTGGGCGGCGGAGCTCCTGGAGCATCTGCGGCCTGCGGGCCGCGATGTGCGCAGGGTCGTCGCCTGGCTCTCCGGCACGGTGGACGCCGCCGTCGCCCTCCAGGACGACGCCGGGAACCTGATGGCCGGCGACCGGCTGCCGCTCGACGGCGGCCTCGTCGCGGACGTCGCCGCCGGCCGGATCGCCTCCGCCGCCTGGCAGAGCCGGGAGCGTCATCTGCGCCTGGTCAGGGTGGAGCACGCCGCACGGTCCTGTGTCCTGGCCGTCTCCCGCGCCACGCCGTTCGACCGGCGGGCCTCCGACGCCGTCACGCACACCGCCCAGGTGATCGGCCTGCTGCTGACCGCGCACGAGTCGGCCGCGGCCGGGCACCGGCTCCGGCGGGCCACCTCCGACCTGCGTCTGGCCATCCTTCAGCTGCTCATGGTCGAGGACACCGTCGCCGCCCGCCGCGTCGCCGCCGGGCTGTGGCCGGGGCTGCTCGACGCCGACACGGCGTGCGTCTACGTCGTGGAGTCCGCGCCCTCCGCCCGCGACCGCGTCGCCCGGGAATGCCTGGACCGCACCGGGGAGAACGCCCTCGTCGTCCGGTGCCCCGCCATGTCGGGCCACGTCATCGTCGTCAGCCCCCGGGACAGCGCCGCCGGTGCGCTGCGGTCCCTGGTCGCCGGGCACCGCGACCTGTTCCTCGGCGGCAGCGTCCGCCAGAGCCTCGCCCGGACCGCGACGGCCTACGGGCAGGCCGTCAGCGCCCTCGCGGTGGCGCACTTCCGGCCGGACAAGACGGCCGTCTACGCCGAGCGGACCCACCCCGAGCGCCTGATGGACCCCGAGCTGCTGCGCGGCTGGACGGCCCGGGCGCTGCGCCCGCTGGACGCGCTGCCGCACCACACCCGTGCCGAGCTCCTCGCCACCAACCGGCTGGGCCTGGAGTTCACCGCCGTCAACGCCGCCAAGGTTCTCGGCGTGAGCCGCAACACCGTCCGTGCCCGCATGGAACGGGTGGAGAACCTGCTCGGCGCGGACTTCACCGGCCTCGCGGCCCGGGCCGTCGTCCACCTGGCGGTCAACACGCGGATCGGCCTGCCCGACAGCCACCCGGCCGACGGCTCCCGGGGCCGCGGAGCGCTGCTCGCCGACCTGCTGTCCGGGCCCGCCCTGCGCTCCTGGGCGCGGGACCTGCTCGGACGGCTGGACGCCGACGCGCGCAACCCGCGCCGCACCCTGCGCGCCTGGATCGCGGCGGGCGGCAACGCCGAGCGGGCCGCCCAGGCGCTCGGCATGCACGCGCAGACCGTGCGCGAACACGTCCGCAGCGCCGAACCGGTTCTGGAGCGCCGGCTGCTCACCTCGGGCACGGACCTGTACGAGGTCGTCCTCGCCCACCTGGCCGTGGGCGACCTCGATCTGCCGGTGTTCGGCGAGCCCGACTGAGCGGCGTGCCCGGGCGGTCCGGCAGCGGGCCGGGCCGCGACGCCCGGCGAACCCGGGCAAACCGGGCGCGGCTGTGCACAGGTGAGTCCGCTGCCGTGCGCGATGGGCACCGGGACGATTCACAAGGCCGCCGTCCGGCACGTAGGTTCGGGGCACCGCGGGGGCACGACCGGAACGGGGGACCGGTCGCGCTCCCGCGCGGCTCCCGCCGCGGCGCGGTGCCCGCTCCCGCGGCGCGATCCTCAGTCCCGCAGCCGCACCGGGATCTCCTGCCAGCCGAAGGCGATGAACGACGGCACCTGCCGCAGCTCCTCGTCACCCGCCGCGAGCCGCAGGCCGGGGAAGCGGTCGAACAGGGCGGGCAGCGCGGTCAGCGCCTCCATCCGGGCCAGCGGGGCTCCGATGCAGCGGTGCACCCCGATCCCGAACGACAGGTGGTCGTCGGCGGCGCGCGTGGCGTCGAAGACGTGGGCGTCCGGCCCGTAGTGCTCGGGGTCGAGTCCGGCCGCGGCGTAGGTGGTGATGATGGCGTCGCCGGCGGGGATCGTGACGCCCCCGACCGACAGGTCGCTCACGGCGAACCGCAGCGGCAGCGAGGCGATCGACGGGTGCGCCCGCAGCGTCTCCTCGACGACGGCGTCCCAGCCGATCCGCCCGGCCCGCACGGCGTCGAGCTGCCGCGGATCGCGCAGCAGGGCCACGGCGGCGTTGCCGATGAGGTTGACCGTGGTCTCGTAGCCGGCGCCGATCACCAGCAGGAGCGTGTACAGCAGTTCCTCGTCGCTCAGCCGGTCGCCGTCCTCGTCGCGGACCCGGATCAGTTCGGTGGTCATGTCGTCGCCCGGGTGCGCCGCCTTGTGGGCGATCAGGGCGGGCAGCACCGTGCCGATCTGCCGCTGGACGTGGGCCGCGTGCTCCGGACCAGGGTCGCTGGTGTCCATGATGGCCGCGATCAGCCGCCCGGTGTCCGCGCGCAACTCGTCCGGGACACCGAACAGTTCGCAGATCATCCGCATGGGCAGCGGATGCGCGAACCCCTCCTTCAGGTCGACGGTCCCGCCGCCGGCCGCGTCCAGCGCGTCCAGCAACTCCGCCGTGATGGCCTCCACGCGGGGCCGCATCGCCTCGGTGCGGCGGTGGGTGAAGCTGGGCGCGACCAGCTTGCGCAGCCGCGTGTGGTCCGGACCGTAGGTGGAGAGCATGTTCACCACCCCGACCCAGCCCAGGATCCAGCCCCAGGAGGGGTGTTCACCGAGCTCGGGCCACAACCGCCAGTGCTGCCGCGGGTCCTTGCTGACCCGCGGGTCGAGGATGAGCTCCTTCAGCGTGTCGTGGCGCGTGGGCGCCCAGGCGGGGATGCCGCCGGGCAGCTCCACGGGGACGACCGCGCCGAGGTCGCGCAACCGGGCGCTCTCGGCGGCGATGTCGGCGCCGGACGGATCGAGGGCGATGCGGTCGGTGACGGTCACGGGCGTCCTCCTGGCTGGTCGGGGCTGCGGGGGGTGAAACGGACGGGCAGTTCCGTCAGCGAGCGGTGGAAGGGGCCGGGCCGCCAGGTCAGGCGCTCGCGCGGCAGCACGGGTTCGAGGTCGGGCAGCCACTGCGTGAGCCGCTCGATCGCCTCGGTGGCGATGAGCAGGGTGTGCTGCTTGACCGGGCAGGCGTGCGGGCCCGCCGACCAGGACAGGTGCGAGGCGTCGGACGGGTGGCGCCGCGTGCCGCCGGGCCGGCGCTCGGCTTCCTCCGCCAGCGCCCCGTAGGAGATCACCACCGGTACCGCCGCCCTGATCCGCGCGCCGTGGAACGTGACGGGCGTACGGGCGTAGTGGATCCCGTAGTTGGCGAGCGGGGTCTCGTGGTGCAGCACCTGGAGCACCGCGTCGGTCACCGGGCGGGCGCCGCTGGTCAGGGTCGAGTAGTAGGCCGGGTTGCCGAGGATCCGCGACAGGGCGTTCGACACCAGGTTCGCCGTCGGCTCGTGGCCCGCGCCGAGGGTGAGGAACACCTGCCAGGTGACCTCCTCGGGCGTCAGGCCCGCCGGGTGGTCCAGCAGCCGGCTCGGCAGGTCCTCGCCGCGCTGCCGGGTCCGGGCGGCGATCAGCTCCAGCACGTAGCCCCCGAACTCGGCCTCGCCCTCGGCCGCCTGGGCGCCCCCCTCCATCATCTTGCCCAGGGCGGCGTCGAGCCGGTCGCTCGCGCTGTCCGGCAGCCCGAACAGGCTGTTGAACACCAGCGCCATCAGCGGCCGGGTGAACTCGCCCACCAGATCGGCCCGTCCGCGCGGCCCGAACCGGCTCACCAGCACGTGCACCGCCCGGTGCACGCGCTCGCGCAGGTCGTGCGGCTCGACCAGGTCGAAGGCGTCGAGCAGCGCGGTGCGGTACCGGACGTGGGCCGCGCCGTCGGCGAACAGGGTGTTGGGCCGCCAGCGCATCATCCCCAGGATCGGGGAGTCGTCCGGGACGGTCGCCTCCCACGGCCGCGGGTCGTGCGAGAACGTGTCCGTGTCGTGCAGCAGCTCCAGCGCCGCCCGCCGCTCCGTGACGACGTAGGCCGGCACGCCGGGCGCGAGTTCCGCCCGGCCGACCGGGCCCTGGGCACGCAGGGCGGCGTAGTACGAGGAGGGGTCGCGGGCGAAGCCGTCCTCCCACAGGCGGACGGGTGCCGCGAGGGTGAAGGCCTGCTCGGCGGGGGAGGGGTGGGTCACCGGGGCTCCGGGGGGTGGTGGTCGATCAGGTGCTGCACCAGGGTGAGCAGGGCGTCGATCGAGGAGTTCGCCTCCCGCGCGTCGCAGGTCACCATGGGGGTCGTGGGTTCCAGGTCCAGGGCCGCGCGCAGCTGTGCGGGCGTGTGGTGCCGGGGCGCGTCCGGGAAGGTGTTGAGGGCGACCGCGTACGGCAGCCCCGACTCCTCCACCAGCCCGAGCACGTCGAACGAGGCGTCGATCCGGCGGGAGTCGACCAGCACGAGCGCACCCAGCGCGCCGTGGGCGATGTCGTCCCACAGGGTCCGGAACCGCTCCTGGCCCGGTGTGCCGAACAGGTACAGCACGATGCCGCCCGGCAGGCTGATCCGGCCGAAGTCGATGGCGACCGTGGTGGTCGACTTGTCCCGCACCCCGGCGAGATCGTCCACCTGGACGGACGCCTCGGTGAGCTGTTCCTCGGTGTGCAGCGGCCGGATCTCCGACACCGAGCCGATCAAGGTCGTCTTGCCCACCCCGAAGGGGCCGGTGACCAGGATCTTCACCAGGTCGCGGGCGGTGTCGGGCAGGTGGATGTCCACGCCGCCGCTGCGGGCGTCAAGGGTGTTTGAGGTCGCGGAGGCCATCGGCCACTCTCTTCAGCAGGTCGGGGTCGAAGCGGCGGGCGGGCGGGATCGGCGGGCGGGCCAGCACCAGGTCGCGGTCGAGCAGCCCGGCGGCCAGCACCAGCACCGCGGAGACCGGCAGCCGCAGCAGCGCCGCGGCCTCCAGCACCGTGAGGGACCCGCCCTGAAGCTCCTCGAGCAGGGCCACCTGCGCGGCGGGCAGACCGGCGGGCGCCGGCAGGCCGCGGCCGGTGAGGACCGACAGCCGCTCCAGATGGTCACGGCTGGGCCGGGCCACCCCGCCGGTGGACAGGTACGCGGGAACCAGGGGACGGCCGCCTCGGCGGCCGGTCATGCCGGTGTGCCGCCGTCGGAGCCTCGGGGCCCGGCGGCCATGGCCTTCCGGCCCAGCCGCGCCACCTGGGAGTGCACCCGGTGGGCGAGCAGGTCGAGGCGCACGTCCGGGTCGCCGTAGGCCGCCACACAGGTGCCGTGGTCCGTGGGCACGATCAGCACGTATCCGTGGTCGGACTCGACGACGACCTGGCGGACGTCGGCCCGGTCGGCGTCCGCGAAGGCCGCCGCCGCGGTGCGGCAGGCACCCTGCACGGTGCTGGTGATGGCGGCCACCCGCTCGGCCGACGGCTGCGACAGGGCATCGGTCCAGCCCGTCACCAGTCCGTCCCGGGTGAGCAGGACGGCCGCCACGACGTGCGGCACCTCCAGGACCGGTTCGAGCACCCATGCCGTGTCCCCCGTGGCGCGGCTGGTCATCGCGCGGTTCCCCCTTCGTGGTCATTGCCGTCGGTGTCGGTGTCGGTGTCGGTGCGGCAGGTGTCGCTGCCGGTGCCGCCGGACGCCGGCCCGGCCGTGGTCGCGGGCGGCGCGTCCTCGGGTACGGGCCCGGTGGCGCCGGCGTTCGATCCGCCGGCGGAACGTGCCGCCGCCGTGCCGGACTGGAGGGCGGCGAGGGCCGCCGCGGACTCCTCGGGGCCGCGCCGCCGGGGCGGGTCCGGGGCGGACGCGGCGGGCGCGTCCGCCGCCCGGGTGCGGCGGCGCCGCTGGGGCAGGCCGCCGCTGTCCCGGGGGCCGTGGTGGCCCGGGGCCGGGGCGGCGGTGCCGTCGTCCGGCGCGGTGCCGTAGGCGTGGTCGGCGGCCGCGGGGGCGACGGCGGTCCCCGCCGGGCCGTGGTGGCGGTCGGCGGCCCCGCGGCCGTCGGCCGCGGGCTCGTGACCGGTGGCCGGAGCGTCGTGGCCCGTGGCCGAAGCGTCGTGTTCGGCGGCCGGAGCGTCGTGGCCGGCGGCCGCGGGCCTGTCGTCGCCGGGCGCGGGAGCCGGCCCGGCGCCGGCCTCCTCACCGGCGGGCGAACCGGAACCGCCCCGCGCGGCCCCGGGTGCCGCCCTGCGGGTCGGTCGCGGGGCGCTGGCCGCCGGGGGCTGCTCCTCGGGATCGATCCGGGTCAGCAGGTGACTGCCCACCCGCAGCACCGCGCGCACCCCGCCGTACGGCGAGGGCGAGCTCAGGTCGACGCTCAGGTCGAACTGCCGGGTGAGCTGCCCGACGGCCGCGAGTCCCATCCGGGGCGGATCGCCCAGGTCCGTGAGCAGGATCGGCTCGCCACCGGCGACCATCCTCTGGGCGCGGGCCCGTTCGTCCAGGGTCATGCCCAGACCGGAGTCGTCCACCGTCACGCAGACGCCGTGGTGGACGGCCTCCAGGTTGACCACCACGTCGGTGTCGGGCGCGGAGTGCCGCAGCGCGTTGTCGAGGAGTTCGGCCACGATGATGGCGACCGGCTCCACGGCGTGGGACACCAGGGCGGTGCCGGCCTCCAGGTGGTTGTGCACCCGGACGCGTTCGTACCCCACGAGCCGCGCCTGACCCCCCGTCACCGCGTCGACCAGATGGGACTCCTGCCGGGCCAGACCCACCCACGCCCCGCAGACCACCGCGGCGACCTGCGCGCGCCGCAGGGACTGCTCGTTCTCGTGGTCCAGGGCGAACAGAGTCTGCGCCAGCTCGGGATCGTCGTAGCGCTGTTGCAGGGAGCGCAGGGCGTCCTGGAGGCGGTACAGCGCCGCCTGGATCTCCCGGGTGGCCCCGCGCATCCCCGCCTGTGCGGCGGCGTCGACCCTGGTGCGCTGGGCGGCCAGCTCGGCGTGCAGCGCCTCCAGCACCCGTTGCAGGGCTGCTTCGACGGGTGAACCCGCCACCTGTGCGTTCAGCGGGCCGGGGACCGCGACGTGCGGATGTGCCGTGCGCCGGGCCGCGGCGGGCACGCGCCGCTCCGCGAGGTGCTCCACCTCCGCCGTGAACATCCGTGAGGTGCCGTCCAGTCGGGCGCGCAGGGAGGCCGTCGTCGCCCGCAGTGCGGCCACGTGCCGCCGGGAGCGCAGCAGACCGCCGCCCAGAGCGAACGCGGACAGCGTCCCGAGGGCGAGACCGCCCACGGCGAGGTCCGGTATGTCGATCATGAAGGTGAGTCCAGGGGAGGTCGGTCAGGGCGGGGTCGGTGGTGCTCGGGCGAACCGTCCGCAGCACAGTACACACCGTCATCGACTGATCTCGCACGGTGGAGTCCCACTTCGTTCCGAAAGTGATCGACGACTGGGTGCTTCTGCGGTCAACGTCGGAAATGCCGTGCTGCAGAGGGGAGTTGGTGTTCCGTGCCGGTCTGCTCGTGGTCGCGGCCCGCCCGGGGGCGATGACCGGAACATGCCCCCGAGACGGGGCTGCGGGCCGTGTGCACTCCCGGTGGCCGGGTACCCGGCCAGCCCACAAGAGGTCCGCTCCACGGAGAAGGAGGTCCGTATGACCAGCGAGTCGGAGACCGGCGGCGCGACCGGTACGCAGGACAAGGACTACAACCTGATCTGGTACGTCGAGGCGTGCCTGAGCAACGCCCTGCGGCTGGAGAGCTACATCCAGGACGCGGAGCGCGCCAAGGACACCGAGGTCGCGGATCTGTTCCGCAAGGCGCAGGCGGACAGCCGCAAGGGTGCCGAGCTGGGCAAGCAGCTGCTGCGCAGCCGCCTGGCCGAGGGCTGAGCCGCGACGCGCGCGAGAAGGCCCGGACCTTTCGGGGGTCCGGGCCTTCCCCTGTGCGGGGGCGTGCTCACTCCACCGAGACCCGGCCGTCCTCCACGACGTAGTGCGCGGGCTCGGAGCAGCCGAGGGACGGGGTCAGCAGCAGGCTGACGGTCAGCGGCGCCGGCTCGGTCCCCGCGGTCGAGAACGCGCACACGGCGCCCTTGCCCGTCAGCGGGTACCAGAACCAGCCGTCCGTCTCGCCGACGGTGACGCGGTCCGACTCCTTCCAGGTGCCCCCTGCCTGCGTGTAGACCTGCAGCCGCACCGAGGCGGCGTACGCGTCCTGCGTCGAGCGCAGCGCGGTCAGTGTGATCTTGTAGTCGGACCCGATGACGGACGAGGCGATCTGCTGTGCCTGCTGTGCCTGCTGTGTCTGGTGCTTCTGCGGGGCGGCGGTGCCGGCGGTGGAGGCACCGGCCCCGGCGGCACCGAGAGCGGCCGCCATCAGGACGGTGAGGCCGACGGCCGTGCCGCGGCGCAGACGAGTACGGTCCGAGCTCATGTGTTCCCCCGTGGAACGCGTCGGGACGGATGTGGTCGTTCGGTGAGGAAGACACCGCCCACCGGCCGAAGGTTGTACGGATCTGGTCGGTTCACCCGAAAAGAGGACGTGAGTGACCCGCGGGGGGCGGGTACCCGGCCCGTCCCGCCATGATCGGCGGCGGCCGCCCCCGGGCACGACCCGGCCGCCCCGGTCTCCAGCCGAAGGAGCCCACGCACATGACGGACGTATCCGGGACCGGCCCCGCACCGGGCGACGACCGCAAGGTACTGACCAACCGGCAGGGCCATCCGGTCTACGACAACCAGAACCAGCGCACCGTCGGCGCCCGCGGCCCGGCCACGCTGGAGAACTACCAGTTCCTCGAGAAGATCAGCCACTTCGACCGCGAACGCATCCCCGAGCGGGTCGTCCATGCGCGCGGCGTCACCGCCTACGGCTACTTCGAGGCGTACGGGAAGTGGGGCGACGAGCCGATCTCCCGCTACACGCGCGCCAAGCTCTTCCAGGAGCAGGGCAAGCGCACGGACCTCGCCGTCCGCTTCTCCACCGTCATCGGCGGGCGGGACTCCTCCGAGGCGGCGCGCGACCCGCGCGGCTTCGCGGTGAAGTTCTACACCGAGGACGGCAACTGGGACCTGGTCGGCAACAACCTCGGCGTCTTCTTCATCCGCGACGCCATCAAGTTCCCGGACGTCATCCACGCCCTCAAGCCGGACCCGGTGACCTTCGAGCAGCAGCCCCGGCGCATCTTCGACTTCATGTCGCAGACGCCCGAGTCCATGCACATGCTGGTCAACCTGTTCAGCCCGCGCGGCATCCCGGCCGACTACCGGCACATGCAGGGCTTCGGCGTCAACACCTACAAGTGGGTCAACGCCGAGGGCCAGACCAAGCTCGTCAAGTACCACTGGATGCCCAAGCAGGGCGTGCGCAGCATGACCGAGGAGGACGCGGCCAACGTCCAGGCCGACTCCCTCGGCCACGCCACCAAGGACCTGTACGAGGCGGTCGAGCGCGGTGACTACCCCGAGTGGGAGCTGCTCGTCCAGATGATGGACGACCACGACCACCCCGAGCTCGACTTCGACCCGCTGGACGACACCAAGACCTGGCCCGAGCAGGATTTCCCGCCGAAGCCGGTCGGTCGGATGGTGCTCGACCGCATGCCGAAGGACTTCTTCGCCGAGAACGAGCAGATCTCCTTCGGCACCGGCGTCCTCGTCGACGGGCTGGACTTCTCCGACGACAAGATGCTCGTCGGCCGGACCTTCTCCTACAGCGACACCCAGCGCTACCGGGTCGGGCCGAACTACCTCCAGCTGCCCGTCAACCAGGCCAAGAACGCCGAGGTGCGCACCAACCAGCGCGACGGGCAGATGGCGTACCACCAGGACGGCGGCGGCGAGAACCCGCACGTCAACTACGAACCCTCGATCACCGGCGGCCTGCGCGAGGCGCAGTACCCGACCCACGACGAGCAGGGCCCCGAGATCGTCGGCCGGCTGACCCGCAAGCGCATCCCGCGCACCAACGACTACCTGCAGGCCGGTCAGCGCTACCTGCTCCTGGAGGACTGGGAGCGCGACGACCTGGTGAAGAACTTCGTCGACCTGCTGTCGCAGTGCGACCGGGCGGTGCAGGAGCGCATGGTCTGGCACTTCCTGCTGGTCGAGAACGACCTCGGTCTGCGGGTCGGCGAGGGACTGGGCATCGGCCCCGAGGACGTGGCGGGCCTGGAGCCGCTGGCGAGCCAGGACCTGACCGACGAGGACCGCGAGCGCCTGTCCAACCTCGGCAAGAACAAGCCGCGGGACGTCGAGGGGCTCACGATGACCCACTGCGTCCCGGACGAGCGGCATGTCGTGACGCGGTGACGCGTCAGCCCGACAGGGCCGCACGGGCCGCGGACAGGGTCTGCTCCGCGTAGCCCCGGCCGAACAGCACGGCGTGCACCAGCAGCGGGAACAGCTGGTGCACGCCGACGCGTGCGGCCCAGCCGTCGGCGAGCGGCGCCACCTGCTGGTAACCGGCCACCACCGCGTCCAGGTACGGGCAGCCGAACAGGCGCAGCATCGCCAGATCGGTCTCGCGGTGCCCGCCGTGCGCGGCCGGGTCGATCAGCCGGACGTGCCCGTCGGCCCCCCACAGCACGTTGCCGTTCCACAGGTCGCCGTGCAGCCGCGCGGGCGGCTCGGCGGGGCCCGCCAGCGCGGGAAGCCGCTCGCACACCCGCTCCACGACGGCCGCCTCCCCGGGCCGGACGGTGCCTTCGTCGACGGCCCGGCGCAGGTACGGGAGCACACGCTGCCCGGCGTACCAGCGGGGCCAGTCGTCATCCGGCTCGTTGCGCATCGGGGCGAGCCCGATGAACGCCTCCGCGGGGCCGCCCGGCGGCGGGGCACCGAACGCCGGCGCCCCGGCGGCGTGCAGGTGGGCCAGCCCGCGCCCGAAGCGCTCGGCCGCCTTTCGGCTCGGCGGGCCCTCGGCGACCCGGTCGACGACCAGCCGGTCGCCCTCGTGGCCGTGCACCACCGGCACGCGCACGCCGCCCGCGTCGGCGAGCCAGCGCAGCCCCGCCGCCTCGGCCCGTGCCGCGCCGGGTCCCGGCGCCCGCTTCACGACCACCACCCGCCCGTCGTCGAGGGTGGCCTCGGTGAGCTCTCCCGACATCGGCCGCCACGCGCGCACGGCCCGGCCGGTGAGCCGGGCCACGACATCCGTCCGGGCGGTCATCCGCGCTCCTCCCGCTCCTCGCGACGCGGTGCAAGATCGCCACCCAGCGTACGGCCCTCGCCACCACGGCGACCCCTCCAGCATCACCACGCGCCTCCGGCACCATTGCATCCCCGTACCACCGCGGTTCCGGTATCACCGCGCCCCGGCACCGAGACGGCCCCGGCGCCGCCCGGCCTGCGGCCCGCCCCGGCCTCCGGCATCGCTGCGCCCCGGCACCGTCGCCACCCCGTTTGCGGGCCCGCCCCGGCCTCCGGCGTCGCCCCGGTCTGCGGGCCTGCCCCGCCTCCGGTCCGCGCCGCGGGCTCCGGCGTCGCCCCCGGTTTTGCGGGCTCGTCCCCGCCCTCGGCGTCGGCCCGGTCTGCGGCCCTGCCCGCTTCGGGGCCCCGCTGCGTCTCCGGCGCCACTGTGTCTCGGTACCGCCGAGCCTCTCTGTGCCGCCCCGGCCGCGGCCCCCAGCGCCGCCCCGGCCCTCGGAGTCGCCCCCTGCTCCGCTTCAAGGCCCCCGCCGCGCCTCCGGCACCGCCGCGTCCCGGTACCGCCGAGACTCTTCGTACCGTCCCGACCTCCGGCCGCGGGCGCCGCCCCGGCCGCCGCTCTCGCCCCGGCCTGCGGCCCTGCCCCGCTTCGGGACCCGTCGCGCCTCCGGCACCACCGTGTCCGGGTACCGCCGAGACTTCCTGTACCGCCCCGGCCCCCGGCGCCGCCCCGGCCTCCGCTGTCGTCCCGGCTTGCGGGCCCGCCCCGGTCTGCGGGCCCTGCCCCGCCGCGGATCCGGCAGCCCGGCCCTGCACACCCCGCCGGTCATGGCCACCGGGACGGGCCCGGCCCACCGGCTCGTCGCAGTACTCGACTTGGCGGTGTCGCGCGGCGCGGGGACATTCGCCACGCGTCGTCACGCGGGACGGTGAAAAGCCGCCGCGCGCCGACAGAGCCGGGCGCCGCCGGGGGAGCAGTGGCTCATGACGAGTTCACCGTTCCAGCGCACCATCGCCCTGCCCGCCCCGGTGTGCGAACAGGCCGCCCAGTACCTGGAGCAGGCCGCGCAGCGGACCATCGACGGGGCCGGGGTCCCGCTGAAGGCGTTCCGCGCGGCGGCCGACAGCGACTTCATCCTGCCGCTCTCGGTGGTCGAGCAGGCTGCGGCCTGTCTGCTGGTGCTGGCCACCGAGACGGCCCAGAGCGTCCCGTCCTCCGCGCTGCGCGCCACCATCAGCGTCGCCCTGCGGCTGCGCGACGCCGTGGACCTGGCGCACCAGCCCGCCCTGAGCAGCCGCTACTGGTGAGACGGCGCGGCGCCCCGCCCGAGCAGGGCGGCCGGTCGACGGCGGTGTCTCACGGGGCCGCCGCCGACGTGCCGTCGTCCGCCACGGCCACCTGGGTGGTGACCCGGACCAGGCAGGGTCCCCGGGGCGTCGAGCCCGGGCCGAACCGTACGGGAGGCTCCACAGGGGCGAGCGGGCCGAGGTCCGCTCCGTCGTAGTCGGCGCTCGCCGAGGTGATGCGGTGCAGGTCCCGGGCGCCGTACCACTGATGCCGTCCGGGCCGGACGCTGCCGTGGGTGCCCGCCCCGAGCAGCAGGCGGGCGGGCCGGTCCCACAGGGCGATCCATCCCCGCCGGGTGGCGAGAGCGGGCGGCACCGCACGCAGCGCGAGGCCCGGCAGCCCCCGGCGGCCGGTGCCGAACCGCAGGGTGAGCGGCGGGGCGGTCACGGACCAGTGCCGCCGGCCGGTGACGCGGACGTCCACCGGCACCACGCGCACCTCGTCGAAGACGTACAGGCCGGCGATGAAGTCCGCCGTCTCCCGCGTGGGCGCCAGCAGCAGCCGCCGTCCGTCGGCCCCCTCGAACATCACGTCGCTGAACGGCCCGAACGGCGAGTCCGCCCAATGGCCGAGCACCGCACGCGCCCCCGACGCCGTGCCGACCCCCGCGATCCAGCCGTCGAAACGCAGCAGGCGCGTCGACGGCCGGGCGCGGCCCGCGGTTTCGTTGCTCGACACGGCGGCCGGGTGCCCGGGCCCCGCCCCGGCGAAACGGACCGTGCGGCCGGACGGCGGCGCCCCCGGCACCGGCTGGGCACGGCTCCCGTGCTGTGGCCGAGGCCACACCGCGGAGGAGGCCCGCGTCACGTCCCGGCGCCGGAGGCGGCGGCTACCGTCTACGACCAGTTCCCGCCCCCTTCGTTCGGACGGCCGCCGTGCACGCAGATCTCTCCCCCGTCATAGCGGCGACCGCGCAGTGGCTGCACCGCGCCTTCCCCGCCTCCGGCGGCGCGCTGGCCTCCGCCCTGTGCGAGGCGCAGGCCCGCCAGGCCGTCACGGTCGCGGCGTGGCTGAGGTACCCCACCGAGATGGACGTCGCCCTCCTCGGCATCGCCGGCCCCGGCGGCTCGGCCCGGCTGGACCGGGTGACCGGTGCGCACGCGGTCCTCGACGACGACGAGGACGCGCACGCCTGGCGGACCTGGGTGGACGAGGTCGTCGCCAGCTGGGCGGCCTGCCTGCTCGCCGACCCGGAGCTGGCGGGCCGGGCGGTCGCCGCCCTCGCCGGCGGCATGCACACCGACGGCTCACCGGCCGCGTTCCGGCGGCTCGTCGCCCCCGACGACGGCGACCTCGGCGCCGCCGCGCTGCTGCGCCACCCCGACCTGGTCGGGCCCGTGGCCGCACTGCACCAGGCGCAGCTGGCCGACCGTCTCGCCCCGGGCCGCACCCTGATCGGCTGAGCCGCCCGCCCGCCCGCCCGCCCGCCCGCCCGCCCGCCAGCCCGCCAGCCCGCCCGATCCGGCCCGCACCGCCCCGCGCGTTCGGGCCGGTGCTCCCCACTGGACCACCCCGCGCGTCCGGCCACCCCGCGTGACCTGCACCGACGCCCGGACGGACCCCCCTCCTCACTCCGCGTGATTCACCGGTTCGCCGTAAGCGACCGTGCCGGACGCCGACCGCCGACGGACGCTGGTCACAGGCTCGACGGCCCCGGACCCCATGGCCCCGGGCGCGAGGTCGCGCCGGGCAGTGCCGCCGCTGACGGAGGGAACCGACCCATGACCACCGCCTTCTCACGGAACTGGAGACACGCCGTCGTGACCGGCGGTGCCGGGTTCGTCGGCTCCCACCTGTGCGCCGCCCTGCTGGACGCGGGCGCCGAGGTCACCTGCGTGGACGACTTCAGCACCGGCCGTCCCGAGAACATCACGGCGCTGCTCGACCGGCCCGGCTTCACGCTGGTGCAGGCGAACGTCGCCGAGGGCCTGCGCGTCAAGCGCCCGCCGGACCTCGTCCTGCACTTCGCCTCCCCGGCGTCCCCCGCGGACTACCTGCGGCTGCCGCTGCACACCATGGAGACGGGCAGTCTCGGCACCCGCAACGCCCTGGAGCTCGCCCACTCCTGCGAGGCCCGCTTCGTCCTCGCCTCGACCTCCGAGGTGTACGGCGACCCGCAGCAGAACCCGCAGGACGAGCGCTACTGGGGCAACGTCAACCCCGTCGGCCCGCGCAGTGTCTACGACGAGGCCAAACGCTTCGGCGAGGCGCTGACCACCGCCCACGCCGAGACCCACGGCACCGACACCTGCATCGTGCGGCTGTTCAACACCTACGGCCCCCGCATGCGCGGCCACGACGGCCGCGCCGTGCCGACGTTCGTCCGGCAGGCCCTGGCCGGCGAGCCCCTCACCGTGACCGGCGACGGCCGGCAGACCCGGTCGCTGTGCTTCGTCGACGACACCGTGCGCGGCATCCTCGCCGCGGCCGCCCATGGCATGCGCGGCCCGGTCAACATCGGCAACCCCGGCGAGATCACCATGCTCGACCTCGCACGCCTGGTCGTCGAACTCGCCGCATCCCCCTCGGAGATCCGCTACATCGAACGCCCGGTGGACGACCCGGCCGTGCGCTGCCCGGACATCACCCTGGCCCGCGACAAGCTGGGCTGGGAGCCGCAGGTGCGCGCCGAGGAAGGACTGCGGCGCACCATCGCCTGGTTCCGCGAGCACGAAGCGGACGCCTGAGCCCGCCCGGGGTGGCCCCCCCCGCCGCCCCGCCGCGTCCGGATCCGTCCCGACCGCCGAAAGGCCCGCCCGTCATGCGCATCCTCGGCATCAACGCCCTCTTCCACGACCCCGCCGCCGCCCTGGTGATCGACGGGCGGACCGTCGCCGCCGCGGAGGAGGAGCGGTTCTCCCGGCGCAAGCACGGCAAGCGGCCCCTGCCGTTCTCCGCGTGGGAACTGCCCGAGCAGGCCGCCGCCTGGTGCCTGAAGCGGGCCGGGCTGCGTCCGCAGGACCTCGACGCCGTCGCCTACTCCTTCGACCCCGAACTGGCCCGGCCGGCCGCCGACATGGGCCTGGACGACCCCTGGGACCACCTGCGGCTGACCTACGCCCGCGAGGCACCGGCCTTCCTGAGCACCGCGCTGCCCGGCCTCGACGCCGGCCGGGTCCGCTTCGTGCCGCACCACATGGCCCACGCCGCCTCGGGCGCCTTCGCCGCCCCCGACGCCGGCGACTCCTCCGTGCTGGTCCTCGACGGCCGCGGCGAGCGCGCCTCCCACCTGGCCGCGCGCCGCGTGGGCGACCGGCTCGAAGCCCTGTACGCGCAGGACCTGCCGCACTCGCTCGGCCTGGTCTACGAGGAACTCACCGAGCACCTCGGATTCCTGCGCTCCTCCGACGAGTTCAAGGTGATGGCCCTGGCCTCGCACGGCAGCCCCCGCATGCTCGCCGAACTGCGCCGCCACGTGTACCCGACCGGCGACGGCGGTTTCCACGCCGCGGGCGTGCCCTGGCACGAGCTGTGCGCCCCCCGCGGGGCCGACGAGCCGTGGACCCAGGACCACGCCGACGTCGCCGCCAGCGCCCAGGCCGTCCTGGAGGAGACCCTGCTCGACCTGGTGCGCTGGCTGCACGGCCGGACCCACGACCGGGTGCTCACCCTGGCCGGCGGCGTCGCCCTGAACTGCGTCGCCAACTCCCGGATCGCCCGCGAGGGGCCGTTCTCCCGCGTGTGGGTGCAACCCGCCGCCGGTGACGCGGGCACCGCCCTGGGCGGCGCCCTGCTGCTGTCCGCGCGCGAGGGGGACATGCCGGAGGCCATGGCCGGCGCCGACCTCGGCCGCGACTGGTCCGACGCGGAACTCGGCGCCTGGCTGAAGACCGCGGCCGTCCCCTTCGAGCGCCCCGCGGACATCGCCGCCACCGTCGCCCGGGCCCTCGCCGACAACGGGATCGTCGCCTGGTTCCAGGGCCGCTCCGAGTACGGCCCGCGGGCCCTCGGCCACCGCTCCCTGCTGGCCCACCCGGGGCACGCCGGGAACCTGGAGCGGCTCAACGACGTCAAGGGACGCGAGCAGTTCCGGCCCGTCGCGCCGATGGTGCTGGCCGACCGGGCCGCCGGCATCTTCGACGGCCCGCTGCCCAGCCCGTACATGCTGTTCGTGCACGACGTGGACCCCGCCTGGCGGGACCGCATCCCCGCCGTCGTGCACGTCGACGGAACGGCCCGCATCCAGACCGTCGACCGCCACCGCGAACCGCTGGTCGCCCGCATGCTCGAGGAGTTCGAGCGGCTCACCGGACTGCCCGTCGTCGTCAACACCAGCCTGAACACGGCCGGCCGGCCCATGGTCGACGACCCGCGCGACGCCCTGGAGTGCTTCGGCTCCTCGCCCGTCGACCTGCTGGCCATCGGCCCGTACGCGATCCGGCGCGGCGACCTGTTCCGCACCGACTCCCGCAGCGACGACGCCGGAGGCCCGCGATGACCGACTTCGGCGCACCGGCCCGGGACGCCGCCTACGCCGTCGTGATCCCCACCCTCGGGCGGCCCAGCCTGGGCAAGTGCCTGCACGCACTCGCCGAGGCGACGGGACCGGGCCCGGTACGGGTCGTCCTCGTCGACGACCGGCCCGACGCGTCCCGGGTGCCCCTCACCGCCGACGTCCCGCCCGCCCTGCGCGCGCGCACGATCGTCGTGCCCGGCGGGGCGCGCGGACCCGCGGCCGCACGCAACCTCGGCTGGCGCGCGGCGGGCGACGTGCCCTGGATCGTGTTCCTCGACGACGACGTCGTCCCCGGCCCCACCTGGGGCGACGACCTCACCCTGGACCTCGCGGCCGCCACCGGGCGGACCGCCGCGATCACCGCCCGCATCGAGGTGCCCCTGCCGCCCGACCGCCGCCCCACCGACTGGGAACGCAACACCGCCGGACTCGCCGGGGCCCGCTGGATCACCGCCGACATGGCGTACCGCCGGGCCGCGCTGGTGGCCGTCGGCGGTTTCGACGAACGCTTCCGGCGCGCCTTCCGCGAGGACGCCGACCTGGCCCTGCGCGTCCTGGACGCGGGCTGGACCCTCACCACCGGCCGGCGCGCCACCACCCACCCGGTACGGCCGGCCGGGCGCTGGATCTCCGTCCGCCTCCAGGCCGGCAACGCCGACGACGTGCTGATGACCCGGCTGCACGGCCGCCACTGGTGGCGCCGGGCCGGAGCACCCCGCGGACGGCTGCCGCTGCACCTGGCGGTGACGGGGGCCGCCGTGACCGCACTCGGCTGCACCCTGCTGGGCCGGCACCGCGCGGCCGCGGTGTGGGCCGGAGCATGGCTCGCGGGCACCACCGAGTTCGCGCTCGCCCGGATCCTGCCCGGCCCGGCCACCCGCGACGAGGTGCTCACCATGGCCGCGACCAGTGCCCTCGTGCCGCCCGCCGCGACCTGGCACTGGCTGCGCGGCCGGATCGAGCATCGCAACGCCGGTCCGCTCGTCCCGCCCGGCGCCGGGGAGCCCGCACCCCCCTCCCGCCCCCCGGCCAGGGAACGGCAGCGGTCGTGACCCCCGCCGACGGCCCCTGGCTGCTCACCGCGCCGCACGAACCCCCCGTGCGGCGGCCCCCGCGCGGCCCGGGCCACCCGCTCCCGGCGGCCGTCCTCTTCGACCGCGACGGCACACTCGTCGCCGACGTCCCCTACAACGGCGACCCGGCCCGCGTCACGCCCATGCCCGGAGCGCGCGAGGCGGTGGACGCCCTGCGCGCCGCCGGGGTGCCCGTCGGCGTCGTCACCAATCAGTCGGGCGTGGCCCGGGGGCTGCTGACCCGCCGCCAGGTGGAGGACGTCCGCCTGCGCGTGGACCAGTTGCTCGGGCCGTTCGCCGTCTGGGCCGTGTGCCCGCACGGACCGGGGGAGGGCTGCGGCTGCCGCAAGCCGGCCCCGGGCCTCGTCGTCGCCGCGTGCCGCCACCTCGGCGTCCCCCCGCGGCGCACGGTCGTCGTCGGCGACATCGGTGCCGACATACGGGCCGCGCGGGCCGCGGGCGCCCACGGGGTCCTGGTCCCCACGCCCGTCACCCGGGCCGGGGAGATCGAGGACGCCGACCACACCGCCCCGGACCTGCCGACGGCGGTGCGCCTCGTGCTCGACCCGGACGGCCCCCTCCACCGAGCGGCCGACCACCGCGCGGGCCGGCCGGCCGAGGAGGCGCGATGACCCCCCTGCCGTCGCGCGACCGTCGCCCCCGCACCCTCGTCGTGCGCCTGGACAGCGCCGGGGACGTGCTGCTGGCCGGTCCCGCCGTGCGCGCCGTCGCCGCCGGGTCGTCCCACACCGCGCTGCTGTGCGGACCCCAGGGCGCGGCGGCCGCGCGGATGCTGCCCGGTGTGGACGACGTGCTGGTGCACGACGCCCCCTGGGTCGGGCTGGAACCGGCGCCGGTCAGCCGGGCGGCGACCCGCGAACTGATGCGCGCGCTCACCGCCGGCCGCTTCGACCGGGCCCTCGTCCTCGTGTCCTACCACCAGAGCCCCCTGCCCGCCGCCCTGCTGCTGAAGCTGGCCGGCATCGGCTGGACCGGCGCGGACTGCGAGGACTACCCCGGGGCCCTGCTCGACCTCAGGCACCGCAGGCGGCCCCACCGCCACGAGGTGCTCGCCGCCCTCGACCTGGCGCACGCCGCCGGTTTCGCGCTGCCCGACGGCGACGACGGCGCCCTCGCGGTGACACCGCCACCGCGCACCACCCACCTCACCGGACCCGAGCCGTACGTCGTCGTCCACCCGGGCGCCGCCGTCCCCGCCCGAGCCTGGACGCCCGGACGGGCCGCCCAGGCCGTGGCCGCGCTGTCCGCCGCCGGGCACCGGGTCGTCGTCACCGGCGGACGCGCCGAGAGCGGGCTGACCGCACGGGTCGCGGGCCGGCACGCCCTCGACCTCGGCGGCGCCACCGATCTGCCGGAGCTCGCCGGGGTGCTGGCCGGCGCACGGGCGGTCGTGGCCGGCAACACCGGCCCGGCCCACCTCGCCGCGGCCGTCGGCACGCCCGTGGTCAGCCTCTTCGCGCCGGTCGTGCCAGCCGAACGGTGGGCCCCCTACGGCGTGCCGCACATCCTGCTGGGCGACCGGCGGGCCCCGTGTGCGGACACCCGGGCACGGCACTGCCCCGTGCCCGGACACCCCTGCCTGGACGCCATCGGCGACGCCGAGGTGCTCGCGGCCGTCGCGGCCCTCACCGACCACCCCGCCGGCCAGGGAGAACAGACGGAGCGAGGAGCGACCGTATGAACATCCTGCTGTGGCACGTGCACGGTTCCTGGACCACCGCGTTCGTCCAGGGCCCGCACACCTACCTCGTCCCCGTCACCCCGGGCCGCGACCCGGACGGTCTCGGGCGGGCCCGCACCTTCGCCTGGCCCGCGTCGGTGCGCGAGGTCACCCCCGAGCAGCTCCGCGACACACCGGTCGACCTCGTGCTGCTGCAACGCCCGCACGAGAGCGAGCTGGCCGAACGCTGGCTCGGTGGCCGCCGCCCCGGCCGGGACGTGCCCGCCGTGTACCTGGAGCACAACGCGCCCGACGGCGACGTGCCCGACACCCGCCACCCGTGCGCCGACCGCACCGACCTGACGCTCGTGCACGTCACCCACTTCAACCGGCTGTTCTGGGACTGCGGCCGCACCCGCACCGAGGTGATCGAGCACGGCATCGTCGACCCCGGCCACCGCTACACCGGCCGGCTCGCCCGCGCCGCCGTCGTCGTCAACGAACCCGTGCGGCGCGGCCGCCACACCGGCACCGACCTGCTGCCCGGACTGGCCGAGGCGGTGCCGGTCGACGTGTTCGGCATGGGCACCGCGGACCTGGCCGCCCACCTCGGCCTGCCGCCCGACCGGTGCAGCGCCGCCGACCTGCCCCAGAGCGAGCTGCACGCGGCCATGGCCGAACGCCGCATGTACCTGCACCCGGTGCGCTGGACCTCCCTGGGGCTGTCGCTGCTGGAGGCCATGCACCTGGGCATGCCCGTCCTCGCGCTCGCCACCACCGAGGCGGTGGAGGCCGTCCCGCCCGGCGCCGGAGCCCTGTCCACCCGGCCCGAGGCCCTGGCCCGGGCCGCCCGCCACTACCTGCACGAGCCCGAGGCCGCGGCGGCGGACGGGGCGCGCGCCCGCCAGGCGGCCCTCGAACGCTACGGGCTCAAGCGCTTCCTGGCCGACTGGGAGCGACTGATCACGGAGGTGTGCTCATGACCCCGTCCCTCAGCGCCTTCCCCGCCGGGCCCCTCGGCGGTGACGGACTCGACCCGGGCGCCCTCGCGATCGCCCTGGTCTCCGAGCACGCCAGCCCCCTCGCCACGCTCGGCGGGGTCGACGCCGGAGGCCAGAACGTCCACGTGGCCAGCCTCGCGGCCGCCCTCGCCGATCGCGGCCACCTCGTCACCGTCTACACCCGCCGCGACGCGCCCGACCTGCCCGCCCGGGTGCGGCTGTGCGAGGGCGTGGAGGTGCACCACGTGCCCGCCGGGCCCGCCGAGGCCCTGCCCAAGGACGAACTCCTGCCGCACATGGACGCCTTCGGCCGCTACCTCGCCCGCAGCTGGCGCACCCGCGCCCCCGACGTGGTGCACTCGCACTACTGGATGTCCGGCCTCGCCGCGATGCACGCCGCCCGCGAGCACGGGCTGCCGCTGCTGCACACCTACCACGCGCTCGGCACGGTGAAGCGACGGCACCAGCGGCTGGCCGACACCAGTCCGCCCGAGCGCATCCCGGGCGAGATCGAGATCGGGCTCGGCTGCGACCGGGTCGTCGCCACCTGCCGCGACGAGGTGCACGAGCTGGCCCGCATGGGCGTTCCGCCGCAGAAGGTCACCGTCGTGCCGTGCGGCGTCGACACCGAACGGTTCACCCCCGAGGGGCCCGCCGCACCCCGCGGACCCCACCCGTACCGGCTGCTGCAACTGGGCCGGCTGGTGCCCCGCAAGGGCGCCGCGGTCACCGTCACCGCCCTCGCCCGGCTCCCCGAGACCGAACTGGTCGTCATCGGCGGACCGCCGGCGGACCGGCTCGACGACGACCCGGAGGTGCGGCGACTGCGCGGCATCGCCCGGGACGCGGGGGTCGCCGACCGGGTCCGCTTCGCCGGAGCCGTCGCCGGCCAGGACGTTCCGGCGCTGCTGCGCTCGGCCGACGTGGTGGTGTGCCCCGCCGACTACGAGCCGTTCGGCATCGTCCCGCTGGAGGCCATGGCCTGCGGCGTGCCCGTGGTGGCCAGCGCGGTCGGCGGGCAGCTCGACACCGTCGCCGACCCCGCCACCGGCCGGCTGGTGCCGCCCGGCGACCCCGAGGCCCTGGCCCGCGCCGTCGCCGGACTGCTCGCCGACCCCGCGGCCCGAGCCGCCTGCGGCGCGGCCGGCCGCCGCCGGGTCCTGAGCCGGTTCGGCTGGGGCCGGGTCGCCGCGGCGACCGAGGCCGCCTACTGCGCGGTCCTCGACACCGAGTCCGCCGCCACCGGCGCCGGCTGACCCCCGCCCGTCCCGCCTACCGCCCGAAGGAGGTGTGGGTCCCCGCCGTCCCCGCACGGCGGTGCGCCCGATCCGCATGAGCGAATCCCCCGCACAGTCCGGCCTCGACGCCGCCCGCCTGCACTGCCGGTCGCTGGAGGAGGCCCTCGGCCGGTTCCGCCGGGACGGCCTGGACCGCGTCGCAGACTGGGGCGGCCGGCTCGCCGGCGTCCTCGGCGGCGGCGGCCGGCTGCTCGCCGCGGGCAACGGCGGCAGCGCCGCCCAGGCCCAGCACCTCACCGCCGAGCTCGTCGGCCGCTACCGCCGCGAGCGCCGCGCCTACTCGGCGATCTCCCTGCACGCCGAGACCTCCAGCATGACCGCCATCGGCAACGACTACGGCTTCGACCAGGTCTACGCCCGGCAGGTCGCCGCCCACGGCCGTCCCGGCGACGTCCTGATGCTGCTGTCCACCTCGGGCCGCAGCGCCAACCTCGTCGCCGCCGCCGTCACCGCCCGCCAGGCCGGACTGCGCGTCTGGGCCCTCACCGGCCGCGGTCCCAACCCGCTGGCGGAGGCCGCCGACGAGGCGCTGTGCGTCGACGCCGACAGCACCGCGAACGTCCAGGAGACGCACCTGGTCGCCGTGCACCTGCTCTGCGAGTGCTTCGACACGGCCGTGTCCGCGTCCCTGGCCCGGCGCACGGTCCTCACCCGCGGGAGCGCCTCATGACCGGCCCGAAGCCCCTCGCTGTCGTCGGCGACGTCCTGCTCGACGAGGACATCGAGGGCGTGGCGACCCGCCTCGCCCCCGACGCCCCCGCCCCCGTCGTCGACGTCACCGGCGACCGGCGCCACCCCGGCGGTGCGGGACTGGCCGCCGCGCTGGCCGCGCGCGGCGGCCGGGACGTGGTCCTGGTGACCGCCCTCGGCGACGACGAGGCCAGCGAGGCCGTGCGCCGCGACCTGCGCGACCGGGTCCGCCTGCTGGAGATCCCGCTGAACGGCACCCTGCCGGTCAAGACCCGCGTCCTCGCGGACGGGCGGCCCGTCGTGCGCATCGACCGGGGCGGCGGCACCCCCGGCGAGCCCGACGAGGCCGTCCGCGAGGCGCTCGCGAACGCCCGTGCCGTCCTGGTCGCCGACTACGGCCGCCGCACCGCGGGTGCCCTGCGCCCGCTCCTGGAGGACGTGGCGCGGCGCACGCCCCTGGTGTGGGACCCGCACCCCAAGGGCGACCCGCCCGTGCCCGGGGCCCGCCTGGTCACCCCCAACGCGGCGGAGGCACGGGCCCTGTGCCCCGGCTCCGGCGACACGTCCCTGGGCGCCTACGCCGAGCGTGGGGCGCACCTCGCCGAGCTGTGGCGCGCCGCCGGTGTCGCCGTCACCCTCGGCGAACGCGGCGTCCTGCTCACCCGGCCCGGATCCGCCACGCCGATGCTCGTGCCCGTCCCCTTCCGGGCCGACGGCGACCCGTGCGGGGCGGGCGACTGCTTCGCGGCGACGACGGCGGCGGCCCTCGCCGACGGCCTGCTCCCCGAGGAGGCCCTGCAACGGGCCGTCGCCGAGGCGGCCGCGTTCGTCGCCGCGGGCGGGGCCGGCAACCCCGACCTGTGGCGCACCGAGCCGGTGCCCTCTGCCGCCGGTGACCCGGCCTCCGACGCGTTCGCCCTCGCGGAGAGCGTCCGGGCGCGCGGCGGCACCGTCGTCGCCACCGGCGGCTGCTTCGACCTGGTCCACGCCGGTCACGTGGGTCTGCTGGAGAGCGCCCGGCGCATCGGCGACTGCCTCATCGTGTGCCTGAACTCCGACGCGTCCGTCACCCGCCGCAAGGGCCCGGGCCGTCCGTTCAACCCGGCCGCCGACCGGGCCCGGGTCCTGTCCGCGCTCGGCAGTGTGGACGCGGTCGCGGTGTTCGAGGAGGACACCCCCGAGGCGGTCCTGGCCCGGCTGCGGCCCGACGTCTGGGTCAAGGGCGGCGACTACTCGGTGCAGGACCTGCCCGAGGCGGAGGTCCTGCGCACGTGGGGCGGCCAGGCGGTGGTACTGCCGTACCTGGACGGCCGCTCCACGACCCTCCTGGCCCGCAGGGCGGCCAAGGCCGCCTCCCCGACCCCCGGCCCCCCGTCCAGCCCTTGACGGGGGGCGCCGGTCGCCCGGGCGCTGCGGCGACGGCAACAAGGTCCGCGGCCCGCACGGGTGTCCCCGCGTGCCTGGAGGACCGGGCGTGCGCCGCGGTGGCGGCCGCGCGGCTGAGGGCTGTGCGCACGCTGTCCGGTTCGGCCGGAGGCCGTCGGTCGCCCGGCGCTGTGGCGACGACGACGGGTTCCCGGCCTGCGGCGGTGTCAGCGAGTGCCCCGAGGCCAGCGTGGCCGCCATGCCGACGGGCGCACGGCTCGTGGCCGTGCGTGCGCTGACCGGGTCGCCGAAGGCTATAGGTCGCCCGGCGCGCTGCAGCGACGAGGTTCGCGGCCCTCACGGGTGTCCGCGTGTTGTGCCCCGGGGCCGGGCGTGGTCGCCGCGTCGGCGGATGCGTCGCCCGGCCGGTCGAGCACGCCGCCGGGCGGCCACCGGCGGGCTCGACGGCCTCGGGCCGTCCGGGCGCTGACCAAATCGGCCGGAGGGCACCGGTCGCGCGGGCGCGCTGCGGCGACGGCGACGGGGTTCGCGGCCTGCGAAGGTGCCCGCACGTTGTGCCCAGGGGTCGGGCGTAGTCGCCGCGACGGCGGCTGGGGGGCGCGCCGGGCCGTCCGGGCGTTTTGACCGGCTCGCCCGGAGGCCATCGGTCATCCGGGCGTGTTTCGGCGGCGGGGTTCCCGGCCCGCATGGGTGTCCCCGTGTGCCCGGGGGATCAGGCGTGGTCGCCGAGACCCCGGCCGCGCGGCCCACGGCCGTCGAGTCCGCCGCCGTGCAAGACCGGCGGCACCCGCACAACGGCGGGCGGCCGGGGGTGCGCGAAATGTTCACGAGGCCGTGGGGAGAGGCGCGCCCGGAGACGTGGGTCGGACGCTTGCCGCCGGGCCGCCGGGCCGCCGGGCCGCCGGGCCGCTGGGCCGCCGGGCCGCCGGGGCCCGGGGCCTCGCCGCAGCCGTGGCGCATCGAGTGGCGCTCGGAGTGGTCGGACGCGCCCGTCGGTGCCCTGCCCGTGTTACCGGGCGGGTCCGGGTCCGCCCTGCCCGCGCATCGGGAGCAGGCGGTACCCGGGGGCGCGGCGGCCCCGCCGTTCTCAGGCCGCCGCGCTCAGGGCCGGGCGGCCCGGCATGTCGTCCTGGTCCTTGCGCAGCAGGACCGGCGTCAGGGCCCGGCGCCGGCGCAGCGCGTACCCGGCGCCGATCGAACCGGCGATGATCAGACCGCCGGTGACGAGGGCGCCGCGTGCCCCGGCCAGCTCCATCAGCAGTCCCAGGGCGGGCGGGCCGCCCAGGCCCCAGACCGTGCCGATGCTGCCCCACACGCCCAGCACGCGCCCGCGCAGATGGGCGGGCGGGTCCGTCTGGAGCACGGACGTGCCGGCGGTGTCGGAGACGGACTCCACGACGGCCATCGGCAGCACCAGCACGATCAGGACCGCCAGCGACGGCGACAGACCCGCCACCACCTGCAGCAGCGCGCCCGCCGCCGCGAGGGCGCCCACCAGCCGGACGGAGGGACGCCGCAGCCGGGCGCCGAGCACCGCGCCGAGGATGCCGCCGAGGGCCAGCACGGTCGACACCGTGCCGAACGAACCGGCGCCCCCCGCGAGCGGCCCGGTCACCAGCACGGCCAGGGTGAGCCCGTAGTTCCGGCCGAACACCGCGCTGATCCCGGTCACCCCGGCGAGGGCGACCAGCCGCGGCCGGCGCGCGAAGAACGCCAGTCCCTCCCGCACGGTGAGGCCGGCCGGCTGCCCGTCCCCGCCTGCCGGAACCGGGACCTCCTGCCGCACCGCTCCCGGCGCCGGGCGCAGGAACGGGATCACCGAGGCCACGAACAGGAAGGACAGGCCGTTGGCGAAGTACGCGGCCGACGTGCCGAGGAACCCGACCGCCACCCCGGCCATGGCCGCGCCGACGAGCCGGCCCGCCTGGTGCACCAGCGCCCCGACCCCGATGGCCGAGGGGACGTCCTCCGGCGGGACGAGGTCGTTGCCGAGCAGGGCGCACGCCGGGTTGTCGACGGTCGCGACGACACCGGTGAGCGCGGCCAGCACCATCAGCGAGGTCATGTCGATCCGGTCCAGCGCCACGAGCACGGCCGTGGTGAACGCGATCGTCCCGAGCAGCGCCTGGCTCACGGCCGCCGTCAGCTTCCGGGGCCACCGGTCGACGGCGGCGCCGCCGAAGACGCTGATCAGCAGCGCGGGCGCGGCCTGCACGGACATCGACAGCCCGGTCGCGGCGGCGGAGCCGGTGATCTGCAGGACCAGCAGGTTCTGCACGGTGAGCTGCATCCACGTGCCGGCGTTCGACACGAAGTTCGCGACGGACCACCAGCGCATGCTGCGGTACCTCAGCGAACGCCAGGGCGAGCGGGAGGCGGACTGGGCATGGGAGGGCGACGAAGACACAGGACGGTACTCGCAAGACGAGTCGGGGACTCAGCGGAGGGAGGCGGGGGAACGAGAGCACCGGCCGCGCTGCGCGGTGGCTCCCCTCGCCGGGTTACGGCGCGGACCATCGTGACAGAGGGCGACCCCTGCGACGTTCCCCCGGCACGGCACACCCCGCCCCGGGTGTCCCAACACCCCGCGCGTCGGGGCACGTTGACGGACCGCGTGGGGTTGATCACAGTTGATGATCATGAGGCCCTCGCACGTCACTCCACGTGACGACGGCCACAGGCACGGCGAAGGGCCCGTCGCCCAGGAGGCGACGGGCCCTTCGGGATGCGGATGCGCTACTCGAACTTGCCCCGGCCGGACAGGGCGTCCCGCAGCCGGTCGACCATGCCGGCGCCCGGGTTCAGCAGCTTGTTCGCCGGAGGCTTGTCCGGGGCCGCCGGGTGGGGCCGGGTCGGGGCGGCCTTCTTCGCCCTGCGGACCTTCTCGCCCAGCTCCTCCAGCGCATCCGGCGGGCAGGCCTCGCGCAGGGCGGGGAAGAGGTTGCCCTCCTCGTCGGCGACGTGCGAGCGGATCTCGCTCATCAGCATGCCGACGAGCCGGTCGAACTCGGCGTCGCCCGCGTCACAGCCCTCCAGGTCCTTCATGATCTGCTCGGCCGTGGCGTGGTCCCGCAGCTCCCGGTCGGCGAGGGCGTCCCCGCCGGTCACGTGCTCCCGCACGGCCGGGTAGAGATACGCCTCCTCGGCCACCGAATGCCGGACGAGCTCGATGGTGACCTGGTCCGCGTAGACCTTGCGGTCCTCGTGGCCGGGCGGCAGGGCCTCGATCCTGCCGAACATCTCCTCGACCTCGCGGTGGTCGGTGACCAGCTCGTCGATGACGTTGCCTCCGTGTCCCATGTCCTTCACCTCCGGCCCCCGGGTCCCCCCGGCCCTCGGGGGCTAACGCGCGGCCCGCCGCCCGGTGCGGGCGGCGGCTCAGACGGGGAGCTTGGCGCGGACCCGGCCGGCCGTGGCGGCCGGGCGTGCGGTGGCGCGCGCCGAGCGCCGCACCAGGCCCGCGTCGCGCCGCGCCCCGCGCGCGGCGTGGGTGCCGCGCCAGAGCAGCGAGGGGCGGGAGCCGGTGTCGTCGGCCGCGATCAGCAGACCGCCCAGCATGGACAGGTTCTTCAGGAAGTGGATCCGCTGCTGGGCCCGCTCCTCGGGGTCGTCCGCCTCCCAGAAGCGGTGCCCGGCCAGCGTCGTGGGCACCAGCGTGGCCGCGATGGCCAGGGCGGCCGGCCGCGGCATGCGCCCGGTGGCCAGCATCAGCCCGGCCACGACCTGCACGGCGCCGTTCAGCCGCACCGCCTGCTCGGTGCGGTCCGGCAGCGCGGACACGCGGTCGGTGACCGGTTTGACGACCGGCTCGGCGGCCTCGGCGACCTGCTTGGGGTCGCGGACGGAGTTCACCCCGCCCGCCAGGAACATCGAGGCCAGCAGGGGGCGGCCGAGCACGCGCAACAGACTCATGTCCCTCTCCAGGGTGTCGGTGGAACCACTGCACGCCGGGTTCCCCGGGCGGGAGGGACCACTCACGCCGCGCGGTGCGCGGCCCACGCCCGCGCCCGCAGCTCCCCGGAGAGCAGCACGTCGGCGGCGGTGCAGGCGAGCGCCCGCGTCACGGCGAGCAGCACCTCACGGGCCCGGGGCGAGGCGGCGGCCGCGGCGAACTCGGGGGTGTGGTCGGAGCCGTCCTCGCCCATGATCGCGACGAACGGATGGATGGAGGGGACCCGGCCGCTGACGTTGCCGATGTCGGACGACCCCAGGAAGACCCCGGGCACCGGCGGGGACAGGGGGATGCCGGCCTCGGCCAGGTGCGCGGCGAACCGCTCGGACAACGCGGCGCTGTCCCGGAAGTGCTCGTAGCGCACGGTGACCCGTTCGACCTCGGCGGTGGTGCCCGTGGCCCGGGCGACGCCCTCGGCGCACGTCCGCAGCTGCTCCGTCAGCTCCTGGAGCGCCCCGGTGGTGGCCGCCCGCAGCCCGAACCGCCCCTGCGCGAAGTCCGGGACGATGTTGGTGGCCGTGCCGCCGTGGGTGACGATGCCCTGCACGTGCGAACCCTGCGGCAACCGCCGCCCCAGCACCGCCAGCACGTTGAACAGCTCCACGAGGGCCGCCAGCGCGTCGACGCCCTCCGTCGGGTTGCCGGTGGGGTGGGCGGCGCGGCCGTGGAAGGCCACCCGGTACTGCACCTGCGCGGTCAGCGGCGCCCGCACCCAGTCGTACACGCCGGGGTGGAACATCAGCGCGGCGTCGACGTCGTCGAACACCCCGGCCTCGACCTCCAGGGCCTTGCCGCCCCCGCCCTCCTCCGCCGGGGTGCCCACGGCCAGCACCGTCCCGGCGTCCGCCGGGACGGCCGAGGCCACCGCGAGCGCCGCTCCCAGGCCCGCCGCCGCGATCAGGTTGTGGCCGCAGGCGTGGCCCAGACCGGGCAGCGCGTCGTACTCCATCAGCAGCGCGACGGCGGGCCGGCCCCGGCCCGAGCGCGCGGTGAACGCGGTCGGCATCCCCGCCACCTCCCGCTCCACGGCGAAACCGGCGTGCTCCAGCTCGCCGGAGAGCAGGGCGGCCGCGCGGTGCTCGGCGAAGGCCTGCTCGGGATCCTCGTGCAGCCGCAGGGCCACGTCCCACAGGGCGTCGGCCCGGGCCGCCACCTGCGCGCGGACGGACGCGTGCACGTCGTCACGGTTGTCGCTCACGTACTCCTCCTCGGCCTCGCCACGCCGGGCCGGGTTTCACGGCCGGGCGGGTCGACACCGTGTGTGTTTCGTCCGGTGCCGCAGTGCAACACGGTGGGTGTACCCGCCGGGTCCCGACCGCGCGGCCGGTGTGCGGCGGCCGGCGGGCCGGATCCGGGAGGTACGACCATGGACCACTCGCGCGTGCCCGTACTGGAGGCGCTGCAGGAGTTCCGGCGCCGGGGCGACATCGCCTACGGGCCGCCCGGCCACAAGCAGGGCAGGGGAGTGGACCCCCGGGTCGCCGAGATCGTCGGGCTGGACGTGTTCCGCTCCGACGTGCTCTCCCTCAACGGCCTGGACGACCGGCGCCAGTCGCAGGGCGTCATCGGCCAGGCGCAGGAGCTGATGGCCGACGCCGTCGGGGCCGAGCACGCGTTCTTCTCCACCTGCGGCAGCTCCCTGTCGGTGAAGACGGCCATGCTGTCGGTGGCCGGGCCCGGGGAGAAGCTGCTGCTGTCCCGCAACGCCCACAAGTCGGTGATCGCGGCGGTCGTGGTCAACGGCGTCGAGCCGATCTGGGTCCACCCGAAGTTCGACACCGAGCGGCACATGGCCCATCCGCCCGAGCCGGAGGACGTGAGCCGGCGGCTGCGGGAGCACCCCGACGCCAAGGGCATGCTGCTCATCACGCCCACGGACTGGGGCTCGTGCGCGGACATCCGGGGCGTGGCCCGGGTGTGCCACGAGTACGACGTGCCGCTCATCGTCGACGAGGCCTGGGGTGCCCATCTGCCCTTCCACCCCGGGCTGCCCGCGTGGGGCATGGACGCCGAGGCCGACCTGGTCGTGACCAGCGTGCACAAGATGGGCGGGGTGGTGGAGCAGAGCTCCGTCTTCCACCTCCAGTACGACCGCGTCTCGTCCGAGGTGCTGAAGCAGCGCGAGGACCTGCTCGGGACCACCAGCGCCTCGTCCCTGGTGTTCGCCACGCTCGACGGCTGGCGCCGCCACATGGTCGAGCAGGGACACGGGCTGCTCGACACGGCACTGCGCCGGGTCGAGCGGATCCGCGCGGAGGCCGCCGCGCTGCCCGGGCTGAGGCCCATGGGCGGGGAGATCGTGAAGGAGGGGCTCGCCGCGGAGTTCGACCCGCTCAAGCTCGTGATCGACGTGCGCGGGCTCGGCGTGAGCGGGATGCAGGCCGCCGAGTGGCTGCGCACCCACCGGCACGTGGACGTCGGCGGCTCGGACACCTGCCGGATCAGCGCCTCGATCACGTTCGCCGACGACGACGAGACCGAGCAGGTCCTGGTGGACGCCCTGCGCGCGCTGGTGGAGCACGCCGACTCGATCGAGCGGCGCCCGCCGGTCCGGCTGCCCGAGCCCGCCACCCTGGAGCTGGAGCAGGCGATGCTGCCCCGCGCGGCGTTCTTCGCCCCGGTCGAGCACGTGCCCGCCGAGCGGGCGGCGGGCCGGATCTCCGCCGAGATGCTGAGCCCCTACCCGCCCGGTGTGCCCGCGATCGCACCCGGCGAGGTCATCACCGACGCGGTGGTGGACTACCTGCGCAGCGGCGTCGAGCACGGCGTCCTCATCCCGGACGCGGCCGACCCTTTCGTCCGCACGCTGCGGGTGGTGGCACGCGAGGCGGTTCCTCACGACTGAGATGTTGAAGATGTTACTGAAGTGAATTCTGAGAAATTTGGCATGCTTTGCCCGATTCCGGAGATCCGGAAGATGAAGGTACTCGCTTCCGCTCAAGGAGATGGTGCTATGCCTTCCACCGAAAAGGTCACCAAGGAACTGACCGGTGTCCCGAGCGTCGACATCGAGGCGGCACTCGACCCGGCAGAACTCGACGGCGTCTACCGCGACAGCCGTCAGTGCGCAGCGCTCGCGCTGCAGTCGGGCGCGACGAAGCTCCTGCTGTCGCCGCCCACCCCGCGCCCGAAGAAGGGCTGACGGAGACAGGAGTAGTCCATGGAACAGTCTGGCACCTCGACCCTGTTGCAGGGCGCGGTGCGGGACCTCGCTTCCGGTGTGGTCTCCGCTCTTCGGAGCGGGGACCACACCCCGTCGGCCGCCCCCGCGGCGGCCGGCGGGGAAGCCGAGGGACTGGCCGTCGCGGCCGTGCGCGTGCTGGGATCCGACGCGCTGCTGCCGAGCGTCCTCCTGCACACTCCGCCCCTGCCCGACGAACTGGCCGTGTTCCGCAAGGCGGTGGAGGCCTACCCGCCCCGCGCGGACGCCGCACCGACCGTCGTGTGGAGTCACTGGGCGATGCGGCGCACGATGAGCCGGCTCGACCCCTCCTTCGTCGACGCCACCCCCCACGGTGCGGGAACGGAACCCGACGCGGACGCCCTCGCCGACGCGAGCTGGCAGTCCCTCACCCACCAACTCGCCGTCCTGGCCCCCCTCGCCCTGCCCGGCGAGGACTGCGCCGTCGCCCGCGTGGCCCGGCGCCGCCCGCTCGACGTGGCACGCGGCTTCGTCCGCGCCGTACGGCGCCGGGACTGGCGGCAGGCGGCCGGCGCCGAACGCTGGCTCACCCTGCTCGACGGCGTCCCCGACACGCTCGGACTCGACACCGGCCTCGACTTCACGGAGCTGATGGGCGGTGAGGACCCGCTCGTGGCCCTCCAGGTGCAGGCCGCACGGCTCACCCGCGCCGGAGCCCCCGCGTGACGGCGCCGCTCGACCCGGCGGTGGTCCGCCGGCCGGCCGAGGCCGCGCTGGCCTGGATCTGCCACCGCCGGGACGGCTTCGCGCTCGGCGAGGACGCGCTCGCCGCCGACGGCGAGGTCAACCGCAGCTGGAAACCGCTCGGCGAACTCGCCCTGATGTGCGCCGCGGTGTCCCGCAACACCCCGCCCTCCGACCCGCTGCACGCCCGCGCGGCCGACCTCCTGGAGTACGCCTGGCAGGAGACCGGCCACGGCGAACTCCTGGTGCGCCTGCAGCACCTGGAGCCCTTCGCCACCTACCCGCTGGAGGTGTACGCCGCCTTCGCCTCCACCGGACTGCGCCACCCCGGCTACGAGGCGGCCGCCGCCCTCGTGGCCCGCACCCGCGGCTGGCAGCTCACCGAACAGCCCGCCACCCGCCGGCTCGGCGTCCTCAACGCCGAGGAACGCACCGGCGTCCGCCGCTCGGACGGCATGCCGCAGGCCCTGCGCACCACCTGGCTGGGCGGACTGCCGGAGCCGTGGACCTTCGAGCGCGACTCCGGGTACGCCCTGACGCACGTGGTCTTCCACCTCACCGACTGGGGACGGCTCGGACCCGCGGGTCTGCCCCCCGACCTGGCCGCGTACCTGGCCGACTGGCTGCCGCCCTGGCTCGACACCTGCCTGGACGCCCAGATGTGGGACCTCGGCTGCGAACTGCTGGCCGTGGCGGCGAGCCTGCCCGAACTGCCCGCGCCCGCCCTGCTGCTGGACGCCTGGGAGCGGATCGCGGCCGCGCAGCACCCCTCGGGCGCGCTGCGCGAGGCCGGGTACGGCGACGGCGAACCGGACTTCACCGTCCACTACCACTCGACCCTCATGACCGTCTTCGCGGCGGCCCTGACCACCGGGCGGCTGGACGACGCGGCCCCGGCCGGTCCGCACGACCGGCCCGGCGCACAAGGAGTGCTGGGATGACCGACACCCGTCTGATCCACAACGTCGGGGTCCGCGCCCTGGAATGGCTGTGGGCGCACCGCGACGGCTTCCGGCTGGAGACCGACGTCGACCCCGAGACGGGCTTCCTCGAACGGTTCAAGCCCATCGGTGAACTCGCCCTCATCTGCCGCGTCCTCTTCCGCGAGGGCGTCGCCGGCTCGCGCCAGGCGCAGCTGGCCCGGCAACTCCTCGACCACACCTGGCGCGACACCCTCGACGGCGGCCGGATGCTGGTGCGCGGGCAGCGCACCGAGCCCGCCTCGCCGATCCCCTTCGAGGTGTACCTGCCGTTCAAGGAACTCGGCTACAGCCAGCCCGAGATCGAGCGGGCCACCGAGCTGAACCACCGGCTGGAGAGCTGGGTGGCCTTCGAGACCACCCCCACCCGCCGCCTGGGCCTGTCCGCCTTCCAGCGCCGCTTCGGCCTGGCGCCCCGCCCGCCGGAGGCGGACCTGGTGGACGCCACCTGGCTGGCCCGCACCCCCGAGCCCTGGACGGTGGAGGGCCACACCGCCTACGACGTCACGCACACCGTGTTCCACCTCACCGACTGGGGCGAGAACCCGGACGGCCTGCCGCCCGCCATCGCCGACTACCTCGCCACCTGGCTGCCGGTGTGGATCGACGACTGGCTGGACCTGCGGCGCTGGGACCTGCTCGGCGAGCTGCTGGTGGTCGACGCCTGTCTGCCACGGCCCACTCTGGACCCCCCGGCCTGGGAGGCGTTCGCGGCCGCCCAGCAGCCCGACGGGGCGATGCCCGCCATCCGCACGATGCCCGAGGGCGAGCCGGACGAGGTGTTCGACATCGTCTACCACCCCACGCTGGTGGCCGCGTTCGCCTCGTTCCTGGCCACGTCCCGGTCCCTGTCCGCGCTCTCCCACGCCTCATGACGGGGCCCGCACCCCTGCTCGCACCCGGCTCGCCCCCCGGGTTCTGGCCGGGCGAGCCCGGCGACGACGAGGAGACGCGGCCCTCGCAGCCCGCCCTCGTGGACGACGTGCCGGACCCGGGCGGACCTGCGGCGGAGCCCCTCGCCCGGCGGCTCGCCGAGGCCGTCGACGCGGCCGACGCCCCCGACGTCGTCCTCGCCGTCTCCCGCCACGGCCGGCGCACGGTCATGAGCGGCGGCACGGCCGGCCGGCGGTCCCTGCCCCGCGAGGCACTGCGCTACGAGATCGGCTCGGCCGGCAAGACCTTCACCGGGCTGCTCCTGGCCCGGCTCATCCACAGCGGCACGGTGACCGGGGGCGAACCGGCCGCGGCGCTCCTGGACCCCGCACGTCCCCCCGGCGACCGCCCGGTCACGCTCGCCCACCTGATCACGCACACCTCCGGGCTGCCCGCCCTGCCGCCCGGCTTCCTGCGGCGCGCGCTGCCCGCCTGGCACACCAACCCCTACGCCCGCTTCCCGGCCGAGCTGGTCGTCCGGGCGTTTTTGCGCCACCGGCCTCGCCACCGCCCCGGCACCCGGTGGTGCTACTCCAACTACGGCGTCGCCGTGCTCGGGCACGCCCTGGCGGCCGCCACCGGCACCCCCTGGGAGGACCTGCTCGCCGAGCAGGTCCTGCGTCCGCTCGGCCTGACCGGCACCGCCCTGCACGCGGACGGGCCGGACCGCGACGCCCCGGGGCACGACAAGGACGGCCGGACCCCCGTCCCCGCCTTCGACGCGGGCGGGTTCCAGGCGGCCGGCGCGCTGCGGGCCACCCCGGGAGACCTGCTCACGTTCCTCGAGGCCCACCTCGACCCCGCAGGAGTGCAAGGAACCGCACCGACCCTCGCGGCCGCGCTGCGTGCGGTGCGCCGCCCGGTGCTGCGCCGCGGACTGACACACCGGCACGTGCACACCATCGCCTGGTTCCGTCACCCCACCGACGGGGGACCGATGTACTTCCACAGCGGCGCCACCCTGGGCCAGCAGGCGTTCCTGGGCTTCCGTCCCGACACCGGCACGGCACTGGCCGCCGTCTGCACACGGCGCTTCCGGGCCCACGACCCGTTCGTGGCCCGGGCGTACGAGCTGCTCGCCGAGGCGTGACGGAACCCGCCCGGCGCCGGTGACCACCGCACCGGCGCCGGGCAGCCCCCACCCTGTGTCACACCCGCTGCCACAGCGCCGGAGTGCCCACCGGCGACCAGGGGCCCTGCGCCTGGTGGGTCTGCAGGCACTGGTAGCGCACGCCCGCGTGGGTCACCGTCGCCCCGGCCTCGTACACCCGCCCCGCGGCCCAGGTCTGCGCGGCGGCGTCCTGCGGTGCCGGTTCCTCCTCCTCGGCCTCGGCGGTGGTCAGGGTGAGGCCGAACGCCTCGAGCAGGGCGTTGACCGGCTGGTAGAAGGTCGTGCCACCGGAGGTGCAGTCACCGGAGCCGCCGGAGGTGACGCCCTGCGCCTGCGCACCCGAGACGTACGGACCGCCGGAGTCGCCGGGTTCGGCGCACACGGTCGTCTGGGTCAGCCCGTCGACCCTGCCCTCGGCGTAGCTGACGCTCGTGTCGTGCTGCTCGACCTTCCCGCAGTGCCAGCCGGTGGTGGAGCCCGAACGGCAGACCGCCGCCCCCACCAGGGCCTGCACCGAGCCGGTGATCTGCAGGTCCTGGCCGCCCTCGCCCTTGACGTTCGGCGTGACCGTCCACTGGTCGTTGACGGCCACCCAGGACATGTCCTTGCCGGGGAAGGTGGAGGCCTGGAACGTGCCCTGCTCCGCCTGGTTGTGCCCGGTGGTCTTCGCACCCGCCTTGCCGCAGTGGCCCGCCGAGGCGAAGCCCTGCTGCTCGCCCTTGGTGACGGAGAAACCGACCGAGCACCGGGCGGTGCCGTCGATGTAGTAGGCGTCGCCGCCGGTGATGTCCTCCAGCAGCCGGGGCCGGTGCGCCGCGACCTTCACGCCCACGTTCCCGGCGTCCAGACCCGCGGCCTCCAGGAACGCGGCGGCGGCGCTCCTGCTCGTGGCCTGCACCACCACACGGTTGGCCGGCACGTCGACGTACCACAGGGGCGTGTGCGCGGTGCCCACCCGGGCCGCCGCAGCGTCGAGCCTCTCCTTCGCGGCGCGCAGGTCGCGCAGCGGCTGCTTCACGACCGCGGCCTCGGCGCCCTGCGCCTCGATCGCGGACACGTCCGCGGCGTCCGTGGTGGCCACCACCAGCTCCTGCGAGGTGGCGCCGCGCAGCCACGCCCCGGCGAACCGCTCGCCCAGCGCGTTGCGCAGCAGTCCGGCGCGGGTGCCGGCCTCCGCCTCGTTCACCAGCCGCCGGGACGCCTCTTCCGGGGTCAGCCCGAGGTCGCGCTCCATGGCGCGCAGCAGCCCGGCCGCCGGCCGGTCGGCGCCCAGGGTCCGGGCGGCCGAGGGCAGGGGGCCGGGGGCGGGCGTCGGCTCGGCCGCCGCGGCGGGGATGCCGGTGGCGACGAGCGCGCCGAGTGCGGCCAGGGCCGCCCGGCGGCCGGTCACGGCATGTCTGTGGGCCATGCGAGGTGTCTCCTTCGGTCACGGTGTGCGCCGCGGGTCTGCGCCGCAGGGGTCTCGCCGCGCGGGGTCCGGTCGCGGCGAAGCCGTTCGCTGAGGCCTTGCCGGACGGGGGCGGCCTGATGCCCGAGGCCGCCCCGGTTCGCGCTTTGGTGCCGGGAAGGGCGCCATGTGCAGTACGGGAGCGCGTCAGGCGGGCTTCAGTCCGGGCGAGCCCACCTCGGTGACGAAGGACGCCGTCGTCGCGATCGACGCGCCGGGCGTCGTGATCGCCGGGACGATCCGGAAGTCGACCTGCGCCTCGTCCCGGCCCAGCTCCACCCGGACGTAGCCGCGGCGGCCGTCGTAGTACTTCATGTGCGGGTTGGCCGTCATGTACGTGTCCCAGTCGGCGGGCTTCTCGGTGCCGTCGCCGCCGCTGGCGATGGAGGTGCAGGTGAACTCCGTGCCGACCGTCCGGGACGCCGGGTCGTCGAAGTCCTCCTTGATGTCGAAGGCGTAGCCGACGTGGACGTCCCCGGTGAGGACCATCCAGTTGTCGATGCCCGCGGCCTTCGCGCCCGCCATGACGCGCTCGCGGGAGGCGCGGTAGCCGTCCCAGGCGTCCATGGAGACCCGGGCGGGCGCTGTCAGGTCGAACTTGCGCTGTGAGAAGCAGACCTGCTGCGGCATCACGTTCCACAGGGCGTCGGAGTTCCGCCAGCCGTCCAGCAGCCAGCGTTCCTGCGCGTCGCCCGTCAGCGTGCGCGCCGGGTCGTCCGACTCGGGGCCCGGCGCGTGCGGCCGGTCGTCGTAGGCCTGGTCGGAGCGGTACTGGCGGGTGTCGAGGATGTCGAACTGGGCGAGGGACCCCCAGGTGAGCCTGCGGTACAGCCGGGCGTCGGGCCCCTGCGGCAGCTGGTCGGCGCGCAGGGGCTGGTTCTCCCAGTACGCCCGGTAGGCGGCGGCACGGCGCACCAGGAACTGGTCCTGGGGGCTGCCCTTCTCGTCGTAGGGACCGGCGTAGTTGTTCTCGGTCTCGTGGTCGTCCCAGGTCACCACGAACGGGTGCTGGGCGTGCGCGGCCTGGAGGTCCGGGTCGTTCTTGTACAGCGCGTAGCGCAGCCGGTAGTCCGCGAGCGTGGTCGCCTCGTGGTTGAAGACGTCCGGCAGCTTGCGGTCGGTGTACCGGCGGGCCCCGCCCGCGGAGTTGACGCCGTACTCGTAGAGGTAGTCGCCGAGGTGGAACACCACGTCGACGTCCTCCTGCGCCAGGTGCCGGTGGGCGGTGTAGTAGCCGTCCTGGTAGGCCTGGCAGGCGACCGCGGCCAGCCGCAGGGTGTCGGCGTCGCCGCCCGGGGCCGGCGCCGTGCGGGTGCGGCCGACGGGGCTGATCCAGGCGCCCACGCGGAACCGGTAGTAGTAGGTGCTGTCCGGCGACAGGCCCTTGACGTCGACGTGCACGCTGTGGGCGTACTCCGGGTGGGCCGTGGCGGCTCCCTGCTGCTCGACGAGGGCGAACCACTCGTCGATCGCCACCTCCCAGTAGACGACGACCCGCTCCTGGCCGAGGCCCCCGTCCTCGGCGAAGGGCTCGGGCGCCAGCCGGGTCCACAGCAGCACCGAGTCGGGCAGCGGGTCACCGGAGGCCACGCCGAGGGTGAACGGGTCGGCGGTGATGCGGGCCGCGTCGCGTTCCCGCGCGGCGGTGGCGCCGCGGGCCGGCCGGTTGGTGGAGAAGGCGAGCATCGCGGCCGCCGCGGTGACGGTCAGGAAGCGGCGGCGGGCGAGGTGCGGCGCCGCCGAGCGCAGTACGGCGTCGTGCGGGGAGAAGGCATGCTCGGACGGTGTTCCTTGACGGCCCGTCAGCGCCATCCTGGGGTCCTCTCGTACGGGGCAGGGGCGCCCCGGGCGAACGCGTGGGGACATCGCCGGCGTGCGGAGCGCGGAGCTCGCATGCTAAGCAGACAAAATGCCTGAAACGGGCACGACGTGCGGGGCGTTCACACCACAGGCGGTACGCGGGTGGGCCGGGCGGCGGGCACGACGCGAACCGCCGCCGGCGGGCGCCGGCGGCGGTTCGGGTGACGCGGGGTCAGTGGGTGTGTCGGGCGGCGGCGCCCGTCGCGGCGCGCTCCTTGACCGGCAGGTGGTAGACGTGGAAGGCCCGCCCGATGACCGGCTGGGCGACGTTGCGCACCCGGACACCGCCGGTGGTCATGCCGTGCTCGGTGCCGGCGTGCGCGTGCCCGTGCACGGCGAGGTCCGCGCCCGCGGTGTCGATCGCCTCGGCCAGCAGGTAACTGCCCAGGAACGGGTAGATCTCCAGCGGCTCGCCCGCCAGCGTGTCGGCGACGGGGGAGTAGTGGGTCAGGGCGATCCGCACGTCGCAGCCCTCCTCGCCCAACTGCTCCAGCGCGGTCCGCAGGCCGTCCGCGCTGCGGCGCGAGTACCGCACGAACTCCTTCATCACCGGCTCGCCGAACTCCCCGGCGCAGCGGCCGACGAAGCCGCCGCCGAACCCCTTGGTGCCGGCCACGCCGATGCGCGCCCCGCCGCTCTCCACCACTGTCCCCTGTCCTTCCAGGACGTGGGCCCCGGCGTCCCGCAGGATCTGCGCGCACTCCTCCGGGCGGTCGTCGTGGTGGTCGTGGTTGCCCAGGACGGCGGCCACGGGGACGCCGAGACCCTCGATCTCCCGCGCCACCACCCGCATCTCCTCGGGCGTGCCGTGCCGGGTGAGGTCCCCGGCGAGCAGCAGGAGGTCGGCGCACTCGGGCAGGGTCTCGAACGCCGGGCGCAGGACGCCCTGGCTGTCGGGCCCCATGTGGATGTCCCCGACGGCTGCGATGCGGATCATGAGAGCTCCTCCGCGTGGTCGGGGGAGGACGCCTCGGTGACCACGAGGTCGCTGTGGACCGGGAGGCCGGCCAGCTCCTCGTGGACGGTGCGCAGGATCTCGTCGCGGCAGGGCGCCGAGGGCACGGTGCCGGTGAGCAGCACCGTCTGGCCGCGGGCCTCGACCCGGACGCCCAGTTCACCGAGGTCGCCCGAGGCGAGCCGGTCCTGGAGGTGGGCGATGCGGTAGTCCAGGTTGTCGGGCGGTGCGCTGCCGCCGGTGTCCTGGGAACCGTGGGTGCTCATGGGGTGCTCCTTCAGATGACGTTCAGGCGCTCCAGGAGGAAGAAGAAGGCCGCGGGCATGGGTTCGTCGCCGCACGTGCCGCGCACCCGCTCCCAGTCGACCTTCTCGCGCAGTGCCCGCGCGATGGGCAGGACCGCGCCGAAGTCGCAGTGGTGCTCGGAGAACGCGGCGAGCAGGCTCCACAGCAGATCGGTCGGCGCCAGCACCGGCATGCGCACCGAGTCGACCGACAGCTCCTCGGCCCGCTCCAGCATGTCGGCGCCGACCGGGCGGTGCGCCAGCTCGAAGATGACGTCGACCGGCTGGCCGAAACAGGTGGCCTTGATCAGCCAGTCCTCCGGCGGGGTGTACACGTTCAGGCCGGCCTCGCGCAGGGTGGCGGCGACGGCGTCCGCGTCCTGCGGACGGATCGCGAAGTCGACGTCGTGCTGCAGGTTCTTCTCCCCGCCATGGGCGTACGCGGCGACGCTGCCGGCCAGCGCGAACAGGTGCCCCTTGCGCTTGAGCAGGGCGCCGACCTGCTTGGCCGCCTCCAGGATCGCCTGGTTGCGGTCCACGGGGAGCTCGTGGGGCGGTTCGTCCGCGGCCAGGTCGGGTGGCGGCGGCGGGGAGTCGGACCCACCCGGTGCCGTCCGGAGATCCGGGGCCTCCGGCCCCCGGACGAGCGTCGCGTCATCCCCGTTGTGCGTCATGACCACTCCTTCGCGCCGAACCGGACACCGCTCCCGTGCGGCGCCGGACCGAGACCGCCTGCGTGTGTCTGCATCAAGTACCCGGCGCGCCCGGCCCGACACGGAAGGCTTCCGGCCGCCGGCGCCCCCCCCCGGCCCTCCGGCCCTCAGGTCCGGCGGGCTCGGCGCTTCGCCCGGAGCGGTCGCGGTGGTCTGCTCCCGCACCCGGGGCGCGGCGCACCCGCGGCGGCTGCGGCGTCCCTCCGCGCGTCGCGGTGCCCCGCGCCGGGAGGCACCCCCGGCGGCTGCGGCGTCCCTCCGCGCGTCGCGGTGCCCCGCGCCGGGAGGCACCCCCGGCGGCTGTCGGGCCCGGGGCCGCGGCGTGCGCTCCGGTGGCGGCCCGCGTCGCTCCGGTCGCCGGTCCCTCCGGCCCTCCGGTGCGGCGGGCTCGGCGCTTCGCCCGGAGCGGTCGCGGTGGTCTGCTCCCGCACCCGGGGCGCGGCACACCCGCGGCGGCTGCGGCGTCCCTCCGTGTGTCGCGGTGCCCCGCGCCGGGAGGCACCCCCGGCGGCCGCCGTGCCCGGGCCCGCGGCCTGCGCTCCGGTGGCGGCCCGCGTCGCTCCTGGCCAGGCTGGTAGCGGCCCGGAGCGCCCGGTCCGTCCAGCCGAACAAGGAGCACCCATGCGCACGTTGCCCCACGCCGTGATCGCCGCCCTGGCCCTGTCCGCGTTCGCCCTGCCCGCCCACGCCGCCGTCCTCCCCGCGGACGTCACCCCGAGCCAGTGCATCGCCGGCGGCGGCATGATCATCATCTCCGCCGTGGGGCAGGGCGATGACGGATACACCAAGCGCTGCGAGGGCGGCATCCATGACGGCCAGACCGTGACCTGAGGCCCCCGGCCGAACAAGACAAGCGCACCGACCCCCGACAGCGGAGTATGGGGGCAAAGGTCGTGAAACGGCTGAAGACACCGGGCACGCTTCCGTGGAGGTCGACATGAACCACCAAGCACCAGCGGCCGCTCTCCCGCAGCCCCTGCGAGCCGTCGCCTCCGGCCTGAAGCACCTGCCCGGCGCGGGACAGGTCGGCAGGGTCGCGACGCAGACCCTGGACAGGATCGGCGCCGTGTCGCCCCGAGGCCGCCGGATGGCCGTCTACGCGGGCGCCGGGGTGCTCGGCGTCGCCGGCGTCGTGGAGTGGCCGGTCGCCCTGACCGGCGCGGCCGTCGCCTGGCTGACCCAGCCCCGGCCCGGACCGCGGCCCGACGGCGCCGCCCCCGACGGCGCCGCCACGACCGGCACCACCGCCGGGGAACCCTCCGCACCGGATGAGTCCGGCACCTCCGCCCACGGCCCCGGCGACAGGCTCGCCCCCGCCCACTACCGGCGCGAGCGGTCCGAACAGCACGTGCACGAGCAGCCCGCCAAGGTCGGCGACACCGCCACCGCCTCCGCCCTGAAGCAGGTGCACGAAGCCGCCGCCCACAGCGAGGAACGCGACCACCGGCAGGGCCCCGACACCGGCCGCTCCACCGGCTGACCCGAAAGACGCCAGCAGATGCTCACTCGCTTCGACGCCGCCCCGCTCGTCGGGGCCCTGGCCGGCGCCGCCGTCGGCGCCGCCCGCGGCACCGCCCGGACGGCCGCCTCCGCCTACGGCACCACGCGCCGCGTCCGCAACGTCGCCCGCAACGCCCTCGGCGGCGGACGGCACTGGACGGCGGGACAGCGCGTCCACCTCGCCCTGCGGCACCCGGAAGGGGAGACCGCCGCGCTCGCCCGCCGGGCGGCGGCCGAACTCCTCGACCACCCCGAGGTGCTCGCGGCCTACTGGGACGAGGGACTGGCCCGTCTGGTGATCACCGTCGCCGAGGACGCCGCCACCGACCGCGTCACCGAGCACGCCACCGCCCTGGCCGCGCGCCTCGGCCTGAGCGAGGGCGCCGACCCGGTCGCCCGGGAGACCACCCACCCGGGCGACCCCCGCGAGGTGCGGGTGACGGCCGCCGCGATCCTCATGGACGCCGCCGGAGCGGCCGGGGCCCTGGCCGGCCGCTCCCTGCGCCTGCCACCGACCTCCCGCATGGTCACCGCCACCGTCACGCTGCTCCGCGAGAACCCGCGCTTCAGGGCCGTGCTGCGCCGGCGCTTCGGCACCTCCGGCATGGAACTGGTCCTGGCCGCCGCCAACGCCGCCGCCCACGGCGCCGGCCAGACGCCCCTGGCCCTCGTCCTCGACGGCGTGCTGCGCACCGGCCAGCTCACCGAGGCCGTGGCCCGCGCCGCCGCCTTCGAGGCCCTGCACGACGACATCTGCCACGACCGCCGCACCAGCCTGCCGGCCCCGCCGGACAGCCGCCCGCCGCTGAAGGTGACACCGGCCCAGGAGTACGCCTCCCACGCCAGCACCGGCAGTCTCGTCGGCGCCGCCGCCACGCTCCTCGTCACCCACGACACGGGCGAGGCGGCCGAAGCCGTCCTCGCCGGATCGCCCAAGGCCGCCCGCTACGGCCCGGTCGCCTTCAACTCCCTCCTCGGCACCCACCTCGCCCGCGCCGGGATCCTCATCCGCAGCGGGGAGCGGATGCGGCAACTGGAGATCGCCGACGCCCTGGTCCTGCACGCCGGCGCCCTGCGCAGCCGCCGCACGCAGACCGGCGACGACGCCGACGGCTTCCCCGACGATCCCGTGCACCCCTTCGCCGAGGCCGTCCTGGACGCCGCCCGCCGCGCCGGACTGCACGTGGTCATCGCCGGCGGATCCGACCTGAAGGACATCACCCGGCTCGCCGACGAGGTCGCCCCGGGCGCCAGGCCCTTCGGCGACGTCGTCCGGGCCCTCCAGGGCGCCGGGCACGTCGTGGTCGCCGTCGCCCGCCTCGACGGCTCCGGCGGCGGGGACCTCGCGACCGGGCTGCCGGCCGCCGACGTGGCCGTCGCCCTCACCGACGGCCGTGCCGCCGTCCCCTGGGGCGCCGACGCCCTCGCGCCCGGCGGCCTCGCCGACGTCTGGCGACTGCTCTCCGCCATCCCCGCGGCCCGTCGCGTCGGGCGCCGCTCGCAGACCCTGGCCCGCGCCGGGGCCGCCCTGTCCGGTCTCCTGGTGGCCCGCGGCGGACGGCCCCCCGGCGGGCGGTTCCTGTGGCCCCTCACCCGGCACGCCCCCGTCAACATCGCCGCCGCCAACGCCCTGGTGACCGGCTGGCTGGAGGCGACCCGGGTCGCGAGGGCCACCCCGCCGCCACCACGGCTGCACATCCCCTGGCACGCCCTGGAGCCCGACGAGGCCCGCGACCGGATCGGCCGCACCCGCCAGGACGACGAACCCCAGGGCCTCGCCCTGCTCACCGACCGCTCCCGGCGGCAGGCCGCACGCGTGGGCCGCCACCCCGCCCTCGCCCCGGCCCGTTGGACATGGCAGGCCGCCGGGGCGGTCCGCCGCGAGCTCGACGACCCGCTCACCCCCGTCCTGGCCACCGGCGCCGTCGCCTCCGCGCTGCTCGGCTCGGTGGTCGACGCGCTGCTCGTCGTCGGCGCCATGGACCTCAACGCCGTCACGGGCGGACTCCAGCGGCTGCGCGCCGAACAGGCCCTCGCCCGGCTCGCGGCCCGCCAGCAGCCCAAGGCCCGCAGGCACGAGGGCCGCCGCCGCACCGTCACGGTCGACGCCACCCGGCTGCGGCCCGGCGACGAGATCAGCCTCGGCGCGGGCGACGTCGTCCCGGCCGACGCGCGCCTGCTGGACGTCGACGGCCTGGAGGTCGACGAGTCCGCCCTCACCGGCGAGTCGCTGCCGGTGACCAAGTCCGTGGCGTCCACCCCCGGCCTGCCGGTGGCCCAGCGCACCTGCATGGTGTTCGAGGGAACGACCGTCGTGGCCGGACACGCCACCGCCCTCGTCGTCGACACCGGCGAACGCACTGAGGCCGGACGGGCCGTCACCCTCGCCGCCCGGACCCCGCCGCCCGCCGGAGTGCAGGCACGGCTGCAGGAACTGACCCGCAAGGCCCTGCCCGTGACCTTCACCGGCGGCGCCGCCGTGACCGGCCTGTCCCTGCTGCGCGGCAGCCCCGTCCGGCGCGCCGTCAGCGGGGGAGTGGCCGTCGCCGTCGCGGCCGTGCCGGAAGGGCTCCCGCTCGTGGCGACGGTCGCCCAGATGGCCGCCGCCCGGCGGCTGTCCCGGCGCGGCGTCCTGGTCCGCACCCCGCGCACGCTGGAGGCGCTCGGGCGGGTCGACACCGTCTGCTTCGACAAGACCGGCACCCTCACCGAGAACAGACTGCGCCTGGTCAAGGTGGCCACCGCCGACGGCACCGTCCTGGACACCGGCAGCGAACAGGCCGACCCCGTCGTACGCCTGGCCGCCCGCGCCTGCCCGCAGGAGGACACCGGGCAGGGCCGCCGCATCGCCCACGCCACCGACGAGGCCGTCCTGGACGTCGCCCCGCCCGACCCCGGCTGGGCCCCGGCCGGCGAACTGCCCTTCGAGACCCGCCGGGGCTACGCGGCGGCGGTCGGCCGGGGCGGCGACCCCGACTTCGGCGAACTCCTGGTCGTCAAGGGCGCCCCCGAGACGATCCTGCCCGCCTGCCGCGACCTGCCCGCCCACGCCACCGACACCGCCCACGACCTGGCCGGGCAGGGCCTGCGCCTGCTCGCGGTCGCCCGGCGCCCCTGCCGGGCCGGCGACGCCCAGGCCGAACTCGAAGCGCCCCTGGCCGACCTGGAGTTCAGCGGCTTCGTCGCGCTGGCCGACGTGCCCCGCGACACCTCGCACGCCCTGCTGGCGGAGCTGCGCCGCTCCGGCATCCTGCCCGTCATGCTCACCGGCGACCACCCGGAGACCGCCCGCGCCATCGCCCTGCAACTGGGCTGGCCGGAGGAGACCGAGGTCGTCACCGGCGACGAACTGGTGGCCATGGAACGCCGCGAGCGCGTACGGGCCCTGCACGGAGCCGGTGTCGTCGCCCGGGTCGCCCCCGAGCAGAAGCTGCACGTCGTCGAGGCCCTGCAACAGGCCGGCCGGGTCGTGGCCATGGCCGGCGACGGCGCCAACGACGCCGCGGCCATCCGCGCCGCCGACGTCGGGGTCGGCGTCGAGTCCCGCGGCTCCGCCGCCGCCCGCAACGCGGCCGACCTCGTCCTGACCACCGGGGACCTGTCCGTCCTGGTCGACGCGGTCGCCGAGGGCCGGGCCCTGTGGCGCAGCGTCGCCGACGCGGTCAGCATCCTCATCGGCGGCAACGCGGGCGAGGTCGGCTTCAGCGTCCTCGGCACCCTGCTGGCCGGCGCCTCCCCCCTGTCGACCCGTCAGCTGCTGCTGGTGAACCTGCTCACCGACATGTTCCCGGCCATGGCCGTGGCGGTCACCCCGAGCGACGACCCCTCGACCGCCGAGCACGCCGCGGCCGGGCCCATGGGTCTCGACGTCCTCGGCGCGCCGCTGCTGCGCTCCATCCGCCGCCGCGGCATCACCACCTGCCTCGGCGCGGTCACGGCGTACCTGATCGGCCGTCTCACCCCGGGCACGGAACGCCGATCCACCACGATGGCCCTGTGCGGGGTGGTCGGCGCGCAGCTGGTGCAGACCCTGTCGGGGCGGCGGCACAGCCCGCTGGTGTGGGCCACCGCCCTCGGGTCCGCCGCCGTGCTGGCCGCCCTCGTCCAGACCCCCGGCGTCAGCCACTTCTTCGGCTGCACGCCGCTCGGCCCCGTCGCGTGGGCGGGCGTCGCCGCCGCGATCGCCCTGTCCGCCCTGGCCCCCCGCCTGGAACGCCTCCCCGCCGTGCACGCCCTCTACGGCGTCACCGCGCACCTCGCCCTGTGGCTCGGCGAACTGGTGCGCCAGGCACGGCAGGTGATGCGCAGCGGCGTCGCGGCCCCGGTGCCCGAGTGAGCACGCGAAGCGGCCGCCGCCCCTCTCGGCAGGGGCGGCGGCCGCTTCCGCGTGCCGGGCGGCCCGGTTCAGACCTCGCCGCGCCAGGCGCCGGTCTCCGCGCCGCGGGACTCCATGAACTCCTTGAAGCGGCGCAGGTCACCGGAGACCTGCCGCTTCACGAAGCCGAGCTTGTCCCCGACCGTCTCGGCCAGGCCGCTGGGGTCGAAGTCCATCTGCAGCATGACCTTCGTCGTGTCGTCCTGGATCCGGTGGAAGGTCACCACACCGGCCTGCTTGGCCTCACCGTCGACGGTGGTCCAGGCGACGCGCTCGTCCGGGACCTGCTCCGTGATCTCCGCGTCGAACACCCGCTCCTGCCCGCCGATCTTGGTCACCCAGCGCGTGAGCGTGTCGCTGCGCTGCTCGATGCGCTCCACCCCGTCCATGAACTGGGGGAACGACTCGAACTGGGTCCACTGGTTGTACGCGGTGCGCACCGGAACGCGGACCTCGATGGATTCCTCTACCTGCGACAAGGCGAAAACCTCCCTCTCTCGTACGGAGCTGCCACCGCCGGGTACCGGAAAACGCGCCGGTCACTCATGCACATGGCGACTTTGTCGTCGAGGTGTCCGTTCCGCCTCAGGCGGGGTACCCGGGGTGCACACCACAGACCGGGAGGTGAAAGCCATGGCGGACACGGACCACAGGGCCGCTGCCGCTCCCCGCGCGGGGAGCGCCCCCACGGCCGCCGACGAGCCCGTCGGCGAGCTGGTGCAGCGCGCCACGCAGCAGCTGACGGAACTGGTGCGCGGAGAGATGCGCCTGGCCCAGGCGGAGATGACCGAGAAGGGCAAGCGCTTCGGCAAGGGCGGCGGCCTCTTCGGCGGAGCCGGCGTGCTCGGATTCGTCACCTTGCAGGCCCTGGTCGCCACGGTGATCGCCGCCCTGGCGGTACCGCTGCCGGTGTGGGCGGCCGCGCTCATCGTCACCGCCGTCCTGGCCGTCGCCACGGGCCTGACGGCCCTGGCCGGACGCAAGCAGGTGCAGAAGGCCACCCCGGCCACCCCGCAGCAGACCATCGACAGCGTCAAGGCCGATGTGGCCGAGATCAAGGAGAGTGCACAGCGATGACCCAGCCTCCGCACGACGAGCCCACCGCCAAGAGCCCGGAGGAGCTGCGCGAGCAGGTGGAGCGCACCCGGCACGAACTGGGGGACACCGTCCAGGCCTTGGCGGACCGGACCGACGTGAAGACCCGTGCCCGCGAGAAGGCCGTGGCGGTCAAGGAGCGGGCCGGGACCAAGGCGCAGGAATGGCGCGGGCAGGCGATGGCCAAGGCCCAGCAGGTCGCCCACACGGTGGAGGAGAAGCTGCCCGAGCCGGTGAAGCAGAAGGGCGCCGCGGCCGCCCAGGGCGCCAAGGAGAAGGCCGCCCAGGCCGAGCAGGTCTGGCAGGACAAGGCTCCGCAGCAGCTGCGCGACCGCAAGGCCGCCCTGCTGGCCGGCGCCGGCGCCGTGCTCGTCGCCTGCCTGCTGCTCCGCCGCCGCAGCCACGGCTGACCGGCGCCCCTGCGGGCCTTCCCGCCCGGGCGCGCACGACACGGGACCCCGTCACCGCTTGCGGTGGCGGGGTCCCGCGCGGCAGGGTCACCTGCCGTGGCCACACTGCTGATCGTCCATCACACGCCGTCCCCCAACTGCCAGGCGCTGTTCGAGGCCGTCGTCTCCGGGGCGACGGACCCCGAAATCGAGAACGTCCGGGTGGTGCGCGTGCCCGCGCTGTCCGCCACCGCCTCGGACGTCCTCGCCGCCGACGGCGTGCTGCTGGGCACGCCCGCGAACCTGGGATACATGTCCGGCGCTCTCAAGCACTTCTTCGACCAGGTGTACTACCCGTGTCTGGACGCCACCCGCGGCCGGCCGTTCGGCTACTGGGTGCACGGCGGCGACGACGTCACGGGAGCCGTCCGCGGCATCGAGTCGATCACCACCGGCCTCGGCTGGCGCCGTGCCGCCGAGGCCGTGACCGTGACCGGCGTACCGGACCGGGCGGACACGGAGAGGTGCTGGGAACTGGGCGCGACGGTGGCCGCCGGGCTCATGGGCTGAGCCCGCTCAGCTCTCGTCCAGCCGCCGCCGGTCCTGCTCGTCCCAGGCCCGCGTGTCGCGCGGCTGCGTGTACGGCTCGGCCTCCGGCGGATGCCCGCCCGCGATGGCCCGCTGCCGCACCGTCTCCGCGTCGAACTCCAGACCCAGGAGGATCGCCAGGTTGGTGATCCACAGCCACACCAGGAACACGATGACACCGGCCATCGTGCCGTAGGTCTTGTTGTACGAGGCGAAGTTGGCCACGTAGACGGCGAACCCGGCGGACGCGACCAGCCAGATGAACAGGGCGATGAGGCTGCCCGGAGTGATCCAGCGGAACCCCTTGACCTTGGCGTTCGGGGTCGCCCAGTACAGCAGCGCGATCATCGCCGTGACCAGCAGCACGAGCACCGGCCACTTCGCGATGGACCACACCGTCAAGGCGGTGTCGCCGATGCCCAGTGCCGTCCCGGCCTGCCGCGCCACCCCGCCCGTGAACACCACGATCAGCGCGCTGAACACGGCCATCACCATCAGCACCACCGTCACGCCCACCCGCACCGGCAGCAGCTTCCACACCGGCCGGCCCTCGGGCATGTCGTAGACGGCGTTGGCGGAACGGATGAACGCGGCCACGTACCCGGACGCCGACCACACGGCCAAGACCAGACCGACGATCGCCATCACGGAGCCGACGCCGGCGTTGCCCTGCAACTGCTCGACGGCCCGGGTGATGATGTCGCGCACCGAGCCGGGGGCGAGCTGCTGGACGTTGTCCATCACCTTGTCGGTGGTCGACTTGCCCGTCAGCCCCAACGCCGACACCAGCACCAGCAGCGCCGGGAACAGCGCCAGCACGCCGTAGTACGTCAGCGCCGCCGCGCGGTCGGTCAGCTCGTCGTCCTTGAACTCGCGCAGGCTGCCCTTGAGCACCGCCACCCACGACTTGCGGGGCAGCTCGCTGAGCGTGTCGGGCGCGGCGCGCTCCACCTCGGGCCCGGGACCGGGCTCGTCCCGCGCCTCGGCGGAGTCCCGGCGCCCGGCGCCGGGCTCCTGCGCGGGGGTGTCACCGCGCTCGGCCCCGAAGGCCGGACGGGCGTCCTCCCGGGCGTCGGAGGGGGCGTCCCGGTGCTCGGACCCGGCCCCCGCACGCGGCCCGGCCTCGGGACGCGGCCCACCCTCCGCACGCGCTCCGGCCTCCGCACGCGGCTCCGCTTCCTGGGCGGACGGCGGGTTCCCCTCCGCAGCGGACCCCGGGCGCGGGTCCTCGGCCGGCGGGTCCTGACGGTCCTGGCGCTCTTTCCGGCCCGGTATATGCAGCTTCACCATGTGACCCGGGTAACCCCGGCCCGTCTCCTTAAGCCGCGCCCCGCGCCGCAAGACCCGAACGGGCGGCGTCCTCCGTGCCGCGTCCCTCGGGAACCGGGTTGAGGGAGCGCTCCCACAGCGGGCACGATGCCGCCATGACCACGTCCCCCGCCATCCGCCTCTACCGCCCCGAGGACCGGGCGGCCCTCGACGACATCTGTGTGCGCACCGCCCACAACGGCCAGGACAGCCGCCCGCACTACACGGACCCGGCCGTCTTCACGGCGGCGTTCGCGGCCCCCTACGTCCATCTGGAGCCGGACCTGGCCTTCGTCCTGGACGACGGCCGGGGGCAGGCGGTGGGATACGTCCTCGGCACCGCCGACACCCCGCGCTTCGCCGAGCGCTTCCGCACCGAGTGGCTGCCCCTGGTCGCGGACCGCCACCCGGCGCCCCCGCAGCCGCCGCGCACCCCGGACGAGGTGATCGCGGGGCTGCTGCACCGTCCCGAGCGGATGGTCCTGCCCGAACTCGCGGCGTACCCCGCCCACCTGCACATCGACCTGCTGCCCGCGTACCAGGGCCGCGGTCACGGCCGCCGTCTGATGCGCACCCTCCTCGCGGCCCTGCGCGACAGGGGTGCGCCGGCCGTCCACCTGGCCATGGCCACCGCCAACGTCCCCGCCCGGGCCTTCTACGACCGGATGGGCTTCCACGAACTGGACGTGGCCGACCCCGGCGCGGCCACCTTCCTCGGCCGCACCACAGGGGAACTCGACCGGCTCTGACGAAGACGGACCGCGTCCCGCCCGGCCCCGTCCCATCTGCGCTTCCGCCGCCCGGGCACGGTGCCGGCCGGGGCCCGAGTGCCGGGTGCTTTCTGAGAGTTCGGCGAAAATCTCCGAGGCGGCTGAACACGCGCGCGCTCCCGTACGTATGGGGCGAGGGGATTTTCATGTCCGGCAGCCACAAGCGCAGGAGAGCACCCTTGGGACGCAACACGCGAAGACGCCCTACCGGCCCACGACGCGCGACCTTCGCCGCATTCGCACTGATCCTGGGCGGAGGCGGTCTGATGGCCGCGAACGTCTACGCCTCCGCCACGGACGGCTTCTCGGGCGATGACCCCGCCCGTACGCGGTCCGCCGCGGGGATCACCGGGGGCGCCACGATCGACTGCCCGGACGTCGGCACCAAGCTGACCTCGGTGCCCGAGCAGGCCCGTGAGGAGGTCGACAAGGAACTGGCGGCGCTCGACCAGCAGATCGCCAAGGCCTACCAGCAGTTGAGCGAATCGGCCCAGCAGGTGCAGCAGGACGCCGGGTTCGCCGACAACGCGATCATGAACCCGCTGAAGGAGAAGCGGGGCGCCACGCTCGAGCGCATCGCCATCGCCATCGACCGTGTCGGGGACCGCCCCGAAGGCCTCGCGGACCTGGCCGCCTGCACCGTGCGCGAGTCCGGCAACCAGGCCCCGGCCCAGGGCGAGGGACAGGGCGACGGCGACCGGCAGGACGGCCAGGAGCAGGACCAGGGCGGCCAGGAGCAGGGCAACGGGCAGGGCGCCAACGGCGGTCAGGCGGGCAACGGCCCCGTCGCGGCCGACTTCGCCGACATCAAGAAGGTCCAGCCCAACGTGAACGAGCCACGCCCGGAGGGCAACGCCTCCCGCGGCTCCTTCGCCACCAGCTGCGGCGTGAACGAGAACGGCCTGTTCAACTCGGACAACATCATCGCCGCGCCGGGTGTCACCAACGGCGCCCACCACTTCCACGACTACGTGGGCAACCAGGCCAACAACGCCTTCGCCAGCGACCAGGACCTCGCCGCCGCGGGGACCAGCTGCGACAACCAGGGTGACAAGTCCTCCTACTACTGGCCCGTGCTGCGTCTGCAGAACGGCGCCCAGGAGCAGGACGCGCAGAAGCCGGGCGGCGGCATCGAGGGCAACGCCGGCGAGATCGTGACGCCGAAGCAGGTCACGCTGAACTTCGTGGGCAACCCGCGCGAGAAGGTGACGGCCATGCCGCGCCTGCTGCGCATCATCACGGGCGACGCCAAGTCGTTCGTCAACGGCCCCGCGAACGCCAACGCGTCCTGGAGCTGCACGGGCTTCGAGGACCGGCAGCTGAAGGACAAGTACCCGCTGTGCCCGCAGGGCAGTGACGTGGTGCGCACGTTCAAGTTCCAGAGCTGCTGGGACGGCCGCAACATCGACAGCGCCAACCACCGTACCCACGTGGCGTTCGCGGACGCCGCGGGCGCCTGCCCGTCCGGCTTCCGCGCGATCCCGCAGCTGGTCCAGCGCATCGTCTACGACGTCGACGCGCCCAGCCTCCAGGACGGCGGCCGCACGACCCCGCTCTTCGCGGTCGACTCCTTCCCGGAGCAGCTGCACAAGCCGGTCACCGACCACGGCGACTTCATCAACATCTTCGACGAGAAGCTGATGGGGGAGATGGTCGACTGCATCAACGAGGGCCGCACGTGCGGCGCCGGCGCGGGCGGCGGACAGGAACCGGCACCGAGCGAGGAGCCGACGAAGGAACCGACGAAGGAGCCTACCAAGGAGCCCACCAAGGAGCCGACGAAGGAGCCCCAGGAGCCGACCAGGACGCCCGAGGCCCCGCAGGAGCAGCCGACCAGAACCCCGGACGCTCCGCAGGGCGGCGACGACGACGGCAAGCCGGCCGACCAGCCCGGCGACGACCAGGGCGACGACGGCAAGGGCGGCAAGGGCGACAACGGCGGCAAGGGTGGTGACGACGGTGGCGACGGCGACGCGTCGGAGCCCCCGGCGGACGAGCCGGCTCCCGGACAGGAGCCCGACGACGCCACGACGGCCCCCGGCAAGGCCGAGCCCGAGGTGAAGGCGACCGACGCCGGCGAGCAGGGCGGCGGCGCGGGCAAGGACGAGGACAGCGACGGCCTCGGCGACGGCCAGGCCGTCGGCACGGCCACCAGTGCCCCAGCGGCCCCGACGGCTCCGTCGCAGACCGAGCCGCAGGCGGCCGGCGGAGGCGGCCTGGCCGACACCGGCGCCCAGCTGTGGCCGGCCGCGGCCGGCGCCGTCCTGGTCGTCGCGGGCTTCGTCGTCCTGCGACGGGGGCGGCGGGCCTAGGGTCCGTCCTCGCGGACCGAGACGGCGGTGGGGTCCTTCCTCAGGACGGATCCCACCGCCGTTCGTCGTGCCGGGGGCGGGCGGGGCCGGCACCCTTCGACGGCCGCCGAACCGCCCGCCGTCTAGCGTGGCCCCATGAACCTCACCTGGATCGGCCCGTGCGGCGGAGCGGCGGCGTGAGCCCGTGGGAGATGGTGGCCGTGTTCGCCGCGGGGACGGGCGCCGGCGCCGTCAACGCCGTCGTCGGGTCCGGCACGCTGATCACCTTCCCGGTCCTGCTCGCGGTGGGCCTGCCGCCCGTCACCGCCACGGTCTCCAACGGCCTGGGCCTGGTCCCGGGTTCGCTCAGCGCGGTGTTCGGCTACCGCGAGGAACTGCGCGGCCAGGGCCGCCGTGCCCTGCTGCTCGCCGTCGGCGCCGCGCTGGGCGGGCTCACCGGAGCGGTGCTGCTGCTGACCCTGCCCGCGTCGGCGTTCGAGCGGATCGTCCCCGTCCTGGTGGGGCTCGCCCTGGTCCTGGTCGCCTGCCAGCCCCGGATCGCCGAACGGGTCCGCCGCCGTCGCGAGGCGGGAGGCCCCGCCCGCCGGGACGGGGGACCCCTGCTGTTCTGCGGCCTGACGCTCGCCAGCGTCTACGGCGGCTACTTCTCCGCCGCGCAGGGCATCGTCTACGTCGCGCTGATGGGCATCCTGCTCGACGACACGCTCCAGCGCCTCAACGCGGTGAAGAACGTCCTGGCGGCCGTCGTCAGCACCGTCGCCGCCCTGCTCTTCCTCTTCTTCGCCGACTTCGACTGGACGGCCGTCCTCCTCATCGCCGGTGGCTCGGCCCTCGGGGGCCTGCTCGGGGCCAGGACGGGCCGCCGCTTCAGCCCGGCGGTCCTGCGCACCCTGATCGTGTCGGTCGGCACACTGGCCCTGGCCCATCTGGTGCTGCACTGACGCTCACCGCGCCGTACGGGCCCGGGTGCCGCCTCCCTCGGCGTCGATGTGCGGCAGGACCCGGTCCAGCCAGCGCGGGGTCCACCAGGCGTGGCGGCCCAGCAGGGTCATGACGGCCGGGACCATCAGCAGGCGCACGACCGTCGCGTCGATGAGGACGCTGACGGCCAGACCGAGTCCGAGCATCTTGACCACGATGTTGTCGCTGACGATGAACGCCGCGAAGACGCTCACCATGATCAGTGCGGCACACGTGATGACACGGGCCGTGATCTCCAGGGCGTGCGCCACCGACGCCTTGGCGTCGCCGGTGCGCAGCCACGCCTCGTGCACCCGGGACAGCAGGAAGATCTCGTAGTCCATGCTGAGGCCGAAGATGATCGCGAACATCATCATCGGCACGTAGCTCTCGATCGGCACCGTGCCGTTGACCCCGAGGGCCGGTCCGCCCCAGCCCCACTGGAAGACGGCGACGACCACGCCGTAGGAGGCCGTGATGGACAGGACGTTCAGCACGGCCGCCTTGACGGCGACGAGCAGGCCCCGGAACACGGCCAGGATGATCAGGAACGCCAGGGCGACGACGACCGCGATGATCACGGGCAGCCGGGAGGCGACGATGTCGCGGAAGTCGACCTGGGCGGCCGTCGTGCCGGTGACGTACCCCTCGGCCGCGGTGCCCTGGACCGCGGCGGGCAGCGTGTCGTCGACCAGCCGGTTGGCGAGGTCGGTGGTCGCGCTGCTCTGCGGGGACCGCTGCGAGTAGACCGTGCCGATCAAAACGTCCCCGTCCTGGGTCGCCGTCAGCGGCGTGACGACGGCCGCGCCCTGCACCGACGAGAGCGTCTGCTGCGCCTTGGACTCCAGGGCGGAGCGCTGGGACTGCGGCACGTCCGTCTGGTCGACGACGACGGTGAGCGGGCCGTTCGAACCGGGTCCGAAGGCGTCGGTCATCAGGTCGTAGGCCCGCCGGTCGGTGAACGACTTCGGGTCGGCCCCGTCACCGATGTGCCCGAGCTGGATGGACAGCACGGGGATGGCCAGCACCACGATGACGGCGACCCCGGCCGTCAGGAACCACAGCGGCCTGCGCTCCACCCGCTGCGCGTACCGGTGCCAGGTCCCTCGCGGTGTCCCGCCGCCCTCGGCGTCGGACTCGGCGACCGGCCGGCGCACCGTCCAGCGGTCGATGTGCCGCCCGAGGAGACCGAGCAGCGCCGGGACGAGGGTGAGCGCGCCGATCACGGCGGAGACGACGGTGACGGCGGCCGCGAGGCCCAGCAGCGAGATGAAGGAGACCCCGGAGGCCGACAGGCCCGCGAGGGCGATGATCACCGTGCAGCCCGAGACGAGCACGGCGTGCCCGCTGGTGCTCGCGGCCTGCCCGGCGGCCCGCACCGGGTCCATGCCGTCGACGAGGTTCTGCCGGTGACGCGTGATCAGGAACAGGGCGTAGTCGATGCCGACGCCGAGCCCGATCATGGTGGCGAGGGTCGGTGAGACCGTCGCGAAGGTGAAGGCGAGGGCGAGCAGCCCGAGGACGGCGAGCCCGCCCACGACGCTGATCAGGGCGGTGAGCAGCGGGATGCCGGCGGCGATGACGCTGCCGAAGCCGATCAGCAGCACCACGATCGCCACGCCGAAGCCGATGAGTTCGCTCACCCGGTCGTCGGCGTCGGGCCGGGCGAGTTCGCCGAGCGGCCCGCCGTACTCGACCTCGGCCCCGGCCGACCGCAGGGGCTGGACGGCGTCGTCGACCCCGTGGAGGTAGCCGTCGCCCAGGGTCGAGGGCTGCTGGTCGAAGCGGACGGTGATGTACGCGGTCTTGCGGTCGTCGGACAGCGGCCCCACGTTCTGCTGGGACTGCCCGGACGGCGAACCCTGCGCGGTGAGCGGATTCTGCGCCGACAGGACGTGGGGGAGCTTCTCCAGGGCGGTGATCGTGCCGGACATCTGGGAGCCCAGCGAGGTCAGCGGCTCCTGGTCGTCGTGCAGCACGATCTGGCTGCTGTAGCCGCCGGCCTGCGGGTCGTGCTGCTTCAGCACGTCCAGGCCCTTCTGGGACTGCGCCTGTGGCAGCGAGAAGTTGTCCGAGTACGTACCGCCGGCGAGGTGGTTGGCGACCTGGAGGCCGACCAGCGCCACCAGCCAGAGCCCGATGACGATCCCGAAGTGGCGTGCGCACCACTCGCCGAGGCGCCGCAGCACGCCTCCGCGCGCGGCCTTGTCGTCGTCAGCCGTGCGCGTGTGCGGCATGGTCGTCTCCCCGGTCGGCCGGACGTGAATGCCGTCCATTAGAGAGGCGCGGGATCAATCCGCCGCTTCGGACGCGCTGGTCACGCAGGACCGGGCGCCGCGGTTCCCCCGAAAGGCCCGGCCGGCCGGCCGGGCGTGCGCGGCGTGCCGTCCGCCGCAGCGCCCCCGAGCCGAGTGCGACACCGAACCCCACCAGGGCGCTGCCCGCCGCCTGGGCCGGGCCGTAGGTGCCGGTGCCGGCGAGCGGGGCCGTGCAGGCCGCGGCGACGGGGATGAGCCCGGAGAACAGGGTGGCCCGTTCGGCGCCGATCCGCTGCATGCCCATGTACCAGCACACGAAGCCCACCACGGTCACCACGACGGCCTGCCACAGCAGGGCGGCGGTCTCCGTGCCGTCCGGGCGCCGCAGCCAGGCGCCACCGTCGAGCAGCAGCCCGAGCACCGCCGACTGCACCGCCGCCACACCGCACACCACGGCGGACAGCAACCGCGGGCCGAGGGGCCGCAGCAGGGGCACGGCGAGCACGGCGAACCCGACCTCCCCGGCCAGGGCACACACGGAGAAGGCGATGCCGGCTCCGTCCGACCGTCCCCAGCCCTGGACGGCGAAGGCGCCGGCGGCGACCAGCGACGCCCCGACCAGCACGCCCCGTTGCGGCCCGCGTCCGTCCAGCAGCGGCACCAGCACGGCGACGATCACGGGCGCGCAGCCGACGAAGACGCCGGGCACGGCCGGCTCCGCGGTGCGTTCGGCGGCCAGGACCGCCAGGTTGAAGCCGACCATGCCGACGGCGGCGAGCAGGGCCAGGCGCACCCACTGACGGGGCGTCAGCATCGCGCACCGGCCGGCCCGGCCCCGCCCGGCCAGGGGCAGGAGCAGGACGCAGGCCAGCGCGTAGCGCAGGAACTGGCCGCCCGCGTACGGGTAGTCGCCCAGGAGGCTGTTGGCGGTGAAGGACCCTCCGACGAGGACGCAGGCGAGCGCGGCGAGGAGCGCGCCTCGCGTGGTGGTGGCGTTCATGCCGGCGACGCTAGGCAGCCGGGCGGCCCGGGAGGAGGTCCACTTCGGTGCGCGTTGCGTGGACCAATCCGCCCCGGGCCGCGGGGGCCGGCGCGCCGGGGGCGCTTCAGCCGATGTGGTAGCTGTCGCCGTACACCTTCCAGTCCAGCGGGGTGTTCAGGTCGAGGTTGCCGCGGCGCAGGAACACGCGCTGGGCGGTGTCGACGCGGCTGGTGTCGCTGTGGGCCTCCTCCTGCTTCATCGCCCACACGCGGGCGTCGAGGAACGCGTCGAGGTACTTCACCTCGTCACCGCCCTGCGCCGGGGGCCTGGCGGTGCGCAGCGCGCGGTTGCGGATGCTGCGGAAGCCGAGGGGGTCGCCCCCGTCGCCGTGCATCACGAGGGCGTCGTAGTAGGCGAACTGGCCCAGGACGCGCAGTCCGTCGGCCTTGCCCTGGCGGACGGCGGGGCCGAAGTACACCCGGTCGCGCTCGTCGTCCTGCGCCCGCTGGAAGGCGGTGTCCCCGGCCGCCCGGCGCCAGTCGCCGGGGAAGCCCGGGTCGAGTCCGTCGTGCGAGTCGGAGCCGTCGACCTCGCGCAGCGCGGGGAGGTAGCGGGCGAGGACGTTGCCGGGCTTGCGGGCGGTGTAGAGCTCGACGAGGTCGAGCATGTCGCCGGTGCCGGAGCAGAAGCCGATGATGCCGGCGGTGTAGCCCCGGCCGTCCCCGATGTCCTCGATGTAGCGGTACTGCGCCCGCCAGTCGAGCGAGGAGTTCTCCGCGCTCGACACGAGCTGCATGGCGATCTCCTTCTTCGCCGGGTCGTCGAGTCCGAGGGCGCTGACGGACGCCGAGGCGTGTTCCGTCCTCAGGAAGGGGGCGGTCGCGAGGGCCGCCCCGAACAGGGCCAGCACGGTCCGGCGCGTCGCCGGGGTCGAGGCGTGTGTCACGGGGCCTCCAAGCGGAGTGGGGGGTGGGGAGGAGCGGGCCGTGCGAACTGATAGGAAGGTTTCCTATCACCTTGGGGTCGCCGGCGGAACGCCCGGGGCGAAAGTTCGTACGGTCGAACAACTGCGCCCGGCCCGGGAGTCGCCTCCGCGTACCGCGCGCGTGCTCGCCCGGGCCCGGAACCATCCGCCCCGCCCGCACGTCAACTCTGTGCCCGGTCGGGGCCGATCGCGGGAGAACCGCGGGAGAGGGGAATCGCCGTGGACGAGGCGACGTCGCAGCAGGGGAGCGAGGCGGAGGCCGCCGCCCGTAAGGCCCGGTTCGGGGCTCTGCCGGACCCGGTGCGCGTGGAGGACATGACCGAGGAGCGGGCGGCGACCGCCCCGGACCCGGACCGCACCGCGTACAACCAGGACGAATGGCTCGTGCGCTACTGCCTGTGAGGTGACCCGGCGGGCGGCCCGCGGCCCGGCGGGCCGCCCATCCGCCCCGCCCTTCCCCGCACCCGCACGCGGCGCGACACCGCCCGCCTCCGCCCGTGGCCCGCGTGCCCCTTCTGCCGAGGACGTGCTCATGAGGCCCGTGAGGCGTAGCGTCCCGGTAGGAGCGGGAGGACACCATGCCCGGGAGCAACGAGCCGCCCACAGGTGCCGGGTCGCTGGACGACGCCCTCGGGGCGGCCCTGGCCGACACCGTGCGCGGCACGGGTGCGTCGATCGGCGGTCTCTACCTCGTCGAGGACGGCGAACCGGTCCTCCGCCTGGTGGCGCTGTGCGGCCTCCCGCTGGAGTTCAGCGCCCCCTGGCAGCGGCTGCCCCTGTCCGCGCCCGTCCCGGTCGCCGACGCGATCCACGACGACCGCCTCGTGTGGATCGAGAGCCAGGCCGAGATGGCCCGCCGCTACCCCCGGGCCGCCGCCGCACTGCCCTACCCGTTCGCCCTGGCCGCGGTACCGCTGTCCGGCGTGCGGCGGCGCTGGGGCGGCATCGTGCTCATGTGGCCCGCCGGACGGCCGCGCCGGGTCACCCCCCGCGAGCACGGCCACATCGTCTCCAGCGCCCGCCGCACGGCCCGCCTGCTGGACGACGCCACCGAGCCGCCCGGCCTGCCCGACCGGCCCCGCGTGGTGCCGGTCGACGCCGCCCACCATCCCGTGCAGACCGGCCTGGCCGCGGCCGACTACCTCGAACGCCTCCCCGAGGGCGCCCTCTCCCTCGACCTGGAGGGCCGCATCACCTTCGCCACCGGCTCCGCCGCCCGCCTGCTCGGCCGCCCCGTCGACCGGCTCCTGGGCACCCGGCCCTGGCACTCGCTCCCCTGGCTGGACGAACCCGTCCACGAGGACCACTACCGCACGGCGATGGTCAGCCGCATGCCCGTGACGTTCACGGCGCTGCGCCCGCCCGACCAGCCGCTGACCTTCCAGCTCTACCCCGACAACAGCGGCATCAGCGTGCGCGTCGTCCCGGGCGGCGAACCGTCCGGCACCGCGCCGCCACCCGCCGCCCGGCCCTCGACGCAGGCCTCCGCGGGGCGCCTGCACCAACTGGTCCACCTGGCCGCCGCCCTCACCGAGGCCGTCACCGTGCGCGACCTGGTCGCGCTGATCACCCACCAGATCCTGCCCGCCTTCGGAGCCCAGGGCCTGGTCCTGTCCGCCGCGGACGCGGGCCGGCTGAAGATCACCGGCTACCACGGCTACCCGTCCGAGGTCATGGAGCGGCTCGACGCCCTGGCCCTGGACACCGACCTCACCCCCGCCGGGCAGGTCCTCGCCAGCGGCACACCCGCCTTCTTCGCGCACCCGTCCGAGATGGCCGCCAGCTATCCCGGAGCACCGCAGATCAGCGGCAAGCAGGCCTGGGCGTTCCTCCCGCTGGTCATCTCCGGCCGCCCGGTGGGCTGCTGCATCCTGTCCTACGAGCAGCCCCACCAGTTCAGCGCCGAGGAACGCGCCGTCCTCACCTCCCTGTCCGGCCTCGTCGCCCAGGCCCTGGACCGGGCCCGCCTCTACGACGCCAAACACCGCCTCGTCGGCGAACTCCAGCGCGCCCTGCTGCCCCGCGCCCTGCCCCGGCTCGCCCACCTGGACGTGGCCGCCCGGTACCTGCCCGCCGGGCACGGCATCCAGGTCGGCGGCGACTTCTTCGACGTGCTGCGCCTCAACGAGACGACCGCCGCCGCCGTCATCGGCGACGTGGAGGGCCACAGCATGGCCGCCGCCGCCCTGATGGGCCAGGTCCGCACCGCCATCCACGCCCACGCCACGGCCGGCGCCGCCCCCGGCGAGGTCCTCGCCCGCACCAACCGCCTGCTGGCCGACCTGGACTCGGAACTGCTCGTCTCCTGCCTCTACGCCCACCTCGACCTGGCCCGCCACGAGGTGTCCTTCGCCAGCGCGGGGCACGTGCCCCCGCTGCTGCGCCCCGCCCACGGCCCCGCCGCCGTCCTCGACGTCGAGCCGGGCCCGCTGCTGGGCGTCGACACCGGCGTCCGCTACCCGGTCACCAGGGCGCCGCTGCATCCCGGCACCACCCTCGTGCTGTACACCGACGGCCTCGTCGAACTGCCCGGAACCGACACCACCCGGGCCACCGCCGACCTGGCCGGCCGCCTGGACGCCGGCGACGGCCGGGATCTGGAGGGCACCGCGGACCGGCTCGTCCACCGCACGGCGGGCACCGGGCCGTACACCGACGACGTCACCGTGCTCGTGCTGCGTACCACCCGCACCGACGACGGCCGGCGCTGATCCGTCCGGCCCTGCGCACCCATGGCCGCCGCCCGGTGCGGCTCGCGCCGCGCCCGCCGGCGGGCGTTCAGCGGTAGGCCGTCAGCAGCAGCGCCACGTCGTCGGGCCGTTCCCGGGCGCGCCGGGCCGTGCTCATCAGCCGGTCGGCCAGGTGCTCGACCGAGTCCGCCGGGGTGTCGGACAGGCAGCGGCGGACGGTGTCGATGCCCGTCTCGATGTCGCTGCCGGGCCGCTCCACGAGCCCGTCGGTGTACAGGGCCAGCACACTGCCCGGGGCGAGGGTCAGTTCGGTGACCGGGTACTCCGCGTCGGGCTCCACGCCGAGCATGACGCCCCCCGCGAGGAGCAGCGCCTCGCTGCGGCCGTCCCCGTGGCGCAGCAACGGCGGCGGGTGCCCGGCCCGTACGGCCTTGGCGCGTCCGGTGCGCGGGTCCAGTTCGATGTAGCAGCAGGTGGCGAAGGCATCCGCCTCCAGCTCGGCCAGCAGCCGGTTGGTGTGGGTGATGACCTCCTGCGGGGGCCGCCCGCTCGCCGCGAAGGCGTGCACGGCGCTGCGCAGCTGGCCCATCACCGCCGCGGCGCCGACACTGTGACCCTCGACGTCCCCGATGACCAGGGCCACCCCCCGGTCCGTGGTGATCACGTCGTACCAGTCGCCGCCGATGGCCATGCCCTGGGTGCCGGGCAGGTAGCGGCCGGCGGTGCGCAGCCCCTCCACCGTGGGCAGCCGGTGCGGCAGCAGCCCCTCCTGGAGGCCGCGGGCGACGGCGGACTCGGCGTCGTACAGCCGCGCCCGCTCCATCGCCTGGGCGGTGAGTCCGCTGAGGGCGGTGAGAGCGGACCGTTCGTCGGGGGTGAAGCGGTGCGGGGCGTCCCAGCCGAGGATGCAGGAGCCGACAGGGTGCCCCGAGGCGATCAGCGGCAGGAACGACCAGGCGTGCATCCGGTCCAGGGCGATGCCCGGGTAGGCCAGCGACAGGTCCTGCGGCGACTCGAAGAACAGCGGGAGCCGGGTGGTCAGGGCGTGGACGCCGGGGAGCTGCGTGTCGAGGCTGACGCCCTCGAAAGGGGTGAGGAAGCCCTCCGGGTAACCGGACTCCCACAGCAGGTACATACGGCCCTCGTGCATCGTGTACAGGGCCAGTTCGCGCGCCCCGAAGGCGGGCAGCAGCTGCTCGGCCACCGCCCGGCACACGTCCCGCACGGTGACCGCCTCCGTGAGGACGCTGGCCATCTGCACTACGTGGTAGAGCGCCCCGGCGCGGGCCCCGACGGCGGGCTCCGGGGGCGGTGCCGAGCCGGCCGCGCGGTCCGCCGCGGCCTGCGCCCCGGACGGGCCCACCCCGACCGGCGCGTCGGTGGGGTGGATCCGGCCGGTCAGGCCGTGCACGTCCGGGTACAGCACGAAGCTCAGCCAGGTGCCGTCGGGGGGCCGCACCAGGAACGACACCTGCTCCTGGGAGAACATCGCCGCGCGGTAGCGGTCCTCGTAGGCGGGGTCCCGCAGCCAGGTGATGACGCCCCAGGGGTGGCGGCCCAGCAGTTCCTCCCGGCCGCAGCCGAGCAGTTCCTCGCAGCGGCGGTTGGCGTAGGTGAGCCGCCCCTCCTGGTCCAGGGAGAACAGCCCGTCCGGCAGCCGCTCGGCGGCCTCGGCGGCCGTCAGCCCGCCCACGGCGTCCACCAGGGCCCCCACCAGCATCCCGGCCGAACCCCCCTCGACGACATGGCCCCACAGCTCGACGGGCCGGTAGCCGGCCGCCCCACCGCCCGGCGAGGCCTCCCGCACCCGGAAGCGCCGGTTCCTGACCCGTCCCGACGTCAGCGCGTCCGTCCGGCAGGCCCGCAGCTCGTGCAGGTCGTCCGGGCTGATCCGGGCCTCGACCTCCGCGATGGTCTCGCCGAAGCCGGACCGGGGGATGCCGAGCAGCGCCAGCGCCTCCTCGTCCGCCGTGCACCGGCCGCTGTCCAGGTACCAGTCCAGCAGCCCGACACGGACGGGGTGGAGGGCGGAGGTGGGCAGCCGCACCCCGAACGGCTCGCCGTCGTACTCGACGCGCGGCGCCGCCGGTGCGCCATGGCTGCTCGCCGGGCGGCCGAGGTTGCCCTCCACGGCCCGGCGGGCCGGTTCCAGCGCCGCGGCCACCGACGCCGGGTCCAGGGGTGCGCGCGCCGCCGACCGCAGCACGACCAGCACGCCCACCGTCTCGCCCCCGGCGTGGACGGGCTGGTAGGCGGACCCGAAGGAGTAGGGCAGCCCCGCCGTGAAGTGCGGGAAGCGCACCATGGTGGCCCGCTCGTCGGGCAGCCACAGCACCTCGTCGCGCCGGTAGGCCTCCGACATCGGCAGCGCGCCGCCCACCGGCACCCGCCACCAGCTCCTGAGCAGCGAGCGCGGCACACCGGCGACCATCGCCAGCACCAGCGAACGCCGGTCGCACGAGCGCAGGTAGACCAGCCCGCCGTAGCCCTCGAGGTCCCGTACCGCCTCGGTCAGCGGGCCCGCCAACGCGTCCTCGAGCGGGCCCGCGCCCGCGGGCCCGGCCCGGCCGCCGGCCTCGCCGGGGCGTCGGCCACGGGGTGACCACGGCCCGTCCGGAGCGGCTGCCTCATCCATGTCGCGTCCTCCCGGTACGGACGCCCGGGACATCCATCGCTCCCCCCAGGATGTGCCATCCTCGGCGCTCCGGCGCGGCAAGTACAACCTTTCGGCCGGGTGGGCCGTCTCATCGGTATCACCAGCACGCAAGCCCGGGGGGCGGCAATGGTACGTATCAGAACAGCATGTGCGACTCTCGCGATCGTGGGGGCCACGGTGGGCGTGGCGGCGGTTCCCGCCGCCGCCGCACCGGTGGCGGCCCGGACCGCCGCGACCGCGTCCTGCCCGACCGGCTGGGGCAGCCTCGCCAAGTCCGCGGCCACCACCGAGGTGGCACCGGTCAGGGACATCCGCACCGGCCGGCACGACTGCTACGACCGCATGGTCGTCGACGTGCCCGGCGCGGGCAGCGGCGTCGGCTACACGGTCCAGTACGTCGACGCCCTCTACCAGGACGGGTCCGGCCGCCACATCCCCGTGGCCGGCGGCGCCGTCCTGGAGGTGCGCGTGGGCGCCCCGGCCTACGACCCCGAGACGGGCGCGGCCACCTACCCCGGGCGGGTGGCGCGTCCGCTGCCGGGCGTGGACCTCACCGGCTACCGCACCTTCCGTGACACGCGGTACGCCGGCAGCTTCGAGGGGGACACCCAGATCGGCCTCGGCGTCCGCGCCCGGCTGCCGTTCCGGGTGCTGCAGCTGGACGGCCGCATCGTCGTGGACGTCGCCCACAGCTGGACCGCCACGCGCTGAGACCAGGGGGCGCCCGGACCGGCCGCGTCCGGGCGCCCGCTCTCAGCGGTCGCGCAGCCGGCCCAGTCCCTCCAGCGTCCGGGCGGCCGCGCCGGCCAGCCGCGGCCGGTCGCGCACGAAGCGGCGGGCCGCCCGGGCCGGTTCCCGGCCCAGCCGGTGCACGGCCCCGCCCGGCACCGGACGCACCACCGCTCCCTCGTACACCCGCAGGTCACCGGTCTTGAGGGACTCCTTGTAGCGGGCCGGGCCGCTGCCCAGGTCGACCGTCTCCACGCCGTCGGCCGCCGCGGCCCGCAACATCCGCAGGTGCAGCACCAGGCCGGGGGAGTACCGCGCACAGTCGCGGTCGTAGGCCGGGAACCACCACGACAGCACCGTGCGCGAGCGCAGACCGAAATGCGCGGCCACGGGCCGGTCCCCGGCGTACAGCACGGACAGCACGCCCCGGCACTCCCGGTCCTCGCTCTCGCCCAGCAGGCCCACCAGCCGGGTGATCCACTCCTGCGCGAAGCGGTCCCGCCGGCCCGTGCGCCGGTACTGCGCCGACTTCCACGCCATCAGCGCCCGCAGCGCCCGGGGATCCCGCGAGTCGTGGACGAACCGCACCTCGCCGACCCGTCGGCCCAGCCTGCGCTCCTTGGCCAGGGTCTGCTTCAGGAACCCCGGCGACCTGGCCCGCAGGCCCTCGGCGTACCGCTCGTAGCCCGCGGTGAGGTCGACGACGGGCGAGGCGAGTTCCTCGGCCGCGTACGGCGTGCACCAGCCCTGACCGGCTTCGAGGTTGTCGAACTCCCACGAGGACAGCCCGCAGACCCGCAGCAGCCGGTGGGCGTCCGGCCGGACGCCGGGCCGCAGCACGGCGCCCTGGCTGTCGGACACCCCCAGCCCGATGGCCCGCCCCCGGCCCAGCATCCCCCTCTCGTACGGGAAGTAGCCCACGGGAGAGTCGTCCTCCAGCAGGGCCGCCACTCTGGCCCCGGGCCTGACCCGGCCCACCGCCTGCGTGAACACCGGGTCGAGGAAGGGGTTGGCCGGGGCACCCGACTCGGTGCGGATCTCCCGCCACATCTTCACGTCGTCCGGGCCGAGTTCGTCCGGCCGCAGAACGACGACGCGCTTTTCGGGCATCACTGCCTCCTGTGTCATCGGCATGGGGACACACGAAGGCCTGCACATCACCGCGATCGGGTACCGGGGCGGTACTCGGGCCGCACGGCGCAGGCGCCTGTCGGTACGGCCCTTCTCAGCAGCGGAACGCCTGCAGTTCGACGGCGCGAGGAGGCGTCGCGGCCGTCCCAGGAGCCCGTGCCGGCCCCGTGGCGCGGACCTCCGCGCCGTCCCGGACCGCTCCGGCGGCCGCGGCGGCCGGAGCCTGCGCGGCGGCCGCGCCCCCGGTCCGTGGCGTGCGCGCGAGGAGGCGCCGCAGCGAGGCGTCCCCGTCGCACGGACACGACTCCCCGGCCGCCTCGGCCCCGGAGTCCGGGACCGGACCGGTCACCGCCGTCTCCGCGGCCGCGGCGACCGTCACGGCCGCGGGCCCGTCGTCCGCCGGCCCGGGTGCGAGCAGGGGCAGCAGGAGCAGGCAGGCAACGGCCACCAGGCACAGCACCGCTGCCCGTCGTCCCCGCACGTCGCCCCCTGACCTGCGCGCCGGGGGACGAAGACCAGCGGGCCCGTCCTGGAGGACCTGCGCGGAACCGGCCCCCCGACACGGCCGGCCGCGGCTTCCAGTAGGTCCGAGCCCGGCCCGCCCCGTCAAGCCCCGGCCCGGTGTTCGCCCTCTGCCCGGTGCCCTCGCGAGCGGACCACCGCGCGGCGGACGACGGGTTGCTCCGGCCCCGGCCGCCCGGCAGGGGACCCGGCTCAGCCCGCGCCGTCGACCTCCCGGACCAGTTCGATGGCTCTGCCGAGCGTGGCGAGCCGGGCGTCGAGCGTCTCGCCCGCCGGATAGAGGCGGACCGTGTCGACACCGGCGTCGCGCCACACGCGCAGCCGGCGCCGGACCATCTCCTCGGTGCCGATCAGCGTGGTGGCCAGCACCATCTCGTCCGTCACGAGCGCCGCGGCCCCGTCCCGGTCGCCCGCCTGCCAGCGCTCACGGACCTCCGCGGCGACCTCGGCCCAGCCCTGGCGGCTGTAGGCACGGTTGTAGAAGTTGGTGGACGCCGAGCCCATGCCGCCCAGGCTGAAGGCGAGTTCCTTCTTCCGGCCGGCGACCATGGCGGCCAGGGCCTCCTCGTCCGGGGCGAACGCGACCTCGGCGCCCTGGCACACGTCGAACCCGGCCCGGTCGCGCCCCGCGGCGGACAGCCCCTCCTCCAGCGGGGCGAAGTAGGCCTCCGCGGCGCCCTCGGGCACGAAGCTGGTGCCGAGCCAGCCGTCCGCGACCTGCCCGGTCAGCCGCAGCATGGCGGGCGAGAGTGCGGCCAGGTAGATGGGCACGGGGTGCTCGGCCCGCAGGGACAGCCGCATCGGCACCGCTTCCCCACCGGGCAGCGGGATCGTGAACTCCGAGCCGCTGTGCGCGATCTTGCCGCCCGCGACCACCTGCCGGACGATCTCCACCGTCTCGCGCACCCGGGCCACGGGCCGGGCGAACGGCACCCCGTGCAGCCCCTCCATGACCTGCGGCCCGGACGGCCCGAGCCCGAGCAGGAAGCGCCCGCCGGAGAGGTTGGAGAGGGTGACGGCGGTCTGCGCCAGGGCGACCGGTGTGCGCGTGCCGACCTGCATCACGCCCGAGCCGAGCAGCATCCGCCGGGTGTGCGCGGCGTAGTAGCCCAGGGCGGAGGGGGCGTCCGAGCCCCACGCCTCGGCCACCCAGCAGATGTCGAGGCCGAGTTTCTCGGCCTCGACGACGAAATCGGCCTGCCGGGACCAGGAGCCGAACCCGGACGCCTCCACGGTCGTCGCCGTGCGCATCACGCCTCCGCCCGTCGCTTGACGTGCTCCAGCGTGGCGGTCATGGCCCGCTCGAACTCCCGCAGCCGCACGAAGACGATCTTCTGCTCCTTGTCGGGCATCGCGTCGATGGCGAAGGACAGCCCGGAGCGGCCGGGGCCCATCCGCATCCACTGGGACAGAGCCGTGCCACCGTCGCCGGGCCGGAGTCCGAACCGCCACAGCGCGCTGGGCGCGGCGGGCTCCCCGACCGCCCAGGCGAACTCCCGCCCGGGTTCGCACGCGACGACGGTGGAGGTGGTCTCCCACTCGCCGAACCGCTCGTGCCGGCTGCGACCGACGAACCGGGCCCCGACGGCAGGGCCGGTGGCCCCGTCGGCCCAGCGCGCCGACAGCAGCTCCGCGCTCATCTCCGGCATCAGCGTCACGTCCGACACGACCTCCCACACCCGGCCCGGCGGGGCGTCGACCCAGGTCGCCACCTCCACCGTCGGCTGATCCGCGTACCGCGCACCCGTCCACTCCATCGCGAGCCGGCCTCCTCGCCGTCGACAGCAACGACCAGCAGAGTTGCGTAATGAGACTGACTGGTCAAGGGGGTGGGTCCGCATCGCGGGCCGTGCGGCCGGCCGACGTGCACCGCCGCGCGGGAACGAGGTCGTGCGCGCCGCGTACGCTACGGGTGGCTCCGCCCCGGAGGATCTTCACGGCCGACCGGCCCAGCGGCGGGGGAGCCGTGAGCGACGACGGCGGCCGAGCCGGCGCGTCGGCGGGCACCGAGGTCGCGGCCGGGCGCGATCCGCCGGTCCGCCCGCGCCCGGCCTTCGAGCGGAGGACGAGATGGGATCGGCGATGAGCGAGCGGCAGCACCGCCGGCAGCGATGGGCCGCGAGGGCGGCCCTGGCCGCGGCCGCCCTCGCGGTGCTGCTGCCCCTCGTTGCGGGCGGGCTGGGCGGACTGCTGCTGCTCGCGGCCGGCGTGGCGGGGCTGGGCCTGACCGCCGCCGCGCTCTGGTGGGTGCTGTCCCGGCGCGGCGTGGTCCGCATGGCGGCCGGCGCGCTGGCCGTCGTCGCCCCGGTCGCCCTGCTCACCCTCTTCGCCGCGGCGAACCTGCTGTGGGTGGTGTTCGTGTCCCTGCTGCTGTGGTCCGGCGCGGTGTGGAGCGGCCGCTACGCGCTGCGCAGCACCGGTCTGCGGGCGGTGCGCGTCAAGGAGTACCGGACACCTCCGCCCGAGCGGCCCTTCCTGCTGCTCAACCCGCGCTCCGGCGGCGGCAAGGTGGAGCGGTTCCAGATCAAGGAGAAGGCCGAGGCACTGGGCGCCCGGGTCGTCCTGCTCGACCCGGACCGGCAGCAGGACGTCACCGCCCTGGCCCGCGCCGCCGTGGCCGACGGAGCCGACCTGCTGGGCGTCGCGGGCGGCGACGGCACCCAGGCCCTGGTCGCCGCCGTCGCGGCGGAGCACGGCCTGCCCTTCCTCGTCATCGCGGCCGGCACCCGCAACCACTTCGCCATGGACCTCGGCCTGGACCGCGACGACCCCGCCACCTGTCTGGACGCCCTCACCGACGGGGTGGAACTCCGCGTCGACCTCGGCTTCGCCGAGGACCGGCCGTTCGTCAACAACGCGTCCTTCGGCGTGTACGGGGCCGTCGTGCAGAGCCCCGGCTACCGCGAGGACAAGGTGGGCGCCGCACTGGAGCGGCTGCCCGACCTGCTCACCCGGCAGAGCGGACCCCGCCTGACCGCCCGGGCCGACGGCACGACCATCGCCGACCCGCAGGCCGTCCTGGTGAGCAACAACGCCTACCGCATGGACGACCCCTTCGGCTTCGGCCGCCGCGAACGGCTCAACTCCGGGCGGCTCGGCGTGCTGGCCGTCCGCGTGGACAGCGCCGTGGAGGCGGCCGAACTGCTGCTCTCCCCGCGGCCGGAGGGGCTGACGGTGCTGACCGCCCAGCACGTCCTGGTGGAGGCCGACGAACCGCACCTGGAGGTCGGCCTCGACGGCGAGGCGCTCACCTTGCCCTCACCCGTCCACTGCCGTATCGCCCGCCGTGCCCTGCGCGTGCGCGTGCCCCGCGACCGGCCCGGGGTGCCGGAGGCGCCGCCGCGTCTGGACTGGCGGCGGCTGCGCAAACTCGCGGCGGCCGTCGGCCGCACGGCAGCCCCCAGCCGCTCCCACCGCCCCTGACCCAGCGCCTTCCGTGGCTGGGTCAGCGCCCTCCGGGACCTCTCCCCACGCCGTCCGGGCCCGGAACTGCTCCCACGCCGGTGGCGTCTGACCCGCGCCGGTGGTGCCTGACGCCGGGCTCGCCAGGGCTGCTCCCGCGCCTTCCGGGTCCGGGGCTGCTCCCGCGCCGGAGGCGCCTGGCGCTGCGTCCGCTGTGACTGCTCCGGCGCCCGTGGCGCCTGACGCCGCGCCGGTCGCTCGGCAGGGCGTTGCGCGCTGTCATGCACGACGGTTCCGCGCTGTCATGCGCGAGGGCTGCCGGACCCGTACCCGCGAGGGCCCCGCTGTCACGCCCGTGAACTGCCCTGCCCGTTGCGCACGAGGGCCCCTCGCCGGCCTGCCCGGGGGGTCGCAAGCGCCCCACCACCGTCCAGCACCGGCGTTGCCACACCGTCACTGGCAGCGGAGCCCCGCCGCCACGCACAGGCGCTGCCGTCCCGGCACGCACGAGGTCCCCCGTGCCGTCCGGCACGGGGGACCTCAGGGACAGGGAGCCGCCGGCGGGGCTCAGGCGCTCTTCGGGGCCGCCTGCTGCACGACCTCGAAGGACCACAGGGTCGAGCCGCTCGCGGCCGGCCTGGGGCGCTCGCCGCCCTCACCGCCGCCCTGGTGCGCCGACTTCATGGGCCCCTCCATCCACGCCTGGAAGGACGCCTCGTCCCGCCACCGCGTGTAGACGAGGTAGGTGTCGGTGCCCTCCACGGGCCGGAGCAGTTCGAACCACTCGAACCCGTCGGAGTTCTCCACGGCGTGCGCGCGGGAGGCGAAGCGCTTCTCCAGCGTCTCCCGCTGCTCGGCCGGCACGGTCAGCACGTTGATCTTGACTACGCTCATGGCCCCATCCTGCCCCATGAGCCGTCCGCGGCGGTCGACGGATGCGCTCACGCCCGCCCCGGTCCACCCCGGACGGCGTGCGGGCGGGGCCTGGACGCCCGGATCAGCTCTGCTTCCCGCCCTGCTTCAGGATCTTGCCGGTCACATCGGTGACCTGCCCGGCCGGCGGCGCGTCCGCCTCCACCTCCGTGCCGAAGTCGGTGAAGTCCATGACCGTGCGCACGGTGAACCGCTGCGGAGCGGACGAGGACTCCGAGGACGAGCGCTCCTGCGACTGCGCCGGCGCCTTGACGGTCATCTCGATCTGCTGCCGCCGCATCCGGCCCTCGTCGTCGAGCCACACGTCCATCGGCAGGGTGGGGCCGACCTGCTTGCGCAGCGTCTCGCCGTTGGGCAGCTCGGCGACGTCGACGGAGACGCGGTAGCGGGTCGTGCGCACACCGTCGATCGTCTCCGTGCCCTTCCTGGTCACGTCCTTGTCGGTGATCGCCTTGGCGTACGCCGCCGACTGCGCGGGATCGCTCACGGAGCCGTCGCCGGCGCCCTGCTGTGCGGCGACCTTCCCGATGTCGATCTTGACCCAGGGCTTGCCGCCGGGCGCCTGGCCCTTCGGCATCTTCTGGTACAGGATCCGGTCGATCACCCGCTGCTCGATCCGCTGCCCCTGCACGGTGACCGTCATGACGCTGTCGCCGTCCTCCAGGTCGACGGCGCCCTGCCCGTTCGCGGTCTCCGAGCGGCCCTCCGCGGAGGTCTGCACGCGCAGCCTGACCTTGGCGGTGTCCTCCTCGGCGGTCCTGTCGTAGGCCGAACGCACCGCCCGCGTGCCCTGCTCCTCGGCCCCGGCGCTCGACTTCGCCGAGGAGGCCCCCGCCTCGTCCTTCGCGTCGCCGTCGTCGCCGCAGCCGACCAGCAACGTGCCCGCCAGGACACCGGCGATCCCTAAGGCGCAGAGCCTCCTGCCGTTGCCTGCCCCGACCATGGAACCAGCTCCTCTCAGGTGTGTGACGCCACCCAAGTGCCCAAGCCGGGCGCCAACACACCTACGAGTGCGAAGAGTTGCTCGTCGGGACGAACGTGACGTCCGGGTCAGTGCCCGCGGCTGCGCAGCTTGCCGAGCAGACGCTGGGCCTGCGCCCGCTTGCGGGGGTCGGCGGCGGCCCGCCGCGCCTGCTCCACGGCCCTGCGGCCCTGCGGGCTGCGGGCGAAGTCCTTGATGCGGTTGAGCATTCCGGCCATGACGGCACCTTCCTCGGCGTTCGGGTGTTCGGGTGTTCGGGTCTTCGGTGTTCAGGTCTTCGGGTCGTCGGTGTTCGTTTGTCGGTCCGTAGCCCGACTACCCCCGTCTCGCGGAGCTCAGGCACCCGTTGGCCCGCCCGGCGCGCGACCGAACGGGTTTGCGCCGGGAGACAGAGGCAAGGCGGTGTCACATGACTGAAGAGAACAAGCGCACGAATCAGAAGGCGACCACGACGCAGACGGCCGAGTCCAAGGCCCGACGCGCCACGGACAAGGCGACCGCGCCGGCGTCCCAGGCCGCGAAGCGTGCGGCTGGTAAGGCCGGTGACGCCACGTCAGCGGCCAAGGCGGGCGCCGAGCGCACGGCCGAGACGACGAAGTCGGCGGCGCAGACCGCGGCCAAGTCTGTCGAGGCCGGGCGTCAGGCGGTCGTGACGGCCTCCGGTCATGTCGCCGCCACGGCGAAGACGGCCTGGACGGTCATCGCCCACCGCAAGCTCGTCGCCGCGGGCGTCGGAGCCGGCCTCACCGTGCTGAGCGCCGCCTCCTACGCCGTGGGCCGCCGCGCGGAGCGCGGTGCGCACGGGCCGCTCACCCGGCTCACCGGCGGGCGGATCTGAGCGTGGCCGGCACGTACGGCGTGCCGGCCACGAGGGACACAGGCGGCGCGGCGCGTCACCGGGCGAACCGGGGACCCGTAGCGCCGCCCTCTCGTGTGCGCGGACGCGGCCGGAAGCGCTGACATCCCCGGGGCGCGGCAAGCCGCCGGCGTCCCGCGGCCCGGTCCGGGGCGGCACTCACATCCGGCCGCCGCCGGGGTGCCCCTCTCGCGCGGCGCGGCCGCGACGGGGAAGGATGTGACGCAAGCGAACGAACAACCCATGCGGAGGAGCGGGCCATGCAGCACCAGCGAGCGGGCAGTCCGGCCGGACCCGAGGATCTCGTCGACGTCGCCAGGCTGGTCACCGCCTACTACGCGCTCCACCCGGACCTCGACGACCCGGGGCAGCGCGTCGCGTTCGGAACCTCCGGGCACCGCGGCTCGTCCCTGGCGAGCGCGTTCAATGACGACCACATCGCCGCGACGAGCCAGGCCATCTGCGAGTACCGCGCCGAGCAGGGCGTCGACGGCCCCCTCTTCCTGGGCGCCGACACGCACGCCCTGTCGGAGCCGGCGCGCGTCACGGCCCTGGAGGTCTTCGCCGCCAACGAGGTGACCGTGCTGATCGACCAGGCGGACGGCTACACGCCGACGCCGGCCGTCTCGCTCGCCATCCTCACCCACAACCGCGGCCGCACCACCGGCCTCGCCGATGGCGTCGTGGTCACGCCCTCCCACAACCCGCCCGGCGACGGGGGCTTCAAGTACAACCCGCCCAGCGGCGGCCCGGCCGCCTCCGACGCGACGTCCTGGATCCAGGACCGCGCCAACGAGATCATCCGCGGCGGCCTGAAGGACGTACGCCGCATCCCCTACGCCCGGGCCCTGTCCGCCCCGGGCACCGGCCGCTACGACTTCCTGGGCGCCTACGTCGCCGACCTGCCCGGCGTGCTCGACCTGGACGCGATCCGCTCGGCCGGGGTGCGCATCGGCGCCGACCCCCTCGGGGGCGCGTCGGTCGCCTACTGGGGCCGCATCGCCGAGCAGCACGGGCTCGACCTGACCGTGGTCAACCCGCACACCGATCCCACCTGGCGCTTCATGACGCTGGACTGGGACGGCAAGATCCGCATGGACTGCTCCTCCCCGTACGCGATGGCCTCGCTCATCGAGCAGCGGGACCGCTTCCAGGTCGCCACCGGCAACGACGCCGACGCCGACCGGCACGGCATCGTCACGCCGGACGCGGGCCTGATGAACCCCAACCACTACCTGGCCGTCGCGATCTCCTACCTCTACGCGCACCGCGACCGCTGGCCGGCCGGCACCGGCGTCGGCAAGACCCTGGTGTCCTCCGCGATGATCGACCGCGTCGCCGCCGACCTGGGCCGCGAACTGGTCGAGGTGCCGGTCGGGTTCAAGTGGTTCGTCGACGGGCTGATCGGCGGCACCATCGGCTTCGGCGGCGAGGAGTCGGCCGGTGCGTCGTTCCTGAGGCGGGACGGTTCCGTGTGGACCACCGACAAGGACGGCATCCTCCTGGCGCTGCTCGCCGCGGAGATCACCGCCGTCACCGGCAGGACCCCGTCCGAGCACTACGCGGCGCTGACCGCCCGCTTCGGCGAGCCGGCCTACGCGCGCATCGACGCGCCCGCGACCCGTGAGGAGAAGGCCCTGCTCGCGAAGCTGTCGCCGGCGCAGGTCACCGCGGACACCCTGGCCGGCGACGCCGTCACGGCTGTCCTGACCGAGGCGCCCGGGAACGGCGCGGCGATCGGCGGGATCAAGGTCACCACGGACAACGCCTGGTTCGCTGCTCGCCCCTCGGGCACCGAGGACGTCTACAAGGTGTACGCCGAGTCGTTCCTCGGCCCCGACCACCTGGCACAGGTCCAGGAGGAGGCCAAGGCCGTGGTGCTGGCCGCCCTGTCCGCCTGAACGACGGCACACCGCAGCCCGGGCCGCCTCCACGCGGCCCGGGCTGCGGTGTCCCGGACGCGGCCGCCGCCGCGCGTCCGGGTCGGGGGGTGGCTCAGGTGCGCAGGCTGCGGGCGGGCAGGACGACGTGCGCCGACGCGGCCATGGCCGCCTCGTCCGAGGTGAACGCGGCGAGGGTCTCCACGTCACCGGGCTCGGCGCCGGCCGGCCAGGGGCGGGTGGCGAAGATGAGGTAGGCGAAGCCGAGTTCGGCCACGGCCTCCAGCCAGCTCTCCGGCGGGACGAACTGCGACGTGAGGTGCTGCACGGTCAGGACGGCCGACCCGGGCACGACGAGCAGGCTCACCGGCAGGCTGGGCCGCTGGGTGGCGTGCACGAGCCCCTCGCCCGGGGGCAGCCCGGCGCTCGTCAGCAGCCGCTCGACCGCCTTCGAGGTGGCCTCCGGGCCGCCCTGACCGTCTCCGAGGGAGCAGGCCAGGAGGTAGGGGACGTCCCCGTCGGGGGTCGTGCCCCGCCAGGACTGGACGACGAGCGAACCCAGGTCGTCGGTGGGTGCGGACTGCGTTTCGGGTGAGATCGAGGTCACCGCGGCACGGTATCGGCGCACCGCGCCCCGTCCGGCCCGCCGTCACCCGACTGGACCAGTCGGCGCCGGGCTCTCCACACGATCGAGGGGTGCGCACCTCGAACCCGGGATACAGGACACTGGAGGAAGATCCGACCCGGGAAGGACCACACGTGATCATCTTCGGCACCAAGGGCTACCTGTACCAGCTGGCGATACTGACGCTGGTGTGCGGCCGGTGCGGCAACCCCGCCGCGCACACGCTCAGGAAGCGCGTCACGAAGTTCACCCTGTTCTTCGTCCCGCTGTTCCCGATCTCGACGAAGTACCAGACGCAGTGCACCTTCTGCGGCGCGGAACAGAAACTGACCAAGGAGCAGGCCGAGCAGCTCCAGGCGCAGGACGCGTCCGGCCCCGGCGGTCAGGCGTACGGGCAGCCGCAGCAGCAGCACCGCTTCTGACCCACGGCGCCCGCCCCCCTCCCGGGTTCCGGTGAGCGAACCGTCCCGGGCCGGGCCCGCCCGGTGCCGGACGCCCGCGTGCGGCCGGCGACCGTCGATCCTCGCAGGCCGGTACTTCGGCGCCGGCCGAAGCGTCCCGCTCCTAGCGTCGGGGCCATGAAGAACGACAGCCATCTCGTGATCAGCCCCAGCATCCTCTACTTCGGCACGCCCGTGGTCCTGCTGAGCACCGAGAACGCCGACGGGACGGCCAACCTCGCCCCGATCTCCTCCGCGTGGGCCCTCGGCCGGTACGTGGTGCTGGGCCTGGGCGGCGACAGCCACACCGTGCGCAACCTGGCCGAGCGCCCGGACCTCGTGATCAATGTGCCCGGACCGGAGCTGTGGGAGCACGTGGAACGGCTGGCGCCGCTGACCGGGGCCGACCCGGTGCCGGAGGTGAAGCGGGCGGTGTACCGGCACGAGCGGGACAAGTTCGCCGCGGCCGGACTCACCCCGGCGCCCGCCCGTCTGGTGCGGCCGCCGCGCGTCGCCGAGTGCGCCTTGCAGTTGGAGGCGAGGGCCCGTGCCCTGACCCCGGGCGGGGCCGGTACGTTCTTCGCCGTGGAGTGCGAGGTGCTGCGGGTGCACGCCGCCGAACGCGTCGTCGTCCCCGGCACCGACCATGTCGACCCGGCCGTCTGGAGCCCGCTGGTGTACAACTTCCGGCACTATCACGGCCTCGGTCCGGAACTCGGCCACGGCTTCCGCTCGGAGACGCCGAGGACCGGGGCTCCCGCGGCCTGAACGCCGGCGATCCGCATCCGCCATCCGCCATCCGCCACCCACCATCCGGCTCTTGCCTTCCGCCGCCCCCGGTTTCCTGCTCGGCGACCGCGGCCCCCGCCCTGTGCCGGGGGGGGCCGGTCAGCTCGCCGGGCGCGTCTCGGGAGTCGCCGCCTCGGCGCCGCGGCGGTCGTGGCGCAGGGCCACCGCCGTCGCCAGGGCCCCGGCCCCCTCCCACAGCCCCACGCCGATGAAGGCGCCGGGGGCCCGGCCCGTGAGCGCGGCGACCGCGAAGACCGCGCAGGTGAGCAGCCGGAAGGGCACCGTCCAGCGGAAGAAGGCCCGCCAGTCGGCGAGCGCCGCGAGGACGTAGTACACCCCCATGTTCAGCGCCGCCATGGACGACGCCGTCAGGAACGCGGGGGTGAGGTCCCCGGCGGCGCGGTCACGGGGGGAGGGGAGTCCCAGCAGTGCCAACTGCACGTCGGGCGCGACCAGCCCGACGGCACCGAGGGCGGCGGCGAGCACGCCGAAGACGGCCATGGTCCAGCCCGGGGCGGAACGGGGAAGGCGCACGCCGGGATCGTATCCACGTTCGGTCGTGGGGGTGAGGGGGTCGCAAGGTCCCGGTACACGGGAGGTGGCAATCGCCGCAGCCCGGGTACCCGACGACCACGGGCCCGGACCTCAGTGGGCCGATGGGCCTCCCGCAGTCGATCAGTGAATACGGAGGCATGGGCATGAGCACCGTCAAGGAAACCGTGGAAGTCGGCGTCCCCGTACACACCGCCTACAACCAGTGGACGCAGTTCGAGGAGTTCCCGCACTTCATGGAGGGCGTCGAAGAGGTCAGGCAGGTGGACGACCGCCACAACCACTGGACGACGAAGATCGGCGGCGTGCGCCGCGAGTTCGACACGGAGATCGTCGACCAGCTGCCCGACGAGCGCGTCACCTGGCGCACGACCAGCGGCGACACCAACCAGAGGGGCTCTGTGCGCTTCGAGCGCGTGGACGACACCCACACCCGGGTGGAGCTGGTGATGGAGGTCGAGCCCAGCGGGGCGATGGACAAGGTCGCCGACATGATGGGCACGATCGACCGCCGGGTCAAGGGCGACATGAAGCGCTTCAAGGAGTACATCGAGGAGCGCGGCGCCGAGTCCGGCGCCTGGCGCGGACGGATCCAGCCGGGCGGCGACACCGGCCCCACCGGCGGCACCGGACCGACGGGCGGTACGGGGCCGCTGGGCGGCACCGACCCGCTGCGCGGCACCGGTGGCACCAGCGGCGGCATGGGTGGCACCAGCGGCGGCATGGGTGGTACCAGCGGTACGGGCGGTCCCGGCTCCACCTTCTGACACTCACCCACGGCTGCGACAGGGCCCGGTCTCCGTACGGAGGCCGGGCCCGTCCCTGTGCCGCCGCGGTCCTGCCCTGCGCCTCCCGCGGCACCGGCGCGTCCCGTACCGAGGGGTGTTTCGGCCATCGTTATGACATGCACCTGTCCATCCAGGCCGTCCAGTGGCACGCTGCCCTCTGACTGTCCGCAGTGAGACCCCTGCCTGACCGGGCGGACCGGCATCCCGCCGCCCGGCCCCCACAGCAGAAGGAGACCGCGTGATAGGCAGACCCCGCAGCCCTCGCCCCGCCGGCGACAGCACCCCGGTTCGCCGCGCCGGCACCCGCCGCGCCCTTCTCGGCGCGCTCGCCGGCATCGCCGCCCTGCTGGCGACCGGTGTCACCGCCGCACCGGCCGGCGCAGCGCCGGACCCCGGCCTCAGGACGCCCTCGGCACAGCAGGACGCCCTGTCCTTCTGGACGGCGCAGCGGATGCGCGAGGCCACCCCGCTCGACGTCCTGAGCGTCGACCCCACCGACGTACGCCGAGCGGCCCCGCGCCAGGGGAGGGCGACCGTCGTGCCGCCCAGCGCGCCCGCCGCGGCCGTCGGCCCCCTGGCGTTCCCGCACTCCGGCGGGCCGTGGTCCGGCGGGGGAGCGGTCACCAGGACCGCGGGCCGCGTCTTCTTCACCTACCAGGGGCGCACCGCCTCCTGCTCCGGCAACGCCGTCACCAGCGCCAACAAGTCCACGGTGCTGACGGCCGGCCACTGCGTGAAGCTGGAGGGCGCCTGGCACACCAACTGGGTGTTCGTGCCCGGCTACCACGACGGTCAGCGCCCGTACGGCACCTGGACCGCGGCCAGGCTCCTGTCGACGCCGCAGTGGACGGCCAATGAGGACATCAACTACGACATCGGCGCCGCCGTCGTCGCCCCGCTCGACGGCACGCGGCTCACCGACGCCGTCGGCGGCCAGGGCGTGGCCTTCAACACCGGCTACAGCAAGGCCATGTACTCCTTCGGGTTCCCGGCCGCGGCGCCCTACGACGGTGAGAAGTTCATCTACTGCAGCGGCACCACCTTCCGCGACTTCCTGCTCTCCGGCGACCACGGGCTGACCTGCAACATGACCGGCGGCTCCAGCGGCGGGCCCTGGTTCACGCAGTTCGACGAGGCCACGGGAACCGGGCTCCAGTCGTCGGTGAACAGCTTCAAGTACAACTTCCTGCCCAACGCCATGTACGGTCCGTACTTCGGCGCGGACGCACAGAACCTGTACCAGAGCGCCCAGTCCTCCTGACCCGCCGCTCCACCAGCAGCCGGGTCCCCGCGCCGAGCCGCGGCGCAGGGACCCGGCATCGGCGCCGCGAGGCGGCGGAGTTGCTGCACATCACCGCGTGGCGGGCCGCCCGGAGTTCTCCTCCCGCGGCAGCCCGCCACGGCCATGACAGGCAGTACGGTCGGCCCATGACGGACACGACACGCTTCGCGGGCCACGGCGTTCTCATCACCGGTGGGGGGCGCGGCATCGGCGCCGCCACCGCCCGCCGACTCGCAGGGGAGGGGGCCCGGGTCCTGGTCGCCGACCAGGACCCGGACGCGGCGCGGCGGACGGCGCGGGACCTGTCGGCGCAGGGGTTCACGGTCGAGGCGTGCGCCTGCGACGTGACCGACCAGCAGGCGGTGGACGCCGCCGTTGCCCACGCCGCGGACACCTTCGGCTCGCTCGACGTCCTGGTGAACTGCGCCGCCCACTGCTCGCCCGACCTGCCCCGCTTCGAGGCCCAGCCGGACGAGTCCTGGGCGCGGGACCTGGACGTCACGCTGACCGGCACGTACCGCTGCTGCCGGGCCGCCCTGCCGCACCTGGCGGACTCCGGACGCGGTGCGATCGTGTCCATCGGCTCGGTCAACGGCCTCCAGGATTTCGGCAACCACGCCTACAGCGCCGCCAAGGCCGGCCTGGCCTCCCTGACCCGCACGCTCGCGGGGCACGCGGCCGCGCGCGGCGTACGCGTCAACCTCGTGGTGCCGGGCACCGTGCGCACCAGCGCGTGGGAAGGCCGCGACGCGGACCTCGAAGCCGTGCGGCGGCTGTACCCGCTGGGCCGGGTGGGGGAGCCGGAGGACATCGCCGCCGCCGTGGCCTTCCTGGCGTCACGCGACGCGTCCTGGATCACCGGCACGGCCCTGGTCGTCGACGGCGGCCTCACCGCGGTCAACACCGGTTTCCATCAGGCGCTGCACGAGTGAGGAACGTCGGTCGCCCGAGCCCGAGCCCGAGCTCGAGCCCGAGCCGCTGCCCGGGGGCTCGCCCGGTCGCGGCCGCAGGGCGCCCCGCGGCTCCGAGCGGCGCCCGATCGGCCCACACCGCGGGGTGACAACGGCCCGCCCCTGTGCCGTACGGGCCCATCGGCCCGGTCCGGCGGCGCTAATCCGGGCACGGCGGGGTAAAGGGAGGTCCAACAGCCCCCCACTGTGAGAAGGAGCCGGTCTTGACCGACGACGCCTACCTGTTCCTGCTGGACGACCCGTCCGCGCCGCTCGGCGTCCCCCCGGCCGCCGTCGGCGAGCTCGCCTTCATGGAGACGCCCGCGGTCCGCGCCTGGCTGCACGCCCACGACGCCACGCCCACCTCCCCGTACCTGCGGCTGCTGCCGCCGGAGGAGACCGGGGCCATCCCGGCGGACGCCGAGAGCGTGCCGGTCCCGCTCGGCGACGAGGAACTCAGCCGGCTGCGGCACAGCATGACGCCGGAGTCCCTCGCCCGCCTCGAGGAGGAACTGCTCGCCTACCGCGACTGCTCCGACGGCCGGGACGGCCTGATCGGACGCGCCCTGGCCGCCGGCGTGCCACCCCACCGCATCGTCGAACTGACCGGCGTGGACCCCGCGACGGTGACCGCCGCGGCGAGCGGCTGACGACGCGGCGGGCGGCTGCCGGACCCGCAGCCGCCCCCGACCCGCCCGGTCTCACGCGCCCGGGCCGGGGTCCGGCTCGACGGCCGAGGCGATCCCGGCCCGGGCCGCTTCCAGTTGGGCGGCGAACGCGATGCCGAGGAACAGCGCGACCGCCGTCAGGTTCGCCCACAGCAGCAGCGCGATGAACGCGGTCAGCGGTCCGTACACGGCGCCGAAGGCACCGCTCTCCTCGACGTACAGGGCGAGCAGCCAGGTGGCCGCCACCCACAGCAGCAGATGCACCGCCGACCCGAAGGCCAGCCAGGTGTAGCCGGGCTGCACGCGCCGCGGGGACCAGCGGAAGATCACCGCGGAGGCCACCCAGGCGAGGACCAGCCCCACCGGGATCTCGACCACGCCCCACCACCGTCCGAAGCCGCCCTCCCAGCCCGCGGTCTCGGCCACGGCGTCCCCCACCGCCCGGCCCGCCACCAGGACGACGAACCCCAGGACCAGGGGCAGGCCCGCGGCCAGGGCGAGCACGAACGACCGGGCGTACTTGCGCGGCAGGGGGCGGTCCCGCTCGATCCCGTAGATGCGGTTGGCGCCGCGCTCGATCTGCCCCATCGCCGACGACAGGTTGAGCAGCGCGAAGCCGAGACCGAGCCAGAGGGCCACCGTGCTCCATACGTCGCCGTGGGCCGTGCGCCGCGTCCCCTCGAAGGCGTCCTTCACGATCTCCGCGCTCGCCCCCGGCACGATCCGCCCCAGCGTCAGCTCGATGACCCGGCCCACGGCCTCGGTGTGCACCGAGGTGGCCAGTCCGACCAGCGCCACGGTGCACGGCACCAGCCCGACCACCACCTGGAAGGCCAGCGCCCGGGCGTTGGTGAAGCCGTCCGCGTAACGGAACCGTGCGAAGGAGTCCATCAGGAACCGCCAGCCCCCGTAGTGGCGCAGGGCGGCGAAGGCCTCGTCGCCGGAGAGTTCTTCTCCGATCATGTCCCGGGTCTGCGGGACGTGCACGGCGGTTCCCATGGTGTGGACTCTCCTTGTCGCACGACGGCTCCCTGCCCGGATGCCCCGTAATCCTGACCGCCCGACCTGTTCGCGGTTCCCCGACCCACAGAGCCGCCACGGGTGCTCACCCGCTCGGCACCCCACGGCCGCTCCGGGCCCCGGACGCGCGGCGCGGGTCACCTGTTACGCCGTCAGCCGGTCCGCCAGGGCCCGGGCCTCCTCCGTCTTGGGGTGATCGGCGCCGAGCTGGGAGTGCAGGATCCGCTCGCCCCGGCGGGCGCTCTCGGCCGAGGACGGCTCGCCCAGGGCCTCCAGCACCCGTGCCCGGAACAGCAGGGCATAGCCGATGTAGAGGTGGTCGGACGGGTAGCGGGCCTCGCGGATCCGCAGCGCCCGCTCGATGCGCGGCAGGGCGGCCTCGGGGTCGCCCAGGTCGAAGTGGACCGTCGCGAGGGCGATCAGATCGAAGCTCACATAGGGGTCGTCCGGTCCGTGGGCGGTTTCGTCGATGCGCAGCGCCCGCTCGGCCAGCGGCAGCGCCGCCCGGTGCTCGCCGAGCATGCACAGCGTCCGCGCCAGGGTCGCCAGGTCCGTGGCGACGGCGGGGTCCCCGGCCGGCAGAGCGGCCTCGTGCAGCCGCAGCGCCCGCTCGGCGAGGGGGCGTGCCGTCTGCGGGGCGCCCAGGTCCCGGTGGATCTGGGCCAGCGTGATCAGGTCGAACCCGATCTCCGCGTCCCGGCCCAGCAGCGCTTCGTCGAGCGCGAGGGCACGTTCGCACAGGGGCAGCGCCAACGTGCGGTCACCGATCGCGAGAAGGAACTCCGCTGCCAGCCGCAGCAGCACCGCCGTCTCCGCCGCCGCGCCGGCGGGCGGCTCGCCGCGGGTCACGGCCAGCACGTGGGGGAGCAGCCGGTGCCAGCGCGGCCGGGCCTCGGGATCGCCGTGGACGTCGTGCGGCACGGCCGCGAGGAGCGCACGGCACAACTGCGCCCGCGACGCCGCCCGGTGGTCACCGGTCATGGAGGCGCGGACGGCCGCCTGGACCAGCCGGTGCAGCACCAGGGAGGAGCCCTCACGCCTGGCCAGACCGAGTCCGGCCAGGGCGCCCACGGTCGTGTCCCAGGCCAGCGGATCGGCGGCCGACGGCACCAGCGGCTCCGGCGCGGCGGTGAACAGGTCCAGCGCGATGGGCTCCGGGGCCAGCAGGGCGCACAGCTCCAGCAGCCTTACGGCGTGCGGCTGTTCCCGCCGGAGCCGATCCACGCCGAGCTGCCACAGCGTCGCGACCACCACCGACGGCCGGTCGGCCAGCTCGCCCCGGGCGATCATCTCGTCCAGCCGCGTGCCCAGCAGGGCCAGGTACTCCTCCGGTGCGGTGTGGTTGTAGCCCATGTATCCCGCGGCCTGCTCCAACGCGAGCGGCAGGTCGCCGAGTTGCTCGGCGATCCGGTCCGCGGTCGAGGCGCTCGTCCCGGGCACCCGCCGGACCAGGAGATCCACCGACTCCCGCCTGCTGAACTCCGGCAGGTCCAGCACTCCGGCGGTGGCCGACCAGCCGCTCACCCGGGTGGTGACGACGATGTGGCCGTTGTGCGCCAGGTCGCCCGAGGGCAGCGCGTGCAGCAGCGTGCCGGGCTTCTCGGCGTTGTCGAAGACGACCAGCCAGGGCCGACGGTCGCGAAGCGAGGACCACACCCCGGGCACGGCCTGCTCGGATCCCACCTCCCGCAGCCCCAACTCCCTGGCCAGCGAAGCGAACTGGGTGGCGATGAGGTCGGGGTCCTCGGCGTCGACGAAAGCGACGAACCGGTACTTCGACAGGTGGCGGTAGGCGTATTCGACCGCCAGCTGTGTCTTGCCCACCCCGCCCAGGCCGTGAACGACCTGTGTCGCCATGTCCTGCGCCGAGGTGAGGCGCCGCCGCAGTTCCCGCAGGGCGTCGTCCCGACCGGTGAAGTGGGCGTTGCGGGGCGGCAGCCGGTAGGTCGCGGGTGCGGACGGACGCGGCGGGGGCGGTTGTTCGCGCGCCTCCTGGCGCAGTCCGGCCCAGGCGAGGGGAACCAGCAGCAGGAGCACGATCCAGGGGTGCAGGCGCACGAAGTCGAGCGGACCGGGCCAGCGGCTCTGCCCGGACGCCGCGTTGAAGGCCAGACTGCCGACGAACAGCACCAGCAGACCGGCCACGGTGCCGACCAGTCTGCGCCACATGAGGATCCCTCTCCGGTCGCGACGACGGCCGACGTGATCGTATCCGAGAAGTCGGCCCGGGGGAGGGGGTGTTCGAGGCGACCGCCCGCCGTACCCACCCGACGGCTTCGCGTACACGCGACAGACCGGGGGGCGACCGGGCGGCGGCTCTGCCCGGCCCTGCGGCGGAGCGTCCCGCACTCGCGCCGGCTAGGGCGAGATCGTCCAGCGGGGTGCGGTGCGGGCCCAGGCCGTGTCCCAGGCGGCGAGGTTGCGGCGCTGGAGGGTGCGGTGGGCCACGCCGTAGGCCAGGGTGCCGGTCGCGTAGAACGCCAGGGTGGCGATGACCGCGCTGCCGACGCTGCGGCTGCGGATCTGCTCGGCGGTCAGGGGCGGGTCGGTGAGCCGGCCGTCGGTGCCGGCCCAGACGCGCAGGGTCGTGCCCGCGGGCAACTGCGGCTGGACGTCGGTCTCCGCCGTGCGGGTGCGCCCGAGGGGGTCGGTGAAGCGGACGGTGACCGGGTACAGGGTCTTCCGCGCCTCGGGCGAGCCCGGCTCGGGATGGCGCGGGGCGTCGTGGAGGAGCACCGCGGTGGTCTCCTGCCGGGTGGCGGCCTGCTGCTGCGCGGTACGGGAGTAGTGGCGGTGGGCGAGGTCACGAGCCAGCGTCACCACCGCGGGGGTGGCCGCGAGCACGGCGAGCAGCAGGCCCAGGCCGATCCACGCCTGGATCAGGTCGGTGCGGCGGCGCAGCGGGTTGCGCCGCCAGCGCCACAGCATCAGCCGGGGCAGGTCCTCCGGCGGAGGCTGCGCGGGGGGTATGGGGCGGTCCATGGTGTCCCTCCGTCGTGGGGCAGGGGTGACGGGTGGTCGGCGGGCCGGGGTGACCGGGACCGTCCGGTCGGGACCGGTCTGGTCGGGACCGGTCTGGTCGGGACCGGTCCGGTCGGGACCGGTCCGGTCGGGCGCGGTCTGGTCGGGACCGGTCCGGTCGGGCGCGGTCTGGTCGGGACCGGTCTGGTCGGGACCGGTCCGGTCGGGCCGCCTAGTCGGGACCGGGAGGGGCGGCGTCGGCTGCGCGCGGCCGGGAGCGCGCCGCCAGGAGGTGCTGGGCCGCGCCCCGCACGGCGGCGGTGTGCGGCGCCGGCACGACGCGCACGGCCGTCTGCAGCCGGGCTGTGAGGTGGTACGTGATGTCGGGGCGCAGGGCGCCGCCGCCCGCCAGGAGCACCCCACGGCTCAGGGCGTCAGCGGTGAGGGAGCCGCCGTCCTGGCGGAGCATGGCGGACACCATGTCCGCGACGGCGTCGCCGACCCGCTCCGGCGGGGTGGCGTCGAGGTCGCTGGTGCCCAGGGCGGTGCGGCGCGCGTCGACGACGCCCGTGTCGGCCAGCAGCACCACCTCGCTGAGATGGGCGCCGACGTCGACGACGAGCAGCGGCCGCGTCCGCCCGGCTCCGGCCGCGAGGGCGATGGCCCGGGCGGTGGGGACGGTCAGCACCGTGCGCGGCCGCAGCACCTCCACCGCCGCGCGGGCCGCGTCGCGGTAGGCCGGGCCGCCCAGGACGGGGGTGGTCACGACGACGTGCGGGGCGGTGAAGCGAGGCAGGCGGTGGCCGAGCAGACGCTCCAGCATCCGGGCGCAGCCGGCGGGGTCGATGATCGTGCCGCGCTGGACCGGACACCGCGTGTCCGTGCCGAACGTGACCGTCGGGACGTCGCTGATCAGCCCGCGGCCGAGAAGCCACACGCGCGTGCGGGCACTGCCCATCTCCAGGGCGATGCCCGAGTGGCGTCCGAAGCGGTGCCGTGCGGCGGAGCGCACGGGGAGCGCGGTCACCGGCCGGCCTCCCTCACCTGCTGGCAGCGCCCGCAGTAGCGCGCCTGCGGAACGATCGCCAGCCGCTCGGCCGCGACGGGCCCCCGGCACAGCCCGCAGACGCCGTAGCGGCCCTCGTCCATGCGCCGCAGGGCCGCCTCCACGTCGGTGAGGACCATGCGGGCGCAGGCGGCGAGCTTGACGTGGACCTCGACCTGGGAGGCGGCGTCAGCGGGCCGCGGCCCGTCCGCGCGGGACGGGACCGCGACGGCGAGCTGCTGCAACTGCTCCCGGCGGAACAGGCGCTGCTCCACGAGGTTCTCCCGCAGGGCGGCGAGCTCCTCGGGCGTCAGATGCGTCGTACGGTCGGCGATGAGCTGGTGGTTCACCACACACCCCTCGGGCAGAGCGATGGAGAAGAACGGTGGGGACGGACCGCCCGGTCAGGAGGCGGCACGGCGCTGGCAGGCGACGCAGCAGGGCGTGTAGGGCAGGATCTCCAGCCGCTCGGCCGGGACGGGGTCGCCGCAGCCCAGGCAGATGCCGTACCTGCCGTCCTCGACCCGGGCGAAGGCGCCGTCGATCTCCTCGAGCACCCGCCGGATGGCGTCCCGCTGCATCGACGTCAGATGGTCGTCCACGCTGTGCCCGGTCTCCTCGAGCGCCCGCAACTGCGTCAGCCGGGTGCTGCGGGCGTGCTCCAGGCGCCGGCGCACCTCCTGGGCGGTCATGCGCTCGGGGCGGGGGTCGGTGCGGGGGGCGTCGACGGTCACTGGGCTCTTCCCTTTCCGTTGGCCGGGCGGCGGTGCGCCCGGACGGGCGGTCGGGCACCGGGCGGTGCCCGGTCCGGCGGTCACCGCACCGGGGCGCCCGGTCCTGCCCCCAGCCTGGTCCGGGGCGGGGCGAATACCCATCGGGCGCGGCACCCATTTCCGGCAGCGCGCGGGATGCAGACCCCAGGGCCCTGGGTAGGCCGCGCACCGGGAAATGGGGGCCGGGCCCCATATCCCCGTGAGGCGGGAGCGGGCAGGCTGGCCCCAAGACCTGGTCCTCATGGCCTGGCCCCGAGGCCTGGTCCTCGAGGCCTGGCCCCCGAGGTCCGGCCCCAAGGCCTGGTCACCGAGGCCTGGCCCCCAGGCCCGGCCCGGGCGCCCGGCTCGGGGGACACGCCCCGAGTCCCGGCCGACGGCCGGGCACGGCAGCGGGTCGGTCCGGGGGCCATACGGCATCCGGCGGCCGAGGCACGCCGTAGCGCAGAAGGAGGTTGACGACCGGTGTCGCTGTTCTGGCGGATCTTCGCCCTGAACGCCGTCGTCCTGGGCACCGCCACGGGCCTGCTGCTCTGGGCGCCGGTGACCGTGTCGGTGCCGGTGCTGCTCACCGAGGCGGTCATCCTGCTGGGCGGCCTGGCGGTGATGCTGGTGGCCAACGCCGCCCTGCTGCGCTGGGGACTGGCCCCGCTGGACCGGCTGACCGGCCTGATGACCACCGTCGACCTGCTGCGCCCCGGGCAGCGGCTGTCCGCGCCACGCGGCGGCGAGGTCGCCGAGCTGATCCGCACCTTCAACGCCATGCTGGAGCGGCTGGAGCACGAACGCGCCGCCAGCAGCGGCCGGGTCCTGCTCGCCCAGGAGGCCGAACGCCGCCGCATCGCCCAGGAACTGCACGACGAGGTCGGGCAGAGCATGACCGCGATCCTGCTCGGGCTCAAGCGGGCCGCGGACGCGGCCCCGGACCCGCTGCGCAAGGACCTGCACGAGGTGCAGGAGATCACCCGGGGGAGCCTGGACGAGGTCCGCCGCCTGGTGCGCCGCCTGCGCCCCGGCGTGCTGGACGACCTGGGCCTGGTCAGCGCCCTGACCTCGCTCACCGAGGACTTCGCCACCCACACCGGGTTGCAGGTCACCCGCCGCTTCGCCGCCGATCTGCCCCCGCTGGAGCCGGAGACGGAACTGGTCCTCTACCGCGTCGCCCAGGAGTCCCTCACCAACGTCGCCCGCCACGCCGGCGCCCGGGGGGCCGTCGTGTCGCTGCACCCCGGCGGGGCGGGCGTGGTCCTGGCCGTGACCGACGACGGCTGCGGCATCAAGGCCCCGCGGGAAGGCGCCGGCATCCTCGGCATGCGCGAACGCGCCCTGCTCGTCGGCGCCGCCCTGGACATCACCCCCGCGCCGCGCGCCGGGACCCAGGTCAGGCTGACCGTGCCCGTGCCCAGGAAGCAGATCTCCTCATGACCCGGACCATCCGCATCCTGCTGGCCGACGACCACGCGCTGGTGCGCCGCGGCGTCCGGCTCATCCTCGACCAGGAACCGGAGCTGCAGGTGGTCGCCGAGGCGGGCGACGGGGCCGACGCCATCGAGCAGGCCCGCAGCCATGACGTCGACCTGGCCGTGCTGGACATCGCCATGCCCCGCATGACCGGTCTGCAGGCCGCCCGCGAACTGGCCGGCCTCAAGCCGGGGCTGCGCGTCCTGATCCTCACCATGCACGACAACGAGCAGTACTTCTTCCAGGCCCTCAAGGCCGGCGCGAGCGGGTACGTGCTGAAGTCCGTCGCCGACCGGGACCTGGTCGCCGCCTGCCGCGCCGCGATGCGCGACGAGCCCTTCCTGTACCCCGGTGCGGTGACCGCCCTGATCCGCAACTACCTCGACCGGGCCGGGCACGGCGAGGAGACCCCCGACCAGGTCCTCACCCCGCGCGAGGAGGAGGTCCTGAAGCTGGTGGCCGAGGGCCACTCCTCGCAGTCGATCGCCGACCTGCTCCACATCAGCATCAAGACGGTCCAGCGCCACCGCGCCAACCTGCTGCACAAGCTCGGCCTGCGCGACCGCCTGGAGCTGACCCGCTACGCCATCCGCGCGGGCCTGATCGAACCGTGAGCCACCCCGACCGTCCGGGGGCCCGGCTGCCCACTCCCCGGCCGGGCCCCCGGGCCACCCCCGCCGCGACCCGTCCCGCCGCCCTGTGGGCCGCGGCGCTGCTGGCGCTCTTCCTGGCCGTGGTGCCCGGTGCCGCGTCCCCGGCCCCGGCCGCGCAGCCCACGGGGGTGCGGCTCGTACCGTCCGCGGGGGTGCAGGCCCCACCGCCCGCCGAGGAGCGGCCCGGCCCGGCGGGCGGATCCGCCGTGGAGGGGCCGGGCGCCGCTCACGCGGCCCGGCCGTACGCCCCTGACGGCTGTGCCACGGCGTGCGCCGTGCACGCGGTGTTCCGGCTCGAACCGCTCGGCGAACGCACGCCGCCGCCCGGCCACCCCGCCGCCGTCGCGGGCCGCGAGGCCCCCGCCGTCGCCGCCACCGGTCCGCCGGCGGCGGCAACGACACCGCAGGGGCAGCCGCGCGCCGACCACGCGTCCACCGACCGGGGCCGGTCACCCCCGGTGTCCTCCGGCACCTGAACCCGCCCTTCCCTCACCGTCCTTCACCGCGGCCGCGCCGGCCGCCGCCGCGGTGTGCCCGCCGGAGGCCGCGTTGACCCGCTCGTCCCGGGTGAGAGCCCTGCTCGCCCTCACCGTGATCGCCCTGTCCCTGTACATCACCGTCACCGTGCCGGTCCGTCTCGGACTGGATCTGCGCGGCGGCACCCAGATCGTCCTGGAGACCCGCTCCACCGACACCGCCGAGGCCGGTCCCGAGGCCACCGACCGCACACTGGAGGTGCTGCGCGGCCGCATCGACGCCCTCGGCGTATCCGAACCCACCCTGCAGCGCTCCGGCGACCGCCGGATCATCGTCGAACTGCCCGGCGTCCAGGACCCGAGGAAGGCGGCCGACGTCCTGGGCCGCACCGCCCAGCTCACCGTCCACCCCGTGACCGGTTCCGCCGACGGCACGGACGCCCGCGGGGGATCCGCAACCGAGCGGGCGGGGGAGCGTGTCCTGCCCGACGAGTCCGGCCGGCCGCTGCACCTGGGGCCCGCGGCACTGACCGGACGGGACGTCGAAGGCGCGGACGCCCGGTTCGACCAGCAGAGCGGCGCCGGGTGGCACGTGACCGTCGACTTCGACGACTCCGGCCGCGACGCGTGGGGCCGGCTGACCGGCGCGGCCGCCTGCCGTCCCGCGGGGAACCCCGAGCGCCGCATCGCCATCGTCCTCGACAAGAAGATCATCTCCTCGCCGCAGGTCGACCCGTCGGTCGCGTGCGGGGCGGGCATCACCGGCGGCGCCACGCAGATCACCGGGTCCTTCACCGACGACGAGGCGCGTGAACTGGCCCTGCTCATCAGCGGCGGCGCCCTGCCCGTCCCCGTGGAGACCGTCGAACAGCGCACCGTCGGCCCCACGCTGGGCGCCGAGGCCATCACCGCCAGCGCCTGGGCCGCGGTCATCGGCACCGCCCTGACCGCACTGTTCATCATCGCCGTCTACCGGCTCATGGGCGCCCTCGCGGTACTGGCCCTGGCCGCGTACGGGCTCATCTCCTACGCCGCCCTGGCCGCACTGGGCGCCACCCTCACGCTGCCGGGCCTGGCCGGTTTCGTCCTGGCCATCGGCATGGCCGTCGACGCCAACGTGCTGGTCTTCGAACGCGCCCGCGAGGAGCACACGAAACGCCGCCGGGCCAGTCCGCGCTCCGCCCTCACCACCGGCTTCCGCAAGGCCCTCAGCGCCATCGCCGACTCCAACATCACCACCCTCATCGCCGCCGGACTGCTGTTCTTCCTCGCCTCCGGGCCCGTGCGCGGCTTCGGCGTCACCCTCGGCATCGGCGTCCTCGCGTCGATGATCAGCGCCCTGGTCGTCACGCGGGTCCTCGCCGAGCACGCGGCGTCTCGCCCATGGGTGCGCCGCCGGCCGAGCGTCACTGGTCTGGCCACCGCCGGACGGGTCAGGAGCCGCCTGGCACGCTCCGGGCCGGAACTGATGCGCCGCCCGCGGCGCTGGCTGGCCCTGTCCGCCGCCGTGCTGGCCGTCGCCGCCTCCGGTATCGCCGTCCGCGGTCTCGACCTGGGCGTCGAATTCACCGGCGGACGGCTGATCGAGTACACCACCGCGCGCCCCGTCGACCCGGAGCGCGCACGCACCGCGCTCGCGGACGCCGGACTCCCGCGCGCCGTCGTCCAGTCCTCCGGCGACAGCGCCCTGTCCGTGCGCACCGGCGAGCTGAGCAACGCGCAGGCCGAGACGGTGACCCGTACCGTCGGCACGCTCGGCGGCGCCACGGAGAAGGTCCGCGACGAGCTGATCGGACCCAGCCTCGGCGAGGAACTGCGCCGCAACGCCCTCGTCGCCCTGGGTGTGGCGCTCGCCGCCCAACTGCTCTACCTGACGGCCCGCTTCCGCTGGCTGTTCGGCACCGCGGCGGTCGCCGCCCTCGCCCACGACGTCGTCATCCTGGTCGGCGTCTTCGCCTGGCTCGGCAAGCCCCTGGACGGGGTGTTCCTCGCCGCGCTGCTCACCGTGATCGGCTACTCGGTGAACGACTCGGTGGTGGTGTTCGACCGCGTCAGGGAGCTGTGGCGACACGACCGTGCCACCCCGCTGCCCGCCCTGACCGACCGGGCGATCGTCCAGACCCTGCCCCGCACCGTCAACACCGGCATGGGCGCCGCCCTGATCCTCACCGCCCTGGCCGTGCTCGGCGGGGACTCCCTCAGGGACTTCGCCCTGGCCCTGCTCATCGGCCTGGTGATCGGCACGTACTCGTCGGTCTTCACGGCCACCCCGCTGGCGATCGAACTTGACCGGCACACGTCCCGCTCCCGAAGACGCCACCAGTGACCAGACGCGGGGCGGGCTCCTCGTCCGTCGGCTCAGGGGGCGAGCGGGTCGGTGGGGTGGTCGGATTCGGTGTGGCGGTCGGTCTCGTCCTGGACGAGGAGGGAGAGCAGGGAGGCGACGGGGAGTCCTGCTTCGGCGGGGTGGCGCAGGACTTTGCCGGGCTGGACGCGGTAGGTGTTGCTGCGTCCGTCGCGGGTGTGGGAGAGGTACCCGTCGTGTTCGAGGTCGGCGATGATCCGGGAGACGGCGCGTTCGGTGAGGTGGCAGCGGGCGGCGATGTCGCGGATGCGGGCGTTCGGGTTGTCGGCGACGGCGGCGAGCACGCGCGCGTGGCTGGTGATGAACGTCCATCCGCTGTGGGACCGGGGTACTGCGACCATGACCTGCATCTTAGACGCCCGTGGTTGCCTGAACCCGGATACATGACATACTTTTCCGGCAACCGATGACGTGCTCCCGCAGGGGAGAACCACAGAAGGAGCCCGAAGGTGCCCTGGGAAGAGGCCGCCGAGACGGCGCTCACGAGCAACGCCGGCGGAACGCCGCTGTTGCGGCGAGAGACGACCGGGCCCGCCGTGGAGGCGGCCTCGGTGCATCAGTACGCATGGCGCGGGACCTGGGTCGTGGCCGCGCGCGGCGCCTACGACCTGAACTCGATCCAGCCGCTGACGGACGCGCTGGCGAGCGCGGTCCGCGACCACCCGGTCGTGGTCCTGGACGCCTCCGGTGTGACGTTCGCGGATTCGACGCTGCTGAACCTGCTGATCCTCACGCACCAGAGCGGCAAGCTGCGCCTGGTCGCTCCCTCGTCCCACCTCCGGCGGCTCTGCGAGATCACCGGGGTCGACGGCGTGCTGGACATCCGCGAGACGCTGGACGCCGCCACCGGCCCGTCATGAACGACGGCCCCTGGGCCGCGCCTAGGCCGCTCCAGGCGCGTCGCGCAGGACGTCCGCGGTGATGTCCGCCAGCGACCTGCCGCTGCGGAACGCCTCGGCGCGCATCAGGGCCAGCGCGTCCTCCTGGCTGAGCCCTCGCCGGGTCACCAGCGTCGCGACGGCCCGCGCGGTGTCGAACCAGTGGGCCCGCACGAGCGCCCTCGGCTCCCAGTCCGGTGCCCGCGAACCGGTGATGATCATCTCCCGGGTCCTCATGAGCGCGGCGGTCACCGCGTCTGCCACGTCCGACGCCTGCGCCAGGTCCTCCTCGTCGAGGGCGTGCGGCCGCAGGGCCAGCAGATCGACCGTGCCCAGGACGTAGTCGCCGAAGAACAGGGGGAGCGCGTACACCGACGTCATCTGCGGCAGCTTCTCCCGCATCAGCGCCCCGAACAGGGGCCACGGGGTGACGTCGTGGCGCAGGTCGTGCACGGCGACGGGTTCCCCGGTCTGCGCCGCGGCGATGCAGGGGCCCTCCAGCAGCGTGAACTGGATCTCCTCCAGTTGCAGGGCGGCGTCGTCCGACGCGGCGAGCAGCTGCCGGGACGGGGTGTCGGTGAGCAGGGAGAGGGTGGCGCCGTCCACGCCGAGCCCGTCGCGCACCGCCTCGCACACCCGCCGGGGAACGTCCTCGAGCGACGCGCGCGCCGCGGCTTCCGCGACCATCCGCGCCGCCTTCACCGCCTCGGCCGTCATCGCGCCGCCCCGCGTGCGGGCGTGCGGGCGGCCGTGGACGAGCAGGAAGGCATGGGCACGCACGGACGGACGGCGTCCCACCACGTCTCCCCGCGGGGAGACGGCTGCGGCACGTGTCGAGGAAGAGCCATGGCCCGGAAGTACCCGGCCCGGACGCGAAGATGCCGCCGAACGTGCGGGGCACCCCGGGTGCCTCCCGCTGTGCGACGCGAGGCGCGGGGCGGCGGTCGGACGCGTCCGGCGCGCCGCCGCCGACGGCCGGCCCGGGCGGGGCGTCACGGCGCGTCGTGCCGCGCCCCGTCCAGCACCCCGGCCGTGACGTCCGGGAAGCGGTGCGGGAACGCGTGCGCCCCCCGCACCACCACGGCCCGGCCCCGGGCGGCCCGCCCGGCCAGGTACCGCACCCACCCCGGTGGGCTGAGGACGTCGTCCTCGGCCCCGACGAGGGTCACCGGGCAGGTCACCGACGGCAGCACCTCCTCGGGGGCGTCCATCCGGCACGAGCGCGTACAGGTCAGCAGCCGCCGGGGCCCGGCCGCCAGGTAGGACGGCAGCACGGCCGGTACGAGACCCGGCGACTCCTGCACCGCCGTGCGGAGCCCCGCGCCGAGCAGCGGCCCCCATCGGCGCAGCCGGGGCGGGAACGTCGGCGCCAGCAGCACCAGGGCCCGTACGCGCTCGGGTCTGCGCACGGCGGCGTGCAGCGCCACCTGGGCGCCGGTGGAATGCCCGGCCAGCACCACGGGCCGGCCGGGCACGTCCGTCAGCCACCGGGCGACCGTGTCCGCGAGCGCCCCCAGGGTCTCCCCGCAGACGGGCCCGGCGGGATCCCGGTACCCGGGCACGTCCAGCAGGCGTGCCGGACCGGACCGGGCACAGCGCTCCAGCGTCCGCAGCAGATATTCGGGCGCCCCCAGTCCCGGCACCAGCACCACGGGCACGCCTCCCGGCTCGAGCGGCGGCGTGCCCATGCTGCGTACCGCGGACGCCCCGGCCCGGTCGTGCGTGACGTGCAGAAGCGACTTCCCGTGGTGCGTCATGATCGACGGGTACCCGGCACCGGGACGGAGTCGCCCGTGAGGCGTTCCACCCGCTCAGGCGGCGAGCGTGCCGCCGTCGACGACCGAGACCGTGCCGGTCACGTAGTCCTGGTCCATGAGCGCGAGGAACGCCTTGGCCGCGTCGTCCGGATCGGCCACGCGGCCCAGGGGCAGGGACGCGGCGAGACCGGCGTACATGCCCTCGCGGTCGGCCTCGCTCATCCCGGACCACAGCGGCGAGCGCACGACACCGGGCGCCACGACGTTCACCCGGACGGGCGCCAGTTCGACCGCGAGGCTGCGCCCGGCGGACAGTACCGCGCCGGAGACGGCCGCCCCCAGCGTCCAGCCCGGCCCGCCCTTGAACGCCGCGGTGCCGCTGACGAGGGTGACGGAACCGCCGGGTGCCAGGTGCGGCACGGCGAGCCGGACGGCGTCGAGCGCGTGGAACAGACGGAGGCCGAAGAACTCGCTCGCACGGTCGACCGTGTAGTCGGTGAGCGGAAGGCCGCTGAGGTTCTCCCCGGCGGTGTAGGCGAGGTGGTCGAACGTGCCGATCTCGTCGAACAGGGCAGCGACCGCGTCGCCGGAGCTCGCGTCCACGGCCCGTCCCACGACTCCGGCCGGCAGTTGCCCGAGCGCGCGCTCGACCGACGCGGCCCGGCTCGAGGCGATGGTGACCGACGCCCCGGTGCCGGCGGCGCGCCGGGCGACGGCGAGGCCGATGCCGCTGGTTCCACCGAGGACGACGATGCGGGAGGAAGAGGTGATGGTCATGGATTCAGGGTCCGGCCGGGGCCGTCCCCGCGTCCAAGACCCTTTCCGTCGTCAGTGATGCCCGCAGGGTATGAGTGAGCGTGATGGCGCGGTTCAGCAGCGTCGATTCGCGGCCCGCGGCCCAGGCCACGCCGACCGGTCCGGGCGCCAGCCCGGGCACCGGGCGCACGACGACGTCGGGCCGGGTGTAGAACCGGGCCGTGGAGGCCGGCAGGAACGCCACTCCGGACGAGGCGGCCACGCGTTCGAGCTTGATCTCCACCTCGTGCGGATGGTCGCCTCCGGCCGGCACGGGCAGGCCACGCGCGAGGCGGGCCGCACGCCACTCGGGAGCCGCGTCCGGGTTCTGGATCAGCTCATACTCGGCGAGGGTGTGCGGGCTCAACTCCTCGGCGGTGGCGAGGGGGTGTGACGCCGACAGGACGACGACCCGCTCCTCGTGGAACAGCACCTCCACCTGGAGTCCGCGGCGGGGGACCGGCAGGCGCACCAGGCCGAGGTCGACGCGGCCGTCGAGGATCGTCTCCACCTGGTCGTCCCAGCCGGTGCGGACCAGCTCGATCCGGATGTCGGGGAACGACTGCCGCAGGCCTTGCACGATCGGCGTGACCAGGAGGCCGGGCATGAAGCCGATGGCCAGCCGCTCGATCCCCTCGGCGGCCTGACGGGCGCGCCGTTCCAGGGCACCGGCCGACCGCAGCAGCTGGCGTCCGTCCTCCGCGATGAGCCGGCCCGCGTCGGTGAGAGCGGTGCCGCGTGCCGAGCGTTCGAACAGGACGACGCCGAGCTCTCGTTCCAGCACCGCGACCTGCCGGCTGAGGACGGGCTGGGCGATGTGCAGCTCCTGCGCGGCCCGGCCGAAGCTCAGCGTGTCGGCGACGGCCAGGAAGTACCGCAGACGCCGCAGATTGAGCTCTGACATGCGGGAATCCTACGGCGCGGGGAGCGCCTCGGGCGCGGCGAGGACGGGAAGGCGCGCCAGTCGGGGCGGACGTCGGGACGCCGGGACGCCGGGCACCGCGGGGGTGCCCGGCGCGTGAGCCCGTCAGGCGGAGAAGGGCACGGCGTCGGCCGGGTCGGCGTGCCAGTTGGTCGCCTCGGGGCGGTCGACCGTCACGGTCTCCGGCAGTCGGAGCGTGACGGAGTGCGGTTCGTCGCCCATGACGGAGAGGTGCAGGCGGTCGAACTGCCTGCCGTGGTCGCCCGGGGTGGTCTTGGGGTTGATACCGGCGTAGGCGGCCTTGGCCCCGGACAGGGTCACGCCGTCGCCGACGGCCTGCTCCGCCGGCCCCACCTCGCTGTCGGCGGACGAGCCGAAGGAGGCGGACGGGAAGACGCCCCGCAGGTGGCAGGTGACGCCGGGCTTGGCCTTGGCGGTGACGAGGAGGTAGCCACCCGCCTGCGTCTCGGACGTGACGGTGAAGGACAGGTCGCCGGTGACGCAGGCCCGCGTGACCTGGCCACGGCTGTCGGCCGCGGCGTGAGCCGTCGCCGTGGCGGTGGCGGTCAGGGCGGTGGCCGCCACGGCGGCCAGGGCGAGGCGAGCGGACGAAGAAGCGAGACGTGAACGCATGTCGGGAACTCCAGCTGCGGAAGTGGACGTCCGGCGGACTGCTCGGACCACCGCAGAGTGGAACGGCATCCGTCCCACAGGCCACGGACTGCGGTCACTTCGGGATGCCGGAACGGTGGAACGCCGCCTGAACAGCGATGATGCGGGCGGCCTGGAACGGACGAACGGGACGCCCCCCGGGACCGAAGCCCTCGCGCACCCGATGCTTGCGGCTCCCCGGGGCACTCAGGTGCAACCGTAAGGTTGCGCGATGGTCCGCAACGTGCAACTCTGAAGTTGCAGATTCGGACGCCGGACACGGAGGGACCGTCATGAACGAGGACAGGATCGAACGCGAAACCCTGATCGAGGCGCCGCTGGAGCGGGTCTGGTCGCTGGTGGCCCAGCCCGGGTTCTGGGTCGCGGACAAGGAGAGCCTGCCCGGCACGGTGGCCAGGGAGGGCGACGTGCTCCTGGTGAGGAACTCCGAACACGGCGACTTCCCGGTACGGGTGGAGAAGATCGACCCGCCGGCCTATCTGGCCTACCGCTGGACCAGCGCGTTCCCGGGTGAGGAACTGCGTGAGGACAACAGCACCCTGGTCGAGTTCACGCTGACCGCGGAGGGGAGCGGCACCCGGCTCCGTGTCGTCGAGAGCGGCTTCACGGCGCTCGCCGGTTCCGAGGAGCTGCGCAGCCAGAACCTGAAGGACCACACCCAGGGCTGGCCCGTCGAACTCGGCGCGCTCAAGAGCCGCGCCGAGCAGCCTGTCGCGTGAGCGAGGAACGTCCCGGCGCCGCCGATGTCGTCGACAGCGTCATAGGCGCACTCGCCGACCCGACGCGGCGCCGGCTGCTGGACGTCCTGGCCGCGCGGGGACAGGCCACCGCCACGACGCTCGCGCAGCAACTCCCCGTCTCCCGGCAGGCGGTGGTCAAGCACCTCGCGGTACTGGACGCCGCGGGGCTGGTCACGGGCAGCCGCGTGGGACGCGAGGTGCGCTACGCGGTGCGGCCGGACGCGCTGGACACCACGGCCCGGTGGATGGCCTCACTGGCCGCGGAGTGGGACAGGCGCCTGGCGCGCATCAAGCGCCTCGCGGAGGCCGCGGAGGCGGCAGACGACACGCGGCGCCCCGGCTGATGCCGGGGCGCCGCGGGCCGGTGTGTGCCGTCGGGCCCGGTTCAGGGCGCGATGCCCACCGAGGGCAGTCGGCTCCACTTCTTCTCCTGCGAGGCCGTGAGGGCCGGCCAGGTCAGGCCGCCGGGGCGGGGGTTGACGCGGGAGGCGTAGGGCCGAGGAGTGAAGGACGGCTCGTAGAGGCAGCCGGTGCCGTAGCGGGCGTCGTACCCGGGGCACGCGGCCGCGATCGAGGCCGGCGTGGGCTTCCTGCCGCTGCGGACCCAGGTGTCCAGTGCGGCGATGGAGGTGGCGTACTCGGACGGGCTGAGGCCGCTGTGCTCGTGCTCGTCGGTGAAGGTCTGCACGAGGTGCCGGTCCCGCCCGGCGCCCCGCAGACTGGCCCGGTAGGCGGCTTCGTGCTCGACGAACGCCGTCGGGTCGTCGATCGCGTGCAGCGTGAGGACGGGGATCGAGACCTTCCCGGTGAGGTCGCTGTCGTAGGAGAGGTCCCGCACCGCGGTCGGGTCCGCCGAGAAGCGCTCGACACCGGCGTTGAGGGCCGCGTCGTCATGGGAGCCGGAGTAGACGACTCCCTGGTTGGAGAACGGGTTCCGGTCGCCCAGCCGGTTGTGCACGATGTCCCGGAACGTGAACGTGGCGAACCGCAGATGCGAGTCCAGCGTCCGCTCGGGGATACCGGTGACCGCGAGGATGTCGTCGAGGTTGCGTTGCTGCAGCGCGGTGCGGTCCTCGGGCGCGGAGGAGAACCCGGTGCACTCCTGGAGCCGTGCGCGCAGACCGGAAGACGTCATCGTCGAACCGGCGCGCAAGCCCTTCCACAACGGATACTGCACTTCGTCCGGCCGCGGATGGTTACGGCAGTAGTACTGGTAGACCACACGCAGGTCCACGCGGTAGTCGTATCCGCGAGAGCCCCCGCCGAGGACACCGTTGGTGAGCAACGCGCCGTCATAGGGCCCGTGTTTCTTCGCACCGTAGATCTCGATGGTCTTCGCGGCGACATTTCCGCCCCACGACTGTCCGTGGAGATAGGTCCGTTCGGGCTTGCGGAACTTCGCGACGAACAGCCGGCGCAGACTTTCCGTGTCGGCGGCCGCCATGCGTGTTCCGTAACCACCACGACGGTACGAGGAACCGGCCCAGGCGTACCCCTGCTCCACCATGACCGACCAGCGCTCCAGGTCGCCGACGCTGCGCTCGGGGTCGGAGCCCTCGCCCAGGTCGGGCCCGCCGTGGGCGTGCAGGACCAGCGAGCCGTTCCACTTCTCGGGCACGGCGATCGCGTAGAAGGCGCCGTCCGCGCTCTGCCCGGTGTAGCAGGTCGCCTCGGCGGCCAGGCCGGCGGGACATGCCGTGGCCGTCGGGTCGCCGGATGCGGCGGCGGGCGTGGACAGCACGGGAACGGCGAGCGCGGCGACCAGGGCCATGCCCAACGTCCCGCTCACGGCCGTCCCTCGACGGCGGGCGGGCAGAACCGCCCGAACGCGTCCGGCCCACGACCTTTTCGGCGGCATGCCCATCAGGCGCTCCCTCATATCGCCGGACGCGACCCTCGCGCGGCGGGCCTGATGCTAGGTGTGCCGGACAAGCAACTGAACGCCTCACCGAATTGAATTCATAATGGTCGGGGCGCGCCGGCGGCCGGAGCCGTCAAGAAGCCGTCCCGCGGGCAGCGCGCGCTATTCGATCCAGGCCCCGTCGCGCGTGATGACCCTGCCGGCAGTTCCCGTTCGCCCCGCCATGCGCGCACCGTCCTCGGCATCCTGCAGCAGCACGATGTCGTAGGTGTCCGGCAGCGCCAAGCGCGCTCGGGCCCGGGGACCGAGACTCGGGACCGAGGCTCAGACGCCGATGGACCCGTCGATGCGTTCGCGCAGCAGGTCCGCGTGGCCGTTGTGCCGGGCGTACTCCTCGATCATGTGGAGCAGGACCCACCGCAGCGACACCGTTCCGCGCCAGTCGTCCTCGCCCTCCACGTCGAGGTGCGGCGCCCCGTCGGTGAACCGCTCGGCGAAGGCGACCTCGGTCCGCCAGGCCGCCCACGCCGCCTCGATCACCTGCGGGTCGGCCGTCGCGCCGTCGAAGTCCCCGTCGGGGTCCGCCGCGCACGAGAAGAGCGGGGGCGCGTCCTGCCCGGCCAGGACCTGACGGAACCAGCGGCGCTCGACATCGGCCAGGTGCCGGATCAGACCGAGGAGCGAGAGGGCCGACGGCTGCACGGAACGCACGGCCAACTCCGCCGCCAGGCCGGAGCACTTGATCTCCAGGGTCGCCCGTTGAGCAGCCAGCACGTCGACGAGCATGCGCCGCTCGTCACCCGTCGTCGGACCCGTGAACCGGCTCTCGTCGCCGGCGAACAGCTGACCTCTCCTGGTGCGGCCGCTCATGCCGTCCCCCTTCCGCGTCCACCTCGCACCTGGTCCCGGTCGGTCGACGAGTCACCGCCGGCCGATCCGCATCCCGGGACGCCGTCGGTGCACGGTCACGTAGGCCATGCCGTTCTCACCCGCCGTCAGGCTGCGCACGCTGCCGTGGGGGAGCCAGACCAGGGTGCCGGGTTCCAGCGTCTGCGGCTGCTCGGCCCGGCCGAGCGTGCCCCCACCCGTCACGACGAGCAGCAGGACGTCGAGGTCCGGCTCGGCGTGGGCGTCGATGTGCCCGTGGGCGGGGATGCGCACGAGGTTGGCGTCCAGCTGCCGTCCCGGTTCCGCCAGCCGCCACAGCGCCCCGGTCGACTCCGCGCCGGCCTCGGCGATCGACGCCGTGTTGCCCAGGATCCGCGGAAGGGGGGCGTCGTCGGTACCGGGACGCCCCTCCGAGTCAGTCATGGATCGACCCCTTGCCCGTTGCGCGCCTGTCCTGGACGAATGCAGCAATCTAGCATCGGGCCGCCGGTGCGTGACCTGCCACATCCCCGGCTCCCGCCCGCCCTCGCGTGCCGATCACGCTCCCCGGGGTACACGGTCCCTCATGTCCGAAGCGATACAGGCAGGCGGCTGGGGACTGCTCGCGGGCAGCGCGCTGCTGTTGGGAGCGGTGATCGGTTACGGCCTGCGCGTGCCGCAGCAGGTCATCGCGCTGGTCATGGCCTTCGGGGCGGGCGTGCTGCTCTCGGCCGTCTCGTTCGAGCTGGTCGGTGAGGCGTACGAACAGGGCGGCCTGGCCCCCGCCGTGGTCGGGACGCTGGGCGGGGCCGCGGCGTACACGGTGGGCAATCTGTGGCTCGCGCGCCGCGGGGCCCGCCACCGCAAGCGATCGGGCCACCACACCGGGCAGGCACAGCCGACCGAGCAGCAGCAGAGTGGTTCCGGTCTCGCCCTCGCCCTGGGCGCGCTGCTGGACGGCGTGCCCGAGTCGGCCGTGATCGGGGTCAGCCTGCTCGACGGTGGCGCGGTCAGTCTCGTGACCGTCGCGGCCGTGTTCATCAGCAACGTCCCCGAGGGCCTGTCCAGCTCGGCGGGGATGAAGAAGGCCGGGCGCGGCAAGGGGTACGTCTTCGCCGTGTGGGGTGCGATCGCCGCCGCGAGCACCGTCGCCGCGATCCTCGGCTACGTCGTGCTGGGGGGCTTCTCGGCCACGGTGATCGCCGGGGTCACCGCGGTGGCCGCCGGGGCGATCCTCGCGATGATCGCCGACACGATGATCCCCGAGGCGTTCGAGGAGGCCCACCTGGCGATCGGGCTGGTCACGGTCGCCGGCTTCCTCGTCTCCTTCGCGCTGTCCCACGCCTGACCCCCGGCTCCGCCCTGCCCGGCCGGTGTGCCCGGCGCCGGCTCCGCCCGGCCCGACCGGTGTGCCGGCGCCGGCCCCGCGCCCGACCGGTGCGTCCGGCTCCGGGATGCCGGGCCGCTGTCGCCCGGACACGCGGGGCGTACCGGCGGGCCCGTGTGTCACGAGTTGGCTCGGGGACGTTGGAGCGCGCGATTCGGGGTACCAGCGTCGGCATGGCACCGGAAACTGATCACGCTGAGTCCGTACGAGCCCTGCGGCAGCTGCGCAAGATCCGCATGTTCTACGCCGCGGGCGCGGCCCTGTGGGCCGTGTCGGCCGCCTCGTCGGCATGGGACGAGCCGGGAGGCCGCCAGATGTGGGTGTCGCTGGTGTTCCTGGTGGTCTTCGCCGCCCTGCTGGTCATGTCGTCCGTCTGGTTGCGGCGGCGGCAGGCCGACGGTTCCGGCGAGGCCGTTCACCACGCCGCCCCGCGGCGGGCGGCTCTGGGCCGGCACGCCAACGCCTGACGGCCACACGCTCGTTGTACGGAATCGGCGGTCGATCCGCTTCCCGGTACCGCAGGGACGGCACTGAGGAGCGGACCGGCCGCCGATCGGTGTGCCGTTCTTCTCTCCGAAGCTGCCGGGCGGTCGACCGCCCTTCGGGTGCGGCGCCGCTCGTCGTGCACCACCGGCCCCGAGGGTCCCGCTGATTGACGGATTGACGAGCCGTACGACCGGGCAGGGACAGCCCGAGAATGTCATGAGCACGACTGCCCTTCCCCCACAAGGAGGTCGATCATGCACGTCCGTACGCTGACCGGCGGTGTCGCCGCCGCCTGTCTGGTGGCCCTGTCCCTGACGGGCGGACCCGCCGTCGCCGCAGCCCCGGCGGCGAACGACGCCCCTCTGGCCGCCCGGGTCCTGACCTACGATGCCAGCGGTTCCGCGGAGTTCAAGAGCGCCGTCGACCGGGGTGCGGCGATCTGGAACGAGAGCGTCGACGCCGTCGAACTGCGTCCCGTGGCCTCGGGACAGCGTGCCAACATCCGGGTCCTGGCCGACAACGGCTGGCCGCGCGCCCTGCCCTCCGGCCTGGGCAGCGGCACCGTCTACATCGGGCGCCAGGCCGTCGCCCAGGGCTACAACACCGTCCGCATCTCCTCGCACGAACTCGGGCACATCCTGGGCCTCCCGGACCGCAAGCCCGGACCGTGTTCCAGTCTGATGTCCGGTTCCAGCGCGGGCACCGCGTGCACGAACCCGTACCCGAACGCGGCCGAGAAGGCGGAGGTCGAAGGCAACTTCGGTGGCGCACTCGCCGGACGGAAGGCGGCGGTCCGCACGGGGGTGATCGTGGACTGAGCCGCCCGGACCGGCCCGATGCGGCCGGTTCCCGTCCCGGTGGCCGTGGTGGCCGTGGTGGCCGTGGTGGCCGTGGTGGCCCCGGCGCACCGGCCACCGGGGCGTCGAGTGCGGCGGAAGCGGGCGGCGGGCGGCGGTCGCCGCCCGGCGGACTTGCTTATGATGACCCGTCAGTAAGTAGCGCTGACATGTGACTTGACTCACTGCCCGGCAGTGGCCATCCTCGACCCATCCTGAGTGTGGTCATGACAAACGGGTCGTCCGGGCTCCCCGCGGTCCGGAGAGCGGCCCGATGTGTCGGCCGCGCCTTCCCGTTGACCGAGGGACGTGGGCTGTGACCTGTACGAAGCGCTCGTACCGCCGGCTTAGGCACATCACCGTGACGTCATTGCTGCTGCTCGTACTGGCCGTCGTACTGGGGCCCACGCCGAGCTCGGCGGCGGGCGGCGACTGGTGGAACCCGACCGCACGTCCAGCCCCGGACTCGGGCATCGGCGTCACCGGGGAGCCCTTCACCGGCACGGCCGCCGGCGGCGAGGTGCGCGGCTTCGTCGACGCGCACGACCACATCTTCGCCAACGAGGCCTTCGGGGGGCGCCTGATCTGCGGCAAGCCGTTCTCCGAACAGGGCATCGCCGAGGCGCTCAAGGACTGCCCCGAGCACTACCCCGACGGTTCCCTCGCCGTCTTCGACTTCATCACCAAGGGCGGTGACGGCAAGCACGACCCGGTCGGCTGGCCCACCTTCAAGGACTGGCCCGCCCACGACTCCCTGACCCACCAGCAGAACTACTACGCGTGGGTCGAGCGCGCATGGCGGGGCGGGCAGCGGGTGCTGGTCAACGACCTGGTCACCAACGGCGTCATCTGCTCCGTCTACTTCTTCAAGGACCGCAGCTGCGACGAGATGACCTCCATCCGCCTCCAGGCCAAGCTGTCGTACGACATGCAGTCCTACATCGACAGGATCTACGGCGGGCCCGGCAAGGGCTTCTTCCGCATCGTCACCGACAGCGCCCAGGCCCGAGACGTCATCGAGCAGGGCAAACTCGCGGTCGTCCTCGGCGTGGAGACCTCCGAGCCGTTCGGGTGCAAGCAGGTCCTGGACATCGCCCAGTGCAGCAGGGCCGACATCGACAAGGGCCTCGACGAACTGCACGCCCTGGGCGTGCGCAGCATGTTCCTGTGCCACAAGTTCGACAACGCGCTGTGCGGGGTCCGCTTCGACTCCGGCACGCTCGGCACGGCCATCAACGTCGGCCAGTTCCTGTCGACCGGCACCTTCTGGAAGACCGAGAAGTGCACCGGCCCGCAGCACGACAACCCCATCGGCAACGCCACGGCGGCCGGGGCCGAGAAGAAGCTCCCGGCGGGTGTGGCCGTCCCGTCCTACGCCGCCGACGCCCAGTGCAACGTCCGCGGGCTCACCGGCCTCGGCGAGTACGCCGTGCGCGGCATGATGCAACGCGGGATGATGCTCGAGGTCGACCACATGAGCGTCAAGGCCACCGGCCGGGTCCTGGACATCTTCGAGGCCGCTTCCTACCCCGGCGTGCTGTCCTCGCACAGCTGGATGGACATGGACTGGACCGAACGGGTCTACGGACTGGGCGGGTTCATCGCCCAGTACATGCACGGCTCCGAGGGGTTCGTCGCCGAGGCCGAGCGCACGGAGGCGCTGCGCGACAAGTACCGCGTGGGCTACGGCTACGGCACCGACATGAACGGCGTCGGCGGCTGGCCGGCCCCGCGCGGCGCGGACGCCCCCGACAAGGTGACCTACCCGTTCAGGAGTGTCGACGGCGGCTCGGTGATCGACCGGCAGACCACCGGTCAGCGGACCTGGGACCTGAACACCGACGGAGCGGCCCACTACGGCCTGGTGCCCGACTGGATCGAGGACATCCGCCGGGTCGGCGGACAGGACGTCGTCGACGACCTCTTCCGGGGAGCCGAGTCCTACCTCGACACCTGGGCCGCCTCGGAGCAGCACCGGCCGATGACCGATCTGGCCGAGGGGGCGACCGCATCGGCCAGTTCCTCGGAATGGAGCCTGTTCACCAGCTACAAGCCGCAACGGGCCGTGGACGGGGACAGCGGCACGCGCTGGGCGAGCGACTGGAGCGACGACCAGTGGTACCGGCTCGACCTGGGCTCCACCCGGTCCGTCCGGCAGGTCACCCTCGACTGGGAGCGGGCCTACGGCGCGTCCTACCGCATCGAACTCTCCACCGACGGCACGAACTGGCGCACCGTGTGGTCCACGACGGCGGGCGACGGCGGCCTGGACACGGCGCGCTTCACCGCCACACCCGCTCGCTACGTCCGCGTCCAAGGCCTGCGACGCGCCACCGACTGGGGCTACTCCCTGTACGAGGTGCGCGTGCACGGGAGTTGAGACGAGCGGAATTGAGCCGAGCGCGGGCCGGCGGGGCCCGCCGGCCCGCGCTCGGCTCAATTCCGCTGGTCCCCCCGGCGCCCCGTGGTCCACCATGGTGCGCCGCAACGGAGGGGGAGAGCTGATGGGGTACGACCTGCATGCCGTCATCGGGGGCGAAGAGGTGCTGCGCGCGGCGGGCCGCGGCATCACCGCCGCCCGGTCGGCGCCGATCGGGCAAGGGCTGGCACTGATGCTGATGACGGACGCGCTGCTCGACGGGTTCGAAGCGGGTGACGAGGAAAGGGCGTTGGGGTTCTGGCGGTTGCCGGAAGTACTCGCGGGGGAGCTCGCCGGCTGGTCGGCCGCGGGGCCGGTGGCGTACGTGGAGGCGGAGTACTTCGGTGGCCTGGGGGAGCAGCGCGCCGCCGTGTGGGACGGCGGTGCCCTGGTGTTCGGGCCGCTCCATGTCGACGAGGGCGAGCCTTTCCCGCCGGCCGGCAGCCCGATCTCCCAGGCGCTGCGGCGGCTGGGCGCGGTGACCGGTGCCGGCGAGGACGAGTTCTCGGCGGTGGGGCTGGACCGGCATCGCCACGACGATGCCTGGATCAGCTGAGCGAGCCGTCCACCGCTGTTCCTCGACGGGGACGGGCGCCCCCGCGTTCGTGCACCGCGTCGGACGGGCCTCGCGCTCGTACACCACGCCGACTCCCGGCTCGGCCTGCCGCAGGACGACTTCCCCACCTCTCATCGACCTCCTGGACCCCACACGGGCAGAGAAGTGGACGGCGCGTTCATTTCCTGGTTATATGGACTCAGCGTTCACTTCCCAGTGCTGGAGGCAGGTCATGACCGCCACCCCCGAGACCACCCCCCGCGTCGCCCTCGTCACCGGCGGGTCCGGCGGCATCGGCAGGGCCGTCGTCGAACGGCTCGTCGCGGACGGCTTCGCCGTCGCGGTGCACTACGCCGGCAACAAGGCCAAGGCCGACACGCTCGTCGAGGAGGTCACCGCATCGGGCGGCCGGGCCCTGGCCGTCGGCGGTGACGTCGCCGACGAGCGCGCGATGGCAGCCGCGTTCGAGGCCGTCGAGACCGCCTTCGGGGGGATCGACGTCGTCGTCAACACCGCCGGGATCATGGTGCTCGCGCCCATCGCCGAGCTGGACCTGGACGATCTGGACCGGATGCACCGCACGAACATCCGCGGCACCTTCGTCGTCGCCCAGCAGGCCGCCCGCCGGGTCCGCCGCGGAGGCGCGATCATCAACGTCTCCACGTCCGTCACCCGCACCCAGTTGCCCACCTACGGCGCCTACGTGGCCAGCAAGGCCGCCGTGCAGAGCATCTCGCTGATCCTCGCCAGGGAACTGCGCGGCAAGGACATCACCGTCAACACCGTCGCCCCCGGCCCGGTCGCCACGCCGCTCTTCCTCGAAGGCAAGGACGAGAGCACGGTCGCCCGCTTCGCCGAGGCCACCCCGCTGGAGCGGCTGGGCGAACCCCGCGACATCGCCGAGACGGTCGCCTTCCTCGCGGGCCCCGCCCGCTGGGTCAACGGCCAGACCCTCTACACCAACGGCGGACTGGCCTGACCCGGCCGGAGGCCGCAGGGCGACCTGGACCCGTACGCCGTCCCGGACGGACCCGGTCCCGACGAACCCGGTCCCGGACGGACCCGTCCCGGACGAAAGAGGGAGAGACGACATGACGAAGCAGGCCGAGGAGGCCGAGGAGGCCGCGGAAGCCGTGGGACGGCCGGCCCGCGGGCGGGGACGCCGCCCGGCCGAGGAGGTGCGCGCGGACGTCTTCCGCGTGGTCGGGGAGATTCTTATGACCGAGGGGATCTCCGATCTGACCTTCGAACGGGTGGCCCGCCAGTCCGGTGTCAGCAAGACGACGCTGTACAAGTGGTGGCCCTCCAAGGGCGCGCTCGCCCTGGACGGCTACTTCCACGCCGTGGAGGAGACGCTCGCCTTCGAGGACACCGGCGACATCCGCGCCGACCTGAGCCGCCAACTGCGCGCGTTCGCCCGCATCATGACCGGGAGCCCGGCCGGCCGGGTGGTGACCGAGCTGATCGGCCAGTCCCAGACCGACGAGGACCTGGCCACCGCCTTCCGCTCCCTGTACTCCTCCGGGCGCCGGCGGCTGGCGGGGGAGCGGCTGCTGCGTGCCCGGGAGCAGGGGCAGATCCGTGCGGACGTCGACGTCCAGGTCCTCGTCGACCAGTTGTGGGGCGCCGTCTACCACCGTCTGCTGATCCCGGACGAGCCCGTGACCGAGGACTTCGTGCTCGCCCTGGTCGCCCATGTGCTGGACGGCGTCTCTCCCCGGCCCGGGGAACACCCGGCCGGCTCCTGAGCCCTCGGGCCGGAGGCCTGGTCACCGGTGGGACCGTCGGCGCCCGGCCGGACCGGCCGCGGCCCGGCCGTCCGGGGCGCCCGGTGCGCTCCGGTGGTGGCCGGTGGCCGCGCGGAGGTCGGCGGCGAGAGCGCTCAGCCAGACCTCCACGTCGATGAGGGGCGGCAGCAGCCGCGGCGGCACCGCGGTGGCCACCTCGGACGGCAGCGCGGTGAACCGGACCTCCTCCGGCTGTGGTGGGAAGTCCGCCACCTGCCGGGCGGCCGCCTCCACCTCGCCGCACGCACGTGTGACCCAGTCCCGGGCCGCGGGCGGCAGACGGCCCCCCTCACCCGTCCGAGGCAGCCAGTAGGCACCGACCAGGACGCGCGCGCCGTAGTTGAGCGCGGCGAGCCAGTCGGGTCCGTCGGTTTGGGCGCGCGGGGGCGGCTCGGTGCGGTACTGGGCGTAGGCACCCTCCGCGATGCGGAGCCGGTGCCGGGTCAGCCGCAGGGCCGCGTCCGCGAGCTCCCGCGCCGCCCCGGGGTCCGGCCCCGTGGTGGCCGCCCCGGCGGTCGCGCCGACCAGGGGAGCCGTGGTCCGCAGCAGGACGCCGACGCTGTGCCGCACCTCGGCGCGTGCCCCGGCCGGCCAGGCGAGGAGACCGCACAGCAGACCGATCGCACTGCCGGTGAGCACGTCCACCAGACGCGCTTCCGCGAGCCGCCACGTCACGGGGGCGAGCTGCGCGAACGCCGTGGCGACGACCAGGGTGAACAGTCCCTGGGCCCAGGCAGGGCCCTCCACCGGCCCGACCGTGAAGGCCACCAGCATCATCGGCACCAGCAGGTACGCGTACACCTCGTCCGATCCGCCCACTCCGACGACGAGCCACCCGGCGGCGAACGCGCCCACCAGCGTGCCCACCGCCGCCGACCGCGCGACCGACCAGGTCGCCACGGCCGTGGTGCGCCCCAGGGTCAGCACCGACAGCAGCACCCAGAAGCCGTGCGGGAGGTCGAGCGAGCCCGCCACCAGCCGGGCCAGCGCGAGCCCGAGGGCGACGCGCCAGGCGTTCTGGAAGACGACGGAGCGCCGGGTGAGATGACCCGTGGCCCGGATCAGCCACAACCGGACGGCGCCCGTGCGGGCGTACCAGAACTGCTCGCGGGGCAGCCCCTGCACCGGGGTGCGGCCGTCGGCCGCCAGGGCCACCGCCGTGCGCGCGGTCACGGCCGACACCGCGATCGTCAGCACCGTCGACTGCCGCCGCAGCAGGGCGTGCGCGGACGGGGTCCGCACCTCGGGCGGAGCGCCGCGCACGGCCAGGAAGTGGGCGATCATCTCCTCGAGCCGCTCGGGACCGGAGGCGGGCCGGACCCGGCGCAGGGCCTGCGCCGTCTCCAGGCAGCCGGCCGCGACACCGCGCAGAAGGGCGTCCGAGGCCGGATCGGCTCCGGTGGAGGGCAGGCCGCTGAGCGTGGCGAGCTGGTCCAGCAACCGGCGCGTCGCGGCGCCCGCGTGGGCCAGCGCACGGTCCTTGCGCGCGGACCCGGTGGGGCGGGTGGCGGGCGGCAGCCGGGACAGGCGCAGGTCCCGGCCGGCCTGCCGCAACCCCGCGGCCCCGACGGGCTCGGTGGCGCCGCCGACGAGGTGCCCGGCCGTGCGGGCCGCGTAGGCCAGGGCGTCGGCGACCCGCTCCCGGTACGAGGTCTCCGCGGGGTCCGGCAGCAGGAGCAGTTCGCCCAGCGCCAGCAGCACCATGCCGACGGCCAGACCGGCCAGGCGCTGCGGCAGGGTGCCTGGGGCGTACGGCGGGAAGCAGGCCAGGATGTAGAACAACTCCAGGCCGGGCGCGGTTCCGGCCGGCCGGGGACCGAACGTCGTGCCGAACGTGAGCACGAACCCCACGACGAGCATGCCCGCCACGGCCGACCAGGTCGACACGGCGAGGACGGTGCCCAGGGCCACCAGAGCGGCGGCGGCCGGCAGGACCCGCAGGACGGTGCCGGCGCGTCTGCGGCCGGACCCGGGATTCGGGGACAGCACACCGAACGCGATCGGGGCGAACAAGGCGTAGATCGCGGCGACGGGCTGGTCCCACAGGTGCAGGGCGGGGTAGAAGCCGACGGCCGAGGCGGCCGTCACGCGCAGGGCCCGCCGACCGGCCCGGAGGGATGCGGAGAGCGACGGCCGTTTCGCCATGGGCGACCTCCACGCGCACCGCGTCCGGAGCCGGTCCTGGACACTCCTGTCCCACCAGTGTCACCCGGCTCCGACGCTCACGCGGCGGCACACGGCGGCACGCGGCGGCACGAGGCGGCACGCGTCGCACGGCCGTGCCGCCGGCCGTCCGGGCCCGACGAGCGCCGCGGCCGCCGCCTCAGTCGACCAGGACGCCCGGGTTGAGGACGCGCCGGGGGTCCAGGGCGTCCTTGGCGGCGCGCAGCGCGGCCGCGAAGGGCCCCGGACGCTGGAGGTCGTAGCCGGGACGGTGGTCGCGGCCGACGGCATGGTGGTGGGTGATGGTCGCGCGGTGCCGGTGGAGCACCTCGCAGGCGGCGGCCTTCACCTCGTCCCACACGGCGACCTCGTCACCGGGGCGCGCGGCGACGGCGACGGTGAAGTAGGGGGCCGCGCCGTCCGGGTACACGTGCGTCAGACGGCAGTTGACCGTGGCCGGGTGCCCGGTGGCCTTCCGCGCGGCGGCGCCGACCTCGGTCCGTACGGTGTCGACGAGGGCGGGGAGGCGGTCCCAGGTGGTGGCCGTCTCGAAGGTCTCCACGACGGCACCCATCCGGGCCAGGCCGTCCCGCAGGTACGGCATCCGCAGGAACGCCGAGCGCCACGCGCCGACCGCCGCGTCGGCCGGGGCGTCCGGCCCGGCCGACGGTGCGCCGCCGGCAGCGGCCCGGCCACCGTGCGCGCGGGCCAGTTCCACAGCCGCGGCGAGGCGGTCGTCGACGGGCGCGGTGGCGGACTCGAAGCCCAGCACGAGGACGGAGGAACCGTCCCGTGCGGCCCCGGACAGCAGCGCCTCCCCGGGGTCGAGCAGGCGGCAGTTGGCCGGGGCGAGGTCAGACTGGGCGAGGGCCCGCACCGCGTCGAGCCCTTGGTGGAAGCCGGTGAAGGCGACGGACGCCGAAGCCTTGAAGCGGGGACGTTCCCGCAGGCGCATCCACGCTTCGGTGATGACGCCGAACGCCCCCTCGGAGCCGAGGAAGAACCGGTCGGGCGACGGTCCGGCACCGGACGCGGGCAGACGCCAGGACGTGCCGGAGCCCGCGGGTGTCACCACGGTCATGCCCTGCACGAAGTCGTCGATGTGGGTGCGCTCGGTGGCGTAGTGGCCCCCGGCGCGGGTGGCCAGCCAGCCGCCCAGGGTGGAGAACTCGAAGCTCTGCGGGAAGTGGCGCAGGGTGAGTCCGTGGGGCCGCAACCGCCGTTCCAGCGCGGGCCCGAGCGCGCCCGCCTGGATTCGGGCCGCGCGGCCGGCCGCGTCGATCTCCAGGACCCGGCCCATCGCGGTCAGGTCCAGCGACAGCACCGCGCGGTGGGCGTCCCCCCGGTACTCGACCCCGCCCACCACCGAGGTGCCGCCGCCGAACGGGATGACGGCCGCGCCCCGGTCGCCGGCCCACTCCAGCAGGTCGGCCACGTCCTGGTCGCGGCGCGGTCGGGCGACGAGGTCGGGGATCCGGCCCGGCCGGCCGTGCAGGGCCCGGGCGATGTCACGGTAGGCCTTGCCCATGGCGTGGGCGGCGCGTACGTCGGGCTCGGCACTGATCAGAGGGGCCAGCGCGGCGGGCGGTACCGCGCCGGGGCGGCCGATCCGCAGGTCGGCGATCCGCGGCGGGGGCAGGGGGCGGGCCCGCGTGCCCGGCAGGAGGGAGCCCAGGGCGACGCACTCGGCGTCACTGGGCTGGGCGTCGGTGTAGCCCCAGCCCCACCACGAGCGGGTGCGGGCCGGACCGGTGCCGGACGGCGCGGAGGACGAGGACATGCGTGTGCTCCCGACGAGACGCAGGAAGTTACCCGACGGAAAATTACCCTAGGGTAATATCGGGGTCATGCCAACGCCGCCTGCGCGGGCCGGCACCAAGGGAGTGCCCAGGGCCGCACGCGAACGACAGATGCTCGCCGCCGCCACCGAGGAGTTCGGCCGCCGCGGCTACGAGGCCACCACCATGGCCGCCGTCGCCGCCCGGGTGGGCGTCACCAAACCCCTGCTCCACCAGTACTTCGGCAGCAAGCAGGACCTCTACCTGGCCTGTCTCGACCCGGTCGGCCGCCGTCTGCTGGACGCGGTCCGCAGCGCCATGGCCGAACCAGGCCCGGGCGCGCCGCCCACGCCCCTGCGCGTGCTGAGCGCCCTGTTCACCGCGCTGGACGGGCAGCGCGCGGCCTGGTCCGTCCTCTACGACGCCACCCTGCCGCCCGGCAGCGACGCCGCCCTGCGTGCCGCGCACTACCGGGACGCCCTCGACGACCTGGCCGCCGTCGGCACCGCCGACCTGCTGCGCAGCGCGGGTTCCGCCGATCCGCTGGACGCCGACGCCCTCACGTACGCCTGGCGCGGCCTGTGCACCGCCCTGGTGCGCTGGTGGGTGACGCACCCGGAGCAGACGGCGCAGGCCATGACGGAACGCTGCGCACGCCTGTTCACGGCGGGGCGTCGCATCCTCGCCGCGGACGAGGAGGGCACGGGCCCGTGACGGCGGCCCGGCCACCGGGAGTTGCCCGGGCGCCGCGGACCGTCCCCGCGCCCATCCCATAACCTCGTGCGTGAGAGGTCGTACGTCCCTCAAGGAGGTCCCGGTGCTCGGAAGAGGCCCGCGGTTGCTCGCCGGCGCCCTGGCCGCGGTCTGTCTGCTGCTCATCGGCCCCAGTGCGCCGAGCGGCGCCCTCGTCGGCGGTTCCGCACCCGTCGAAGCCGCCAGGGACGTCGTGCCGAACCGGGTCATGACGTGGAACCTGTGCAATCCCTGCGAGGTCGGCGACGCCGAACGGGCGGCGGAGATCGCCGAGTACGCTCCGCAGGTCGTCGGCATGCAGGAGGCGTGCGTCCGGGACGTCGAGCGGATCCGCGACTACCTGGAGCACCTGCACGGGCTGGTCTACCACGTCGAGTACGGCTCCGTCCTGCGGAGTTGGGGACGCTGCGGAGGGCTGCCGTGGAACCCGGGGGGCTTCGGCCAGGCGATCCTCTCGGCGGCCCCCATGACCGGCCTGGTCACCGCCGAGTACCCCGACGGCGGGTCCGAGGACCGCGGGTACATGGCGGTCACGACCACCGTGGGCGACCGTCCGGTCAGGGTCTTCAACACGCACCTCGCGCAGCGGCGCCAGGAGGAGGTCCGCGCCGGCCAGGTCGGGGTCCTCACCGAAGAAGTGGCGCGGCACGACCGGGCGATCGTCCTCGGCGACTTCAACGCCGTGCCGGAGGCACCCGAACTCACCGGGATGTGGACCCTGGCGACGGACACCGACCCCCAGTGCCGTCCCGCACCCAGCGGCACCTGCCGGCCGACCACCGACTGGCAGAGCAAGTTCGACTACGTCTTCCTGCGCGGCATCGCCCCTCGCGACCACCGCGTCCACCCGAGCCCCGCCTCCGACCACCACGTGGTGTACGCCGACCTGGATATGCCCGGGCCGGCGCGTCGGTCCTGAACGGGTGAGGGACGGCGGCCGGGTTCGCGCCGGACCCCTCGGGGAAAAGCGCTCGCGCCCGGGGCTCGCGGGGCAGAGACTCGTGCCCCATGAGGGACATGGGGGCGTTCGAGGACGCGGTGACGGCGTGGGCGGTCGGCGGCTCCGGCGGCCCCGCGCGCGAACTGGCGTCGCTGCTGCGGGTACGGGCCGCCGTCCTGCTCGAAGGGCGGAGCGACGTGGCCGCGGTCGACGCCCTGGCGGCCCGACGGGGCCGGGACCTGGCGGCCGAAGGGATCTGCGTCCTCTCGATCGGCGGAGCGATGAGCGTGGGGCGCTACGCCCGGCTGCTGGGCCCACCCGGGCTGGGCCTGCGCCTCACGGGGCTGTGCGACGAGGGGGAACGCGACTACTACGCCCGGGGTTTCGCGAACGCCGGTGCGGAACGGGACGACTTCTTCGTCTGCGTGGCGGACCTGGAGGAGGAACTCGTCCGCGCCCTGGGCGTGGCGCGCGTGGAGGAACTCGTCCGGGAGGAAGGGGACGGCCGGCCCCTCCAGACCTTCCTGCGCCAGCCCGCCCAGCAAGGCCGGGCCCCGCAGCAGCAGTTGCGCCGGTTCCTCGGGACGAAGAAGGGCCGCAAAATCCACTACGGCCGCGTCCTGGTCGAGGCGCTCACACCGGACCAGGTGCCACAGCCGCTGGACGGTCTGTTCACGGTGCTGTGAGCACGCCGCCCGCGCCTGGGCCGCCGGGCCGCCTGCACCTTGGCTGCCCCCGGGCCGTCTGAGCCGGGCCGCCGCTGTGCCGCCCGCGTCTGACCGTCGCCGCGCCGTTCCCGCCCCGGCTGCGGCCGCGCCGCCCGTGCCTGGCCACCGTCGCGCCGCCCGCAGCCGACCACCGTCGCGCCGCCTGCGTCTGGCCGCCGTCGCGCTGTCCGCGCCCCGGCCGTTGTCGCGCCGTTCCGTCCCGGCTGTGGCCGCGTCGTTCTCGAGCTGGCCGTCGCCGTGTCGCCTGCGTCTGGCCGTCGCCGTGCCTGTTCCTGCCCCGGCCGTCGCCGTGTCGCCCGTGCCCCGGCAACACCTGGACACGCCGTCGCGCCGCCCGCGCCTGGTCGTCGTAGCGCCGCCTGCGTCTGGTTGTCGTCGCGCGGTTCCCGGGCTGGCCGCCGTCCCGCCTCCCGCGCCTGGCCATCGCCGGACGCGCCGTCGCGCCCCCCGCGCGTGGCCGTCGCCGCGCCGCCCGCGCTCCGGCCACCGTCGGACATGCCGTCGCGCCGCCCGCGCCTGGCCGCGTCACGCCATCCCCGCCCCAACCGTCGTCGCGCCGCCTGCGTCCGGCCGTCGCCGCGCCGTCCCCGCTCCGGCCGTTGCCGCACCCACCGTCGCCGGACCCGCCGTCCCCGTCCCCGCCGTCGCGGGGCCGGCCCCCGTCGGTTACGCCCCCGCCTCCGCCGTGCGGGCCTCGATCGCGCGGAGCACCGCGACCATGTCGTCGCCGCCGTGGCCCCGCCGCACCGTCTCCTCGTAGAGGGCGTGGCAGACGTCGAGGAGCGGGGACGCCACGTCGGCCTTGCGGGCGGCCTCCGCGATCAGGCGGTTGTTCTTCAGCACGTCCGCCGCCGCGGCCTGGACCGAGAAGTCGCGCTCCAGCAGCTTCGGCCCCTTCATGCGGGAGACGGCACTGGCCATCGGGCCCGCGTCCAGGACGTTCCGCAGCAGCCCCTGGTCCAGCCCGTGCCGGCCGGCGAAGTGGAAGGACTCCGCGAGCCCGGTGACCACGGTGATCAGGAACAGGTTCACGGAGAACTTCATCAGCAGCGCCCCCGGCACGGGCCCGCACCCGAAAGTCTCCTTGCACACCGGCGCGAGCAGCGGCCGCACAGCCGCCACCGCGTCCTCGTCTCCGGCCAGCATCCCCACCAGCTCGCCCCGATCGGCGGGCACGCGGCTCCCGGAGACCGGGGCCTCGACGTACCGTCCGCCGGCGCCCCGGATCTCGCCCTCCAGGGCCCGGGAGTACTCCGCCGAGGTCGTGCCCATGTGGACGACCGTGCGGCCGGCGACGCGCCGGCCGAAGTCCGGGGTGCCCCGCCCGAGCACGGTGTCGACGGCGGCCTCGTCGGCCAGCATCAGGAACACCGTGCCCGCCCGGTGGAACACCTCCTCGGCGTCCGCCGCCACGTCGGCGCCGGCGGCCCGCAGCGGCTCGCATCGCCCGGGCGTGCGGTTCCACACCACGAGCCGCGTCCCGGCGCGGGCCATGTTCCGTGCCATGGGCTGTCCCATGACCCCCAGGCCGATGAAACCGACGTCCATGACGCACCGCCCTCTCCGCCCGCCTCTCCGCCCGCCCGATCGCCGGGCCGACGACGAGCCCCTCGACTATGACAGCCGTCATAGTAGCCGCCGCCATGACAGCGGTCATAGGGTGAGCGCAGACGGAATCACGTGCGGCACGACGGAGGGCTCGATGGCGGAGCGGGAACGGACACCGCGCGAGCGGATGGTCTTCAGCGCCGCCCAGCTCATCCGCCGTGAGGGAGTCGTCTCCACCGGCATGCGCGAGGTCGCCGTCGACGCCGGCGCGCCGCGCGGTTCGCTCCAGCACTACTTCCCCGGCGGGAAGACGCAGCTGGTCGACGAGGCGGTGGACTGGGCGGGGGGCTACGCGGCCCGGCGGGTCGCCCGGTTCCTGGCCGACCTGCCCGAGCCGACGCCCGGCGCGCTGTTCGCCGCGATGGTGCGTCAGTGGACCGACGAGTACGAGACGGCCGGCTTCTCCGGCGGCTGCCCGGTCGCCGCCGCCACGGTCGACTGCGCGGAGTCCGCCGACTCCACCCGCCGGGCGGCGTCCGCTGCCTTCGGCAGGTGGACCTCCGCGGTGGCCGACGCCCTGACCGGGATGGGCGTGCCGGGGGAGCGGGCCGGCGCGCTCGCCACCCTCATGATCAGCAGCCTCGAGGGGGCCATCCTCCTCGCCCGGGCCGAGCGGGACGTCCGCCCCCTCACGACCGTGGTCCGGGAGCTGGGTCCCGTCCTGGACGCCGCGGCCCGGACGAAGGGCGACTGACGCACGCGGGCGGGTCGGCCGCGTCGCTCACTCGGGCCAGTCGGAGCCGTTGACGACGTCCACGAAGTCGACGCGGCGGAAGCCGGGCACGAAGTGGGCCAGCACGTCCGCGTTCACCGTGCCGAAGGTGGTCACCGGGCGGTGCCGGAACCCGTCCGTGAACGCCTGGAGGATCCGGCGCTTGAAGTCCGGGCGGGGGTGGGCCGCGGTGACCTCCTCGATCTGGGCCCGGGTGAGATTCCCCAGGTTCAGGCCGAGCACGTCCGTCTCCACCCCGGCGGTGGTCGCCGCGATCTCCGGCGCGAGTTTGTAGGGCACCTCGGGCGTGGTGTGCAGGGCGACGGCCGTCCAGACGGTCTCGGCGTCGGCCGCGGACATCCCGTGGGCCAGCGCGAACGCGCGGGCCTGGTCGGCGCCGTCCATCTCGAAGCGCTGGTCCGCACTGCGGTAGGGCTCGACCAGCCCGGTGTCGTGGAAGAGCGCCGCCACGTACAGCATCTCGGGATCGGGGGCGAGGCCCCGCGCCGCCTGGAGGCTGCCGAAGAGGTACACCCGCCGGGAGTGGTGGTAGATCAGCGGCGGGGTGGTGCTGCGGATGAGATCCGTGGCCTCGCGGACGAGCGCGCTGTCGGGGACGACGACGCCGGCGATCTTCTCACTCATGAGGGGCTCTCCTCGGTGCGGGGGTGGTCGGTCCCTCCACCCTCCGTCCGCCGGGGGTGCCGCGTCCCCTCCCGGACGGCCCACAACCCCTCGCGAACGGCCACCCCCGCACAGCGGCCGACGGGCCCGCGGCTCATCGGGAACCGGGCGCGGCGCGCGACCCCGAGCCCGTCGTCGTGAAGCGGCGCTGATACCTGGTCGGGGAGACGCCCAGATGGCGCGCGAACGCCCGGCGCAGACTCTCGTAACTGGGGAAACCCGAACGGGCGGCCGCCTCCGTCGCGTTGTGCCCCGAGTCCAGCAGGGCCTTCGCCATGTCGAAGCGGATCAGCTCCACGTACCTCATGGGCGTGGTGTCCAGCTCCGAGCGGAACATGCGCGTCAGATGCCGGGGACTGACCCGCACCCGCGCGGCCAGGGCCTCCAGGCTGTGATCAGCGGTCGGATCGGCCTGGACGGCGTCCTGGACCCGGCGCAGCACCGGCGTCTGCGGGGCCGGCCCCCGCAGCGACGCCGAGAACTGGGACTGGCCGCCCGACCGCTGCATGTACACCACGAGGGACCGCGCGACACTGCGGGCCAGGTCCGCGCCGTGCTCCTGCTCCACCAGGGCGAGCGCCAGGTCGATGCCCGCCGTCACCCCCGCCGAGGTGTAGAGGTCCCCGTCCCGGACGAAGAGCGCGTCGGGCTCGACGCGGGCCGTGGGGCAGCGCCTGGCCAGCAGCTCCGTGTGCTGCCAGTGCGTCGTCGCCCGCCTGCCGTCGAGCAGGCCCGCCGCGCCGAGGATGAACGCGCCGGTGCAGATCGACGCGACGCGACCGGCCCGGGAGGCCAGCTCGCGCGCGGCGGCGGCGAGGTCCGGTTCCACATGCCCCTGAGGCACCCGGTCGCCCCCGACCACCAGCAGGGTGTCGAAGGCGGGGGCCGCGCCGGCGTCGGTGTCGACCGGCACCCGCACGCCGATCGAGGAGGCGACCGGGCCGCCGTCGACCGACACGAGGGCCAGCCGGTAGTGCGCCCCGAACCGATTGGCCTCGCTGAAGACCTCGGCGGGCCCGGACAGGTCCAGCATCTTCATACCGTCGAACACGAGCACACCGATGCTGTGCTCGCTCGGCTTCATCGTCGTCCCCCGCTCGGCTTCCGGGCCGTCCGCGTCGCCGTGTGCCCCTGGTCCAGCAGCGACTTCGGCAGATCGAACCGGATGGACTCGACGTACCGGGCGGGTGTGGTGGACAGTTCGTCGCGGAAGAGCCGGGTGAGGTGGCGCGGTCTCGTGTTCAGGTGCCCGGCGAGCTCGGTGAGCGAGTGCCGCCCCGGGGGGGCGAGCACGACCGCGACCCGGATGCCGATCGGCGAGGTGACCTGCTCGCCCGTGGGTGACAGCGGCCGGATCCGGTAGTCGGCGCCGAGCCGGTTCGCCTCCTCGAACACCTCGGTGGGACCGGGGAGGTCCAGCAGCTTCACCCCGTCGTGGACGAGGATCGCGATGTGGTGAGCGGTGGGATGCACGGGGTCTTCCTGCCTGTCCTGATTCGGGTGGTTCCTGGCCGGACCGAGGCGGCGCCGGAGCAGCCGCGGCGGCACGGTGGAGGAAAGGACACCCGCACCGGCGGAAAGGCACTCCAAAAGCACTCCGCCGGTGACACCCGGTGAAACGCCGGTGACCCCCGTATGGAAAGAGAACGACGTCATGACCGACACAGTCGCTGGAATCGCATTCCCCCGGACCGCGGCGACCGACGAAGCCACCCGACGCGTCCGGGAAATGGTAAGCCCACTGGTCTTCCACCATTCCCGGCGGGTGTTCCTCTTCGGCTCCCTGCACGCCCGGGCGCTCGGGCTGCGGCCGGACCCCGAGCTGCTCTACCTGGCCGCCATGTTCCACGACACGGGCCTGCTGACGCCGTTCTCCGACACCGTCCAGCGGTTCGAGCTCGACGGTGCGGACCACGCCCGGAAGTTCCTGCTCGACCAGGGGTTCTCCAGCGGTACCGCGGACGTCGTCTGGCAGGCGGTGGCCCTGCACTCGACGCCCGGCATCCCCGGCCGGATGGGTCCGGAGATCGCCGCCACCCACGTCGGTGTGCTGACCGACGCCATCGGCTGGGGACTGGACGAGCTGGACGCCGGTGCGGTGGAGGCCGTCACCGCCGTCCATCCGCGCGGCGACTTCAAGAAGGAGTTCCTGCAGGAATTCGTCGACGGGCTCAAGAACCGCCCGGAGACGACGTACGGCACCGTGAATTCCGACGTCCTCCAGCATTTCGTGCCCGATTTCCGGCCCACCAGCATGGTCGAGCGCGTCACCGGCTCGGCCTGGCCGCGGTGAGCACCGCAACTTCGACTCCTTGTGACCACCGAAAGGAAACGCCATGCGAGCCGTCACCGTACGGGACCGCTCCGCCGGGATCGCCGGACTGTCCCTGACGGAGCTGGAGCACCCGCACGCCGCCGAGAACGACGTCGTCGTGCGCGTGCACGCCGCCGGCTTCACCCCCGGTGAGCTGGACTGGCCGGCGACCTGGACCGACCGGGCCGGCCGGGACCGCACCCCGAGCGTCCCCGGCCACGAGCTGTCCGGCGTCGTCGTCCAACTCGGCTACGGCACCACCGGACTGACTGTGGGACAGCGGGTCTTCGGCCTCGGCGACTGGGCGCGCGACGGCTCGCTCGCCGAGTACACGGCGGTCGAGGCGCGCAACCTCGCCCCCCTCCCGGCGGACGTCGACCCCACGGTCGCGGCGGCCCTGCCGATCTCCGGACTCACCGCCTGGCAGGGCCTGTTCGACCACGGGCACCTCACCACCGGCCGGACCGTGCTGATCCACGGCGCCGCGGGCGGGGTCGGGTCGCTCGCCGTGCAGCTCGCCCACGACGCCGGGGCCCGCGTCATCGGCACCGGCAGGGCCCACTCCCGTGAGACGGTGCTGGGGCTGGGCGCGGACGCCTTCGTGGACCTGCACGGCGACCGGCTGGAGGACATCGGCGAGGTCGACCTCGTCCTCGACGTGCTCGGCGGAGAGATCCTCGACCGTTCGACCGCGCTGGTGCGCGCCGGCGGCACCGTGGTCACCATCGCCGAACCGCCCCGCGTCCGGCCGGAGAACGGCCGAGCCGTGTTCTTCGTCGTGGAACCCGACCGCGCCCGTCTCTCCGACCTGGTCCGGCGTGTACGGGACGGACGGCTGCGGCCCCTCGTCGGAGACGTACGCCCCCTGTCCGAGGCGCCCGACGCCTTCGCCCCCGGCAAGCGCGCTCCGGGCAAGACGATCATCCGGGTGGCGGAGGACTGAGGCCGACGCGGCGGGCCGGCGAACCGGCGGCCCGCCGCAGTGGCAGGGTTCACCGCGTCACTTCCACGGCGCCGAGAACGCCCGCCCGGGCACGGGCTTGGCGATCAGCGCCACCGGGATGAAGAAGTTGACCTGGCCGATCACGAACATCAGCGTGGCCAGCGCCTTGGCCTCGTAGTGCCCGGCCGCCTGCGCGTACAGCTCGTCCCGCACCCGCTCGCCGTCGGTGGACGGTTGCAGGACGGCCTCCACCAGTGCCAGCGCGGCCCGCTCGGCAGCGGAGAAGTACGGCGAGTCCTGCCAGGAGGCCACCGAGGTGATCCGCTCCTCCTGCTCCCCGGCCTTGCGCAGGAAGCCCGTGTGCAGAACGGTCAGATAGGTGCTGCCGACGATCTGCCCGGCGCGCAGCTGCACCAGGCCGATCGTGGAGCGCGGCACCGACCCGTTTCCGGTGACCCGGAACAACGCCGCCGACACGTCGGCCAGTTCGGGGACGAGTTCCGCCGGGTCCTCGGGCATCCGCGGGGCCATCGGGATCTCGGCCGTGATCGCACGTGTTTCCATCACTGTCTCCTCGGTCTCCTGGTCGCTGTCACCTCTGTGACGGATCGCGGCGCGGAAGTGTGACCGAGGCGCACGATCCCGTCTCGTGCAGCGGCACCCGGCGGGAGCCGCGCCCGTGTCGTGCGCGGCTGCCGGTCAGAGGTCGAACTCGTGCGGGGGCAGGTCGAGCGCGTAGCACGCCTCGCGGACCACCGCCTGCTCGTCCTTGTCGAAGTCGCCGTCGGCACCGCCGATGACGATGCCGATCTGGACGACGGCCCGTGCCTCGGCCGGCTTCTTCTTCGCCTTGGCGATCTCCTGCATGACGCTCACTTTGCCGAAGTCGAAGTCGGCGGCGAGCTTGTCGAGGTTCTCCTCGAACCGGCGGCGCAGGTCGTCCGCGGAGAAGTTCTGGAGCACCTCGTTGGTTCCGATGAGCTGGGCCACGCGCCGCCGCTCGGACGGGTCCACGGAGCCGTCGGCCGCGGCGACCAGGGCGCACATGGCCATGCTCGCGTCGCGGAACGCGCCACTCTTGAGGTCGTTCTTCTTCGCGACGAGCTGGGTCTGCATCGTCGAGGCGGATTCCTTGAGGCGGTCCCACAGTGCCATGGGTGAACTCCGTAAGCGCGTCGGTTACTTCTACAGTGATGTAGAAGTTACCAGGGTGAGGGGCGTGGTGGGACCACGGGGGGAGGAGTTCGTCCGGGACCGGGGCCGGGGCGGCTGGTATTACTGGGGCATGCATGAAGAGACCGCGCAGTCCGCGATCGACACGTTCATCTCGGCCTTCAACGCCTCGAACGACGGCTATGTGACGGGGCTGCTGTCCCAGGCGCTGACCTCGGACGTGGTCTTCTGGGGGCCGCTGGGGCGCAGCGAGGGCATCGAGGCGGTCGAGCGGTTCGTGCTGGACATCAGGCGTCACCCGGCGGGTGCCGGCACGATGGTGCGCTGCTCGGCCGTCGACATGCCCGACGAGTGGGCCCGCTACCAGTGGGTGTTCACCACGCCGGACGGAGGCCCCCGCCTCGGGGGAACCGACGTCGTCCATCTGCGCCGAAGTCTCATCGACCAGATCATCGTCTTCGCGGGCGAGATCGAGCCGTCCCCGCACTGAGCCGCCGCCGGCGCGCCCGGGCCGTCGTCACCCGTCCTGGTCCGTCGGGTCACCCGTCCCGGTCCGTCGGGTCACCCGGCCCGCCGTCGTCCGGGCCCAGGCGCACGCAGCACTCGCCCGGCCGAGGGGCCAGGACCGCACGCACACCGCTGACCCGCAGGCCGTCGAGGTAGCCGCCGAGGAAGGCGTGGTTCATGCCGCACACCAGGCCCGGCGCCTTGGCGGCCAGCGGGTGGAAGGGGCAGTTCCGTAGCCGCAGTTCCGTGGGGGTCTCCCGCACGGGCTCGTAGCCGTACCGCTCCAGCAGGCTTTCGCAGGCGGTCAGACCGCGTTCGGGGCCCAGTCGCCCCGGGCGGGTCTCGTCCCGGGCGGCCTCGCCCATCCGCCGCCCCCGCTGCCCGGCGGAACGCACCGCGGCCTGAGCGGCGCTCTCGTCGGCGCCCTCGGTCAGGACGGCGTCCAGCAGGAGATCCGCCAGGAGTTCATGGCGCCGCCGGTCAACCCGACAGGTGGCGCTGGATCCAGTCCGCCGCGGTGCGGCGGAACAGGCGGCGGTTGTCGGCGCGGCGGAAGTCGTGCCCCTCGTGCTGGAGGACGACCAGTTCCGCCTCCACCCCGCGGTCCCGGGCCGCCCGCACGAACTGCTCGGACTCACCCGGCGGCACGTTGGTGTCGTGCTGGCCGTGCACCGCCATCACGGGCGCCCGCAGGGCGTCGATGCGGCTCATCGGCGACAGGGAGCGCAGCAGCTCCCGGTCGCGTTCGGGATGCCCGTACTTGTGGGCCGCCGACCGGGCGATCCACGGCTCGGTGCCGGCGAAGAACGTCGCGAAGTCCGACATGCCGCAGACGGCCACACCCGTGCGGAACAGGTCCGGGTGCCACACCAGGGACGCCAGCGTCAGGTAGCCGCCGTAGGAGTGGCCCATGACGGCGAGCCGCCTCGGATCGGCCAGCCCGGCGAGGATCGCGTGCGCCGCACAGTCCGCGACGTCGTCGATCGCGGCGAACCGGCCCGTGCCCAGGTCGGCGTCGACGAAGGAGCGCCCGTAGCCGGAGGAGCCGCGCACGTCGGGGGCGAACACGTCCAGGCCCCGGCCGACGAGCTCGTGGTAGAGCGGGTCGAACACGGGGCGTTCCTGGTCCTCCGGGCCACCGTGGAGATGGATGACGCAGGGCGCGGGCTCGCCGGGTGCCCGGCCCGGGGCTCGGTAGTACCAGCCGCCGAGGGTGAGCCCGTCCCGGGCGGTGGGCCGCATGGGCACCGGCCGCACGGGCGGACGGTCATCGGGGACCGTGTCCTCGTCCCGGGAGGACCACGGGGTCCGCAGGGCCGTGCCCTGGTACAGCCACCACAGGCCCGGGCGCCGCTGCGACCCGGAGAGCGCCACGACCGGGCCGTCCGGGTCGGCGGTGGAGGCGACCCGGGTGACGACCTCGTGCGGCAGGGGCACCTCCCGCGCGGGTCCCACCGCGGCGACGGGCCCGGCCACGGCCGGGGAGCCGGCCGGCGCGGCCGTGCCCGGGGGAGCGGCCGTGCCCGCCGTCCCGTCCACCGGGTCCGCCGCCGCGTGGAGCGCGACGATCTCCAGCTCGCTCACGCCGCGCACGTTCCACACGAGCGCGGCGCCGCGGCCGTCGCGGTCCACGGCCAGCAGTTCCAGGCCGCAGTCGGGGCGCTCCGCCGCCACGGTGAGGCCCGTGCGCCGTCCCCGCGCGTCCAGCCGCAGCGCGTACAGGGCGGCGAACTCCCGGTCGTGGTCGCTGCGCAGCCACAGCGTCCGCCGGTCCGGTGAGAACCCGCCGATCCACGGATCGCCGTCGGCGACGGGAAGCGAGCAGGTGATCCTCAGATCGCGGGTGTCGACGACCAGCGCCTCGCGGCGGCCGCGGGGTCCGCGCCGCAGCAGGGCCAGCCTGCCGTCGCGGCTCAGGTCGCACACCCGCAGGGTCGCCGCGCCGCGCTCGCTCGCCAGGAACACCGGCGCGGAGGCACCCTCCGGGTCGACGAGGTACGTCGACAGCGTCAGCGGCGCCGGCTCCTCGCCCCCGGCGCGGTGGCCCTCCGGGGCGAGGCCGTCGCCGGTGACGGTGAACGAGGGCGCGGGCGTGGAGGGTTGCCCGCCCAGCAGGACGGCGGGGCCGTCGCGCGTGTCCCAGCCGGGCGGCAGGGACGGCCCCGGGGCGCCGCTCTCGGTCCGCACCGGCGCCACCTCGGCTCCACCCGGGCCGCTGTGCGGCGGCGGCTCCGCGACCGTCACGGCGACGGCCGAACCGTCACGCCGCCAGCAGCCCAGATGGGCGGAGCTGCCCGGCTCGGCACCGGCCAGGACCCGCCGTCCGGTGCCGTCCGGGCGCACGCACAGCACGCGGGTCAGCTCCCCGCCCTCGGGGGCGGTCGTGTACGCGATCCACCGGCCGTCGGGGGACCAGGACACCTCGATGACCGGGTCCGGGTCGGCGTCCAGCAGATGCACGTCCCCGTCGACGGCCCCGGCCCACAACTGCGGGACACCGCGCCGGTCGCAGATGAACGCCACCTGCCTGCCGCTCGGGTCGGCCGACGGGTACCAGCAGCCGTGCCCCGCCAGCACCGTCGGCCCGTCGTCGGGCGCCGTGGCGTCGGGCAGGTGCAGGGGCGCGGGCGCGGGCAGCGAGCCGCCGGACGCCGGGTCCGCCGCCGGGCCGGCGTCCAGCAGGTCCCACCACCGGGTGGCGGTGTCACTCCCGTCCACCACCGGCCAGGGAGCGCCCGGCGCGTCAGGCGTAGTCGTCCCCGGCGCACCGGCCCAGGGGGACGGGGCGGCCCGCTCCGCGCGCCTGCCGGTCAGTTGATCCCGTGCGTCTGCAGCCATATCTCCAGCAAAGCTACCTGCCACAACGTGTTGGCCCCACGACGGGTGCGGTGCGCGTCGGGCGCGGCGAGCAGTTCGGTCACGTACTCCTGGCGGAACACGCCCCGGCCCTTGGCCTCGGGGGCGGTCAGGGCCTCGCGGACCCGCTCCAGCACCGGACCGGCCATGTGCTTGATCGCCGGCACCGGGAAGTAGCCCTTGGGCCGGTCCACGACCTCACGCGGCAGCACCTTGCGCCCCACGGCCTTCAGGATGCCCTTGCCGCCGTCGGCGAGCTTGAGTTCGGGCGGGCAGGCGGCGGCCAGCTCGACCAGGTCGTGGTCGAGGAACGGCACCCGCGCCTCCAGGCCCCAGTCCATCGTCATGTTGTCGACGCGCTTGACCGGGTCGTCGACCATCAGCACGTGCGTGTCGAGCCTCAGGTCCGCGTCCAGCGCGGTCTCGGCGCCCGGGGCCGCCATGTGCCGCCGCACGAACTCGGCGGACACGTCGTGCGCGGGCATCAGGGCCGGCTCCAGGATCCGGGCCAGGTCCGTGTGCGAGCGGTCGGAGTAGGCGTCGAGGTAGGCCTGCGCGGCGCGCTCGCGCGGCACGTCCGCCATGGCCGGGTACCAGCTGTAGCCGGCGAACACCTCGTCGGCGCCCTGGCCGCTCTGCACGACCTTGACTTCCTTGGCGACCTGCTCGGACAGCAGGTGGAAGGCGACCACGTCGTGGCTCATCATCGGTTCGCTCATGGCGGCGACCGCGCCGTCGAGCGCCTGGGACACCCGGTCGGAGGGGACCAGCAGCTGGTGGTGGTCGGTGCCGAAGTGGCGTGCCACCAGGTCCGAGTAGTGGAACTCGTCGCCCTCCTCGCCTCCTTCGGACTCGAAGCCGACGCTGAACGTTGCCAGGTCGCGCTGCCCCTCCTGGGCCAGCAGGGCGACGATGAGGCTGGAGTCCAGGCCGCCCGAGAGCAGCACGCCCACCGGCACGTCGGCGACCATGCGGCGGCGCACGGCGGTGCGCAGCGACTCCAGCACGGCGTCCGTCCAGTCGTCGGCGCTCATCGCCGCGTGCTCGGGACGGCGGACGTAGTCGGGCTGCCAGTAGCAGTGGTCGCGGTGCGTGCCGTCCGGCTCGATGACGCGGACGGTGGCGGGCGGCAGCTTGCGCACGCCGTTGAGGACTGTGCGCTCGGCGGGCACGGTGGCGTGCCAGCTGAAGTAGTGGTGCAGGGCGACCGGGTCGAGGGAGGTGTCGACCCCGTCCCCGGCCAGCAGCGCGGGCAGCGACGAGGCGAAACGCAGCCGGTCGGCGGTCTGTGTGAGGTACAGCGGCTTGATGCCGAGCCGGTCCCGGCCCAGGACCACCCGGCCGGTGTCCTGCTCGACCAGCACGAACGCGAACATGCCGTAGAACCGCTCGACGCAGGAGCTGCCCCACTCCTCGTACGCCTTGAGCACGACCTCGGTGTCCGAGTCGGAGAAGAAGGTGTGGCCCAGGCGGCGCAGTTCCTCGCGCAGCTCACGGTAGTTGTAGACGCAGCCGTTGAACACGCCGGCGACCCGGCCGCCCGGGTCGGTCATGGGCTGGGCGCCGGTCTCCGACAAGCCGATGATCTTGAGCCGGCGATGGCCGAGGGCCACCGGGCCCTGGGACCACAACCCGCGCCCGTCGGGGCCGCGCGGCGCGAGCCGGTCGGTCATGCGCTCGACCGCCGCGATGTCCGGGCGCCGCCCGTCGAAGCGGATCTCTCCGCTGAGTCCGCACATCAGACCCGCCCCCTTCCGTCGCCGTCGACGACTGAAGCGGGCCGCGGCGCGCTGCGGACGGCGTGCGGCGCCGGCGAAGGGGGCCACGAGCTGGGCATGGGGGAACAACTCCTTGATCTCGGCGATGGTGTCGGCAGGCCGGGCGAGCCGGGCCTGCCACGGCGGCGGGAAGTCGGGGAGAGCGAAAGGCGGTGCAGCGGCATGGGACTCAGCCCGCGATTCCCCCGGCCGCGCTCCGGCGGAGCTCCGGGCGGACCGTCGTGTTCCCCCCGCCGGTGAACGGCCGCAAGGGGGCGGGGGCGGCCCGCCGGGCGGTACGTCCGCCACGCGTCTCGTCGACCAGGAGGTCGACGCTGGCCAGCAGGTCCTCGGAGGCCGCCACGCGCCGCAGCCGCTGGGCGGCGCTCCCGGCGGCCAGCGCCTCGTCCAGCAGGGTGCTCACGGTCTCCCAGTCGCCGGAAGCCTGCAGCGCCGGGCGCAGGCGGTCGCGCATCCGGCGCAGCACCGCGGCAGCCGGGGCCGCCCGCCGCGTCCGCGGGTCGACCAGGGGCCCTTCGAGGCCGGAGCGGGCCGCACGCCAGGTGGCGGCGCGCAGCCACTCGTGGTGGCCGTCGCAGACGGGGCCGCTGTCCTTCTCCAGCCGCTCGCAGGCGTCGCGCACCAGTGCCCGGAACAGCCCGGCGACCAGCACGACCGTCTCGGCCCGGGGGCAGGCGTCGCAGATGCGCAGCTCCAGTGTTCCCTGGTGGGCCGAGGGGCGTACGTCGTGGTAGAGCATCCCCGGGTCGCTGATGACGCCCGAACCGATCAGCTCGGCGACGGCGGCGTCGTACTCCTGGGCGCTGCCGTGGCATCCGGCGGGGCCCGTGGTGGGCCAGCGCTGCCACACCATCGTGCGCCAGCTCGCGTACCCGGTGTCCGAGCCCAGCCAGAACGGCGAGCTCGCGGAGAGCGCGAGCAGCGGCGGCAGCCAGGGCGACACCAGGCACATGGCACGCACGGCGGTGTCGCGGTCGGGCACGTCGACATGGATCTGGGCGCTGCAGACGAGCTGCTCGTGCACGAGCTTGCGGTACTCGTCGGCCATGTGCCGGTAGCGCGGGTCGTCGGTGACGTCCTCGGCGCCGAGCTGCGCGAGCGGGACGGTGCCGGCCGCCACGACGGCGAGGCCGAGGGAGGACGCTGCCGCGTCCAGCCGGCGCCGCGCTCCGGTGAGGTCGGCGTGGAGGGCGTCGAGGGTGTCGTGCACCTCGCTGTTGCGCTCCACCGACGATCGCTGGAGCTCGGTGGTGAACCCGGGTCTGTCCAGCCGCTCGAGCACGGCTCGTCCTCGTGGCACCAGGCGCCCGCTCTCCACGTCCACCACGTGGAACTCTTCTTCTGCCCCGATACGCAACGTCACGGTCTCTCTCCCCTTGGCGGGTCCTGCGTCGGCCGCCGGAGGACTGCGGCCCCTGTGGCCGCGGCGGAGGCCGATCCGCGCCTACCGAGTGCCCTGACCTGGCTCGTACAAGCATGCGATGTGCCACATGGGGCCCAGCAGCCTCACATGAGCGATACAGCCCCGGGCGTTACGGCGGCGCCGCCGGACCGGCGAGCGGGTCCGGCGGGCCGGTCAGGCACGCCGGTCAGGCCGTGTCGCCGCGGCCGTGCCAGTCGAGGCACATCACCGTGGCGTCGTCCTGGGGGTGGCCGTCGCAGGCGTCCTTCACGGCGTTGGTGAGGACCTGCACGGCCTGCCGGGGGTGCAGGTCGCGGGTGTCGCGCAGCAGGCCGCGCAGGTCGACGGCGGCCGCCTTGCGGTCCTGCATGCCGTCGGTGATCAGCAGCAGCCGGTCCCCGGGGCGCAGGTCGATCTCCTGGATCCGGTAGGGCACCGGTGAGGGCACGCCGAACGGCAGGTTCACCGACAGGCGGATCTCCTCCACGGTGCCGTCGCGCAGCCGCAGCGGCCAGGGGTGGCCCGCGTTGATCAGCTCGACGCGTTCCTCCTGGAACTCGATGCACAGCAGCTGCCCGGTGGCCATGGCGCCGCGGCCGTGGGCCCGCAGCGCCCGGTGCGCCTGACGGGCCTGCTCCAGCACGTTGCACCCGGCCCGGCGGGCGCCGCGCAGGGCGCCGAGCAGCAGGGTCGCCAGGAGGGCGGAGTCGACGTCGTGCCCCATGGCGTCGGTCAGCGACAGGTGCAGGGTGTCGCGGTCGAGGCAGTAGTCGTAGGTGTCACCGCCGATGTCGTCCGCGGGGACGAGGGCGCAGGCGACGGTGAACTGCGGTGCCTCGCAGGAGGACGCCGAGGGCAGCAGCTGGTGCTGGATCTCCGCGGCGAGGGTCAGCGGAGTGGTGCGCTGCCCCCACTGGTAGAGGTCGGTGAAGCGGCGGTCGGTGACGATGATGTACGCCAGTGCGTGCGCCGCCTCGGTGACGTGCCGCAATACGGTCTCGTCGGCGTGGGGGAGCGTCATCTCCAGCACGCCGACGCAGTCGCCGCGGTTGGTGACCGGGGCGATGACGAGCGCTCTGCCCTCCGCATCCGTCTCCTGATGCAGCCGCTGCGTGCGCAGAACCCGGTCGTAGGGGCTGCCCCTAAGGGGGGTGCGCTCGGCGTCCGCCTCCTCGGCGCCGGCGTCCGCCGCCTTCAGGCGCACCAGCTCCTGGCCGACGAAGTCGAGGAACAGGAAGGAGGTCGACACCGCACCGAAGCGCTTCTGCAGATAGCCGGCCACCACGTCGACGGACTCCATCGGCGCTGCGTCCTCGGCTGCCGCCAGCACCTCGCCCAGATCGAATTCGACGGCCACGGCGACCCCCCTTTCCGGTCGCCACCTCTTTTATCCCGCTTCGAGGAGGGCACACCTGGGGTCCGGCTTCCACCGCCCGCGCACACCGCCACCAGGGCCCGGCGGCGGTGTGCCGCCGGGCCCTGGTGGCGGCTCAGGACACGGCGGTGAGCCGGAACCTCTGCCCGGCCGAGCCGTCGCAGGGGCGCTGCACCAGCTGCGTGCCGGCGGTCGCCGTACCGGTGGTGCTCAGGCACTTGCCGCTGTGCCGGGCGACGAAGCGGTACCCGCCGTCCGGCTCCCGCACCGGGCGCCACTGCTGGTTCCCGCCACCGCCGTAGGACCACAGTTGCAGGGGTGCGCCGTCGGCGGTGGAGACGCCGGTGACATCGACGGACTGCTGCGGGTTGCCGCGGGCGGCGATCCGGCTGTAGCCGCCGTCGGTGGGCCGGAACTGCCACTGCTGGGCGGCGGTGCCGTTGCAGGTGTACTGCTGCACGGCCGTTCCGTCGGCCGTGGCCGCCGCCCGTGCGTCGACGCAGGTGCCGTGGGCGCCGTCGGCCAGGGAGTACCAGGCCGTCCCCGAGATCGGGTCGTCGGGGGCGGGCCCGTTCCCCGCCCCGCCGAGCCACTTGAGGCCGTCGATGAGGAAGCGGTTCTGGGTGGCGCTGGCGAACGTGGACGACAGTCGCGTGTTGGTTTCGTAGTTCATGGCGTTGTGGCCGAAGTTCGCATACAGCATCCGGTACTGGGTGTTGGTCCACAGGATCGGGTAGTAGCCGCTGTACCACGACTGGTTCGGGTCGGTGCCGAGCGGGAAACTCGACGGGTCCACCGACGCCAGGACCTTGATGTCCGGGTTGGCCCGCAGGTCGTTGGACCAGCTGTACCACTCGCTGACCGACGAGGTGAACGTCGCGGGCAGGGCGGCGGTGGCCGGATGGGTCCGGTCCTCGGTGCGCAGCACCGCCGTGGTCGGTCCCCAGGTGTTGGACCGGAAGGCGCCGCTGCCGAGAAAGGAGTTGTAGAACCACGGCCAGGAGCCGGCCTGGGTGGTGAACGCCGAGACGTGGAAGCCCAGCCAGCCGCCCCCGGCCCTGACGTACCGCTCGAAGCCGGCGCGCTGGGCCGCCGTCTGCGGCGCGTCGTCAAGGAAGAGGACGACCTGGTAGTCGTCCACGCCGCCGTCGGCCAGCAGGTTCCAGTCGGTCGTCGCCGTGTAGGCGAAGCCGTTCTCCGCCGCGGCCCGCGGGAACCACGCGTTGGCCTCCTTGACGAAGTCGATGTGCGCGGCGTCCCAGGTCCCGTTGTAGAAGGCGATGACCTTGAACGCGGGGGCCCGTACGGCGGCGGAGGCGGGGGGCCCGGCGAGGGCCGGGGCGATCAGCCCCAGCACCAGCGCCGGCAGGAGCAGCAGCCGTGCCGCGAGCCGCCTCACGGGTAGCTCACCAGGTTCGCCACGTTGGTCGAGGAGTTCGACGGCCCGCCCCGGTCGTTGATGACGTGCCGGATGGTGCCGGTGCCGCCCAGCGAGACGGTCACCATGTTCCGGAAGCGCACGTCGGGGCGGTTCGGCACCTCGAAGGCGTGCTCCGCGGTGACGGCGGGGTTGACGTTGAAGTAGCAGTAGCTGCCCAGTCCGTACGCCTGGTGGCTGGTGACCGAGTCGGCGACCTTGTAGGCGGCGTAGCCCTGCGTCGAACCGTTCATCCAGGCGGCCTGGTTGGGCGGGTCGTAGGGCATCTCGTTCTGGTAGAAGTACGTCCGGCCGCCGTTGCCGTTCCAGATGGTCTGGTGCTTCTGGTAGTGCTCGACGAACAGGCCGTACATGGTCACGTCGTCGCCGTTCACGACGAGTCCGGTGTCGGCGGTGTTGGTGTTCCAGCCGATGCCCGAGCCGTGGTCGCCGCGCCAGATCCACATGTGGTCGCCGATGACGTCGTCGCTGTGGACGACGAGGCTCGTGGTGGCCTTGCCGACGGCCGCGCCGCCCACGCGGAAGTACACGTCGTGCAGCGAGGTCGGGTTCGCCCCGTGGTCGGCGGACGTCCCGGACGGCCCGATCTCCACCAGCGAGCGGGAGTTGGTGGTGCCCGCGTCGAAGAGGACCCCGGCGATCTTCACGCCGTCGACGTCGGCGACGGTCATGGCCGTGACGCCGTTGTCCGGGATGAACGTCGCGAGCCCCAGGCCGAGGACCACGGTGTTCGCGCGGGTCACGCGCAGCGTCTGGTCCAGGTGGTACACGCCCGGAGTGACCAGCAGGTTCTTGCCCTCGGCGAGGGCCGCGTTGATCTGCGCCGCGGTCGCGCCCGGCTTGACGACGAAGAACTGGTCGATGCCGAGCGAGGTGCCGGCGGCGTTCCCCCCGGCCCAGGTGGTGGCCGAGGAGTCGGCCCGCAGCGCCGGGACGAACACCTTGTAGGCGCCGGCGCCGTCCACGTACAGGAAGGGCTTCTCCCGGACGGTGGGGGTCTGGTTCACCGTCGTGTAGGGCGGGTTGGGGAAGGTGTTGCCCGGCACGCCCTGGCTGCCGACGAAGACCATGTTCCAGTTGGAGCCGGTCCAGCTGCCGAGCTGGGAGTTGCGGGTGAGCCACTGCTGCTGGCTGCCCGAGCGCACCTGGCCGTCGATCTTGCTGTCGGCCATGAAGCCGCCGCTGGACCAGCCGCCGTCGCTGAGTTCGAGGTTGCCGCGGACGTGCATGCGCCGGTAGCCGGACGCCTGGGAGACGGCCCAGCGGTCGGTGCCGCCGGTGGGGTTCACCGACAGGTTCTCGGCGCCGCGCCAGAAGTTCTGGGTGGCGTTCTGCGGCGGGAACCAGTCCGCCTCCACGTGCACCGCCCCGTTGATGGTCACGGAGTCGGGCGACTGGCCGAGGCCCAGCACCTGCGTGTAGAAGCCGACGTTGACGTCGTTGCTGTACGTGCCCGGCTTGAACATCACCGCGTACCGCTGGGACCCGAACTGGTTGGTCTCCTGCTGCCGGAAGATGGAGTCCAGCCGGCTCTGGATCGTCGAGGAGGGCATGCTCGGGTCGAAGACGACCACGTTGGGGCCGAGGTCGGCGTCTCCGGGAGCGGTGTTCACCGGGGACACCTGGAAGCGCTGCGCCGCCGTGCCGTTGCAGGTGTACTGCACCAGCTGGACGCTGTCGGCGGTGGAGGCCGCGGGAACGTCCAGGCACTTGCCGCTGTGCCGGTTGACGAAGTGGTAGGCGCCACCGCCCTCGTCGACGGCCCGCCACTGCTGGTTGCCGCCCCCGCCGTACGTCCACAGGTGCACGGCCGCGTTGTCGGCGGTGGAGACGTCACTGACGTCCACGACCTGCTGGGCGTCGTTGCGGTTGTTGATCCGCACGTAGCCGTCGCCGGTCGGGGTGAAGCTCCACTGCTGGGCGGTGCTGCTGTTGCAGGTGTACTGCTGCACGGCGGTGCCGTTGACGGTGGCCGCCGCGCGGGCGTCCAGGCACTTGCCGCTGCCGCTGTTCACCACGGTGGACCAGCCGTCGGGCAGCGCCGCCGCCGCGGCGGGAGCGGAGGGGGCCGCCTGCGCCGGGGGAGCGGCCCCGAGCAGGGAGAAGACGGTGGCGGCGGCCGCCAGGGCGGCGACCACGTGGGTGCGGGTGGCGGTGCGGGCGGACCGCGGGCGGCCGCCGGGGGCTGGTCGGGGGGCAGGAAGCATGGCTTCTCCTGTGCCGGGGGTACGGCGGGGTGGGGGACGTGGGGGACGTGGGGGAGGGGGCGGTCAGCCGTTGTACTGGGCGAGGACCCGGGTGAAGTCCCACGGCTGCTGGGAGACGCCCGAGCAGGTGTCGGCCCCGCCGCCCGTGCAGGGCCGGTCGCGGTTGACCGACCAAAAGGTCAGCCGCGCCAGGTGACGCTGCTGGGCGTAGGCGAGGATCGTGCGGAAGTCGGCGACCGTCACGGTCTCGCCGTTGTCGGTGATGCCGTTCATCGAGGAGATGCCGGTGTGCCGGTAGGCCTGGTCGTCGCTGTATCCGTAGGCGTTCTTCACGGCGGTCTTGAGGCCCTCGGCGGCACGGACGCTCAGCCGGCCCATGTCCTGCCCGGCGCCGCCGAAGTTGAACGGCATGATCGTCCAGCTGTCGACGGTGAGCCCGGAGGCCGCGGCCCTGTCGATCAGGCCGGTGTCCGGTCCGTTCTGGCCGGTTCCGAAGGTGACGTACACCTTGAGGCCCGGGTTGTTCGCCTTGACGGTCTTCAGCGCGTCCACGGTCCGCTGCTGGACGGTCGGGCTGTCGTAGGCGGCCGCCTCGATGTCGATGTCGATGGCCTTGAGCCCGTAGGCGTCGACGACCTTCTGGTAGGCGGCGGCCAGTTCGCCCGCGCTGCCGCAGGAGCTCTCCAGCTTGTTGCCGCTCCAGCCGCCGAAGGACGGGATGACGTCGCCGCCGGCCGCCCGGACGGTGGTGACGGTCCGCTGGTCCACGCCCCCGGTCAGGGGCCGGCTGCCGTCCCACTGCGGGTTGCAGTAGCCGTTGCTGAGGACGAAGGCGAGCGTGAACCACTTGACGCCGGTCGCGTTCATCACGGTGGTCGGGTCGGGCGGGCTGCCCCAGCCGTTGTAGAGGTAGGGCGCCACCGCCATCGCGCCGGGGGAGGGGGCCGGACCGCCGGAGGTGGGGGCGGTCCACTTCTGGTTGGCGGCGCCGGTGCAGGTCCAGATCTGCAGTCTCGTGCCGTTGGCGGAGCTGTTGCCGGTGGCGTCCAGGCACTTGTCGGCCTGCGGGTTGACGATGTCCCGGGCGGAGGTGACGGTCCACTGCTGGGCGGCGCTGCCGTTGCAGTCCCAGAGCTGCACCTTGGTTCCGTCGGCGGTGGCGCCGGAGGCGACGTCGAGACACTTGCCGAGGGCCCGGACGGTGCCGTCGGCGGCCACGTCCCACTGCTGGGCGGCGCTGCCGTTGCAGTCGTAGAGCTGCACGGGCGTGCCGTTGGCCGTGGCGGCGCCGGCCACGTCCACGCACTTCCCGCCGAGCCCGGTGATCCGGCCCGTGGCTGCGGCCGCGCCGCTCGCGGGGACGCCGCCGAGGCCCACGAGGAGTGACGCCGCCGCGGTGATGCCGAGCAGGTGGCGTCCGGTGGAGCCGGCCGCGAGGTGTCTGATCATGGGGTCACGTCCGTTTCTGGCGGCGAGCACGGACGCGGGCACGTCATGGGCATGACACGCCGCAGCTCGCGCGCGCTCGCCGCGGGCCGGCCGCCGGGGCGGGGGTGGGGGGTGTGAGGGTGAGGCCTCGGGAAGCGGAGGGTCGGGGGAGGGGGCGCTTGGGGAATCCCGAGTCTTATTTCAGTTCATGATTTAAGAAGTGATGCAAGCGCGTGTCAAGGCTTTGGTACAGGCCAATCCCCGCTTCCTCGCGCCGTGTTGAGCGACGCCGGCCAGCGGACGAGTCGGTCGCCGATCTCCGAGCGGCCACCCCGACGGCGCCGCGACGGAAGCCCATCTTCCGTATCGGTGGCGGCAGTTGGCGGTGTGCCGTACCGCCCGCCGGGTATCCGGAACGCCTGCGGGAGCACACACCCTCAGCACACGGGAGGAACCGTCCATGTCACATCAGGACGCGCCGGAGCAGCACGGACTCGGCACACTCGAACCCGGCACCAGGCAGCGCGCCCAACTGCCGACCCGCGTCGCCGACATCGCCTGGAGCGCGCTGGCGGTGCTGGTCACGCTGTGGGCCGTCTGGGCCTCCGTCGGGGCGGTACGGGGGACGACCGCGTGGGGCTACTGCGCGGCCGCCTGGGTGCTGCTGGCCGTCGCCCTGACGATGCGCGTCCTCGCCGTCCGCCGCCGGGCCGGGGTGTGAGCGGGGAGCCCGCCCCGGCGAGCGAGCACCGCGGTCCCGCCGGGCAGCCGCCGTTGTCAGTGGTGGCTGCGAGGCTGGACGGCATGAACGGAGACGAGCAGCTGCTGCGGGGCCGGGTGTACGGCCACGACCACGACGACCCCGACCCGGGACCCCTGCCGCACCAGACGTACGCCGCGCTGACGGGCGGGCCGCTGGACGGACTGCTGCTGGACATCACCGGATGGCGCCCGGAGGAGGTCGACGACGGCGCCGCCCTGCCCACCGAGCTGGGACAGTTCCCCGGCGGCCGCTCCCTGTACGACCCGCGCCCCGGTGAACCCCGCGGCAGCGGCCCCGGAGTGAGCTGCCGCTTCTACTACTCCGGGGACACGCCCTGACCCTCGCGGACCTGCGGTGACAGGGCCCGGCCGGCCTTCCGGGGCCGTGGAGGCGCAGCCGGGGCGTCCGGCCGACGGGCCCCTTACGGTCCGGTCGGCGGACGAGGCAGAATTGGGTGCGCATGTATGCGTGAAGTCGGGGTAGACGGCCTTGCGCCGACCCGAGACGGGTCGGCGCCGAGCTGGACGGATGGGGAGGGAAGCATGATGGCGACAGCCATAGCTGCAGAAACGGACACGGACAAGGTGCGTCTGCCGGAGGTCGCCGATCCGTCGAAGGTCGCGCCCAAGGACGCTCGTGAGCTGTCCCGGATGTTCTTCGACCAGCTGGCCGTACTGGAGGAGGGCACGCCCGAATACCAGTACGCGCGCAACACGCTGATCGAGATGAACATGTCCATGGTCCGCTTCGCCGCCGGCCGGTTCCGCAGCCGCGGCGCGGAGGAGATGGAGGACATCGTCCAGGTCGGCATGATCGGCCTGATCAAGGCGATCGACCGGTTCGAGCTGACGCGCGAGGTCGAGTTCACCTCCTTCGCGATCCCCTACATCGTCGGCGAGATGAAGCGGTTCTTCCGTGACACCACCTGGGCCGTGCACGTGCCCCGCCGTCTTCAGGAAGCCCGCGTCCAGCTCGCCCGCGCCACCGAGGAACTGCGCAGCCGGCTCGGCCGCACCCCCACGGTGAAGGAGCTCGCCGAGCTCATGAGCCTGTCCGAGGAGGACGTCCGGGAGGCGCAGATCGCCTCCAACGGCTACAACTCCTCCTCCCTCGACGCCGCCCTGAGCACCAGCGACGACGGCGAGGCGGTCCTGGCCGACTTCATCGGCGCCGACGACCGCGCCCTGGAGCTCGTGGAGGACTTCCACGCCCTGGCTCCCATGGTCGCCGCGCTGGACGAGCGGGACCGGCAGATCATCCACATGCGGTTCGTGGACGAGCTGACCCAGGCGCAGATCGGCGAGCGTCTCGGCGTCTCCCAGATGCACGTCTCGCGGCTGCTGTCCCGCTGCCTGGCCCGGCTGCGTGAGGGCATGCTCGCCACCGGCTGACCCAGCCCGTCCACCTCGGATTCTCCAAGCCGCCAGGCCGGCCGGACTCGCTCCGGCCGGCCTGGCGGCTTTGTGCACACCTGGTGCACAGGGGCGTCAAACGTGTTCCCCCGGGTACGCGGGACGTGTGAACGGGGAGCGAGATCTCACGGTGGCCCTGGACGGAGACATAGCCAAGGCCCGCCACTTGGCAGCCGAGTTCCTGGCCCGGCACCAGGCGGAGCAGGGGCTGAACATCTCCCAGCGGAGCGTGGACCTGACGCAGCTGGTGGTCAGCGAGCTGGTCACCAACGTCCGCAAGTACGCGCCCGGCCGGGCCCGCATGGACCTGCGGATCGACGACGACGCGGTCGAGGTGACCGTGTGGGACTCGGATCCGGTGCTGCCGGTGGCCAGACCCGCCGACGCCGGACGGGTGGGCCAGCACGGCCTGGAGATCGTGAAGGCCGTCGCCCAGGACTTCGAGGCGCGCCGGGAGCCCGTCGGCAAGAGCATCACCGCACGCGTCGCCCTGCTGGACGGGCCCGACGACCTCAGGCCTTAGGGCACCGGCAGGCACGCGCCGGACATGCGCCGGACACGACGAAGGGCAGGGATACATCTCCCTGCCCTTCTCAACGTATAGCGCACATGGGGGCTTGCGGCAAGGCCCCCGTCACCCCGCACAATCGTCGACCGAGGCCGCGACCTGCGCAAACGGCGCGAGAGGTGCGTGTGCCGCTGACGGAAGGCAACGGGAGATGACCGAGCAGTACCTGCTGGACCTGCACGAGATCGACGCGACGCGGGCCGCGGACGTCGGAGGCAAGGCCGCACACCTGGGGGAGCTCTCGCGCATCGAGGGCATCGGCGTGCCGGGTGGTTTCTGCGTCACCACGGGCGCCTACCGACGCATCGTGGCGGGAGCGCCAGCCCTCGACGAGGACCTGGAACGCCTCGCGCGCACGGACGCGGACGACCCGGAGGCCGTGCGCACGCTCAGCGCACGGATCCGCCGGACCGTCGAAGCGATCGCCGTCCCCGACGACCTCGCGGCCGCGATCACCCGCGCTCTCGCCCGGCACGGGGAACAGGACGCCTACGCCGTGCGCTCCAGCGCGACCGCGGAGGACCTGCCGACCGCGTCCTTCGCGGGCCAGCAGGACACCTACCTCAACGTCGTGGGCCCCGATGCCATCCTGCGGCACATCAGCCGGTGCTGGGCCTCGCTGTTCACCGAGCGGGCCGTGACCTACCGTCAGCGCAACGGCATCGACCACCGGACGGTCCTCATGGCCGTCGTCGTGCAACGGATGGTCGTCCCGCACGCCTCCGGGATCCTGTTCACGGCCGACCCCGTCACGGGCAACCGGAAGGTCGCCACCGTGGACGCCGGCCTCGGCCTCGGCGAGGCCCTGGTCTCGGGCCTGGTGAACCCGGACGTCTACCAGGTGCGGGACAGTGGGATCGTCGCCAGAACGATCGCCGCCAAGGAACGCGCCGTACGGGCCCTGCCGGCCGGCGGAACACGGCAGGAGACCGTCGACCCGCGCGAGCAGAAGCAGCCGGCCCTGACCGACGCGCAGGTCCTGGAACTCGTCCGGACCGGACGCCGCATCGAGGCACACTTCGGCCGCCCCCAGGACATCGAGTGGTGCCTGGGCGACGACGGCTTCCGGATCGTGCAGAGCCGGCCGATCACCACGCTCTACCCCGTCCCGCGGGCCGCCGACCAGGACAACCACGTCTACGTCTCCGTCGGTCACCAGCAGATGATGACCGACCCCATGAAGCCGCTGGGCATCTCCCTGTGGCAGCTGACGGCCATGGCGACCATGCACGAGGCGGGCGGCCGGCTGTTCGTCGACGCCACCAGGGCCCTCGCCACGCCCACCGGCCGCGCCGGTCTCCTCGACGTCGCCGGCCGCTCCGACCCACTCGTGCGGGACGCCCTGGAGACCGTCCTCGACCGGGGCGACTTCGTCCCGTCGCTCCCGGACCCCCAGCCCGCCGGCCGGCCCGCGGGGCAGCCGGCCGACCCGGCCCCCATCCCGACCGACCCGGCGCTCGTCACGGAGCTGATCGCACGCAACGAGGCGTCCCTCGCCGACCTCGAACGCGGCATCCGGGACAAGACCGGACCGGCCCTGTTCGACTTCCTCCGGGAGGCGTTCGAGGAGCACAAGCGCATCCTCCGCGACCCGCTGAGCATGCAGGCGATCATGGCGGGGATGGAGTCCACGTGGTGGCTCAACGACAAGCTGGGGGAGTGGCTCGGCGAGAAGAACGCCGCCGACTCCCTCACCCTGTCCGCCCCGGGCAACATCACCTCCGAGATGGGCCTGGACCTCCTGGACGTGGCGGACGCCGTCCGGCCGCACCCGGAGGTGGTGGAACACCTGCGCGCCGTCCAGGGCGACGACTTCCTCGACGACCTGCCGAAACTGCCGGGCGGAGCCGAGGCACGCGACGCCATCGAGGCCTACCTGGACCGGTACGGCGTGCGCTGCGCCGGCGAGATCGACATCACCCGGCCCCGCTGGCGCGAGCGCCCCGGCACCCTCGTCCCGGCCATCCTCGACAACGTCCGCAACTTCGCACCGGGTGCCGCCAAGAGGCGGTTCGAGCAGGGGCTGCACGAGGCGCGGCAGAAGGAGCAGGAGGTCCTGGCCCGCTTGCGGGAGCTGCCCGACGGGGACCGCAAGGCCGACGAGACCAAGCGGATGATCGACCGGGTCCGCACCTTCATCGGCTACCGGGAGTACCCGAAGTACGGCATCATCCGCCGCTACTTCGTCTACAAGCAGGCCCTGCTCGCCGAGGCCGGGCGTCTCGTGCGGGCGGGGGCGCTCCCCGACCCGGAGGACGTCTTCTACCTGACCTTCGACGAGTTCGGCGAGGCCGTGCGCACGCACCGGGTGGACCACGAGCTCGTCCGGCAGCGCAAGGACGCGTTCCGCTCGTACCACGCGCTCACACCGCCCCGGGTCCTCACCTCGGACGGTGAGATGGTCAACGGGGCGTACCGGCGCGACGACGCCCCCTCCGGTGCCCTGATCGGCCTGGCCGTCTCCGCCGGGACCGTCGAGGGCAGGGCACGTGTCGTCCTCGACATGGCGCAGGCCGACCTGGAGGCGGGCGACATCCTGATCACGCCCTACACGGACCCCAGTTGGTCGCCCCTGTTCGTCGGCATCGCGGGTCTGGTGACGGAGGTCGGCGGACTGATGACGCACGGCGCGGTGATCGCCCGTGAGTACGGGCTGCCGGCCGTCGTGGGGGTGGACCGGGCCACCCGGCTGATCCGCGACGGGCAGCGCGTCCGGGTGCACGGCAGCGACGGATACGTCGAGATCCTCCCCTGACCGGCCGGGCCGCGCCGGAGGCCGTGCACCGCCCTCCGGCGCGCCCCGGCGTCCCGGCGCTCCGGGATCCCCCGGGGGCGACCGTCAGGAGTCCCGGAAACCGTTTCCCGTGCCGTCCCCCGGCGGCTACGTTGGGCAGCACCGGATCCCCGTGAGGAGTCGACATGGTCGGTCGCCCGAGCACGCGTTGACGCCGTGGCCGTCACCGGCCCGTCATCGTGTGCCGCCCTTGATGCCGCGGCGCAGCGAGCTGTCTCCTGCCCGAACCGCCGGGACCCGTCAACGGGTCCGGCGGCGGGCGCCGTTGCCGAGCACACAAGGGACTCCCGTGCCGTCCGACTCCTCCCCCGGGAACGACCTCCGCCGTCCCCCTTCCCTCCGCCTGGTGCGTGACGCCGACTTCCGCGGCCTCTGGCTGGGGCAGACCGCCTCCCAACTCGGCGAGCACGCCACCTCGGTGGTCCTGCCGCTCCTGGCCGTCCTGACGCTCCAGGCCGACGCCGGCCGGCTGGGCGCGCTGCGCGCGGTGGGGCAGGCGCCGATCCTGCTGCTCGCGCTCCTCGCCGGGGTCTGGGTGGACCGTTGGCGGACCCGCACGACGATGGCGCTCGCCGACGCCGGCCGGGCCCTCACCCTGGCCGTGGCGGCCGTGGCCTGCCTGTGCGGCCGGTTCGGGCTGCCCGGGCTGTTCGTCCTGGCCTTCACCGTCGGCGCCCTGTCCGTGTTCTTCGACGTGGCGTACCAGGCGTCCCTCGTCCGCCTGGTACGACGGGACCGGCTGCTGAGCGCCAACAGCGCGCTGGAGGGCAGTCGTTCGGCGGCCCAGATCGGTGGACCCGCCCTCGGCGGGGCGCTGGTGGCCCTGCTGCCGGCCCCTGCCGCCACGGCCTCCGGCGCGGTGCTCTTCACGCTGTCGTTCCTGGCGATCAGGCGGATCCGAGTAACCGAAGCGCTGTCGGAGGGTCCTGCGCGGCCGCCCCGGGTCCGGCAGGGCGTCGTCGAGGGGCTTCGCTTCGTCGCCCGGGACGGGCTGCTGCGCGCGGTGTGCCTGGCCTCGGCGGCCTTCCAGTTGTCCTTCGCGGCCCTGATGACGGTCTACTTGCTCTTTCTGCCGCGCGAACTTCACTTGTCGGGCACGGTGGTGGGCCTGACGCTCGCGGTGGCGGGGCCCGGCGCGCTGCTGGGTTCGGTGCTGGCGGCTCGGCTGCCCGTCCGCTTCGGGTACGGCCCGATGCTCGTGGGCGCGGCGGCAGTCGGCGACGCCGCCTTCCTCTGCGTGCCCGCGCTGCACGGCTCCTCCGCGCGGACCGTGGCCGTCCTCCTCGTGGTGGGCCTCGTCTTCGGGTGCGCGGGCCAGTTGGTCAACGTCGCCCTCATGGCGGTCCGTCAGACCGCGACCCCCGACCGGATGCAGGGGCGGGTCGCCGCGACGATCACCTTCGTCGGGATGGGACTGACACCGCTCGGCTCCCTGATCGGCGGGCTGCTCGCGGGGGAGTGGGGGCTGCGCACCGGTCTGGTGACGACGGCCGCGGGCATGATGCTGTCCCCCGCGATCATGGCGCTGTCGCCCCTGGCCCGCCTGGGCCGGGAACTCCCGTCCCTCCACCGGGAGTCGGGGTCGGCACGGCGGTCGTGAGACGCCGGCGGTCGTCCCGGAGCCTTCGCCCGGCGAGACGGAGTCCTTGGCCCGGCGAGACGGAGTCCGCAGACGAATTCGAGTCAGTGACGTTTGTGCGGCCGGATTCGGCGCACCCGTTGAGTTAACAAGTTCTTTATACGACGAAGTGGAGACGGACCATGGGCATCATTGCTTGGATCTTCATCGGGCTTCTCGCCGGCGCCATCGCCAAGGCCCTGATGCCGGGCAAGGACCCGGGCGGCATCATCATCACCATGCTCATCGGCATCGCCGGCGGGCTGCTCGGCGGCTGGCTCGGCAAGGTCATCTTCGGTGTCGACTCCATCGACGGATTCTTCAACCTCTCCACCTGGATCGCCGCGATCGTGGGCTCGCTCATCCTGCTGGCCCTCTACCGCGTGATCACCGGCAACCGTCACTCGCACCGTCACGCGTAACCCGCTTCGCCCGGCATACGCCCCCTGGGCTCTGCCCCCACTCCGAACGGCTCCCCTCCCCTCGCGGGACGGGAGCCGTCGGTGCGTCCGGGGTCGTGGACGGCGTCGTCCACCCGGTCCTGCCGAGCCCCACCGAGCCCGGGTCGGCCGTGTGACACGGTGCCGGGTGCCGGCCCCGGTTCCCGGATCCCGACGGGGGGTCGGGGGCATGCTGGGAGCCGTCGCCGAGGACGCTCGTCGCGGACACCGCGGCGACCGGCGGGCTTCGTGGGGCACGACAGGCGAGGGGCACGGGTGACGGACGACCGGCAGGCCGACGGCCCGCCCGCGGCGGACGCGGGTGAGGCGGAGGCGGGTGAGGTGGAGGCGGACAACGCGGATGCGGGTGTCCTGGCGGACCGCCTGAAGGAGCGCATCTACGCGACGATCACGATGATCGCCGTGGTGGTCGGTCTGTCGCTCGGCGACGTGGAGTCCCTCGGTGCTCTCGCCACGGTCCTGACGACGGCCCTGGGCCTGTGGCTGGCGGCGTTCGTCGCCGACCAGCAGGCGCACCGTACGGTCCACCGCCGCTTCGCGACCGGTCGCGAGCTGCGGCGCATGCTGTACGTCAGCAGTCCGTTGCTGTCCTGCGCCGTCGGCCCGGCGCTGCTGATCGGACTCGCGGCCCTGGACGTCCTGCCCCTGGACACCGCGCTGTCGGCCGCGGCGGGCGTGGCCGTCGTGTCGCTGTTCCTCTGGGGCTGCCTGGGCGGGCTGCGCATGGGAGGCGGTGTGCCGACCGCGATCCTCGCCGGCGTCGTGGACGCGGCGATCGGCGTGGCCGTCGCCCTGGTGAAAGCGGCAGCCGGGCACTGACGGAGCTGCTTCCCGCAGGGAGAGCCCGGCGTGGGCGCCGCCGTGGGGCGTCAGCCGTTCTGCTCGACCAGCCGGCTGAAGGAGGACATGCACGGCGTGCAGTGCCGGTCGGCGTCGATCTGATCGGGTCGGGCCGGCTCCAGCGGCCGTCCGCACAGGGTCACCGTGCCCTGCTTGGCTTTCACGTGCCACACCATGGCCGTGCCGGGCTCGTCGGGGCCGGGGCACATCTCGTACATGCTTCCCCCATAGGACAGGCATTCGTTCCGTCCAGCTGACCGCACCGGGGGGTTCCGCGCCGCGTGAGGGCGGCCGTTCGGGTGAGGCGCTCCGGAAGTCCGGGGCGTCAGGGGTCGAGCAGGTCGGTGGTCGACCAGGTCCAGGAAATCCACGACACGGTCGCCGCCGCCTCCTCCTGACGCGGCACCGGCGCACGGGTGAGCCGCCCCCCGGGCCGCATCCGAAGTGGCTCGGTCCGCCGCTGCGCGCGCTGGTGGACCCTCGCGGACCACGGGCACCGGCCGACGCAATACAATCCGGTCGCATGTCGAAGCCTGACGAGCTGATCGTTGACATCGCCGCCCGTGTGGAGTCCGGGCAGAGCACTCGGATGTCCCTGACCGTGGTCACCGGTGGTGCCGTCATCACCGGTCGCCTGGCACCCGAAGCCGTGTGGCGCCAGCGGGTGTCCGAGGTGCTGACCGACTCCGCCCACCTCGGCGAGTTCTCCGCCGTCTTCGAGGCCCCCGACAAGAAGGACGGGCCGCCGACCCATCTGCACTTCCACGTGGCCCGGATCCTCCAGGGGACCGTGGGCATCCCCGAGACGGGCGGGATGTACCGGGTGGCCATCGAGGACGTCAGCGCCTGGACGGTGGGTGACTTCAGCTATTCGGACCAGACGACGCGCTGATCCGCCGTCGTCCGAAGAACCCCCGGAGCCCCTCGCGGCCCGGCCGGCTCCGTCCGGCCGGGCCGTTCCCGTCCGCACGGTGGTCACCCGGCACGTGGCGTGTGGCGCCGCCTGCTTCCCGACAAAGTGACGTCCCGACGCGTTGCAACGGCGCCGGGGCCCGGCCGGTACGACGCGGGTGTTCGTGTGGGAAGACGGCGGCGGCCTGCCGGCGAAGGGCCGCAATGGTTGAAGCCTCGGCCCTGCCGTGCCCGGCGTGAACTGCGCCCGCACGCGGGGGATGTGTCCGCACCCCTGCAACACACTCCCTGTCCGAAACAGACGCCCGCTTTTGCGTGCGAGGCCGAGGCAGGACAAGTTCAGTTCTCGAACACACCGTCAGCGGAACCACGGTGGTTGTCGACACTCCTCGAACCGACCTACCTACGAACGTGAGGATGATCCATGATCAAGCGGGTCATACGGGCCGGCGTCGCTCTCTTCGCCGTCACCTTGTCGAGCTCCGTCCTCTCGGCCCCGGCCGCCCAGGCAACCTCCCTCACCCCCGCCCCGGCGTGTGTCGCCGTGTACGAGAGCTGGCGGTATCTCAGCGCCTCCAACAACTGCGGTGACACCGTGCGTGTGAAAGCCGTCTACCAGGACGGCGCCACGGGCCCGTGCCACACGCTCGCCCCGGGAGCCGTGAGCACGGTCGGTGAGGGCTATCTGGGTCAGCACGGCCGCGTCGATCACCTCGCCCTCTGCGAGGACGTCTGAGGTGCCGGCTCAGCAAGGGCTGCGCCACACCCCGAGTTCCGGCTTCTTCACCATGGACGACAGCCCCAGCCGGCGGGACTCGGCGCAGAACGTGCTCCGCGGCTCGGTGTACTCCACGTGGAACACCGCCTTGCCGGCCTCGACGAACGGGGAGAGCGCGGAGCACTCCTCGTACTGGGCGCACTCCTCGTTGACGGCGAAGTCGAAGTGGTCCACGAGCTGGGGGATCTGGGGCAGGTCGTTCTTCAGCCCCACCGACAGCCCCCGCTCGTGGGCGACGGCCGCGATCATGCGGTTGTACGTCAGCTGATCGCGGGCGGTGAGCGGGAAGCCGGTGTCGTTGCCGTAGCCCTCGACCAGATCGGGCTCCACCGCGTCGAAGCCCTTGTCGCGGCACATGTCGAAACGGCGCTCCATGATCGGCCGCAGCACGTCCACCTGCCGGATGTCCAGCCACCGTTCGCCCTTCCAGCCGTTGGGCCGGCCGAGCACGGAACGCGGGAACGCCGTGTGGTCCGGCCGGAAGTCCTCCCACGCGCCGACGTTGACGTAGCAGATGACCTTCCGGCCCGCGCGATGCAGCCGGGCCACGTCCGCGGCGGAGTTCTCGAAGCCGTCGATGTCGTACACGGGCACGTCGGCCGACGGGTCCGCCCGGCCGTCGAGTTGCCACTGCCAGGCGAGGCCCGGGCGCGGCTTCCAGCGGGGTCCGGCCGGCGCCGTCTGCGGCGCGGTCGTCGCCGTGCCGTGCGCATCGGGGGTCCGTCCCTCGCCGCCGGAGCATCCCGTCAGCGCCGCGGCCGCCGCCAGCACGGCCAGCAGGGCGGCACGGGACCGGGCACCCGTCACTGTCCCGCCCCACGGAGAGCCGGTGTCAACTGGGCCCACGGATTGGGTGGTTCACCCGTCACCGGGCCGCACACCGCCGCGCCGCGCTCGTGCGCGGTGCGCACGGCGAGCGGGACCAGCGCGTCGGGCACCCCGTAGACGAGGTGGCACAGCCGCTCGGGTGGCCGGCGTGCGGCCCAGGCCGGGCGGCTGAACGCGGAGACGTACGTCGACCAGTGGCCCTCGAAGGTGACCGTCAGGTCGGCGAGGCGGGTGTAGCCCGGCTCCGGGTGGACGCCGGGGTTGAGGACCACCGTCGCCGAACCCGCCCTGCGCAGGGTCCGCACGAGCCGGCGGCAGGCCGCGAGCCCGTCGGCCGTCGCGGTGACACGGTCGAGGAAGCAGCCGTCCGTCGCGTACCACTCCTGGTGGCGGCGCACGTCCTCGACCACGTCCTCGGGATCGCGCACGCCGTAGTCGGTGTCGACGTAGCCCAGCAGCCGCGTCCCCGCGTCCCGCAGGGCGGCGGCCGCCGCGGTGAAGGCCGGGTCGGGGGCCTCGCCCGGGCCGCTGGCCGGGTTCAGGACGACCCCGTAGGTGCGCGGCGCGGCACTGATCAGCCGGTGCCACGCGCCCGGGTCCTCGGCCGGGTGGACGTACAGGGGGATCAGCAGACTCACGGTGTGCGGCCCCCTTCCCACAGCGCGGTCAGCGCCTCGCCGAGGGTGTGGGCCGGGCGCCAGCCCAGGGCCTCCTCGGCGGCGGCGATGTCGGAGCACTGCCACGACACCCGGGCGGAGCGGGCCGAGCCCGCGGTGCTCGCGGTCGTCTCCTCGATCCGGCCGCGGAACCCGGCCAGGGCGGCCAGGTCCCGTACCAGGTTGCGGACCGGGACGGCCCGGCCCCCGCCGACGTTCAGGACCGGCGGCAGGGGGGCCGGGGCCGTGGTCGCGAGGACTGCGGCCCGGGCCACGTCGCGCACGTCGACGAAGTCCCGGTGGGCGGACAGGTCGCCCAGCCGCAGCACCGCCTCCGGGTCGTCGCCGGCCTCGCGCAGCAGGGCGGCGATCCGGCCGGGCAGGCCGGTGGGCGGCGCTCCCGGACCCACCGGGTTGCCCACGCGCAGCACCACCGCGTCCAGGCCGGATCCGGTCACGGCGAAGGTGCCCGCGAGCTTGGTCGCGCCGTAGGAGCCGACGGGGCGGGTGGCCGCCGACTCCGTGTCTCTGCCGCCGGGCGCTCCCGGGCCGTACTCGGCGGCCGAACCCAGGTGCACCAGACGGGCCGCGGGGGCCGCCTCGCGCAGCGCGGCGCACAGCACCGCGGGGCCGCGGGCGTTGACCTCGGCCAGGGTGACGGCGTCGCCGCCGGTCGCGCCCGCGCAGTTGACCACGGCGTCGGGCGCGGCCCGGGCGAGGGTCTTCGCCAGCTGCTCCGGGCCGACGCGGGCCAGGTCCACGTCGACGTCGGCGGCCGGCGACCGGCCGCCGCCGAGGACCAGCGCGCCCGGCAGCGCGCGCAGCCGCTCGGCGACGTGGGCGCCCAGGTAGCCGGTGGAACCCAGGACGAGGATGCGCATGAGGTGCTCAGGCTCCCTTGAGCAGAAGGGACTTGCGGGTGGTGAACTCGGCGTTGGCCTGGTCGTAGTCGTCCGGGCGGCCGATGTCCAGCCAGTAGCCGTCGAACTCGTAGGCGTGCGGCTGGTTGTCCGACTTCAGCAGGTCGAGGACCAACTCGTCGAATCCGAGCGGCAGTCCGGGCGTGTAACCGTCCAGCGTGGCGCGGGAGAGGCCGTAGACGCCCATGGATACGCGGTAGTCCATGCTCGGCTTCTCGGTGAACGCCACGACCCTGCTGGCGTCGGTGGTGAGCACCCCGAAGTCGATGTGCACCTTGCGGGCGTAGGTGGCGATGGTCAGCGGCGCGCCGGAGCCGCGGTGCCGGTGCAGGACGTCGGCGTAGTCGAGGTCGGTCAGGACGTCGCCGTTCATCACCAGGAACGTCTCGGGCAGCCGGTCGCGCAGGGTGAGCAGCGGGCCCATGGTGCCCAGCGGGCTCTCCTCGGTGGCGTAGTCGACGGCCAGGCCCCACTGCGAACCGTCGCCCACGTAGGCGCGGATGATCTCGCCGAGGTGGCCGATCGCGATGGTGCAGCTGGTGAAGCCGGCGGCGGAGAGCTGGCGCAGCACGATCTCCAGGATGGCGTGCTGGTCGCCGATGGGGACGAGCGGCTTGGGCAGCGCCGTGGTGTAGGGCCGCAGCCGGACGCCCTTGCCTCCCGCCAGGATCACTGCGTGCATCGTGGGCTCCTCCTTCGTGAACGCTTCGGGGACGTGTGTGACGCATGACGTACGTGACCTGCATGACGTGCATGGCGTGCATGACCCGCATGCGATGCAGGAGATGCGAGGACGGGACGGACGAGGTCCTCGGGGGTCAGATGTTGTAGATGCCGGTCTTGTAGCGGGCGAGGTTGGCGGGGTCGCGGAAGAACGCCACCGTGCGGTCCAAGCCCTCCTCCAGGGTGTGGGCCGGCTGCCAGCCGGTCGCGGCGGCGAGCCGGCTCGCGTCGGCGACCAGGCGCATCACCTCCGAGTTGGCCGGCCGGATGCGGCTCTCGTCCTCGCGCACGTCGAGCGGGGTGTCCATCACCTTGCCGATCAGGGCGACGAGGTCGCCGACCGAGATCTCGCCGCCCGTACCGGCGTTGAAGGTGCGCCCCACGACCTTCCCGGCCGGTGCGGTGCCGACGGCGAGGAACGCCTGGGCGGTGTCCTCGACGAAGGTGAAGTCCCGGGTGGGGCGCAGGTCCCCGAGGGTGATGGTGCGCTCGCCGGCGGCGACCTGGCCGATGACGGTGGGGATGACCGCCCGCATCGACTGGCGCGGCCCGAAGGTGTTGAAGGGCCGCAGTGTGACGACGGGGGTGTCGAAGCTGGCGTGGTAGCTGTCGGCGAGCCGGTCCCCGCCCGCCTTCGAAGCGGCGTACGGGGACTGGGTGTGGATGGGGTGGTCCTCGGTGATCGGCACGGTCTGCGCGGTGCCGTACGTCTCGCTGGTGGAGGTGTGCACCAGCCGGGGCGTGCCCAGGGCGCGCACGGCCTCCAGCACGTTGAGGGTGCCGGTGACGTTGGTGTCCACGTAGCTGTGCGGTGCCTGGTACGAGTAGGGGATCGCGATGAGGGCGGCCAGGTGGTAGGCGGTGTCGGCGCCTTCGAGGAGGCCGCGGACGGACCCGGGGTCCCGTACGTCGCCGAGGACGATCTCCACGTGGTCCAGGACGTCCGGGTGCAGGGTCTCCAGCCAGCCGTAGGAGGAGAAGGAGTTGTACTGGGCCATGGCCCTCACGCGGTGGCCGGAGGCGACCAGGGCCTCGGTGAGGTGCGAGCCGATGAAGCCCTCGGCTCCGGTGACGGCGGCGAGCGGTGCGGAGGTCAACTGGGTGGTCCCTTCGATCGGTCGGGAGGTGAGCGGAGGAGGAGGCGTGTCAGATGTGCGGGGAGGGCCGGCCGAGCAGCCGCAGCGCGCACGCTGTCAGGCACACGGCGGCGGCCCCGCACGCGAGCGGAAGCGCCGGGCCGATGCCCGGTGGCAGACGCAGGAGCACCACGGCCGCCGGCCCCGCGGCCGCCGCGAGACAGATCGCGGCCGACGGCCAGGCCGCCCCGAAGGCCTGCAGCAGCAGCGCCGTCCACAGCACGGCCGCCAGGAGCAGCAGGGTGACCGGATCGGCGCCCGTGAGCAGGGCCGCGGGCAGCAGCGGGGCGAGGTACACGAGCAGGCAGAGGCCGAGGATGCCGGCCGAGCGCAGCAGGAAGCCGGCGGGTGTGGCGGTGGCGCGCAGCGCGGCGACCGACAGCCCGCGGTAGCGGTACAGCAGCCATTCCGCGGGCCCCATGCTCAGCGTCAGGACGATCACCGCGTACGGCTCCTCGCGCCCCTCCAGCAGCACCAGCACCCCGGCGGCCAGTCCGAACAGGCCGTACGGCAGCGACCACCGCAGGCGTGGGCTGCCCGCCCCGGCGGCGGCCGGGACGGCGAGGACGCCGTGCAGGACCCGTGCGGTGACGGCGAGCGTGGCGAGCAGCGCCAGCGCCGGCAGGCCGGTGCGGACCACGGGGCCGGGATCCCACCAGGGCAGCACGGCGGCACCCGCGGGCAGCGGGCCGAGCGCGGCCAGCAGCAGCCGTTCCCTGCCGAGCACGAGAAGCACACCGGCGGCGGCCAGATAGGCGGACTGCGCGGCGGCCACCAGCGTCACCCACCCGCCCCCGGCGAGCAGCGCGGCGATCGCCGTGGCCACGACCGCGCCGGCCGGGGCGCCGGCCAGGAGAGTACGACCCGCCTCCCGGCGCCCGGTCGTCAACCGCAGGTGCGCGCGGTGACCGAGGGCCTGCCCCCACGCCCAGGAGACCAGCCCGGCGACGACGAGTGGGGGAACGTTTCCGCCGGCGTCCCACAGCGGAGCGGTCAGAAGGTAGGCGAGCCCCGGCAGGGCGAACAGCACACCGCGCAGCAGGCAGCGCACGGTGTCGGGGCGCCACGGGTCGGCCGCGGCAGCGGGCTCGGGGAAGGTGCGCGGCACCCGTTCGTACAGCGCGGAGGCCAGGGAGAACAGGTTCGGGTGACCGTAGCGCTCGTTGATCACGGAGGCGGACAGCCCTTCCGCCTCCAGGAGCGCGGCCACCTCGTAGGGGTGCACGGCAGGCCCTATGCGGTCGGCGAGTTCGGCGGCCAGTTCACTGACCGCCCGCTCGTCGGGGCCGCTGCGCGGGAGCCGGACGGCGAGTGTGGCGTCGTCGAGGGCCCAGCGCGGGCGGCGGCGCGGCGGGCGAGGGCCGGCCAGCCGGATGGCCAGGGTGTCCTGCTCGGAGCCCCCGGGCTCCAGGGATATCGGCCCGCTCACAGGGCGAGACTTCCGGTGCCGTGGACGGCCGGTGCGGGGATCCTGACCGCGGTGGGCATGGCCGTCGGCTCCTGTTCGGGGTGGGCGAGCTCCAGGTATACGGAGCGAAACGTGTCAATGGTCTGGCGGAGCGTGAACTGTTCGATGACCCGCAGCCGGGCCGCCTCGCCCATGGCCCGGCGCCGGCCGGCGTCGCCGAGCAGTTCCAGCGCGGCCGCGGCCATCGCCTGCGGATCGCGCGGGGGGACGACGAGCCCGGTCTCCCCGACGGCCTCGCGCACGCCGCCCACATCGGTCGATACGGTCGCCCGGCCGCAGGACATGGCTTCGATCAGCGTGAACGGGAAGCCCTCGCTGATGCTGGAGAGCATGACCACGTTCCCCGCCGCGTAGGCGTCCTTGATGTCCTCCACGCGCCCCTCGAAGGTGACGGCGTCCGCGTGCCCGAGTTCGGCGGCCAGCGCCTCGCAGCGTTCCCGGTAGGCCTCGCCACCGCGCGGGGTTCCGCCGAACAGGCGCAGCCGCGCCTGGGGAAGGCGCGCCCGGACGAGGGCGAAGGCGCGGATCAGGGTCTCCAGGTCCTTGATGGGGTCGACGCGGCCCGCCCAGCTGAGCGTGGGGACCTCGGGCTCCGGGCCGGCCGCCGGGAAGGCCGCCGGGTCGACGCCGTTGTAGACGGTGCGGATCGACCCCGGGTCGGCGCCGCCCTCCTCCTCCCACAGCCGGTTGTAGCGGTTGCCCGGGGTGATCAGGGCGGCCCGCAGGTAGCTCTCCCGCGCCAGCAGCCGGAAGAACCCGAGGATCACGGCCTTCACCGGCCACCGGTAGGGCGCGGTGCGGTAGCCGAGGTAGCGCTCGCGCAGATAGACGCCGTGCTCGGTGAGGAGCAGGGGCACACCGTGGTCCGCCAGTGCGGCCAGCCCCGGCAGCACGGCGACCCCGCCGCTGACCGCGTGCGCCACCCCGCTCTCGGGCGCCGGGGCGGCCAGCGGGCGCAGGGCGTGCTCCAGCAGCGCGGTCGCGGTGAGCGCGTCGTGCAGGGTCGGCCGGGCCTCGCGGACGGCGAGGCCGGGGCGGTTCCACAGGGCGGTGAGGATCGTGACGGCCCGGTCACCGCGCAGGAAGGCGCTCAGCGTGCCGTCCGGCGCGGTGCGCGCCAGCGCGTACAGGGCGGGCGCGAACCCGTCCTCGGCGTTCGGGTCCAGCAGCGCGGTCACGAACTGCTCGTAGGCGGCGGCGAGTCGGCCGCGCGCCCGGCCCCGGGGCGGGCGTCCCTCGGGCGGGGCGCCCCACATGGGGACGGACAGCACGCCCGACACGTGCGCGGGCAGGTCCCACACGACCGGCTCCCGTCCGGTGCCGGTGACGGCGACGATGTCGAAGTCGAGGTCGGGCATGCCCTGGACGAGCTGGTCGCACCAGACGCTGACACCGCCGTGGCTGTGCGGGTAGGTGCCTTCGGTGAGCAGGGTGACGCGCGTCGCTCGGGTGGGTCGCGCGCCCTGGGGAAAGGGCATCGATGTGCTCCACGGCTGAGGTGTGGGGTGGTTCGGGCCGGACCCGGCCGCCGCCCAGGGGACGGCCGGGACCTTCGGTCGGTGCGGGGCGCGGCTGCGCCGCTCAGCCGTCTGCGGTGTGGCCGACCGGGCCGGTGATGCCCGGCGTGACCCGCGCCGGCGCCTCGGTCACGCCCACCGGGACCCGGGTGCGCGGCGCGGGGCGGGTCACCCGGGCCGGTCCGGTGGTGTCGTCGACCGCCCGGGCGGCGGACGCCGGCAGGGTGAAGACGAGAGGCGTGCCCGCCGAGGAGGTCCAGCCGGACACGGCACCCGCGTACGCCTGGCCGAACGCCGTGCCGCGCAGGGTGCTGCCGGCCGGAAGGGTCGCGGTCACCGCCACGCCGGCCGGGGCGTCGACGCTCACCGTGGTGCCGATGCGGTACGCCGTGACGTTCCCGGCGCGGAGCGCGGCCCGCCAGTCGGCGCGGCGCTTCAGCTCGACGCCGATGTCGCGCATCCGCGGGTTCAGCAGCGGCGTGTTGTCGGCGAACAGGGCCTTGTAGCCGTCCAGGACGCCGTCGAGGACGGGGTAGGCGATGCGGTCCTCGGCGAGGTTGGACTGGTGGATGAAGTGCGGCTTGGGATCGTTGGACAGCACGTGGCCGAGGGCGATCCGGGTCTCCAGCGGCACGATGTGGCCGGCGTAGCCGGTGGCGGTGTCCAGGGGCGCCGGCAGGCAGGTGGTGGTGCCCGGGTTGTCCTCGCAGATGCCGCTGCCGCCCTGGGCGCGGCTGGTGTAGATCCAGTTGTACTCGTCGACCTGCTCGGCCGCCCGGCCGGCGTTGTAGAAGACGTTCATCGGGTAGCGCGGCACGGTCGTGGCCGGGCCGACCCGGCGCTGGTCCGGCTCGCGGGAGTTGTCCGAGCCGAGCCAGGCGATGCCGTTGTCGCCCAGGGCGGGGGCCAGGTTGGGGTTGTCCTGGGGCTGCTGCGGGAGGACCTTCATGCCCGAGTGCTCACCGGTGACCAACTCGTCGTTCACCAGCGGCAGCAGGGCGAGCTGGCCCCAGACCCGGTTGACGGCGATCTCGTCGGAGATGTCGTAGCGGCTGGTCCAGCGGGTGCTGCCGTCGGGGTTGGTGGCGCACTTCCACGGCACCACGGAGGTGTCCTGCACACAGCCGAGGAAGGGGTGCGAGTAGGTGTGGTTGATCCAGCGGAACTCGCCCCGCCGCGCGATCAGCCGGTCGGCGAGCGGATCCCGGCCGTTGTTGTCCTCGCGGTGGTCGACGCTGCCGGCGCCGTTGTAGGCGAAGTCGAGGGTGAAGCCCTTGCTGTCCTGCCACGTGACGGCGTGGTCCACGTCGGCGGCCGTCATCCGGATGGGGTCGGGCGTCGCGCCGGGGTCCGTGCAGTCGACGTCGCCCGGTGTGCAGTTGAGGGCGCTGTTCCACCGGTCGTCGGCGGCGAAGACGTCGTCCACGTGCACCGAGAAGTAGTTCCGTGCGGCGCCCAGGTGCACCCCGCCGGTCATCCATTCGACGATGCCCCGGGCCAGGAGCCGGAACTGCTGCTGGTACCGGTTGTAGACGAAGGTGACGACCAGTTCCCGTCTCCCGTCGTGCCGGTACTCGCCGACCAGCGTGCCCTTGGCCGTCCGGCCCGGGATCGCGGCCTCCACGTACGGCGTGAAGTCGGCCCCCGCCACGGGCTTCGACAGGTAGGCGTAACTCTCGCCCACGGCCGGGTCGTTGTCCTCGAAGGGCACCGCACCGTCGAGGTAGCCGAAGGGGCCGGACCGGCCCGCGGCGGTCACCTGGGCCTGCTCGCCGTCGAGACTGCCGGCGTAGCCGCCGTTCACCGGGTACTGGAGGCCGGCCTCGGGACGTGCGTAGGTGTAGGCGTCCACCTGCGGGATGTCGTACGTCCGCTCGTAGGCCGCGAGTGCGGCCATCTCGGCGGAACCGGCCGGGAACGGATTGTCGTTGGGGAGCACCACGGCCTGGAACCTGGCGCGCGGCCGGCCGTCGACGGTGTCCGCGAGGAAACCGGCGTCGATCACGGTCCGGCCGGACTGCGTCAGGTCGATCGTGGTGTACGGCGTGCCCGCCGCGGCCAGTTCGGCGGCGATGGCGTCGGTGGACGGTCCGCCGTCGCTCACCACCAGCACCCGCAGATCGATGCGGGGCGTGGGATCGGCGTGCGCCGCGCCGGCCGGCAGGCCCAGTGCGGCGATGAGCGCGCCCACCGTGACCGCGGTGGTGCGTATGGTCCGCTTCATGCGGTGATGTCCCCTCCCGGGCAGGGGTGGGCACGGCTCCCGTGGAGCGGACGCACCCCCTTGCGCGCCGCCGGCGTCCCCCTCAGAAGCCGGTTCGTCACGCATCCGTCGCGTCACATAGTGAGGTCTGTGTGGAGATTTCGAGGTCCTGTTGCACAACATGACGAAAAAGCGCAGGTGTCGAACGGGGGCGTTCCGGAAGGGAGGGGGAGCGCCTCGGATCGCCGGGGGAGCCCGGAGCGGGCGGCGGTGAGGGCGTCGCCGCTGGTCCGGGCCGTGTGCGGCGCACCGGCGGGCCGCGGGGGCCCACCGGTCGTCGTGCCAGTGGTCCAGACCGGTACCCGGAGCCGGGCAGGGCGACTTTCAGGTCACGGGCGCCGGGCTCCCCGGGGAGGTCAGGCGCAGAGCACGCGGGTCACGGGGCTGTACACCGGGCCGCCGCTGACGTTCGTGGAGTCGCTGAACTCGGAGTAGAAGTAGGAGTAGAAGCCGATGTTGCCGTTGCAGCCGGAGTCGGCGGCGATGTCCAGCTTCAGGGTGACCGTGCGGCTCTGGCCGGGCGGGATGGTGGTGCCGTAGTTGCCGCCGAGGTTGGCCGGGCCGGTCCCCGCACAGGGGGTGGCGCCGTTCGCGGTGGCCAGGGTGCAGCCGGAGAAGCTGAACTTCAGGTCGGGCCGCTGCGTGGTCAGCCAGGTCGGCTCGATCGTCTGGTACACGAACCAGACGTCGTAGGTGTGGTGGTTGGTGAGCGTCATCGACAGGTTGACCGTGCCGCCCGGGGTGGCGGTGGCGCTGTCGGTGGCGAAGGTCAGCTCGGCCGCGGCCGGATCGACCGCGGTCGCGGAGGGGGCCAGGCCGAACACGGCCAGTACGGCGGCGAGGACGGCGCCGAGCCCGAAACGTCTCATCAGGGGTGATCGCATGGCCAGGGAGGCTAGGCAGGGCCGGCCGCACCGTCTGCCCCACGCGGCACCGGCCGCGGAACGCCCGGCCGGAAGTGTTCAGGGCGTGCGTGAGATGTGACGCAGATGTGGAGTCGCGGGGACGTGGGCGATCGCCCAGGTGATCGGCGCGCAGGAGGAACCCGCGGAGCCCTGCGTGGAACCGGCTGTCGCCGGGGCGCCGGAAGATGACATTGGCGCGTATGAGCCGCGCCCCGCCCACCCGGCTTCCGTACGGCCCATGGCCATCTCGGCCATCCGTCGGTTTCCGGCCGGTGGCCTGGTGGCCCTGTAGCCCGGTGACCCGCCGCAGGTGCCGCAGGTGGCGGGCCGAACCGGTCATCCACCGGACCAGGTCTCACAGCGCCCGGATCGCCGCGTGCAGCGCGTCCGCCGTGGGGGCGATGACGAGGCCCCCCTCCCGCAGCCCGGCCGGGAGGTGACGACGGTCGTCCTCGTCGAAGATCAGCGCAGACCCGTCCTGCGGCACGATCACCGCCCCGAGGGCGGTCTCCGCACACCCTGCCACCTCCGTGATCCGCCGGGCAGCCCCTTCTGACATGCGGCGATGTGACGAGCCGCATGGAGCTGCGCGGCCCGGGCCGGGCGTGCTTCGCGCGGTTCGGGGGACACGAGGCGGTATGGCGAGAAATGGCGGGAACAGAGTGCTGGCGGAATCGGCGGGCCAGGGGGCGGCCCCGGAGGGAACGGCGCTCAAGCGGGCGCTGACGACCCCGCTGCTGTACTTCTTCATCCTGGGCGACGTCCTCGGCGCGGGTGTCTACGTACTGGTCGGGCAGGTGGCGGCCGACGCCGGGGGAGCGGTGTGGGTGCCGCTCGTCGTCGCCCTGCTGCTGGCACTGCTGACGGCCGCCTCCTACGCCGAGCTGGCCACGAAGTACCCCCGGGCCGGTGGAGCCTCGCACTACGCCACGCGCGCGTTCGGACCGTTCGCCGGCTTCGTCGCGGGCTTCTGCATGCTGGCCGCGGGCATCGTCTCCGTGGCCGCGCTCGCCCGCGGCTTCGGCGGCGACTACCTCTCGGCCTTCGTGACCCTGCCCGTCGGCCTCGTCGCCGTCCTGTTCCTGGCCCTTCTCGCCCTGGTCAACGCGCGGGGCATCAAGGAGTCGACCCGGGCCAACGTCGTCGCCACCGTCATCGAGGTGGGCGGGCTGATCGTCATCGTCGTCCTCGGCGCGTGGCTGCTGCTCCGCGGCGACGGCGACGTCGGACGGCTCACGCAGCTGGGCACCCCCGAGAAGGGCGCGGCCGCCGCCGTCCTGAGCGGCTCGGTGCTGGCCTACTACTCCTTCGTCGGCTTCGAGACCTCCGTCAACGTCGCGGAGGAGACCCGCAACCCGAGGCGCTCCTACCCCCGCGCCCTGTTCGGCGCCCTCGCCACCGCCGGAGCGGTGTACGTCCTGGTGGGCATCGCCGCGTCCGCCGCGGTACCGACCGCCCGGCTGGCCGGGTCCAGTGGCCCGCTGCTGGAGGTCGTGCGGGAGGCGGGGGGTGTGCCGACCCGCCTGTTCAGCGCCATCGCGCTCGTGGCCGTCGCCAACGGCGCGCTGCTCACCGGCATCATGTCCTCCCGCCTCGCCTACGGCATGGCGAGGGACGGGCTGCTGCCGGCCGCGCTGACCAAGGTGCTGCCCGGTCGCCGCACGCCGTGGGCCGCGATCGCCGTCACCTCCCTGCTCGCGATGCTGCTGGCACTGACCGGCAGCGTCGCCACCCTCGCCTCGACCCTGGTCCTGCTGCTCCTGATCGTCTTCCTCATGGTCAACACGGCCGTGCTGGTGCTGCGCCGCGACACCGGCGAGGCCGACCACTTCCGGGCCCCGACCGTCCTGCCGGTCCTCGGTATCGCCTCCTGCGTCCTGCTGGCCACGCAGATCGAGGCGGACGTGTGGCTGCGCGGCCTCGTGATCGTCGCCGTCGGCATGGTCCTCGGCGCGGTGAGCGCGGCGCGGCGCGGCAAGCGGGCCGAGGAGGGCGCGCGCGACACCGTTTGAGCCCGGCGCGGGAAGCGGCTGCCAGGCCGGAACGGGCCGGGAGTGAGCGGCGGGAGCCGGGGAAGACGTGGTCGAGGTCGGAGTGCTCGACGCGGGCTGTGCCCGCCCGAAGGGAAGGACGTGGGTGTGCCCGGGGTGCCTGGCCTCCTGCTCAGGAGAATGACCGTGGTGTCGTGCCGGACGAGACGGACGGTGCGCACGACGGTGCACAACGCCCTGTCCACTCTCGGTCAGGTTCGCCCCTGCCCCTACTGCCGGGCCTGGATCGCGCCCCGGAGCGTCGTCTGCCCCGGCGGCCACCGCCTGGGCTGAGCACCCGGCGGCCACCGACCGGGCCGAGCACCCCCGGCGCGCGCCGACCCCGTGCCCTCGACCGCGGCCCCGCGGGAGGCAGCTTCGCGGACGGCGGTCGCCGAGTGGCCGCGCCGGGCGTTTCCGGGGGACGCTGGAGAAGGGCTGCGACCGGCATGCCCCGGCGGTCCTGGGTCACCGGGAGGGCGGCGGCCGGCCCGGCGGCGGATGGGAGAAGGCCATGAGGGTCGGAGTGCTGACCGGCGGCGGCGACTGCCCCGGCCTCAACGCCGTGATCCGCAGCGTCGTGCGCAAGGGCGTACAGGAGCACGGGTTCGACTTCCTCGGCGTCCGGGACGGCTGGCTCGGCCTGCTCAAGAACGACGTCGTCCCCCTCGGCATCGACAGCGTGCGGGGCATCCTGCCCCGGGGCGGAACGATCCTCGGCTCCTCGCGCACCAACCCGCTCAAGCACGACAACGGACTGCAGCGGGTGCGGGAGACGCTCGCCGCGCACGAGATGGACGCGCTCGTCGTGATCGGCGGGGAGGACACGCTGGGCACGGCCACGGAACTGAGCCGTCAGGGCATCGACGTGGTCGGCGTGCCGAAGACCATCGACAACGACGTCTCGTGCACCGACTTCACCTTCGGCTTCGACACGGCCGTAGGGATCGCGACGGAGGCGATCGACCGCCTCCACACCACCGCCGAGTCCCACATGCGGGCCCTGGTGGTGGAGGTGATGGGGCGGCACTCCGGCTGGATCGCCCTGCACGCCGGGATCGCCGGCGGCGCCAACGTCATCCTCATCCCCGAGCGGCCCTTCGACCTGGACCAGGTGTGCGAGCAGGTGATGCGCCGCTTCGAGATCAACTACGCGCCGATCGTCGTGGTGGCCGAGGGGGCGGCCCCGAGGGAGGGGCAGCTGATCGTCAAGGACCAGTCGCTGGACGAGTTCGGTCACGTGCGGCTGTCCGGCATCGGCGAATGGCTGGCGCAGGAGATCACGGCACGCACCGACAAGGACGCCCGTACCACCGTCCTGGGCCACATCCAGCGCGGCGGCACCCCCAGCGCCTTCGACCGGTGGCTCGCCACACGGTTCGGCCTGCACGCCATCCAGGCGGTCGCCGACGGCGACTTCGGCCGCATGGTGGCCCTCGAGGGCACGCGGATCGTCCGGGTGCCGCTCGCCGACGCCACGGCACGGAACAAGGTGGTGGACCCGTCCCTGTACGACGAGTTCGAGGTGTTCTACGGCTGAACCGTCACGCTCCGGGCGGCACGACCGCGACGGGACGACGCACATGGTGCAGCACGGCATGCGCCACCGGACCCAGTCGCCCCGCCGGTTGCGCCTCGGCGGACCGTCCCACGACGAGGAGGTCCGCGTCCCGGGAGGCGTTGAGCAGCGCTTGCGCCGGGTGGAGCAGGCGCAGGTCGAGCGTGGCCCTCACCTGCGGGTACTTCTCCTGCCACGGGCGCAGGGCGTCGGACAGGTCCAGAACCTCCCGGTCCTCCCAGGTGGCGCGGTCCTCCTCCGTCACCACGAACGAGCGGGGGGAGACGGACTCGGCGGGCAGGACCCACGCCTGCACCACGCGCAGGCGGGACGCGCGCAGTTCGGCGGTGGAGAAGGCGAAGTCCGCGGCCGCGCCCACCGGACGGTGAGCGTCGAAGCCGAGGACGACCGGAGGGGCGCCGCGGCCCGCGACGGGGCCGCCGGAGAACGCCCCCGGGCGAGGAGGCACGAGGACGACGGGGCAGGGGGCCGCCGCCGCGAGGCGCAGCGCGGTCGAGCCGACCACCAGGTCCGGGAAGCCGCCCGTGCCGCGGGTGCCCGCCACGAGGAGCCCGGCGCCCCGCGCCGCGTCGTCGAGGACGGCCTCCGCGGGGTCCCCGTCGGTCTGCACGCCGTCCACGTCGGGCTCCGGGCAGCGGGTGGTGAGGTCCTCCGCGGTCCGGCGCACCAGCCGGGTGCCGATCTCGCGCAGGCGGTCCGCGGCCGACACCGGGACGGCGGCTCCGGGAAGGCGGGGCGAGACGTGCAGCAGTCGCAGCGCCACGCCCCGCAGCCTCGCCTCACCCGCGGCCCACGCGGCCGCCGCAGCGGCACACTCGGAGCCGTCGACGCATGCCAGTACGGGGGAACGCATCCGGCCTCCTCGCCCGGCCCGTGCCGTCGCAGGGTGGCTTCTCCTGTTCTCCACTGTTCCACGACAAGCCGGTTCCGGCTCCACGAGGGCCGGCTACCGCCGCACGCGGTACCGCAGGTGAACGACCTTCGAGCCGAAGGTCCGGGTCTCGGCCAGTTCGAGACCCACCCGGCGCTCGTGCCGGGGGAAGAAGGGGATGCCGCCGCCGAGGAGCACCGGGTGCACCATGATCCGGTACTCGTCGATCAGGTCCGACGCGGCGGCCTCGGCGGCGAGAACCGCACCCCCGATGGCGATGTCACCGTCCCCGGGCTCGGCCCGCAACCGCTCGATCTCCTGCGCCACCGGGCCGGAGGCCAGGCGGGCGTTGCCCTGCACCGTCGTCAGCGTCCTCGAGAACACGACCTTCGGCAGCGGGTTCCACAGCGCCGCCCACTCCCGCTCCGCCTCGTCGAGCGAGGGGTTCTCGTCGGCGTCCTCCCAGTACAGCATCGTCTCGTACAGCCGCCGCCCCATCAGGTGGACGCCGACCTGCCGGATGTCGTCGATCCAGAAGCGGAAGACCTCCGGATCGGGCGTCGACCAGTCGATACCGCCGTCGGGCGCGACGATGTAGCCGTCGAGTGAGACGCTCATCGAGTACGTGACGCTGCGCATGAGTACTCCTCCTCCGTACCGGGTTCGACAGTACGACCGCGGGACGCCGCAGAACTCATCGGCCGCGGAACCCTCGCCCCGACGGCCCAGCGGCATCCCTCACCGGGCCTCGCGCAGCCGCAGGAGATACGTGGCGGTCAGGGCGACCGCCCGATCGGCGTCGTGCGACAGCCGGGTCAGGGCCTGCGCGGCGGTCGCGCCCGGGATGTCCGCCAGGGCCTGGGTCAGACGGCCGCGGGCCGGCGCCGCCGTGCCGTCGCGGGCGAGGCGGTCGACGAGTGCGGTCGCGATCCGTTCGGCCCTCGCCGTGTCGCTCGACAGGGCGCCCAGCGCGTCGGCCGCATCCGTGTCGTTCCTCCCGGCCACGATCATGTCGACGAGGGTCGGGATCGCGTCCCCCACGCCCCGCGTCCCCAGTGCCAGAGCCGCGTACCCCCGCACCCCGGGGTCGGGATCCGCGAGGGCGTGCCGCAGATGTGCGGCCACCTCCTCGCCGGGCAGCTCGGCGAGCGACTGCACGGCACGGGTCCGCACCGCTGCCACCGGCGAGCCGAGTCCCTCGGCGAGCAGTGCGGGTGCGCCGTCGGCCGACTGCGCCAGCGCCCAGCGAAGGGCGCCGGCGACGTTCGGCTCCGTCTCGTGCAGCGCCGCGTCGACCAGGGCCTCGACCGGGACCGTGCCCCCGTCGACGGACGAGAGGGCCGCACGCTGACGGACGTCCGCGCTGTGCGAGCCCAGCGCCTGGAGCAGCGACACGGTCCGCAGGACCTCCTCCCAGTCGGTGGGGTCCGCGGAGTCGATGTTGCTCAACCGCGTCAGCAGCTCGGTCTCGGCGGCGATGCGCTCGCGTGTGCGCCGGATGAGGTCGCCCACGAGCGCCGAGGGCGTGAAGTGCGGATCGTCCAGGGCACGCCCGATCTCCCGCAGGGACAGACCCAGCGACCGCAGGCTCTCGACGTGGAAGATCCGGCGGATGTCCTGCGCCGAGTACTCCCGGTAGCCGGAGCCCGTGCGGCCCGAGGGCCGCACCAGTCCCAGCGCCTCGTAGTGCCGGAGCATGCGGGCGCTGACCCCGGACCGTCGCGCCACCTCACCGATCAGCACGGTCCTATCCTCCTCCCTTCGGGGCCCCGGTGAGGGCCACGATGCGCTTGGCCTCCTCGAGCACCGACTCGAACCCCGCCTCCGGGTCCTCCAGCAGCCTGCGCGTGGCCAGTGCGTGCGCCCGCACGTCCGGCTCCCCGGCCGCCGCCGCTGCCCGCAGCACCGGCACGATCACCTCGCCGAGCCCGGCCAGCGCCTGGCTGAGACTCAGCTGGACCGCGCGGTCACCGCGCCCGAGCTGCGTCGCCAGGACGCGGGCCAGGCCGGCCTCCTCGCCTTCCGGTACGAGGACGACCGCCGTCCGCCAGGCGCTGCGCGCCACCTCGTCGTCGGCGTCGGACAGCAGGGCGCGGGTGATCGCCGGCCACGCCCGCCGGTCCCCGATCTTGGACAGGGTGTGCAGCGCCTGGCTGCGGGCCTGCGGACGTTCCGAGTGCAGCTCCCGCAGCAGCCGCGGAAGGGTCAGCGGCACGGGGTGGCGGGTGAGCGCCCAGGTGAGCATGTCCCGCACGAAGAACTCGGGCTCGACGGCGCACCGCTCGACGAGCTTGCCGACGAAGGCGGGGTCGGGCGTCGAGCCGACCGCCATGGCCGCCCGCAGCCGCACGGGCGAACGGCCGTCCTCCAACGCCTGCAGCGCTCGCTGCACGTCTGCGTCCCGTGATGTCGTGGTCATCGGACCACCTCCTCGGGCAGCAGTGAAGACCTTGTCACGGTGTCAAGGTCAAGCGGCGCCGACCGCCCGTCCGCCGGACGCGCGCGAGCCCGCCGCCGTCGTGGTCCGGGACGGTGGCGGGCCCGCTCGGTGCTCCCGCGTCGGGTGGTCAGGCGGTGTGCAGTCTCAGCCCGTAGCGGTTGAGGATCTCGTTGACCGGCTGGTGCCAGGTCTCGCCGCCGCTGCTGCAGTTGCCCCAGCCGCCGGAGGTGACGCCCTGGGCCTGGTCACCGCTGATGAAGGAGCCGCCGGAATCACCGGGTTCGGCGCAGACGCTGGTCTTCGTCATCTGGTGGACGGCGCCCTGGCTGTAGTTCACCGTCTCGTTCTTCGCCAGCACCCTGCCGCAGTGCCAGTGCGTGGTGGAGCCGGAACGGCAGATGGAGGCGCCCACCGGAGCCTCGGCGGAGCCGCGGACGAGCTGGTCGGAGACCGTGCCCCAGCCGAGCACGACCGGCACGGTCCACCAGCCGCTGCCGACGTTCACCCAGGCGTAGTCGTTGTCCGGGAACGACGACCCCTGGAAGTTGCCGACGTACGACCGGTCCCAGCCGTACACGGCCGAGCCGGGCGAACCGCAGTGTCCGGCCGTGACGAAGCCGCCCTGCACGGAGAAGCCGATGGAGCAGCGGACGTTGCCGGTGTAGTACGGGTCGCCGCCGACGGTTCCGGCGGCGAACGTGCGCGGTGCGGCGGCGGTCTGGCGGACCGTCACCGGACCCGCCTCGCGGGCGCGGGCGAGGAAGGCCCGGACATCGTTGTCGTCCCGATGCTCGCCGACGACGTTCACGACGACCTTGTTGGCCTTCGGGTCCACATGCCAACTGCCCACTCCGGCGGGCGCGGACAGGGCGTCGATGCGCTTCATCGCCGCGTCGAGCTGACGCGCGCTGTGTCGCACGAGGCGTACGGACGCTCCCGTCGCGCGCACGGCGTCGGCGCGCTCGTCGTCGGTGAGGGCCACGGTGAGGCGGCCGCGTTCGGCGTCGAACCAGGAGCCGCCGTAGGCGGAGCCGGCGACGTCGCGCGCCGTGCGATCGGTGGCCGTGGCCTTCTTCTCGGCGGCGAGGCGTGCCTCGGCCGCGTCGCGGGTCAGGCCCAGATCCCGCTGCATGGCGTCGAGAAGCCCCGGGGAGGCGGGAGCCTGGGGGGAGCGCGCGGGACCCTCGGCGGCGGAGGCGGGCAGGGCGCTGGCGGTGGCCCAGGTACCGAGCAGGAGGAGTGCGGACAGCGCGGTGCGCAGGGTCGTGGTGCGTCTCAAGGGATGCCCCTTCGTTGTTCCAGCAGGGTGGGGGTGGAACAGCAGAGCTTGAGAGCGCTCTCTGGCATGCGCGGCAGAGCCTAGCCCGTGATCAAGGAAAGGTCTATGCCATGGGCGCGGTCGTCCGGCGCGGGGTGTCGGCCGGTCAAGTGCGCGCATCCGGCCCGGGGTTGCGAGCGGGTGCACGGTCGTCTGTCAGGATGGCGCCATGGATGCCGATGTCCTGCGTCTTCCCGAGCCTCCGGCGCGCGAGGCCGACTTCCACGACGACTTCGCCGCTGCGGACCTCCGGCGGGACCGGTGGGTCGATCACTACCTGCCGCACTGGACGACCCCCGAGCGGTCACGGGCCCGGTACGACATCGACTCCGCCGGACTCCGGCTGCGGATCGACGCCGACCAGCCGGACTGGCGCGAGGAGGACGCCCCGCTGCGGGTGTCCAACGTGCAGACCGGCGTCTTCTCCGGCCCTCTCGGCTCGCGCCGGGGGACGCATCGGCATCGGCCGGACGGACTGGCCGTCCGCACGGAGACCCCCGAGCGGCTGCTCTGGGCACCCGCCGCCGGACGCGTGGACGTGACGGTCGGTGCGAGCCGGGACGAGGGGTGCATGCTCGCGGCCTGGCTCGTCGGGACGGAGCACCTGTCGGACCGGGACACCGGTGAGATCTGCCTCTTCGAGATCGACGCCGCAGCCGTCGGTGAGCGGGAGAGCCGCGCCCGCTGTGGGGTGAAGGCGCATACGGACGGGCGGCTGACGACCGACATGGCGGAGGTCGTCCTGCCCCTGGACGCGTCCGCGCCGCACACGTGGACGGTGATCTGGGACGGGTCGGGGACGGTCATCGGCTGCGAGGGAGTCGTCGTGAAACGGTCTCCCCAGGCGCCCGCCTACCCCCTGTTCCTCCTGATCGACCTGTTCGAGATCGGTCCCCGGTCGGGATCCGGCACGGCCTACCCGAAGACGGCCCGCGTCCACCGCGTCCGCGGCTGGGACGCCGGTGGAGACCTCGACAGACAAGACCCGGGTCGTCAGAACGCGTAGCGCACCCGCAGCCATGGGGCGTGGCGGTCGATCAGGGTGCGCAGGGTCTGCACCGCTTCACCCTTGATCCCGTTGCGGTAACGGACGTTCAGCGCGCCGTTCTCCGAGCGCTTGGCCTGCTGGATGTCCGGCCGCCACAGGGCCTCCTCCGCCCGGGGGTGCCAGCCGAGGTTGACCTCGTGCAGCTCCTGGTTGTGGGTGAGCATGATCACCTCGGCGGCGGCCTGCCGCTTCACTCGCTCGGGCAGCACGTCGTCGAGGTGGATCAGCAGCTCGGACCAGGCGTCCTCCCACCCGGGGCGGACGACCACGGGGGAGAGGTTGAAGTGCACCTCGTACCCCGCGTCGAGGAAGTCCGCCGCGGCGGCGATCCGCTCCGGGACCGGCGAGGTGCGCACGTCGAGCAGCCGGGCGTCCTCGGGCGGCATCAGCGAGAAGCGGATGCGGGTCCGGCCGCGCGGGTCCAGGGCCAGCAGGTCGGGATTGACGAACTTGGTGGCGAAGGAGGCCTTGGCGGTCGGCCACTGCCGGAAGGCGTGCACCAGATCCGCGGTGTTGTCGCAGATCAGCGCATCCACCGAGCAGTCGCCGTTCTCCCCGATGTCGTACACCCACGCCTCGGGGTCGCACTGGTTCGGCTCGGGCTTGGGCCCCTGCCGCGCGATGTGCCGGCCCAGGTGGGCGATGATCCGGTCGATGTTGGTGAAGACGGTGATCGGGTTGGCGTAGCCCTTGCGGCGGGGCACGTAGCAGTAGGCGCAGGCCATGGCGCAGCCGTTGGAGGGGCCCGGAGCGATCCAGTCCGCCGAGCGGCCGTTGGGCCGGGTGGTGAGGGTCTTCTTCTCGCCCAGAACCAGCGTCTCCCCCTTGACGCGCACCCAGCGGTCGACGTTGCCCTCGTTGCCGTGCAGGCCGGGGATGCGCCAGTGGGAGTCCACCGTGGTCAGCCGCGCGTCGGGGAACCGGGCGCGGATCTGCCGCCCGCGCGGGGACGCGGCGGCCGCGGGCTCCGCGTAGATCTCCCGCACGGGCAGCAGGCGGCGGGCGGTGGCGGAGGTGCGGAACGACGGGGCCTGCCGGTCGGTCGTCGCGACGCACCCGGGGGAGAGCGCGTCGAGACCGAACAGCGCCCCGGAGTCGTCGTCCGGGACGCCGGACGGGTGGTGCATGGGTGCTCCTGTACGGACGGGTGCCAGGAGGAGAAATGTCCCCTACGTGCAACTGTACGGGGCGCCCGGTGACCGGTCAGGCGTTGAGCTGCCAGATGGCGAGGTTGAGCGCGGCCGCGTACAGCGTCCACAGCGCGTACGGCACCAGGAGCAGGAACGCGGCCCGGCTCCGGCGCCGGAAGAGCAGCATCGTGACGCCCAGCGCGCCCAGCAGCAGGCAGATGTCGAGGAACGCGAGGCCGTACCGGTTGGCCCCGAAGAACAGCGGGGTCCAGGCGAGGTTGAGGAGGAGCTGCGTGCCCCAGGCGGTGGCGTCGGCGCGGACGTGCGCCGGTGCGCGTCCGCGCAGCACGAGCCAGGCGGAGACGGCGATGGTGGCGTAGAGCACGGTCCACACCGGTCCGAACAGCCAGGACGGCGGCGCCCACGCGGGCCGGTCCAGCGAGGCGTAGGTGCTGCCGGCGTCCGCGGCGGCCGTGCCGCCGACGGCGGCCACGCCGTAGCACAGCCCCAGCAGCAGCAGGAGCAGCAGCCATTGCGCATGGCCGTGCGGCCGGTGGCTGTGGTGGTGTGCGGCTTGCGTCACCGAGTGTCTCCCTTCCGAGGGTGCGGCCGCGCGGGCACGGCGCGCGCCGCCCGGGTGCCCGGTGGCCGGACGCCCATGCCGGCACCCGCGGCCCGGGCACCGGCCGGGGCACCCCGCGGGTTCGTGCGTCCGCGTGCCGGGCCGCCGGGAACGGGCCATGGCCATCCGTGCGCCGCGCGCCTAGCATGGAGAGCGCGACCCCTGCCGGGCCTGCGGCCTCGTCGTGCCGCAGCCCACCCACCGGCCCAGCCGGTGCCACGCGGAGGTGCGCCGTGCCCGAGAACCGCTGGTTGCTGTACCGCGATGCCGTGGCGGAGGTCCTCACCGGCGGCGGTCGCGCCTGGCTCCGGGACGCCGCCTGCATCGGCGAGGACCCCGAGCTGTTCTTCCCGCTGGTGGAGCGGGAGACGGACGCCCGGGTCGCCGAGGCCCGCGCGGTGTGCCGCCGCTGCCGTGTCCTGCTGGCCTGCCGCTCCTGGGCCATCGAGCACGGGGAGGACGCCGGCATCTGGGGCGGTACCACCGCCCGGCAGCGCCGCGCCATCAGCCGGGAGATGCGCATCGGCGAGGGCGGCGAACGGCGGACGCCGTGACGGCGGAGCCACCGCGCACCCCCGGGCGCGGGGTATCCGTACGGCCGTCCTGGACGGGCAGGCCGGTACGGGCGGTGGTTGCCTGGCCGGGAGACGTCTTCCCCGCCGGCAGGAGAAAGGTACGGCCGTGGCCCCTGAGTCCTCCCTCCAGTACACCGTCCCGGGCATGACCCCCGAGGACAGTGCCGAGATCATCACGCTGCTCCAGCGGCGGCTGCACTCGCTGAACGATCTGCACCTGACCCTCAAGCACATCCACTGGAACGTCGTCGGCCCGCACTTCATCGCGGTCCACGAGATGCTCGACCCCCAGGTCGAGCAGGTGCGGTCCATGACCGACGACCTGGCCGAGCGGATCTCCACCCTGGGCGGAGTGCCGCAGGGAACGCCGGGCGCGCTGGTCGCCGACCGGTCCTGGGACGACTACTCCATCGGCAGGGCGGAGGCCATCGAGCACCTGGGCGCCCTCGACGTGGTCTACACCCGGCTCATCGAGGACCACCGCGAGGCCATGGCGGCCACCGAGTCCTCCGACCCCGTCACCCAGGACATCCTCATCGAGCAGCTGCGCGGGCTGGAGCTGTTCCAGTGGTTCGTCCGCGCCCACCTGGAGAGCAGCGGCGGCCGTCTGAGCACCGCGGACGCCAGGACGGAACAGGCCGCGGCGGACCGGGCAGCCGAGCAGGCCCGTCAACAGCCCTGACGCGGAGTGGTGTTGAGCCCCCGCTCGGGTGCGGTGGGGGCCGTCCGCTTGACGCGTTGCGTGCGAGAATGCGGCCCGTGACCGGATCGTCCTCCTCGCCCGTCGCCGAGAGCACGCCCGGCCGTGCCGGCCTGGGCCCGCGCGCCGCAGCGGTGCTGGTGTTCGGCTCCTCGGCGGCCGTCCTCGTCATCGAGATCGTCGCGCTGCGGCTGCTCGCGCCCTATCTGGGACTGACCCTCGAGACGAGCACCATGGTGATCGGCATCGCGCTCAGCGCGATCGCCTTCGGCTCCTGGCTGGGCGGACTCGTCGCGGACCACGTCGACCCACGCCGGCTCATCGGCCCGGCGCTGGGCGTGTCCGGCGCGGTGGTGGCGCTCACCCCGGCCGTGCTGCGGAGCACGGCCGAGTGGGCGCCCGTGGTGCTCCTGCTCGTCGCGGGGCTGACCATCCTGGTGCCGGGCGCCCTGCTGTCCGCGGTGACGCCGTTCGTCACCAAACTGCGTCTGACCAGCCTGGCGGAGACCGGCACGGTCGTCGGCCGGCTGTCGGGGGTCGGTACCGTCGGGGCCATCGCCGGCACGGTGCTGACCGGCTTCGTCCTCGTGTCGCGGCTGCCGGTCAGCGGCATACTGCTCGGCCTCGGCGCGCTGCTGGTGGCGGGTTCGGCCTGGTTCGCGTGGCGCACCCGCGGCTGGAGCGGCGCCCCCGCCCTGACCCTGGTGGTCGTCGCGGGCGGTCTCGCGGCCACGGCCGCTCCCGGGGGCTGCGACGTGGAGACCACGTACCACTGTGCACGGGTCGTCGCGGATCCCGGCGGGGGTGGCGGCCGCACCCTCGTCCTGGACGGCCTGCGGCACTCCCACGTCGACCTCGCCGACCCGACCCGTCTGGAGTTCGCCTACGTGCGCGCCGTCGCGTCGGTGGTCGACGCCGCGTTCCCGGAGGGACGCCCGCTCGTCGCCCACCACGTGGGGGGCGGCGGGCTCACCCTGCCCCGGTACCTCGCGGCCACACGGCCCGGGACGCGCAGCGTCGTCTCCGAGATCGACGGCGGGGTCGTGCGCCTCGCCCACGACCGGCTGGGGCTGCGCCCGCGAGCCGGTGTCGAGGTGCGGGTCGAGGACGGCCGGCTGGGTGTGCGGCGCCTGGACACCGGCAGCCGTGACCTCGTCGTGGGTGACGCCTTCGGGGGTGTCGGCGTGCCGTGGCACCTCACCACCGCGGAGGCGCTGTCCGACGTGCGGCGCGTGCTCGGCTCGCAGGGGGTGTACGTCGTCAATCTCATCGACCACGGGGAGATGGCCTTCGCACGCGCCGAAGTGGCCACCCTCTCCGCGACGTTCGGGCACGTGGCCGTGCTGGGCGAGCCCGCCGCCACCGCCTCGGGCCCGGCCGGCGAGGGCGGCAACCTCGTGGTGCTCGCCTCCGACCGGCCGGTCGACCTCCGGGCGGTCCAGCGGGAACTGGACGCCCGGGACACCGGCTGGCGCGTCACCTCCGGTGAGCGGCTGGACGCCTGGACGGGTGCCGCCGAGCCGCTCACCGACGACCACGCCCCGGTGGACCAGCTCCTCCAGCCCCGCGGCCCCTGACGAGAGCGGCGGCCGGGGAGGGCCGGACGCCCCGCGGTCAGCCGCCCGCGGCGAGAACTTCGCCCACCAGCTCGCGCACGGCCCCCAGAGCCTCGGCCCGGTCCGCCGGGACCAGACCGATGCGGGTACGCCGGTCGAGCAGGTCGGCCTCGTCCAGGGCGCCCTCGTGCCGCAGCGCCCACAGCAGTTCGGCGCCGGTGACGGGGTGACCGGGCACGACGGGCTCACCCAGGCGCGGGTCCCGTGCCGCCAGGGCGTGGACCGCCGGTGCCTCGGTGCCGTAGCGCTGGACGAGGCGGCGGGGCGCGCGGAGCGCGGACAGGGCCGCGGGGGCCGCGGCACCGACCAGGGGGAGTGCGGCGGTGGGGGAGGGGCCGGCGGCGAGGCCGCGCGCGCCGACCGCCGCGTCCACGGCGTCCTCGGCCATCCGGCGGTAGGTGGTGAGCTTGCCGCCGACGACGCTGACCACGCCGTCCGGTGACGTCAGCACGGCGTGCCTGCGGGAGACGTCGGCCGTGCGCGGGACGGCGCCCGGCTGTGCGGCGGGTGTGGTGTCCAGCAGCGGGCGCAGCCCCGCGAAGGCGCCGACCACGTCGCTGCGCCGGACCGGGACGTCGAGGACCGAGCCGAGGACGTCCAGCAGGAAGCCGATGTCCGTCTCCGGGACGTCGGGGACGTCCGGGACGGGCCCGTCCAGGGGTTCGTCGGTGAGCCCGACGTAGATGCGGCCGTCGTCCTGGGGCAGGACCAGGAGGAAGCGGTTGGTCTCGCCGGGGATGGGGACGTGCAGGCCGGCGGGGAGGGGGCCGAGGTGGTCGGCGCGCAGGACGAGGTGGGTGCCGCGGGAGGGACGGATGCGGAGGCCCTCGACGAGGTCGCCGGCCCACACCCCGGAGGCGTTGATCACCGCTCGGGCCCGGATCTCGCCCTCCTGGCCGGTGAGTTCGTCGCGGACGCGGGCGCCGGTTCCGGTGAGTCCCAGGGCCCGCACCCGGGTGAGGACGCGGGCACCGCGTGCGGCGGCGGTGCGGGCGAGGGCGGTGACCAGGCGGGCGTCGTCGGTGAGCCGTCCGTCCCAGGAGAGCAGTCCGCCGCGCAGTCCGCCGGAGCGCAGCGCCGGGGCCAGGTGGCGGGTCTCGACCGCGGAGAGCCGGCGGGGCGCGGGCAGGGTGGCGCGGGCCGTGCGGGCCGACAGCCGCAGGGCGTCGCCGGCCCGGAACCCGGCCCACGCCAGCGCGGCCTGGCCGCGCGGGACGAGTGTGGTCAGGGGCAGCACGAAGGGCTGGGCGCGCACCAGGTGGGGCGCCGTCCGCTCCATCAGCACGCCGCGTTCGACAGCGCTCTCGTGGGCGACGTCGAACTGGGCCGAGGCCAGGTAGCGCAGCCCGCCGTGGATGAGTTTGGAGCTCCAGCGCGAGGTGCCGAAGGCGAGGTCGTGGGCGTCGACGGCGACGACGTCGAGGCCGCGGGCGGCGGCGTCGAGGGCCGCTCCCGCGCCGGTGGCGCCGAGGCCTACGACCAGCACGTCCACCACGCGGCCGTCGGTCGCCTCGGTCAGCTCACGGGTGCGCCGGGCCGCGGACAGGGAGGCCCCGCCGGCCGGGACGTTGCTCTGGCTCATGGGGTGAGGGTCCTCTCCAGGACGGTGTGCAGTTCGGCGAGGAACGCCTCGGACGTGAGGCCGTCGTCGTCCTCGTCGGTCATGGTGCGCAGGGACAGGGCGAACGACTGGAGGATCAGCAGCACGGTGCGCGCCTGAAGCCGGGCGGGAGCCCTGCGCACCGAACCGTCCGCGTGTCCCTCCCGCAGGGCCCCGGCGAGCAGCTCCAGCAGGGCTTCCTGGCTCGCCCCCCGCCGGTCCAGCACGTAGGGCAGGAGGAGTTCGGGGTCCACGTCGACGATCTTCTGGAACAGCGGGTGGGCGCGGAAGGCCTTCACGCCCGCCACGAGACCGTCGACCAGCGGCGGGCGCGTGCCCGGTTCCGGCCGGTGTTCGGGCATGGCGCCGGTGGCGACCGCGATCCACTCACGCGTCATCAGGTCGCCGACGAGGGAGCGGACGTCGGGCCACCGGCGGTAGAGCGTCATCCGCGAGACACCCGCGCGGCGGGCGACGTCGGTCATGGTCGTCCGGCGCACGCCGACGGCCAGGACGCAGTCGCGGACGGCGTCGAGCACCACGTCGTTGTCCGAGGACTTCTGCTGAGCCGAGCTGTTGTGACGGTTAGGCGTCATGTGTAACAGTGTAACGCGCAGGGCCGCTCCGGCGGCAACCCCGACGACCGGTGAGGACGACACGCATGGACATGCTGTGGAACGGCTGGGGCGACCCCGCCAGGGCGACGCCGCTGCCCGACACCGTCACCGGGCTGCTGCGTGACTGGCTCGGTGTCACGACACAGCCCACGGCATCGGCCCGCCTGGAGGAGATCGAGGTCTCCACCCCCGCCCTGGAAGGCACCGCCCTGCACGCCCTGCACGCCGCCCTCGGCGGACGGGCGGACAGCGTCCGCACGGACGCCGAGAGCCGGGTGAGGCACACCCGGGGCAAGTCCACCCCGGACCTGCTGCGCATCCGCGCCGCCGACACCTCCGACGCCCCCGCGGCCGTCGCGCTCCCGGAGAGCCACGACGAGGTGCTCGCCGTGCTCCGCGTCTGCGCCGAACACGGCCTCGCCCTCGTCCCGTTCGGCGGCGGCACCTCCGTCGTCGGCGGACTGGCCCCCACCGGCCCGGCGCCCTTCGTCGCCCTGGACCTGCGGCGGATGAACCGCCTGCTCGACCTCGACCCGGTGTCCCGGACCGCCACCCTCCAGCCCGGCCTGCGCGCACCCGAGGCCGAGGCGCTGCTGGCCGGACACGGCTTCACCCTCGGCCACTTCCCCCAGTCCTACGAGTGGGCCACCATCGGCGGCTTCGCCGCGACCCGCTCCAGCGGACAGGCCTCCGCGGGCTACGGCCGCTTCGACGAGATGGTCCTCGGCCTCACCCTCGCCACCCCGCAGGGCACCCTCGACACCGGCCGGGCACCCCGCTCCGCCGCCGGACCCGACCTGCGCCACCTGGTGCTCGGCTCGGAGGGCGCCTTCGGCGTCATCACCTCCGTCACCGTCCGCGTGAGGCCCGTTCCGCGGACGCGCCGCTACGAGGGCTGGCGCTTCGCCTCCTTCGACCAGGGCACCGCCGCACTGCGCCGCCTCGCCCAGGACGGACCGCGCCCCACCGTCCTGCGGCTGTCCGACGAGACCGAGACACTGATCGGCCTGGCCCAGCCCGAGGCCATCGGTGCCGGCGTCGAACAGGGGAACGCGGGCTGCCTCGCCGTGGTCGGCTTCGAGGGCACCGAGGACGACACCGCCCGGCGCCGGGCGGCGGCAGCGGCCGTCCTCGCCGACTGCGGCGGCGAGTTCGCCGGCGACGAGCCGGGGGAGCGCTGGGCCCACGGCCGCTACTCGGCGCCCTACCTGCGCGACTCGCTCCTCGAGGCGGGCGCGTTCGCCGAGACCCTGGAGACCGCCGCCTACTGGTCGAGGCTGCCGGGCCTGTACACGGCCGTCCGCGACGCGCTGACCAGCACGCTCACCGGGAACGGCACCCCGCCCCTCGTCATGTGCCACATCTCGCACGTCTACGAGAACGGCGCCTCGCTGTACTTCACGGTCGTCTCGGCCCAGGGCGACGACCCGGTGGCGCACTGGACGCGCGCCAAGCACGCCGCGAACGACGCGATCCTCACGGCCGGCGGCACGATCACCCACCACCACGCCGTCGGCACCGACCACCGCGACTGGTACGTGCGCGAGGCCACCGACCTCGGGGTCGCGGCGCTGCGAGCCGTCAAGCAGCGGCTGGACCCGGACGGCCTGCTGAACCCCGGCGTGCTGCTGCCGGCCGACTGAACCGGCCCCCGGCCCGCCCGACCGCACCACCCCACCTTCACGACCACCCGGCACCACCCGTCAGCCCGGAGGCACATCGATGCGACAGTTCACCGCCGTCGTCAACCCCACCGCGGGCGGAGCCACCAGCGCGGCGGCGCTGCTGCAGGTGGCCCGTCTCCTGAGGGAGGCGGGCGCCGAGCTGGAGACCGAGTACAGCCGCAGCCTCGCCCACGCCCGTGAGCTCGCCCGGAGCGCCGGGGAGCGCGGCCGGGTGGTCCTCGCCGTCGGCGGCGACGGCATCACCGGAAGCATCGGCGGAGCCCTCAGCGGGACCGGCGCCCTGTTCGGCATGGTCCCGGCCGGGCGCGGCAACGACTTCGCCCGGGCCCTCGGCCTGCCGAGCGACCCGGAGGGCGTGGCCCGGGTCCTGCTGCACGGCACCCCGCGCGCCGTGGACACCATCGAGGTCGTGTCGTCGGTCCACGCCGCCACCGTCGTCCTCGGCAGCGTGTACGCGGGGGTGGACGCCCTGGCCAACCAGCACGCCAACCGGTCCCGGATGCTGCGCGGCCCGGCCTCCTACTACGCCGGGGCCCTGCGCGCGATCAGCGGCTGGCGCCCCGTGCGCTACCGGGTCACCGTCGACGGCCGGGACCACGCCTACAGCGGCTACACCGTGGTGGCCGCGAACTCCAGCTACTACGGCTCGGCACGCCGCATCGCCCCCGACGCCCGTCTGGACGACGGACTCCTCGACGTCGTGATGATCCGGGACGCGCCGCGCCGCCTGTTCTTCGCCCTGATGAAGGAGCTGGACACCGGAGCCCACGTCCACCGCCCCCAGGTGCAGGTGGTCCGCGGCCGCGAGATACGTATCGAGGCCGACCGGGACCTGCCCTACGGCGCGGACGGCGAGATCGAGGCCGTCCTCCCCGTCACGGCCAGGGTGCTGCCGGGCGCGCTGCGGGTGCTGTGCTGAGGCGGACCGTCACCGGGTGAGCCCCGCGGGGCTCACCCCTGCGGCGCGGTGCCGGGACGTGCCGAGTGGTCCGGGTGGCCGCCGGTGCGCCGCTCCTCCTTGAGCTCGGCCTCGAACAGGTGGTCCTTCCCCTCGGCCAGCTCCTGCCGTGCTGCCTTCTCCGCGGCCTTGAACGGGTCGTAGTAGGTGTCGTTGTACGCCTCGACGATCTGGAACGTCCAGTGCCCCGGGATGACGTTGCGGCCCAGGATCTCGCGCTGGACGCGGTCCGCCCAGGCGTGGTGGCCCGCCTCGCGCAGCAGCCGGACCGCACGGTCCAGCTCGAAGTCGGCCCCACCGGTCAGCTGGTGGAAGGCGTACAGGTGCCCGCGGGCGCGCTCGGTCGTCTCCAGCGCCTTGGACAGGGCGCCGAGGGCTTGGACGGTGGTGTCCGACACGCCCTGCGGTCGGCGGTGGGCGGCGTCGGGACCGTCGTGGTGCTCGTTCATGGGGGAGCGAGTGCCCAGTCCCGGGCCGCTCACCGCGCCTGTCCGGGGGACACGTCCGGCCGGCCGGCGCGGACGGCGGACGGCCCGCGGCTGCATCCGTCGCAGCCGCCGGCCCGGAAGGATCGGCAAGGGTGCGGGACACCGTCCCGCGCGAGGGCCCGCCGGCACGAGGGATACGGGCGGCGGCGCACTCCCCGGGCCCCTGGCGCGGCGGCGCGGGGGCCCGGGTCCGCACACCGCGCCGACGCCGCGGAGCAACCGTCCGGGCCCTCGGCCTCGAGCGGAGCAACCGTCCGGGTCCTCGGCCTCAAGCGGCGCTGCCGTGCCCGGCCTCCTCCGGCGGTCCCGGGGGCGGGGGCGACTCCTCGTGGTCCCCTGCTTCGCGCCCCGGCTCCGTCGAGCCTCAGGAGGGGTCGGCAGTACCCGGGATGCCCGTCCGCAGCAGGCCCTCGACGCCGTTCAGCAACGTCTCGGAGATGAGCGCCGGGTCGAAGAGGCAGCCCGCCGCCATGGCGCCGTCGCGGAGCATGACGAAGTGACGCCCCGCCGTCTCGGCGGGAACGCAGCCGGCCTCGGCCAGCAGCCGGGTGGCGGTGTCCAGGAACCACTGGCGATGCGCCAGGACGGCCCGGTGGACGGGGTGCGCCGGGTCGGGGTACTCGGCCGCCGCGTTCAGGAAGGCGCACCCGCGGAAACCCGGCGTCCGGATGCTCTCCGCGATGGACCGTGCGACGGCGCGGACCGTGTCGGCCGCCGTGAGGTCCTGCTCCAGGACGGCAGCGACCTGGCCCCTGATGCCCTGGTCGGCCTGCTGGAGATAGGCGAGGATCAGGTCCTCCTTGCCCTTGAAGTGCCGGTACAGGGTGGCGCGCGTGACCTGCGCCTCGGCGATGATCCGGTCCACCCCGACCGAGTGGATGCCCTCGGCGTAGAAGATCCGGGTGGCCGTTCCGAGCAGTCGCGACCGTGCCTCCGACGTGCTCCCGCTCCCTGTGCTCGCGCTCATGGCGCCACGGTAGCAGCCCTCTGAGGGAGAACGTTCGGTCTTGACAGGAGAGCGCGGGTGGGCCTTGGATGGGCCGTGCCGTGAGGGAGACCGAACGTTCTCCCTCACGGCACGGCCCATCCCGTCGAGCAGGAAGAAGCCGCCATGGCCAGCTCCGTCGCCCCTCCCGCACCCACCCCCGCCCCGGCCGCCGCCTCCGGGGCGCTGCGCCGGCTGTACGTCGTGCGCTTCGCGTTCGCCGTCGTCTGGGCCGCGCTGCTGTTCACCACCACGCACACCCTCGGCACCCTGGGCGCGACGCTGCTGGTGGTCTATCCGCTGTTCGACGTCGCCTGCGCCGTCGTCGACATCAGGTCCGCGAGGGCCGGCCGCGGACCCGTGCGCGGCCTGTACGTCAACGTCGCCCTGAGCACCCTGACCGCCGGGGCCCTGGCCGCGGCGGTCGCCTCGGGCATCCCGGCGGTCCTGCGCGTCTGGGGCGTGTGGGCGATCACCGCCGGCCTCGTCCAGCTGGTCGTCGGCGTCCTGCGGCGCGGCATGGGAGGACAGCGGCCGATGATCGCCAGCGGTGCCCTCTCCACCCTGGCCGGAGCCTCCTTCGTCGCCCAGGCGGGACAGGACGGCACCTCACTGGCATCCCTGGCGGGCTACGCCTTCCTCGGCGGTGTCTTCTTCCTCGTCTCCGCGCTCCGGCTGGGGCGCACCGGCCCCGCCGCACGCCCCTGAGACGGCTGCCGTCCAGGAGCGGCACGGAGGAGGCCCCTCGCGTCAGCTCTCGAGGTGCTTGATCACCGAGCGCATCGCACGGAGCAGGGCCGGGCGGGTCTCCTCGGGCGGGTCGAGCGTCTCGAAGCCGTGATGGCCGCGGGGCACGTCGACCAGCTCCAACGCCGCGCCGCTCTTCTCGGCCGCGGTCACGAACGCCTCGACGGTGGCGGCGATCTCGGGGGTCTCCAGCCCGGCGCGCAGCAGGACGAGGGGCAGACCGCCCGTGTGGGCGACGGCCCGGACCGGATGGAAACGGCTGTCCGTGAGCCCCCAGTTGGGCAGGGGTGCGAGCACCGGGTAGGAAGCGGCCAGGCAGCGCAGCCAGGCCGGCGGGCCGGCCAGCCAGTCCGCGGTGAGCAGGCCCCCGCCGGAGAAGAACCACAGCGCGATCCGCTCGGGGTCCACCCGGGGATCGGCCCGGACCAGTTCGACCGCCGCCGCGACGTCCCCGGCGGCGCGCTCGTAGTCGGCAATGTCGTGCAGGCGGTGGTCGAGGGTCACCCCGACGGCGCCCTCGGCGGCCGCCAGGCGGGCGTGGCCCACCAGGGTGGGCCAGTCCCGGGGGGTGGGCCGGACCCCGGCGGGGACCGGGCCGCCGTGGACGAAGACCACTGCCGGACGCGGTGCGCCGCCTGAGGGGACGTACAGATCGACCTGCCCCCGGCGGTCCCGCACCACCTCGGGAACGTCGACCGGGAACGGACGCAGATGGGCGGGTGGCGACTGCGCGCCGGGCGGGAGCAGGCGGCGCCCCTCGCCGGCCGCCGCGCGCAGCAGGACGTCCGCCAGATCGGCGGGGCACGACAGCATCGGCCAGTGCCCGGTGTGCATCTCGAAGAAGCCGATGTGCGGCCCGGCCAGCGCCACCAGCGCGGGGTCGCCGAGATCGACGAGCCGTTGCACCAGGTCGACGCTGACGCCGTTGCCGGTGCACAGCACCCCGGTGACCGGTACCGCGGCCACCGCCCCGCTCAACCGCAACGGCTGGAGCAGAGTGCCCAGGGGCTGCGGTGCCGCGAGGGCGGACAACCGGTCCAGTGCCGCGTCGGGCACTCCTGCGGTGCTGCCCCAGCGCTGCCACTCCTCACCGGTCGGCGGCGCCAGTACCTCGTCCGCCGCGGTGCGCCGGTCGCGCTCGGCGAGCTGTGCGCGCAGTGTGCGGTCGGGTATCGCGGCCAGCGCCGGAACACCGTTCTGCGCCATTCCGCAGTCCAGGTACACGATCCGCGCGATGCGCGCGGCCCGCCGGTCGGCGGCCCCGAGGGCGGGGTGGATCCCGTAGTCGTGACCGACGAGCACGATCTCCTCGCCGGCGTCCACCGCGTCGACCACCGCCAGCACATCCGCGATGTGTGTCTCCAGGTCCGTCCGGACCGACGGATCCGCGGGCCGGGCCGCGTCGAGCCCCGTCAGGGCCACCGGGAGTGCCTCGCTGCCGGCCGCGGCCAACCGGGCGGCCGTCTCCTGCCACACGTGTGTCCCCGTGAACACACCCGCCACCATGATGAACACCGTCATGGGTCTCTCCTCCCCATTCGCTGCCTGCCGTGCCTCGCGCACACCGGCCATGAGGCCGGGGCGTCGGCCCGCTCCGTGCGCCGGTACCGTAGGAACTCCCCCTGAGGGAGGTTCAACCGGCCATGTCCGACGAGCAGTTCTGGAGCATCGGCGAGCTCGCGGAGCGCGCGGGCGTCACCGTGAAGACCGTCCGCTTCTACTCCGACCGGGGCCTGCTCCCCGAGTCGGCCCGCAGCGGCGGCGGGCACCGGCGCTACGGGCCCGAGGCACTGGAGCGGCTGAGGCTGATCCGGTCCCTGCGCGCGCTGGACCTGTCGGTGCCGCAGGTGCGGCGGGTCGTCGAGGACGCGGGCGGGGCGGGCCGCGTCCTGGAGGAGGCGGTCGCGAGCCGACTGCGCGAGCTGGGCAGTGAGTTGACGGCGATGCGCTGGCGTGAGGCGGCCCTGCGGCTGGTGGCGGAGTGCCCGGCCGCGGAGCGGTCCGAACGGCTGCGGATCCTGGGTGCGGTGAGCACCCCGCCGAGCACGGCGCCGCTGGTCCGCTTCTGGCGGGGCTGGCTGCCGCCGCGCATGCCGGCCCGCGTGACGGCGGCGTTCCTGGAAGTGGCCGTCCCCCAGCCGCCCGACGACCCGACCCCCGACCAGGTGCTCGCCTTCGCCCGGCTGCACGCGATGACGACGTCTCCCTGCCCGTCCGGCCGGCGGCCCCAGCCGGACGTGCACCGGGTGGCCGGAGCCGGCGGCGCCTGTCTCCTCTACGCCGGACTCATCGAGGCGTTCGACCTCGCGGGCCCGCAGGTGCGCCACGACCGTGCCCCGCACGCGGGCGAGGCCCTCGACGCGTATGTCGCGGCGTACGCGCGTGCGTACGGCTGCCGGGACTCACGGGAGTTCCGGCGGCTGCTGGCGGCGCGGCTCGCCACCGAGCCGCGCCTGGACCGGTACTGGGAGCTGACGGCCGTCCTGCGCACACCGCCGTCCGGGCTGCCCGAGCCGACCCCGGGCACCGCGGACGACTGGCTGCGCGGAGCGCTGGAGCTGGACAACGCCGCGGCGGCGTGAACAGCCGCTGCTGGAGCAACTTCTCCGGGGCGGGTATGTCACTACCTGCTCGACGGCCGCCCACGGGCCGCGCTTTTCCCGTGCTGTGCATGCACACCGGCCAAGCAAAACAGACCATTTGGTCCAGACAACCGGGACGGATCATGCGCCGAGCAGCGAAGACATGACTCGTGCGTCCTCGGGGAGCGGATCATTCCGGCAGGAGGCCCCCCTTTGCACGGCCGGAGCCGCCCATTCGGCGATCACGGAGTGCATGACCATTCCAACTGGCCCGTGTGAACGGACTCTTGCGTGGCATCGATCCTGCTGGCAGGGTTCGAGGTCATTCGGCATTGCGTCGCGGGGGAGACTCGATGTTGCTCACCTTTCCGATGGCTCATGACAGCCCTTTCTCTCCTCGGGTGATCGCTGGGGAGGAAGAGTGAGGGACCACGTCTCGGCAGCCACGCAGCAGCCGATGCAGCAGCATTTAAGTCGTTCAGAATTGTACTTCAGTGGCCTCTTATCGGAGATCACGCGCGTACCGATATGCAGCATTGTGGTCGCGGGTTCCCTTCGCACCACGGGAGAGGACCCACGGCACATCAGCATGCTCGCCGAGGTGTGTTCCGAACTGCCGCCGATCGTAATCCATCGGACGACCATGACGGTCATCGACGGTGTGCACCGGCTCCGGGCGGCGGAGAAGAGCGGCGCCTCGCACATCAGCGCCGTGCTCTTCAACGGTGACGAGCGCCAGGCCTTCGTCCTGGCGGTCAAGCTGAACAGCAATCACGGACTGCCTCTGTCCCTGGCCGACCGCAAGGCCGCGGCCCTCCACATGCTGGCCGACTTCCCCGAGTGGTCCAACCGGCGGCTGGCGAGCGTGGCCGGCCTGTCGGACAAGACGATCGCGGCGCTGAGGCGGGGGTCGGGTGCGGATTTTCCGCACCCCACCCCCCTACGGCGGGGCCGTGACGGGGTGGCCTACCCCCAGGCTGCGGGCGAGGGCCGCAGCC